>JAIUNU010000002.1 GCA_020161365.1 Pseudomonadota bacterium | reverse complement strand
CTGGCGGTCAATCCCGACCTCTACTGATCCGAAGGAAACAAACCGATGTGGTACTTCACCTGGATCCTCGGCCTGGGCCTCGCCGTCGCCTTCGGCGTGCTCAACGGCATGTGGTACGAGTTCGGCCTGTCCGACGAGGGCGACGAAGGCCTCGACGAGGCCTGAGCCCGCCTGTTTGAGACCCGAATTGAGGGGGCGCGACATTCCGGCGCGCCCCCTTTGTTCACCAATTAACGCTTGTTAAACGCGACGCGGGTTCTTCTGGCTCAGGCCCGGAAGCGCGTCGATCGCCGCTCCGGGGCAGCCATTCGCAACGGGGAACCGTGATGACCGACAACGCCGCGCCCGCTCTTGAACTGATCTCGTTCTGCATCGGTGAGCAGGAGTTCTGCATCGACGTGAAGACGGTGCGGGAAATCCGCGGTTGGACGCCCGCCACGCCGATCCCGCATGCGCCCAACTACATGCGCGGCGTCATCAACCTGCGCGGCGCGATCATGCCGGTCATCGACCTGCGCAACCGCCTCGGCCTAGGGGTCACGATCCCCGAGACCCGCCACGTCATCGTCGTCGTCGAGTGCCGCGACCGTCTGGCCGGCATCCTGGTGGACGCCGTGTCGGAAACCTTCACCGTGCCGCGCGAGAGCCTGCAGCCGGCGCCGGACGTCGGTGTCGAGGAGCTGCGCTACATCCAGGCGATCATCTCGATGGAAAACCGTCTGATCACCTATCTGCGCATGGAAGACGTGTTCCCGGCCCAGGTCAGCGAAGCCGCCTGATCGGCGCTCGTCTTCGGAAAAGAAAAAGGCCGCCGGGGACACCCCGGCGGCCTTTTTCGTTCGGCTCAGCCCTGGCTGACGATCCGCGCCGCCTGGGCGTGGAAGCTGGCCTCGGCCTCGGCCGCGTCGGCCACCGCGCCATGGCGGTCGGCCGCGACGCTCATATTGCTCTTGGCGTAGCTCTCCGAGACCTTGCGGGCCTCCTGGGCGCGCAGGGACGCGTTGGCCGAGGCGGTCTCGTGCCAGGCAGCCAGCTCCTGTGCGGTCAGGGCGCCTTCGGCCGGCGCCGTCGGGTGGGTCGGAACGTCGCCGAAGCCGATCGCCACGAAGCCGTGGATCACGCCGCCATAGTCTTCTTCTGACAGCAGGAAGGTGATCTGCCGCTCTTCGAACTGGCCGGTATAGGTGTCGGTGGCCGGATCGAACTCGCGCAGGACCAGGATATCGCCCACCGCGAAGTCGCGGTCGTTGCGGCGGATCTCGAAGCGCTTCTGGCCGGAACGGACGGCGGCGAAGTACTTGGGCCAGGTCTTAAGGTCGTGGCGGTTCATGGCGGGCGGACTTTTCTAGGAAACAGGAGGGCGGGGGTTCTGGCGGGAGAACCCTAGCGTGGGGTTAATTGACGACAGTAAAGCTGTTTGGATCAGACGACTTCTCAAAACATGTGTCATCCCGGCCGAGCCCCGGCGAAAGCCGGGGGGAGAGCCGGGACCCAGGGGCGGCGCGCACCGCGTTCCTTCACCCCCTGGGTCCCGGATAGCCTCTGCGAGGCTTCCGGGATGACACCATGTTGAAGCGCGAGACCTAGCTCACTCCTCGATGCAGAGCCGCACGATCTCGGCGCGCAGTTCCGGCATGCCCAGGCCCTTTTCCGACGACGTGGCCAGCACGCGCGGGAAGGCCGCAGCGCGCTTGGCGATGGCCTTGGTGGTCTCGGCCACGACCTTGTCGACCTCGGCCGGCTTGATCTTGTCGGCCTTGGTCAGGACGATCTGGTAGGAGACCGCCGCGACGTCCAGGGCGTCCAGCGCCTCCAGGTCGACCTTCTTCAGGCCATGGCGGGCGTCGATCAGCACATAGACGCGCTTGAGGTTCGGGCGGCCGCGCAGGTAGGCGCGGCCCAGGTCCTGGAACTTGTCGGCGACCGAGCGCGAGACCCGCGCGAAGCCATAGCCGGGCAGGTCGACCAGGCGCACCTTCTCGGCCAGCAGGAAGAAGTTGATCTCCCGCGTGCGGCCTGGCTCGTTCGAGGCGCGGGCCAGGTATTTCTGGTTCACCAGCCCGTTGATCAGGCTGGACTTGCCCACGTTCGAGCGGCCGGCGAAGGCCACCTCGGGCAGGTCGGACGGCGGCATGGCGTCCATGCGCACCGCCCCCATGATGAACGACACCGGCTGGGCGAAGAACACGCGCGCGGTCTCGATCTGCTCGTCCGTGAAATCGGCCGCGCCCGGCAGCAGGACCGGCGGTTCCTTGGGGAGCTTCGGTTCCTCGCTCATCAGGTCGCGCCAGCCGTCTTGCCCTGCAGGCGCGCGATGATCTTGTCGATCGGGTTCTCGACCTTGTAGCGGCGCATGATGATGTACTGCTGGACGATGGTCAGAACGTTCGACCAGCACCAGTAGATCACCAGGCCCACGGCAAAGCCCGACAGGGTGAAGGTGAAGATCACCGGGAACCACTGGAAGATCTTCTGCTGGATGGGGTCGCCGGCCGGCGGGTTCATCGCCGTAGTCAGCCACATGGTGATCCCGTACAGCAGCGGCCAGACGCCGAGGTGGGCGATCATCGCGCCGACCAGCGGCAGCGTGCCCGGGTTCCAGGGGATCAGGCCGAACAGGTTGAAGATCGTCGTCGGATCCGGCGCCGACAGGTCCTGGATCCAGCCGAAGAACGGCGCGTGGCGCATTTCGATGGTGACGGTCAGCACCTTGTACAGCGAGTAGAAGACCGGGATCTGGATCAGCATCGGCAGACAACCCATCATCGGGTTGATCTTTTCCTTCTGATACAGCGCCATCATCTCCTGCTGCTGCTTGGCCGGATCGTCCTTGTGCTTGGCCTTCAGCTTTTCGACCTCGGGCGCGATCTTCTTCATCTTGGCCATCGACTCGTAGCTCTTGTCCGCCATCGGATAGAGGACGAGCTTGAGCACGACGGTCAGCAGCATGATGGCCAGGCCGAAGTTGCCGACCAGGTGATAGAAGATCTCCAGGATGTTGAAGATCGGCCGCGTGAAGAAGCGGAACATGCCCCAGTCGACGGCGTCGTCGAAGCGCGGGATTTCCGCCTTGGTTTTGTTCCAGAACTCCCAGATCGCGGGCGCGGGATTGGCGCCGTACTCGTACTTGCGCAGCAGCGGCACGGTCTTGGCGCCGGCGAACAGGCGGGTGGTCTGGGTGACGGTGGCGCCGGGATTCAGCACCTGAACCGGAGCCAGGAAGTTGACGTCATAGACGTCGGTGCCCGCCACGTTGGTCACGCGATACTGGGCCTTGATGGCTTGGTCCTGACCCGGGATCAGGGCGGCCAGCCAGTACTTGTCGGTGATGCCGGTCCAGCCGCCGACCGAGTCGAAGGACTGCAGCGGCTTGTCCTTCTTCCACTTGCCGTACTTGGCCATCTCCAGCTTCTGGTCGCCCGCGCCGCCCAGGACGCCGATGGCGCCTTCGTGGACGATCTGGTTCTTGCCCAGGCTGTCATGGACGCCCTGGCGCTGCACGGTCGCGTACGGCGCCAGCTGCAGGCCGTTGGTCCCGTTGTTCTTGACGCTATCGGTGACGGTGAACATCGCCTGGTCGTCGACGGCGATGACGCGCGTGAAGACCAGGCCCTGGCCGTTGTCATAGGTGAGGGTCACCGGCGAATTGGGACGCAGCACCTGGCCCGGCGCAGCGGTCCAGACGGTGCGGCTGTCAGGCAGGCCCGGCAGGTTGGCGCCGGCCCAGCCGAAATCGGCGAACCAGGCGTGCTCGGCGCCCTCGGGGCGGAACAGCTCGACCGGCGGCGAGTCCTTCTTGGTGGTTTCGTCGTACTTGCGCAGGAACAGGTCGTCGATCCGCGCGCCCTTCAGGGCGATCGAGCCCGACAGCGACGGGGTGTCGACGGTGATGCGCGGGCTCAGCGCCTTGGCGGCGTCGCGCGAGAGGCGCAGCGGGGCCGGATTGCCGTTGGCGTCCAGAGTCACGCCGGACTTGACGGCTAGCTGCTGTTCGGCAGCCTTCTTGGCGCGGAACTCGGCTTCGGCCTTCTTCTGCTGCGGACCCAGGACGAGGAACTGGTACCCGATCAGGATCGCGAACGCGCTGACGATGAACATCAGCGTGTTTTTGTTGTCGTTCTGCATGGAGCGCTTAACCGGAAACTGTGGGATCGGGCTGTGATGAAGAGGCGGCGTCGTCGAGAGCGCCGGGGGAACGCCGGGAAACCTTGGGTCCCCCGCGATCTTGGTCGGCGGCGAGGCTTATCAGCGCGGTTTTGACATCGTCAAGCAAACGCGCCCATTCGCGTGTCCCCGTGCCGCCCCTCGCGATGAAGACATAGTCATGCGACGGGCGCGCATGAAGGGGCAGGATCAGCCGGGCGGCCTCGCGCAGGCGGCGCTTGGCGCGGTTGCGCTCGACGGCGCCGCCGATCTTCTTGGTGGCGGTGAAGCCGACCCGCACCGTGGGGTCGTCATCGCCGCGCGGACGCATCTGGATGAACACCGCCCCACGCGACAGGGCTGGGGCCTTGGCGGCCAGCAGGAAGTCGGGGCGCTTGCGCAACCGCTCAAACTTGAGATCAGCCATGAAAAAAGCCGCCTTTCCGGCGAGAACCTGAAGACAGGTCTGTGGAAAAGGCGGCTTTGATCATCGTCTCGCCTCCCGAGGGAGGAAAGAGAATTAGGCGGTCAGGCGCTTGCGGCCCTTGGCGCGGCGACGCGCGACGACCTTTTGGCCGTTCTTGGTGGCCATACGCGCGCGGTAGCCGTGACGGCGGGCACGCACGAGCTTCGACGGCTGGAAGGTGCGCTTCACGACGTGGCTCCGAATAATAAACGTTGAACGCGGGCCGGGTGGCTCGCGAGTGAGGCGCGGTGGATAAAAGAACGTCGCGGGGATGTCAACCTGAGTCGGTTCAGGGGACTTAGGGCGTGATCACCGCCTTGCCCACCACCTTGCGGTCCGCCAGCAGGTCGAACGCCTCGCGCCAGCGATCCAAGGGCAGCTCGGCGTGGACATGGGGGCGGATCGTCCCCTCGTTGGCCATCGTCCAGATCGCGTCGGCGTTTTGGTGGCCCTTCTCGGGGAACTGACGGCCGTACTCGCCCGCGCGCACGCCCATGACCGAGAAGCCCTTGATCAGCGGCATATTGACCGAGACGTTGGGAATCCGACCCGAGGTGAAGCCGATCACCAGCAAGCGTCCGTCGAAGGCGATGCAGCGCACGCTCTCGTCGAACACGTCGCCGCCGACCGGATCGTAGATCACATCGGCGCCGTGACCGCCCGTGATCGCCTTCACCTGCTCTCGGAAACCGTCCGTGACGTTGATGACCGCGTCGGGGGAATAGAGCGCCTTCACTTGCTCCAGCTTGGCGTCCGAGGCCGATGCGGCGATCACGCGGGCCCCGAGCGCCTTGGCGAGGTCCACGGCGGCCAGGCCCACGCCGCCGGCCGCGCCATGCACCAGCACCCACTCGCCCGGCT
The DNA here is from genome assembly GCA_020161365.1 of Pseudomonadota bacterium. Taxonomy (GTDB): domain Bacteria; phylum Pseudomonadota; class Alphaproteobacteria; order Caulobacterales; family Caulobacteraceae; genus Caulobacter. The sequence goes on along the minus strand of JAIUNU010000002.1, from coordinate 511,057 downwards.
CCAGCCGCGCGCGCCGCACCAGGGCGACATAGGCGGTGAGATAGGCCGCACCATACGCGGCGGCTTCGGCGAAGGACAGGTGCGCGGGCTTGGGCTTGAGCGCGCCCGCTGACAGCACCGCGTATTCGGCGAAGCCGCCCAGCCGCGCGCCGCCCACGACGGCGTCGCCGATCGTGAGGCCCGTCACGCCTTCGCCCAAAGCGACGACCTCGCCGGCGAGATCAAGACCCGGGGTGAAGGGCAGGGGCGGCTTCAGCTGATACTCGCCGCGCGTCATCAGGAGGTCGGGGAAATTGACGCTGGCGGCGCGGACGCGCACCAGCGCCTCGCCCGGGCCCGGCGTCGGCGTCGGAACCTCGCGGACCGCGCAGCCGGCGTAGTTCGGCGCGAGGTCCTCGACGACGAGGGCCCGCATCACAGCGTCTGCTTCTCGATCATCTCGCGCACCAGCCAGGCGATCTCGCGGCAGGCCTCGTCGGCGGCCGGGATCGCGCCGGTGAAGGCGGTGAAGCCGTGGGCCAGGCTGTCATAGCAGCGATAGCTGACCGGCACGCCGGCCGCCTGCAGGCGCTTGGCGTAGCCTTCGCCCTGGTCGACCAGCGGATCGAAGCCGGCGGTGGCGACCACGGCGGGGGCCAGGCCCGTCAGGTCGGCGGTCTTGTCGGGCGACAGGCGCGGATCGGCCGGGTCGGCGTCGGCGCCGATATAGTGGCCCATGAACCAGTCCATGGTGGCGCGGGTCAGCGGATAGGCGTCGGCATAAGTGGTCATCGACGGCGTCTCGCTGGCGACGTCCACGGCCGGATAGATCAGGATCTGGACGGCCGGCTGGGGTTCGCCGGTGCGCTTCATCTCCTGGGCGACGATGGCCGAGAAATTGCCCCCCATGCTGTCGCCGCCGATCGCCGGCGGAACCGCCGCTGCGCCGAAGCGGGCGGTGTTGTCCCGCGCCCAGCGATAGGCCGCCAGCACGTCCTCCAGGCCCGCCGGGAACTTGTGGTCCGGCGCCAGGCGGTAGTCGACCGAGATCACCGTCGTGCTGCAGATGCTGGACAGGATCGAGCAGAAGGCGTGGCAGGTCTCCAGATCGCCGATCACCCCGCCGCCCATGTGGGCGTAGACGATCAGCGGGGCCTTGGCGTTCGTCTGCGGCGGGCGATAGGCGCGGCAGGGCACCGGGCCGTTGGGACCGTCGATCGACAGGCTCTCGGTGCGGACCCCCGGCTCCAGCGGTCCCTGTACGGCGGCCAGGCCCTTGGCGCTGCCGGCGACCGCGTCGGCGGGCGACAGGCTGGTCATCGGCGGCAGCTTCTTGGCCGCATGGGCGAAGAACTGGAAGCGCGGGTCCAGGGTGCGCCCGCCCTTGTAGACGACCCCGCCGCCCGACATGGCCCGCAGGATGGGACTGGGCAGGGACAGGATCAGTTTCAGGATCGTCTTCTGGGCGGCGTCGGATGCCATGGTTTCCCCCCACGCGTTGGTGGCTTTGTTGTCGTTGCGTCTAAAGTCTCGGCAGGGCGGGAAGGCCGCCCAGGATCAGTTGAACGGCGAAATTGGCCGCAGCCTGCGTGTCGACGGGGCGGCGCTCCAGCATCTTCTCGCCGATCTCGCGGGCGACCGCGATGCAGGCGGTGGCCAGGTAGTCGAGGTCGACGGGCGGGGCGTGCTCGCGTTCCAGCACGCGGGCCAGCGCCTCGTGGACCTCGTCGAACACGGCCACGACCTCGGGGGTCGAGCGGGCGTGGGGCAGCGGCTCGCCGGGCGGCCGGTCCAGGCGCCAAGCCTCCTGCTCTTCGGCCACGAAGTTGAAGTAGGCCAGGATTGCGCCGCGCAGGAACGACTCGAAGTCGGTGGCCTTCTCGGACTCGGCCCGCAGCAGCGGCCGGAAACGGCGCGCGCCATCGTCGGCCAGGGCGTCGAACACCTCTTCCTTGGACTTGTAGTAGTTATAGAAGGTGCCCGAGGCCAAACCCGTGCGGCGGATGATGTCGCGCACGGTGGCCGCGTCGTAGCCCAGTTCGCCGAACACCTCGCGCGCCGCGTCCAGGATCGCCTGGCGGTTGGCGGTCTTGGTGCGCTCCCGCTTGCCCGGTCGCTGGTCGATGTGGGGCTTGGGGAAGTAGGCGATATTCGACATGGAAAACGACTCAGGCTCGGGACGATCGTGACGCCCCGTCATGATCGTGGCCCTACTCGGGGGCGGGATGCAAGCGTTTGGCGAGCGCTCCCCAGATGTCCGACCTTCCCGGCGAACGCCGGGACCCAGATCATAAGGCTTGGAGGCAGCGAGCCTGGGCGCCGTTCCGGCCTTCATCTGGGCCCCGGCGTTCGCCGGGGAAGTCGGAATGGGGAGGGCTGTCACAACGGTTTCACCGGCTGTTCGATGTCCCACACCGCCTCGGTGATCGCCTCCAGCTTCTCGCGGTACAGGGCGGCGGCGTCGTGGAGGCCCTGGTTGTAGTAGTAGGGGCCCAGGCGCTCGCTGATGAAGTCCAGCAGGAACTCGGCGTCGAAGCCCTTCACCTCCAGATCGAGCTCCGTCCTCAGGTGGTCGGAAAGGCCGCCGACCAGCTTGGCGCGGGTGTCCTTGTCGAAGGTGATCTTGGGCATGGGGCTTCCTTTTGCGTGTCATCCCGGCCGCAGCGTAGCGTAGAGCCGGGACCTAGGGGCGGCCGCAATGCCGCCGGCCCCTGGGTCCCGGATAGCGCTGCGCGCTTCCGGGATGACACCTTTTACTCAGCGGCCAAGGCCTGGCCCTCCGCCCGCGCCGGCACTGGCAGTTTCCCGCCCGCGCTCCGCGCTCGGGCCTCGCCCTTGGCGATCTCTTTCTTCAGGTCGGCGCAGTAGACGTTGAAGTCGACCTGGATGGTGTGCCGGGCGGAGTCATAGAAGTGGCCGGTGTGCCGGTGCTCGTCCTTGGCGGTGATGCGGGCCATTTCGGCCGGCGGCGGCGGCGCGTACGTCCCGGCCAGATAGGCGGCCGCCAGCTTGGCCTGCTGCTCGGCGAAGTTCACCAGGGTCGGCAGGGGCTGGGCCAGGCCCATATAAAAGAGATTGGGGATCTCCGGCTTCATCATCCGCTTGAACAGCGGCAGGCGGTGATCGGCGTCGGGCAGCAGGGCGGGGTCGTCGAAGAACGGGAAGCTGATCTTGTAGCCGGTGGCGAAGACGATGGCGTCGACGTCCTCGACGCTGTCGTCGGTAAAGCGCACGCGCTTGCCCTCCAGCGCCTTGATCGCCGGCTTGAACTTGATGTCACCGCAGCCGGCGCGGGTCAGGAACTCGCCCGAGACCGACGGGTGGGCCTCCAGGGGCTCGTGGTCGGGCTTGGGCAGGCCGTAGTCCTCCATCCGGCCGATGGTCTTCTTCAAAACCGAGCGCGAGAGCGCCACGCCCAGCTTGCGCGGCATCCAGGCGGGCAGGGCGGTCTTATCGGCGGGCTTGCCGTTCAGGTACTTCGGGAACACCCAGACCCCGCGGCGGGCCGAGACCCAGAGGTTCTTGGCGATCGGCCGCTGGGAGAGCTCGCTGGCGATGTCCATGGCCGAGTTGCCCATGCCGACCACCACGACGTTCTTGCCGCGCATGTCCACCGGATCGAAGGGGTCGCAATAGGCGTGGGCGTGGAAGGCGGGACCGTCGAACTCGCCGGGATACTCCGGCACGCGCGGGTCCCAGTGGTGGCCGTTGCAGACGAACAGCACGTCATAGAGCCGCGTCTCGCCGCTCGACAGGGTCACCGCCCACAGGCCGTCGGCGGTGCGCTTGGCGCTTTCCACCTTGGTGTTGAAGGTGATGGTCGGACGCAGGCCGAAGTGGTCGACATAGTCTTTGAAGTACTGGAAGAGCTGCGCGTGGTGCGGAAAGTCTGGCCAGTCCTGCGGCACGGGGAAGTCCTCGAACGCCAGCCGCCACTTGCTGGTGTCGATATGCAGGCTCTCGTAGCAGGCCGACATGCCGTTGGGGTTCTTGTAGTACCAGTTGCCCCCGATCTCGTCGGACATCTCGAAGCAGTCGTACGGAAGCCCGTAGTCCTTCAGCCGCTTGATGGTGGTGAAGCCGCTGCAGCCCGCGCCGATGACGCACGCCTTGGGGAGCCTGCCGGTCATGTCCCGCCCTCTGACTTATCGTTGTTCAGGTGAGCGTATCAGCGTTATACGAGGCGGCAAGTGGCCCTGACGGATCTTAGGCCTTCAGGCCAACCCGGCAGGACAAAGGGGGCGGAGACCCCCATCGGAGCGCCCCATGATCACCCTGTGGCATTGCCGCGACGCCCGCTCCTTCCGCCCGCTGTGGGCGCTGGAGGAGCTGGAGTTGCCCTACGATCTCAAGTTGCTGCCCTTCCCGCCGCGGTTCCTGGCGCGCGAGTATCTGGACGAGAACCCGCTGGGCACCATCCCGCTGCTGGTCGACGGCGACACGCGGATGACCGAGTCGTCCGCGATGATCGAGTACCTGTCGATGCGCCACGGCGCGGGGCGGCTGTCGGTGCGGCCCGACGAGCCCGGCTACGGCGCCTATCTGAACGGCCTGCTGTTCGGCGAAGCCACCCTGACGTTTCCCCAGACCCTGGTGCTGCGTTACACGCGGCTCGAGCCGGAGGAGCGCCGCCAGCCCCAGGTGGCCAGCGACTACGCCCGCTGGTTCCTGGCGCGGCTGAGAGGGCTGGAGGCGATCCTGGAACGCTCGGCCTTTGTGGCCGCCGACCGCTTCACCGGCGCCGACATCTCGGTGGCGTACGCGCTGCTGCTGGCCCAGTCCCTGAAGCTGGACGGCGATTTCCCGCCCGCCGTCGCCGCCTATTGGGCGCGGATGCGCGAGCGTCCGGCCTTCCTGCGCGCCCAGACGGTCCAGAAGGACGGGCCGCCCAGCGTGTAGCGGGGCCTTATCGTCTTACGGCAAATTAACTGAGCAACCGTGGGTTTCTCGGCTAGAAGGCCGTCGGGCTTCCAATTTGGGCTGGGGATATGTTCGTGTTGCACGGGATCAACGGGCGTCGCCCCGGTTTGAGCGCGCTGGTCTTGGTCCTGGGCGTCAGCGCGATCGCCCTGGCCGGTTGCGATGGCAAGGGCGACAAGAAGTCCAAGGCCCCCAAGTCCGCGCCGTCCGCCTCGGCCACGGTCAGCGTCATCGTCGTCTCCAGCCAGCCGATCGCCCGCGAGATCAACGCCACGGGCACCATCTCGCCGTGGGAAGAGGTGCCGGTCGGCGCCGAGACCGGCGGCCTGACCGCCCTGGCCGTCAACGCCGAGGAAGGCCAGGTCGTCCAGGCCGGCCAGGTGCTGGTCAAGCTGAACGACACCCTGATCTCCGCCCAGCTGCGCCAGCAGGAGGCCAGTGTCGCCAGCGCCAAGGCGACGCTCGCCGAGGCCAACGCCGCCCTAAACCGCGCCCGCGAACTGCAGGCCAAGGGTTACCTGTCGCAAGCCGGGCTCGACACGGCCACAACCCGCCAGGCGACCGCCGCCGCCAATCTCGCCGCCGCCGAAGCCGGGCGAGGGGAGACCGCCGCGCGGGTGGCCCAGACGGCGATCCGCGCCCCGGTGAGCGGCCTGATCAGCCGCCGCAGCGTGACCAAGGGCCAGATCGTCAGCGCCGGCTCGGAGCTGTTCCGCATTGTCCGCGACAGCCGCCTGGAGCTGGACGCCGAGATTCCCGAAACCGACCTCGCCACCGTCAAGGCCGGCATGCCCGCGCGCGTCTATTCCGACAAGGTGGGCGAGATGACCGGCCGGGTGCGTCTGGTGACCTCCGAGGTCAATCCCACCAGCCGCCTGGGCACGGCGCGCATCGCACTGAGCACCATGGGCGGCTTCCGCCCGGGCATGTTCGCCCGCGCCACGATCGACGCCGGCGACCAGCCCGCGCTGGTCGTGCCCAGCGAGTCGGTGCTCTACCGCGAGAACAAGCCGGGCGTGTTCGTGGTCGACGCGGCCCGGAAGGTCCACTTCCGCCGCATCACCATCCTGGCCACGACCGGCGACCGCATCGCCGCCGCCGGCCTGACCGCCGGTGACCGCGTGGTGGTCGAGGGCGCGGGCTTCCTGGGTGAAGGCGATCTGGTCCGCGTCAGCGGCGAGAAGACGCTTTCGCCCGCCACGACCGCCCGCTGAGGACGCGCCCGATGCGCAACATCTCCTCCTGGTCGATCAAGAACCCGATCCCGATCATCCTGCTGTTCCTGCTGCTGACCATCGCGGGTCTGGCGGGCTTCCGCAGCATGCGGATCAACAACAATCCCGACGTCGACTTCCCGTTCGTCGTCGTTACGGCCGTGCGCCCCGGCGCTGCGCCCAGCGAGTTGGAGACCCAGGTCACCCGCCTGATCGAGGACTCGATCGCGGGCCTGGGCCAGGTTCGCCACATCAACTCCACCGTCGTGGACGGCGCCTCGACCACCTTCATCGAGTTCGAGCTCGGGGTGGACCACGAGCAGGTCACCAACGATGTCCGCAACGCCATGTCCAACCTGCGGGGCGCGCTGCCCCAGGACATGCAGGAGCCCATCGTCAACCGCATCGACGTCACCGGCGGCGGGCTGATCACCTATGTGGTCAAGGCGCCCACCCTGACGCCGGAGCAGCGCAGCTGGTTCGTCGACAACGAGGTCAGCCGCACGCTGCTGGCCATCAAGGGCGTGCGGCAGGTCAATCGCCAGGGGGGCGTCGATCGCGAGATCGAGGTGGCCCTGGATCCCGACCGCCTGGCCGCGCGCGGCGTCACCGCCGCCGCCGTCAGCCAGGCCCTGGTCTCGTCCAACGCCGACCTGCCCGGCGGCCGGGTGACGGTCTCGGGCTCCGAACGCGCCATCCGCACCCTGGGCGCGGCCGGCTCGATCGAGCAGCTGCGGGAGACGCGCGTGCCCCTGTCGTCCGGCGGTACGGTGCGCCTGGCGGATCTGGGTACGGTGACCGACCACTGGGCCGAGCCCCGCTCGCGCGCCCGCTTCGACGGCCAGGAGGTCGTGACCTTCAACATGGTGCGCGGCCGCGGCGCCTCGGAGGTCCAGACCGCCCAGAAGGTGCGCAAGGCGATCGAGAAGCTCGACGCCGCGCGGCCCGAGCTGGAAATCAAGGAAATCACCTCGAACGTGAAGTACATTGAGGAGAGCTATCTCGCCTCGATGGAAGCCCTGATCGTCGGCGCGATCCTGGCCGTGCTGGTGGTGCTGCTGTTCCTGCGCGACTGGCGCGCCACGCTGCTGGCGGCGGTGGCCATTCCGGCCTCGCTGTTCCCGACCTTCGCGATCCTGGCGCCGATGGGCCAGTCGCTGAACGGCATCACGCTGTTGGCCCTGTCGCTGACCGTCGGCATCCTCGTCGACGACGCCATCGTCGAGATCGAGAACATCGTCCGCCACATGCGCGGCGGCAAAAGCCCCTATGCGGCGGCGATGGAGGCGGCCGACGAGATCGGCCTGGCGGTGGTGGCCACCACCTTCACCATCGTGGCGGTGTTTGCGCCCGTGGGCTTCATGCCGGGCATCATCGGCAAGTTCTTCCAGGCCTTCGCCCTGGCCGCCTGTATCTCGGTGCTGTTCTCGCTGGTCGTGGCCCGCCTGCTGACGCCGCTGATGGGCGCCTACATGCTCAAGGCCGACGCCAAGCATGAGGACAAAGACCCGCCGTGGATGGGTCCCTATCTGAAGAGCCTGAACTGGGGCCTGAACAATCGCTGGAAGGTCTTGTGGATGGGCGTGCCGATGTTCGGCCTGTCGATCTACCTGGCCACCCTGCTGCCGTTCGAGTTCCAGCCGCAGGTCGACCGCGGCCGGGCCGAGTTCTCGATCGAGCTGCCGCCCGGCGCCACGCTGAACGAGACCGACGCCATCGTGCAGCGCGTTACCCGCGAACTGCGCGCCCGCAAGGAGGTTGTCAGCGTCTATGCGGCGGTCGGTTCGAACAACGCGGTCAACACCGCCAGCGTCACCGCCGACCTGACCGACAAGGGCGAGCGGATCAGCCAGAAGGTGTTCAGCCGCCAGATGGTCGACCAGTTCGCCGCCATTCCCGGCGCGCGGATCGGCGCCGGCAGCAATAGCGGTGGCGGTCCGTCGAATGGCGGCAGCTACACCCTGAGCCTCGTCAGCGACAACGGTCCGGCCCTGGAAGCGGCCGCCCGCAAGGTCGAGGCCGAGATGCGCTCGGTGCCGGGCCTGGCCCACGTGGTCAACACGGCCGCCATCGCTCGCCCCGAGATCGTCGTCACGCCCAAGCCGGACCAGGCCGCCCGCGCCGGCGTCACGGCCGGGGCGATCTCGCAGGCCGTGCGGGTGGCCACCATCGGCGACGTGGACCAGAACCTGCCAAAGTACAATCTGGGCGACCGTCAGGTGCCGATCCGGCTGCGCCTGAACGACAGCGCCCGCGCCGATATCGCCGTGCTGCAGACCCTGAAGGTGCCTTCGCCCAACGGTCCTGTGCCGTTGAACGCGGTCGCTGACGTGCGCTTCGGCGCGGGTCCCTCGCAGATCAAGCGTCAGGATCGCGCCCGCGTCGCCACCATCACCGCCGAACTCGACGGCATCGTGGTGGGCGAGGCGGCCCAGCGCGTTCACGCCCTGCCCTCGGTCAAGAACCTGCCGCCCGGCGTCAAGGAAGTCGCCGCCGGAGACGCCGAGTTCATCGCCGAGATGGTCACCGGCTTCCTGGGCGCGCTGATCACCGGCATCCTCCTGATGTACGTCGTGCTGGTGCTGTTGTTCCGCAGCTTCGCCCACCCGGTGACGATCATGGTGGCCCTGCCGCTGGCGATCGGCGGCGCGTTCGGCCTCTTGGTGCTGGCCAAGTCCAGCTTCTCGATCTCGACCCTGATCGGGATCCTGATGCTGATGGGCATCGCGGCCAAGAACTCGATCCTGCTGGTCGAGTACGCGATCATGGCCATGAAGGAGCAAGGCATGGACAAGCGCACGGCGATCATCGACGCCGCCCACAAGCGCGCCCGTCCGATCCTGATGACCACCGTGGCCATGGGCGCGGGCATGCTGCCCACCGCCATCGGCCTGGGCGCCGAGGTCGAGTTCCGCGCGCCGATGGCCATTGCGGTGATCGGCGGCCTGATCACCTCGACCCTGCTGTCGCTGCTCTACATCCCCGTAGTGTTCGTGCTGATGGACGGCCTGAAGGTCCGCGCTGAGCGGCTGATGGCCCGGCTGTTCGGGGGGCAGCACCACGCGGCGCCGAAGAGCACGATCGTGGAGTAGAAAATCCGACCTCCCCGGCGAATGCCGGGGCCCAGATCGAGCCCACCAACGCCCTTCGCTGGCTCTCGGCGGAGGGCGTTTTCACATCCAACTCACCGAATGAAGCTGGACCCCGGCATTCGCCGGGGAGGTCGGAGGTTTTCCCTAACCCCGCAGCGCCTGAGCCACGACCGGCGCCAGGCGTTCGGCGATGACCCGTGCGCCGTCGGCGTTGGGATGAATGCCGTCGCGCTGCATGTAGCGCGACACCCCGATCACGCCGGTGAAGAAGTCCGGCGCGTAGAAGACGTCCTGCTCGCGAGCCAGATCCGGATAGATGGCGTTGAAGCGCCGGGCATAGGCCGCGCCCAGCAGGGCGGGGGCTCGCACCCCCGCCAGCACCACCCGCACGCCGCGCGACTTCAGGTGCTGGATGATCGCCCGCAGATTGCCCTTGGCCCGGGACGGATCGACGCCCTGCAACAGGTCGTTGCCGCCCAGCGCCACGACGCAGACGCGGGTCTCGGCGGGCACACGGTCCACGCGGGCCAGGCCTCCGGCCGTGGTGTCGCCCAGAACACCGAGACCGCGCACCTGCACACGCGCGCCCATCTGCTCCAGCGCCGACTGCAGCCGGGCCGGCAAGGCCCTGTCCGCCGCCAGGCCCAGCCCGGCCGTGATCGAGTCGCCCAGCACCGTGACGACGGACGTCGGCGGCGGAGCCTTGGGCTTGCGCACGGCGGCCAGCGCTGCGCCCGGCGCGGACAGCGCCACAAGCGCCGCCAGAACACGGCGGCGGTCAGGGGGGGAATGGGGCTGGAACTTCACCATGGGCAAACCGTATCGTTCTCCTTCAGAACATAATCATGACCCTGCGCGTTGAACGCAGGCTGAAGGGGAGAAGCGCCGATGCGTCGACGAGTTCGCGAAATCTTGATCATCGGCGCGGCGGTGTCCGCCCTCGCCGCGTGCGGCCAGAGCCCGGGCGCGCCGAACACGACGGTGGGCTATGGCCCCAATCCGACCCTGCCCAAGCCCAGCCGCAGCCTGCTGCCGACGGTCAAGGTTTCGGAAGTCGTCGGCTGGTCCAAAGACGCCAAGCCCCGCGCGCCCGCCGGGTTTGTGGTGCAGCCGTTCGCGACGGGCCTGGACCATCCGCGCTGGATGCTGGTCCTGCCCAACGGCGACGTGCTGGTGGCCGAGAGCAACAAGCCCGCCCGCCAGGACAAGCCCAAGGGCCTGCGCGCCATGGCCGAGGGCGCTCTGATGAAGAAGGCCGGAGCCGGCGTGCCCAGCGCCGACCGGATCAGCTTGCTGCGCGACCAGGACGGCGACGGCATCGCCGACCTGAAGACGCCGTTCCTGGTCAATCTGCACTCGCCGTTCGGCATGGCCCTGGTCGGAAACACGCTCTACGTGGCCAATGCCGACGCCATCGTGGCCTTCCCCTACACCGAGGGCGCGACCACGATCTCGGCCGGACCGCGCAAGGTCGCCGACCTGCCGGGCGGTCCGATCAACCACCACTGGACCAAGAACATCATCGCCAGCCCGGACGGGACCAAGCTCTTTGCGTCCGTCGGCTCCAACAGCAATGTCGGCGAGAACGGCCTGGAAAACGAGGTGGACCGCGCCGCGATCCTTGAGGTCGACCTGGCGACAGGCAAGACGCGGGTCTTCGCCTCGGGCCTGCGCAACCCCGTCGGCCTGTCGTGGAACCCCGCCAATGGCCAGCTATGGACCTCGGTCAACGAGCGCGACGAGCTGGGCAATGATCTGGTGCCCGACTACATGACCTCGGTCCGCGAGGGCGGCTTCTATGGCTGGCCCTACAGCTATTTCGGCCAGCACGTCGACAAGCGCATCAAGGACAAGGACCGCCGCCCCGATCTCGTCGAACGCGCCATCGTCCCCGACTACGCCCTGGGCGCCCACACCGCCTCGCTGGGGCTGACGTTCTACACCGGGAACAGCTTCCCGGCCCGCTACCGGAACGGTGTGTTCGTCGGCCAGCACGGCTCGTGGAACCGCAATCCACAGGCCGGCTACAAGGTGATCTTCGTCCCGTTCAGCGGCGGCAAGCCGGCCGGTGGGGTCGAGGATTTCCTGACCGGCTTCCTCGACAAGGACGGCAAGGCCCAGGGGCGGCCGGTGGGCGTCACGGTGGATACGACGGGCGCGCTACTGGTGGCCGATGACGTGGGCAACGTCGTCTGGCGGGTGAGTGCGGGGCAGTAGGGTAACTTGGCTCCGTGATCCCGCGCTTCATGTGCCGGATGATGCCGAAATGAATTTCTGGAACGGGTGGTTACAGAAATTTCTAAGTCAAAGCCTCTTCTGTGGCGCTTATACCGCCTAGATGAGTCGCTCTAGCGCCAGATTAGGTCAAGCATTCGAAATGTCTGGCTATGCAGATCGAAGCTGACCAGCGTTATCCTGCTGCTCTCAGAATGCTCTACAGGCGTTGCCGCGATTGCCTGATAGTGATGCGAAAGGCGCGCTACGACCTTATAGGTCGCTGCAGGGGCCGGCGTCGCTAGGATTGTACCGGGCGCGCTTTCGCAGTTCCAGGCGCCTAGGCGTCGTCCGGCTGCGATCACCGCGCCCACAACTCGGCAGCCATGCTCGCCAGCTAGAGTCTCGGACACATCGACCTTTCTGAACACACTCGGTACGTTCCAGCCTTTGGGAACGTCGTTCTTCGAGGCTCGCTCGAAACCTTCGACGGCCATGGGCCTGCCGTTGGATGATCGAAGCTGCCAACGGAGCCAATATCCATCGGCGGTCCGGGCTAGACCTGGATTAACCAGAAGATCGATCGGTCCCTGCGGGATGTCCGTTTGAGCGCTCAGGAAGCTGATGCAGCCAAGACCCAATTGGCTTTGCGTATGAATGCAGCCGTCAATGATCTCGTCGGCTGCAACAATGTGCAGGCCGACGGCGGAGAAGAGCGCGATGGCGAACATCGTCACCCCTAATGTCCGTATGTCGGCGTCATGTATACCGGAATACTTAGATAATTTCTAAGCGTAATCGCCGCGTCGTTTGCATACATTTCGACGCGCCGTGGCTCCGGGTGAATGAACTCACCTTTGCTGTCCAAATCGTTATAGTGAGCTAGCGTGCTTTGCCCCGTGCGTTGAAAGTAGTCCAGATAGGCTTGGTTCGTTTGTTGCTGGACGGGTGTCATGACGTGGGCCATCTCATGCAGAAGCACGAAATTGATGCCCGTGTCGTTGGGAAAGCGGGCCGGATCGCCATAACTATCCGTGTTCAGGAGTGCTGGCGTTATGTAGAGCTGAGAGTGCGGCGGAGGCGGTGCTGTCTCCAGGATGACGGCGGCCTGGTGTTGGGTGCCGATCGCGCCGGGGATCGCACCCGTATAAACGACCTTGATCGGATACTGAGTAATATCCAGCAGGGCTCCCTTGGCCTGCGCGCCCCACAAAGTTCCGGATTTCAGACTGATCTGAGCGGCGTCCGGGATGACCTGGATGCCGCGTTGTAACCGGACAAGCGCATTGCCGACCAGCGTTATGAGTCGCTGCGATTCCGGCGTGTTGGGATCAATCGTCCATTCGATCTTTGGGTCGGTAGTGGTGGTTGGATAGTCGGGATTGATGGAGCCGTCCGGCCTGAACAGCCAGATGCCATAGTAGCCGTCTTGGAATGCGATGCTGCCCGGGGGGATGCCGGTCGGAGGCCACCCGGACGGGCGAGCGCCGACGATCACGATCTCGCTCACTACCGTATCGGTCATATCCAACCTCCGGCAATCGGGGGTATTTTAGGTTATATTTTGGTGAATACAACTAGAAATAGTTTTCGGCGCATCTTTAGGATCGAGTTCAGGAGGATATGGTCCAGCGAGCGCTGAGCGAGTGACGGTCGACATGTCAGAGTTCTAGCCGATCGCCTGTTCATCGACATGTTCCGGCATGGGCACCGACCCAGCTCCACCATCCAAATTTCGCATCAGCGGAATCATCCTGCGCCAGGAATGTACCGACTAGGGTCGTAAGCAATCTCAAGCCTCTCCAGAGACCCGACCTTCCCCCGCCCCAAAGGGAAGCTTGCACAACAAGACTGACTGGCCGTAAGCTCCGCCCAAAATCGGAGGATCCGCCCATGAAAGTCGAACGCCTGCCGCCCGTGCGGACCTCGCTGGGGCCGACCAACCATCCCTACATGACCGGCCCCTGGACGCCGCAGCACGAGGAGGTCAACGCCTGGGACCTGGAGGTGCTGGAAGGTGCGATCCCGGCGGATCTCGACGGGGTCTATCTGCGCAACACCGAAAACCCGGTGCATGACCCGGTCGGCCGCTACCACCCGTTCGACGGCGACGGGATGATCCACCAGATCGAGTTCAAGGGCGGTCAGGCGACCTATCGCAACCGCTTCGTCCGCACCCGTTGCTTCGAGGCCGAGCAGGAGGTCAATGAGGGCCTGTGGGGCGGGCTGATGGACGGACCCGGCGTCTCCAAGCGGCCAGGCTTCGGCGCCCACGGATCGTTGAAGGACAGCGCCAGCACCGACATCGTCGTCCACAACGGCGAGGCGATCGCGACCTTCTACCAGTGCGGCGAGGCCTATCGCCTGGACCCGCTGACCCTGGAGAATTTGGGCGTCGCCAGCTGGGCGCCGCTGGAGGGCGTATCGGCCCACCCGAAGGTCGATGAAGCGACCGGCGAGTTGATGTTCTTCAACTACTCCAAGGCCTGGCCCTACATGCACTATGGCGTGGTCGGCGCCGACGGGAAGCGCAAGGTCTATCAGGGCGTGCCGCTGCCCGGTCCGCGCCTGCCGCACGACATGGCGTTCTCGTCGAAGTACGCGATCCTCAACGACCTGCCGGTGTTCTGGGACCAGGAGCTGATGGCGCGCGACATCCACGCCGTGCGCCTGCACAAGGGCGTCCCGAGCCGCTTTGCCCTGGTGCCGCGCGAGGGCGGCGAGCCCCGCTGGTTCGAGGCCGAGCCGACCTATGTGCTGCACTGGCTGAACGCTTACGAGGACGGCGACGAGGTGGTGCTGGACGGCTACTTCCAGGAAAAGCCGATCCCGCGCCCGCTGGAAGGCGCCCCCGACGGCCATGGCCACCTGATGGCCTATCTGGACGAGCACAGCTTCCTGCCCAAGCTGCACCGCTGGCGTTTCAACCTGAAGACCGGCGAGACGACCGAAAAGCACCTGGACGACCGGGTGCTGGAATTCGGCATGTTCAACCAGAAATACGCCGGCAAGCCCTATCGCTACGCCTATTCCACCACCACGCGGCCGGGGTGGTTCCTGTTCAACGGCTTCGTCAAGCACGACCTGGAGACCGGCGAGAGCTGGTCGATCACCCTGCCCGAAGGCCGCTACGCCAGCGAGGCGCCGTTCGCGCCCAAGGTCGGCGCGGTCGACGAGGACGACGGCTATCTGGTCACCTTCATCATCGACGAGAACAAGGGAACGTCCGAGTGCCTGATCGTCGACGCCAAGCGCTTCGAGGTCGTCTGCCGGGTCGCCCTGCCCCACAAGCTGAGCAGCGGTACCCACAGCGTCTGGGCCGGCCGCGAGATGCTGCGGGGGTGACAGGGACGAGCCGGACGTAGCAGTCTCCCCAAGCGGTGACGCTTGGGGAGGGCGCTCAGATGCTGGTCGGTTTGCTGGTTATGGCTTTGCAGGCTGCGACGATCGCGACGCCCACCAAGGACTTTCCGCCCCCGCTGACTGAGGGCTACTTCGTCGACAAGGGCGCATGCCCGGGCGAAGGCTGCTGGCTTTCAGGCCGGATGAAATGGACCCGTCCCGCCCCGGTCTATGACCGACCCTCGCCCAAGGCGCGGAAGATCGGCGCGCTGCGGGCCAACGAGTGGGCCGAAGCGGTCGACCGCGAGTTTCACATCGTCCCGTCCCGCGGTGTCGTCCGCGAGCCGAACAGCCAGGCCGACAAGCTGGCCAAGGGCGATGTCGTCTACATCATCGGCTATGAGGGCGAGGGCTGGATGACCCTGTGGCGCGCCGGCGGGCGCCTCGGCTGGGCCGCGCCCGACATCGAGCCGAACCTGGCCGACATCGCCTGGGATCCGGCTCCAAAGACCCGGCGCGAACCGGTGATGTGGGTACGCATCAAGCGCGCCAAGCGCCCTCCGGGCTGGGTCCGCGACTTTGAAGGCCTCCGCTGCGGGGGACAGATGGACCGCGACTCCGACTGCCCGCCGCTGAACTGACCCGAGAACGTGGTTAATCGGACCTTTACCGCAGCCGGCCTACAGTTCCGACCATGCGTCGCGTTCTGCTCGCCCTGACCCTGATCGCCGTGGCCGCGCCGGCCCTGGCCGGCCAGCCGACGATCCCGGCGACGCCGAAGCCCAGGCCCGCGCCGGTTCTGCAGTCGCCGATCACGACGCCGACCTTCGTTCTTCCCGCGCCGATCCCGCTGGCTGCCGGGCGGCCCGGCGGCGATGTCGCCCTGTGCAAGGCGACCTGTTCCAGGACGCTCTATTTCTGCCAGTCCGGCGGCGACGATGACGGGTGCGGCGCCCGCTGGGCCCAGTGCAACGCCGCCTGCACGGCGACCTACGCGCCCGCCCGCTTCGGACGGTAGAGGCAAGCCGCCCCCCGCCGTCCGTCGCTTGTCGCTGGCGCGCGGGGCTTCTTACAGCCGCTCGACGATCGTCACGTTCGCCAGGCCGCCGCCTTCGCACATGGTCTGCAGGCCATAGCGCGCGCCGCGGTCCTTCAGGGCGTGGACCAGGGTCGTCATCAGCTTGGCGCCCGAGCCGCCCAGCGGGTGGCCCAGGGCGATGGCGCCGCCGTTGACGTTCAGCTTGTCCGGATCGCCGCCGGTCACCTGCAGCCAGGCGGTCGGCACCGAGGCGAAGGCCTCGTTGACCTCATACAGGTCGATGTCGTCGATCTTCATGCCGGCCCGCTCCAGCGCCTTCTGGGTGGCGGGGATCGGGGCTTCCAGCATGATCACCGGGTCATGGCCGATGACGGTCATGTGGTGGATGCGGGCCAGGGGCTCGACGCCCAGGGCCTTCAGGCCGCGCTCGTTGACGATCATCACGCCCGCCGCGCCGTCGCAGATCTGGCTGGAGGTAGCGGCGGTCAGGCGGCCGTCCTCGCTGAGCAGCTTCACGCCGCCGATCGACTCCATCGTGGCGTCCCAGCGAATGCCCTCGTCCTTGTCGTGAGTCTCCACCGAACCGTCGGGCAGGGTCACCTGGATGGGCACGATCTCGGCGGCGAACTTGCCGCCCTTGGTGGCGGCCATGGCGCGCTGGTGGCTGGTGAGGGCGAAGGCGTCGAGCTGCTCGCGCGACAGGTCGTACTTCTTGGCCAGCATCTCGGCGCCGGCGAACTGGCTGAACTGGATGCCCGGATAGCGCTCTTCCATGCGCGGGCTCTTGTAGGTCCCGAAACCGTTCTTGTAGGGCAGGGCGGACGACAGCCCCATCGGCACGCGGCTCATGCTCTCGACGCCGGCGGCGATGACGATGTCCATCGCGCCCGACATCACGGTGGCGGCGGCGAAGTGGATCGACTGCTGGGACGAGCCGCACTGACGGTCGACCGAGGTGGCCGGCACGCTCTCGGGCAGCTTGGAGGCCAGCACGGCGTTGCGGGCGATGTTGATGGCCTGCTCGCCGACCTGGCCCACGCAGCCCATGATCACGTCCTCGACCAGGGCCGGATCGGCGCCGCTGCGGTCGATCAGGGCATTGAGCACCTCGCCCGCCAGATCGGCCGGATGCCAGCCGCTGACCCGTCCGCCCTTGCGTCCGCCGGCCGTGCGCGCGGCCGCCACGATATAGGCTTCGCCCATGTGTTCCTCCTCTTGGTTGGCGGGAGGAAAACAGGCGATCAGGGCTCTGTCAGCCGTGACGCGGCGTCAGGCGAGGACGGCTTGCGGCCGACCGCGCCCACGAACAGCGCCAGCATTGTCAGGTAGCCAAAGACGCTGGCGGCGATGAAGCCGGCGCGGGCCCAAACCTTGGGATCGGCCATCATGGCCAGCGCCAGCACGACCGAAAGGCCATGGAACGCGGCGGCCCACATCGGCCACCAGCGGTCCGAGGTCAGGGCGATGCTGAGCAGCACGGCCAGCAGCGCGACATCGATCGCCATGATCAAGACCTGCGGGCCGTACAGCTGGGTCGCATCGTGCAGGACCGTGGTGGCCAGCCAGGCCAGGGCCATGGCGGCGGCGGCGGCGCGTTCGGGCCAGCGACCGCGCCAAGCCGCGACTCCTGTCGAGATCACGAGGGCCAGCAGGTTGATCCACTGGTAGGGCGCGCCAAAGGTCATCGAAGGCAGGGTGAAGACTGCAGAGCGAATTGCAACTCCCCTCCGACAGGATCGGAGGGGAGCTTGGACTTAAGCGGCGTCGACCACGGCTAGACGGCCGGTCTTCGGCGGGGCCGGCGGCTTTTCGCCGCCGCCGCCGAAGGCGACCGCCCCCAGGCCGATGTCGCGCTGGGCGATCGACAACTGCTTGTGGGTGGCGACGATGTTCTGGCGCGCCAGGGCCAAGGCCTGCATCGTCTCGACTGCCCCCATCAGCGCCTCCTGGCCGACCATGGCCGACAGGTTGGCGGACTGGCGGGTCGCGGGCATCAGGCCCGCCAGAGCGGCGGTGTGGGTGATGGCGGCGTCGATGGCCTTTTCGGCGGCGAACAGAGCTTCGGCCACGGTCTCGGCCGCCAGGCGACGTTCCTTAAGCATGCGCTGTCTCCTCACGCCGAGCGGTGTCGGCGCGTTGCAAGGGTTTATGCGTGGGGTGTGAAGCCCGGCTCCCAGGGCGAGGGATTAGGGGAACAAACCTTCCAGCGCGTGGAGCCCCGCCAGGATCGAACCAAACGCCAACGCGGTTACGATCATCACGGTCGCGATGAAGGCCAGTCGCAGAGGAAGGCTCAGCTGATTGGGTCTTCCGTCTCCGAGTCCGGAGAGGAGAAGTCCGACAGGAACGTCTCGTCCATCACCGCGCTGGCGATACACAGGATCTCCCGAACCACCAGTTCGCTCGGCTTGAACGACGCCTGCTTGCGAGTGGCCGCCACCAGATCGTGAACCATCGCCGCCCCAGCCGGCGTCGCCGACAGGCTGGACAGCTGACGCTCCAGCTCGCTCCAGGTGATCGGCGGCAGCAGCTCGGCCGAGTTCAGGCGCGGCCAATCCTGCTGAAAGCTGATCACCTCGCGGCGCAGATGGGCCGCCTTGCCAAGCGCGTCCTTCTGGTGCGGGGTCAGGTCTGAATGTGGGCTCGACGGGGTCACGGGGGGCTCCTTCCTCAACGCCCCGAGCAGAGCGTGAGGATGGCTCAGCGCCTAGCCGCGCCGGATCGGACCCCGACGCGATCGGAGGGGGGGTAAGCCCCTGCTGCGCCCGATCGAACACCCGTCGCGCCGCGTCGTAACGGTCGTGCGCGCCCAGGCGACGACGGGCCTTGTCCAGGTGCCAGTCGACGGTGTGCTTGGACAGCCCGAGCTCGCGAGCGATTTCCTTGGAGCTCATGTGGCGATCGACGAGTCGGAGGCATTCGCGCTCACGCTCGGTGAGGCGATCAAGGCCTTCGACCTGATCCGGAAGGGTGTGCTCGCCCTTGGCCATCTTCGGAACCTTACGCGAACGTCCGGCCCCGGCAAAGCGTCCGAATATTAAACCTTGGCTATAAAGTCCCGTCTGGGTCGCTTGCGTGCGCGGCTTCCTCGCCGATGGGTAGGCTTCAGGCCGCCCAGGCCGCCACAAGGCGGGCGGCGCGCTCTGCGACGTCGGCGGCGCGATCGCCTGGACGATAGAGCTCGCCGCCGACGCCGATCCCGTCCACCCCTGCGCTGCGCCATGCGTCGAGATTGCCTGCGCCGACGCCGCCCACCGCATAGACGGCCACCTCGCGCGGCAGTACGTCCTTGACCGCCTTCAGATGACCGGGGCCGAAGGTTCCCGCCGGGAACAGCTTCAGGGCGCGTGCGCCGGCCTTGATCGCCGCGAACGCTTCGGTCGGGGTGGCGAAGCCCGGCATCACCGTCAGGCCCAGCGCCACCGCGTGGGCGATGACGATCGTATCGGTGTTCGGGGTGACGATCAGCTTGCCGCCGGATGTCGCCACCGCGTTGACCGCTTCGGGCGTTAGAACCGTGCCCGCGCCGCACAGCGCCTGGTCACCGAAGGCGTCGCACAGGCGGCGAATGCTCTCCAGCGGGTCGGGTGAGTTCAGCGGAACCTCGATCGCGCCGACGCCCGCGCCGACCAGGGCGGCGGCGATGTCGACGACCTCGTCGGGCTTCACGCCGCGCAGGATGGCGACGATGGGAGGCGGGGCGGCGAAGGTCACGTCGTGGCGTCCTGGAGGCGTGTGATCATCGAAAGACCCGCCAGCACCGCAGCCTCGCCATCCACCACGGATGCGGCGGCGCCGACGGCGTTGACGGCTTGAGCGTAGAGCGTGGCCAACGGGCCATCGCCGATCACCGTCACCGCCGGCAGAGGGCCGAACCAGTCCCGCGCTGCGGCCACGTCGGCGCCGATCAGCAGGCCCGACAGGAAGCCCATCGCATCGGCGGGCGACATCGCTTCCAGTAACTGGCGCGCGCGGGTCTCGAACAAAAGGTGGGGGAGGCGTTGGGCGCCGTGCTCGGCGATCCGCGCCAGACCCTGCGCGAAGCCTGCGGCGGAGCCCTCGGCCATGCTTCCGCCGCCCGCGCCCAGGGTGGATTGGGCCTTGAGCAGGGCGAAGGCCTCGCCGATCGGCGCGGTCAGGAAGGTGACGATCCGGCCGTCCTCGACCACGGCCCACTTGTTGTGCGTGCCGGGTAGCGCCAGCAGGCGCCGACCTGAACGCAAGGCGGCGTCCAGCGACAGCGCCCCGAAGACCTGGGTCTCCTCCCCGCGCATCACATCCGGACCGCCCAGCGGGTTCACGCACGACAGGCCGGGCACGATCCGCACCGGCAGGCCGTCGGCTTCGAGCCGGACGGTGCGGGCGGCGACGTCGGCCGTCGCGGCCGGGCAGGGGACGTACGGCGCCTCGGTCCAGCCCATGCGCGATCCGACCATGCCGCACAGGATCGCCTGCTCGGGCCGCGCCTCGCGCCAGTCGCCGACCAGATCAAGGAAAGTCTGTTCCGGGCTCTGGGTGAGCGCGGTCACGCCCGGTCCGTCGCGGCGGTGGATCACGCTCTTGCCCTGGCGCAGCCACAGGCGCAGGCGCGAGCCGCCCCAGTCGCCGACGATCACGATGCTCTGGTCCATCAGGCGGCACCAGTCTCACGGTCAGGCCGGCGGCGCCAAGCCAGAATGCGTGCGGCGCGTGTGGGACTACGACTCTGCGGAGACTTGCCGTCGTTCCAGAGTCCGGCGATGCTCGCCCATAACTGGTAGCGCTACCAAGCATAGCGCACCGCGAAAGAGAGGAAGCGATGGGCAGGTCACGTTTCGCGACGCGCGCCAAAGAGGCTCGACCGATAGCGGCGGCCATGCGCCGTCGGGCGAAGGACGCGCTGAGCCTGGCGGCCTTCGGGCTGGCCCTCCTGGCCTCGACCTCGGCCCTGGCCCTGGACGGCGGCTTTGAGAGGACCGCCGACGGCGTTGTCGTGACGCCCGCCTCGGGTCCGGCCAAGACGGTGCGGCTGCAGGTGATGAGCGACCGGGCGATCCGCGTCACCGCCTCGCCGACCGAGACGATCAGCGTCCCGCCCAGCCTGCAGGTCATCGCCACGCCCAGGACCAGCGGCTTCACCGTCGAGCAGGTCGGCGGCAAGGTCGTGCTGAAAGCCGGCAAGGCCACGGCGGAGGTGGCTCTGGCCACCGGCGCGGTGTCGTTCAAGGACGCGGCCGGCAAGACGGTCTTGACCGAGCAGGCGCGCTCCAACTTCAAGCCGCTGACCATCGACGGCAAGGGCTTCTACGCGGTCAGCCAGCGCTTTAATCCGAATACGGACGAAGGGTTCTACGGGCTGGGCCAGCACCAGAACGGCCAGATGAACTACAACGGCCAGGACGTCGAACTGGCCCAGTACAATCGCGCCATCGCCATCCCGTTCGTGCTGTCGACCCGCAACTACGGGGTGCTGTGGGACAACAACGGCATCAGCCGCTTTGGCGACCCGACGCCCTACGCCCTGGCCTCGCGCGACCTGACGATCTTCGACGCCAGCGGCAAGCCGGGCGGCTTTACGGCCAAGTACTACATCAACGGCGAACTGAAGCTGACGCGCGTCGAGCCGGACATCGACTACCAGTACCTGGACGACCTGCCCAAGTGGCCGGCCGAACTGACGGGCCCCGACAAGAAGCCGCTGCGCGGCGCCAAGGTCGTCTGGGAGGGCTCGGTCGAGGGCGGCGTCGGCGGCCTGCAGAAGTTCAAGCTGTACTCGTCCAGCTACGCCAAGCTGTGGATCGACGGCCAGCTGAAGATCGATCGCTGGCGGCAGAACTGGAACCCGTGGTTCCACAACTTCACCGCCTCGATGAAGGCCGGAAGCCGGCACAAGGTACGCGTCGAGTGGGAGCCGAACGACGGCTACATCGCGCTGCTGCACAACAACCCGCTTCCCGCCGCCGAGCAGAAGTCGCTGACCCTGACCTCGGACGTCGCCCACGCGGTCGACTACTACTTCGTGGCGGGGGAGAGCCTCGACCAAGTGGTCAGCGGCTATCGCGAACTGACCGGCAAGGCCCAGGCCCTGCCGCGCTGGGCCTATGGCTTCTGGCAGAGCCGCCAGCGCTACAACACCCAGGACGAGCTGGTCGGGGTGGTGAAGGAATACCGCAAGCGCGGCGTGCCGCTCGACAACATCGTGCTCGACTGGCGCTACTGGAAAGACGACGCCTGGGGCAGCCACAAGTTCGACGAGACCCGCTTCCCCGACCCGAAGAAGATGCTGTCGGACGTTCACGGCTTGAACGCCCACTTCATGATCTCGATCTGGCCGAAGTTCTATCCGACCACCGACAACTACAAGGAGCTGGACGCCAAGGGCTTCATGTATCGGCGCAATGTCGAGCAGGGCGCGCTGGACTGGGTGGGGCCGGGCTATCTGAACTCCTTCTACGACCCCTACACAAAGGAAGCGCGCGACATCTACTGGCGCCAGATCAAGGACAATCTGGGCGGCATCGGCATCGACGCCTGGTGGATGGACAGCGACGAGCCGGACATGCACTCCAACCTCGATATCCCTGAGCGCACCTTGCGCATGGGGCCGACGGCGAAGGGGCCGGGCGCGGAGTTCTTCAATTCCTATCCGCTGATCCACACCCAGAGTGTGTTCGACGGCGAGCATGAGCGCAGCCCCAACAAGCGCTCCTACATCTTCTCGCGATCGGGCTGGGGCGGCGTCCAGCGCCAGGGCGTGGCGCTGTGGAGCGGCGATGTCGTCGCGCGCTGGGACGACTTCCGCGACCAGATCTCGGCGGGCGTGAACCTGTCGATGAGCGGCGTGCCCAACTGGACCACCGACATCGGCGGCTTCTCGGTCGAGGATCGCTATATCAGCAAGGATCCCAAGCACTGGCCCGAATGGCAGGAGCTGAACCTGCGCTGGTACCAGTTCGGCGCCTTCAGCCCGCTGTTCCGCAGCCATGGCGAGGAGCCGTTCCGCGAGCTCTGGAACCTGGCCGACGAGGGCAGCGAGGTCTACGACGCGCTCGTCTGGTACAACAAGCTCCGCTACCGTCTGATGCCCTACACCCTGACTCTGGCGGGCGAGACGTATCACCGCGACGGCAGCATCATGCGCGGCCTGGTCATGGACTTCCCGCAGGACCTGAAGGTCCGCAATATCGACGACCAGTACCTCTATGGTCCGTCGTTCCTGGTCGCGCCGGTCACAGAGTTCAAGGCCCGCTCGCGGGCGGTCTATCTGCCGGCCGGGACCACCTGGTACGACTTCGAGACCGGCAAGGCCCATGCGGGCGGCCGGACCATCCAGGCCGCCGCACCGCTGAACCGCATGCCGTTGTTCGTGAAGGCCGGCGCGATCGTGCCGACCACCGAGGTCCAGCAGTATATCGGCGAGAAGCCCGACGCGCCGATCACCCTGGTCATCTACACGGGCAAGGACGGCAAGTTCGAGCTCTACGAGGACGACGGCCTGTCGATGGCCTATCAGCGCGGGGCCTACAGCCGCATCCCGATCCGCTATGACGATGCGACGGGCCAGGTCGTGATCGGCGCGCGGTCGGGCAAGTTCGACGGGATGCAGGACAAGCGGGTGTTCAAGATCCGCTTCATCGGCGCGGGCGCCAAACCGACAGACTTCGACGCGGCCGGCGACGCTGCGGTCGAGTACGCCGGCCAGCCGGTCGTGGTCGTAGCGCGGAAGCGCTGACGTCCTTCTCCCCCTTGCGGGAGAAGGTGGCGCCGGAGGCGACGGATGAGGGGTTTCTCGGCGTCGCCGCGCGACCCCTCACAGTCCTTCACCGCTACGCCTTCGCCTCCGTGGCGAAAGGACAACCTCAGCGGGGCTTGCATAAGGGCCTTACGGTCTTCGGCCCAAGCCAGGATCGTTTCAAGATCCCCGAGCAAGCGGACATCATGCTCGCCGCGCCGCCCGGTGGGCGTGACGACGACCTTCTCGATCAAACCCCGCAAGGCTGTCGCCGCCTCGGTGCGACAGGCGCGGATCGGCGAGCGCTTCGGTCAACCGCTCGACCTTGCGGCGGTATAGCTCGGCGATGTTGGGGTGAATGTCAGGAACATCGCGAGGGGCTTCGGCCAAGGCCGCCTCGATGGCGGCGACCTCGTTCTCCAACTCGCGAAGACGGCCCACCATGCCCGGCGTGTACTCGCCTTGCTCGATCATGGTCATCAGGCCCTTGTACGCCTTGCGGGCCTTCTCCAGCCGCTGACGATCCACCGCCTCATTAGCCCGGCGCTGGTGGTTCAGCCGGTTGGTCTCCTCGATAAAAGACCGCATGGCCTCGGCCGCGATCTGCGGCGTCAGCAACCGGTCTCGCAGGCCCATCAGCACACGTGCCTCCAACCGATCGGCGACGACTGTCGTGCTGTTCGAGCAGCCCTTGCCGCTGGCGTGGCCAATACAGGCCATCCGACCATTGCCCCGCCGACTGATCGCCGCGCCACAGACGCCGCAAGCCACGAGCCCCGAAAGCAGGCTTATCGGGCGCCGCGCCGCCGACGCCGCGCCCAGCAGGCGCTTGCCCTCTGTGAGGGCGTGCTCATAAACGCGCGAGAACTCCTCCTGACGGGCCTTGGCGGCCTCCCACAAGGCGTCATCGACGATCCGCAGGTGCGGCACGTCGGCATGGACCCATTCGCTCTCCGGGTTCGCCCGGCGCTTGACGCCACCCGTGTCCGGGTCGCGAAGGTCCCTGGCCCGGTTCCAGATCATGCGACCGACATAGAGTGGGTTGTTGAGGATGCCGTGGACGCCGTTGCACTTGCCGCGAATGGTCTGCGAACTCCAAGTCCGCCCGCGCGGCGCCGGGACACCCGCCGCATTGAGCGCCAAGGCGATCTGGCGCGGGCTCTTACCGGCCGCATAGTCGCGGAAAATGCCCCTGACCACTTCGGCCTGCTCGGGGATGATCTCGCGCTCGCCGGTCGTCACCTTGCCGGCGGCGTCGAAGGCGCGGACGACGCCATAGCCATAACACTTATTGCCGCTGGCCTTGCCGGCCTCCACCCGGCCGCGAAGACCCCGATGGGTCTTGGCGGACAGCTCCTTGAGAAAAAGCGCGTTCATCGTGCCCTTGAGGCCGACGTGCAGCTCGCTGATCTCACCCTCCGACAGGGTAACGATCGGCACGCCCGCGAACCGCAGGCGCTTGAAAAGCGCGGCGATGTCCTCTTGGTCGCGGCTGAGCCGGTCCAGGGCCTCGGCCAGGACCACATCGAACTTGCCCGCCATGGCCTCATGCAGCAGCGCCTTGACCCCCGGACGCAGGATCACTGTCGAACCGGAGATCGCCGCATCCGAGTAGCGCGCGGCGACGGTCCAGTCCTGGCGATCGGCGTAGATTTGACAGACCCGGAACTGGTCCTCGATCGAGGCCGCCGACTGCTTGTCGTCGGAATAGCGGGCGTAAAGCGCGACGCGGGTCATCGGGAAACTCCCTTCAAGCTGGGGTGTCTTCAGTCTCGGCATTGGCCGCCGCCATCCGCCGGGCGAACTCCTCGCGCGCGATCTGGCGACCGATCAGCCGCGCCAGGGTCAGCAGCGCGGCCTGACCCTGCTCGCTGATCGGCGGGCCATCGTTAGCGGGGGTGAAGGTCTGCGTAGGCGGGGGAGAGGGCGCATCCATGCTTGGCTCCACAACTGGCACCAGCAGGCTTTGGGCCTCACCGTCCCTGGTCAAAGGCAGGCATGAACTCGATGCGGTCCCTGGTATCGAACTGCGGAGAGCTTCAGAGGGCTCGCCGGATATCCCGGACGTCAACGGGAAGAGAAAGCGAAGAGCGGAATTTTGTCGGGCCAAAGCCGCCAGGCGGGCCAAACCTGCAACGAATCCGCCGGTCACGCGCGGCGATCCGGGGCTTTGCTCCCAAATCATTGCGCTTAAACCGGCAACGCTTTGGCGGCGTAGGCGGCGCCACAGCCGGGACAATGCGCCTTGGACAGGAAGGTCCAGGCCTTGTTCACGAACGGCCAAGGCATGTCCTCCTGCAAACGCAGCAGGCGATAGGCGATGGCAAGCATGGCCGTGGCGTCCTCGATCGTGCGCGGTGTCAGCCTGCCCAGAGGCTCCAAGGCCTCCTTGCAGGTATCGCCAAGGCGCCGGCACTCGGCGTCCACGGCATCCATCTCAGGCCCCATCGGCAAGGCGCTGATCTCGGAGTCGGTCAGATTGAAATAGTCGAACTGCTTGGCGGCCTGGACTTCCAGCTCGGACCACCGATTGCAGAGGCGGGTGATCTCCATGTCCACCGCGACCCACGCCGCGCACTATGCGGGGATATCGACAGCGCCCGGCGCCGAAAGTCCCCGCACAGGCCCCGCGAACGGAACGGCGGTCGCGCCGATGACAGCGCGACGTGAGATGGCAGGCAGGCGAGCGCCGTCGCCCGTCTTTCGACGCTGGCCCATAGCGTAGGTCCTGATTCAGTGGTTATTGTTTTGCTATCACATCGACGAAATAAGATCAAATCAAAACGATCATGAGAGCGGAAAACAATAATTCTGTGCTGACTTCTGGTCAGATTCGCGCCGCTCGGGGACTGCTGGATTGGAGTCAGCCGCAGCTCGCCGAAGCCGCGAAGCTGTCATTGCCTACGGTTCGGCGCATGGAAGGGCCGATAGGCCCGTCGCGCAGCACCATCGCAAACGTCGAGGCGATCCGTCGCGCTTTCGAGGATGCGGGAGTGGTATTCCTCGGGGCTGGCGAGGTTAGCTCGGGTGGCTCAGGCGTCCGGTTCAAGTCCGAGAGCTAGCGGTTAAGCCGCAGGCGCGAAGCGCCTAGCTAGGCTTAAACAGCTTGCCGAGCCCAAGCCGGGCGGTGATCGGCTGGTCAAGGGTGCGCAAAGCGCACCGCCGCAGGCGGCGGCATGGCCGCCCTTGAGGGGACGATTACCGTCTGGCCGACGACAAAGTCGTCAATGCCAATAAGAACCGAACCCTCGGGATTTCCGTTCGGGGTGGTCAGCGGACTCTCTTCGCTCGCGCCTTCTCCAAGACCGCAAGGATCGCTCCAATTACGGCGTCCGGCTTGTCGCGCTGGATAAAATGCCCCGAGCCCTGCACGTCTTGCCAAATTCCGGCGGTAGATCGTGCAGCCAGCTGACGATGGCCGCTATGCCAGTGAGCGACGAACGCGGCGTAGGTCTCGTCTGTCTCCCAGGCGTCGCGCCCCGGGCTTTCAGCGCTCAGAACCACCATCGGCATGTCGCCGAACGACCGGGCGAGCGCCATTTCCTGCAGGCTAGAAACGCTCTCCCGCTCGTCGCGCGGAAAATAGTTCTCGGACTGCGACAGCTCGGCCTCATACCAATACGGACGGGTGACGGCGTGCAGGCGGTAGGCGGCCTGGTCTGGCGTCTGGTCGGGATCCCAGCCGAAGCAGCCTTGAGGAGTCTTAAGCGACAGCTGACCCGCGCGCGCCAAGGCCGCGCAGCGGCGCAGGAGGATGTCTTCCTGCCGTTTGATGTTCGGCACCACAACGGCGCGCGTTTCCTTGGCGACCTGACCTGCGAAACCACTATCGACTAGCACGAGGCCCGCCACGTCTCGCGTGAAGCGATCGGCGTACACTGTGGCGTAGAAGCCGCCGATCGAATGGCCGACCAACACAACGGGCTCGGTGATCCCCTTGGCGGCGAGAACAGCGCGCAGGTCGTTGGTCACGGCATCGGCCGTAACCTCGCCCGGCGGTGGATCGCTGTATCCGAACCCGGCGCGGTCATAAAAGCAGGTTCGCGTGACGGCCGTGATCGCCGGCTGCACCTTTCGCCAGTTTGATATGTTGCCGTCGCCGCCCTGCTCGAACACGACAGTCGGCGAACCCTTACCAATGCAGCTGAAACTCAACAGCCTCCCTCCGTTGATCGCGACGAGATGCGGACGGAGAAGCTCGGTGTCCATGGCGCTAGGGCCAGCAGCTATGCAAGCTAGCGATAGAACCGTGATTGCCAGAACCGATAAGCGCTTGCTGATTGTCGGCTTGCCGCGCTGTAGGTTCATGGCACTTGCTCCAAAGCAGGGCCTGAGCCTGCAATGCACCAGACAAGCACGAATTATTACTCATGTAAATTCAACATGCAGCAGACCATAGGGTATGTATAGCGAAGGCCTGCTATGGGTCGGGAACGGAAATAAGCGCCCTAGCCGAAGCCTGACATTGAGGTTACCGACCCGCCAACGCTCCTTCATTCGGCCAAGGTCCGGTTGTCGGCGTGGTGTCAATTTCGGGTCCCGACCCATCGCGGACTTTGCCTCCCTCTCCTTTAGGGAGAGGGAGGGGCCCGCCGCGAAGCGGTGGGAGGGAGAGGGGTTACGAGGGCTGACGGCGTACCGGCGCTCCGTCGGACGCTGTAACCCCTCTCCCCAACCCTCTCCCAATGGGAGAGGGAGCAATGACCGACCTCCACCCCTCTCGGAATTCGGAAGGGTCTGCTTCGCGGCCGGCGCTGATCAGGACATTTCCCGCGCCTTTCCGTTCTTTCCCTTTCTTCGCCAGAGCCTGTCTTTCTTCGACGGGCGGGCGCGAGGGATTGCGGTCCTAGCTGCGTAGCCGGCGCAATGGCGGCCAGGAGCCGCCGCCATGCCCGATCCCACCCCGACCGCGACCACCGTTGAACTGATCTGGCTCGAGGGCCGCTTCCAGCGCTGGGTCCGCTTCGGCCGCTCCGTCAATGAAATCGTCCATGACCGCCGCCGCCGGGCCGTCACCTTCGCTCCTGGCGCCGTCTTCGGCCTGATCCATTGGGAAGCCGGCGAATACGGCACGACCCTCTCGCGGCTCTGGGTCCTCCGCGCCGTCGGACCCGGCGAGCCGTTCGACCAAGTTCCGTTCGTCAACCCCGGCGCCGAAGTCCTCCTAGACCTAAAGACCTGGGTGAAGGTCCGCGCCGGCCTGAAAGCCATCGACGCCATCGAGGCGCTTGGCGTCCACCCTGAGCGTGTCTGCCCCGACCACTGGCGCCATGTCGGCGGCCGGATCGCTGTCGCTCAACCGCCGTCGCTCTACACCCGCGCCCGCCATCGCGCCTGGCTGTCGCGCAAGCGCTTGGGCCTCGTTGACGAGGACGCGGCATGAAGGTCGAGACCAAGGTCTATCTGCCGGCTGATCTGGCCAAGGCGCTCGACCAACTGTCGATCCGCACCCGCCGGCCCAAGTCGGAGATCGTTCGGGCGGCCCTGGCCTCGTTCATGTCGCCGGACGGCGCCGAGCGCACCGAGGCGGCCTTGCTGCGCCGGCTGGACCGGATGAACAAGCACATGGAGCGATTGGAACGCGAAGCCCAAGTCGGCAACGAGGCCCTGGCGATCTTCATCCGCACCTGGCTTGGCGCGACGCCCGTCGTCTCAGCCGCCGACGAACCGGCGACGCGGGCGCTGGGCCAGAAGCGCTATGGCAACTTCATCCATGCCCTGAACCGCCGCCTGAGCAGCGGCGCCTCGCTCTCCGACCAAGCGTTCGAACCGGGCGGGCTTGGGCTCGATGGCGACGAGCCCGCCGGGCGTTAGATGCCGAGGCCTCGGCCGCGTCCGAGCTGCCAAGAGATGTTGCCACCCATCTCCACCGTGCCGGCGATGTCCTGGCCCCGATAGCGCTCCATCGCCGGCCGCCACGGCACGAGAGCGAAGTCCAGATGACCTTCGATCACCGCGAACTTGCCCGATGCCATCTGCACGCTATCGACCAGCTTGCCGCGCACATTCTCGCCGGGCTCGGACATTCGGAACGGCAAGCACCTATCCTTGGCCATGGCTTCGCCACGCCGGCCGATCTCCTGACGCTCCAGCGTCGCGAGGAGGTCCGGCTTGGCCCGCCAATCGCCATTGGCGCCGCGCGTGGCGTGGCCTTGCCGGACCAGCATCTCCCGCCGTCGATCAAGCGCGCGCTCGACCTCGGCGCCAAAGCCCTGCGGTGCGGCTTCAAGCCGTCCCTCGCCGACGAGCTGACGATCCAGCCAGGTCGCGCCATCGCTGCGGATTTGGCTCTCCAGGTCGAACGCGGACAACAGGCGGACCTGCGACCGTCGGCCTTGTTCGAAGGCCTCGGCGCGGGCCGTGAAGTCCTTGGGGATGCTCCAGGCGTCCTCACTCCAGCGCTCCACCACACCGGCCCGACGTAGCGCCTCCAGCCTTCGAACATGTGCCTCGACGAGATCGTCGGCGCTGGCGCCGGGCGGGAGCTTCATCTCGCCGCTGAGCAGCCGCTGTCGGTGATCGCTGGGACGATAGACGCCATCCTCGGCAAGGCTGGCGATAGTTCTGTCCGCCGGGCGGCTGGCGGGCCTGGCGCCGGTCTCGACGACGGCGCCGATCCGGATCTCGGCGGCGGTGTCGCCATCGACCTCTACATGACGGACTCGACCATCTATCCCATCGACCACCAAGCCGACACGATCGCCCAACTCGTCGGTTAGGCGCTTGTCGATCACCCGCCCGGCCTTGGGCGTCGGAGGCTCGCCGGTCTGGTCGATGACGAACGCCTCGGGGTTGGCCTCGCGACCGCGCCGGCCGACAGCCCGGCTCATGGCGCGGATGATGTCGCCGCGCTCGCCAAGGCCGCGCAAGGTCGGCTCCAGATCGTCGGCGAGCCGCCAGACGCCGGGGGAGACCTGCTCGGCTAGGTCCATGCGCTCCAGCGTTCTCAGGCGGCCTTGGCGCAAGGTCGCCTCTTGATCCGCGCTCACCTGCCCGGCGGCTGGTCGCATGTCGATCGTGCGCGCCGCGGTCATGTCGGCGACAAGGCCGCGGTCGATGTCCGTGAAGCTTTCGGCGGTGATCTCGACTTCGCGCCTGCGGGCGACCTCCTGCTCGGTTTGCAAGCCTAGCTCCAAGGTCGCCAGTTCCTGTGCGCGATGACGAAGGCCGTGGGTGAGGTAGTCCTGGGCGATGATCAGGTCGTTGCCGAACTCGTCCTTGCCCCGGACCACGACATGGCTATGCGGGTGACCGGTGTTGAAGTGATCGACCGCCACCCAATCGAGCTTGGTCCCGAGGTCGCCTTCCATCTGCTGCATGAGATCGCGGGTGAAGGCGCGCATGTCCGAAAGGTCCGCGCCGTCTTCAGGCGCGACGATGAACCGGAACTGGCGACGGTCGCCGGCGCCGCGCGCGGTGAAGGCCGCGCCGTCAGCGCCTTCGCCGTCCCGGTCATAGAGGTTGGCGGGCTGACCATCACGGGTGACGCCATCGCGCACGAGGTAACGCAGATGCGCGCCGGCCGCCTGGCTCCCGAGCTTCAAGGGCGCCATGCGGGTCTTGATGACGACGCGGCGCTGCCCGGCGCCGCCGCCGCGAAACTTCATTGCATTGGCGGCGTCCTGACCTCTGCCAATCCGCGAGCATCGGCCAGGTGAGCTTGAACGTCTCGCCGGGCCTTGGCCGCCTGAGCGCGACGCCGTCCGTGCAGGCTTGGCAACAAGGCGCGAGAGGCGCTGTCCACGACCTACCGTCTGCCGTCCGTCGCTGCGGATTCGGCCCGGCCGGATCTCGAAATCCAAGAGGTGGTCGTCCATCGCGCTAGCTTGCGCTCATGGCCTCAGTCGGCAAGCGCGGCTGGGAGTAGGGGCGCCTATGGCGCAGAAAAAGAAAGACTCCGGCCTTCCGGAGAGACCAACCCCGCCGCTGATGGTCTTGGAAATTCCAGTGTGCAGACAAGCGCGTAAGGGGGCTAGGCCCCGGACGCTTCAATCTTGCCGTCATAGCTCCACCGCTACGCTCGACAACATACCCTACCGTAGCCGCTACGCCTTCGCCGTCGTGGACGCCGTTCGACTTGTGGCGAATGGTCTGCGCAATCCAGGCGCGTCCGCGGACCGCGGACGGTTGAAGGGCGCGACGAAGTCCTCCCCGTCGCGGCTGAGATCATATCGAACTTGGCGGCCATGGCCTCTGGGAAGCGGAAACTGATCCAAGGCCTCGGAATCATTGTCGAACCGGAGAACGCCGCATCCGAATAGCGTTCGGCGGGCGTCCATCCCCGGCGTCCGCGTAGATCTGACGGGCGCTGGCGCCGTTCCTTTTAGAATGCGCCAGGCGCCCGCGGCTGGGTCTGAATCGCAGGCGCGATCACGGCCTGGGGGTGAACGCCTGGCGGCGATAGCGCGACCCGGATCGCGCCGCCGACGGTTTTCGCCGCGCGCATCGCGCTGAAGACGTCGGCCCATTCGCGCCATACGAGCTTGAACGGATTGGCGTCCGCCGTGCGCCCCTTGAGGCCGTACTCCACCGGCTCGTCCTCGCGTTCCGGACGGAAGGTGCCGAACAAGCGGTCGAACACGATCAGCACGCCGCCATAGTTGCAGTCGAGATAAGCGTCGTTACGACCGTGGTGGACGCGATGGTGCGATGGCGAGTTCAGCAGCCACTCGAGCGGTCCGAGCGAGATCTTCGCCTCGGTGTGCAGGAAGAACTGGTAGCGCAGATTGAGCGTGAGCAGCAGCACGACCAGCTTGGGATCGAATCCAATCAGGATCAGCGGCACATAGAACGCCCAGCCCGCCGAAAGCAGATTGGTCCAGCCGAGGCGCAGGGAGGACAGCAGCGTCATCTGCTCGGAGGAATGGTGGACAGCGTGGCTCGCCCATAGCCAACGCACGCGGTGGCTGGCGCGGTGGAAGCCGTAATAGGCGAACTCGACGGCGACGAAGCCGAGGACCCATGTCCACCAGTCGTCGAGCGGCAGATGGATGGGCGCGACCCGCCACGCCGCAGTGTAGAGCCCGCCCAACACGACCGCGTTCAGCGCGGCGGCCGGGATGTTGCCGGCGACCAACCCCAGGGTGGTGAGCGCCGAGCGTCCGTCATAGCCATGACCCTCGCGCATCCGCCAGACCAGCTCGACGAGCACCAAGGTGAGGATGACGACCAGCCACACCGGCGAATTGGTGAGGAGCGTGTCCATCTCAGCGCCCCCGCATTTGCGCGAAGTTAGCGCGCAGCACGGCCGTTTCAG
This sequence comes from Pseudomonadota bacterium, assembly GCA_020161365.1. Classification (GTDB taxonomy): domain Bacteria; phylum Pseudomonadota; class Alphaproteobacteria; order Caulobacterales; family Caulobacteraceae; genus Caulobacter. Next base: position 478,290 of record JAIUNU010000002.1, on the reverse strand, counting down.
CGCCATCGACCACGCCGTCACGATTGGCGTCGGCGCGATCAAACACCGGCGTCGGCGCCCTGGCGAGCTCGTCCCGCGTTACCTGGCCATCGTGATCGATGTCGGCGGCGGCGATGAACTGTTGCAGCGTCGCTCCGGCCTGAGGACGAAAGCGCGCGATGCGCCCAAGATCGGCCTGGCTGACCACGCCGTCGGCGTTGCGGTCGAAGCGGGCGAAGTTGGCCAGGCGCGAGGCGGTGAATTCGGCGCGGGTGATCTTGCCGTCGTGATTAAGGTCGGCGGCCATCACGTCTTGCGCCGCCGCGGGCGTGACCACGACAATGGCCGCCGCCAGCAGCGCTAAGGACGACAGGGTCTTCATGTCGGAACTCCTGAAACAAGGAATGGGCGGCCCAGGCCGGGGAAGGGGCTAGCCGGCCGGGACCGCAGTGCGTCAGCGTTATTTCTGAGGGGGCGTCCGGCTCACGGAGCCCGAAACCGTCGCGGCTTGGCCGTTGGGACCCGTGACGGTGGACGAATAGCTGCCGGTTCCGTCGCCATTGGCGGTGGCGGTGGTCGAACGGCCGAAGCTCTTGCCGCTGTTGGTGGTGTGGGTCGCGCCGCCCGTATAGGCGCCATTGGCCCAACTGCCGCCGCGCGTGGTGGTCGCTCCGTAACCGGCGTTGGTTTGGACGCCGCGTGTCACGGCGGTGCTGCCCGGCTGGCGGCTGACGCTGCGCGCGGCCGTCCCGCCGCGATACGCTCCTTGAGCCGTGACCGAACCGCTGTGGGTCTGGGCGGCCGCGGGAAGCGCGGCGACGCTCGCGGCCAGCGTGACGCCGGCGACGAGGGTGGTGACGAGCTTGTTCATGGTTCACTCCATATCTGCGTCGGAAGGCTGTCCGACGTCGTGCAATCTGGAGCCGGGACGTAAGCGGCGTGCGAGCGGCGCGTGAGCGCGTGTGAAGAAATGTAAGCCGTTGGCGATGCGCCTTCCGCCGGCGCGCGTCTCCGAGCATGGTGCGGCCATGGAGAGCCAAACCGTCATCGCCGTGGTGGAGGACGATCCCCAGATCGGCCCTCTGGTCGCCGGACTGCTGCGGCGCGAAGGCTTTGAAGCCGAACTCTGCCTCACGGGCGAAGCGTTCGACCGGTTGCGCGCGCGCCGACGGATCGATCTCGCCGTGCTCGATGTCATGCTTCCGGGCGAGGATGGCCTGTCGATCTGCAGGCGATTGCAAGCGGAGGGCGAAGTGCCCGTGCTGATGGTGACGGCGCGCGGCGACGACGTGGACCGTATCGTGGGACTGGAAATCGGCGCGGATGACTACCTGGCCAAGCCATTCAACCCGCGCGAACTGGTCGCCCGCGTCCGCGCCATTCTGCGTCGCACGCGCGATCGCCACCGTGTCGCGCTTGTACCGGCTGAGGAGCGCTGGCGCTTCGCCGGCTTCGCCCTGGACCTGGCGACCCGCACCTTGACCGATCCCGACGGCGCGGAGGTAGATCTGACGGGGGGCGAGTTTGACCTTTTGGTCGCGTTCGCGCGTCATCCGCGCCGGGTGCTGTCGCGGGACCAGTTGCTGGACTGGACGCGCGGTCGCGACGCCCAGCCGTTCGACCGGGCGATCGACGTGCAGGTCGCCAAGCTCCGGCGCAAGCTGGCGGCGCATCCGGCCGGCGGAGCCTTGGTCAAGACGGTGCGTGGCGGCGGCTACTGTCTGGCCGCGACCGTCGAGCGGGGCTGATCATGCAGCCCGGCACGCTGGCGTTCCGCATCACCCTGGTCCTGGTGGCGAGTTTCGTTCTGTTGCAACTGGCCGTGCTCGCGGTCACCGGCTTGTCTGGACGATCGCGCGAGAGCGGAAGTCTCGGCCTGCCTGACGCGGCGCAGATGCGCGCCATGATCGAACTGGTTGAGGCGCTGCCGCCGGCGCGGCGCGCCGCGGCGGTCGAGGCGTTCGACGGCGCCTTCTACCACGCCACGGTGGAGAACGCCCCCCCGCCGCCTTCGGTGGAAAGCTTGCAGGGCATGGACATTGGCCGCGCGTACAGTCTTGCCCTTCCAGACCGCCGACTGTCGGTGACGGGCCGTGTGGCTCGGTTCCCGACCATCACGCGGCTCAATCCTTGGCCCGGCTGGTGGCGCAACGATCCGCTGGCGCTGCACATCGCGCTGGCGGGCGAGCGTCCCACGACACTGACGATCGAAAGCCAACCCTCCGAGCCGGTGCGTCGGCTGCTGCGTCAACGCGCGGCGCTGTTGGGGCTGGGCGGTTTCGTCGCGCTCATCGCGCTGTCGCTGGCGGTCCGCGCGACGACGCAGCCCCTGGTGCGGCTTTCGCGCGACATCCGCACCTTCCGGGGCGAGCCGGATTCCCCTGACTTGGCCGTCGCCGGTTCGCGCGAACTGCGCGAGTTGGCCGAAGCCTATAACGAGATGAAGGAGCGGATCGCCGAACTGATTGGTGAACGCACCCGCATCCTCGCCGCGGTGGCGCACGACATGCGTACCTACATCACGCGCTTTCGCCTGCGGGCCGAGTTCATCGACGATCCGGACCAGCGCGAGCGCGCCGCGAGCGACCTGGAAGAGATGGCGGCGCTGCTCGACGACACCCTGTTATTCGCGCGGACGGAGGCCCGCGCGCAAGGCGAGCGGCGCACGCTCGATCTCGCCGAGGAACTGCGCCGTCTGGCGGAAATCCACAAGGAGTTGGGTGATCCGGTGTCAGTGTCCTGCGCTGCGACCGCGGCGCGGGTGCGGGTCGCGCCGGTCGCGATCCGGCGCATCCTTGGCAACCTGGTCGATAACGGACTGCGTCACGCCGGCGCTGTCCACCTGACGCTTGGCGGCGAAGGCGCGCGCTGGCGGATCGATGTCACGGACGATGGCCCCGGCGTATCGGCGGAGCAACTCCCGCAGCTGGGTCGACCGTTCGGCCGCGTTGACCCGTCGCGCGATCGCGCGACGGGCGGCGCGGGCCTGGGCCTCGCCATTGTCCGCGGGCTGGTCGCCGCCGAGGGCGGTGAGATCGCTTTCGGCAACCGCGTGGAAGGAGGGTTCGTCGCGACCGTCTGGTTGCCGTCGACCGAGGCGGACGCCCCCAGGGCCGCGTAGGCCGAAACCGTCAAGGGTATGGCCGCGCGTCCGGCGCAAGTCCCCTGCCCGTCGGCCTTGCGCCGTCGAGCGGGGGGCTCCGAACGACAGGGTCGTCACCAACGATATCGCAGCTCCACCCCATAGACGCGCGGTTGACTATAGCGACGGATCGAGGCGTCCCGCTGAACGATGAACACCCGATTGGTCAGATTTGTAGCGAAGGCCGTCAACTGGACGCTTTTGACCTCCACGCCGAGGCGCGCGTTGATCGTCTGGAAGTCCTCAAGCGGAACGCTCGTCTTGGTCAATTCCTGACTGCCGCCCCACTGGGCGTTGTAGAACAGGTTGGCGAAGGCGGTGCTGTCGCCGACTAAAGGATGTCGATAGGTCAGGTCGACCGAGGCCAGCCAGTCAGGCACCTGGGGCAGGCTGACGCCGATATAACGGCCGGACTTGACCTCGCCTCCCTGGCGCGACGCCGTCAAACCGACGCGGGCGTCCCCACCCGCTACCCTCAGGCGTCCGGTGACCTCGCCTTCGACGCCCCAGGATGTCGCCTTGCCGGCATTGGTCAGGAAGGTCGTGGCGGCGACCGGGCAGGCCGGGTTTCCGATCGCGCAACCATTGTCGATCTGGGCGATCAGGCCGTCGAGATTCGTGCGGTAGCCAGCCAGCGCGAAATAGACCGCGCGGCTCGGAGACCCCTTTAGGCCGACTTCGTAGGAGGTCGAGGTCTCGTCGTCATAGGAGGCTTGGATCGGCGTGGGCTGGCGCGGGTCTCCCAGGTTGGTGTTGAACCCGCCCGCGCGATAGCTTGTGCCGACCTTGCCATAGGCCAGCACGCCCGCCGCGATCTTGTAGGAGAGGGTCAGGTTGTAGGAGGCGTTGTCCGGCTGGCTCGTGGCGTCGATGACGCGCGCCGCGCCGCCCAAGGCCGCGCCCGTGGCCCGATCGTAGAGCCGCGCTTGAATGCTCTTGTCGTCCTTGGTGTAGCGGAGCTCGCCCGCCAGATTAAGCCTCGCGGACAGGTCGTAGCCCAGCGAACCATAGGCGGCGACCGAGTTGTACTTGATCGTCGAGGGCGCATAGCTGCCGGTCGAAGGATTGGTCAGCGTCGGCGTGCGGCCCATCGTCACCGCGTAGCGGCTTTTCAATGTCATGGCCTCGACGCCGAGCAGCCAGTTCAGGCGCTCTTCCGCGGCGGCGCCGCTGAGATGGAAGTCCTGGCTGGCGGTCGTGGTCCGGTCGGAAACGTAGGCGGCCGAGTTGACGTCCACCGGCGTAGCGGCCCCGACCTGTCCCGCCGCCTTGGCCGCGGCCAGGGACGGCGCGTCCAAACCGTCCGCGTCGAGGCTGTAGGACGACTCCCGCGTGCGGATCATCGAGCTCGCGCTGAGCTTGCCCCAGCCCAGGTCCCAGTCCGAGTTCAGGGTGGCGGCGTTGACGTTCTGCTTGGCGCTGGGCGCCTGGTTCCAGGGATAGCGACGATTGTCCTGGATATAGCCGCCGGGAAAACCGGGCGTGCCGGCCGGGATATAGACCTGGAAGGTAATGGCGGGCGTGGTCAGCTGCTGAGTCTCGACCGTCAGATTGACGTCGGCGGGTCCCCTGGCGAACCGCGCCTGAGCGCGTAGCCCAAGACCCTTCTGCTGGTCGAAATAGACATTGTTGTTGGGGTTGTAGAAGAACCCCTTGTCCTGATGGACGTAGTCCGCGCCGATCCGGAAGGCGACCTCGTCCGTGGCCGCATAGTTCACCGCGCCCTGGAGCTGAAGGCTCTGGTTGTTGACGCCGTACCGGGCGCTGGCCCAGCCCCCGTCGGTGAAGCTGGGCTTGGCCGAGACGATATTGATGGCGCCGCCGACCGCGTTTCGCCCGTAAAGCGCGCCTTGGGTGCCGCGCAACACCTCCACCCGCTCGATGTCGAACAGGTCCAGGCGTGAGAAATTGCGTCCGCCGATGCCGCCGCCGCCGACATAGGCGCCGTTGCGGTACAGGCCCACGCTGGGATCGCCGTTGGTGGCGCGCGCCGTCGAGGACGCGCGCATCGAAATCTCGGACGTCACGGCCGAGGTCAAATTGTTGAAGCGAACGCTGGGCTGGCCCGCGAGCAGATCGCCCGTCCCGGCCGGCCTCCCGCGGTCGCCGAGGACATTGGCGTCGAGAACGGAGGCGGCGGCGGGGACGTCGGCCAGACGTTCTTCCCGACGCCGCGCCGTCACGACCACCTCGCCGACCGCCGAGACCTCGGAAACAGGCGCCACCTGCCGGGCGCCCGCCAGACCGGGCGTCACCAAGGCGATCAGGCTCGCGGAAAATAGCAGCCGACGACGTGCGGACATCTCACTCCCCCTTAGGACTCGCCACATTGGAACGTGGTCAAATTATCGATAATTTAGCATGTGTAGAGACGCCGACATTGTCAACAGCGCCTTTAGGGCAGGGGTCAACCCAGGGAAATCGCGGCTTGGATCAGGTCCCGGCAGGCGCTCGCCGCGGCGGCGACAGGGGCGGCGGCCACGCATCGTGCGTCGTCGGCTCTGGCATGATGGAAGCGGTGCGCGCCAAAGACGCCCGCGATCTTAGGATAGCCGGCGGCTACGATATGGGCCAGTTCGCCGGCGGCGCCGCTGCTGAGCGGATAGGGCGCTTCCAGCCCGGCCTGACCCGCGAAGGCGCGGCGGCAGGTCGGCAGCAGCTCGGGGGTGGCCAGCAGAAATCGCTGCGGATCGGGACTGGGCAACGGCTCCATCCGCTGCCCCGCTTCGTGCCAATCCCGCGCCGCGACATTGGCCCCGAGATGCAGCCAGAAGGCCGTGGCCGATGGCGGCGGCGCGGCCGCGTCCAGGAGATGGGTCGCGCCGAGGTTCTCGTACTCGTGGCCGCTGTTGCACACGAAGGCGAGGTTCACCGGCAGATTCGCCTTGGCCGCCCAGTCGGCGAGCAACGCCCAGACCGCCACGCCCGGGCCGCGTTCTCCGGCGCAGGTAAACCAGCCCGACCGAGGCGTCGAGACCGCCAGCCAGCGGGCGTGGCCGCGGTCCAGGCGGCCAATCAGGTTGAAGGTGTCCCGCCGTCCGCCCGCGCCAGTTATTTTCAGTCGAGCGCTCGTTTCGGCGGCGGCGGCCTTGAAGAACGGCGCCGCATCCCGGGGCGCCAGCGTGGCGACCGGACGCTCGAACATGGGCTTTCCGCCATCGGCGTTGAGCGCCAGCGCTTCGCCCGAGGGTCCCGTCGTGACGAGCACAACCGCCGCCGCGCCTGCGGCGATCGCCGCCGTGACCGGTTTACGCACGGCGTCCACGGCGGCGCTCGACCAACGCGCGTGCGGCAATTGCAGCAGGACGATCGCGCCGGCCGCCGGCTGACCGGCGTTCCAGGGCGAGCGGTTCACCAGTCGACCTTCGACGCCGTCGAGCGGCGTTGGTACGACGATCGCTTGGGGAATGACCGTCGCCGTCGCGGGTCCCACGGTCAGACTCGCCTCGCTGACGTCGAAAAAAGGAGCGACGAAGCTCTGGCGCTCGGTCTTGAAGCCGTTGGCCCTCAGCGCTTCCTCCATCCACGCGCCCACCGCCAGATCGCCGGGGCCGCCCGAAGCCTTGACGCCCTGGTCAACATAGAACGCCAGAGCCCGTTCGGCCGCCTTCAGTTCATCCGCGCCCCCGATCGCGGCCACGGTCGCGGCGGGAGCGGCGACGGCGAGCGGGGAAGCAAGGGAGGCGGCGACCATCGTACGGCGTGTCGGGAGCATGGTGATCAAGGATCCTTACCTGGAGGCTCGCCAAGCGGTCAGGCGCGCGGCGGGCGGCGGCGCTTTGCCGGCTCGGCCTTGCGTTCGGCCAGGAACTGGTCGAGCGCCGGTTCGAAATGCTTCTGAAGGAAGGCCAGCAGTTCGCGCGCAGCCCTATCGGCGGCGTCGGCCTCGCCACGCACGATGTGATGGCACACGGCCTCGTAGAGTTCGGCCGACCGGATGCCAGGCCTGGGCTTGATGCTCTCGAGATAGTCGACGCGCAGCACATGATGCTGCCAGCGCGCGAACAGCGCCACGCGGTCGAGAAGCTCGCTGGCCATGGGCGCGCCGCTGCGATGGGCGATGAAGGAGCCGATGCTGTTCGAGACCGCCAAGTGCGCGAGGGTATCGGGCGTTTCGCGGACAATGGTCTTGAAGGCCTCGATGCGCTTGAGCAATTCCTGTCCATCGGCCGGATTGAACGCCTGGGCGGCCATGCGGCAGATCACGCCGAACAACGCCTTCCAAAGCTCGAACACCTCGATGGCCGCGTGCGCGTCGAGATCGATGACGTGGGCGCCGCGCCAAGGCACGATTTGAATGAACCCCACCCGAGCGACATGGCGGAACGCCTCGCGAACCGGGGCGTGCGAGACGCCAAACCGCTGAGCGACCTCTCGCTCGCGAAGCCAAGCGCCCGGCGCGATACGCCACTCTACAATGTCGGCGATCAGAGCATCGGCGATCAATCGATCCTGGGTCGGCGGTTCGACGACGTTCGGTCTGGTCCTGGGTGCGCTGGGCGGCATCTGGCTACGGTGCTCCGGCGGCTATGCGCGGATCGCCACCTGGCGGCCCGCTTCCCTTTGGGGATATTATCGATAATATGGCGTCAAACAAGGAGGCCAACATGCTTCGCGTCCATCTGTCCCTGTTCGCGACCATCTTCTTGTTCAGCGCGACCAGCCCAGCTTGGGCGGCCATGTCACCAGCGTCCTGCCAGGCCGCCAAGGCCTACTCCGACCAGCATGATGGCCTGAGCGTTCTGGTGCTGAAAGACGGAAATCTTGTCTGTGAGGCCTATACAGGCGGAACCGCCGACACCGCCTACGAACTCTATTCCGGGACCAAGAGCTTCGTGGGCCTGATGGCCGCGACGGCCGTGCAGGATCACCTGCTGGCCCTCGACGAACTTGTCGCCGACACGCTCCCAGAATGGCGGGCCGATCCGCTAAAATCCAAGGCGACGATCCGCCAGTTGCTCTCGATGACCGCCGGCCCGCCAAGCCAGATCGGGCGACCGCCAACCTATGCCGACGCAGTCGAAGCGCCCTTCAACCTGCCGCCTGGCGAACGTTTCCAATACGGCCCCGCCCCCATGCAGGTGTTCGGCGAGTTGATGCGCCGCAAGCTGGTTGCGGCCGGTCGTCCCGGCGATCCTCTGGCGTACCTGAAAGTCCGCATCCTCGACCCCATCGGGCTGAAGGTCGCCGATTGGCGAAAGGGTCCGGACGGCCAGCCGCTGATGCCGCAAGGCGCGGTGCTTACCGCGCGCGAATGGGCCAAGCTCGGCGAACTGGTTCGGCATCGCGGCGTCGTCGACGGTCGGGCGCGGGTCGATCCAGAAGCCTTCGCCGCCCTGTTCCGCGGCTCGAAGGCCAACCCCGGCTATGGTCTGACCTGGTGGCTGCCAAAGGCTTCGACCACGGTCGACGCCGCCACGGCGTCGACGGATATCGGCGCGGCGTCGGCGAGCTTGCCCAAGGATCTGGTGATGGCGGCGGGGGCGGGTGATCAGCGGCTGTATGTGATCCCCTCGCTCGGTCTCGTGGTCGTTCGACAGGCTCGCCTGGATCTCGCCAGGGCGCTACACGCCGCGCGGGGCACCATCGCGGAAGACGCGCGCTGGTCCGATGCGAAGATGCTCGATATTGTGATTAGCGGCCGACCCTGACCCCGGTCGCTAACGACAGATGACCGCGCGACGACGGACCTGCACCGATACTGAGCAGTCTAACCTGGAGGTGGATGTTGAACCACGGCTTGGGCGACAAAGGCGTCGGAAACCCTAGATCCCCACGCAAACTGTTTGTCGGTTTAGGCAAGAGTGCGACCCCTCACCCGACCCGCTGCGCGGGCCACCCTCTCCCGCAAGGGGAGAGGGCTTAAACCGCCTGCCCCCTGAACCGCTCGATCAGGAACGCCGTCGCCGGGCCGGGCGGGGTGTCGGTGCGATAGACCGCATGCAGCGGATAGATCGCCTCCTTCAGATCCGGCATGGCGAGCCGCTTCAGGCGGCCGGCGGCGAGGTCGTCGCGGACCATCGGTTCGGGCATGTTGCCCCAGCCGAAACCCTCTTTCAGCAGCAGGTGCTTGGCCCCCAGGTCGGCCAGCCGCCACGTGTGGACGCTGGCGACGGCGAAGTCGCGGCCCTCGGTCAGTTTCGAGCGGTCGGTGAGCACCAGCTGGGTGTGCCCTCGCCCCGCTCCAGGCGGATTAGGGCCCTGCGCCAGAGGATGGTCGGGCGCCGCCACCGGGATCAGCACCGTCGAGCCGACGGCGATATAGTCCAGCTCGTCGCCGCCATGGACGACCTCCAGCGGTCCCGCCACGCCCAGGGTCGCGGCGCGGTCCAGCACCATCTGGGTCACCGCGCCCAGCCCCTCGACATGCAGGCGCAGGGTCACGGTCGGGAAGGTCTCGCGAAAAGCCCGCAAGGCGTCGACCACGCGGGCGGTGGGCAGCATCACGTCCAGCACCAGATTGACCTCGGCCTCCAGACCCTGAAGCAGGCCCTTGGCCTTGGCCCGCAGGTTGGCCACGTCGCCGGCGATGACCCGTGCCTGGGCCACCACCACCTTGCCCGCCTCGGTCAGTACGGGGCGCTTGGCGGCGTCACGATCGAACAAGACGAGGCCCAGTTGAGCCTCCAGATTGGCGATGGCGTAGCTGATCACCGAGTTGGCCCGGTTCAGCCGCCGCGCGGCGGAGGCGAAGCCGCCGGTCTCGACGACGGCGAGCAGCACGGTCAGCTGGTCCAGAGTCGGGGCGCCGGGATCGTTCAAGACGGCCTCTTCGTTCGAATTTATCGAACATAATAGACGATTTTATTCGACTGTTTCGCAAGCGCCTTCCGGCGCACAACCTTCCGCAACACCGGGGCGTTCCGCCTCGTCCATCGCTCAAACCCAAGGGAGGCCGACATGGCCAAGGTTCTGGTTCTTTACTACTCGTCGTACGGCCACCTCGAGACGATGGCCAAGGCCGTCGCCGAAGGCGCGCGCGAAGCCGGCGCCAGCGTCGACATCAAGCGCGTGCCGGAAACCGTGCCGCTGGATATCGCCAAGGGCGCGCACTTCAAGCTCGACCAGGAAGCCCCGATCGCCAAGGTCGAGGACCTGGCCGACTATGACGCCATCATCGTCGGCGCGCCGACCCGCTTTGGCCGCATGGCCTCGCAGATGGCGGCCTTCTTCGACGCCGCCGGCGGCCTGTGGGCCCGCGGCGCGCTGCACGGCAAGGTCGCCGGGGCCTTCACCTCGACCGCCACCCAGCACGGCGGCCAGGAGACGACGCTGTTCTCGATCATCACCAACCTGCTGCACTTCGGCACGACCATCGTCGGCCTCGACTACGGCCACGCCGGCCAGATGACCCTGGACGAAGTCACCGGCGGCAGCCCCTACGGCGCCACCACCATCGCCGGCGGCGACGGCTCGCGTCAGCCCAGCGAGAACGAGCTGACCGGCGCCCGCTACCAGGGCCGCAAGATCGCCGAGACCGCTATCAAGCTGCACGGCTGATCCGGCGCGCGCCGGACACGACGCCAATTTCCGTAACCGGCGACAGGGCCGGCCGGCGCCGTCTTCCCTGCGCGAGCGGGGCGGCGGGAGCCGGCCGGCCCTTTCTTCGTTGAACAGAATTCGTTGAACAGAAAAGGAGTGTCCCGTGATGCGTCGCTGTTTCGGCTTTCTCGCCGGGCTCTGGAGGGGCCTGGTCTTCCTGTCCACCATCCGCGCCGTGGCCAGCCAGTGCCGCTCGCGCCGCCTGTACGCCGTCGATCGTTGAGGGGGACCGCCGCGCGTCGATGCGGAGACTCCTGGGGTGGGCGGCTCACATAGTTCCTGCGCCGATGCCGAGTCTTGATTGAATCTATAGGGCTAGACTAGGTGTGCCATTTTGAGACAATCGCCGATGTCTAGCGTAGAGTTCTTTTACTTTCTGCTCATTTCATCATTAACAAAATAGTCCTCGATCTTAATCAATCTCGGCTTTTTCCTCAACGAAGTGGAAAGGTCGTTGGGTGATACTGTCCGTGGGCAAAACGCCCGCCGACGGTCAAAATGACGTCGGAACACCTCGAATAGGAGTTGTTTCGTTATGGCGCTGAACAGCATCAACACGAACTCGGGCGCTATGATCGCCCTGCAAAACCTGAACTCGACGAGCGCCGAGCTGACCACGGTCCAGCAGCGCATCAATACGGGCAAGAAGATCGCCAGCGCCAAGGACAATGGCGCCATCTGGGCGACGGCTCGTAATCAATCGGCCACTGCAAGCAGCCTGAACGGCGTCAAGGACTCGCTGCAACGCGGCCAGTCGACGATCGACGTCGCGCTCGCCGCTGGCGACACGATCACCGACCTGCTCGGCAAGATGAAGGAAAAGGCGCTGGCCGCTTCTGACACCTCGCTGAACACCGCCTCGTTCAACGCTCTTAAGGCGGACTTCGAGTCGCTGCGCGACCAGGTGACCAAGGCCGCGTCGAACGCCAAGTTTAATGGCGTCAGCATTGCCGACGGCACCACCACCAAGCTGACCTTCCTGGCCAACTCGGACGGCTCGGGCTTCACCGTCAACGCCAAGACCCTGACCCTCGCCGGTCTGGGCCTGACGGCCAGCTCGACCTTCACGACGGCCGCCGCCGCCAAGACCATGATCACCACGGTCACCACGGCGCTGCAGACGGCCACCAACAAGCTGGCTTCGCTGGGCACCAGCTCGACGGGTCTCGACACCCACCTGACCTTCGTCGGCAAGCTGCAGGACAGCCTGGACGCCGGCGTGGGCAACCTGGTGGACGCCGACCTGGCCAAGGAAAGCGCCAAGCTGCAGTCGCTGCAAACCAAGCAGCAGCTGGGCGTGCAGGCGCTGTCGATTGCGAACCAATCGTCGTCGTCGATCCTGAGCCTGTTCCGCTAAGACGGACTTCGACGAATTTCATCGTCGAGAAGGGCGGGTCTTCGGGCCCGCCCTTTTGTCGTTCCGATGACTTCGTGAACATTGATTCAGATTTGGATATCTTGTTTCAAAACAGAACACCAACCGTCGACTCTCATGTGTGTAGTTTCGGCGGAAGGGTCAAAATATACTTTTCAATTTCTGAATCTGATCTCAGTGCGTTAATCGAACAACGACGTTCTGTGAACCTTATATCAACGCCAGCGGCATATTGTCGCGGTGGGCAAAACGCCCACCGGTCGTCAAAACGACACCGGAAACCTCCAAAGAGAGTGTTTCGTCATGGCGCTAAACAGCATCAACACGAACTCGGGCGCGATGATCGCGCTCCAGAACCTGAACACCACCAGTTCTGAACTGAACACCGTCCAACAGCGCATCAGCACCGGCAAGAAGATCGGCAGCGCCAAGGACAATGGCGCCATCTGGGCGACCGCCAAGAACCAGTCGGCCACTGCGAGCAGCCTGAACGCCGTCAAGGACTCGCTGCAACGCGGCCAGTCGACGATTGACGTCGCGCTCGCCGCCGGCGACACGATCACCGACCTGCTCGGCAAGATGAAGGAAAAGGCGCTGGCCGCGTCCGACACCTCGCTCAGCACCGCCTCGTTCAACGCTCTGAAGTCGGACTTCGAGTCGCTGCGCGACCAAGTGACCAAGGCCGCGTCGAACGCCAAGTTCAATGGCGTCAGCATTGCCGACGGCACCACCACCAAGCTGACCTTCCTGGCCAACTCGGACGGCTCGGGCTTCACCGTCAACGCCAAGACCCTGACCCTCGCCGGTCTGGGCCTGACGGCCAGCTCGACCTTCACGACGGCCGCCGCCGCCAAGACCATGATCACCACGGTCACCACGGCGCTGCAGACGGCCACCAACAAGCTGGCTTCGCTGGGCACCAGCTCGACGGGTCTCGACACCCACCTGACCTTCGTCGGCAAGCTGCAGGACAGCCTGCAAGCCGGCGTCGGCAACCTGGTGGACGCCGACCTGGCCAAGGAGAGCGCCAAGCTGCAGTCGCTGCAAACCAAGCAGCAGCTGGGCGTGCAGGCGCTGTCGATCGCCAATTCGTCGAGCTCGGCGATCCTCAGTCTTTTCCGATAAGCTGACCTCCGGACGGGCGGATCAGCGTTTGGATCCGCCTCAACGGTCGCGGCTCTGAAACTGGAGGGGGCGGGCCCGCTTGGGTCCGCCCTTTTTCAGGTTTGGGTCGCCGTAGCGGGTTTCTCCGCTTCGACGCATCGAACGCCTCTGGATTGCCGGCGAGGTGTATGACAACGTTGTCGAAACGGCGCGTCGTCGTCCAATGAAGAAGAGTTGGGGAGTATGAACACCAAGACCCTTTGCGTCGCCCTCTTGGCGTCCACCTTCCTGGCCGGCGTGGCGTCGGCCGAGAGCACCGCCCCCTCAAAGGCCCCCTCGAAGGCCAAGTCCACCGCTCAGCCCGCCAAGTGGCCCGCCGCCAAGAGCCAGGGTCTGGTCGATCCGGCGACCGAAGCGTTCGTGGACTCGGTGCTGGCCAAGCTGACCCTCGAGGAGAAGGTCGGTCAGCTGATCCAGGCCGATATCGGTTCGATCAAGCCCGAGGACCTAAAAACCTATCCCCTGGGCTCGATCCTGGGCGGCGGCAGCTCACCGCCGCTGGGCGCGCCTGACCGGTCGCCGCAAAAGCCGTGGGTCGACACCGCCAGGGCCTTCCGCGAAGGCGCGGCGCAGCGCGTGGGCGGGACCCATGTGCCGCTGATGTTCGGCATCGACGCCGTCCACGGCAACAACAACGTCGTCGGCGCGACCCTCTTTCCGCACAATATCGGCCTCGGCGCGGCGCGTGATCCCGAGCTGATCCGTCGCATCGGCAAGGCTACGGCGCTGGAGACCTCGGCCGCCGGCTTCGACTGGGCGTTTGGTCCGACCCTGGCCGCGCCGCGCGACGATCGCTGGGGGCGCACCTACGAGGGCTATTCCGAGGACCCGGCGATCATCCGCCAGTACGCCGGCGAGATGATCCTGGGCCTGCAGGCTGCGGTCGCGCCCTTCGAGGGCGGCAAGAGCGGCGTGATCCAGCAGGGCCATGTCGCCGCCAGCGCCAAGCATTTCCTGGGCGACGGCGGCACCGAGAACGGCGTCGACCAGGGCGACACCAAGGTCTCCGAGGAGGAGCTGGTCCGCATCCACGCCCAGGGCTATGTGCCGGCCATCAACGCTGGCGCGCTGACCATCATGGCCTCGTTCAACAGCTGGAACGGCCAGAAGATGCACGGCAACAAGAGCCTGCTGACCGACGTGCTGAAGGGCAAGATGGGCTTCGACGGCTTCGTGGTCGGCGACTGGAACGGCCATGGCCAGGTGGTGGGCTGCAAGCCGACCGACTGCGCCCAATCGATCAACGCCGGCCTCGACATGTTCATGGCCCCCGACAGCTGGAAGGCGCTCTACGACAACACCCTGGCCCAGGCGAAGTCGGGCGTGATCCCGATGGCCCGCATCGACGACGCGGTCCGCCGGATCCTGCGGGTGAAGGCCAAGATGGGCCTGTTCCAGGCGGCGCGCCCCTATGAAGGCCGCGAGGCCGTCATCGGCGCGCCCGAGCACCGCGCCATCGCCCGCGAGGCGGTCCGCAAGTCGCTGGTCCTGCTGAAGAACGACGGCGTCCTGCCGGTGAAAAGCTCGGCCAATGTGCTGGTCGCCGGCTCGGGCGCCGACGACATCGGCAAGCAGTCGGGCGGCTGGACCCTGTCGTGGCAGGGCACGGGCAACACCAACCCCGACTTCCCCAACGCAGAATCGATCTGGTCGGGGATGAAATCGGCGGTCGAGGCCGGCGGCGGCCGCGCGACGCTCAGCGTCGACGGCAAGTTCGACACGAAGCCGGACGTGGCCATCGTGGTCTTCGGCGAAAATCCTTATGCGGAAGGTGTCGGCGACCTGAAGACATCCCTTGAGTATCAGCCGGGCGCCAAGGCGGACCTGGCCCTGCTCAAGAGCCTGAAGGCCCAGGGCGTGAAGGTGGTGTCGGTGTTCCTCAGCGGTCGTCCGCTGTGGGTGAACCCCGAGCTCAACGCCTCGGACGCCTTCGTGGCCGCCTGGCTGCCAGGCTCGGAAGGCGGCGGCGTGGCCGACGTGCTGATCGGCGACAAGGCCGGCAAGCCGCGCCACGACTTCCAGGGCAAGCTGTCGTTCAGCTGGCCCAAGACCGCCGCCCAGTTCCGCCTGAACAAGGGCGACAAGACCTATGACCCTCTGTTCGCCTACGGCTATGGCCTGTCGTACGCCAAGCCGGGCAAGGTGGGTCGCCTGTCGGAAGTGTCCGGCGTCACGGCGCAGGCCGATAACGTCGTGAACTACTTCGTCGGCGGCAAGACCCCGGCGCCGTTCGCGTTCAAGGCCTCGCCGTCGTCGAGCGTGCAGATCGCGCCGGTCGATGCGGGTAACGTCCAGGAAGCGGGCCGCCAGATCACCTTCGCCGGCGACAAGACTGGCAAGCTCTCGATCGTCGGCGACAAGCCGCTGGACCTGTCGTTCCAGACCAACGCCGACATGGCGCTGAGCTTCGCCTATCGCCTGGACGCCGCCGCGACCGGGCGGGTGAGCCTGGCGATGGGCGCGGGACGCCTCGATGTCACGCCGCCGGCCGGTTCGCCGACTGGCCAGTGGGCCAGCGTCAAGATCCCGCTCAAGTGCTTCCAGGCCGCCGGCACGGACGTGACCAAGGTGACTGCCCCGTTCGAGCTGATCTCTGCGGGCGCCTTCCAGGTGTCGGTCGCCGAGGTGAAGCTGACCGCCGACCCGGCCGGGGCGGTCTGCCCGGCGAAGGCGCCGTAGCGGTGCGTTCGAAAGTCTGGTTAGCGCCGCGCTAACCAGCAACCCGTTGACCCACCGGGCCATTCTAGTCTCCGAAAGGAGCGGCCCGGTGGATTTCGACGAGCGTCAGGCGTTGAGCGTGTTGTGGGAGGCGGTGTTCGGCGAGCCGCCGCCCATTCGCGCCGAGGCCGAGATGACCAGCCAGGTTCTGGTCGAGCACCTGCCGCCGGCCCCGCCCTACGAGATCACGTCCCGAACTGAGTGAACGGCACGCGGTTGAAGAATTCCCGCTCGACGCCGCGCGGGTCGTCCTCCAGCCGCGAGACGGTGTCGAACACCATCGTCTGGCGGCGGGGCAGGGTGTAGGGCTCCCACTTGGGCAGGCTTCCGCCGTTCGGGTCGCCGGTGCGGGCGAAGGCGATGAAGGCGTCGCTCATGGTGTTGGACATAGCCACGGACTCCGGCCCCGTCCCGACGATCGAGCCCTTTGCGTCCAGCGTGCCGAACACCAGGCCGATGTCGATCGTGTGCGGGGCGCCGAAGATCCCGCCCTGCATCGGCGAGCGCCAGTTGACCTGATAGGCGTAGGCCGGCGCGCCAGCCTTGGCTCGTTCCTCGTCCTGGATGATCGCCGCCTTCCACGAACGCCCCGCCGTTGAGGCGGCGAAGAAGACGTCGGCCGGCGAATAGTTCGGATAGGTCTGGCGGTAGAAGGCCACCACCGTCTCGGGATCGATGTCGATGCGGGCGTTGAACTGCCCCGGCAGGCGGGCGATCACCTCGTCCCAGGTCTGGGGGAAGGCCTTGGCGTCCCAGCCGATGAAGCCCCTGGTCTCGTCATGGGTGTTGCCGACCATCATCGGCACCGACAGGCTCTGGGGCGCGGCGTCGGGGAAGAACGGATGGCGGGTCAGCGACCGCTGGTCCAGCACCGGGCCCATATAGACCCCGCCGGCCCCGGCGATCGGGTCGACCGCTTTCAGCCCCGCCAGCATCTCGGCGGCGGGCAGGGCGCGCAGGGCGGCCAGGTCCTTGATCCCCAGCTTGTCGAGGAAGGCCTTGGCGCGCTTGGTCGCGTTGAACGGGCCGCCGACCGTGACCTGCTGGCCGCTCATGGTGGCGGCGCGGTGGAACAGGCCCTTGGCGGCGGGCATGGCCATCAGGGTGGCGATCTTGGCCCCGCCGCCCGACTGGCCAAACAGCATCACCCGCTCCGGATCGCCGCCGAAGGCCGCGATGTTGTCCCGCACCCACTGCAGAGCGAGCACCAGATCAAGCTGTCCGACATTGCCGCTGTCGGCCACCGACGGGTCGTTGAACAGGCGCGCGAGATAGAGATAGCCGAAGGCGTTGAGGCGGTGGTTGACGGTCACCACCACGACATCGCCGCGCTTGGCCAGCTTGGTCCCCTCGTACCAGGGACTGGCGCCCGAGCCGCCGTTATAGGCGCCGCCGTGGATGTAGACCATCACCGGCCGCTTGCCGCCGTCCGCCAGACCGGTCTTCCGCGAGGCCTTGGCGGGGGTCCAGACATTGAGGAACAGGCAGTCTTCCGAGAGGGTCTCGCCGTCCTCGCCCTTGCCGGTCTGTATCGAGGCCGGGCCATAGGCGAGGGCGTCCTTCACGTCGGTCCAGGGCTCGGGTTTGACCGGCGCCATGAACCGCCGCGCCCCGCCGGTGTCGGCGCCGTAGCGCAGGCCCTTGAAGACGCTGACCCCGTCCTGGACATAGCCACGCACCTTGCCGTTGGTGGTCGCCACTACCGGCGAGCGCGCCTCTCCCGCGAAGCCCGCGCGGGGCAGGGCGGCGTAGGCGGTCAGGGCGGCGGCGCCGGTGATCAGGGTGCGGCGGGTGGCGGGCATCGGGTTTCCTCCGGCGCTTTCTGACGAGCACGCCCGAAGCGGTATCACGGATGACACCGGTGACAATCCCTTTATCGCCGAGCGGCTAGCCCAGCGCCTTCACCGCCGCCGCGTGCTCGGCGATGACCGCGAGGGTCGAGGCGTCGGCGTCGAACACGCCGAACAGGCCCTGTTCCTCCTGGGGCGGATCGCCGACATAGCTCTTGTCGCCCTTCTTGAACCAGGCGTCCGGCTGCTGGGCGCGGCCCTCGCCGTTCCAGGCCCAGAAGTTGACGCCCGCCACCGGGCCCTGGGCCTTCATGTCGGCCAAGGCCAAGTCCAGCATCGTCTTGTAGAAACGGTCGCGATAGGTGGTCGGCGAGCCCGGCGCGAACTGGCGGCCGTCGCGGATCAGGCCGAACTCCTCGATGGTCAGCGGCTTGTTCAGCCGCTTGGCCAGGGCGATGTGCTGGGCCACGTAGTCGCGGCACTTCTGCTCGCCGGCCGCATAGGTCGAGGGCTGGTCGGTCATGCTGATCCAGCCCCAGTTGTTGGGCCAGATGTGGATCGTCATGTAGTCGATCACCGGCGGAGCGTGGGCGTCGACGACGCAGGACTCCAGACCGATGCAGCCCATGGTCCCCTCGCTGCCGGTGGTGACGAGGTGCTGGTTGTCCAGCCGCTTGATCAGGCTGGCGGTGTCCCGGATCCAGGCCTGGTAGGCGGGCATGTTGCTCTTGCCGAAGGCGTCCGAGCCGCCGGGGCGCGGCTCGTTGGCCAACTGCCAGGCCATGATGGTCGGATCGTCGCGGTAGGGCTTGCCGGTTACGGTGCTGACCCGGCTGACCAGGCTCGTGACATAGTGGCGGAAGAGGGCGTTGGCCTTCTGGTTGGCGTAGAACCGCGCCGAATAGTCCGCGTACTGAGGCCACGGATGGGCGGGATCGCCCTGCTGGAACCAGGGCCCGTCGCCCACCCAGTTCAGATAGGCCGGCATGCCGCCCGACCAGTCCCAGAAATTGTTGACGTAGATGACCGCCTTCATGTCGCGCTTGGCCATCTCGGCCAAGGTGACGTCGAGGCCCTTCAGCAGGTCGGCGTTATAGTCCTCGCCCGCCCCCCGGAAGGTCGGGTCCATGGCCACCTTGGCCGGCGATTGCTCGCCCGCGCCCAGGATCCGCAGGTTGGTGACGCCCATCGCCTTCAGGCGATCGAGCTCCCGGCGCAGGCGGCCAAGGTCCCCATAGCCGGCTGGCGCGCCCAGCCAGGCGGCGTACCAGACATTGGTCCCGGCGAAGCGATAGGGCTTGCCGTCCAGATGCAGGCGGCCGTCCTTGACCGTGACGAAACCCTTCGGCCGCGTCGGCGCCTTGGCCGCGCCGATCGCCGGAAGGGCCGCTGCGGCGGCGATCAGGCGGCGGCGGGAAAGGGTCATGGCGTCCTCCGGCGAACCTCTACGGGGTCTCGGGTCGCACCATGCCGCGTGCTGATAGCGCTAACAACAGAAAGCTCCCCCGGCGGCGCCGGGGGAGCTCTTTCGATGCGGCAATTGCCGAGAACGTACGGGCTACAGGTTCAGCAGCGCCGGGTCGCCGCCTTGGGCGGTGATATTGACGCTGAGCGCCCGCTCGACCGCAAAGCGCAGCAAAGCGTGGGGACCGCCGGCCTTGGGGCCGGTGCCCGACAGGCCTTCGCCGCCGAATGGCTGGACGCCGACGACCGCGCCGGTCATCGAGCGATTCACATAGGCGTTGCCGGCCGGGACCAGGCGCTGGACGTCGGCCGCGAAGCGTTCGATCCGCGAGTGGATCCCGAGGGTCAGGCCATAGCGACGGGCCGCCAGGGCGCCGGCGACCTTTTCCAGGTTTTCCGGCTTGTAGCGGACCACATGCAGCACGGGACCGAACACCTCGCGCTCCAGGAAGTCGGCGGTCGGGATTTCGGCCAGGACCGGGGCGAAGAACGTGCCGCCCTCAGGCGCTTCGAGCGCATGCAGCACCTTGGCCTCGCGGGTCAGGCGCGCCTGATGCTGAACCAGGGCGTCCTTGGCCTCGGCGTCGATGACGGGGCCGACGTCGGTGACGGCAAGCGCCGGATCGCCGAGCACCAGCGCGTCCATCGCGCCCTTCAGGCCGTCGATGATGTGGTCGGCGGTGTCCTCGGGCAGGAACAGCAGGCGCAGGGCCGAGCAGCGCTGACCGGCGGAGCCGAAGGCGCTGACAATCACGTCGTCGATCACCTGTTCGCGCTGCGCCGTGGTGTCGACGAACATGCCGTTGAGGCCGCCGGTCTCGGCGATGAACGGCACGATCGGACCCTGGCGGGCGGCGAGCGTCTGGTTGATGCGCCAGGCCGTGTCGGTGCCGCCGGTGAAGGCGACGCCGTCCAGGCCCTCGTGGCTGGTCAGGGCCGCGCCGACCGTCTCGCCGCGACCGGGCAGCAGGGCCAGGAGGCGCGGATCGAGACCGGCGGCATGGTAGAGCTTCACCGCCTCGAAGGCGATCAGCGGGGTCTGCTCGGCCGGCTTGGCCAGCACGGCGTTACCGGCCGCCAGGGCGGCGGCGATCTGGCCGGTGAAGATGGCTAGCGGGAAGTTCCACGGGCTGATGCAGACGAAGACGCCGCGACCGGCCAGACGCAGGCTGTTGGTCTCGCCGACCGGACCCTTGAGGATCTCGGCCTCGCCGAACTGATCCTCGGCCAGCATCGCGTAGTAGCGGCAGAAATCGACCGCCTCGCGCACCTCGGCGATGCCGTCCGACAGGGTCTTGCCGGCTTCGCGCGCGAGGATGGCGATCAGGCGCTCGAGATTGGCTTCCAGCGCATCGCCCATGGCCCGCAGCACCTGGGCGCGGGCGACGCCGCCGGCGCGGTCCCAGCAGGCTTGCGCGGCGCGAGCCAGCTTGAAGGCCTCGTCGATCTGCGGCGCCTGGGCTTCCGAGACCACGCCGACCGTTTTCTGCGCGTCGGCAGGCGCGATCACCGGCAGCGGCGCGCCGCCGGCGACGACCTTGCCGCCGATCAGCGGGCCGGCCGACAGGGTGACGCCGTCCAGAGCCGCGACGGCGGCGGTCAGGCGGTCACGGTCGGCCTTCACCGACAGATCGAGGCCCGCGCTGTTCTGGCGACGCGCGCCATAGACGTTGATCGGCGTCGGGATCTTGGCGTGGCGATCGGGATGGGCCTCGACCACGTCGATCGGGTCAGTGACGACCTTCTCGACCGGCACGCGCTCGTCCAGCAGGGCGTGGACGAAGCTGGTGTTGGCGCCGTTCTCCAGCAGACGACGGACCAGATAGGGCAGCAGGTCTTCGTGACCGCCCACCGGGGCGTAGGCCCGCAGGACGATGCCGTCATAGAGGTCGTCGGCGGCCTTGTAGAGCGCCTCGCCCATGCCGTGCAGGCGTTGGTGCTCGATCGTGACGCCGGCGTTCTTGGCCATGCGGACCACGGCCGCCAGGGTGTGGGCGTTGTGGGTGGCGAACTGGGCGTAGAGGTGCGGGGCGGCGTCGATCAGGGCCTTGGCGTTGACCAGGTACGACAGGTCCGTGG
This sequence comes from Pseudomonadota bacterium, assembly GCA_020161365.1. Lineage (GTDB taxonomy): Bacteria > Pseudomonadota > Alphaproteobacteria > Caulobacterales > Caulobacteraceae > Caulobacter. The sequence goes on along the minus strand of JAIUNU010000002.1, from coordinate 457,037 downwards.
CGGGCTTGGTCGTATAGACCGGGTAGTCCGGGCGGCCCGCGACCTGGGCGCGCTTGATCTCGCTGTCCCAATAGGCGCCCTTGACGAGGCGGACCATCAGGCGGCGGCCGGTCTCTTCCGACAGCGCCTTGAGGCGGGCGATCACCTCGCCGCAGCGCTTCTGATAGGCCTGGACGGCCAGGCCCAGGCCCTTCCAGTCGCCCAACTCCGGCTCGCGGCACAGCTTGTCCAGCAGCTTCAGCGACAGGGCGAGGCGGTCGGCCTCTTCCGCGTCGATGGTGAAGTTGAGGTTGTGGCGCGCGGCGATCTTGGCCAGGCGCAGGGTGCGGGGATAGAGCTCTTCCCAGACGCGGTCTTCGTGGGTGGCCTCATAGCGCGGGCACAGGGCCGACAGCTTGACCGAGACGCCATGGCCCTTCTCGGGACCGGCGCCGTTCGACAGCTTGCCGACCGTCTCGATGGCGTCGGCATAGGCCTTCTCGTAGCGCTCGGCGTCGGCGGCGGTGCGGGCGCCTTCGCCCAGCATGTCGAACGAGCACATGGTGTCTTCGCTCGCGGCGCGCTTGATCGCCGCCTCGATCGTACGGCCCAGCACGAACTGCTCGCCCATGATGCGGATGGCCTGCCCCACGGCGGCGCGGATCACCGGCTCGCCCAGGCGTCCGGCCAGCTTCTTGACGAAGCCGGGCAGGTCCTTCTTGGCCTCATCGTCGGGCTCGACGATCTTGCCCGTCAGCATCAGGCCCCAGGTCGAGGCGTTGACGAACAGGCTGTCGGAGCCGCCCAGGTGCGAGGCCCAGTCGGCCGAGCCGATCTTCTCTGCGATCAGCTTGTCGCGGGTGTCGTCGTCGGGCGTGCGCAGCAGCGCCTCGGCCAGGCACATCAAAGCCAGGCCCTCGCGGGTGCCCAGGCTGAACTCCTGCAGGAAGCTTTCGACGACGCCCTGCTTGCGGACGCTGCGGCGGGCGCCGCGCACCAGGGCCTCGGCCTCGGCGCGGACGGCGGCGCGGTCCTCGGCGGAGAGCGGCTTGGCGGCGAGCAGGTCGGCGATCACCGCGGCTTCGTCGCGATACTTGCCGGCGTCGAGGCTGTCCCAGTCGGTCATGGTCGTTTCCGCTTGTTGGTATATCGTCGGTCTAACTTGCCTTTGCCGAAAGGTGCTTCGTTTGTTGTGGGGCAGACCCGAAACTTGTTCGGCGAAGCGGGCGAAAAACGTCGTCCGCTCCAGCGCGTTAACGGCGCTTGGGCCGGACGCGCACGCAAGTCTGCGCCGAAGGGGCCGGAAGGAAAAGGGGAGGGAGGAAGGGACGCGTTCAGGGGGGGGAGACGCGCGCGTCCCTTCCTCTCTAGCGCGACGCCCGGTTCGGGGGAGAGGGCGAGCGTCGCGGGTGCTCCAGCAAACGGCGGCTGGCCGTAACCCGCAGCGCCGGGAGGAGAGGGCGCGTTGCGGTGCTGGAACGCTGAGGGGTATACCGCTCCGCATTCCGAATGTGTTACGTTTGTATTCCCTAATTTTCGAAGCTTCTTCGGGAAAAGTGCGATATGGCCATTTCTGCTCTGGATGATACCGATCGCAGGCTGTTGAAGGTTTTGCAGGCCGATGGCCGCATCACCAACGCCGAGCTCGCCAAGCGCTGCAACCTGTCTCCGGCGGCCACCTTCGACCGCGTCCGGCGACTGCGCGAGCGCGGTTTCATCACCGGCTATGCGGCGCTGCTGGATCCGGCCAAGGTCGACCGGGCGCTGCTGATCTTCGTGGAAGTGGTGCTTGAGCGCACGACGGGCGATGTCTTCGAGGAGTTCGGCGCCGCCGTCCGCCGCGCGCCCGAGATTCTGGAGTGCCACATGGTGGCCGGGGGCTTCGACTATCTGATCAAGGCCCGGGTGCGCGACATGGAGGCCTATCGCGGTTTCCTCGGCGATATCCTGGTCAGGATGCCGGGGGTGCGTGAAACGCGGACCTACGCCGTGCTGGAAGAGGTCAAGAGCACGGTGCAGTTACCGCTCTAAAGCGCGCCCTGGTCGGAGGCGGCGAAGATCCAGGCGCGTTGGGGCGACAGGTCCTGCGGCGGGCAGGCGGCCGCCAGCACGATCGCGGTGATGGCCAGTATCGTGGCCACGCCGATGCCCGTTAGGTGGAGGGCTTGTTCTTTCGCCTTCGCGGGTGACATGGGTTGTCTCCGGGTCAACACGCGTAAAGCTCTATCACAATCGATTGCGTAGTGTGGTTACTGGGCGGTGAATATCCCCGTTTCGAGGAGTCTCGCCAACCGCCGGTATGCGGCGGCGGGTGGAACGGGCGGCTCCAAGGGGGGGGGGGAGAAGCACGCCCGTTCCGTTCGCGGCCGTCAGGTGGGTTGACGGACCGCGAACTCCCCCGGCCGCGCCGGGGAAGCCGATGGACCTCAGGCGGCGGGCGCGCCGCCGCCGAGGGTCTTGTAGAGGGTCACCAGGTTGGTGGTCTGGGCCAGCCGCGTGCTGATCAAGCCCTGTTGCGCCGCATAGAGGCTGCGCTGGGCGTCCAGCAGGGTAAGCGCGCTGTCGAGGCCCGCGTCGCGACGCTGCTGGGACAGGCGCACGCTGTCGGCGGCGGCGGCGGTCAGGCGCTCCTGGGCGGCCAGGCGGTCGGCGACGGTGGCGCGCACCGACAGAGCGTCGGAGACCTCGCGGAAGGCGGTCTGCACCGTCTTCTCATAGGTCGCCACGGCGATATCGCGGTTGGCCTTGGAGATGTCCAGGTTCGCGACATTGGCCCCGCCGGCGAAGATCGGCAGGCTGATCTGCGGCGTGAAGCTCCAGACCCCCGTCCCGCTCTTGAAGAGATCGCCCAGATCGGTGCTGGCCGAGCCCGTCGAGCCGGTCAGGCTGATGCGCGGGAAGAACGCCGCCCGCGCCGCGCCGATATTGGCGTTGGCCGCGCGGAGCTGGCGCTCGGCGGCCAGCACGTCGGGGCGACGCACCAGCACGTCCGATGGCATGCCGGCGGGCAGGTCGGCCAGAACGCCGTCGGCGGCCAGGCGGCCCGTCGGCAGCAGCGCCGCCGGCAGTTCGCCGCCGGCCAGCAGGGTCAGGGCGTTGCGGTCCTGGGCGACCTGGGCGGTGTAGACGGCGACGTCGGAGCGGGCCGTCTCGGCCAGGGTCTCGGCGTTGCGAAGGTCCAGCAGCGAGCCGGCCCCGCCGTCGACCCGTTGGCGCACCAGACGCAGGGAGTCCTCGCGGGTGGCCAGGGTGCTCTGCGCCAGCGCCAGACGCTCCTGGTCGGCCGCCAGGGTCAGCCAGGCGTTGGCGGTCTCGGCAATCAGGCTGACGCGGACCGAGCGGCTGGTCTGCTCGGTGGCGAGATAGCTCTGCAGCGCCGCGTCGTTGAGGCTCCGCACCCGGCCGAACAGGTCCAGCTCATAGGCGGTGAAGCCGATGGTGGCGCTGTAGGCCTCGGTGTCGAAGGCCTGGCCGGTCTGCGAGGTCGAGGCCGGGGTGCGGCCGCGCTGCTCGGAGACCGTCCCATTGATCCCCGGGAACAGAGCCGAGCGTTGGACGCCATACTGGGCGCGGGCCTTCTCGATGTTCAGGACCGCTACGCGCAGGTCGCGGTTCTGCTTGAGGGCCAGGTCGACCACGCCTTGCAGGCGCGGATCGACCAGCACCTGGCGCCAGTCGAGGTCGGCGGCCGAGACGGTGGTGGCCGGCTCCGGCGTCGGGGTGGACCAGGTCTGGGCGACCGGCAGGACCGGCCGCTCATACTTGGGCGCCAGGGTGCAGGCGCCGACCGCCGTCGAGGCGACCAGGATCAGGGTGAGGTTGCGCAGCATCTCAGTGGGCCTCCGTCGACGGCGCGTCGCCTTGCGCGGCGGCGGCGTTATGACCGGGGTGCTTGGGTTTGAAGATCCTCTCGACCACGACGAAGAACAGCGGGACGAAGAAGATCGCGAGCAGGGTGGCCGAGATCATGCCGCCGATGACGCCGGTGCCGATCGCGTGCTGGGCGCCGGAGCCCGCCCCGTTGGAGATCGCCAAGGGCAGCACGCCGAAGACGAAGGCCAGCGAGGTCATGATGATCGGGCGCAGGCGCAGGCGCACGGCTTCCAGCGTCGCTTCGATCAGGCCCATGCCCTTCTCGTAGAGGTCCTTGGCGAATTCGACGATGAGGATCGCGTTCTTGGCCGCCAGGCCCATGGTCGTCAGCAGGCCCACCTGGAAATAGATGTCGTTGCTGAGGCCGCGGGCGAAGGTCGCCAGCAGGGCGCCGATCACGCCCAGCGGGATGACCATGATCACCGCCAGCGGGATCGACCAGCTCTCATAGAGCGCCGCCAGCAGCAGGAACACGACCAGGATCGAGATGGCGTACAGGGCGGGAGCCTGGTTGCCGGCTTCCAGTTCCTGGGCCGACAGGCCGGTCCATTCGTAGCCGACGCCCGGGGGCAGCTTGGCCGCCAGCGCTTCCATCGCCGCGAGCGCGTCGCCCGAGCTCTTGCCCGGGGCGGGCGAGCCCTGGATGTTGAGCGACGGCAGGCCGTTATAGCGTTCCAGGCGCGGCGAACCGTAGGTCCAGGACGCGGTGGCGAACGCCGGGAACGGGACCATCTGGCCGTTGTTGTTGCGCACGTACCAGCGGTTCAGGTCTTCCGGCGTCATGCGGAACGGCGCGTCGGCCTGCATGTAGACCTTCTTGACCCGACCCCGATCGATGAAGTCGTTGACGTAGGAGCCGCCCCAGGCCGCGCTGAGCGCGCTGTTGATGTCGGCGGTGGTCAGGCCCAGCGCGCCGGCCTTGGCCTGGTCGACCTCGATCTTCAGCTGCGGGGTGTCGTCCTGGCCGTTCGGGCGCACGCCCACCAGGTTCGGGTCCTGCGAGGCCATGCCCAGCATCATGTTGCGGGCCTGCATCAGGGTCTCGTGGCCGACGCCGTTGACGTCCTGCAGCTGGAAGTCGAAGCCGGACGAGTTGCCCAGCTCCTGCACCGCCGGCGGAACGATGGCGAACACCATGGCGTCGCGGATCTGGCTGAAGGCGCCCATGGCCCGGCCGGCGACGGCCTGAGCCTTGAGGTTGGCCGACTTGCGGACGTCGAAGTCCTTCAGGCGAACGAAGGCCAGGCCCGCGTTCTGGCCCGCGCCGGCGAAGCTGAAGCCCGAGACGGTGAACACCGACTGCACGGCGTCCTTCTCGCCGACCATGAAGTGGTCGCGGACCTTGTCCAGCACAGCCAGGGTCTTTTCCTCGGTCGCGCCGGCGGGCAGCTGGACCAGCGTCAGCATGGTCCCCTGGTCCTCTTCGGGCAGGAAGGCGCTGGGCAGGCGGACGAACAGCAGGCCCATGGCCACGATGATCGCGGCGTAGACGGCCATCCAGCGACCGCTCTTGCCGAGGATCTTGCGCACCGAGCCCTGGTAGCGGCCGCTCATGTCGTTGAAGCTGCGGTTGAACCAGCCGAAGAAGCCGGTCTTCTCGTCGTGGTGACCGGCCTGGACCGGCTTGAGCATGGTGGCGCAGAGGGCCGGGGTCAGCACCAGGGCCACGACCACCGACAGGGCCATGGCCGAGACGATGGTGATCGAGAACTGGCGGTAGATCACGCCTTGCGAGCCGCCGAAGAAGGCCATCGGCACGAACACCGCGGCCAGCACCAGGGCGATGCCGATCAGGGCCCCGGTGATCTCGTTCATCGACTTGCGGGTGGCTTCCTTGGGCGAGAGGCCTTCCTCGCTCATCACGCGTTCGACGTTCTCAACGACCACGATGGCGTCGTCGACCAAGAGGCCGATGGCCAGCACCAGGCCGAACATCGTCAGGGTGTTGATCGAGTAGCCGAAGGCCGCCAGCACGCCGAAGGTGCCCAGCAGGACGACCGGCACGGCGATGGTCGGGATCAGGGTCGCGCGCCAGTTCTGCAGGAACAGGAACATGACGATGAACACCAGCACGATGGCTTCGATCAGCGTCTTGACCACTTCCTCGATCGACAGCTTCACGAACGGCGTCGAGTCGTAGGGAACGACGTACTTGTAGCTGGCCGGGAAGGTCTTCTCGAGCTGGGCCATCTTGGTCTTGACCGCAGCGGCGGTGTCCAGCGCGTTGGCGCCGGGCGCCAGCTTGATGGCGATGCCCGCGGCCGGATGGCCGTTGAACTTGGCGACCGAGACATAGCTTTCGGCGCCCAGTTCGACCCGCGCCACGTCGGCCAGGCGCACGGTGGCGCCGCTGGTGGTGTTCTTGACGATGATCTCGCGGAATTGTTCAGGCGTCTGCAGGCGCGACTGGGCGGTGATGGTGGCGTTCAGGCCCGTGCCCGGCAGGTTCGGCGTGCCGCCGATCTGGCCGGCCGAGACCTGGGCGTTCTGCGCTCGGATCGCCGCAGCGACATCGGCCGGCGTCAGGCTGAAGCTGGCCAGTTTCTGCGGATCCAGCCAGATGCGCATGGCGTACTGCGCACCGAACAACTGGATATCGCCGACGCCGTCGACGCGGCTCAGCGGGTCCTGGATGTTGGACGCCAGATAGTCGGCGAGGTCGGTGTTGGTGGTCTTGGGATTTTCCGAATAGAGGCCCACCACCATCATGAAGTTCCGCGCCGACTTGGCGACGGTCAGGCCTTGCTGCTGCACTTCCTGCGGCAGCAGGGCGGTGGCGGTCTGCAGCTTGTTCTGGACCTGGACCTGGGCGATGTCGATGTCGGTGCCGGCCTTGAAGGTCAGGGTCACGGTGGCCGTGCCCGAGCTGTCGCTGGTCGACGACATGTAGTCCAGGCCGTCCAGGCCCTTCATCTTCTGCTCGATGACCTGGGTGACGCTGTCCTCGACGGTCTTGGCCGAGGCGCCGGGATAGTTGGCCGTGACCGACACCTGGGGCAGGGCGATCTCGGGATACTGCGCGATCGGCAGGCTCCGGATGGCGAGCGCCCCGGCCAGCATGATCACGATGGCGATGACCCACGCGAAGATGGGCCGGTCAATGAAGAAACGCGAGAGCATGGCGGGCGGGCCTTAGCGCTGAGCTTGGGCGGCGGGGGCCGCGCCGGCGGGGACGGCCTTGATCGGCGCGCCCGGACGGACCTTCATCAGGCCCTCGACGATGACCTTGTCGCCGACGTTGAGGCCGCTGGTGACCAGCCACTTGTCGCCGATCGTCTGGCCCAGGGTGATCGGACGCGGCTCGGGGCCCTTGGCGCCGACCAGCATCACCGTCGCCCCGCCCTTGGGGTCGCGATTGACGGCGGTCTGCGGGATCAGCACGCCGCTGGGCGCCACGCCCTGACCGAGCGTCGCGCGGACATACATGCCCGGCAGCAGCACGCCGTTGGGGTTGGGGAACACCGCGCGCAACGTCACCGAGCCGGTGCCGGCGTCAACGGTGACGTCCGAGAACTCCAGCTTGCCGGGAATGGGATAGGTCGAGCCGTCCTCGAGCTTCAGGGTCACCTGGGCCGAGTTGGTCTTGCCAAGCTTGCCGCTGGCGAACTGTTTCTTGAGCTTCAGCAGTTCGGCCGAGGTCTGGGTCAGGTCGACATAGACCTTGGAAAGATCCTGCACCGTGGCCAGGGCGGCGGCCTGGCTGGCGGTGACCAGGGCGCCGGGGGTCACGCTGCTCTTGCCGATGCGGCCCGAGATCGGCGCGGCCACGCGCGTGTAGTTGAGGTTGATCCGGGCGGTGTCCAGCGCGGCCTTCTGCACGCCGACGGCGGCGGCGGTCTGCAGGGCGGCGGCCTGGGCGTCGTCATTGTCCTGCTTGGAGACCGCGCCGGTCTCGACCAGGGCCTTGTAGCGGTCGGCCTTCAGCTTGGCGGCGGTCGCCTGGGCCTGGGCCTGGGCGAGGGCGGCGGCGGCGCTGTTATAGGCGGCCTGATAGGTGGCGGGGTCGATCTGGTAGAGCGACTGGCCGGCGCGCACGACCGAGCCTTCCTCGAACAGCCGCGCCTTGACCACGCCGCTGACTTGCGGGCGCACTTCCGAGACCAGATAGGCCGAGGTGCGGCCGGCCAGCTCCGTCGTCAGGCCGACGGGCTGCGACTGGACGACGATGTAGCCGACCTCGGTCGGACCGCCCATGCCCATGCCGCCGCCTCCGCCGGGCTTCTGGCCGCAGGCAGTGAGGGTGAGCGCAATGGCGGCGAGTCCCACGGTCGTCGCCGCGACCGAGCGTTGGAAGTGCATGTTTGACCCCGGGAGGCGAGGCCGCGTGGGCTATTACCCTTGACGCGGCTCGTATGATGAACGATTTGAGAATGAACGTTCATTCTCAAGCGGGCTGGACATAGGAGCTGGAGTGTCGCAAGTCAACACCCGGAGCCGGCAGTTTGGCCTGACCTAACGGAAATATAATGCCGACCTGGACTTTCGATGTCTGACGAACAGCAATCGGGCCGCCCGTCGCCGGAAATACGCCGCCAGCAGATCCTGGACGCGGCGTGCGAGCGCGTGCGCCAGTCGGGCTTCCACGGCGCCAGCATGGCCGACATCGCCAAGGCCGCCGGCCTCAGCGTCGGGCAGATCTATCGCTACTTCGAGAACAAGGAGGCGATCATCGCCGCCATCGTCGCCCAGGACCTGGCCGAGATGCGCGACAAGTTCGCCGAGATGGAAAGCCAGCCGGGTACGCTGCTCGACGCGATCGAGGACCACCTGCCCGAGGGCGTCGACAAGTGCTTCGACCCTCGCCGCGCCGCCCTCGCGCTGGAGGTCGTGGCCGAAGCGGCTCGCAATCCCAAGGTCGCCGCGATCGTGCGTTACGCCGACGAGCAGGAGCGCAGTCTGGCGCGCACCATGATGGAGCGCGACCGCAAGCCCGAATGGAGCGAGGCCGAGTTCCAGGCGCGCTGCGAGGTGGTGGGTCTGATCTTCGACGGCCTGCTGCTGCGCGCCGTCAACCACCCCGATCTTGACCGCGACGCCCTGACGGACGTGCTGCGCTCCACCGTGCGGCATCTGCTGAGCTAGGGTTTCTCCGGCAGCTCCAGGCCGCAGGCCACCAGCTTGTCCCAAACCGCCTCGGCGTCGTCGGCGAAATGCAGCAGGTCGAGGTCCGACGCGGCGATCATGCCGTGCTCGACCAGGGCCTCGAAATTGATGACCGACCGCCAGTAGGCCTCGTCGAACAGCACGATCGGGATCGGCGGCGCCTTGTCGGTCTGGCGCAGGGTCAGGATCTCGAACAACTCGTCGAAGGTGCCAAAGCCGCCCGGGAACACCACCAGCGCATTGGCCCGCATGGCCAGGTGCATTTTCCGCATCGCGAAATAGTGGAAGCGGAAGGTCAGCTCGGGCGTGCAGTACGGGTTGGGGACCTGCTCGTGGGGCAGGGTGATGTTGAAGCCGATCGACGGTGCGCCGGCCTCGAAGGCCCCCCGGTTGGCGGCCTCCATCACGCCGGGGCCGCCGCCGGTGGCGATCACGTTGTCGCGGACCTTGTCGCCGTTCTGATGCTTGGCCCCGCCGCGTTCGGAGACGATCCGGCCCAGCCGCCGCGCCTCGGCGTACCATCGCGCGCGCTCGGGCGGCCCGTCCTCGCGCACCCGGGCGCTGCCGAACACCACGATTGTCGAGCGCACGCCCCAGCGCCGCAGGGCCTCGTCGGCCTTGGCGAACTCCAGCAGGAACCGCACGCCGCGCATCGACTCGCCGAGCAGGAAGTCCTGGTCCAGCGCCGCCAGCCGATAGGACGGCGAGGTCAGCTGGGCGAGGTTGTCGGGGCTCGAGGAGGGCGGGGGGACTTCGGTCACGAGAGCATCTCACGGTGGCGTCGCGGCGCAGACTATGCGGTGATGGCCGCGCGGACTTGACCTAGATCAGGGCGGCAGGGCTGCGCGCAAGCCTTGGTGCGGGTCCGTGACACGCAGAAAGACACACCGATGACCCTCAGCTTGTCCTTCCACGGCGCGGCGGGCTGCGTGACCGGCTTCTGCGCCCGGCTGGTCACCGAGCACACCACGGTGCTGATCGACTGCGGCATGTTTCAGGGCTCCAAGACCCTGAAGGCGCTGAATTACCAGCCCTTTCCGTTCGACGCGGGAAAGGTGGACGCCGTGCTGCTGACCCACGCCCATATCGACCATTCGGGCCTCTTGCCCAAGCTGATGCTGGCCGGGTTCGATGGGCCGATCCACGCCACGGCGGCGACGCGGGACCTGGGCGCGGTGATGCTGGTCGACGCCGGCGGCATCCAGGAGAACGAGGTCGAGAGCCTCAATCGCCGCAACCTGCGGCGCGGCCTGCCGCCGGTCGAGCCGATCTATACCGAGCGCGACGGCGAGCGGGTGGCCAGGCAGTTTCGCAAGGTCAAGCTGGGCGAGCCGGTCCGCATCGCCGAAGACATCGTCGCCACCTGGTGGCCGGCCGGACACATGCTGGGCTCGGCGTCGATCGCCGTTGATGTCGGTCCGGAGGGCAAGAGCAAGCGCATCCTGTTCTCGGGCGATCTTGGCCCGGGCGGCAGTCCGTTCCTGGACGACCCCGACGCCCCGGTCGGCGTGGATCACCTGATCCTCGAGTCGACCTATGGCGACCGGGACCGCGTCGGGATCGACAGCGCCGCGCGCAAGCAGCAGCTGGCCGACGAGGTCCGCGCCGCCCACGCCGCCGGCGGCCCCCTGCTGATCCCCGCCTTCGCGGTCGAGCGCAGCCAGGAGCTGCTGGTCGACCTCTTGGACCTGATGGACCAGGGTGAGGTTCCCCGGGGCGACATCTTCCTCGACTCGCCGCTGGCCATCGAGGCGACCAAGGTCTTCCAGGAACGCGGCTGGAACCCGCGTACCCAGACCAATCCGTTCGAGGCGCTGCGGCCCTCGCAGCACCTGCGGTTCCTCGACTCGCCGGCCGAGAGCGACGGGCTGGACCGCCTGAAGGGCTGGCACGTGATCCTGGCCGCCAGCGGCATGTGCGACGCCGGGCGGGTGCGCAAGCATCTGCAGCGCCTGCTGTGGCGGCGCGAGGCGACCGTGCTGCTGTGCGGTTATCAGGCCACCGGCACGCTGGGCCGGCTCCTCGCCGACGGCCGCGACCGGGTGACGATCCGGGGCGACGAGATCAGCGTCCGGGCGCGCATCCGTCAGCTCGACGCCTATTCCGGCCACGCCGATGCGGCGGGGCTGGTGCGCTGGGCCAAGGACCGGCTGCCGATGAGCGGCTCGGTGTTCCTGGCTCACGGCGAGCCGGACGCGGCCGAGGGCTTGCAGCGCCGTCTTGTCGAGGCGGGCTTTGCGCCGGAGCGGCTGGTGATCCCGGCGCTGGACGAGGGCTTCGCGCTCGACGGGGTCGGCGCGGCGCTACCGATCGGCGAGGGACCGCCGCGCCTGCCGGCCGGCGCCCCGGGCAAGCTGGACTGGCACAATCAACGCGCGGCGTTTCAGGTGGCGCTGGGCCAGGCCCTCGCCGCCGCGCCGGACGACCGCGCGCGCGAGGCCCTGCTGCGGGCCCTCACGGCGACGCTGGAGGGGCGAAGCTAAGGCAGCAGGTTTCGCCGCAGCGTCGGCGCGACGTCCGCCAGCGCCTTGGCGACCATCGCCGAGAACAGCGCCGCGCCCTCGGGCCCAAGGTGGGTGTAGTCGAACACCGGCTTGAAGCTGGCCATCGCGCCGGGCGGGGGCGGCGGCGCGGCCGGCGGGCGGGGCGGGGCGACCGCGCCCGGCAGGACCGGCTCGTAGAACATCGCGCCCGTTGTCGTTCCTGACGCGGCCGAGGCCACGACCTCAGCGGGAGGCGGGATCTCGGCCAGCCGCATCGCCGCCGCCGGCCCCATCGCCTGGACGGCGTCGCGGCTCAGCGCATGCAGGTCCACCAGCGGCGTGTCGGTCTCGGCCGCCAGCTTGCGGATCGCCTGCGCCCAGGGGGCGAGGTCGTCGAACACCTTCCCGTCCTTGAACTGCCGGCGGATCAGGGGCGTGACCAGCACCGGCTTGGCGCCCGCCGCCCGGGCCTCCTCGACGAAGCGCCGCATGTTGGCGGGAAACTCGGTGGCCAGGTCCGTCGAGCGTTCGGGGCGGCCGGGCTGGTCGTTGTGACCCAGCTGGATCAGCACGAAGGTCTCTTCGAACCCGCCCGCGCTGATTTCCTTGAGCGCGAGGGCCCAGGAGCCTTCCTCGCGATAGGTGCGGCTGGACCGGCCGCCGCGTCCCAGGTTCACGCAGGCGAGGTTCGAGGTCACGTGCGTGGCGCAGAACGCCCCGCCCCAGCCGCTGTTCACCGCCACGGTGGAGTCGCCCACGAGCACGATCTTGGACGCCTTGAACACCGGCGCCTGCGCGTGGACGGCGACGGGCGCGGCCAGCAGGGCGGCGGCGATGAGGAGGGGCTTCAGCATCACAACTCCGCAGCTCCAATAACGCTTGTCATCCCGGAAGCGCGAAGCGCTATCCGGGACCCAGGGGTGACAGAACGCCGCGCGCGCCGCCCCTGGGTCCCGGCTCGGCGCGCTGCGCGCTTGGCCGGGATAACAGTTCTTACGCCAACGCCCGATACTTGAACCCCCGGAACCGCGCCGAGCCCTTGCCGGCGGCGTAGAGCCCCGGCTTCAGCATCAGGAAGCCGCCGCGCACATTGTGGTGGTAGCCGCTGACCTCCATGCCGCGATCAAAGCGCTTCCAGGTCTTTCCCCCGTCCCCGCTGGTGTGGAAGCTGACGATGTGGCGGTTGTTGCGCAGCCGCATCAGCATCTTGGCGCCATGGGGATTGGCCGGACGGCCGCGCTCGATGCCGTACTGGTGGGTGACGAAGTTCTTCGCGTCGAAGCCGAGGCCGCAATAGAGCTGGCGGTCGTAGAACAGGATCAGGCCCGCGCGGGTCTCCGGCTCGATCTCGATCTCACATTCGATCTCATAGGCCTGGTCGCCGTTGACGAAGATCAGCGGCGAGCCGGTGGACGGCGCCTCGCCCGCGCCCTTCAGGATCAGGGCGCCGCCTTCGCGCTTGATGCGATCCTGTTCGCCGGGCTTGGGATCGAAGAAGTTCCACTGCACGCCGTACTTGTCGGTCGAGAAGTCGTCCGACAGCGCCATGCCGTGTGGGCCGGACTTGCCGCCCTTGGGCTTCTTGATGGGCTGCGAGAGATCGCCGCCGCCGATGTCGAACCAGCCGTCGGCGGTCCAGGTGACGGGGGCCAGCAGGGTCTGACGGCCCAGGGTGTAATAGCCGTTTTCGTAGCCGTGATAGACCGCCCACCAGTCGCCGGGCGTGGGACCCTCGACCAGGGTGGCGTGGCCGCGCGACCACCATTTTTCGGCGTTGTCGACGGTGCGCACCAGCGGATTGCGCGGGTGGTTCTCCCACGGTCCGGCCAGCGACTTGGCGCGGGCGGCAATGACCATGTGGCCGGTCGGCGGACCCGCGGTGCCGCCCACGGCGGTGATCATGTAGAAGTACGCGCCCCGGCGCATGACCTTGGGCCCCTCGGGCGAGAAGCCCTCGACGTCCCAGTCGTCCGGATAGCGCCACGGGTCATAGACGTGCTCGGGCTGGCCCACGGTCGAGAGGCCGTCTGGCGCCAGCTTGATGCGGTCGCCGCCCGACAGAAACAGCCAGCGTTCGCCCTTTTCGTCGACGATGTGGCCGGGGTCGATGTAGCGCGGCAGCTTCAGGTCGATCGGCTCGGACCACGGTCCTTCGATCTTGTCCGCCCAGATCACATAGCTGGTGTTGTTCCCCGGAAACTTGGCCGGCAGGTAGATGTAGTAGCGCCCCTTGTGCTTGCAGAGCTCCGGCGCCCAGATCGAGCCGACATTGGTCTTCAGCGTTGGACCTATGGGCGTCCAGTTCACCAGGTCGCGGCTGTGCCAGATCAGCAGGCCCGGATAGGCGTCGAACGAGCTGTGGGTCATGTAGTAGTCGGCGCCGTCCTTCAGGATCGACGGGTCAGGCCGGTCGCCGGTCAGGATCGGGTTGAGGAAGGTCCCGTCGCCCAGGTCGGCCTTTCGCTGGCCTTCGATCCCCTTAGCCCAGGTCGGTCCGCTGGTCGGCTTGGCGGGGAGCAGGCCCATTTGCGCGGCCTCGCCGGACGCGGGCAGGGCGGCCAGGCCGGCGCCGGCCAGCAGCGAGCCCAGCGCGCTCCGGCGATTGATCTTGGCCATGGTGGTCCTCCCGAACGCGGACTTGTTTTGTTGCCGGCAAGCTAGCGGTTACAGCGGCTTTGTCCACCGGTGTCATTTCTGATGAGACGCAAAAGAAAACGCCCGGAAGCGGAGGCTCCCGGGCGTCTGGTGTTTCGAAATCCTCCCCCTGGCGGGGGAGGTGGTCCGAAGGACCGGAGGGGGAAGTCCTGCTGAACTTGCCTCTTCCCCCTCCGTCGTCTCTTCGAGCCGACACCTCCCCCGCGAGGGGGAGGATTGGCTTTACCCCTCCATCGCTTCCAGTTCGCGGCCACGGGTCTCGTGGATCAGCTTCTGGACCAGGAAGAATGAGACCAGGGCGCTGAGCGCATAGAAGCCATAGGTCATCGGCAGGCTGGCCGCGGCCAGGGCCGGGAAGCTGACCGAGATGGCGAAGTTGGCGATCCACTGGGCGAAGCCGCAGACGGCCAGGGCCGAGCCGCGCATCTGGTTCGGGAACATCTCGCCCAGCATCACCCACATGACCGGACCCCAGGAGAGGTTGAAGAAGATCACATAGAGGTTGGCGGCGATCAGGGCCGTGACGCCGACCTGATCGCCCAGGGTCAGCACGCCGTTGACCGTCGTGGCGGTCGAGAAGCACCAGGTCATGACGCCGAGGGTCACCGCCATGCCGGCCGAGCCGATCAGCAGCAGCGGCTTGCGGCCGATCTTGTCGATCACGGCGATAGTCAGCAGGCAGGCCAGGATCGAGAGCGTGCCTGACAGGATGTTGATCTTCAGGCTGTCGTCTTCGGTGAAGCCCACCGACTGCCACAGCACCGAGCCGTAGTAGAAGACGATGTTGATGCCGACGAGCTGCTGGAACACGGCCAGAACCAGGCCCGCCCACAGGATGACGCGCAGCTTCTTGGTCGTCGGGTCCAGCAGGTCCGAGAACTTGGGCTTGTGATCGGCCGACAGCGAGGCGCGGATTTCCTCGACCTTCCTGGCGCCCTGGCCTTCGCCGAACAGGCGCGACAGGATCGCTTCGGCCTTGGCGTCCTGGCCCTTGGCCACGAGGTAGCGGGGGCTTTCCGGAATGCCCAGCAGGCACAGGAAGAACACGCCGGCGGGGATGACCTGCATCCAGAACATCCAGCGCCAGGCCGGCAGGCCCAGCCAGAACTCGGCGGTCGAGCTGCCGGCGGTGTGGGCCAGCACGTAGTTTGCCACGAAGGCCCCGGTCAGGCCGGTGATGATCATGATCTGCTGCACGGACGACAGGCGGCCGCGGATGTTCGCGGGCGTGACTTCCGAGATATAGACCGGGCACAGCACGCTGGCGGCGCCGACGCCCAGGCCGCCGATCAGGCGGAAGATGATGAACACCATCGAGGTGTGGGCCGCGCCCGTGCCGATGGCGCTGATCACGAACAGCAGGGCCGAGATGATCATCACCGTGCGGCGGCCCCAGACGTCGGCCAGGCGGCCCGCTGCGAACGCGCCGATGGCGCAGCCGATCAGGATGGCGCCGACGTTCAGGCCGGTGCCCAGCTTGCTGAGATTGAAGGCGCTCTCCAGGCCCTCTTGCGTGCCGTTGATGACGCCGCTGTCGTAGCCGAACATGAAGCCGCCGATCGTGGCGACGGCGACGATCGCGGCGACGAAGGTCATGTTGACCTTGCCTCCGTCGGCGCTCATGCCGGCGCTGGGCCCGGCGTTGGATACTGAAGCCACAGGTTTCCTCCCCATGGGGCCGGACCGGCCCGTTGATGCCCTACTGGTCCTTGTCAGACCTCTGGTTGCCGGCGACCTTAGTGTTACCGGTATCAGCGCGCAAGCGGTGGTTCTGACGACCACATCGCCGGTGCGCGGGACTCACCCCTGCGACGCTATCGATAGCAGAGAGGCGGGGATTGCCGCGACGGTGGAGTGTCAGGACCGGCGCGGCGGTATCTTCGGAGCTGGTTTCGTGCTAGCTAGATCTAGCTAAGTGGAGCGAGCGCATGACCACCGTCAACATGCATGACGCCAAGAGCCAGCTCTCCAAGCTGGTCGAGGCGGTGGAGAAGGGCGAGATCGACGAGGTGATCATCGCCCGCCACGGCCGCCCCGCCGCGCGGCTGACCGCGCTGGAGCCCCGGCGCAAGATCGAGCGCCGCATCGGCCTAGCGGCCGGCATGTTCGTCGCGCCCGCCGATCCGCAGGCCGACGACGCCGAGGTCGCGGCGCTGTTTCTTGGGCCGAAGGGGTGAAGCTTCTGCTCGACACCCATATCGCGCTTTGGTCGCTGACGGACGACGCGCGGCTGTCCGAGGCGGCCCGCGCGCTGATCCTGGATCCTGAGAACGACATCCAGGTCAGCGCCGCGACGCTCTGGGAGATCGCCATCAAGCATGGCCTGAACCGCAGCGGCCCCAACGCCATGCCGATCGGCGCGGCCGACGCGCGGCATCTCTTCGAGGCCTCCGGCTATGGGCTGATCCCCATCACGCCGGAACAGGTGCTGATGGTCGAGCAGCTTCCGAAACTGCACGCCGATCCGTTCGACCGCATCCTGATCGCCCAGGCCCTGACGGACGCCCTGCGTCTGGTGACTCATGACGCGCTCATGGCGTCCTACAACACCCAGGTGATCCTGGTCTGAGCTGTTCTGGTGTGGCGCGAATGCCACCCAGAGTCCGCGACCCGCAACATTGCCGAAAAGCAATTTGTCCCGGCGCGCGAGAGGGTCTTTACGGCTGTCGGTCGAGACCGCGCGGACGTCCGCAGCGTATCGCTCGACGCTTGTAGTTGAGGTCTCCCTTGCGACTGAAGTTCGCTCTCCTCGCCGCCGCCGCGGTGATCGTTCCGCCGACCCTGGGTCTGGCCCAGACGGCTCCCACGCAAGCCGCGCCGGCTCCGGCCGCGCCCGCCCAATCGGCTCCGGCCAAGCCTTCGGACGCGCCGACCGCCGTCGAAGGCGTGGTGATCCGCAGCGACTCCACGGCCATGCGCACCGACATCGACCGCCGCAGCTACAGCGTCGCCAATGACCTGAGCGCCAAGACCGGCTCGATCAGCGACGCGCTGCGCAACATCCCGTCGGTCGAGGTCGACGTGCAGGGCAATGTCAGCCTGCGCGGCGACTCCAACGTCACCATCCTGATCGACGGCAAGCCGTCGGGCATGTTCAACGGCGATAACCGCGCCGACGCGCTGCAGTCGCTGCCGGCCGACCAGATCGACCGCGTCGAGGTGATGACCAACCCGTCGGCCGCCTATCGCCCCGACGGCTCGGCCGGCGTCATCAACCTGATCACCAAGAAGACCCAGAAGGCCGGCGTGAACGGCACGGTGCGCGCCAATGTCGGTCCCGACGGCCGCTACAACGGCGGCATCAGCGCCACGCGCCGCGAGGGCAAGGTCACGCTGTCGGGCGACGCCAGCTATCGCTACGACCGCCAGGAAGTGACCTCGATCGTGGACCGCCAGTCGCTGAACGCTGCCGGCGCGGTCACCCTGGACGCCGACCAGACGGCCGAGGTGCTGAACAAGGGCGGGGCGCTGTCGCTGCGTACGGGCATCGACTACGACCTCGACAAGAAGACCCGCCTGTCGGCCGAGGTGCGCTATCGCGGCATGGACTACGACGGCGATGGCCGCGAGACCTATCTGTCGCGCAACGGCGCCGGGGTCACCCAGCAAGCCTATCTGCGTAACAGCACCGGCGTGATGATCCGCGACAACTCCGCGGTCGCCGGCGACTATCGCCGCCAGTTCTCCGGCGCGGGCCATGAGCTGACCTCGCACGCCGAGTACGAGATCACCCGCTTCAAGCGCGGTGGCTCGGCCTTCGCCGACTACACCGTGGGCGCCCCCGACCTCTATGAGGGCTACAGCTTCGGCTCCGACCAGAAGCGCGCCAACTGGAAGCTCGACTACACCAAGCCGCTGGCCGAGCAGGCCAAGCTGAAGACCGGCCTGGATTTCGAAGCCGCCGACAACGACTACAACAACTACGGCGCGCGGGGCGCGACGCTGAACGGGCAGACCGTCGATCCGACCCGCACCAACCGCTTCGTCTATGACCAGGACGTGTTCGCGGGCTATGTCACCTGTGAGCGTCCGTTTGGCGACCTGACCGTCCAGACCGGCCTCCGCGCCGAGCAGGTCAATATCCGCACCGACCAGATCACCTCTGGCCAGAAGGGCAAGAACGACTATTTCCGTCTCTACCCGACGCTTCATGCCGGCTACCGCCTGGACGACGCCAACAGCCTGAGCGCCAGCTTCAGCCGCCGCGTGGCGCGCCCGGGTCCGCAGGACCTGAACCCCTACGCGATCTACCAGGACCCCTATAACTTCCGGGCGGGCAATCCGAACCTGAAGCCGCAGATCACCGACTCGTTCGAGCTGGGCTGGCAGTACCGCAAGGGCCCGATGACCTATCTGGCCACCGCCTTCTATCGCGACACCCGCGATGGCGTGACCGACGTGGTCAAGGACCTGGGCGGCGGCGTGTTCCTGACCACGCGCGAGAACCTGGCCAAGAGCCGCAATGGCGGTCTGGAGTTCGTCGTGGTCGGCCGGCTGACGCCGAAGCTGACCTACAATGTCAGCGGCCAGGCGTTCTGGAACGAGATCGACGCGGCCAGCCTCGGCTTCACCGGCAAGCGCTCGGACACCAGCCTGTCGGGCCGGGCCAACATCAATTATCAGGCCACGCCGAAGGACTTCTTCCAGATCAACGCTTTCACCTCGGGCCGTCGCATCACGCCGCAGGGCTATCGCGAGCCGTTCGAGATGATCAATCTGGGCTATCGCCGCAAGGTCAACGACAAGCTGAACTTCGTGGTGACGGTCAATGACGTGGTCGACAGCTTCAAGATCGCCGGCGTGACCAACGCCGCCCGCCTGCGCGACCGGAACGAGACCAAGGTCAACGTCCGCACCGCGTTCATCGGCTTCAGCTACGCCTTCGGCGGCGGCAAGCCCCGTCCCGAGCAGTTCGACTTCAGCACGGGTGGCCCGAACTAGGGGGCGTCCCCCCTGGAGCCTGTCCGGTTTAGATGGAACCCTCTAAACCGGACAGAAGGGCTCTACTTCGTCTCCAGCTTGTCCTGGGTCCTGGTGTCGAAGTCGCTGGCGTCGTGGCGCTCGCGCAGTTGGCTGGACGGATCGCCGAAGGTGCGGTTGACCATCCGCCCGCGCCGCACCGCCGGCCGGGCGCCCAGCGCGTCGGCCCAGCGGATGACGTTCTTGTAGTCCTGCACCGACAGGAACTCGCCGGCCTCATACAGCACGCCCTTGGCCAGCCCCCCGTACCAGGGCCAGATGGCCATGTCGGCGATGGTGTACTCATCGCCGGCGATGAACGGGCGCTCGGCCAGATTGCGATCCAGCACGTCCATCTGACGCTTCACCTCCATGGCGTAGCGGTTGATGGGGTACTCCATCTTGTAGGGCGCATAGGCGTAGAAGTGGCCAAACCCGCCGCCCAGGAACGGCGCGCTGCCCATCTGCCAGAACAGCCACGACAGGCACTCGGCCCGCGCCGCGGCCTCGGTGGGCAGGAAGGCGCCGAATTTTTCCGCCAGATGGATCAGGATGGCGCCGGACTCGAAGATGCGGATCGGCTTGGACCCGCTGTGGTCGACCAGGGCCGGGATCTTGGAGTTCGGATTGGCCTCGACGAAGCCGCTGCCGAACTGGTCGCCCTCGCCGATATTGATCAGCCAGGCGTCATACTCGGCGCCCGCGTGGCCCAAGGCCAGCAGCTCCTCAAGCATGATCGTCACCTTCACGCCGTTCGGCGTGCCCAGCGAATAGAGCTGCAGCGGGTGCTTGCCGACCGGCAAGGGTTTTTCGTGGGTGGCGCCGGCGATCGGGCGGTTGATCGCGGCGAACCGGCCGCCGCTCTCCTTGTCCCAGGTCCAGACCTTCGGCGGGACATAGGTGGGGGTGTCGGTCATGCGGATCTCCTGCGCTCGTGACGTGGCCAATGTGGCGGCTCGCGGGCGAAGGCGCTAGGTCCACGCCGCCTTTGATTGTTTGGCGGAAGGCCGCTCCCGCGACACGCCTACGCGGACATCGCGTCCATCAGGCTCGTAACCGGTTTCTGCGCGAGGCGCGCTCCAAGTGTTTGATTGAGAGCCTCGCGCTACGACTTGTCGCCCGTCGGAGACTTCTCGTAGCGCCAGACGTCCAGGGGGAAAAAGCCTTCAGAGGTCTCGCTCTGAACGGTTTCGACCCGCGCCCTAGTCCAACCTGACTTCTCATAGAAGCGGGCGGCGCGGTCGTTGCCGACGGCGCAGGCCAGCCAGGCGGTTTGCACACCCGCGTCAGCCAGATGCGTTTCGGCGTCGGCCATCAGAACCGCCGCAGCCCCGGTCCCGCGCGCCTCGGCCGCCAGATAGAACTGATTCAGCTCGTCGCCCTTGATCAGATGCAGGCCGAGCGGCGCGCCGACCGGGCCCAGTACGCGGACCTCGGGCAGGGCGGCGGCCATCCGCGCGGTGAAGCTCTCCAGCGTGCGAAGGCGCACCAGGGCGTCGGGCACGATCGACCGATGCGCGTCTCGCCAGCCCTGCCACCAGACCCGCGCCAGGGTCTCCAGCTCGCGTGATTGCGCCGGGCGGACCGTCAGCCCCAGGTGACGCTCGGCCTCTGCGAGGCCGGCCGCGATATCGAGCGCGGCGTAGAGATCGCCGGCCTCTCGCCACGGCTGCAGGGCGGGACGACCCAGCGCTTCGAGGGCCAGGGCCGTCAGGCGCAGGGCGTTGGCGAGGTCCAGGCGGTGTTCCGGTCCCTGGGCGCCGTAGAGCGTGGCGGCCTCCTCGGCGGCGACGAGGGCGGCTTCGGGATGGCCCGCTTCGCGATCAAGGTCGGAGACGTGCCGCAGGGCCTTGGCCAGGCCGACGGGGTCACCTGCGGCGCGGGCCTGAAGCAGCGCTTCGTCATAGAGCGTCCGCGCCTGTTCCGCCTCGCCGCGTTCGTGCAGGACGTGGGCTTCGGTCAGCAGCCAGTCGATGTCCCGCATGCGCCCTCCGACGGATACGCCATATTGGCCGCGAGGGACGATCGCGCCAAGGTGTCAGCGTCGACCGACGCGCCGGATCGCTTTCAAGGCCAGCAGCGTCAAGGCCGCCAGCGCGGCCGGGACCAGCGCCAGCAGCCAGACCATGACGACCAGACCCAGCTGCAGCGCCGTGGTCAGGATGACCAGGGTCGGCGACTCCGGTCGGTGATCGAGGGCTCGGTTTCCCGCCAACATCCTGTCCGCACGCGATGATCAACCCGACGCGGACTTTATATCCCCGAAATGGGTTTCAACCCAGACAAGAATTCCGTCATCCACAACATCCGCGATGGGCTGTCAGTGATTGTGGCGGGGGAGCTTCGCCGCGAGGTCCTGGTACTTGACCGCGAACTCCAGCACGCCGCCGGTGTCGAGCTGGCTGGCGTGGGCGCGGTAGATTTCCTGCCAGGGCGTCATGGTCGCCGGGACAGCCGGGATACCCTCCTGCTTGCGCGCAGCGATGGTCGCCTCGTCCACCAGGGCGTCGCAGCGGCCGGTGTTGAGATCGATGCGGATGGTGTCGCCGGTGCGCAGCCACGACAGGCCGCCGCCCACCGCGCTCTCGGGCGAGGCGTTCAGGATCGACGGGCTGTCGGCGGTGCCCGACTGACGGCCGTCGCCCAGGGTGGGCAGGCTCATGATCCCCTTCTTCAGGAGGTGATCCGGCGGCTGCATGTTGACGACCTCGGCCGAGCCGGGCCAGCCGATCGGACCCGCGCCGCGGATGACGAGGATGCAGCGCTCGTCGATCTCCAGCGCCGGATCGTTGATCCGCTTGTGGTAGTCGTCCGAGCCGTCGAACACGATCGCGCGGGCCTCGAAGACGCCTTCCTTGCCGGGTTCCGACAGGTAGCGCTTGCGGAACTCCTCGCCGATCACGCTGGACTTCATGATCGCGAAGTCGAACAGGTTGCCCTTCAAGACGAGGAACCCAGCCTTCTCGGCCAGGGGCTGATCGTAGGGGAAGATCACCTCGCGGTCGGTGGTCTCGCGGCCCTGGAGGTTCTCACGCATCGTCTTGCCGGTGACGGTCAGGACGTCGCCGTGCAGGCGGCCTTGCTGCAACAGCTCCCACAGCACCGCCGGCGCGCCGCCGGCCCGGTGGAAGCGCTCGCCCAGATACTTGCCGGCCGGCTGCATGTTGACGATCAGCGGGATGTCGTAGGCCGCGCGCCAGTCGTCGGCGGTGATCTCGACGCCGGCGTGACGGGCCATGGCGACGATGTGCGGTTGGGCGTTGGTCGAGCCGCCGGCCGCCGCCACCAGGGCGATCGCGTTCTCGAAGGCCTTCTTGGTCAGGATGTCGAGCGGTTTGACGTCGTCATAGGCCAGGTCGACGATCCGCTGGCCGGTCTTGTAGGCCATCTGGCCGCGCTCGCGGTATGGCGCGGGGATCGCCGCGCAGCCGGTCAGCGACAGGCCCAGGGCCTCGGCGACCGCGTTCATGGTCGAGGCCGTGCCCATGGTGTTGCAGTGGCCCGCCGACGGCGCCGAGCTGGCGGCGCGGTCGATGAACTCTTCTTCGGTGATCTCGCCGGCCGCCAGCTTGCGACGCGAGCGCCAGATGACGGTGCCCGAGCCCACCAGCTCGTTCTCGTGCCAGCCGTCCAGCATCGGACCGCCCGACAGCACGATGGCCGGGATGTTGACCGTGGTGGCGGCCATGATGCCCGCCGGGGTGGTCTTGTCGCAGCCTGTGGTCAGAACCACGGCGTCGATCGGATAGCCGTGCAGGGTCTCGACGAGACCCAGGTACGAGAGGTTCCGATCCAGCGCCGCCGTCGGGCGACGGCAGTTCTCGAAGATCGGATGGACCGGAAACTCCATGGGGATGCCCCCGGCGTCGCGGATCCCGTCCCGCACCCGCGCCACCAGGTCCAGGTGGATGCGGTTGCAGGGCGAGATGTCGCTGCCGGTCTGGGCGATGCCGATGATCGGCTTGCCGCTGCGCAGCTCCTCCGGCGTGATCCCGTAGTTCATGAAGCGCTCCAGATAGAGCGCGGTCATGTCAATATGGTCGGGGTTATCGAACCAATCGCGGGACCGGAACCGGCGGGGCGTGCGGTTAGACAAGGCGGACCTCATGCTGGGGTTGGCCGGCGACGTCGACGTTGAACGCGAACAGGCCGCCGGACAGCGGATATTGCGCCAAGGCCTCGTCGCTCAGGCCCTTGCGGGCCGTGGTGAAGTAGAGGGTCTTCAGATCCGGGCCACCGAAGCAGGGCTTGGTGACGTTCGGAGCGGGCAGTTCGATGCGGCCCAGAGCCTCGCCCGACGGCGAGAAGCGGATCGCGCCGAAGCCGCCCCACAGGGCGGTCCAGACGCAGCCCTGGGCGTCGACCACCGAGCCGTCGGGATAGACGTTCTCGTCGGCGAAGCGGACGAACACCCGCTTGTTCGACAGCGCGCCCGCCTCATCGAGGTCATAGGCCCAGATCACCCGGCCCAGGGTGTCGGTGTGGTAGAAGGTCTTGCCGTCCGGCGAGACGCACGGACCGTTGGTGATGCAGACGTCCTTGTCCATCCGCGCGATGCCGGTGGCGTCCATGCGGTAGAGCGAGCCGGTGGGGTTCTGTTCGCCATCGTGCATCGTGCCGAACCACAGCCGGCCAGCGGCGTCGACGGTGGCGTCGTTCGGGCGGTTGTCCAGAGCGGGGTCTTCGATCACCGCCAGCGGCGTGAAGGCGCCCATCACCGGGCTGAAGCGGTGCAGGCCCGACTTCAGGCCGACGATGAAGGCGCCGCGAACGCCGCCCAGCGGCGCGAGGAACGTCACCGGCTCGGGCGCCTCGAACGTCACGGTGTCGCCGGACGCCGGCGTGTAGCCATGGATCTTTTGGCCCTTGATGTCGACGAACCACAGAGTGTCGTTGTGCCAGATCGGGCCTTCGCCCAAGGTCGCCTTCAAGTCCCAGACGCAAGTCATTGCCGAAAAGTCTCCAGATTTCGTGCAGCGCGTTCGATAAGGCCTGCCACGGCGTCAGGAAAGATCGGCCGGCCGAAAAAGCTCGTCCTCAGCGCCAGCCCGCGTCGATCCAGTACTCGTGGCCGGTGCAGAGCGCGGCGTCGTCCGAGGCCAGGAACAGCACCAGCGAGGCGACGTTCTCGGGCAGGATGCGGCCCTTGAGGCACTGGGCGGCCACGATCTGGGCCTCGCCTTCCGGCGTGTACCACTTCTCCTGGCGCTTGGTCTTGACGTTGCCCGGCACCACGCAGGTGACGCGGATGTCG
This sequence comes from Pseudomonadota bacterium, assembly GCA_020161365.1. Lineage (GTDB taxonomy): Bacteria > Pseudomonadota > Alphaproteobacteria > Caulobacterales > Caulobacteraceae > Caulobacter. The sequence continues at coordinate 432,731 of JAIUNU010000002.1, read as the reverse complement.
TCGGGGCCGAGCTCACGGGCCAAAGCGCGGGTCATGCCCTCGATGCCGGCCTTGGCGGTTTCGTAGAGGACGAGGTCCTCCAGCCCCAAGTGCCAGCTGATCGAACCGAAGTTGATCACCGCGCCGCCGCCGCGCTTTTTCATGCCCGGCGCCACGGCCTGGGTGCAGAACAGCATGTGGCGCAGGTTGACGTTGATCCGCTCGTCCCAATAGGCGCCGGTGACCTCGCCCAGGGTATGGCGATCGTCGTTGCCGGCGTTGTTGACCAGCACGTCGACGTCGCCGATCTCGGCGAAGGTCGCCTTGATCGCGTCGAGGTCCATCAGGTCGCAGCGCTTGTAGACCGGCGGGATCGGCGAGCCGGCCAGCTCGGCTTCCAGGGCCTTGGAGTCTTCGTCGGCGATGTCGAGGAAGATCACTTCGGCGCCCTGGCGCGCGAAGCCGGCGGTCAGGCCGGCCCCGATGCCCGAGCCGCCGCCGGTGATGACGACGCGCTTGCCCTTCAGGCTGGGATAGATGGCTGAGGACATGCTGCTTACGACCACGAGTAGGAGGTTTTGGTCTGGGTGAAGAACTCGACCGCCGCGAAGCCCTGTTCCCGGGCGCCGTACGAGCTGCTCTTCGTGCCGCCGAACGGCACGTGATAGTCGACGCCGGCCGTGGCCAGGTTGACCATGGTCATGCCCGCGCGGGCGTAGCGCTGGAAGTGGCGGGCGTGCTTGAGCGAGGTCGTGGCGATGCCCGCCGACAGGCCGAACTCGACGCCGTTGGCGATCTCCAGGGCTTCTTCGTAGCTCTTGACGCGGATGGTCGAGGCGACGGGACCGAAGACCTCTTCGTTGTTGATCCGCATGCCGGCCTCGGTGTCGGCGATCAGGGTCGGACGCACGTACCAGCCCGGATTGTCGAGCTTGATGCGGTCGCCGCCGGTGACCACGCGGCCGCCTTCGGACGTCGCGATGTCGATATACTTGTAGCTCGTCTCCATCTGGTCTTCGGAGACGGCCGGGCCGATCTGGGTGTTGGGATCAAGCGCGTCGCCCACGCGCAGCGCGGCGACCTTCTCGGCCAGAAGGGCCACGAACTTGTCATGGATCCCGTCCTGGACGATCAGGCGCGAGCTGGCGGTGCAGCGCTGGCCGGTGGCGAAGTACGAGCCGTCGAGCGCGATGGCGACGGCGCGTTCCAGATCAGCGTCGTCCAGCACGATCAGCGGGTTCTTGCCGCCCATCTCCAGCTGCACGCGGGCCTGGCGGGCCATGGCGGCGGCGGCGACCTGGGCGCCCACGCCCTGCGAGCCGGTGAACGAGATCCCGTCCACGTCCTTGTGCTTGATCAGGGCGTCGCCCATCGAGCCACGGCCGAACAGCATGTTGAACACGCCGGCCGGGGCGCCGCATTCGGCCATGATGTCAGCCAGCACGTTGGCGGTGGCGGGCGTCGGGCCGGCGGGCTTGATCACCACGGTGTTGCCGAAGGCGAGCGCGGGCGCGGCCTTCCACGCCGGGATGGCGATCGGGAAGTTCCAGGGCGTGATCAGGCCATAGACGCCCACGGCCTGGCGGTAGGTCTGGATCTCGACGCCCGGACGGGTGCTTTCGAGGTTCTGGCCGTGGCGGCGCAGGGCCTCGCCAGCGAAGTACTTGAAGATGCGGCCGGCGCGGACGGTCTCGCCGATTCCTTCGGCCAGGGTCTTGCCCTCTTCGCGGGCCAGCAGGCGGCCGATATCAGCGCTGCGGGCGATGATGGTCGAGCCGACCTTGTCCAGGAGGTCCGAACGCACTTCCGGCGAGGCGTCGGCCCAGGCCGGGAAGGCCTTGCGGGCCGCGTCGACGGCGGCGTCGACCTCGGCCTGGCCGCCCATCGGCACCTTGGCGACGACGTCGTTGGTGTTGGACGGGTTCAGGCTCTCGGCCGGCGCGTCAGCGGCGACGCGTTCGCCGCCGATGTAGTGGCGCAGGGTGTCGGTCATCGCGGGAGGCTTTCGATTAGAGGAGGCCGCGGCCGGCCAGGTTGCGGATCAGGGCCGAGATGCCGAACGTCCAGGGCTTGGCCTGGTCGCAGGTCGTGACCTCGTTCTCCAGCACGCCCAGCTTCGGCGTCGAGACGCGGACGCGGTCGCCGACCTTGTGGGTGAAGCCCTGACCGGGCGTATCCCGGTCCTGGATCGGGGCGAACATGGTGCCCAGGAACAACGCAAAGCCGTCCGGATACTGGTGCTGCTTGCCATAGGCCTGGCCGGCCAGCACGGCCGGATCGCGGCTGATCAGGCTCATGTTCGACTTGCCGTCGAGCACGAAGTTGTCCCGGCCGGTGATCTTCAGCTCGACCTCGGCCGAGCGCACGTCGTCCAGGCTGAAGGTGTCGTCGAACAGGCGGAAGAACGGACCGATGGCGCAGGACGCGTTGTTGTCCTTGGCCTTGCTGAGCAGCAGGGCCGAGCGGCCCTCGAAGTCGCGCAGGTTCACGTCATTGCCCAGCGCCGCGCCGCGGATCTGGCCTGCGCCGTCGCACAGCAGCACGACTTCGGGCTCGGGGTTGTTCCAGTGGCTGTCGCTGCGGACGCCGACCTGATCGCCCCAGCCCATCGACGACAGCGTCGGGCCCTTGGTGAAGATCTCGGCGTCGGGGCCGATGGCCACTTCCAGGTACTGCGACCAGAGGCCGTCCTTGATCAGGGTCTGCTTCAGGCGCTCGGCGCCCTCCGAGCCGGGGTTTACGCTCTTGAGGTCGCCGCCCATGCTGGCCGACAGCTGCTCGCGGATCTTCAGGGCGGCGGCGGCGTCGCCACGCGCGCGTTCCTCGATCACCCGCTCCAGGGTCGAGACCGCGAAGGTCACGCCGGCGGCCTTCAGGCACTGCAGGTCGACGGGGGCCAGCAGCTTGACCGGCGCGGCGCCGTCGGGGTCTTCCCAGATGGGGCGGATGTCGAGGGCCTCCAGTGGACCCTTGTCCTCGCCGCGCGGAATGACCGCGCCGGGCGTATAGGCGTTCATCAGGTCGGCGACGGTGGGAGCGATCTTCGACACGTCCTCGACGCGGCCGCCGCGCACCAGCACCGGCGTCGGGCCTTCGCCGAAATCCATGCGCCCCAGCAGGGTCGCGTCTTTCCAGTCTTCCGGCAGGAATTCACTCACGCCCACGGCGTCGTCTCCCCAAAACTCGTGCGTCTGAAGCGCCGACATCGTCGGCGGCGCGCGTTCGTCGGCACTTGGTAGCGCTAACATGTAGCGACGGCAAGTAGGTTGTCTGACCAATCATGGAATCGTCCGCCTCGCGGGCGGTCCATGCTAGAAGCGGCCGCCCCTCCACGATCCGGACCCTACGCCATGACCAACCTCACCCCCGACCAGGAAGCGGCCCTGCTGACCGAGCTGACTGAGGTCTGCCGCGCGGCGGGCTATGTCGTCGAAGCCATCGACCGGGGCCTGGAGGTCTCGGGCGAGGACCAGGACGAGGGGGCCTTCTACCTGCTGCCCGACCACGGCTGGCTGCAGGTTCGCTGCCTGGTGCTGGACAATGACGACCTCGACGAGGCCCGCGACCTGACCGCTCTTTTCGAGACCATGGCCAAGGCGCAGTTCCGGCTGATCGGCTGCCGCTTCGCCTTCGACCCGGGCACGGGTCTGTGGCTGGTGGAGGACCTCTATCCGGGCTTCGACCCGGCCAGCGCGCCCACGGTGATGGAGCAGATGGCGTTCATCTGGTCTTCGCTTGAGGAGCTGTTCGAGGCCGCCTTGGGCGGCGCCACCCCCAGCGACGAGGCCTTTGACGCCGCCTTCGATCTGGAAGCGGGCGGTCCGCCGAACTAGGGTTGGCTTCGAGGGACTGACGACGGGAACCGGCGGCGAGCTTCGCCGTTCCCGCTGACGTGTCCAGTCGGGAGGGCGTTATCGTGCCGAAGAACCTTTTGATCCTCACCGCCGCCGCCGTGCTGATGGCGTCGGCCGCCCAGGCGCAGGTCAAACCGCCCGCCAAGCCTGACGAGCCCGCTGGCCGGTGGGGCGAGGCGGGCAAGAAGGCCATGGATATCGGGACGCAGCCGGTGCGTGACGTCGGCCTCTCCAAGCGCGACATCCCGCCGGTCCTGGTGAAGGCGTTTGAGGATCCCTACAGCCTCAAGGGCCTGAAATCGTGCCAGGCCCTGGCCAATGAGGTGAAGGCGCTGAACGCGGTGCTGGGTCCCGATTACGTGGTCGGCGCCGAATACGCCGAGAACCGCGCCGGCAAGCTGGCCGAGGCCGGCGGCAAGACCATCATCAACAGCATCATCCCGTTCCGCGGCCTCGTGCGCGAAGTCACCGGCGCGGCCCCCGCCGACCGCCAGATGAACGCCGCCGTCGACGCCGGCCTCGCCCGCCGTGGCTTCCTGCGCGGGGTGCACCTGAAGCAGGGCTGCAAGACGAAGTTCTGATCTCTCTCCCGACCTCCCCGGCGAACGCCGGTGAGGTCGGGGTTTGGAGCCTCAGTTCACGTCAGTCTTCTTCGGCGGTCCGGGCGGCAGCGGAGCCACCTTCACCCCATCCTCGACCAGGGCCTTCACCTCTGAGGGCGAGGCCTCGCCGTAGATGCCGCGGTCCTCGGACTTGCCTTCGTGGATGGCGCGGGCCTCCTTGGCGAAGGCGTCGCCGACATAGTCGAAGTTCTCCTCGACGTGCCGGCGGACCTCGCCCATGGCCGTCATCATCATCTCGCGCATCTTGGGATCGACGGCAGGCTCGGCGGAGCGCTGCGCTTTCGTGCCGGCGACGGCCGGGGCCATGATCTGCTTGGAGACGCCGGTCGAGCCGCACACGGGGCACTCGACCAGACCGCGCGCGGCCTGGTCGTCATAGTCGGCCGACGAGCCGAACCAGCCTTCGAATTCATGAGTCCGGTCGCACCGGAGCGCGTACTTGATCATGGGATTGAAATGGTGACGCTCACGGGCCGGTGAAGGCCCGGGCGTTCTTCAGGGCGGGGATCGCCATCCGCGCCTTGTCGGCGGCGGACAGGTTGAGGTCGGCCAGCAGCACCCCCGGTTCGTCATGGTCCAGCGTGGCGATGATCTCGCCCCATGGCCCCACAATGATCGAGCGGCCCCAGGTGCCGCGCCCGTCCTCGTGGAACCCGCCTTGCGCGGCGGCCAGCACGAACGAGCCAGTTTCGATGGCGCGCGACCTCAGCAGGATCTCCCAGTGGGCCTCGCCGGTCGGGCGGGTGAAGGCCGCTGGAACGGTCAGCACGGTCGCGCCGGCCAGGGCCAGGGCGCGGTGTAGGGCGGGGAAGCGCATGTCGTAGCAGATGGTCAGGCCCAGCTTCGCCCAGGGCGTGTCGACCACGACGGCCGCCTCGCCCGGCTCATAGGCCGAGGACTCCCGCGCCGTCTCACCGGTCGGCAGGTCCACGTCGAACATGTGCAGCTTGTCGTAGGTGGCGACGATCGCGCCCGTAGGGTCGATGACGACTTGGCGGTTGGCGGCCTTTTCGCCGGCTTCGCGCCGCACCAGGGCCGAGCCGATGTCGATCCAGGTCCCGGTCTGGGCGGCGATCTCGCGCAGGCCCGACACCACCGGATCCTCTTCCAGCATCTTCAGCGCCGGCAGCAGCAGGCTGCGGTCTTTCTGCACCACGTTGGTGCATTCGGGCGTCAGCACGAACTGGGCGCCGCCCGCGATCGCCTCGCGCACCAGCGGCGCCACGTGGTCGAGCGCGGCGGCGTGGGTGGCGGGGGTGCGGGTCTGGATCAGCCCGACGCGAAGCGGCGCGGCCTGGCTCATGCGTTCAGCAGCGCGTCCAGCTTGCCCTGGTCTTCCAGGGCCATCATGTCGTCGCAGCCGCCGATGTGCTGCTCGCCCACGAAGATCTGCGGGAAGGTGTTGCGGCCCGAGCGCTGCATCATCTCCTGGCGCAGCGCCGGGTCCATGCCGGCCTCGATCTCGGTGAAGTCTGCGCCCTTGTCGCTCAGCAGCGCCAGGGCGCGCGCGCAGTAGGGGCAGAAGGGGCGGGTGTAGATGGTGACCTTGGCCATGTCGTGACTCGCTGGTGTTTCGCCGTCCTCATATAGGACGCGCCTGCATTTCTGTAACGCGCGCGACGACGGATAGGGTCACGCTGGCCGCGCTGGCCGCCAGCAGCGCCCGCGCGCAGCCCTCGGCGGTGGCGCCGGTGGTGAGAACGTCGTCAACCAGCAGGATCCTGCGGCCCTCGACCAGCCGTCGCCGGGCGGGCGGGACGAGGAAGGCGGCCGCCACATTGCGTCGCCGCCCCGTCGCCGACTTGCCGCCCTGGCTGGCGGTGTCTCGGCGGCGGACCAGGGCGTCGGGCAGGTAGGGCCGTCCCGCCATCCTCGCCAGGGGACGAGCGATTTCGGCGGCCTGGTTGTAGCGGCGGCTCAGAATCCGCGACCGATGGGCGGGCACGGGCGCGATCACGTCGGCCTCGTCCAGGAGGTCGACCGCCGCGCGCGACAGCCAGCGCGCAAACAGGCCCGCCAGCTCGGTGCGGTCGGCGTGCTTGAGCATCAACACGAGGTCGCGCGAGTGCTCGTCATAGACACAGGCCGCCCGCGCCCGAACGAAGGCCTTGGGCTTGGCCTGACAGGCGGGGCAGCGTTCGGCCGCCGCGTCCACATAGGGCATGGCCAGTCCGCAGCCGTCGCACACCGGATCGTCGATGAAGGTGACCTTGTTGAACGCCGCCGCGTCGAGGCCGCCGGTGAGCGCGGTCTGGCCCTGCAGGCTGGCGGGCGGCAGGATCAGGTCCAGCATCCCCCGGCCCAGACCACGCAGACGCGGGACCATCAGGCGGGGGACGGCTTTCCATGTCGGTTCGAAATCGCCATGTTCCGCGCCCATGACCGCTTCTCCGCTCCTGTTCGACCGCGCCCTGCTTCGCCAGCGCCTTGACCGCGCCGCGCCCGAGTTCGGCGCGGCCGACTTCCTGAAGGCCCGCGCCGCCCAGGACGTGGTGATGCGGCTGGAGACGATCCTGCGACGCTTTCCGGTCGCCGTCGACCTCGGTGCGAGAAACGGTCATTTTTTCAAGGCCTTGAGCGAGAGCGACGCCCGCGCCAACCTCGATACGCTGATCGAGGCCGACCTGTCGGGGCGGATGCTGGCGGGGCGCGAGAGCCTGCGCGTCGTCGCCGACGAGGAGCGGTTGCCGTTCGGCGACGCCACGCTCGATCTCGTGGTCTCGACCCTGTCGCTGCACTGGACCAACGACCTCGTCGGCGCGCTGATCCAGATCCGCCGGGCGCTGCGGCCGGACGGCCTGTTCGTCGGCGCGATCTTTGGCGGGGCGACCCTGACCGAGTTGCGCCAGTGCCTGCTGGCGGCCGAGGCCGAGCTGTCGGACGGGGCGTCGATGCGGGTCTCGCCGTTCGCTGACGCCATCGATGCGGCGGGCCTGCTGCAACGGGCGGGCTTCGCCCTGCCGGTGGCGGACGTCGACCGGGTGAAGGTGCGCTATGGCCATCCGATCGCGCTGCTGCGGGATCTGCGCAAGATGGGCGAGACCAGCGTGCTGCTGGACCGCTCGCGCAGGCCTTTGACCCGGCGGGTGCTGTTCCGGGCTATGGAGCTCTATGTCGAACGCTTCGCCGAGGCCGACGGCAAGGTGCCGGCGACGTTCGAGATCGTTTCCGTGACGGGCTGGGCGCCGCATGACAGCCAGCAGAAGCCGCTCCGGCCGGGTTCGGCCAAGATGCGCCTGGCCGATGCGCTGGGAACTCAGGAGCAGTCGACCGGCGATAAGGCGGGTTAAGGGGCGCCCCTAGCTGCCCATCGCGTCGGCGGACTTGGTGAAGGCGGTCTTGATCCCGTCGCTCAGCACGGTCAGGGCGCCGATCAGGGCGATGCTGATCAGCACCACGATCACCCCGACCTCGACGGCGGTCGCGCCGGACTGGTCGCGCCAGAACGCGCTCAGAGGACGTCGCGCAGCCAGGCCACCAGCGGCTCGTCGGCCGGGGGCATCGGATAGTCGCTCAGCTTGTCCGGTTTCACCCATGCCAGCGCCTCGTGCTCCTTGCGCGTCACTTGGCCTTCCCAGCGACGCAGCAGGTACAGTGGCATGAGGAGGTGAAAAGACTCGTAACTGTGAGACGCAAAAACAAAGGGCGCCAGACAGGCTTGTGCGACCTTGATCCCGAGCTCTTCCTGCAGTTCGCGGATCAGACACTCTTCCGGCGTCTCGCCAGCCTCGACCTTGCCGCCTGGAAACTCCCACAGCCCCGCCAGCTGCTTGCCCTGCGGGCGCTGGCAGATCAGCACGCGCCCGTCGACATCGATCAGGGCGGCGGCGGCGACGAGGACGATGGGCTTGGTCATGGGCGCGGTTTGGCGCGGAGGGCGGCGTGGGTCAATCCTCCCCCAAGCGGGGGAGGTGTCCGCGTAGCGGACGGAGGGGGAAGTCCTGCTGACCTTGCCTCTTCCCCCTCCGACGCTTCGCGTCACCTCCCCCACTTGGGGGAGGATTTTCCGCAAAACTTGACTTTCCTAGTCGGATAACCGATATCCGGCTCGCGCCACACCGGCGCTATTGGCGCTCCAGCCGCGTGAGGGTCCGTTTTCGGACCAGCCTGTCGAGCGCCTTGAGAGTTTTCTCACCCGATCGCCCGTGCACGCGGGGCGCTCCCCGAACGACAGCCGATGGGCCAGCCGTGCGAGGAACGCATGCGCTGTCTTTCGGCGCATGAAAGACACAACACACGTGACTCAATTTTCCGACCTTGGCCTGGCCAAGCCGCTGCTGAAGGCGCTTGCTGAAAAGGGCTACAAGGAACCGACCCCGATCCAGGCCCAGGCCATTCCGGTGGTGCTGCAAGGCAAGGACCTGCTGGGCATCGCCCAGACCGGCACCGGCAAGACCGCCGCCTTCGCCCTGCCTATCCTGCAGCGTCTGGCCGAAGACCGTAAGCCGGCGCCGCGTCGCGGCTTCCGCTGCCTCGTCTTGTCGCCGACCCGCGAACTGGCCACCCAGATCGCCGAGAACTTCAAGGCCTACGCCGTCCACATGGGCCTGTCGGTCCACACCATCTATGGCGGCGTCAAGTACGGCCCGCAGATGAAGGCCCTGGCCGGCGGCATCGACGTGCTGGTCGCCACCCCCGGCCGTCTGATGGACCACATGGCCGAGAAGTCGGCCATCGTCTCGGGCACCGAGATCTTCGTGCTCGACGAAGCCGACCAGATGCTGGACCTGGGCTTCGTGGTGCCGATCCGCAAGATCGCCGCCCAGCTCACCAAGAACCGCCAGAACCTGTTCTTCTCGGCCACCATGCCGAGCGAGATCGGCAAGCTGGCCGGCGAGCTGCTGAAGGATCCGGTGCAGGTCTCGGTCGCCCCGCAGGCCACCACGGTCGAGCGCATCGACCAGCGCGTGCTGTTCATCGAGGCCCAGCGCAAGCGTCCGCTGCTGGCCGAGCTGTTCGCGGACTCGAGCTTCTCGCGCACCATTGTGTTCACCCGCACCAAGCGCGGCGCCGACCGGGTGGCCAAGTATCTGAACGCCGCCGGCGTCGAGGCCGCCTCGATCCACGGCGACAAGACGCAGGGCCAGCGCGAGCGCGCCCTGGCCGCCTTCAAGGCCGGCGAGATGCGGGCCCTGGTGGCGACCGACATCGCCGCGCGCGGCATCGACGTCAACGACGTCAGCCACGTCATCAACTACGAGCTGCCCAACGTGCCGGAGGCCTATGTCCACCGGATCGGCCGCACCGCCCGCAAGGGCAAGGACGGCATCGCCATCAGCTTCTGCTCGGACGACGAACGCAGCCTGCTGAAGGACATCCAGAAGGCCACCCGCCAGACGATCCCGTCCTTCGACCGTCGCAACGACAAGCAGCTGGCCGCCGCCGCCGCCGTCGCCGACAAGCTGGTTCCGGCCGAGAAGTACGTCGACCCGCGCAAGGCCGACCCGCGCAACAACGTTCCGTCGGAACTGCGCCGCAAGCGCAACCGCAAGCCCGGCGGCGGCGCTGGCCGAGCCGAGGGCGGCCAGAAGTCCGGCCAAGGGCGTGGCCAGGGTCGGGATCAGGCCCGCGGTCAGGCGCCGAAGGGCGCGGCTCCCCGAAACGAGTTTCGCGGCCCCAAGCGCGCCGAGGCCGCCAGCGAGAAGCGCTGGTCGCCGATCGACTGATCTTTAGGCATTACAATAGGTTGTGCAACCGGGGCGACGGCTGGCCCGTCGCCCTGCAACTGTAGCGCTTGATTTAAGGCGGAGCTTGAATCCGCCTTCGCGAGGGGTCACCTTGAGGTCAGGGCCGATCGGCGGATCGGGCAGGGGACCTTGGGATGGGCGAGGGCGGCGAACGAGCCACGCCTGCAATGACGAAGATCGTCGGCGGCGAGATGGCCGCGCGCGTCCGCGCGTTCGACTGGTCGTCGACGCCGCTCGGCCCGCGTGACGCTTGGTCGCCGGCGTTGCGCCTGGCTGTCGACATCGTGCTGGCCAGCAACTTCCCGATGGCCCTGCGCTGGGGCCCCGACCTCGTCCTCATCTACAACGACGCCTATGCGCCGGCTCTGCACGAGCGTCATCCCGTCTCGTTGGGGCAACCGCTCTCTGACGCCACCCCCGCGTTTCAGTCGACGCTGCGCAGCTTGCACGACGATATTCTCGCTGGTCGAAGCGGCGGCTACGCCTTCGAGCGTCTGCCCCTGAAGGTGCTGCGCGACGGCGCGTTGGAAACCGGTTACTTCGCGATCAACTACAGTCCGCTGCCCGACGAGAGCGCGCCCAGCGGCGTGGGCGGCGTGCTGGTGGCGGCCGTCGAGATTTCACGGTCGGTGGAAGCCGAGCAGACCCTCCGCCGTACCCAGGAACGCTACCAGATGGCCCGCGAAGCGGCCGGCGTGGTCGGGGCCTGGGAATGGGACATGAAGGCCAACAAGGTCTACGCCGACGCGCGATACGCCGAACTGCACAATGTCGACCCCTCCCTGGCGGAGCGGGGCCTGCCGGTAGAGGCCTTTACGCCGGCGCTGCATCTTGATGACCGCGAGCGCATTCGCGAGGCCGCTATGGCTTCGGCGGCGACCGGCGAGATGTTCTCGGAGGAGTACCGGCTGGTGCAGGCCGATGGTTCGGTGCGCTGGATCTATACGCGCGGAAAGGCGTACCTGGACGACGCGGGCCAGCCATTGCGCAACGCCGGGGTCATCATCGATGTCACCGAGCGCAAACAGGTGGAGGCCGAATTGGCCGCCGCCCGCGTCGACCTGGATCTGGCCGCCCAGGCGGCGGGTCTGGGGCGTTGGGTGATGCGGCCGCACCTTGGCCAACGCTACTGGGACGCGCGGACGCGGGCGATCTTTGGCCTGACCGAGAACGAAGCCCCCAGCACGTCCCGTTTCCTGTCGCTGGTGCATCCCGACGATCGCGCGGCGGTGCGCGACGCGATGGCCGCCGCGACCGACCCGCATGGAGCGGGCACGATCAATCTCGACTACAGGATCCACCGCGCCAACGACGGCGCCTTGCGCTGGATCGAGGTGTTTGGCCAGGCCTTCTTCGAGCATGAGGTGTGTACGCGGTTCGTGGGCGTGGCCTCCGACGTCACCGATCGTCGCGAGGCGGTGGAGCGTCTGCTGAACCAGGAGGAAACCCTGCGGCTGGCGATTGACGCCGCTGACGTGGGCACCTGGGATCACGACCTGCAGACCGGCGAGGTTCGGCTTTCGGATCGGTGCTACGCGATGTTCGGCGTCCCGGTTGGCGAATCGGTCTCGCTCGAAAGCCTGATGCCGCTTACTCACCCGGCGGATATCCAGCGGACGCGCGACGCGATCGCTCGCGCCCTGGATCCTGCCTTCCGCGCCGACTACGCCGTCGAGTTCCGGGTGATCGGGCGCGACGACCATGTCGAGCGCTGGCTGTCGGTGAAGGGCAAGGTGTTCTTCGACGAGGACGGCAAACCCCGGCGTTTCCTCGGCGCGGCGGTCAACATCACCGAGCGCAAGCGCGCCGAATTGCATCTGCGCCTGCTGGTCAACGAGCTGAACCATCGGGTCAAGAACAGCCTCGCCACCATCCAGGCCATCGCCGCCCAGAGCTTCAACAGCCAGCATTCCATCACGGAGGCCCAGGAGGCGTTCTCCAACCGCATCGTTGCGCTGGCCGAGGCCCACGATCTGCTGACGCGCGAGAACTGGGAAGGCGCGGAGATGCACGACGTCGCCTGCCGTGTGGCGGCGTTGCACGGTGGCGACGCGCGTTTCGATTTGAGCGGCGCGGCCGTCCGCCTGTCGCCGAAGACGGCGCTGTCGCTGTCGATGGCGCTGCACGAACTGGCGACCAACGCGGTCAAGTACGGCGCGCTGTCGGTTCCGGGCGGGCGGATCCAGATTGCCTGGGACCTTGCTCCCGAGCCCGGCGCGCCTCGCCTGGACATGACCTGGACCGAGCGCGGCGGACCGCCCGTGACCGCGCCGGAACGGCGCGGCTTCGGCTCGCGCCTGATCGAGCGCGGCCTGGCGGCGGAGCTGTCGGGCGCGGCGGTGATCGACTTCCAGCCCGAGGGCGTGGTCTGTCGGATCCGGGCGCTGCTCGACGCCTGATCTAGCGGGACGCCGCGCGCAGGGCGGCCGCGATCTGCTCGTCGGTGCGGCGCAGGGCCATCACCAGCGCGCCGGCCACGATCAGCGGGATCAGCGCCCAGACGAGCAGCCCGGCGACCGCCAGGGCGGTGGCGCCGCCGATCAGGGCGGCGATGACCAGTTCAGCCAGGGCGGCCAGGAACGAGCCGCCGCGACGCCGGCGGAAGTCCGCCCGCTTGCCCGGCTTCTGATGCCAGACGCCGATCAGACCGGCCGTCCAGGCCGTCAGCCCGGCGCCGAGCGCGGTCCACAGACCAGCCAGGGGCGCGTACCAGGTCAGGGCGGCGATCGGTACGATCAGCAGTCCCGCCACCGGGATCAGCGCCGCCGCCAGCTTGGCGCGCCGCAGCACGCTCATCGGGGTGGGCGAGATCGCCAGCAGGTCCGGCGTGTCCTCGGCCGAGACGGTGATCCAGATCAGGCTTCCCGCCACCTGTCCGGCCAGGAAGGTGACCGCCGCCGCGGGACCCGCCAGGGTCCAGGCGGGTAGGTGCGCTGCGCCTCGCACCATAACAAAGGCCAGCGGCACCATGTAGAGCACCCGCAGGAGCACCTGCGAGAGCAGCGCCGCGTCACGGCTGATCAGGCGCAGCTCCTTGCGCAGCGTGGCCTGGAATGCGCCGGCCGCGAAATCGCGGGTGGGGCCCTTGGCCGCCTTGCGCGTCTCGGCCCCTTGCGTCGCGGCGGCGGCGTCGGCGAAACGCCGTCCCAGCACCCGGGCGGCGAACAGAAATACGCCCAGACCGATCGCCAGCAGGATCAGCAGCGGGATCGGCTGGCCGACCGCCGCGCGCAGCGGCAGGTCGGCGAACGGGGGCGGCTGGATGCGTCCGTCGCGCACGTCCAGCGCGATGCGGGCGAACAGGCTTTCCGACGCCTTCTCGCCCATCAGGTTGCGGTACTGGCTGGCCAGGAAGAACGCCGCGCCGATCAGGGCCGCCATGACCTGGGCAACCGTGCGCGTGCGGCGCGGGCCGATCAGCGCGAACAGCGCCATGGCCAGCAGCAGGCCCACGCCCGAGGCCGCCAGCGCCGCCGACGCCAGCACCACGAACACCCCGGCCCAATTCGGATGGCCCATGACGATCGCCGGGGTCAGCAACAGGACGGCCGGCAGCATGAACCAGAGGCCGGCGTTGACCGCCAGGCCTAGCGCCCGGACGAACAGAACCCTGCGCGGCGACAGTGGCGAGGAGAACAGCAGGTCGAGGTCGCCGCGCTCGTAGAGGGCGTCAGCCGAGGCCGCCAGGGTGGTCGACAGCATCAGGGTCAGGATCACCGCCAGCGCCATGTCGGTGATGATCACGGCGAAGGGGATGATCGGGATCTCGTGTCCCTTGGTCGCCAGCGCCAGGAAGACGCCGCCGGCCAGCGCGAAGGCGCCGAGGATGGCGAAGGCGATGATCGACCCCGGGCCGCGCGACTTGCGACCGGCCATGGCGCCGCGCCAGGCCAGGCGGATCTCGTGAGCCAGGAGCCAGGGCGTGCTGGCCGGCTTGAACGGCAGGCTCACGCGGCGGCCTCGGCCGTCAGTTGCAGGAAGACATCCTCCAGGGTGCGGCCGCTGGCCTCGCCGGCCCGGCTGCGCAGCTCGTCCAGCGTGCCCTCGGCCAGCAGGCGGCCGCCGGCGATGATGCCGATGCGGTCGGCCATGCGCTCGGCGACCTCGAGAATATGGGTGGTCAGGATCACCGTCCCGCCGGCGTCGACGCGGGCCTGCAGCATGTCCTTGACCAGGCGCGCGGCGGCGGCGTCGAGACCGGTCAGCGGTTCATCCAGGATCAGCAGCTTCGGGTCGTGGATCAGGGCGCCGGCCAAGGCGACCTTCTGCTTCATGCCGCGTGAAAAGCCTTCGCAGCGACGGCGGGCCTCGGACGCCAGACCCAGCGTCGACAAGAGCTCTTCGGCCTTGGTCTTGGCGGCGCGGGGCTCGATGTTCCAGAGGCCGGCGACGAACTCCAGATACTCTAGGGGCGTCAGCTTGTCGTAGATCATCGCCTCGTCGGGCGCCCAGGCCAGCAGCGCCTTGGCGGCGGCCGGGTCCTTGCGGGCGTCGATCCCGAAAATGGCGATCTCGCCGGCGTCCGGCTGGGTCAGGCCCGCCACCATCCGCAGGGTGGTGGTCTTGCCCGCGCCGTTGGGGCCCAGCAGCGCATAGAGCTCGCCCGCGCGGACCGTCAGGTCCAGATCCGACACCGCAGGCTTGGCGAACGTCTTGTTCAGCCCGCGAATAACCAAGGCTTCCGTCAAAGCCGCCCCCACCAATGCAACTCAGCGGCGGCATGTGAGCCTGATGCGGTCCGCCGTGCAAGCCGAACACGCAAAGGGCGCCGAACCTGCGTCCGGCGCCCTCAAGGCGTCTGCGATGACCGCCCGCCTTAGCGGTATCGGTACTCGTAGTGGCACTTCTTCTTGTTCTTGCCGATTTCATGACCGGCCACGGCGCCGACCGCGCCGCCCAGCAGGGCGCCTTCGGTCTTGTTGCCGCGGGCCGCGACGGTGTTGCCCAGCAGGGCCCCGCCGAGGCCGCCGATGATGGCGCCGTTCTTGGCCTTGGACTTGTTACAGACCAGAACGCGATAGCGGCTCTTGGACTGAGCGTCGGCGGTGGTGACGGCCACGCTGCTGGCGGCGAAGCCGACGGCGGTGGCCAGGATGATGGCTTTCAGGGGCGCGCGCATGACGGGCTCTCCGTGTGTCGTTTCTTGTTTCGATCCCTCGCAGACTCAACGCCCAAGCCGGCGGCCGGTTTCCGAAAAGTCGGCAGGTCGACCGTCGGCAGGTCGACCGTCGGCAGGTCGACCGTCGGCTGGACGTCGAGGCTAGGATCAGCCCTGGACGCGATAGCGGCCGTCGGCGTCGGGGCAGACGCGGACATAGCGGGTCTCGACCCGGCCGTTGTACTCGGTCGGAGCCGGGGCCAGGCGGCAGCGCTCGCCGGAGTCGGCGTAGCGACCGTCGCTGTAGCGGTAGGGCTGGGTCTGGTCGTAGGTCCAGTAGCTGCCGCGCGTGTCGCACTTGGCCGAGGCGTTACCCACCGCCGCGCCAACGCCGGCGCCAACCAAGGCGCCTAGAACCGAGCCTTCGGTCTTGGCGTTGCGGGCCGCGACGTTCGAGCCCAGGGCCGCGCCGGCCAGGGCGCCGATCACGCCGCCGACGGTGGCGTTGCGCTTGGCGTCCTGTCGGCAGTCGGGGCCGTAGGAGGTGTTCGTGCTGGTGTCGATGCTGTAGCCGCCGGCGTAGGGCGCGCCGTAGCGGCTGGCCTCGCCCGGATAGCGGCGGTCATAGCTGCCGTAGCCGTTGCGACGGTCATAGGCGTCGCGGGCGGCGATGTAGCGGTCGCGGTCGCGCTCCCACTGGTCGCGGTTGGCGTCATAGCCGGCATAGCTCACGCCGCTGACGCGGAATCGCGCGGCCTCGCGCGGGTTGCGACGGTCGTAGGCGCCCTCGCCGTAGCGGCGGTCGTAGCTGTAGCGCGCGCGCTCGTAATTGGCGCGGGCGCGTTCGAACTCGGCCTGCTCGGCGTAGTAGGCGGCGCTGTCGCGGTACTGGGCCACGCGATAGCGGTCGGCCTGATCCCGATAGCGACGGTCATAGGCGCCGCGGCCATAGCGCCGGTCGTAGTCGTCGCGCGCCTGCATGTAGTTGGCCCGATCGCGCTCATAGGCCTCCTGGCGCGCCTGGTATTCGGCCACGCGCTCGTAATAGTTGGAGCGCTGGGAGTCGTAGCGCTCGAGGCTACGCTGATAGGCCGCGTCCTGGGCGAAGGCCGGGGCGACAGCGCCGCAGGCGACGGTGGTCGCCAGCAGCGAGGCGAGAATCCTGGAAGTCATGGTGGTGGTCTCCGTTCAACCGAACGGATCGACGTCCGACCCCGACACGGGCCGCCAATCCGGGGGCGTCAGCCCCTGCGGAGACGAAAAGCCCCGGTTGCCGTGGAGGTTCCCGAGGAGAGTCCTCAGTCTCGGGTCACCGTCATCATGTAGTTGATGTCGGTGTCGGCCGAGCGGCTCCAGCGGCCGGTCAGGGGGTTGTAGGCCACGCCGAACGGACCCTGCATCGCCACAGGCTCGCCGGCGAGGAAGGCGCGCAGCTCCTCGGGTTTGAGGAACTGCTTCCAGTCGTGGGTGCCCGGCGGCACCCAGCGCAGCACGTACTCGGCGCCGATCTTGGCCAGGGCGAGCGCCTTCAGCGTGCGGTTCAGGGTGGCCACCACCATGATCCCGCCGGGCTTGAGCAGCTTGGCGCAGGTGCGCAGGAACTCGCCCGGATCGGCGACGTGCTCGATCACTTCCATGGTCAGCACGACATCGAACGGCCCCGCGCCCTCGGCCAGCAGCTGCTCGGCGGTGGCGGGCCGGTAGCCGATGTCGAGGCCCTGTTCGGCCGCATGGGTGGCGGCGGTCTTGATGTTCTTTTCCGAGGCGTCGATCGCCGTGACGTCGAAGCCCAGCCGCGCCATCGGCTCGCTCAGCAGGCCGCCGCCGCAGCCGATGTCCAGCAGAGAGAGCCCCTCAAACGGCGCGCGGGCGGCGCCGTCGCGCCCGAACCGCGCCAGGGCCTGCTCGCGGATGAAGGCCAGGCGGCAGGGGTTGAACACATGCAGCGGCGCGAACTTGCCCTTGGGGTCCCACCACTCGGCCGCGATGGCCGAGAACCGCGCCACGTCGGCGGGATCGATGCTCCAGGAGAGGGCGGCGGAAGCGGGCGCGGTGTTCGTCATGGTCAGCGTATCAGCACGACTTCCACGGGCAGGTCCAGATCGGACCAAGCCGTATCGGCGGTCACTACAGGAAGCTTTTCGCGAATCGCCAGGGCCAGACAGGCGCGGTCGCCCAGGGAGAGGCCCTTGTGGCGGGTGGAGTCTCGCAAAAGACCTGCTTGCAGCGCGAGGTCTTGATCGAAAGGCACGATCTGAGCCGTCAGTCGTGACAATCGTGGACCGATCTCGTCTGGGGGAGCGCCGAAA
This sequence comes from Pseudomonadota bacterium, assembly GCA_020161365.1. GTDB lineage: Bacteria > Pseudomonadota > Alphaproteobacteria > Caulobacterales > Caulobacteraceae > Caulobacter. The sequence continues at coordinate 415,181 of JAIUNU010000002.1, read as the reverse complement.
TCCAACAACCGGGTGACGACCTCCGTCAGGTTCACCGCGCAGGTCAGCGAGCTGAAAATGTGCTCGATGACGAGGTCGCCTCCACGTTCGCCCCGGGCCACCGCAAGGATCGCCGAGGTGTCCAGGACGACGCTGGCGGTCATTTCGCCTGTCCGTCCCGCGACCGCCATTCGTCATATTCACGATCCTCCTCGGCGGCCTCGCGGCGACGATCGGCGATGAATTCATCGACCACGGACACCCCAGGCGGCGCGAAGCTGCTGACCCAATTCTGGACGCGGCGCACCGACTCCTTGACGCTGATGATCTTGAAGAATTCGCCGTCGAGTTCGGCGCTGAGCATCCCGTTGGGGCCGGCGCCTAAGGCCGCCAGCACCTCGTTCGGTAAGGCGATCAAGCCGTCCCGGATTTCCAGTTGATAGGTTTGATAGGTTCTGGGCCGGTCGTAGGCGAACCCGGCGGGCTCGCGCTCGGCCATGCCAGACGGAGGCGCGACTTTAGGCGATGTCATGCGCGGCGCGCCCGGCCCCTCCAGGACGTTGCGGACATGCTGATAGCGCTTGCCCAGCAGGCGCGCGATCTCGGCGCGGGGATAGCCGGCGGCCGCCAAGGTCCGGATGCGGGCGGAGATCGTCGTGCAGTCCGCGAGCAGAGATTCAATGTGAGGGGGAAGGGGGTCTTGCATGGAGTCGCCTCGATGGAGGGCGTGTTTGTAGGTAGATAGGTACTTTGTATGTAGCTTGTTGTCAACGGCGCTCGCCGCCCGCCCCACCGCAAAAAAGACACGTCCACGACATTGCCGTTGCGCCATCGGCTCGCTAGAAGGCGCGGGCTTGCGCGAGGGGGAGCGATCCGGCCGCGCGGGCGCAAGAAATAACCAAGTGTCGAGGTACCAGGGACGTGTCACGTCTGGTGATGAAGTTCGGCGGCACGTCGGTGGCCGACCTGGAGCGCATCCGCCGGGTGGCGCGCCTGGTCGCCGCCGAGGTCGCGACGGGTAAGCAGGTCGCCGTCGTCGTGTCGGCCATGTCGGGCAAGACCAATGAGCTGGTCGCCTGGACGGACGGCGCCGGCCGCGCCGCCCAAGGTCTGCCGGAGTCGGACGACGAGTACGACGCCGTCGTCGCGTCGGGCGAGCAAGTCACGGCTGGCTTGCTGGCCATGACCCTGCGCAACATGGGTCACAAGGCCCGCTCGTTCCTGGGCTGGCAGGTGCCGATCCTGACCGACGAGGCCCACGGCCGCGCGCGGATCGAGGAGATCCCGCCGGAGAACCTCGAGGCCTGCTTCGCCAACGGCGAGATCGCCGTGATCGCCGGCTTCCAGGGCGTGACGCCCAACCGCCGCATCACCACCCTGGGCCGGGGTGGCTCGGACACCAGCGCCGTGGCCATCGCCGCCGCCGTCAAGGGCGACTGCGACATCTACACGGACGTGGACGGGGTCTACACCACCGACCCCCGGATCGAGAGCAAGGCCAAGCGCCTGGCCAAGATCTCCTACGAAGAAATGCTCGAAATGGCCTCGCTGGGGGCCAAGGTTCTGCAGACCCGCTCGGTCGAGATGGCCATGGCCCATCGCGTCCCGGTGCGGGTGCTGTCCAGTTTCGTCGAACCGGGCGAAGCCCCGGGCCAAGGTACGATCGTCTGCGACGAGGAAGAAATCATGGAAAAGCGCATCGTCTCGGGCGTCGCCTACAGCCGCGACGAAGCCAAGATCACCCTGCTGGGCCTGCCCGATCACCCGGGCGTGTCTTCGCAGATCTTCGGCCGCCTCGCCGACGCCAATGTGAACGTCGACATGATCGTGCAGTCGCGCGCGCGCAGCGCCGCGACCGCCAACATGGAGTTCACGGTCGGCAAGCGTGACGCCGCCCGCGCCGTCGAGATCGTTCAGGCCGCCAAGACCGAGATCGGGTTCGAGGACGTGGCCGTCAACGAAGACGTCGCCAAGGTGTCGGTGATCGGGGTCGGCATGCGTTCGCACGCCGGGGTCGCCCAGTCGATGTTCGCGGCCCTGGCCGAGAAGAACATCAACATCCAGGTCATCTCGACCTCGGAGATCAAGATCTCGGTCCTGATCGACGCGGCCTACACCGAACTGGCCGTCCGCGCCCTGCACGCGGTGTACGGGCTGGATCAGCTCTGATCTGAGACGGAGGGAGCGCCCCCTCCGTCACGATGCTTCGCATCGCGCCACCTCCCCCGCAAGCGGGGCAGGAGGACAAGATTTCATCCTCCCCCGTAAACGCGGGAGGGGGACCGCGAAGCGGTGGAGGGGGCGCTCCCCTCGAACCTAGATGAAAACGTCGCGTTCGGACGTTATGAGGGCGCCAGCCCAAGAGAGTCCTATGCCCGACGTCTTTAAGTTCGACCGCGACGCCAAGACCGTGACCTTCCACGGTGACGCCGGCCTGGAGCTTCTCTACGACCTGCTCCTGCGCGCCAAGTTCGGCGACGGCTATGAAAAGCCGCTGCTGGTCAGCCCTTGGCTGGCCGCGCTGCTCAAGCAGCTGGACCAAGCCCTGCCGGACGACGGTCAGTGGTTCCCCGAAAAGCCCGGCCAGCCGATCTTCGACACCGACGACCTGCTGGCCATGGGCGATGCGGTGATCGAGGAAGGCCACACCGTCGGCTGGTGGTCGATGAGCGAGGCTGAAAAGCGCATTTATCTGCGCGAGACCATCGCCGCGCCGCACCCGCTGACCGATCTTGAGGTCGAGTTCATCGAGAACGACATCGACGCGGCCCTGGAACAGGCCCGTCGCCTGGTCGCCGACGCCGACGCGCCCCTGGCGATGCCAGGGCACGGCTGATCACGCGGCCCGGCGGCGCCTCCTTAAGGGTGCGAACCGCACCCGTTAACGCTGCCTGGTCACCGTTCAATAGCCAAGCTCGGGATATTCATCGCTCCGTGAAATTTGACGCGAGCAGACCCATGGATTTCGACGCCGCCATCGCCGCCCACGCCGACTGGAAGGTGAACTTCCGGATCGCCCTGGCGACCCACAGCACGGTGGACGCCCAACGCGCCTGCTCGGACAAGAACTGCGCCCTGGGCCACTGGCTGCATGGCGAGGCGCGGGCCAAGCTGGCGGGCGACAAGACCTATCTGCAGTGCGTCGAGGCTCACCGCGATTTTCACGACGCCGCCGGCGAGGTGGCCAGCGCCATCAACCGTAAAGACTTCCAGCGCGCCGCCGACATGATCGAGGTCGGCTCGAAGTTCCATGACGCCTCGATGCGCGTGGCTGTCGCGGTGCGTCGCCTGAAGACCATGGCGCCGGCCTAGAGTCTCGCGCGTCAAAACGGAATCGGTTTGACGCGATAAAGAAGATTTAAATCAGAGACTTAGAGCGTGACTCGCGCCGAAACCGGTTGTCGCTTTCGGCGCCACGCGCAAAACGCTACTTCGCCGCAGGCCTGGGCTTGGGATACCAGAGCGCGTTTACGATCATCCAGCGCTCGCCGAACCGCCCGAGGCTGAGGTGGTCGACGAACCACGGCGTCTCGACGCGCGCCACCGCCACATTTCCGGCGACGTCCAGCACCCGGATGGTGCGGTCCCACTGTTCGGGCGGGGTCTTCAGGGCGCCTTGGCGTGTCAGGTCGATCAGTTCGTCGCGGCTCATCCGGCGCAAGGCCAGGACCTCGTCCGGATCGGCTTTGGTGCGGACGGCGCGCTTGGCGAGGTCGGGATGCAGGGCGCGGGTGACGCGGGCGGTGTCGCCCTCCAACTGACCGTCGACATAGTCGAACGCCACCGCCTCCACCGCCTTAACGGTCGCGGGGTCCAGCGCCGGGGGCGGGGCAGCTTGCAGGGCCAGGGCGGTGAGCAAGGCGGCGATCATGCGCGTCTCCGGTCGAGTCGTTTGAGGCGGCGCAAGCTCGCGACGAATAGTGACGCTTACGTGGCGAACCGGCGTTCTTTGTGTTGGACCGCCTAACGGCCCTCCCGCCGATAACGCGAGACGAAGGCCCACAGGGCGTCGTTGTCGGCGAGCCAGATGTGGCCGCCGCCAACGGTCATGCGGCCCACCACATCGGCGTCGTCCCGACAGCCGGAATAGCGCTCCTCATAAACGCCGGGCGCGACCCATTGCGTGGTCGGCGGCGCCTGGCAGCCGTTCAGCGCCGCCCAGCGCTGCTCGGCCGCGTGCATCGTGTACTGCCAGTAGCCCGCGCCGCCGCCCTGCGTAGGATTGGTCGCATCCGTGTCGCCCGCGAAGGCGATCACCGGTATCGGACGCGCCGGCTGGCAGGTGGCCGGATCGGGCTCGTCCGGCTTTTCGCGGCGCGGATTGCCCGCCCGCAGGCCGACCACCGGCGCGATGGCCGCATAGCGGTCCGAGGCCACGCAGCCGAGCCAGGAGGCCATGCGTCCGCCGCCCGACAGGCCGGTGACATAGACGCGCGCGGGCTCGACGCAGCCCTCGGCGACCAGACCGTCGACCAGCGCCGCCAGATAGGCCACGTCGTCGGCGTCCGAGGCGTCGGGGATCTTGCCGGTCACGGTCGGCACGCCCGGAATGTTCCAGGCGAAGCCCTTGCCGGCGGGGATGGCGGCGGTGGGCGCCACGACCAGGAAACCGTGACGCTCGGCCGTCGCCTCCAGCTGTGAGGCGGCCAGCATCCGCGGGCCGTCGCCGCCGCTGCCGTGCAGCAGGATCAGCAAGGGCGCGGGCTGGCCCGCTGCGAGGCTGGCGGGACGCCGCAGCAGGAACGGCCGCCCGGTCGCGCCGGCGTCCACGCTGACGGTCGCGCCCGGCGAACCGACGGCGCAGGCGGCCTGGGCGCCGGCGGCGCCGCATAGGACCGCCATCGGGGCCAGAAGGGTCAGCAGCCCGCGTCCCAGCATCATGACCCGCATCGAAACACTCCTCATCGCGCAACCGCCAACCTAGCCGCAGCGCCCGGAAGGCGGAACCAGGGCGACGCCGATCTTGCCGCCGAGGCTGTGAGGATGCGTCGGCGCGGCTATAGTCGCGACATGGCCGATGCCTTGACCGCGCCCGCCGAACTTTCGTTCCGCCGTTATGGCGAGGACGCGCCGCCGCATGACCATGGCTTCGACCAGATCGTGCTGCCGCGTCGGGGCGTGCTGGAGATGGAGATCGAGGGACGGGGCGGACGGGTTGATCCTGGGCGGGCGGCGATCGTGCCGCGCGGCGCTCGGCACGCCTTCGCGGCCTCGGGCGAGAACCTGTTCGTGGTCGCCGACATCGGCGGCGACCTGATGAAGCCGTTCGAGCGCCTGCGCGAGCGACCCTTTGCGCCGGTGACGGGCGCGGTGCGCGGACTGCTGGAGTTCCTGGCGGGCGAGAGGCCCGGGGCCATTGAGCCTGGGGTCGCTACCCTTTGGACCCCGCTGCTTCTGCGCGGGCTGTCGGTGGCGCCGATCGCCGTCGATCCGCGTCTCGCCCGCGCCGCTGCGCTGATCGAGTCCCGCTACGACCAGCCCCTGACCGTCCGCGATCTGGCTGCCGAGGCCGGCATGAGTCAGAGCCGCTTCTTCGCCCGCTTCGCCGACGCCTACGGAATGACGCCGCATGCGGCCGTGTCCGCCGCCCGCCTGCGCGCGGCGCAACGGCTGCTTTCGGACACCTCGCTGTCGATCGCCGAGATCGCCGTGCGTACGGGCCATGGCGACCAGAGCGGCCTGACCAAGCGCATGAAGGCGGCGCTGGGTGTGACGCCTGGGGCTTGGCGGAAGCGGCGGTAGGACCGCTGATCACCCGTGAGTTTCCGCCAAGCGATCAGGAGCTTTCGCCAAGGCGGATCGTGACGGCGATGGTAAGCCGAACGTATGACTCCCTCGCGCAACCTCCTGCTCGGCCTCCTGTGCGGCGTCATCGCCGGGGCGTTCTGGGGGGGCGTGTTCCTGGCGCCCAAGCTCCTGGCCGACTTCACGCCGCTGCAGGCCACGGCGGGGCGGTATCTGGCCTATGGCCTGGCGGCGGCGCTCCTGCTGGCGCCCAGCTGGAAGGCGGTCATGGCGCGGATGGACGGCCGCGACTGGCGCGACCTCATCCTGCTGAGCCTCTTGGGCAACCTCATCTACTATGTCGGCCTGGCCGTCGCCGTGCAGAGCGCGGGCGTGGCCCTGGCCTCGCTGGTCATCGGCCTGTTGCCGGTGACCATCACCCTCGTCGGGGCGAAAGCCGGGGAGGGGATGCCGCTGCGCCGGCTGATCTGGCCGCTGGCCCTGATCGTGGCGGGAGGGCTCTGCATCAATGTCGACGCCTTCGCCGCCGCTGGACGGGCGGGCATGGGCCGGACGCTGGTCGGCCTGCTGGGCGCGCTGCTGGCGCTCGCGGTCTGGACCGCCTACGCCGTCTGGAACGCCCGGCGCCTGGCCGCCACGCCGAAGTTCAACAGCCACGAGTGGTCGCTGCTGACCGGCGTCGCCACGGGCCTGCTGTCGCTGGTCATCGTCGTTCCGGCCTTCGCCCTTGACGGTAAGGCCCATGCCGCCAGCGCCTGGGGGCTGTTCTGGGGCGTCAGCTTCGCCGTCGCCATCGGCGCCTCGGTGATCGGTAACGGCCTGTGGAACGCCGCCAGCCGCCTGCTGCCGCTGTCGCTGTCGGGCCAGCTGATCGTGTTCGAGACCGTGTTCGCCCTGCTGTACGGCTTCCTGCACGAGGGTCGCTGGCCGCGCGCGCTGGAGAGCCTCGCGATCCTGCTGATGCTGGCCGGCGTGCTGTGGTCGGCGCGGCGGCATCGCGGGGATCACGCGGAGCGAACCAGCCCCCTCTAACCCGACCTCCCCGGCGAATGCCGGGGCCCAGATTCATCTGGAGCAGCTGGGGTTGGCCCGCCCGCAGCCTCAGCCAGTCTAGCGGCGCCAGCGGGCTCGATCTGGGCCCCGGCATTCGCCGGGGAGGTCGGAGGATCGGATCTTGAAAGCCCCCCAAACCTAAACCCCACCTGAACGGCCGGTCCCGATCTCGTTCAGGGCGGAGGGCCTACAACGCCTATCAACAGAGATAGGAGACCCGCCATGAAGACCCTCGGCAAGTTCACAAAGACCGCCATCGCCGTCACCGTCGCCGGCGCGCTGGTCGCCCCCGCCACCGCCGCCTTCGCGGGCGAGAAGACCGAGCGCGCCATCATCGGCGCCGTGATCGGCGGCATCGCCGGCGCGGCCATCGGCGACGGCAAGACCGACGCGGTCGCCATCGGCGCCGTCGCCGGCGCGGCCCTGGGCGCGACCACGGCCAAGAACAAGTACGACCGTCGCTACAGCCAGTCGTACCGGACCGCCCCGCGCTACGGCTACGACAACCGCTACGCCTACGACGGCCGCGCCGACAGCCGCTACGCCTACGACCGCTACGGCCAACGCTATGAGCGTCGCGATCGCTACGACGACCGCTACGCCTACGGCTATCGCCGCTAACCCATCGCCGCTGGTGTTCTGATCCCTCCCCCAGTGTGCAAGACTGCGCCGTCCGGCTCCCCTCCGGGCGGCGCTTTTTCGTGGGCGCACACCTAATCGACGTTCGGTTGACGCGCGCGACTGGTCCCCGGGCGAAATCTGCTGTAGCCCCCATCTAGGAGGTAAGAGCCGTCTTAACCCCTGGCGGTCGACGCTGGGACGGGACGGGTCTTGGGACAGGGAGCGCGTACAGGCGTCATGGCGGCATCCGGCATCGCCGTTCGAGGACCACGCAGTCTGCTTCGGCAGATCCGCGAGGCCATGGCCGGCGTGGGTCCCGCCCAGGGCAAGCTGGACATGGTGGTGCGCACCATCGCCATCTCGATGGTCGCCGAGGTCTGCTCGATCTATCTGCGCCGCGCCTCGGGCGACCTGGAGCTGTTCGCCACCGAAGGCCTGGCCCGCGAAGCCGTCCACGTCACCCGCCTGAAGCCGGGCGAGGGCCTGGTCGGCGAGACCATGCGCCTGGGCCGGCCGCTGAACCTCTCGGACGCAGCCAGCCACCCGGCGTTCTCGTATCGTCCGGAAACCGGCGAAGATCCCTACCACGCGTTCCTGGCCGTGCCGCTGCTGCGCGGCGGCCGCGCGATCGGCGTGCTGGTCGTGCAGAACCGCACCGAGCGCAACTACGACGAAGAGGAGGTCGAGGACCTCCAGATCATCGCCATGGTGCTGGCCGAGATGGTCAGCTCCAGCGAGCTGCTGGGCGCGGACGAGCTGAAGGACGTCGAGCTGGCGCCGCACAAGCCCGAGCGCCTGAAGGGCTCGCGCTTCGCCGAGGGGCTGGCGTACGGCGTGGCGGTGCTGCACGAGCAGCCGGTCGCCCCCGAGACCCTGCTGTCGGACGACGCCCTGGCCGAGGAAGCGCGCCTGACCTACGCCATCGAGGCGCTGCAGACCCAGATCGACGAGATGCTGGAGGGCCAGCATGGCCTGGTCGGCGCCTCCAACGAGGTGCTGGAGACCTACCGCCTGTTCGCCCACGACCGGGGCTGGAACCGCTCTCTGCAGGAGGCTGTGCGCTCGGGTCTGACCGCCGAGGCGGCCGTCGAGCGTGTCCGCTCCGAGCACCGCGCCCGTCTGGGCCAGGCCCGCGATCCGTATCTGCGCGAGCGGCTGCACGACCTGGAAGACCTGAACGACCGGCTGCTGCGCCACCTGTCGGGCGATGTCCACGCCGTGCGCCAGCTGCCGGACGACGCGATCCTGATCGCCCGGAACCTCGGCCCCGCCGACCTGCTGGAATACGACCGCACCAAGCTGAAGGGCATCCTGCTCGAAGAGGGCAGCGCCGCCAGCCATGCCGGCATCGTCGCCCGGGCGCTGGACATTCCCTGCGTGGGCCGCCTGGCCGGCCTGCGCGACCGCGTCAACGAAGGCGACCCCGTGGTGGTCGACGCCGAGACCCAGGAAGCCTGGCTGCGGCCGCGTCCGGATGTGGTCAAGGCGCTGAAGGCCCGGATGGAGGTCCGCGCTCAGCGCAAGGCCGAGTTCGCCCGCCTGCGCGACACCCCGCCGATCACCAAGGACGGCTCCAAGGTCACGCTGCTGATGAACGCGGGCCTGGCCGTCGATCTCGACATCCTGGGGGAGACGGGGGCCGAAGGCATCGGCCTGTTCCGCACCGAGTTCCAGTTCATGGTGGCCGAGGAGCTGCCGCGCCTGGAGGCTCAGACGGCGCTCTACGAGAAGGTGCTGGACGCGGCCAACGGCATGCCGGTGACCTTCCGGACGCTGGATCTCGGCGGCGACAAGCTGTTGCCGTACATGGAGCTCGAACGCGAGGACAACCCGGCGCTCGGCTGGCGCGCCGTCCGCATGGGCCTTGACCGTCCGGCCCTGCTGCGGATGCAGATCCGCGCCCTGATCAAGGCCGCTAACGGCCGGCCCCTGCGGATCATGTTCCCGCTAGTGGCCAATGTGGACGAATTCCGCGCCGCCCGGTCTTTCGTCGACCAGGAGATCGCCTGGGCGCTGAAGCGCGGCCGGCCCGCGCCCGCGCGCCTGGACGTCGGGGCGATGGTCGAGGCGCCGTCGCTGCTGTGGCATTTGGACGCGCTGCTGCCGATGACCGACTTCGTGTCGGTCGGCACCAACGACCTGATGCAGTACCTGTTCGCGGCCGACCGGGGCAATCCGCGCGTCTCCGACCGTTATGACCCGCTGTCGCCGGCCGCGCTGCGGGCGCTGAAGACGATCCAGCAGGCCTGCGCCGACACCGGCACCCAGGTGTCGGTCTGCGGTGAGATGGCCGGCCGTCCGCTGGAGGCCTTCGCCTTGGTGGCCCTTGGTTTTGACCGATTATCGATGCCGCCTGCGGGGATCGGTCCCGTCAAGCAGATGGTCTTGTCGCTGGATCGCGAAGCCGCGCGACGCAATGTCGAGGCGCTGCTGAAAGGGTCCGGCGGATCCTTGCGCGGCGAGATCGAAACCTTGGCCCGGAAACTCTACGTCGCGGTATGACCAAAGCTTGGCCGTTAACCAAGCGTCACCGTTTAGTACATTGAATCCGGCTACTTAGTTTGTTATTCACAGAGACATATTAAGAACTCCGTCAAAACGGGGTGGGGGAGTGTGACGCGCCTCGCGCGTCGCGCGATTGTCGGGGGCTTTTAGCCGATTATGCCGCTGGATACGGGGAACGTGAGGCGTTTGCACCTGGTCGCCGACGTCGAGACGGACGAGGCTCCGATCGTTGTGGGCCACCCGTCGCTGGACGACGGCGCCGACCTCGGTCTGGCGCTGAAGGCCGCACGCCAGTTTCGCGGCCTGACCACCCAGGACGTCGCCGACGCCACCCGCATCCGTCAGAGCTATATCGAGGCGCTGGAGGACATGCGCCTCGAGGACCTGCCCTCGCGCCCCTTCACCATCGGCTATGTCCGCGCCTATGCCGGCCTGCTGGGCCTGGACGGAGAGGCGGCCGTGGCCCGCTTCAAGAACGATGCGCCGGACGAGGGCGCCGAGCTGCGCGCGCCGGTCGGCGTGCGGCGTGAACGCGACCCGCGACTGGCCCTGATCCTGGCGGGCGGTCTGCTGGTGGTCGGCGCCATCCTGCTGTGGAACGTCGCGCAGCGGGCCATCACCAAGGACGAGCCGCCGCCGCAGATCGCGCCGGAGTCGGCCCAGGTCCGCGTCGCCCATGGCGCCAACGGCGGGTCGGTCTCGCTCGGCGCGCCGCTGCCGGCCCCCGTGGAGTCGACCACGCCCGAGCCCTACAAGACCCCCGGCCTTGACGACGCCGCCGCCAACGGCGGTTCGGTGGACGCCGCCAAGCTGGCCGCCAAGGCGCGGGCCGAGGCCGAGGCCGCCGCCGGCGTGACCAATACCGAGCAACTGGCTATCGGCGCGCCGTTCAAGCCCAAGGGCCAGATGCTGGGCGCCAGCCCCGCCGACGCCTCGGGCGTGACGATCCAGGCGCGCAAGGCCGGCGCCTTCACGGTGCGCCGCGCCGACGGCGGCATCGAGATGACCCGCTGGCTGTCGGCCGGCGACGCCTATCGCGCCCCGCGCACGCCGGGTCTGGTTCTCGACGTCGTCGATCCGCCGCTGTTCGAGGTCTATTACAACGGCCGGCTGACGGGCCGGCTGACGGCCAACCAGACCGCCGTGGCCAAGCTGATCCCGCCGCCGCCGGCGGTGACTGCGGTTACGCCCAAGGCTCAGTAACCCCCGATCTTCCCGGCGTTCGCCGGGGAGGCCGGAGATTTTGGGGCCGCGCTTTGCGCGCAAACGCCCTTCTATCCGCCCCCAACACCCTCTAAATTAGCGCCATGGCCGCAGACCACACGCACGTCCGTCCCTGGCGCATGATCACGCGCCGGCAATCGCGCAAGATCCGCGTCGGCAATGTCGAGGTGGGCGGCGACGCGCCGATCTCGGTGCAGTCGATGACGAATACGCTCACCAGCGACGCCAAGGCCACGCTGGAGCAGATTCGCCAGCTGGAAGAGGCCGGCGCCGACATCGTCCGCGTCAGCTGCCCGGACGTCGAGAGCACCGCCGCGTTCAAGACCATCGCCCGCGAGGCCAAGGTCCCGCTCGTGGCCGACATCCACTTCCACTACAAGCGCGGCGTCGAGGCGGCGCAGGCCGGCGCGGCCTGCCTGCGGATCAATCCGGGCAATATCGGCAGCCCCGACCGCGTGCGCGAGGTCATCCAGGCCGCCCGCGACCACGGCTGCTCGATGCGGATCGGGGTCAACGCCGGCTCCCTCGAGCGCGAGCTTCTCGAAAAGTACGGCGAGCCGTGCCCCGAGGCGATGGTCGAGAGCGCGCTCAACCACGCCCGCATCCTGCAGGACCACGACTTCCACGAGTTCAAGATCTCGGTGAAGGCGTCCGACCCGTTCCTGACGGTGGCGGCCTACTACCAGCTGGCCGAGGCCATCGACTGCCCGCTGCACCTGGGCGTCACGGAGGCCGGCGCGACGCGCACGGGCACGGTGAAGTCCTCGATCGGCATCGGCTCGATGCTGTGGGCCGGCATCGGCGACACCATCCGCGTCAGCCTGGCCGCCGATCCCGTCGAGGAGATCAAGGTCGGCTTCGATATCCTCAAGTCGCTGGGCCTGCGCCACCGGGGCGTCAACATCATCGCCTGCCCGTCGTGCGCGCGGCAGGGCTTCAACGTGATCAAGACCGTCGAGGCCCTGGAAGAGCGCCTGGCCCACATCGCCACGCCGATGTCGCTGTCGATCATCGGCTGCGTCGTCAACGGTCCGGGCGAGGCCCTGATGACCGACATCGGCTTCACCGGCGGCGGGGCCGGGGCGGGCATGGTCTACATGGCCGGCAAGCCCGACCACAAACAATCCAACGAGGGGATGATCGATCACATCGTCGAACTCGTTGAGAAGAAGGCGGCCGAGATCCAGGCCGCGAAGGCTCAAGGCGAAGCGGCCCAAACGGTCGCCGCAGAATAGGAGAGGCGCGATGGGTTCGATGCTGCGCGGTGTGGTCGTTGTCGCGACGCTCGCGGCGGCGTCGGGCGCTGTGGCCCATCCGGCCGGCGAGGCCCGCCTGGCCCAGCGGCTGGAAGGCCGCACGGCCGGCAAGCCGGTCGACTGCATCCGCCTGCGCGAGGTGCGCGGCAGCGAGGTCATCGACGGCGTAGCGATCGTCTACGAGATGCCCGGCGGCCGCCTCCTGGTGAACCGCCCGCGTTCGGGCGCCGGCTCGCTGCGGAGCGCCGATATCCTGCTGACCCGCACCGTCGCCGGCGAACTGTGCGCGCCGGACGCCGTGGAGTTGGTCGACTCGCTGTCGTACTTCCCGAGGGGCTTCGTCAGCCTGGGGGCGTTCGTTCCCTACACCAAGCCGGGGCGCTAACGCCGGCGGGGTAGGGGCTGGAGCTCCGGAAGCGGAGTTGGGGTCAAAGCATGCTCGCGACCCTGAGCGGACAGCTGAAAAATCCTCCCCCCAGAGGGGGAGGAGGCCGAAGGCCGGAGGGGGAAGTGCGGCCCAGCCGGCTTCTTCCCCCTCCGTCGGCTTCGCCGACACCTCCCCCGCTAGGGGGAGGATTGGGGCCCCTCCCCACCCGGAAAAGACCATTGGCGCACCGGCTTATCCCTGGAGCGCGTCAGGTTTAACCGCCCAAACTCAAACGAACGCGCTCTAACCCGCCACCAGCGCCGCCCGCTCGGCCGCTGTCAGTGGGCGCCAGTGCCCCTCGGGCATGTCGCCCAGGTCCAGCGGGCCGACGCGGACGCGGAACAGGTCGACGACCTTCAGGTCCACCAGCTCGCACATCCGGCGGATCTGGCGGTTGCGGCCTTCGCGCAGGACGAAGCGCAGGCGTTGGTCGGAGATGATCTCGACCTCGGCCGGGCGCAGCTCGCGGCCGTCCAGCTCCAGGCCAAAGCGCAGCAGCTCGAGCTTTTCCTCGGTGAGCTCGCCCATCACAGCGACGCGGTACTCTTTTTCGAGTTCGGACTGCGGGCCGATCACGGCCTTGGCCACCACGCCGTCCTGGGACAGCAGCAGAAGGCCGCGCGAGTCCTTGTCGAGGCGCCCGATCGGCGGGATGAGGTCGCCCGACTGCGGGATCGCCACGCCCCGCGCGTCGCCCCACAGATTGGCCCGCGTCAGCAGGCGCGCCGCCGGCACCTGGCCCGGATCGGGCTGAGCCGAGACCACGCCGCGCGGCTTGTGAACCAGATAGGTCGGCGTGGCGTCCAGTTTGGCGGTGGCGCGGTCGGCCAGGGTCAGGGTCTGGCCCGGCTGGATCTTGCGGCCGACGTCCTCGACCACCTCGCCGTCGATCGACACGAGGCCGTCGCTGATCAGCTGCTCGGCCTCGCGGCGCGAACACACCCCGCTCTGGGCCAGCCACTTGTTGACCCGCTGGGGCTCGGCCTCGTCATAGGTGCGGGTCCACGACATGACTTAGCTGAAGCTCTCTTCCAGGCTCGCCAGGCGCTCGGCCTGGTCCTCGGCGATCAGCGGGTTGATCACGTCGTCGAGGGCGTCACCCTCCATGATCCGCGCCAGATTGTAGAGCGTCAGGTTGATCCGGTGGTCGGTCACCCGGCCCTGCGGGAAGTTGTAGGTACGGATGCGCTCGGAGCGATCCCCGCTGCCGACCTGGCTCTTGCGGGCCTCGGAGCGGGCGCTGTCGAGGGCCTCGCGCTGCATGTCGTAGAGGCGCGCCTTCAGGTTCTTCATGGCCCGGGCGCGGTTCTGGTGCTGCGACTTTTCCGAGGAGGTCACCACCACGCCGGTGGGCAAGTGGGTGATGCGCACGGCCGAGTCGGTCTTGTTGACGTGCTGGCCGCCCGCGCCCGACGAGCGGTAGGTGTCAATCCGCAGGTCGCTTTCCTTGATCTCGATCTCGACGTCCTCGGCCTCGGGCAGCACCGCGACCGTGGCGGCCGAGGTGTGGATGCGGCCTTGCGCCTCGGTGGCCGGCACGCGCTGCACGCGGTGGACGCCGCTTTCGAACTTCAGCCGGCCGAACACGCCCTCGCCGGTGATCGAGGCGACGATTTCCTTGTAGCCGCCCATTTCGCCTTCCGAGATGCTGTCGATCTCGACGCGCCAGCCCTGCAGCTGGGCGTAGCGCTGGTACATGCGGAAGAGGTCGCCCGCGAACAGCGCCGCCTCGTCGCCGCCGGTGCCGGCGCGCACTTCCAGGATGGCCGAGGCGTTCTCGTCCTTGTCCTTGGGGGCCAGCATCAAGGCCAGCTCGCGTTCCAGCTCGGGCAGCTTTTCGTCCAGGGTGGTGATCTCGTCGCGGACCATGTCGGCCATCTCGGGATCGGCGGCCATGACGTCCAGCTCGGCGCGCTCGGCGGTCAGCTTGGCCAGCCGCTCGACGGCCTCGGCGACCGGGCGCAGCTCGGCGTGCTCCTTGGAGAGCTTGACGATCTCGGCGCCGTCGGTGGCTGCGCCCATGCGGGCTTCCACTTCGCGGAAACGGTCGAGAACCTGGTCGAGGCGGGCCTGGGGCAGTCGCAAGGTCGTGTCACAAGTCTGGAGAGAACGGTCGGTCTCTCTAGAGCCTTTCCCCGCCAAAGGGAATGTTCGCCGGCGTTGAGCGCGCCAATCGCGGCGCCGCCCTGCGACAGGTTGCCTCAGGCGCCGTTAGGCGGAGCTTAGCCATGGCCTGCGAAAACAGGCTTTGTCTTCCCGTGCGGCATTGGACGTTCACGACGATGAAGGGTGTCGAGACCCGGCTTTCCGCGCCCCTGGCGGCCATGGCGCTGCTGACGGTCTGCGTCCTGGTCGCCTTGCTGTTCATGATCGCCGACCGCGTCGACGGCGACGCCTTGCGGCATGAGCAGGCCCTGGTCGCGCGGGGGATGGATGCCAAGATCGCCGACGTCGAACGGGTGATCTCGCCGCAGGTGGTCTGGGACGACGCCGTCCGCCATCTGGACAATCGCTTCGACCTGGGTTGGACGGCCGAGAACATCGGGGCCTACCTGACCGGACAGGCCGGCTTCGACCGCATCTTCGTGGTCGACGGCGAGAACCGCACGCTGTTCAACGCCCGTTTCGGTCAACCGGCCGAGGCGGCCGATTATCAGCGCTACGCCGCGACCTTCGCGCCGCTGATCGCCAAGGTTCGCGCCCTGGAGGCGGCCCGTCCACGCGTGACGGGACCCAACGCAGACGGGACCCTTGTCTCCTCTCCGATCCACGCCAGCGCCGTGGAGCCCCTTGATGGTGAAGCTCACCTGGTCACGGTCAGCCTGGTGCAGCCCGATTTCGGCAAGGCGCTGAGCCGCCATACCCGTGCGCCGGTCGTTGTTACCGTGCTGCGACTGGACGCGGTGTTCCTGGAGGCCTTCGCCAACCGGTTCCTGCTGGCCGGCGTCCACCTGCACCAGGGCGACGCGATGCAGGAGAAGGGCTACGCTCACGTTCCGTTGCGCGACCACGCCGGCAAGATCGTCGCCACCCTCGACTGGGCGCCGCCCCATCCGGGGCAGCGGCTGCTGCGCCGCGCCGTCACGCCGATCCTGCTGGTGGTCGGCGGATTGGCAGCGGTGGCCTTCCTGTTCGCCCGCCGCAATCGTCGCATCGCCGAAGGCCTGGTGGCCAGCGAGGCGCGGGCCAAGCACATGGCGATGCACGACGCGCTCACGGGGTTGCCCAACCGGGTGCTCTACGAGGAGCGGATGCGGCAGGCCGTCGACGGCCTTTCGCGTCGGCGCGGCGCCATGGCGGTTCTGGCGATCGACCTCGACCGGTTCAAGGCGGTCAACGACACCCACGGTCATGCGGCCGGCGACGAACTGATCCAGCTGATCGCCGCCCGGCTGGCTAGCCTGTGTCGGGCCAGCGAAACCCTGGCCCGCCTGGGCGGCGACGAGTTTGGCGTGGTCGCCGTCGACATCGATCCCAAGGGCGCCGCGGCCCTGGCCGAGCGCCTGGTGGCGGCGATGGGCGCGCCCGTCGAGCTGTCGTGCGGCACGGTCTTCGTGGGCGGCTCGGTCGGCGTGGCCATCATCGAACCCGAGGAGGCCTGCCTAGGCGCCGTCGAGGCCGCCCGCCGCGCCGACGTCGCCATGTATCGCGCCAAGGAACAAGGGCGCGGCCGCTACTGCTTCTTCGAGGCCGAGATGGACGCGGCGCTGAAGGCCCGGCGCGGTCTCGAGGCCGATCTGCGCAAGGCGCTGCAGGATGGCGGGGTCTGGGTGGCCTACCAGCCGCAGGTGGACTCGACCGGCAGGGCGCTGGGCGTCGAGGCCCTGGCCCGCTGGACCCACCCCGAGAAGGGCGCGATCTCGCCGGCGGCCTTCGTGCCCCTGGCCGAGGATTGCGGGCTGATCGACGAACTCGGCCGGCTGATCATGCGCCGGGCCTTCGCCGACAGCCTGCGCTGGAAGGACCTGAAGGTCGCCGTGAACGTCTCGGCCCTGCAGATGCGTCAGGCCGGTTTCCCGGATCTTGTCGCCGAGATCCTGGCCGAGACCGATGCGCGAGCCCAGTCCATCGAACTGGAGATCACCGAGGGCGCGCTGCTGGGCGACGACCAGGCCACGCACGACGCGATCCGCCGCCTGCGCGAGATGGGGTTCTCCCTGGCGCTGGACGACTTCGGCACCGGCTACAGCTCGCTGAGCTATCTGCGGCGCTATCCGATCGACAAGATCAAGATCGACCGCAGCTTCATCGCCCCGCTGGGCGGCGACAAGGAGGCCAGTGCTGTGGTCGCCGCGATCGTCCGCCTGGCCAAGGCCTTGAACCTGTCGGTGATGGCCGAGGGCGTCGAGACCAACCAGCAGCGCGAACAGCTGCACGCGATCGGCTGCGTTCAGGCGCAAGGCTTCCTGTTCAGCGCGCCGGTCGCGGCCGACGCGATCGACGCCATCGTCGACGAGGGCGGCCGCATGCACCTGGCGGCGGTGGCCTGAGGGCGGCTGCTGACATTCATTGTCATCCGTCGCGATTGAAAACTAACAGGGGCCCGCTTAACTCGCTTGCAGCTTGGCCGGAGCGGTTCGGCGAGCGTTGCAAGGAAACCTCCATGGCCCTGACTGTTCACGCCGCCACCGTCATCACGATCTCGCGCGGGCTCAATATGTTGCTGTCCGTCCTCGACAAAGCCCGGGCGCACGCCGAAGCGACCGGCGTTGATCCTGACGCCTATGTCGCGGCTCGGCTGATCGACGACATGCTGCCGCTGTCGGGCCAGATCCAGCGGGCGTCGGACGCCGCCAAGGGCGCGGTGGCGCGTCTGGCCGGACAAGAGGCGCCTTCCATGGCCGACGACGAGACAACCCTGGCGCACCTCCGCGACCGCGTAGTTCGCACCCTGGCCTATGTCGACGGAGTCGCTCCAGCCGCCTTCGCCGACGCCGAGGACCGCGCGATCGTTGTGCCGGCGGGCCCCGGCGTCACGCTCGAGTTCTCGGGCGTCGACTATCTGCTGGAGTTCGTAATCCCGAACTTCCAGTTCCACGCCGTCACCGCCTACGACATTCTGCGCCATAAAGGCGTGCCGCTGGGCAAGCGCGACTTCCTGGGCATCGGCCCGGAGCGGCTGAAGTCGGCGGGGTAAGGTTTGGCGCGCAGCGCTTCCGCCGTCACGCGGCTACGCCGCGCCGATAGGAGACGTGACGGGGCGCTGCCGCTAGCGCCGCCGGAACTCCGCCGCAGCTGTCGAGGACTGGGCCGCCAGCGCGGTCTTGGCCTCGGCGTCGCCCAGCACCTCCGCCTTCAGGAACGTGACGCTGAGGGCCAAGGCCTGGGGGAAGGCGGGGTTCTCGGGATGATGCGCCAGACCATGATCGACGCTCTTGCCGATCCAGGCGTACTTCTCGCCCGCCGGGCTTTCCTCGAACGCGCGGAGATGAGCGCGCCAGTCCGGCGCCATGCCCGGCACGACGTCCCGCTCGCCGGTGAGCATCAGGGTGGGGACGTTCAGCGTCTGGAAGGTGGCCGGACCCATAAGGCCCTGGATGCTGCCCGGGCTTGAGAAGCAAAGCACGGCTTTCGCCTTGGGATCGCGGGCCGGGATCATCGATTCCAGCGCGCCGCCGCGCATCAGCGACATCAGCGAGCCGTACGAGTGGCCAGCATAGGCCAGCGGCAGACCCGGCGCCGCGCTCGCCGCCCAGCCGGCCGCCGCGCCGACATCGGCGATCCGCACCGGGAAGGCCGATTGCAGCGTGTACTCGGACTTTCGGGGGTGCTTCAGCGAGTCGACGTGCAGCGGCGCGACCACCAGGAATCCGGCCTGGCTCCAGGCCTCCAGCAGGGCGGCGTAGGTCTCCGCCGATCCGCCCGCCCCGTGCGAGAAGACGATCACGCCCTTGGGCTTAGCGGGCCGGAAGACGCTGAGCTCCAGTTCGCGATCGCCGACCATGATCTTGGCGCTGGTCGCGGCCGCGCGCGCCAGACTGGGGGCGAGGGCAGGCGTCACCGCCAGGGCCAGGGCGCCGGCCAAAAGGGCGCGGCGGTGAAGAAGGCGTTCGGTCACGGAACTCTCTCAACTGTGGTCGGCCGACGGTCGAATGCTTCGTCGCGGCTGTCCAGAGGCCTTAGCGCCTGACGTCGACGGCCAGCAGAACGGCGGGCGCGGTCGCCGTCGTCCGCGTCGGGCTCGCCATATCATGACCCCCGTTCGCCACCATCGGAACCAACGACGCCACCAGCAGCACGGCCATGGTCACGTTGAACGTCCTCAGCACCGCCGGGCGGTCGAGGAATGGCCGCAGGCCCTGGCCAAAGCCGGCCCAGGCGGCGCTGCACGGCGCGCCCACCAGCATGAAGGTTCCGGCCAGCAGCGGCACGATCGTCCAGCCCGAGTTCTCGGGGGCGTAGGTGGTCACCGCGCCCAGCGCCATGGCCCAGGCCTTGGGGTTCACCCACTGGAAGGCCGCCGCCTGCAGGAAGGTCATGGGGTGGCCCAGCGACCGGTCGGTGACCGTGCTGGAGGTGGCGATCTTCCAGGCCAGCCACAGCATGTAGGCCGCGCCGATCCACTTCAGGATCTCGTGCAGCACCGGATAGGCCCGGAACACCCCGCCCAGCCCCAGACCCATGGCCAGCACCATGAAGCCCAGCCCGCCGCTGATCCCCAGGATGTGCAGGACCGTGCGACGGAAGCCGAAGTTCGCGCCCGAGGCCAGCAGCATCATGTTGTTGGGGCCCGGCGTGCCCGCCGTGGCGAAGCAGAACACGACATAGGCCAGCATCAGTTCAGGGGTCATTCGGGCCTCCTTGCGCCTTGAATGTCACCGTGATGATTTCGATTGTATCGAGAGTCAAAGATCATATTGTTATTGTGACAATATAGGACTGCCGCTGTGAATCCGACCTGGACTCCCGTCATCCCCGCCGGCGCCGCCCCGCTGTACGAGCGGCTGGTGGCGGCTCTGCGCGCCGACATCGCCTCTGGCGCGCTCAGTCCCGGCGTGCGCCTGCCGCCGCAGCGCGACCTGGCCTATCGGCTGGGCGTGGGGCTGGGCACCGTCACCCGCGCCTATGTCGAGGCCGAGAAGGCTGGGCTGGTCAGCGCCCATGTCGGACGCGGCAGCTTCGTCAATGCGCCCGCCGAGCACCGTCCCTATGAGCGGGAAGGGCCGATCAACCTGGCCCAGAACATCGCCCCGGCGGCGGCGGCGGCCTCGCGGATCGCCGAGGCCCTGGCGCGCCTGCGCCGGCGGGCGGACCTTTCCGAACACCTGGCCTACGCCCCGCCGGCCGGACACGAGTCGCAGCGTCGGGCGGGGGCGGCGTGGCTGTCGCGCACCAGCAGCTATCAGAGCGTCGACTGGCGACGGCTGATCTGCTGCGCCGGCGCCCAGCAGGGCTTGGCGGTGGCGCTGAACACCGTGCTGCGGCCGGGCGACGTGCTGCTGACCGAGGCCCTGGCCTATCACGGCCTGAAAGCCCTGACCCGCTACAGCGGCTGGCGCACGCGCGGCCTGCCGATGGACGCCGAGGGCCTGCGCCCCGACGCTCTGGAAGCGGCGGTGCGCGCCACTGGCGCGCGGGTGCTGGCCGTACTGCCGACCCTGCAGAACCCCACCGGCCGGATCATGAGCCGCGCGCGCCGCGACGCCATTGTCGAGATCGCCCGCCGTTACGACCTGACCCTGGTCGAGGATGACATCTACGCCGCCTATGCGCAGGACGCGCCGCCGCCGTTCGCGGTGCTGGCGCCCGAGCGGACTTTCCACGTGTCGGGCGTCTCCAAGACCCTGGCCCCGGGCCTGCGCGCAGGGTTCCTGGTGGCCCCCGCCGCCGAAACCTTCGAGCGCGCGGTCGAGGCCCTGCGCGTCGTCGCCTACGCCCCGCCGGCCTTTGGCGGCCTGATCGCCACGCAGTGGATCGAGGACGGCTCGGCCGACGCCATCCTGGCCGAGACCCGCGAGGAAGGCCGCGCGCGCCTGGCCCTGGCCCGCGAGATCCTGGGCGGCGCCGTCGAGACCCCGCACTCGCCGATGGCCCCGCACATCTGGCTGCCCATGAGCGAACTCGACGCCGAGCGCCTGGCCGGCCGCGCCCTGCGCGGCGGCGCCGAGGTCACCGCCCCCGATGCGCCGGTCGTCGAGCCCGGTCACGAAAGCGGCGTCCGTGTCTGTCTCGGCGCGGTCGGCGATCGCGACACCCTGCGCCGGGGCCTGGAGATCGTGGCGGCGGCCCTGTCCAGCGAAGTGGGCGAGCGGTCGCGGGCGGTGATCTAGGGGCTAGCGCCCAGAGCGCGCCCGCGTCTTCGCCGGCAGGGTGATCTCCGCCAGCACCGGGAAGTGATCCGAGATCACGCCGACGTCGGTGACGTCCGTCGGCACGGCGAAGCGCCCGACGTTCAGGCGGCGGTCCACGAAGATGTGGTCGATGGGCGGGCCGATCGACGCCAGGGTGAAGTTGTTGAAGGTGCCCGACGGCGCAAACAGGGTCGCGGCGGCGTGGCGCGCGTCGCGATAGGGGCCTTGCGGCGCGGTCAGCACGCGATAGGGCGCATCTCCGGGGCCGCTGTTGAAGTCGCCCAGGGTGATCAGCCGGGCGCCCGGCCAGGCGGCGAGGTTCAGGATCTGCGCCGCGCACTTGGCCCGGGACTCGCTTCCCACGTGGTCGAGGTGGGCGTTGCGGACGTCGAAAAGCACGCCGGTTCGCCGGTCTTTCAGCACCAGGCGCGTGAAGGTGCGGGGCAGGGCCGCATCATAGGCCTTGCCCGGCGTGTCGGGCGTCGGCGAACACCAGTAGGTCTTGGCTAGCACCCGCTGGAACCGGTCGGCGCGATAGAAGACCGTCGTGGTCTCGCCGCGCCCAGCGCCATCGTCGCGGCCCACGCCATAGTGAGCATATCCCGCGAGGCCGCCCGCCAGGTCGTCGACCATCGCCGGCAGGGCTTCCTGCAGGCCCAGGATGTCGGGCCGGAAAAAGCGAACCTGCTCGACCATCGGCCCCCGGCGCGCGCGCCAGTCGGGCCGGTCGTCCGGATTGTCGTAGCGGATGTTGTAGCTCATCACCCACAGGGCGCGGTCGGCCTGCGCCCCCCGCGCCGCCGTGATCGGCAGGAGCCCGGCGAGGAGGCTGGCGGCCAGAATGATGGATAGGGATCGCGCTTTGCTCATGCCCGGCCCTTTAGGATGCGATCACGACAAACGCACGACGGGGCGCGAGACTCTAGTTTCCAAGCGGAACCACCCGGATTTCGTCGACGCCAATGCCCAGCAGGCGAGGGTCGCCCCCGCCGGGGCGGGCGGCGTCCGGCAACCGAAGCTCGACGCGCGTGGGCTTGGCTGATCGTTCGCCCTCGATCCGGGCGGTCAGCACGCCGGGCTCACGCACCGTGATGCGGCTCATTGAGCGGCCATTGACCAGGATCTCCACGCGTTGAGGGCCCGTCGGCGACACACTGACCAGGTTCATCACCAGCATGAAGTCCGGGGTCTTGCTGTCGAGCGTGAGCCACGCGACCTTCGCGCTGGTCCAGGTTCCGCGCGGTTCAGGCAGCGCCCAGCCCTCGCCCAAGGCGCTGGGGCGAACCCCGTCCAGGCGGATGGCCGGCGCTGCTGCGATCGCTTCGGCGGGGATCGGCAGATAGGGCGACAGGCCCGCTTGCGACAGGCCCCGGCCGCACAGCAGCCCGCGCATGAAGACATAGCAGTCCGAGCGCCCCTTGAACCGGTCGAACAGCGCCGTCTCCTTGGCGCGATCACCGATCACCGCCGTGATCGTCGGATCGCCTGGGGCGGCGTCGATCGTCGCCGCCGGCTCGATCTGGCAGGCGACCTGGAACGGTCGCGCCGTCGGCCCGGAGTTGGAGACGCCATGCCGGCGCAGCGCCATGCCGGACATCTGGACGATCGCCCAGCCGTCCTCGCCGCCGACGCATTCCACCAGGGGCTGGAACCGCCAGGGCCTGCCTTCGAAGGCGGGATCCGTCCGCAGAACCGGATCGTAGACGGAGGTGACCGGCTCATAGCTCGTTCGTACGCCCCGGATCATCTGGGTCATGTCGAAGACCTGAAGCGCCGTTGCCAGGAGCAACAGGCCCAGCCGGACCCGATCCCCCTCCAGCTTGTCCACCCGCGTGACGCCCCAGGCCAGAAGCCCGTAGCCGACAATCCAGAAGAAGCGACCGTGAGCTCGGAACAGCCCTGCCAGATCGCCGAACTTGCCGGTCGGGCGCGGCAGGTCGAACAGCATGGTCATGCCGAGGTAGGGCTTGGGCCCGATGGCCCAGAGGGTCAGGGCCAGGGCGGCGACGAACAGCGGGCCATATCGGAGCCAGAAGGCGTTGCTCGGGCGCCCGCCGCGCCGAAGATCCAGCAGGCCCTGTGCGACCGCCACGAGCACGAGCAGCAGGACTCCGGCCCCGAGATAGGCGTAGCCCTCGAAGGTCTGGCCGCCATTGGCGTCGAACGTGCCGGTGAACCACTGGCCGTTCCAGGTCTGGCCAAACAAGGCCGACGCCTGCGGCAGGATCGGGCCCAAAATATTCATCGAATAGAGACCCAGCGCGCCGCCGCCGCCCGATTGTCCGCCCTGGGCGCCATAGCCGAGAACCCAGGCGGCCAGCCCCATGCTGGCGCCGTAGACGACGAGCTGGATGACGACGTTCCGCACCGCGGCGCCACGATCCTGCAGGAGCCGAGACGTCAGTCCCGCGCCCAGACAGGCCGTGATCGGTACGACATGGTAGGCATGGGTCCCCATCGCGAACACGCCCAACACGGTGATCTCGACCATCCGGCGCGCGGACAGTCCGACCCGGGCGACCTGGAGGCTCCAGGCCAGGCTCAGGATCAGCAGGAAGTGACCGGCCAGGGCGATGTGTCCGAACTGGCGGACGAACCAGGCCGGATAGAACAGGGCGATTAGTCCGCCGAGGACCAGCGAGGACGTTCGCTGTACGCCGCAGGCGCGAAGCAGGGCGATCATGGCCAGCGGCTGCGCGAGATAGGCGATCAGCAGGAACAGGGCCAAGGGATTGACCACACGGCCAAGACCGGTCGCCTTCATGGCCAGGGTCAGCCAGGGCAGGCTGTCGGTATAGACGATCGTCGTCGGCGTCGCCGCGCCGCGAAGGGCCAGGGTCTCGGTCGGCGGAAATCGCCAGGGATGGTCGATGATCGCGTAGTGGCCCGCCATCATGGTGGCCATGTCGCCCTTGGGCTCAAGCCAGTACGGCGCGCTCGCGGCCAGCAGCGGCAGACCCATGACGATCTGGAACAGAACAACAGCGAAGACCGCCAGAAGAAGCGGCCCCCAGAAACGGTACTTCACACGCGAACTCCGGTAGAGCTTGTCTGCTCAGCTACCGGAAGATGAGTGATTTATCCGCCGCTGTCATGCGTGATGCGCGACGCTGGAGCCGGACGGCGGCGAAGGGGGCGTTCACCGCGCTCGTCCGCCTACCAAAGCAGCGTCTTCACCCAGATCGAGCCGTCCGGCGCGGGGGAGACGTTCTTGATGACTACCTGGCTGTCCTTGGCCAGCCAGAAGGTCGCCGGCTTCCAGTCGGGACGGTTGTAGTCGGTGGTGACCACCCAGCAGTCGACCTTGCCGCCGGCCGAGCTGGTCAGCACCTCCGAGCCCGTCACCTTGAACACGTAGGGCGCGGGCGCGTCGCCCCCGGGGTGGTGAAAGACGATCCGGGCCTCGTAGCCTTTGGCCAGCGGCAGGGCCTGGAGCAGCTCCATGTCGGTCTCGAAGTTGAAGGTCGGCTCGGGCGCGGCCACGTCGTAAGCCGCCTGGCTGTTGCTCTCCAGGTCCTTGAGACCGATCACGCGGTCGGGCTTGAAGTCGAAGCCTTCGATCTTGGTCACGCCGTCCTTGCCGGTGGCGCGGCGCACGTGGGTGAACGGGCGGAACGTGCCAAGCTCGACCCAGCTGTCCAGGGTCTTGACCGTGCCGGGCGTGGCCCCGTCCCAGTGCTGGACGATGTGCAGCCGCTTGACGCCGGCGGTGTCGGGCTCGATGCGGATCTCGCGCGTCCAGACGTCGAGCGGCGTGACGGTGTCGCCTTTCTGCCGGTAACGCAGGTAGAGGTGGGTGGCGGGTTTGATCTTGTCGAACCGCGCCAGCGGCTGGCCCACGGGCACGGGCGTGACGGCCGCCTGGGCCGATCCGGCCGCGACGATGACGAAGGCGGCCGCGATGGCCGGCCGGACGACGAACGACATGAAAAGCCCCATGATACCAAACGGCGGCATCTGAGCGCGCAAACGAGCCGGGGGCTACTTAAGCTTCCGTAATGGCCCCCCAGCCCTTCCCGTCGCCACGAACGCCAGGTCTTGCCCGCGCAGCAGGCCGAAGGCTCGTCGCCAGGGGGGAGGGCTGGGTTTCGCTGGGGAGGCGGCAGGGTGAAACCTGCCTATGGCTTACGCTGCGACGCGCCTGTTGGCTTCGGGCTCCAGCTTGAACGCCGACATCATGGTGTTCATCCCCCGCGCCTCCCGGGCCAGGGTGTTGGCGGCCGCTGTCGCCTCCTCGACCATCGCCGCATTCTGCTGGGTGACGGTGTCGAGTTCGGTAATCGCTTCGGTCACCTGGCCAAGGCTGGCCGACTGTTCGCGAGACGACGCGGCGATCTCCTGAACGCGCTCGACGAGGACGCCGACGCGCGCGACGATCTCCTCAAGAGCCTCACCCGAGGCGGAGGACTTGTCGACGCCATTCTGAACCTGGTCGTTGCTGTCGTTGATCAGCGCCTTGATCTCGCGAGCGGCCTCTGCCGAGCGTTGGGCCAGGGCGCGAACCTCCTGGGCGACGACGGCGAACCCTTTGCCGCTTTCACCCGCACGCGCCGCCTCGACGCCCGCGTTCAGGGCCAGCAGGTTGGTCTGGAAGGCGATTTCGTCGATGACGCCGATGATCTTGCCGATTTCGTTGGCCGACCGTTCGATGCCGGACACGGCCTCCGAGGTCTGTTGGACGATATTGCGGGCGTGGGTGGCCACACCGCGCATCTCGCCCAGATAATCGCGAACCGCGCCGGCGGCGGCGGCGGCGCCCGTCACCGATTGGTTGACCTCGTGAAGGGCGGCGGCCGCTTCTTCCAGCGATGCGGCCTGCAACTCGGTGCGTCGGGCCAGGTCATCTGCGGCCGAACGGATTTCGCCAGAGGCGGAATCCACGCCGCTCGATGCCTCGACCAGGCGGTTCATGGTCTGGCCAAGCGACGCCACGGCGCTGTTGAAGTCCGATTGCAGCGGCCGGAAGGCTGCGGGAACCGCGCCTTCGACACGGCTGGTCAGATCGCCCTGCGCGAGGCGTCGCAGCGCGCCGCCAAAGGCGTCGTTGACCGCAGCTTCGCTGTCCGCTTGCGTTTGCGCCCGGGTGCGTTCCATGGCTTCAGCGGCCTCGGCGCGCTCGCGTTCGCGCTGGGCCTCGCTTTCACGTCGCGCGCGCGCATTGTCCTGGAACACCACAAGCGCCGAGGCCATGGCCGCGAACTCGTCACGCCGCGCCCGACCGGGGATGTCGAGATCGATGTCGCCGTCGGCCAATTTTCGCATGGCGTCGGTCTGCTCGTAGAGAGGTTTGACGATGCTCGCGTAGACGCGGTTGCAAACAAGCAGGAGGACGGCGCCCCCCAGCACAGTGAACGCCGCAGCGCTGATCAGTTTGGTGAGCGCCTTCCGGGCCGCCGTTTGCGCCATGATCAGTAGAGCGCGGCTTTCGGATCCGAGAATCTTCCCATAGCCGGCGATGCGCGCCGTGGCGGCGTCAAACCATTGCGGTCCGGTGACGGGCGCCTTGGTTCCACTCGCGACGGCCGCCAGCGCCATACCGCGCATCTTCGTGATCTCGGCGCCAGTGGCGCTGGCCTCCAAAGCCTTGATGTCGCGGCACAACGAGGCGCGCTCGCGGCATGCGTCGCTGATCCAGCCTTTCTGCTCGCCCTCGAGAGCGCGCATCTTGGCCAGGACTTCGACAGTGAAGAGATCGGCGGCGAAGCCGGCGGCGCCGGCTGCGCGCTCCAGTCCAGCCGCCTCCTTGGCCCGCATGAGCGCCGAATAGGCGTTGATGGCTGAAACGGTTTCGCCGCCCAGGTCCGAGACATCGATATGCTCGGCCGTTCCGATCAGGCCGTCGATATCGCGGGTGTACTCGCCGATCACCGCCGCGCGATCCGCGCCAGATGCATCTGCCTTGGCGCGGAGCGCCTTGAGGCTCTTGACGTTGTCCCACGTCGCTTCCAGCGCCTGCTGCATCCTGGGGTCGTGGCCGGCGCCGCTGCGAAGTTCGTCCAAGACCGCCAGCGCGGCGTCGGTTGTGGCGCGAGCCTTGGTCACCCGGGGAAGGAACGCCGTACGATCGGCCGCCCCCATCATGCCCGAGGTTGCGCCACGCTCCGCCTGAAGCGCGTCGACGGCGGCGTTGATCGGGCCGGTCGCGGTGATCGAATCTGCGGCGATCGTCGCCGCGCGATACTGGGCGCCAAGGCCTACGCAAAGATAGATGCTGAGCGCTGACAAAGCGACGAGCGGCACGGTGACCGCCGCGAGCATCCGATGCTTGATCAACACTGAGTTCACCTCCCCGTCGAAAGGCTAGCGCCCGCAAATCTGCTGGTAACGCTAACGGGAGGTTGATCCATAAGCGTTAAAACTCTGGCACGAGTGACGGAATGTCGCACTCGATATAATTGTATCGACTTGCAAGGGGAGCGTGTAATCGAGATCGAGCTCCATTGCGACGGCCTGTCGGCGCCCGTTGGAGCTCATCTGAGTTTGCGTGTTGGATAAACGCCTTTCTATTTCGCCTTCTCCTGTCTCCGCGCGCCAAAGTCTAAAATTTATGTATTTTCCTTCTTTTTTTGTTCTAGTCCATTTGAGATGACTTGGATTTTTTTGGAGTGGGCAGCGAATTTTGTGATCGTTGCGTCCTGAGGCCGTTTGAATTCTGAATCAGACGTTCGGCGTGCGGGTTTTTCGCTAGTCCCCTACAGCGCCTTCTCCATCACCACGAACGCCAGGTCGTCCCGTTGCGGCAGTCCGAACCGTTCGTCGCCGTAAGGGAAGGGCTGGGTTTCGCCGGTCAGGCGGTAGCCGCGGCGTTGGTACCAGGCGATCAGGGTGTCGCGGACCGAGATCACGGTCATCCGCATCACCTTGCCGCCGCGTTGCCGGGCGTGAGCCTCGCAGGCCTCCAGCACGGTGCGGCCCATGCCGCCGGCCTGGCGGGGCGGGGTGACGGTGATCATGCCGACGTACCAGACGTCGTCGGCCTGCGGCTCGATCCAGGCGCAGGCGAACGGCTTGGCGTCCGGCGCATCGCGGAAGGTCAGGATGGCCGCGCCCGGCTTGGCGGCGAGGTCTTCGCGCAGCGAGGCCTCGTCGGTGCGCTGGCCGCCGAGCAGATAGCTCTCGCTGGTCCAGCCCGTGGCCGCCAGCTCGCCGCGATAGGCCGAGTTCACCAGGGCGGCGATGTCGGCCAGCTCGTGGTCTGCGGCGGGGGTCAGGATCGGCATGGCGAAGGCTTCCAACAGGCGAAGGCGCCCAAGCTAGAAACCGACCTTGGCCGCAACAACCCGATTCCGGGCGCCGGCTTGAGAAAACTCAACGGCGGCGCATCCGCTTCCAGGCCCCGCCGGTGACGCGACGCACTGTCCCGGCCTCGCGCTTGAGGGTCTCCCAAGGGTCGAAGGCCAGGCCCACCGTGTCGGCCATGGCCGCGCCGCGCGCGCCCATCGGCTGTTCGGGGCCCGTGGTGGAGTCGACGGCGGTCTGGTGTTCGATCTCGGCGTTCAGCTCGGCGCCGACCAGGATGGCCATGATCGAGAACCACACCCAGACCATGAAGGCGATGACCGCGCCCAGCGGGCCGTAGGTGGCGTCGAAATGGGCGATGCGGTTGACGTAGACCGAAAAGCCCAGCGACCCGATCAGCCAGGCCGCCGCCGCGAAGGCCGCGCCGATCCACACCCAGCGCCACCGCGCGCGCGCCCTGCTGGGCGCAAAGCGATAGAGCAGGGTGAAGGCCACGGCGGTCATCACCAGCACGATCAGCCAGCGCACCGGGGCCAGCAGGCCCTCCAGCGCCGACAGATGGGCCGCCTCCAGCAGCAGCGGCGCGGCGATCAGCACCCCCGCGACGGCGACGGCGTAGACGAGGGCGCTCAGGGTGAAGGCGTAGGTCAGGAACAGGCGCGGGACGAACGGCCGCTTTTCGTCTTCGTCATAGGCGATGTTCAGGCCGTCGAAGAGCGCGCGCATGCTGGCGTTGGCGCTCCACACCGACAGCAGCAGGCTGGCGACGAAGGCCAGGCCCAGCTCGCCGTCCTTCTGCTGCGCCAGGCGCGCCATCTGCTCGCCGACGATCTGGATCACGCTGGGCGGGAAGACCCCGACCATGCCGCGCAACTGCTGCTCGACCGCACCGACATCGGCGAACAGGCCATACAGCGCCACGAAGGCGCCGATCGCCGGGATCAGGGCCAGCAGCGTGTAGAAGGTGACGCCGCCGGCCACCGCCGGTAGCCGGTCGACGCTGATCTCCCGCACGGTGCGCCAGGCGATGTCGCGCCAGCCTCGCCAGGGAATGTGGGTGGGATGTCCAGCGCCGCGGCCGCGCAGGGGTTCGGCGGCGTCGAACGCCATCGGCGGCATGACGCGCTTCTCGGAGAGACCGGGCGGATCGGCGAGCACCTCTTGGTTCGGCGCGGCTCGCCTGGGCAAGGCGAACGGCGTCAGCGCCAGCAGCACGATCCAGGGCGCCAGGTGATAAGGCCGCGACTTCAGCCAGGACAGGATCGGACGCCGCCTTGCGTCGGTCATTCTACGGCCTCCAGGCCTCAACAACCCCGGGCGAGGCCTGGCGTTCCCGTGGTCGCGAGCTTGGCCTTGCCATCGCCCGAGTCGGGACCGATGGTCCGCGCCATGGAAGCCCGGATCGTCTCGCTGTATCGCCATCCCGTGAAGGGGTTCACGCCCGAGCGCCTGGCGCGCGCCGACCTCGAGGCCGGGGCCTGCTTCCCCTGCGATCGCCTCTATGCGGTCGAGGACGGACCCAGCGGCTTTGATCCGCAGGCGCCGGCGCATATCTCGAAGATGAAGTTCACGGTGCTGGCCAAGATCCCGGCCGTGGCCCGCGCGCGCACCGCCTTCGACGAGGCCAGCGGCGTCTTGACCGCCCGCGCCGAGGGCGTCGCCGACTTCGCCGGCGATCTGCGCGCGGCGGCCGGGCGGGCGGGCTTCGCGGCGTGGCTCGCCGTCCTGTTGGGCGACGAGGCGCCGGGGCCGCTGAAGGTGATCGAAGGTCCGGGCGCGCACCGCTTCATGGACAGCCGCTCGGGCTATGTGTCGATCGTCAACCTGGCCAGCGTGCGCGATCTATCCGACAAGATCGGGCGGGCGCTGGATCCCCTGCGCTTTCGCGCCAACCTCTATATCGACGGCTGGCCCGCCTGGGCCGAGAACGACCTCACCGGCCAGACCCTGAGCCTGGGCGCGGCCCGCGCCGAGGTGCTCAAGCCCATCGTCCGCTGCGCCGCGACCCATGTGGACCCCACCAGCGCCGAGCGCGACGTCGATCTGGTCAAGGCGCTGTTCGACCACTACGGCCATATGTTCTGCGGCATCTACCTGAACGTGACGCAGGGCGGGGCGGTGCGCGAGGGGGATACGGTGGCGGCGGGGTGATCAGCCAAGGTACGCCCTGGCGTTCATGCTTTGGTGCAGCACGCGGATAATTTCGACCTTGGCGCCAACCCGGTAAAAGACCACATGCGAGCCGGTGGCGCATCGCCTGTAGCCCGACCGCAGGCTGTCATCCGGCTGGCCCATGCCGGGATGCTCAGCGATCATTTCGATCGTGGCCTGGAGGTCGCGGGCGTAGTCGGCGGCCTGTTCCACGCCCCATCGCTGCTCCGAATAGGCCCAGATGTCATCGAGGTCGGCTTTGGCGCGACGGGAGAGCCGATAGGGCTTCATTCCTCGTGGAAGCCCTGCGGCGCGGCCTCCCTCGACCTTTCCTCAATGAAGGCGTCGAAGTCGAAATCTTCGATAAAGCCGCTTTCTTCGCCTTCGATCAAAGCAGCGCGGAGAACCGCGAGCTTGGCCTCGTTCTCTTCCAGCAGTCTCAGACCCGCGCGGACAACTTCGCTGGCCGAGCCGTAGCGCCCATCGGCGACCTGGCTTTCGATGAACGCCTGGAAGTGATCGCCCAGGACGACGGAGGTGTTCTTGCTGGCCATAGTGTGAGTGTACCAAAATCTGGTACCGCATTCAATCTCGCCTCCGGCGCGGCGAAGCGCTAAACCCCCGCTCATGACCCTGACTCTCGTCAAAGCCTGGACCGCCGCCAAGGATCGCCTGAAGGAAGCGGGCATCGACCAGCCGTCGATCGACGCGCGCCTGATGCTGGAGGTGGCCGCCGGCGTCACCCGCACCGAAATCGTCACCGATCCCTACCGCGAGCTGACCGACGAGCAGATCGCCACGCTGGACGCCTATCTCGAGCGCCGCGCCCGCCGCGAGCCGGTCAGCCACATCATCGGCCGCAAGGGCTTCTGGAAGATCCTGCTGCAGGTGAACAAGGACGTCCTGACGCCGCGTCCCGAGACCGAGGTCATTGTCGACGAGGTGCTGAAGGCCTTCCCCGAGAACATGGCCTTCTCGATGCTGGACCTGGGCGTCGGCTCGGGCACGATCCTGCTGGCGATCCTGGCCGAGCGTCCGGCGGCCAAGGGGCTCGGGATCGACGCCTCCAGCGAGGCCCTGGCCGTGGCGCGCGAGAACGCCGCCAATCTGGACCTCAACACCCGCGCGGCCCTGCTGCACGGCGACTGGACGACGGGTCTGGGCAGCGACAGTTTCGACCTCGTGGTCTCCAATCCGCCCTACATCCCGACCGCCGTCATCGACACGCTGGAGCCCGAGGTTCGCGACCACGAGCCGCGTCTGGCGCTGGACGGCGGCGCTGACGGCCTGGACGCCTATCGCGAGCTGGCGCCGGAGATCCTGCGGGTGCTCAAGCCCGGCGGCATGTTCGCCGTGGAGATCGGCTACGATCAGTCCCAGGCCGTCGAGGCGCTGTTCCGCGAGGCGGGCGCCACCGAGGTTCGTACGGTCAAAGACCTTTCGACGCACGACCGCGTGGTGCTGGGGGTGAAAAATCCCTTGGAAACCCGGGCGTGAACCGCTAGACGAGTCTCGTCTCCTTCCAGATCGCCGGGTGACGGGAAAAGCAGTCGTCGAGGACGCTTCGGTGTCCGACGTCCGCGAGGCTCCCCTGGCAGGCGCGCCCGGTCCGCCGGTCGCCGCGCCGAAAGAGCAGGATGGGGGCTCTACGGAAACCAGAGTCTCTGACACCGACCAGGGTTAGACCCGCCCAGAGACCAGCAAGGCCGGACGCGCCAGCGCAAGACTGACCTCCGGACAGGTTCAGAAGAGAACATGAGAGATTTCAAAGGCATGAAGCGCCAACGCGGCCGCAACAATCGCGGCGGCAACGGCGGCAAGCCTCAGCAGCACAACGCCAACCGCGCGTTCGACTCGAACGGTCCCGAGGGCATCAAGGTCCGCGGCGCGGCCCAGAGCGTGTACGAAAAGTACCAGCAGCTGGCTCGCGACGCGTCCTCGTCCGGCGACCGCGTGCTGGCCGAGAACTATCTGCAGCACGCCGAGCACTATTTCCGCGTCCTGCGCGCCATCCAGCCGAATCGTCCGGTGGCCGACATCGTCGGCAAGGACGTCTACGCCGCCTACGAGATCGACTTCGAGGCCGAGCCGCCGGAAGAGCCGGAAGTCGCCGAGCAACCCGCCGAGAGCCAGGCCGAAGGCGGCGAGGGCGGTGAAGGCGGCGAGCAACGCCGCGACCGTTTCGAAGGGCGTGATCGTAATCGCGACCGCGACCGCAACTTCGAAGGCCGTGACCGCAATCGCGACCGCGACGACCGCCCCCGCGAAGGCCGCGACGGCGAAGGCCGCCGCGACCGCTGGCGCGACCGTGACGACCGCCCGCGCGATGACCGTCCCCGCGATGATCGTCCTCGCGAAGATCGCTTCCGCGACCGTGACGATCGCCCCCGTGACGACCGCCCGCGCGAGGATCGTCCCGCCGCCGAGGGCGACCAGCCGCAGGGCGAGGGCGATTACCGCGAGGGCCGTCGCCGCCGTGACCGCAACCGCGATCGCGACCGCGACTGGCAGCCGCGCGGCGAGCGTGATCCGCTGGCGGTGATCGAACCAGAGGCCTCGCCCTTGACCGCCGAGGCGCCGGCCAGCGAAGGCTCGCCGATGCTGCGGGGCCAGGACGGCGCCGTCAGCCACGCCCCCGCGTTCCTGGGTCGCAAGACCGAGCGCGCCGAAGCCGCCCCGGCCGCCGAAGCTCCGGCCTCGGACGAAGGCGAAGAGGTCAAGAAGCCCCGCCGCCGCCGCGCGCCGCGCAGCTTCGAGGCCGCCGAAGGCGCGCCGACCGGCTCGGAGTCCGAGGAGGCGTAGAGGCCCCCTCGTTCGTATCCGAAATTGAAGCCCCGTTCCTCGCGCAGGAGCGGGGCTTTTTTATTGATCTTCATCAATTCTCCCTAAGGTTGTATTCGGCTCTAGCCGGGCGTCAACTTCGGCGATAGGCTCGTTTTCTGACGGAGCCGAGGCCTTTGCGCATGGCGACTAAAACAACCGCTCCACGGACCCGCGCGACCCGCGCGGCGGCGGTGGACGCCCGGTATCGGGCGATCGTCGATACAGCCGTCGACGCCATTGTCGTGATCGACGAGCGGGGCCGCGTCGAGGCGTTCAACCCCGCCGCCGAGCGTCTGTTCGGCTATTCGGTCGCCGAAATGGTCGGCCAGAACGTCAACATCCTGATGCCCGAGCCCTATCACGGCGAGCATGACGGTTATCTGGCCCGCTACCGCGACACCGGCGAGCGGCGCATCATCGGCATCGGCCGCGAGGTCGAGGGGCGGCGCAGCGACGGGACAACCTTTCCGCTGGAGCTCTCGATCGCGGAGTGGAACGACGGTAAGCGCCGCTTCTTCACCGGCGTGATGCGCGACGTCACCGACCGTCGCCGCGCCGAGGAACTGCAGCGGCTGATGATCAACGAACTGAACCACCGGGTGAAGAACACGCTGGCCACGGTGCAGTCGGTGGCCGGCCAGACCCTGCGCAACGCCGAGACCCTGGAGGACGCCCGCGACAGCCTGACCCGGCGGCTACTGGCTCTGTCTCGGGGCCACGACATCCTCACCGCCGAAAGCTGGGACGGGGCGGCCTTGGCCGACATTGTCAGCGCGGTGATCGCAGCCCATGGCGAGGCCGAGCGTTTCAGCGTCGACGGGACCGCGATCAGGTTGGCGCCCAAGCCGGCGTTGGCGCTGTCGATGGCGCTGCACGAACTGATGACGAACGCCACCAAGTACGGCGCGCTTTCCAACGCTGCGGGCCAGGTGCGCATCACCTGGCGACGCGAGGCGGGTGAAGGCGACGACCGCCTGAAACTGATCTGGGAGGAAGCCCATGGGCCCACTGTCTCGCCCCCGACCCGGCAGGGCTTTGGGACCCGCCTCATCACCGGGGGCCTCGCCCGGGAACTCGGGGGGGAGGTCCGGCTCGACTATCCGGCGAGCGGCGTCGTCTGCGAGATCGACGCACGGCTCGGCAAGACCGGCGAGTCAAACCGCTTCTTCCGAGGCGCCGCCTGATCCGCTCCGCATCCTGGTGGTCGAGGACGAGCTGTTCGTGGCCATGCTGGTCGAGGACCTGCTGAGCGACCTGGGCTGCGCTGTGGTGGGCCCGGCCGCTTCGGCCAGCGAGGCGGTGGCGGCGGCCGAGGCCAGCGGTTTCGACCTGGCCCTGCTGGACGTGAACCTGGGCGACGGCGAGACCTCGTTCCGCGCCGCCGAGATCCTGCGCGAGCGCGGCGTGCCGTTCGCCTTCGTCACCGGCTATGGGGACCAGGGGGTTCGTCCGGATCTGCGCGACGCGCCGATCCTGTCCAAGCCCATCGACCCGCGTCAGCTGGCCAAGGTGATTGCGCGGCTCGGCGAGGGCTGAGCGCGAACCCAGCCGAGCGCCCTGGCGTTGTCCTCCGGAGTCCCACGTTTTCGGAGCCCGCCATGCGCTTCTTCACCGCCGCCGCCTTCGTCCTACTCAGCGCCGCCCCCGCCTTGGCGGCGTCGGGGGACTGGCGCGCAGACGCTCGGCGCGAGGACGTTCGCCGCCTTGAACGCCTGGACGAAGCCTGGGACGAGGCGCTGTCGGAGGCCCGCCTTCGCGGTCACGGCCGCGACTTGCGCGCCCTGGGCCCCGTGGTCGATCCGACCGTCTCGCTGTCCCGACCCCAGCCGACGCCGGGGACCTATCGGTGCCGCACCATCAAACTGGGCTCGCAGAACGGAACGCTCGCCTATGTCGCCTATGGCTGGTTCCGCTGCCGCGTCGCCCTGACCCCGGGCGGCGACCTACGCCTCGAGAAGCTTACCGGATCTCAGCGTCAGGCTGGCGCCCTCTATCCGGACAGGGCCCGCCGTCTCGTCTTTCTGGGCGGGGTCGCCTGGGGCGACGGCGAAGGACGCGCCGCCTATGGTCGTGACCGCGAGCGCGATCAGGTCGGCGTGTTCGAACGCGTCGGCGCCAACCACTACCGCTTGGCGCTGCCATGGCCACGCCAGGAGTCGAAGCTCGACATTCTTGAGCTGCGGCGCTGAGTCTGGCGCCGCCGCGCGCATGACGAAAGCGTAAGGCCAGGCTGGTTGCGTCCCGGACCTACGCCGGAGATAAGGCTTGTGTCGACTTCGAAACACAGTCCGCCGAGCTCATGACCCTGCCGCGCCTGATCCTCCCGCTGCTGATGGCCGCCGCGTTCGCGCTGGGCGGCTGCGCCTACAACGCCGACCTCGGCCGCGACCAGCTGTTGATCGTCAACGACAACAACCTGGCGGCCCAGGGCGAAAAGGCTTGGGCCGACACGCTGCGCAACAGCTACGTCTCCAAGGAGCCGCGCAAGAACGCCCGCGTCCAGGCCGTGGGGCAGCGGGTGATCACCGCCGCCGGCCTGGCCAGCCGGCCGTGGGACTATGCGGTGTTCCTGGACGAGGCGCCCAACGCCTTCGTGCTGCCCGGCGGCCATGTCGGCGTCACGGTCGGCCTGCTGACCCTGGTCGAGAACGACGACCAGCTGGCCGCCGTGATCGGTCACGAGGCCGGCCACGTCGTCGCCCGCCACGCGGCCGAACGCGTATCGCAGGAAACCACCTCGAAGGTCCTGCTGGGCATCGCCAGCGCCGCAGCGGGCAAGAGCGACCTTGGCAAGCTGCTCAAGGACCACGGCGATGACGCGGCCCGCTATGGCCTGCTTCTGCCGTTCTCGCGCAAGCAGGAGCTGGAGGCCGACAGGCTGGGCGTCGATTTCATGCAGCGCGCCGGCTACCGGCCGCGCGAGGCGGTGAAGCTGTGGCGCAACATGCAGGCGCTTGACGGAGGCAAGTCGGGGGGCGAGCTGGGCTCGACCCACCCCTCCGACGCCGTGCGGATCCAGGAGCTGGAACGATATCTGGCCAGCAAGGGCTGGTGAGCCTTGTGTGGCTGATGGGCCACACCTACATCCCCCTGCGGAGCGCCGGGGTCAGGCCGATGGCTGACCCGCTCGAAGCGCTCCGCAGTGTCTGAAGCCGGACGCGTTGTGCTTGATCAAGGCAGCGCGTCCTGATCCGCCTAGTTGAGGGGACATCATGAATATCGATCTCTATTCCGATCGCGCCAAGCAGGCGGTCCAGTCGGCCCAGAGCCTCGCGCTCGCCCGCGGCCACCAGCAATTCGCACCCGAACACATCCTGAAGGTCCTGCTCGAGGAGAAGGACGGGCTTTCCCGCGCCCTGATCCAGAGCGCCGGCGGCCGCCCCGACCAGCTGGACGGCGGCGTCGAGACCCTGCTGGCCAAGACCCCGCGCGTCGACGGCGCCGGTGGCCAGCTCTACATGAAGCCCGACACCGCCCGCGTGTTCGCCGAGGCCGAGAAGTCGGCCAAGGCCGCCGGCGACGCCTTTGTCACGACCGAGCGCCTGCTGATCGCCATCGCCAAGGAAGGCGGCGAGGCGGCCAAGCTGTTCAAGGAGGCCGGCGTCAGCGCCCAGGCCCTGGAGACCGCGGCCAACGCCCTGCGCAAGGGCCGCACCGCCGACAGCGCCAACGCCGAGGAAGGCTATGACGCCCTCAAGCGCTACGCCCGCGACCTGACGGCCGCCGCGCGCGACGGCAAGCTCGACCCCGTGATCGGCCGCGACGAAGAGATCCGCCGCACGATCCAGGTGCTGTCGCGCCGCACCAAGAACAACCCCGTCCTGATCGGCGAGCCTGGCGTCGGCAAGACCGCCATCGTCGAGGGCCTGGCCCTGCGCATCGTCAACGGCGACGTGCCCGAAAGCCTGAAGGACAAGAAGCTTCTCTCGCTCGACATGGGCAGCCTGATCGCCGGCGCGAAGTATCGCGGCGAGTTCGAGGAGCGGCTGAAGGCCGTGCTGAACGAGACCACGGCCGCCGAGGGCTCGATCATCCTGTTCATCGACGAGATGCACACCCTGGTCGGGGCCGGGAAGGGCGACGGGGCGATGGACGCCTCCAACCTCCTGAAGCCCGCCCTGGCGCGCGGCGAGCTGCACTGCGTCGGCGCCACCACGCTCGATGAATACCGCAAGCACGTCGAGAAGGACGCGGCGCTCGCCCGTCGCTTCCAGCCGGTGTTCGTCAGCGAGCCGACGGTGGAGGACACCGTCTCGATCCTGCGCGGCCTGAAGGAAAAGTACGAGGTCCACCACGGGGTGCGGATCAGCGACAGCGCCATCGTGGCCGCCGCGACCCTGTCCAACCGCTACATCGCCGACCGTTTCCTGCCCGACAAGGCGATCGACCTGGTGGACGAGGCGTCCAGCCGCGTGCGCATGGCGATCGACTCCAAGCCCGAGGAACTGGACGAGATCGACCGTCGCCTTGTGCAGCTGAAGATCGAGCGCGAGGCCCTCTCGAAGGAAACCGACGCGGCCTCCAAGCAGCGCCTGGAGAACCTGGAGGTCGAGATCGACGACCTGCAGTTCCGGTCCGACGAGATGACCGCGAAGTGGAAGGCCGAGAAGGAGAAGGTCGGCGGCGCAGCGCAAGCCCGTGAAGCCCTCGACCGCCTGCGCGCCGACCTCGCCAACGCCCAGCGCGCCGGCGACTTCGCCCGCGCCGGCCAGATCCAGTACGGCGAGATCCCGGCCCTCGAAAAGCGCCTGGCCGAAGCCGAGCAGGGCGACACCCAGGCCTTGACCCCCGAGGTCGTCGACGCCGAGCAGATCGCCGCCGTCGTCAGCCGCTGGACCGGCGTGCCCGTCGAGAAGATGCTCGAGGGCGAGCGCGAGAAGCTGCTGAAGATGGAGGACCAGCTGCGCGGCCGCGTGGTCGGTCAGGACGAGGCCCTTGAGGCTGTGTCTGACGCCGTCCGCCGGGCTCGCGCCGGCCTGCAGGATCCGTCCAAGCCGATCGGCTCGTTCCTGTTCCTGGGCCCGACGGGCGTGGGCAAGACCGAGCTGACCAAGTCTCTGGCCGAGTTCCTGTTCGCCGACGAGGCGGCCATCACCCGGATGGACATGTCCGAGTACATGGAAAAGCACTCGGTCAGCCGCTTGATCGGCGCGCCTCCCGGCTATGTCGGCTACGACGAGGGCGGGGCGCTGACCGAGGCCGTTCGCCGGCGTCCGTACCAGGTCGTGCTGTTCGACGAGATCGAGAAGGCCCACCCGGACGTCTTCAATGTCCTGCTGCAGGTGCTGGACGACGGTCGCCTGACCGATGGCCAGGGCCGCACGGTCGACTTCCGCAACACGCTGATCATCATGACCAGCAACCTGGGCGCCGAATATCTGGCGAACCAGGAGGAAGGCGAGGATGTCGAGGCCGTCCGGCCGATGGTGATGAACACGGTGCGCGGCCACTTCCGCCCCGAGTTCCTGAACCGGATCGACGAGATCATCCTGTTCAAGCGCCTGTCGCGCCACAACATGGGCGACATCGTCCGCATCCAGCTGCAGCGCGTCGAAAAGCTCCTGGCCGACCGTCGCATGGCGCTGGCCCTGGACGCCGAGGCCCTGAACTGGATCGCCGACAAGGGATACGACCCGGTCTATGGCGCGCGCCCCCTGAAGCGCGTGATCCAGAAAGAGCTCGTCGACCCGATCGCCAAGAAGCTGCTGGCCGGCGAGATCGAGGACGGCGGCGTCATCGCCGTCGGGGTCGAGGACGGCCAGCTGTCGTTCGGCAAGGCGCTGCTGCAGTAACAAAAGCGACCCCTCTCCCCCTGCGGGAGAGGGTGGCCCCGGCGAAAGCCGGGGTCGGGTGAGGGGTTTAAGACAGTATCCGCCGCGATCGGCCTTTCCGCCTGTCGCGGCGGTTTTCGTATGAGCGACCCCTCATCCGTCGCTTTCAGCGACACCTTCTCCCGCAAGGGGAGAAGGGGGAGGCTTTTTCTCGCGCGCCCAACGCGGTATCTCCCCGCATGGCCAAGACCACCAAGCTCATTACCGAATTCGACATCGAGGTCGACGGAGACCCCTATGTCTGGCGGCTGCATCGCCTGCCGCAGTGGTCCTATGACCCCTCCGAGCGCCACGGCAAGGTGATCGCCGCGCGGCACAAGGAAGGCCAGCGCGAGGCGCTGATCGAGTTCCCGCCCGGCCCCAAGCCCAAGTTCAGCGCCCCGCCGCTGAAGCCCTCGCAGATCCCCGTCCGCATTGTCGCCAAAGCCATCGCCTCGGCCATCGAGGCCGGCTGGGAGCCGCTGTCGCGCGGCAAGCCGGTGGTGATCTATGTCGACGAGGAGGGGGCGTAGGGCCCCTCTGGCCGGCGAGGCTTCCACATCGCCGGCAAAGAAAAGGGCGCTCCACCAAGGGAGCGCCCGTTCACGGCTCGTCCGGCGGGGGACGAGGTCTACCCGTAGTGAATGTCGTAGCTGCCCGCGCCCGTGCCGACGGTCAGGCCGGTGACGCCGACCAGCTTGATAAGGCCGTCGCCGCCGCCGGCCTCAAGGGTGTTCATGGTGACGCCCACGATATTGTCCTGGTTGTAGATGTAGGTGTCGCCGTTCCAGGTGAAGACGGCGCCCGTGTTCACCGCCACATGGGCGGAGACGGCGATTAGGGCGTCCTGCAGTGTGGTCTTTCCGTCGGCGTACTGCTGGACATTGGCGGTCAGGCTGTGAATCTGAGCGTCCAGCACGAAGTGGTCGACGCCCTTTTGGAAGCCGATGATTTCGGGCGGGGCGCTGAGGATGGCGCCATCCTTGATGTGCAGATTGGCCAGTCGGTTTTCCGGCGCGCCAGCGTAGTCGCTATAGCTGAGGCTGATCGTGTCGACGCCCGCGCCCAGATAGACCTTGGACACCGCCGGCGCCAGGCTAGAGCTGACGTTGTACCCGAAGTGCAGGGCGAGCTTGTTAGTCCCGTCGCCCAGGCGGAAGGTCTGCGCGACGTCAGACACGGCAATCGAGTAGGTCAGATCCAGGTCGCCGGCCAGGGTGGCGTCGACATTGGTGAAGGTCCCGCTGATCTGCGCCTTAAGCTTGCCCGGACCCACGATATCCAGATTAGGCAGCGGGCCACGATAGTTCGGACCCAGGGCCGACGATGTCGAGTAGCCATAGATCAAACCGGCCGTGCTGTCGGTGTCGACATGGAGGATCAGTTTGCCGTTGTTGTCCAACTGGTCGGGCGCGTTGACGTAGAGGCCGATGGCGCCCCCATTGGGCACGAAGTATCCGCGTCCGACTTGCGCGTCGGTCGTCGGCGCGCCCTGGAAGTTCTGCAAGTGCAGGTCGACCTTGGCGCCGCGCGCGGGGTCGGCCGATGCATAGAGGACGCCGGCCGCGCCATTGTCCTTGAAGACCAGCGTCTGGCTGCTGTCGACCGAGAACGACCCGCCCGCCATCGCATAGATCGTGCCCGCGCCGATGACCTTGGGAAGGCCGCCCGAGTGCAGATAGATCGTCTGGAAGCCGCTGATCTCGCCTTCGTAGAAGGTCGAGTCCGTGGCGCCGGTGCGATCGATGTGCAGCACGTTGGCCGTGCCCGTCGCCGTCAGGCTGGTCCCCTTGGCCATGCTGCCCTTGAGCGTCACGACGTTGCTGTCGCCCGCCAGGATGACGGTCCCGTACTGGGCCGGAACGCCCAGGGTCGGGGTCGTGGACAGCAGGTGGCCCAGGGTTAGCGTGTCGCCGCCGTCGCTGGTCCGGATCGTTCCGAAGGTTCCCAGCGCGACCTTGATCGTGTCGCGGCCCGCCCCGGAGTCGATGGTCACGCCGCCCGCGATGTCGCCGGTCACGGTGATGGTGTCGTTGTTGGCGCTCGACTTCAGGCCCGTGTCCGTTGCGGTCGGAGAGACGGACTTGTCGCCGGCGACCGTGAGGGTGACGCCCGCCGTACCCGGCGTCGGCGGCGAACCGTAGGCGACCAGCAGGTCGCTGCGGAACTGGGCGACGCCGTCGTCGCCAAGGTCGGCCAGGAAGGCGTTGTTGGCCGTGGCGTAGGGCCCGATGTTCTCCTTGGCGGCGACCGACAACAGCCAGCCGACGATGGCGGCCTTGGTGCCCTGGCCCTCCAATCCGTCCCGGGAGAAGGCGGCGAAATAGGCCTGGCGCGTGAAGGTCCCACCCTGGCCGTCGGGCACCATGTCGCCTAGCAGGCTGTCGACCTTGGTCTGGCTGGGGACGACGCCGAAGATCTCGGTATAGGCCTTGATCAAGCTGTCCCGGGTGCTCAGCGCGCCGAAGTTGGCGTTGAACCAGGCCGCGCCTTCGCCGGCCTTGCCCAGGTTCATGGCGAAGTTGATGAACCGATTTTCGACGTTGAACGTCTTGTAGTAGTCCGAATTCAGGTTCGTCGTGTTCGGCCCGGTCGGCGAGATCAGGTAGTCGAAGCCGCCCGCCCCCGGCACGCCGGGCGTGAAGAAGCTGTAGGCCATGCTGGCGACGGTGGTGGTCTCGAGAGCCAGCTTGGCGATCTGGGTGCGCGCGTCCGCGATGCTGAGCGCGCCGCTGTCGATCTGCCCCGAGAGGT
The DNA here is from genome assembly GCA_020161365.1 of Pseudomonadota bacterium. Lineage (GTDB taxonomy): Bacteria > Pseudomonadota > Alphaproteobacteria > Caulobacterales > Caulobacteraceae > Caulobacter. The sequence continues at coordinate 373,303 of JAIUNU010000002.1, read as the reverse complement.
TGGTCAGCAGCGTCTGGTGCGCCGCCGGAATGTGCGCGGCGTCCGTCCGTAGGATGTTGCCGTAGTAGATTTTCAGGGCCTGCAAGGTCATGGCCATGATGCGCAAACTCCAATCCCTCGCCTTCCGGCGAACTCAGCCCCCGGGCTCTGCCTATATAGAGTTTACTAAACACCCTCAAGCTGAGCTGTGAGAAAAAGCCGCCCCTGGGTCGAGAGGTGGGCCGGCGAGCCTAGCGCCGCTTCAGCTTCGCCAGCGCCGCTTGCATGGCGACCGCCTGGGCCGCCATGGGGGCGGCGGGCTGGGCGGCGCGGTGTGTTTTGGCTTCGGCGACCAGCGGACCGGTGGCGGCCTCGAGGCGATCGAAGGCCTCGCGGATCGCGCCGGGCAGCTTGCCGGGCTTGTCGGGCCTGGGGTCCAGGGCCAGCACCTTGCGCGCCTCGCTGGCCAGTTGGCCGCAGGCGCGGGCCCGGTCGCGGGCCTTGGCCAGAACGGCCGGATCGTCGCTGGCCTCCACCATCGCCCAGGCGGCGTCGATGGTGTCCATCAGCTTCTGTTGCAGGCGGTCGCACCAGGTGCGGGTCGAGGGGCGTGTCTGGCTCATGTGCTACAGCATGGGGGCGTGGGCGCGGGCGAGGATAAGAAACCTGTGTTTTCTTGTAAGGTGCTGACTTTGAACGGAAACGCCGGTTACTGAGCGGGGATAAGCGCCATTCGCCCCTCCGATCGCCCCGGCTCTTTTAGACCGATCTCCCCGGCGAACGCCGGGGCCCAGATCGAACCCACCATGGTCTCGAGGCGAGAAAGGCGGCAGGCGCGCCCACCCAAACCGCCCCGGATGGATCTGGACCCCGGCGTTGGCTTCGCCGCACTGACGTGTCGCCGGGGAGGTCGGGTTTGTTGCAAGGGCTGTGGATAACTTCGCGAAGGGCGAGGATCTTACGTCGAACCAGCCTCGCTCCGCTGCCCGGATCCAGACAAAAATTCGCGGAACCAAACGTCCCGTTGCACACTCGCGCGCGGTTTAAATGTGATGGAAGATCAATGGTCTAGCTTGGCCCGGAAGCGCCGGAATCGCGCCTCGCTTTGGCCCCTTTCGGCTGCGCTTTGGTAGGGGCGAGCGTTGCAGGACGTCTCGCGCCCCTACCACGGACGAGACCCGAACATGATAGCAAGCAGGAAGACCTTGATGGTCGCCGCCGCCCTGGTGATGGGCGGCCTGACGGTCAGCGGCTGCGCGACCAAGAAGTACGTCAACACCCAGGTCGGCGCGGTCAACGAGCGCGTCAACACGCAGGGCGCCCAGATCGGCGAACTGGACAAGACCTCGAAGGAAGCCCTGGACCGCGCCATCGCCGCCGGCAAGCTGGCCGAGGGCAAGTTCCAGTATGCGCTGGTGCTGAGCGATGACTCGGTGAAGTTCCCGGTCAACGCCTCGACCCTGTCGCCGGAAGCCGAGCAGCGCCTGGGCGAGTTCGCCGAGAAGCTGAAGGCCGACAACAAGAACGTCTATCTTGAGATCCAGGGCCACACCGACAATTCGGGCGCCCCGAACTACAACAACGAGCTGGGCGAAAAGCGCGCCGAGGCCGTGCGCAAGTTCCTCAGCATGCACGGCGTGGCCCTGAACCGGATGGCCACGATCTCGTATGGCGAGGACGCTCCGGTGGCGCCCAACGAAACGCGCGAAGGCCGGGCCCAGAACCGCCGCGTCGTCGTGATGGTGCTCAGCTAGTTTTGCGTTCCCGGGCGGGGTCTGGTCGGCATCGGGCCAGGACCCCGCTCAGGGCGGACTCACCGGCGCGGGTGTAAGCGCCGCGCCGGCGAGTCCTTCATTCTAGGCCTTGCTGAAACGATCCGCCGGCCGGTTGCGAGACAGGTTCGGATAGAGCTTGGCCCTGGCCGCTTGGGCGGCGTCCCAGTCGGCGGCGTCGGGCAGCGACGGGATCGTCACCAGTTCGCCCTGGTCGAAGCCCGCCAGCGCCGCATCGACCATGTCGTCGACGTCCATCAGGATGTTCGGATCGATCGCGTTGATATCCGTGCCCGAACGCTCCCAGATCTCGGTGCGGGTGGCGCCGGGAAGCACCGCCTGGAGGCGGATCGCCGAATTGGCCAGCTGGGCGCGCAGGGCCTGGGTCAGATAGATCACATAGGCCTTGGTCGCGCCGTAGACCGGCATGCCCATCTCCGGCGCCAAGCCGACGACCGACGCCAAGTTGATGATCGTACCGGCGTTGCGCGGCGCGAAGTTGCGCGCGGCGGCCGAAGCCAGGCGGGTGACCGCGACGACGTTCAACTGGATCATCTTCTCGAAGGCGTCCGGATCGGAGCCAACGAAGTCGCCCGAACCCGCCACGCCCGCGTTGTTGACCAGGGCCGTGATCGTGGTGTCGGTGGCCAGACGTTGCTCCACCTTCAGGAGGTCGGCCTTGTCGGTGAGGTCGGCCTTGACCACCTCGACGGTGACGTCCGTCTCGGCGCGCAGCCGCTCGGCCAGCGCATTCAGCCGGACTTCGTCGCGCGCCACCAGAACCAGGTCGTATCCGCGCCTGGCCAGGCGGTCGGCATAGACCGCGCCGATGCCGGTCGAGGCGCCGGTGACCAGGGCCGAACCCTTGCTGCTGCTGTTGCTCATCGTTCTCTGAGATCCCTCGCCGAGGCCCCATCGGTCCGGCTTGTCGCCCCTAGCTATGGAGTAACTTGCATTTCGCAAGTGAGTCGCCAGATTATCCGTGATGAGCAAATCTGAACCCGCCCTCACGCAATGTCCGATCGCCTGCACGCTGGAGCGGGTGGGGGACGGCTGGACCTTCCTGATCCTGCGCGACGCCTCCCGCGGCCTGACGCGTTTCGACCAGTTTCAGAGCAGCTTGGGTGTCGCGCCGAATATCCTGACCAAGCGCCTGGGCGCGCTCGTCGATAACGGACTTCTGGAGAAGCGGGCCTACAGCAGCCGACCGCCGCGCTATGACTATCTGCTGACCGACATGGGCCGCGACTTCGGCGGCGTGCTGACCGCCATGCTGGCCTTCGGCGCCCGACACTTCGCGGCCGAAGGCGCAGCAGGTCAGTTGGTCGATCGCGTCACTGGGCGAGCGGCCGAGCCTGTGCTGGTCGATCGCGTCAGCGGCAAGCCGATCACGGCGACCGACTTCATCTATCGGGCGGGACCGCAGCCGCTGGATGCGACCCCCGTCGTCGCCGAGCGTCCGAAAGGCTGATCCGTCGCCGGAAAATGGCTTGCGCCGGGCGAGCTTGGCCTGAAACCTGCGCGACCTGTCGTCCGCGCCGTTTGGAGCCCTCATGCGCCTGACCCTCGCCCTCGCCGCCGGCCTCGTGTTCGCGAGCGCCGCCCAAGCCCAGACGCCCGCCCAGCCCTCGACCGACCAGCCGCTGCTGCGGACCCTGGCCGCCGAGGTCGATCCCAAAGCGCTGGAGAGCACGATCCGGTCGCTGGTCGGCTTCGGCACGCGCCACACCCTGTCGGACACCAAGTCCGACAAGCGCGGCATCGGCGCCGCGCGTCGCTGGACGAAGGCCCGCTTCGAGGCGATCTCCAAGGATTGCGGCGGCTGCCTGACCGTCGAGACGCCGTCCCAGGTCGTCACTGGCCGCCGCGTGCCCAATCCGACCGAGGTGATGAACGTTCTGGGGATCCAGAAGGGGACCTCTGACCCCAACCGGGTGATCATCATCGCCGGCCATATCGACAGCCGCGTCACCGACGTCATGGACTTCACCAGCGACGCCCCCGGCGCCAATGACGACGCCTCGGGCGTGGCGGCGGTGCTGGAGGCCGCGCGGATCCTCTCCAAGCACAAGTTCCCGGCCACGCTGGTCTATGCGGTGCTGTCGGGCGAGGAGCAGGGCCTGTTGGGCGGCAAGATCCTGGCCGACTACGCCAAGGCCAACGGCTGGAAGGTCGAAGCCGACCTCAACAACGACATCGTCGGCAACAGCCGCGGCCAGAGCGGGGTGATGAACAACACCCAGGTCCGGGTGTTCTCGGAAGGCACCAAGGCCGTCGAGACGCCCGAGCAGGCCAACAGCCGCCGCTACAACGGCGGCGAGGTCGACAGCCCCTCGCGCAACCTGGCCCGCTACCTCGACAGCTTGGCCGACCGCTATCTCACCAACTTCGACGTGGTGATGGTCTATCGCACCGACCGCTACGGCCGGGGCGGCGACCAGGTGCCGCTGCTGGAAGCCGGCTATCCGGCCGTGCGCGTGACCGAGGCGGTGGAGAACTACGACCGCCAGCACCAGAACCTGCGCACCGAGAACGGCAAGGCCTACGGCGACACCATCGAAGGCGTGGACTTCGCCTACCTGGCCCAGGTCACGCGCCTGAACACCGTCGCCATGGCCAGCCTCGCCTCGGCCCCGCCGCCGCCGTCGGGCGTCAAGATCGAGGGCGCGGTCAGCGCCGACACCAAGGTCTCGTGGACCCCCACGCCCGGCGCGGCGGGCCACCGCGTCTGGTGGCGCGTGACCACCGACCCGCAATGGCGCCTGAACCGCTGGATCCCGGGCCCGGCGGCGGCGACGACCCTGAAGGACGTGGTGATCGACGACTACTTCTTCGGCGTCTCGGCGGTCAGCCCGGACGGCTGGGAAAGCCCGACAGTGTTCCCGGGCGCGGCGGGGAGTTTCGAGAGCGCCCCGCCGGCGACGCCGAAGTAATCAGGTCGACCGGCGGATTTTGCGAAACGCCTGCGGCGTCGTACCGGTCTGAGCCTTGAACGCGCGATTGAACGGGCCGATGGACCCGAAGCCGCAGTCGTAGGCCAGGGTCAGGATCGGCAGGTGGTCGAAGGCCGGGTCGGCCAGCCGCCGCTTGGCCTCCTCGATGCGGACTTGGTTGACCATCTGATTGAAGTTGCGAAAGCCCAACGGGCCGGTCACGCACTGGGTGACCTTGTAGTCGGGCTCGCCCAGGCGGCGGGCCAGGTCGGCGACCCTCAGGTCGGGCTGGGCGTAAAGTCCTTCATCGATCACAGACCGCACGATCGCCTGGGCTAGGTCCTCGGCGTTGGCGGGCAGCGGTGTCTGGCGGGCTGGGCGGACCGGCTCCAGCGGATGGCGTTGGCGATAGGCGATAGCGATCCCCATCCCGACCAGGGCGGCGAGCGCGCAGATTGGTTTGATGAGGGGGCTCCAGGATGCTGCCGGCGCGCCGTTGGCCCAGAGCACTGATACGGTTAGCAGGGCTGCGTAGCCGCCAGTGAAAGCCAGGCGAAACCGCCGTTCTACCCGCAGGGTCCGCGCGGATAGTCCCTTGAGCGGCTCCAGCGTCGCCATCAGCAGCATTGCCGAACTGATCAGTCCGCCCAGGTTCTCCGCTATCCGGGACAGCGGCGTGGTCGCGTCTTCTGAGGCGCGCAGAAGCGCGCCGATCGCCACGAGTGTCAGAACCAGAACCAGGGGCCAACGCGCCCGCTGCGCCCGGCGCTGCTGAAACAGGGCGCGCACCAGCAGCCATGACCAGCCGCAGGTCGCGTCGCCCACGATTGCCACCAGGTCGGAGGCCGGGCCTAGTCGCGGGCCAAGCCATTGGGCGAGGCAGAAGGCCATGATCGCCGCCGTGAACAGGCCGCCATAGAGATAGGTCTCGGGCCAGCGTCCGCCTGGACGGTCCATCGCGGTCTGGATTTGAAAGGGCATGCGCGGCTGCTCCTCGGACAAGGCCTGACGCTTCTGGGGATAATCCATAGCCGATTTCCAAATCGGCAAGACCCCGCTTTGCGCGTGCTTCACGCCCTGTCGCCAGACGAGCGGACATAGGAGCGACCGGCGCGTGACGATGACAGACACTGACCTCTTAACTCAGGCAGCCCCCGCAGCGGCGCGGCGGGCGGCGGATCTATGGCTGAGGCGCGCCACCCAGGCCTGGTTCTGCGTGGCCGCGATCGGCCAGGCGGCCTTCATCTGGATGATCCTGGCCCACTATGGCCGCAAGACCCTGGCGGGCGACTTGGCCGCCTGGAACGACAAGCCGATCATCAAGGGCTATGTGGCCGGCGACGCGTTGGGGAACCTGCAGTTCGCCGTTCACGTGCTGCTGGCCGTGGTCGTCACCCTGGGCGGACTTATGCAGTTGGTCCCTGTCATCCGGTCTAGGGCGCCCGCGCTGCATCGCTGGACCGGGCGGGTGTTCTTCGTCACCGCGTTCGCCATGGCCATGGGCGGACTCTGGCTGACCTGGGGGCGGCCGACCTACCTGTCGTTGGTGTCGGCGGGGCTGGTGTCGCTTAACGGCTTTTTGATCCTGGGGTTCAGCGTCCAAGCGTGGCGGATGGCCGCTATGAGGCGGTTGGCCGTCCATCGGCGCTGGGCGCTGAGGGCCTATCTGGCGGTCAACGGCGTCTGGTTCCTGCGCGTGGCGCTGATGGTCTGGGCGCCCCTGACGCGGGGCTGGGGCATGGACCGCACCCTGTCAGGGCCGGCCGACATCGCGTTGCAGCTCTGCGCCTATGTGCTGCCGCTGGCGGTGTTGGAGCTTTACCTGAGAGCCCAGGACGGCGTGAGCCCCCGGGCCAAGCATGCGGTCGCCGGCCTGCTGGCGCTGGCCACGATCCTGACGGCCCTGGGCGTCGTCGGCGCCGTAGTCATCCTGTGGGGGCCGTACATGCTCTGAGCTGTCAGGCGATCAGGTCCGGATCGTTCCGCTTCAGCCAGGCCGCCGCGTAGGAGCACAGCGGGACGATCCGCATGCCCTCGGCCCGCGCCGTCTCGGCGACCTTGGCCATCAGCCGGCCGGCGGCGCCCTGGCCGCGCAGGGCGGGGTCGGACTCGACGTGCGGGATCACCAGGCGGTGTCCCGAGCGCTGGTAGTCGGCGAAGGCCAGCAGGCCGTCGACCTCCAGCTCGTAGCGGGACAGTTCGGGGTTGTGTCGGAAGGTGTCGGTCATGGGGCTCCAACGCGAGTGAGGCCGAGGCGTTGCGATCCTCCCCCCAGCGGGGGAGGTGGCGCGAAGCGGGAGGGGGAAGTCCTGTTGATCTTGCCGCTTCCCCCTCCGTCGCCGCGACGCGTCGACACCTCCCCCGCCGGGGGGAGGATTTGAGCCCTCAGACCAGCTCCACCGCCATCGCCGTGGCTTCGCCACCGCCGATGCAGAGCGAGGCTAGGCCCTTCTTGCCGCCGCGCGACTGGAGGGCGTTGATCAGGGTGCAGAGGATGCGCGCGCCCGAGGCGCCGATGGGGTGGCCCAGCGCGCAGGCGCCGCCGTTGACGTTGAGCTTGTCGTCCGGGATGCCCAGCTCCTTCTGGGCGATCATGGCGACGACCGCGAAGGCCTCGTTGACCTCGAAGAGGTCGACGTCGGCGACGTCCCAGCCCGCCTTCTTCAGGGCCTTCTGCATGGCCGGCACCGGAGCGGTGGTGAAGAGACCCGGCTCGTGGGCGTGGGCGGCGTGGCTGACCACCTTGGCGACGATCGGCAGGCCCAGAGCCTTGGCGACGCTCTCACGGGTCATGACCAGGGCCGCGGCGCCGTCGCTGATCGAGCTGGAATTGGCCGCCGTGATGCCGCCGTCGCGGCTGAAGGCCGGGCGCAGGGTGGGGATCTTGGCCGGATCGGCCTTGCCGGGCTGCTCGTCGGTGTCGACCACCTCGGTCCCCTTGCGGGTGACGACGCTGACCGGGGTGATCTCGGCCTTGAAGGCGCCGCTCTCGACCGCCGTCTTCGCCTTCATCAGGCCCTTGGTGGCGTAGTCGTCCATGGCCTCGCGGGTGAACTGGTAGGTCTGGGCGCTGTCCTCGGCGAAGGCGCCCATCAGCTTGCCGGGGGTGTAGGCGTCTTCCAGGCCATCCAGGTACATGGAGTCCCACATCTGGTCGTGGCCGATACGGGCGCCGGCCCGGTGCTTGGACATCAGGTACGGGGCGCCGGTCATGCTCTCCATGCCGCCGGCGACCACGACGTCGACGCTGCCGGCCGCGAGGGCGTCATGGGCCATGATCGCGGCCTGCATGCCGCTGCCGCACATCTTGTTGACCGTGGTGGCCTCGACCGAGAGCGGCAGGCCCGCGCCCAGCGCCGCCTGGCGGGCCGGGGCCTGACCAAGGCCGGCGGGCAGCACGCAACCCATGATGATCTGCTCGACCTTGTCGCCCGCGACGCCGGCCCGCTCGATCGCGGCCTTGACCGCCGTGGCCCCCAGCTCGGTGGCCTTCACCCCGCCCAGCGCGCCCTGGAAGCCGCCCATCGGCGTGCGGGCGTAGGAGACGATGACGACGGGATCGGCGGCGGACATGGATCAAGCTCCCTCAAGCTGTTTTGGGGTGGGATAGGCCCTCATCGCGTTCGAGCAGGCAAGAGGGTTGCGGAATCGTGATGCGAGAGGGGCGAGCGGCGCCACCGAAAAAGCGGGCCGCTCGCCAGTTGGCAATGAACCGAGAGAGTCAATTGCGAAAAAAAACCTACGCTGGTTCATCTTCAAACGCAACGCTCTCTTGCTTTCCCTCGCGGAACGCCGCACTTTCGCGACATGGGCCGTACAGCTGACTACACGAACGAACGTTGCTCGGTCGCCGCCACCCTGGAAGTCGTCGGCGATCCGTGGACCCTGCTGATCCTGCGGGACGCCTTCGCTGGGGTGAAACGCTTCGAGCAGTGGCAGGAACGTCTGGGCGTGGCGCGCAACGTCCTGGCCGCGCGCCTGAAGAGCCTGGTCAGCCATGGGGTGATGGAAACCCGACGCTATTCCGAGCGTCCGCCGCGCCACGAATACTGGCTGACGCAGAAGGGCCTGGCCCTGTCGCCGGTTCTGCTGACCATGGCCGAGTGGGGCGACCGTCACGTCTATGGCCGCGACAAGTCTCCGGTGCTGTTCACCCACAAGACCTGCGGCTGCGCCTTCCATCCGGTGCTGGCCTGCGAGGCCTGCGGCCAGGTGGTGGACCGTCGGGATATCGAACGGGCCGGGCCCCAGGACCTGACCGCGCCGACCGTGGGCGAGGCGCTCGACGCGGTGAAGATCGCCGCCGAATAGGCGGGTGCGACAATCCGTCACCCGTCTCGCGCGGGCTGGATTTGGGAACACTTCACCGTTCTCCGACCATCGTCCGGCGCATGTCCGGCGCTTCTACCCTCGTCCAGCGGTTCACGAGTCTCTTCATCATCCGACGCGACCAGCCTGAACTGGTCATCGCCCAGGCGCGCGCGCTCTCCTGGCAGGTACCGCTGATGTACGTGGTGGTGCTGGGTAACGCCTACGCCCTCGCCGCCAGCCATCTCGGTGTCGCGCCGCTGTGGCTCAACATGGGCTTGCCCACTGTTCTTACCGTAGTCTGCGCGTTCCGAAGCGTCGGCTGGCTGAGGATCGGCGGCGAGGACGTCGACCCGGATCAAGCCGCTCGGATGCTGTCGAGCACCTTGAAAACCTCGGGCGTCCTGGCCGCCCTGTTCGCGGGATGGTCACTGTCGCTCTATCCCTATGGCGACGCCTACCAGAGGGGCCACGTGGCCTTCTATATGGCCATCACCGTCATCGCCTGCATCTTCTGCCTGATGCACCTGCGCGGCGCGGCCATCCTGGTCACGGTGATCGTACTGGGCTCGATGGTCGCGTTCTTCGCCGCCACGGGAGAGCCGGTGTTCCGGGCCATGGCGGCCAATATCGTCGTGGTCTCAGCGGTTATGATTGTCATCCTGCTGACCCAGTACCGCGAGTTCGCCGACCTTGTACGGTCCAGGGTCTCCCTGCTGCAGAAGGCCGAGGAGGCCCGCCGCCTCAGCGACGAGAACGACCGTCTCGCCAATCTGGACAGCCTGACGGGCCTGCCCAATCGCCGCCGCTACTTCGCCGAGCTGGATGCGCGCGTGGACGCCGCCCGCCAGTCCGGAGGCGGCTTTGTGGTCGGGGTGATCGACCTGGACGACTTCAAGCCGATCAATGACGCCTTCGGCCACGCTACCGGCGACCGCCTGCTGACCGAAGTGGGACGGCGTCTGACCGCCTTTGACGGTCCGCCCCTGCTGGCGGCACGGCTGGGCGGCGACGAGTTCGGCCTGATCATCGACGCCGTGCTGGAGCCGGACGCGCTGCGCAAACTGGGTCGCGATCTGTGCGCGACGCTGAACGCGACCTACGACCTGCGCGGGGTCCGCGCCCAGGTCGGCGCCTCGATCGGCTTTTGTCCGTTCCCCAGCGGCGGCGAGACCAGCGAGCAGCTGTTCGAGCGGGCCGACTACGCCCTGTATCACGCCAAGCAGAGCATCAAGGGCACGGCCGTAGTGTTCGACGAGCGCCACGAAGCGGCGATCCGCGACATGGCGGTGGTCGAACATTCGCTGCGCCATGCCGATCTCGAAAGCGAGATGAGCGTCCATTTCCAGCCTCTCGTCGACATCGTCGGCCAGCGGACGGTGGCGCTGGAAGCGCTGGCGCGCTGGACCAGCCCCGACATCGGTCCGATCAGTCCCGACGTCTTCATCCGGGCCGCCGAGCGCTCGGGCCAGATCGTCGAGATCACGCGCCTGCTCGTCGCCAAGGCGCTGCGCGAGATGCGCGCCTGGCCGATGGACGTGCGGGTGTCGATCAACCTGTCGGCTCGCGACATCGCCTCGATGGAGAACGTTCAGAGGCTGCTCGACATCGTCCGGGAAAGCTGCGTGGCGCCGCACCGCATCGATTTCGAGATCACCGAGACCGCCATCGTCTGCGACTTTGATCAGGCCCGCGACGCCCTGGCGGCGTTCCACGCCTTGGGGGTCCGCACCGCGCTTGACGATTTCGGCACTGGCCACTCCAGCCTCAGCCATCTGCGGCTGCTGCCGTTGGACAAGCTGAAGATCGACGCCAGCTTCGTCTCGGACATCGAGCACAATCCCGCCAGCGAGGACATCGTCCGCACCGTGCTGCAGTTGGGCCGCAACCTGCGCATGGAGTGCGTGGTCGAGGGCGTTGAGACCGAGGCCCAGCGCGACCGCGTGGCCGCGCTCGGCGCTACCGTGATGCAGGGCTACCACTTCGCCCGGCCGATGCCGGCCGACGCCGTGCCCGGCTATCTGACGGGCGAGGCGGTGTCGTCCGCGCGTCGCCGGCGCGCCCGCGCGGCGGATGCGGCTGAATGGGGCGGGGACTTCTGCCGCGAGGCCGGCTGAGCCGTCGGTCGCTTAGGCGAGCGAGAGATCCAGCGCTCGCGTCGTGCCGGCGATGAAGCCGCCACCCAGGACGCGCTCCGGATCGGCCGGATCATAGAGGACGCAGGCCTGGCCCGGCGCGACGCCCTCTTCGGCGCCGTCGAACACGACCGCAAGCGCGCCGTCGATCAGATCCAGACGCCCCGGAACCGGCTCACGGGTCGAGCGCACGCGGGCCAGCACCCGCTGACCGTCCTCGGCGGCGGCCTCCAGGCTGTCCTGGCCGCCCAACCAGTTTGCTTCCTTCAGGGTCAGGGACGCCGTCAGCAGCGCCTCGCGCGGGCCGACGATCACCTGGCGCTTGTCGGCGTCGATCTTGACCACGAACAGCGGGTCGCCGACGGCGATGTTCAGGCCCCGGCGCTGGCCGATGGTGTAGCGGGTGACGCCCTCGTGGCGGCCCAGCACGCGGCCGTCCAGGTGCACGACGTCGCCGGCCTCCGCGCCCTGCGGGCGGATGCGGTCGATGACGGTCGTGTACTTGCCCTCGGGCACGAAGCAGATGTCCTGGCTGTCGGGCTTGTCGGCGATCGACAGGCCAAGACCCGCCGCGACGGCGCGCACGGTCGGCTTGTCCATGCCGCCCAGCGGGAAGCGCAGGAAATCGAGCTGTTCACGCGTCGTGGCGAACAGGAAATAGCTCTGGTCCTTGGCCGGATCAGCGGCGCGGCGCAGCTGCGGGCGGTTGGTCCCGGCCGGCATGCCGCGCTGGACGTAGTGGCCAGTGGCCATCGCCTCGGCGCCCAGGTCGCGGGCCACGTCCAGCAGGTCGCGGAACTTGACCGTCTGGTTGCAGCGCACGCACGGGATCGGCGTCTCGCCGCGCAGATAGGCGTCGGCGAAGTCCTCGATGACCTGCTCGCGGAAGCGGCTCTCGTAGTCGAGCACATAGTGCGGGATGCCGATGCGCTCGGCGGCCATGCGGGCGTCCAGGATGTCCTGGCCGGCGCAGCAGGCGCCCTTGCGCGAGATCGCCGCCCCGTGGTCGTAGAGCTGCAGGGTGACGCCGACGACGTCATAGCCGGCGCGGGCCAACAGCGCCGCAGTGACCGTCGAGTCCACGCCGCCGGACATGGCCGCGACGATCCGGGTTCCCTCGGGCAGGTCGACAGCGGCGCGCGCCTGCTCGACCGCGCGCGCGATCAGCGTGTCGGAGTCGGGGGCGGGGGGCGTATCGATCGAAGCCAGGTCCATCGCCGCCATATAGCGGCTCGACCCGGATTTTGCGAGGCGAGGGCTAGAGCAGAGCCGGTTGGGCGTTTGGCCGCAGGTCGAACTGGTCCAGCAGGCGGGGGATTCGCTTCTTCAGGCCAAAGAAGCCGCCTCGCCCATGCGGCCAGGTCAGGGCGTCATAGGCGCGACCGATGGGCTTCAAGCCGATCCCCCGCCCGACCAGAGCGGGCGTCAGGGCGTCCAGCCGGTCCCGTGTGGGTCCGATCGGCGCGTAGGCGGTTGCGAGCGTCGTGGTCCCTGCGGCCGAGGCGGCGTTCGCCAGGGTGTCGGCGTCGAGCGGACCGCGATGGACCGGCGTCTGAGGAAACGCGGCAGCGAGGCGCGCGGCGGCGTCGTCCAGAGCGTGGCGGGCGAAGTCCTGAACGAGTCTGGCGCGGGGTTGACGGTCGATCTCCACCGCGTCGGCGACCTGGATCGCCACCACGGCGGCCCCGTCCGGCAGAAGGCTTTCAGGGTGCAGGTCTTCCTCGGTGACGAGCAGCACGAACGGGCCTTGCGGAACGACGCGGTCCAGGGTCGGCGCGGCCCACGGCGCGACGAACGGCGGCTCTTCCAGCGACGGAGCGTCCGCCGCGAGGCCGAGGGGCTCGAAACGTCCGCCGGTATAGCGCGCGATGTTGTCGGCTCGCGCCAGATAGGTCTTGCCGGGCGTGTGCAGCCCCACGACCCAGCGCCAGGACAGGGTGTTGGCGGCCGGGTCACCATCCAGCAGCCGCGCGTACATGAACGCTGCGCCCAGCGCCCAGGGCAGTTGCAGGGTGTGGGTCCAGATCGAGGCGAACCACATGCGGGCGTGGTTGTGCAGATAGCCGGTCGCCTCCAGTTCAGCGATCCAGGCGTCGAAGGCGTCTATCCCGGTGCGACCGGAAACCGCCTCGGCGTAACGGCCAGCCAGAGCGTCGTCGCGGTCGAGCGCCGCCTGGCCTTGGGCGAGCGAAGCGCGGTAGCGGGTCCAGATCTCGGGCTGACCCTCAAGCCGACCCTTGAAGTGGGCGCGCCAGAACACCTCGTCGATGAACTTCTCGGCGGTCGTCTCGTCGTGGCGCGCCAGAACGCGCGCCAGCACCTCGGGCTCGGTCACCATGCGTCGGCGCAGATAGGGCGACAGGCCCGAGACGGTGGGCGCTGCGACCGCGTGGTTGCGCCGCGCGGCGTAGGCGGGGCCGGCGTGCGGCAGGAAGGCGTCCAGACGCGCCAAGCCGGCGGCGCGCGTGGCGGTCCAGGTCGAGACGTGCGAGCTCATGCCTCCGCTTACGGCCCGGTCGGCCGCGCGGATGCGCCGTTATTTGAGAACGTTCAGCAGCGACGAGGCCTGCAGGCTTGTAAACACCTGCGCCGAAGCCTGCACCGCCAGCTTGGCGGCTTCCAGGCGGGTGATGGCCTCGGCCATGTCGACGTCGGTGATGCCGCCGACCATGGTGGTCAGGGTGTCGGCCTGGTTGGACAGGTCGGTTTCGGCGGCCTCGAAGCGCTTCTGGTTGACGCCGTTCTTGCCCTGGATGTCGATTACCGACTTGTAGGCGCCCTCGAAGGTGGACAGCAGCCCCTTCAGGAAGGTCACCTGGGTGTCGTTGAGATTGCCGGTGAAGGCGCCGTTGGCGTCGACATAGCTCTGAATCTGCTTGAAGGCGTCGAAGGTGGGCGTTCCCAGCGCGTCGCCCAGGACGCCGGTCTTGGCGTTGGTCTGTTCGTCCACGCGGTTGGTCGTAATGTACTGGTCGTTCTTGAACAGCGAGGCGGTCGTGGGCGCGGCGGTCAGATCGGCCATGCTGGTGGCGGTGGTGGTCGCCGTCGAGGTCTGGGCGCCGGAGAACACGTAGAGGCCGTTGGACTTGGTGTTGACGCCTTGAACGACCTCGCCGAACGCGGCCTGCAGCTGCTGCATCAGGGTGGTGGCGTTGCCGGCGGCCAGGGCGTTGGCGATGGCCTCGCGCGCCTTCTTGGTGCCTTCGGCGACCCGCTCGATGCCGGTGTTCTGCATTTCGAGCCGGTTGTTGACCAGCTTGGTCTGGTCGAGCAGCCCGTTGATCTTGGTCTGGGTGCTGCGCATGGCCGTCAGCACCTCGGCGTTCTTCGCGTAGCCGCGCAGGTCGGTGGCGACCTTCTGGCTGGCGACCTGGCCGCCCACTTCATTCTGGCGGATCTGCGCCTTCATGAGGTTGGACGTCATGATGTTGTAGTTCTGGATGGTCGAGACGCGGGTCATCGCTTACCCCAGGATTCCGGTGAGCACATCGAACATGTCCTTGGTCGCCTGGATCAGGCGCGCCGAGGCGTTGAAGGCCTGCTGGTAGGTGGTGAGGTTGATCAGTTCTTCGTCGAGGTTGACGCCTTCCTTCGACTGGCGCTGGCTGTCGACCTCGCCGGAGACGGCGGCGGCGGCGTCCTTGCGGCTCTCGGCCGTGGCGGCCTTGCGTCCGATGGATCCGCCGAAGTCGGCGGCGTAGCGCGCCACCGACATGGTCACCGAGGCGGTGTCGCCGGCCATGCCGAAGGTGGTCACGCTCTCGCCGGCGTTGGCCAGCGCCAGGGCGCCGCGCCCGTCGCCGATCGCCAGAGCCGCCTTGCCGCCCACCGTCTGGGTCAGGTCCAGCTTGGCGAGGGGAAGCAGCTTCGGGTTCTGGTCCATGGCGGTGTTGAGGAAGAACTTCTCGCCCCGCGTGCTGCGTTCGGCGGGGCCGAGGCCGAACAGCTGGCTGGCCGACGGTCCGCCGACGCCGCGTTCGGTATTGTCGGCCACGACCGACATCGTCACCGGCGTATTCGAGTTGGACGTGAAGTTGATCTGTCCCTTGGCGTTCATCGTGAACTGGCCATAGAGGCCCACCCCCGAACTGCGCGAGTTCAGGGCGTCCAGCATGTCCTGCATGGTGCCGCCCACCGGGGGCGTGATCGGCACGTCGCGGATCCGCCCGCCCTCGACATCGGTAAGGCGGATGGTCAGCGAGCCGCTGGTGAAGCCGTTCGGATCGGCGGCCGTCAGGCCTGTTTCATACGGCGAATAGCCCTTGGTCCGGACGATGTCGTTCAGCCCGAAATAGTGGCTGAAGCCCTTTCCGGTCTTGCTGGAGGGCGTCGTGGCGTCGTCGGCGATCGCCACGCCCAAGCCCCCGACGCCGCTGATGCTGAGCGCGCCGTTCGAAAAGCCGGCCGCGCCTTGTCCGCCGAGGGCGGTGTTGAGCTGGGCCATGAAGTTGGCCGGCGTGAAGGCCGGACCCGCCGCGCCGTTGACCGTCATCGACCCGGTGTCGAAGTTGATGTCGATCCGCCGCTGGATCACGCCGTTGGCGTCGGTGAGGGCGATCGTGGTCTTGCCGGTGAATCCCGTCATGGCCGCCTGGGCGTCCAGTCCGGTGTTGCGGCCGCTGAGGCTGGTCGGCGCCGGGACCGCCGAGGCGGCGTTGGCGGCGCGGTTGATCTCCTCGGCCGCGCGCGAGGTGAATTCGCCCAGCTGGTCGGACAGATTGACCAGCTCGAGGTTGCGCACGTCCATCAGGCCGCGGATTTCGCCGCTCGAGATGTTCAGCGGCGTTGGGTACTCCGAGCCATTGGCCAGCTGGACGGTCAGGTAGCCGGTCGCCGTCGCCGATGTCTGGTAGGTCACCTTGGCCGCGCCGTCGCCGGCCAGGTTGAGACCCTCGGTCGACCGCACCACGACCCCGCCCAGCGAACGTGGCGAGACCTGCACGTTCATCAGCTTTGAGAGCTCGTCGACCAGTCCGCCCTGCACATTCTCGGCGCCGGTCGCGTCAGCGCCCGCGACCTTGGCGCGGGTGATGTCGTTGTTCAGGGCGTCGATCTGGCTGAGCAGGTCGTTGACCCGTCCGACATTGGCCGCGATCCGCGTGTCGGCGTCCTTGCCCAGCTTTGACAGCGAAGACGTGATCCGCGCGGATTCGCTCAGAAAGTCGTCCAGTCGGGTCAGGGCCTGGGTGCGCAGCAGGCTGGACGAGGGGTCGTCCTGCGCCGCCGAAAACGCGGCGTAGACGTCGTCGAGCACCGTGAAGAAGCCCGTCGCCCCGCTGGGGTCGCCGAACAGCTGCTGGGCGCTGTTGAGCGTGCTGGCTACGATCGAGGCGCGGCCGCTCTCCGACGCGGCGTTCAGGCTGGCGGACTGCAGGAACCGGTCGGTGGCGCGCTTGATGGCGTCGATGCTGACGCCCACGCCCATGCCATTAGACAGCAGGTTCGACTGGCTGACCGTCTTGCGAACGTAGCCGCTGGTGTTGACGTTGGCGATATTGTCCGACGTGACGCGCAGACCCGTCTGCGCGGCCATCATGCCGGACGTCGCCGTGCTCATGATCGCGTTGAGCGACATGGATCAGGCCTCCTTCGGCTCGGCAAACCGCGCAACGCACGACGCGCCCTTGCCCGGCGAAACTTGCCGGGTCGCGGTGGGGGTGTCCCCCTGTTGATGTGCCAAGCCATTGAAATTCATGGCGATATGTTCCGGCTGCCGGAAATTCGACGAGATGTCTTCCGCAAGGACGGCGCCAACCCGGGGCGCGGCGCGGCGACGCGGCAACTCCCGTCCTTCACACCGGCCCGAACTCGGCAAAAAGCGCCGCGTCCGGCGCATTTTTCTTCGTAAACAAGGCCTTAAAGTCAATGAAAACAGAGACTTGAATAGCTCTCTGCGAGTTGGCCCGACCGTTGCTGAGGAGGCGGCGTAGGCGTGTCCGTCAGGGAGCGCCGCCAACCGAGCAACGACTGCGAATGACCGCGATCGCCGCACCCACCGCCGCTGTTCCCGCCACGCCGACCCCGGCCGGCGGGGCCAAGGCGACCGCCGACGGCTTCGACGCCCTGCTGGCCATTGCCGGCCGGTCGGACAGCGCGCCTGTCGCGCCGCGTTCGGCGGCCGCCCGCTCGGAAAGCAAGGCCGGCGACCGCGACGACGACCGCGA
This sequence comes from Pseudomonadota bacterium, assembly GCA_020161365.1. Classification (GTDB taxonomy): domain Bacteria; phylum Pseudomonadota; class Alphaproteobacteria; order Caulobacterales; family Caulobacteraceae; genus Caulobacter. The sequence goes on along the minus strand of JAIUNU010000002.1, from coordinate 356,012 downwards.
CACCAAGGCCGCCGACAAGCCGACCAAGGCCAAAGCCGCGCCCGGCACCCGCTTGGCTGACGCCGCCGATAAGGCTCGCGACGCCCGGGCGGCCGCCGCCGACAAGGCCGACGCGGCGCGAGACGACCGCGCCGAGACCGTGTCTGACCCGGGCGACAAGCTTGAGGCCGACGGCTCCCAGACCGCTCAGGCCGCCGCGTCGGGCGATGAGGAGAGTTCTTCCGACGACCGTGAGGCGCAGGCCCAGGCGGCCGCGACCCTGATCGCCGCCATGACAACCCCGCAGACGCCTGTGGCCGAGATCTCAAGCGCCGTTGAGGTCCAGAGCGCAGCCGAGACTGAAGCGACCGCCATTGTCGCGTCCGCCGTGACGGCAATGGACGCCGAGACGACGCCGGCGTCGACCGCCCCGCTCACCACGCGCGCCGACGTCGAGGCGCAGGCCGCCGCGCCGCCAGCCTCGACGGTTGCGGATCCCGACCTGCAAATCCAGGCCGCCGCGCCGACCGCGTCCGCGCCGGAGCCGGTGGAAGCCGTCGCCGCGCCTTCCGCGCCGGCCGCCGACCTCGCCGCTGCGCCGTCAGCCGATAGCGCTTCGATCCCTGCGGCCCAGGCCCAATCGTCGTCCGTGCTTGAGGCGCTGGCTCAGCTGTCTACCGAGCAAGCCGGGGCGACCGCCCAGGACGCCCCGATCGCGACGCCGGTCCGCACGTCGGCGAACGCCGCGGTGGCGGTGTCGACGCCGCAACCGGACGCCGCGACCGCTGTCGCCCAGCCGGCCGAGGCGCAAGCGCCGATCCAGGTGGTTTCACCCACGACCCCGGCCTCGACGGCGGCCGTCGCCGTCGACGCGGCGGCCAAGGCGGCGCCAGACGTCACCGTCGCCGCCGAGGCGGCGTCCGCCTTCATCGCCACGACGTCGGAGACCAAGAGCGACTCCAAGGCCGTCGAGAACGCCAAGCCGTCGTCTGCCGCCGCCGCTGTGGTGACGGTCGAGGGCGCTGTCGCCGTCGAGACCGCCGAGGCCGTCACGGCCGCCGGCGCCGGCTCGGCCACGACCGGCGGCGAGACCGGCGCCCAGAACACCGGAACCGAGGCCGGCGCTGACAAGGGCGCCGTCCTGACGACGGTCGAGGCCCCGGCGCTTGCGGAAGCCAAGGTCGAGATGACCCCGGCGACGCCCACCGCGCCGGTGCTCCAGGCGGCGACCTCGACGACGAGCGCCGCGCCCGCGCCGGTCCGGGGTTCGCCCGAGACCGTGGCGGCCCTGTCGGCGGAAATCGTCAAGAAGGCCGACGCCAAGACCACGCGCTTCGACGTCGCCCTGACGCCGGATGGCCTGGGCAAGGTCGACGTGCGGATCGAGATCGGCCGTGACGGCGCGCTGACGGCGTCGATGCGCTTCGACACCGTTCACGCCGCCCAGGAACTGCGTGGCAAGGCCCATGAGCTGCGCCAGGCCCTGGCCGACGCCGGCTTCAACGTCGCCGACAACGCCCTCAGCTTCGACGTCTCCAGCCAGGGCGGACAGAGCCAGAACCCGTTCTTCGCCTTTGAAGGCTGGGGCGACCAGGGACAGCGCGCCTTCCCGGGCCGCGCCTTCCAGGCCGCCCTGACCGGCGAGGACGACATCACCATCACCCCCGAACTGCTGCCCGGCCTGAAAACCGTCGCCGACAGCGGTCTGGACATCCGGATCTAGGAGAGACCGACATGGCCACCGCCGTCTCGTCGCAGAACACCGCCTCGGTCCTTGACCGGATCAACAATTCCCGGACGTCGCTGACGACGAACAAGGAGACCTTCCTGAAGCTGCTGACCACGCAGCTGAAGAACCAGGATCCCCTATCGCCGACCGACACGACCCAGATGACCCAGCAGATCACGCAGATGACCGGCGTGGAGCAACAGCTGGTGACGAACGATCTTCTGGCCGCGCTCGTGGGCATGAATTCGGGCACGGGCCTGTCTGAAGGCGTATCGATGATCGGTAAGCAGGTCAGCGCCATTACCGACAACTCGACCCTGAAGAACGGCAAGGCGACCTTCTCCTGGACCCAGCCGGGCGCGTCGACCTCGCTGAAGGTCGAGATCAAGAACGCCGCCGGCAAGGTGGTGCGGACCTTGGTCCCGGACGACCAGAAGAGCGGCGACCACACCATCACCTGGGATGGCAAGGACGACGCCGGCGCCCAGCTGCCGGACGGCGGCGTCTACACCATCGCTGTCACCGCCAAGGGCGGCGACGGCAAGGAGCTGAAGGTGACCAACATCAAGGGCCGCGCCGAGGGTGTGGTTTCGGCGGTCGACAACACCACTGGCCAGCCGATGGTGGTTGTCGACGGCAAGACCATCCCTGTCGACAACGTCGTCGGCATCAAGGCTGCGGCCTAACCCCCATTCACAGGTCCTGGCGGCCTGAACCCCCAATCGACCGGGCGTCAGAATGACGCCGACGCGGTCCCCGGAAGACGGTCTTCCCGCGGATCCAAACGCAAACAGCGCTGAACCCTCGACCCCCTTTTTGAGCAGGAATTCAGTCATGAGCATCAACAGCGCCATGCTCGCCGGCGTCTCTGGCCTGATCGCGAACTCGTCGGCCCTGGCCGCGATCTCGGACAATATCGCCAACGTCAACACCGTCGGCTTCAAGCGTTCGACCTCCAACTTCTCGACCCTGGTGACCTCGGGCACCAAGAACCAGGCCTATAGCGCCGGCGGCGTGAAGGCGCAGACGCACCAGTTCATCAGCCAGCAAGGCCTGACCCAGTCGACGACGTCGAACCTGGATCTGTCGATCTCGGGCTCGGGCTTCTTTGTGACGACCGAAAAGCCGGAAAACCTGACGGCGGCCGATACGCGCTCGTTCACGCGCGCGGGCTCGTTCCAGCTGGACAGCCTGGGCTACCTGCGCAACGACGCGGGTCTCTATCTGCAAGGCTGGCTGGCCGATCCGGTCAGCGGCACGATCACGCCCGATCCGTCCGACCTGACGCAGCTGTCGTCGATCAACGTCGGCAGCGTCGGCGGCACCGCAGAGAAGACCACCCGGGTGGGCGTCAACGCCAACCTGCGCTCCGAGCAGCCGGTGGCGGCCGCCGTCTCGTACAAGGTCGGCACGGCGGGCGCGGCGTCCTTCACCAACGTCGCGACCAACCCGGCGACCACCGGGCGTTCTTACGACGTGGTTTACAGCTCGACCGGCGTCGCCAACCCGGCCGCCTCGGGCAACAACGAATACAAGGTCGAGATCAAGGAGAACGGCGTGGTCATCGCCTCCGGCGTGGTCGGTTACGACGCGGCCACCGGCAATATCGCGACGTCAGACCTGAAGCCGAAGGGCGCGGCGGCCGGCAACGGTACGATCACCGACGTCGATATCGACACCGCCGCGACCCCGACCACCGTGTCGCTGGCCGACCTCGGCATCGACACCGACGCCGACGCCAAGCTTGGCAAGCTTTATGATCCTTCGACCTGGTCTATGTCGGACTACGCCAAGGACACGTCCAAGGGCGTGAAGCCGGACTTCGAGATCCAGATCCCGCTGTCGGACTCCAAGGGCGGTCAGCGCACCGTGACGTTGTCGCTGCTGAAGGCGCCGGGGCCGAACCAGTGGTACGCCGAACTGCGCGCCAAGCCGGGCGACCTGGCCAACAACGCCAACGGCCAGATCAGCACGGGCATCATCGAGTTCACCACTGACGGCAAGCTGAAGAGCACCGGCGGGCTGTTCGGTAACACCAGCCCGACAGCGATCACGATCAAGAACTCTGGCTACGTCGCCCCGGCGGTCACGCCGCCGGCCGTGCAACCGCCGGCCCCGCCGACCTGGGCCGACGGTCTGGGCATCGACACGCAGGAGGTCCAGATCGACCTCGCCAACGCCGCCGGCGGCCTGACCCAGTACAACAGCCAGTCGGTCGTGCAGTCGGTGAACACCAACGGTACGGCGTTTGGTAACCTGACCAACATCGAGGTCGACGAGGACGGCTACGTCTCGGCCATCTTCGACAACGGCGTCACGCGCCGGATCGCCCAGGTCGCCGTCGCCACCTTCTCGAACCCGAACGGCCTGAAGGGTGTGAACGGCAACGCCTACCGCGTCACCAACGAGAGCGGCACCTACAGCCTGAAAGCTCCGGGCGAAGGCGGAGCGGGCGTCATCGCGCCCTCTACGCTGGAAGCCTCGACGGTTGACCTGTCGCAGGAGTTCACGGGCCTGATCACTACTCAGCGTGCGTACTCGGCTTCGTCGAAGATCATTACGACGGCCGACCAAATGCTTGAGGAGCTGTTGAATATTAAGCGCTAATCATGGGGCTTAACGTTCTTTAATTCTTGTGTTTCAAATTGAAACACTGGGGAGTGTTAGGGAGCCATCTTGTTTAGGCCTTGCTTTACTATCGGAATTAAGCCGCTGTTATTAGGCGGCGCCTATAGTGGCCTTCAACAGTGATGGTTGTGGGAAAGGCGTAAAGCCATGTTGCAGCAGCAGCGCACCAACAGCCGGGGTGAAAAGTACGTCATCGGTCCGACCGGTGCGCCTCTCACTCTGGCGGATTTGCCGCCCGCGGAGACCCAGCGTTGGGTCATCCGTCGGAAGGCCGAGGTCGTGGCCGCCGTTCGCGGGGGTCTGCTCTCGCTCGACGAGGCGTGCGATCGTTACAAGCTGACGAACGACGAGTTCCTCAGCTGGCAGCAGTCGATTGATCGACACGGCCTGGCGGGCCTGCGGACCACGCGGATCCAGCAGTACCGTTAAGGCGAGCGGGGTGTGTTGATGTGACCGCCCCTCTTGCTCTCAGAAACCCCGCCGGCCTTGCGCCGCAAGGGTTTCACGACGTTCAGCGGCCGCGCCTGCAAGGGCGCGGCCGCGACGTTTTGGCGCCTCGGGAAGGCAGCGAGACCGGCAAACATAAACGCCTCGTTTACCTTGTACTGGGTAAATCCTGCCTACCGGCGAGCGCTTCGTATGCATTCGGCGGGCGTCCCCTCGGGGATTGTTGACGCAGGGGATGGGGCTTCGTGGAAAGCTTTCTGGGTTCGATCAGGCAGTTCGGCGTCGGGCGTCTCGCCGCGATGCTGGGCGTCGGCGCAGGTGTCGTCGCCGTGCTCGTGGCCCTGGTCATGTTCATGGGCAAGGAGCCCAATGAGCTGCTCTATTCGAACCTCGACCTCAAGGAAGCCTCGGAAGTCACCCAGGCCCTGGATCAGGCCGGCATCAAGTACGAGACCAAGGGCGACGGCTCGACCATCATGGTGCCGCGCGACAAGGTCGCCAGCGCCCGTCTGATGGTGGCCGGCAAAGGCCTCGTGAGCTCCGGCTCGATCGGCTACGAGATTTTCGACACCAGCAATGCGCTGGGCCAGACCGACTTCGTTCAGCAACTGAACCGCCAGCGCGCCCTGCAGGGCGAGTTGGAGCGCACCATCAAGGCCATGCAGGGCGTCAACAGCGTCCGCGTGCACCTGGTGCTGCCCAAGCGTCAGCTGTTCGAGGAAAACGCCGAGCAGCCCTCGGCCGCCGTCACCATCGGCGTCGGCTCGCGCGAGCCCTCGTCGGACATGGTGCGCGCGATCCAGAACCTGGTCTCGTCGGCCGTGCCGAACATGAAGGCCGAGAAGGTCGCGGTCATCGACCAGCACGGCAAGACGCTGTCGGCTCCCAGCGACGAGAGCCTGGCCGGCAAAATGGCCCAGGACCGCAAGTCCGAGGTCGAGGCCCGCATCGCCAAGACCGTCAAGGACATGATCGAAGGCGTGCTGGGCCCGGGCAAGGCGCGGGTCAACGTCACCGCCGACCTGGACCTGAACCGCGTGACCACCCAGGAAGAGCGCTTCGATCCGGACGGCCAGGTGGTGCGTTCGGAAAGCACCACCGAAGCCTCCAGCCAGGAAAACAAGAACGAGGACAACGCCGGGGTCACGGCCGCGGCCAACGTGCCGGGCGGTCAGGGCGCCAATGGCTTCCAGCAGCTGGGCTCGCGCTCGGGCCAGAACGACAGCGTCACCAACTACGAGATCTCCAAGTCGGTGAAGACCACCGTCCAGGAGCCGGGCGCCATCAAGAAGGTCGCCGTCGCGGTCGCCATCGACGGCGTCTCGGCGCCGATGGGCAAGGACGGCAAGCCCGGCGCCTACACGCCGCGCACCGCCGAAGAGATCCAGCAGATCGAGGAACTGGTGAAGACCGCCGTCGGCTTCGACGCCGCGCGCGGCGACCAGGTCAAGGTCACCAACATCAAGTTCCCGCAACCTGAGGACCAGGGGCTGGAAAAGGCCGGACTGCTGTCGGGCCTCGACAAGAACGACATCATGCGCTTCGCCGAGCTTGGCGTCCTGGCCGTCGTCGCCCTGCTGATCCTGCTGTTCGCGGTGCGCCCGTTCATCAAGAACCTGTCGGCGCCTGCCCCGGGGCAGATGGCCCTGGCCGGTCCGTCCGGCGGACCCGTCACGCGGCTCGTGACCCTGTCGGACGGCACCCAGCAGCAGGTGGTCGTCGACCAGTCGGGCGAGCCGATCGCTATCGCCGGCCCCGCCCCGAGCGACATCGACCAGCGCATCGACATCGCCAAGATCGAAGGCCAGGTGAAGGCCTCGTCGATCAAGCGCGTCTCCGAGTTTGTCGACAAGCACCCCGACGAGTCGGTCGCGATCCTGCGTAACTGGCTGCACGAGTCGAACTGATGGCCATGAAAGTCGCCGTCAACGACGTGAAGAACCTCTCGGGGCCCGAAAAGGCCGCGATCGTTCTGCTCGCCCTGGGCGAAGAGCACACCAAGATCTGGGAAGCCCTGGACGACGAGGAGATCAAGGAAGTCTCCCAGGCCATGGCGGGCCTCGGCACCGTCTCGGCCTCGGTGGTGGAAGACCTTCTGGTCGAGTTCGTGTCGGGCATGAGCTCGACCGGCGCGATCATGGGCTCTTACGAGCAGACCCAGCGTCTGTTGATGTCGTTCATGCCGCCCGAAAAGGTCGACGCCCTGATGGAGGAGATCCGCGGTCCGGCGGGTCGCACCATGTGGGACAAGCTGGGCAACGTGAACGAAGCCGTCCTGGCCAACTATCTGAAGAACGAATACCCGCAGACTGTCGCCGTCGTGCTGTCGAAGGTGAAGAGCGACCACGCCGCGCGGGTGCTGGCCTGCCTGCCGGAAGACTTCGCCCTGGAATGCGTCACCCGCATGCTGCGGATGGAGCCGGTGCAGCGCGAGATTCTCGACAAGATCGAGATGACGCTGCGCACCGAATTCATGTCGAACCTGGCGCGCACGTCCAAGCGCGACAGCCACGAGATGATGGCCGAGATCTTCAACAATTTCGACCGTCAGACCGAGGCCCGCTTCATCGCCGCCCTGGAAGAGCGCAACCGCGAGGCCGCCGAGCGCATCCGCGCCCTGATGTTCGTGTTCGAGGACCTTTCGAAACTGGATCCGGGCGGCATCCAGACCCTGCTGCGCAGCACGCCGAAGGAACAACTGGGCCTGGCCCTGAAGGGCGCCTCGGACAAGCTGCGCGACATGTTCTTCTCCAACATGTCCGAGCGCGCCGCCAAGATCATGCGCGAGGACATGGAGAGCATGGGTCCCGTCCGCCTGAAGGACGTCGACGCCGCCCAGGTGGGCATGGTGCAGGTCGCCAAGGACCTCGCCGCCAAGGGCGAGATCATGCTGGCCGGCTCCGGCTCCGACGACGAACTGATCTACTGAGGGGCATGCGATGACCGACATCCCTCACCGCAAGTTCTCCTTCGACACCGTCTTCGACGACAACGGCGGCGTGGCCTACGCGCCGCCCCGGGTGAAGAAGACCTTCACGCCCGAAGAGGTCGAGGCGGCCAAGGCGCAGGCCTATGCCGAGGGCGAACGCTCGGCCGTCGCCCGCGCCGAGCAGGAGGCGGCCCAGGCCCTGGCCGAGGTGGCGCACGCCGTTCAGCAGGCGTTCGGGACCTTGGCCCACGTGGCGCACGAACATCGCGAGGGCTCGGCGATGCTGGCCCTGGCCTGCGCCCGCAAGATCGCCGACGCGGCCCTGACCCATTTCCCCGAAGCCCCGGTCACGGCGGCTCTGGAGGCGCTGGCCCGCGAGGTCGAGTCCCAGCCCCGCATCTTCGTGCGGGTCTCGCCCGAACTTGAAGAGCGCACCCAGCGGGCGCTGGAGACCGTCGCCGCCCAGATCGGCTTCCAGGGCCAGATCGTGGCGCGGGCCGACGGCGCCATGGCCCCCGCGGCCTTCACCTTCGACTGGGGCGACGGCCGCGCGGCCTTTGACCCCGACGGCGCCGCTCAGCGCGTCGCCGAGGCGCTGGAGGCGGCGATCGCCGCCGAAGGCCTCCACGCCGAACCCCTGTTTACCTAGGAAGGCTGACGAACGATGGCCGAAGATAATCTCACACTCGACGAATTCGGTGGGGCCATGCTGGCCTCGGAGGCGCCGATCGAGCTCAGCGAAAAGAGCGCCTCGGACCTAGCGCCGGTCTTCGACGTCCCGGTCAACATCTCGGCTGTGCTGGGCCGCGCCCACATGTCCGTGGCGCAGCTGCTGCAGCTGGGCCAGGGCTCGATCCTGGAGCTGGACCGCAAGGTCGGCGAGGCGATCGACATCTACGTCAATAACCGCCTGGTCGCCCGGGGCGAGGTCGTCGTCGTCGACGAGCGCCTGGGCGTGACCATGACGGAAATCATCAAGGACGGCGACCAGGGCTGACGCCCGGTGGTCGTTCGAGAGGGAGAGTAAGAGATGCGGCTTCTGGTCGTCGGAAAACTGAACGGGCAGCTTTCGGTCGCCGTGAAGATGGCGATGAATGCGGGCGCGAAGGTCTCGCACGTCGAAACGACGGAGCAGGCGACCAACGCGCTGCGGGCGGGGCAGGGCGCGGACCTTCTGATGGTCGACTACGCGCTCGACATCGCCGGCCTGATCGCCGCCAACGAAGCCGAGCGGATGCGGGTGCCGGTGGTGGCCTGCGGCGTCGACGCCGATCCGATGCGCGCGGCCGCCGCCATCAAGGCCGGCGCCAAGGAGTTCATTCCGCTGCCGCCGGACGCCGAGCTGATCGCCGCCGTCCTGGCCGCCGTCACCGACGACGAAAAGCCGATGGTCGTCCGCGACCCGGCCATGGAGCAGGTCATCAAGCTGGCCGACCAGGTCGCCCCGTCCGACGCCTCGATCCTCATCACCGGGGAGAGCGGCTCGGGTAAGGAGGTCATGGCCCGCTACGTTCACGGCAAGTCCCGCAGGGCCAAGGCGCCGTTCATCTCGGTCAACTGCGCCGCCATCCCGGAGAACCTGCTGGAAAGCGAGCTGTTCGGTCACGAGAAGGGCGCCTTCACCGGCGCCATGGCCCGCCGCATCGGCAAGTTCGAGGAAGCCGACGGCGGCACCCTGCTGCTGGACGAAATCAGCGAGATGGACGTGCGCCTGCAGGCCAAGCTGCTGCGCGCCATCCAGGAGCGCGAGATCGACCGGGTCGGCGGCTCCAAGCCGGTCAAGGTCAACATCCGCATCCTGGCCACCAGCAACCGCGACCTGACCCAGTCGGTGAAGGACGGGACCTTCCGGGAAGACCTGCTCTATCGCCTGAATGTCGTGAACCTGCGCCTGCCGCCGCTGCGCGAGCGTCCGGCCGACGTGATCAGCCTGTGCGAGTTCTTCGTGAAGAAGTACTCGGCGGCCAACGGTATCGACGAGAAGCCGATCTCGGCCGAAGCCAAGCGTCGCCTGATCGCTCACCGCTGGCCGGGCAACGTCCGCGAGTTGGAAAACGCCATGCACCGGGCCGTGCTGCTGTCGACGGGGCCGGAAATCGAAGAGTTCGCCATCCGCCTGCCCGACGGTCAGCCGATGGCGCCGGCGCCCGACGTGGCGGTGGCGCGCGGCGCCCAGATGGCCGCTGACGCCGTCTCGCGCACCTTCGTCGGCTCGACCGTGGCCGAGGTCGAGCAGAAGCTGATCATCGACACCCTGGAACACTGCCTGGGCAACCGCACCCATGCGGCCAACATCCTGGGCATCTCGATCCGCACCCTGCGCAACAAGCTGAAGGAATACGCCGACGCCGGCGTGCCGGTGCCGCCGCCGCAAGGTGGTGTCGGCGCAGCGGCTTAAGGCGAGGGCGCCGCGACCATCGGTCCGGCGCCGCGCCGCAGAATATTTGGTTAACAAGATGGTCCCAGGCCGCAAATCGCTCCAAGCGAAGGCCTAGCCTCCCATCCCGGTTCAAGGTTTCGAATGGCCGACGCCGCCGCCCCGACAGCCTCCGCCCTGCCCAGCCCCAAGTCGATGCTCGACGGGCTGATGCGCGGCGAGATGGGCCTGGCCCTGGGCGTCGTCGGCATCATCGTGCTGCTGATCCTGCCGGTCCCGGCTGTCCTGCTGGATCTCTTGCTGGCGATTTCGCTGACGGGATCGGTGCTGATCCTGATGACGGCGATCCTGATCAAGAAGCCGCTGGAGTTCACCTCGTTCCCGACCGTGCTGCTGGTCGCGACGCTGTACCGGCTGGGCCTGAACATCGCCTCGACCCGCCTGATCCTCGGTCACGGCCAGGAAGGCACCGGCGGCGCCGGCGCGGTGATCGAGGCCTTCGGTCACTTGATGATGCAGGGCAACTTCGTCATCGGGGTGATCGTCTTCATCATCCTGATCGTCGTGAACTTCATGGTCGTGACCAAGGGTTCGGGCCGGATCGCCGAAGTGGCGGCCCGCTTCACCCTGGACTCCATGCCCGGCAAGCAGATGGCGATCGACGCCGACCTGTCGACCGGCCTGATCAACCAGGACGAAGCCAAGATCCGCCGCAAGGAGCTGGAGCAGGAAAGCACGTTCTTCGGGGCCATGGACGGCGCCAGCAAGTTCGTGAAGGGCGACGCGATCGCTGGCCTGATCATCACGGCGATCAACATCATCGGCGGCATCATCATCGGCGTGGTGCAGCACAAGCTGCCGTTCGGCGACGCGGCCTCGACCTACACCATCATGACCATCGGCGACGGCCTGGTCAGCCAGATCCCGGCCCTGATCATCTCGATCGCCGCCGGTATGGTGGTCTCCAAGGCCGGCGTCGAAGGCTCGGCCGACAAGGCCCTGACCACCCAGCTGGCGATGAACCCGGTGGGTCTGGGGATGGTCTCGGCCTCGTCGGGCGTCATCGCCCTGATCCCGGGCATGCCGATCTTCCCGTTCGCGGCCATGTCCCTGGCGGTCGGGGCCCTGGCCTACAAGCGCATCCAGGACGCCAAGAAGCCCAAGCCGATCGACCCCGCCGAGCTGGAAGCCGCCGCGCCATCCGAGCCCGAGGAGGAGCCGATCAGCGCCTCCCTGGCCATTGACGACGTCAAGATCGAGCTGGGCTATGGCCTACTGACCCTGATCAACGACCTGGACGGCCGCAAGCTGACCGACCAGATCCGCGCCCTGCGCAAGACCCTGGCCAGCGAGTTTGGCTTTGTCATGCCGCCGGTCCGCATCCTCGACAACATGCGCCTGGCCAACCAGGGCTACGCCATCCGCATCAAGGAGATGGAGGCCGGCGCCGGTGAGGTCCGCCTGGGCAACCTGATGTGCATGGACCCGCGCGGCGGTCAGGTGGAGCTGCCCGGCGAGCACGTGCGCGAGCCGGCCTTCGGCCTGCCCGCCACCTGGATCGCCGACGACCTGCGCGAGGAAGCCACGTTCCGGGGCTACACGGTCGTCGACCCGGCCACGGTGCTGACCACGCACCTGACCGAGATCCTCAAGGAGAATATGGCCGACCTGCTGTCCTACGCCGAGGTGCAGAAGCTCCTGAAGGAGCTGCCCGAGACGCAGAAGAAGCTGGTCGAAGACCTGATCCCCGGCACGGTCACCGCCACGACCGTTCAGCGCGTGCTGCAGTCGCTGCTGCGCGAGCGCGTTTCGATCCGCGATCTGCCGCAGATCCTGGAAGGCATCGGCGAGGCCGCGCCGCACACCGCCTCGGTCACCCAGCTGGTCGAGCAGGTGCGCGCGCGTCTCGCCCGTCAGCTTTGCTGGGCCAATCGCGGCGACGACGGCGCTCTGCCGATTATCACCCTGTCGGCCGACTGGGAGCAGGCCTTCGCCGAAGCCCTGATCGGCCCTGGCGATGACAAGCAACTGGCCCTGCCGCCGTCGCGCCTGCAGGACTTCATCCGCGGCGTCCGCGACAGCTTCGAGCGCGCGGCCCTGGCGGGCGAGGCGCCGGTGCTGCTGACCAGCCCCGGCGTGCGCCCCTATGTCCGCTCGATCATCGAGCGCTTCCGCGGCCAGACGGTGGTGATGAGCCAGAACGAGATCCACCCCCGCGCGCGGCTGAAGACCGTGGGAATGGTTTAGGTCGAATACGGACGATTTTTCACAAAAGCGTCATGGAAACGTGACATTTGGGGCGGACCGAAGCGCTGTTCCAAGGTGGTGTCTTGCATCCTGTCCCCGCATCCCTTGCCGCGCTGGCTGCAGTCGGCGTTTGTCTCTCGCCCACCGCCGTTCTGGCCCAGGATCAGCTGACCCCCGCCGAGGTCGCCGCGCTGCGAAACGAGATCGCCAGCCTGCGCGCCCAACTGCAGACCATGGAGCGGCGTCTGGACGCCGTGAGCAGCGCGCCGCAGGCGACCGCGCCCGTCGCGCCGCCGGTCGCGATGGCCGCGTCCGCGCCGTCGGCGACGAAGGCCCCGTCCGCGTCCACCGAGATCAGCTGGAAAGGCGCGCCGCAGTTCGCCAGCGCCGGTCGCACGTTCAAGGCCAAGGGCCGAATCCAGATCGATGTGGGGCAGGTCGACGCGCCGAGCGGGCTTGCGGATCGTGGCCTGGGGTTTGGCGCGGAGCTTCGGCGTGTTCGCCTGGGCGGCGAAGGCAGCCTCGGCGCAGGCGTCGGCTACAAGCTGGAGTTGGAGCTGTCCGACAACACCGTCGATCTTGTCGACACCCTGGTGACCTACAAGACCGGTCCCTGGCTGCTGGCGGCTGGTAATCAGAACCAGTTCCAGTCGCTGGATGAGGTGACGGGCGACAGCGTCGGGTCCTTCATGGAGCGCGCGGCCTTCACCGACGCGTTCAACTTCGAGCGCCGCCTGGGCGTGTCGGCGCAGTACGAGAATGGCCCCTGGCTGGTGCAGGGCGGCCTGTTCTCCGATGACATCAACGCGCTGGCCAACAGCAGCGACGGCCCCGCCGGCGGGGACGAGAACAACAGCTACGGTCTGGACGGTCGGGCCGTCTATGCGCCCAAGCTGGGCAAGACGCAGCTGCACCTGGGCGCTTCGGCGCACTGGCGCGCCCTGAAGCGGGTCACCGACACGGCCACCCGCTATCGTCAGCGACCTTTCGTCCACACCAGCAACAGCCGCCTGATCGGAACCGCCGCTCTTCCGGTCGAGGAAGAGGTCCACTATGGCCTGGAGGCGGGCTTTGTCAGCGGCCGTTGGCACGGCGCGGCCGAGAGCCACTGGCTGGAGGCCGGGCTGACGACGGGAACGCGCCCGACCCTCTTTGGCGGCTATGCCGAACTTGGCTATTTCCTCACCGACGACACGCGCGGCTACAAGGGCGGCCAGTTCGACCGCACCAAGCCCGCCAAGCCGCTGGGCGGTGGGGGCGTCGGCGCGTTGCAGCTCAATATCCGCTACGACTATCTCGACATGAACGATCGAGGCGTGGTCGGCGGCAAGCAGGACGCCTGGCTGGCCGCGCTGATCTGGCAGCCGGTTGAGTACATGCGCTTCAACGTCAACTATGGGCTTGTGAGCTACCAGGACGCCACGCCGCTGCGGAACGGCGACCGCGACTACAAGGTCAATGTCGCGGGCGCGCGGATCGAGCTGGACTTCTAGGCGGCCTTCCGGGTTCCGGCCGCTGGGCGGTACTGGTCTGCGTCGCTCGTGAACTCCGCGTGGCCGTACCGCGCCAGTTGCTTTTTGAGCCGCGCCACCAGCCGCCGATCCGCCAGCTCGGCGACGCCGGGCACGTTGCGCGCCAGGCGGTAGGCGGCCAACTGGCCCGTGACGAACAGGGCCACGAGCCCGAACAGCATGAAGTCGCGCGGACCGATCTCGACGCCCATGCGCCTGGCCGCCGCACGGTCACCGTTGAGGAAGTTCCTGAGGAAGAACACCTTGGCGAAGCCGCGCTCGACCTTGTCGAACAGCTTGTTTTCGGGGCGCTCGTCGGGCGGCAGGTAGGCGTTCAGGGTGGCGCGGACCAGCTCACCGCAGGTGGCGTCGTCGAAGCCGGCGCGTAAGGTCGCGCTGCGGGCGTTCATGGTGTCGACCACGCCCTGCGGCGTGTCGGCCAGCAGGTCCTCGGGCAGGCCCAGCAGGAAGCAACGATAGCGCGCCAGCTCCACGCGCGCACGCTCCTCGGGCGTAAAGACCGTGCGGCCCGTCGCCACGATCTTGTAGCTCATCAGGAAGATCGGGATCAGGCCCGCCGGCATCTGGTCGACCTGCGGGATCGGAATCCCGTAGACGCCGACATCCCAGAGGTTCGAGCGCTTCAAGGCGTTGAACCGCACCATCGAATGCATGAGCCGCACCATGGCGGCGGCCTTGAACCCTGCGCCGTGTCGGTCCAACGATCCCGGCAGCAAGGTGGTGGTGAAGAAGGTCGCGGTCTCATTGACCCGGCGCGCGGCGGTGTCGTTCGACAGCGTGCCCGTCAGCGCCATCGGCAGGGCGGCGTACTTGTTCATGAAGGTGGCGATGAACGCGCCTCGGATCGCGAACGGGCCGAGGTTGGCGGCGGCGTTGCGGTCCAGCTTCTGGCCTTCGCGCACCAGATCCATGTCCAGCCAGTCGGGAACGCGCTCCATGTCGGCGATGAAGGCGGCCAGCTCCGGCGGCGCGTCGGGTACGGCGGCGATCCCTTCGTCGCAGGCCTTGGTCAGCATCTGGATCAACGGCCGGAAGCCATACTTCGGCATCAGCGCCGCATAGGCGTCGGCCACCACATCGCCCAGCATCGTATAGGCCTTGATCAGGGCCAGCTTGTCTGGATCCAGCTTGGCTCGCGCCAGGCGGGGAGCGACGCTGGACTTCGGATCGTCGGTGAACCGCTCGGGCGTGACGTCGAAATCGACCTCGCCGTAGAGGGCGGGGAGGGCGGCCTTCTGTGCGGCGACCTTGGCGCGAACCATCTCCAATGCGGCGGTCATGCGTTTCTCTGCTCGCGGCGGCCCAAAGCGGACCCTCGTCTGGGGGCAAAGCCTATGTAATCGTCCTCCCCGAGCCTACTCGCCTTGTTCTGGGACGGGCGTTGTTCGGGAGCGATCGGGCAAGTGACTGAAAAGACGAGGCGAACGCCGCGCCAGCCGCGCTCGGAAGCGACGGTCGAGGCGATTCTCGACGCGGCCTTTCAACTTCTGGAGCAGGGCGGCCCGCGCGCCCTCACCACCAATCACATCGCCGAACGGGCCGGCGTCAGCGTCGGCACCCTCTACCAGTACTTCAGGGGCAAGCAGGCGATCCTCGGCGCCTTGGCCCAGCGCCAAGCCGCCGCCGCCCGCGATCGCATCGCCCGCATCGTTATCGACGGCCCCCGGATCAGCGCCGTTCGGCTGATCGTCCGCACCCTGGCCACCGCCTTCGAGGGCAGCCCCGCGACGCGGCGGGCGCTGCTGGACGCCTTCGCTGCGGAGGCTGGAGATGAGGCGGTCATGCGCCATCATCAGCTGTTCTTCGACAGCATCACCGGCAAGGCCCGCTTTGACTTCGACATGACGCCGGAGGCGGGTTTCGTTCTGACGCACGCCGTCATTGGCCTGCTGCGCGCAGCCACAGTCGAGACTGATCTGGCGCTCGATCCGCAACGCCTGGAAGACGAACTGACGCGCCTGATGGAGGCCTATGTTCTGGCGCTGATCGAGGCCAAGGGCGCCTCCGGCTAGATCGTAAGTCGGATAGCCGACGGAACTGCGTCCGACTCGTCACGTTGTTACTGTCCGGGAGGGGCCCTCGACGGAGAGTTCCAACATGACGCACAAGCTCGCCTTGCTCGCCGCCGCCGCGTCCCTGACGTTCGCTGGCGCGGCTTTCGCCCAAACCACCACCACCCCGACGCCGACCAACCCGACCGGCCCCATGCCGCCGGCTCAGACCATGACCCCGCCGGGGCAGATGACGCCGAAGCCGGGCGCGACCCCCGCCGACCCGGCGACCCCGGCCCAGTCAGGCATGGGCGCCACGCAATCGGCCACCCCCGCCAATCCGGCCACGCCGCCTTTCGCCAGCTCCGCGGACACCGCAGGCGCGCAGACCTCGGCCAGCGTCACGCCCGACTTCAAGGTGGGCATGGCCGTGAAGGATTCGCAGGGCGTCTCGGTCGGCCAGATCTCCGGAACCACCACCGGAGCGGATGGATCGACCAACGTCATCGTGACCCATGGCGGCGTGAAGTTCGCCCTGCCGGGCAACAGCCTCACGGCCACGGCCGACGGCGGCCTCCAGACCACGGCCACCAAGGCCCAGATCGACGCGACGGTCGCCGGCGCCAAGCCGCAATAGCCGTGTCGGGTTCCCGACCCTGAACGAAGCGACGCCCGCTCGGCATTGCCGAGCGGGCTTGTCGCTGCTAGCGATGGCGTCAAAGAGGCGCTTTTCGCCGTCTTGGGGTGACGTATGCCTCCGGCCAATAAGTCCAAGCGTGGGTCCGGCTCGCTGCTTTGGGATCTTCTGACGTTCGATCGCCTGGTGACCGGGCCGGTGATTCATTTCATCTATTGGGCCGGCCTGGGCGTGGTGGCGCTGTTCGGTTTCTCGGTGGTGGGCGCCGCCGTCGGCCTTGCGCTGAAGGAGCCGGGCGTCGGCTCCCTGCTGCTGGCCTTCCCGGTGCTGGTCGCCGGCCTCCTGGTCGCCGGCGCCCTCGTGCTGCTGTGGCGCGCCTTCTGCGAGTTCTATGTCGCCATTTTCCGGATCAGCGAGGACCTGCGGGCCCTGCGCCAGACCAGCGACGCTGATCACGCCGCCCACCGCGCGCGGCAGCAGGCGGCCAAGCAGGCCTCCCAGCCCCAGCCTTAAACCCTAAACTTCAGTCCGTCGTCAGCAGCGGCGTGTACCAGGGCCGCGCTGTCGGCTGGGCCATGGTCTCGACCGCCTGCAAGAATTGGTCGCGCGGAATCGCCTCGTAGAACGGGCGCTGGCCTCGCACATAGTCGGCCAGGCTCTGACGTCCGTGCGTCTTGGTCAGGGTGACCGGCTTGTCCTCGAAGGTCATGCCGAACGCCTGACGCACGAACGGCGGGGTGAAGAACTGGATTTCGTTCAGCGGATCGGGCGTGAACGACCAGCGCGCGCCCAAAGTCTTGCCGATCATCGGCTCGAGGCGCTTGAGAATGTCGTCGGCGATCCAGCGCATCGGCAAGGTCGAGGGATGGTTGGGCGTGTGGCCCAGCCGCTTGGACTGGTAGAGCGCCTTGACCCGGTCGGAGATCTTCACGTCCAGCGGCCGATCGCCCTCCAGCACCCGCTCCTCGCGCACGCCGAACTCGTAGAACGCCGCGCCGACCATGCCCTCGACATAGGGGCCTAGGCCGTCGAGGTGCAGCAGGCGATCGACGATTTTGGCGTCGTCGAAGCCTCGGGCGATCAGGGCGCCCAGCAGATAGTCCATGTACTCGGTCGGCGGCTCGGGCAGGCCGGGCAGGGCCGAGGTGATGAACGGCGTGTAGACCTCGAAATGGTAGTAGGCGAAGCTGATCAGGGTGGTCTGGGCGTTCGCCGCCGCTTCGACAATGCGGGCTGACGCGAACTGCGGGCCGCGATAGTTGGCCGAAATCGGCTGGTACAGCACGAGGTCCAGATCCGGCACGGACGCGATGAAGGCGTCCATCTCCTCAGCCGTAATGTTCATGGTCGCGGGGATCGGGGTGAACTGGATCTTGCCCTTCAGGCCCGGAACGCCTTGCAGCAGGCGCAGCAGCGCGTTGGCGTGGCAGGCGCCGTAGATGGCGGCGCGGATCGGCTTGTGACGCGGCATGGGACCCCTCTGACGGGTATCCGTTTAGGCGCTCGCCGCGATCCCGACAACGCGGATCAGCGCGCCACCGTCTTCAGGCGGTCGCGCAGCACGCCCATCGCCTCCAGCGGCATGTCCAGCGCGCAGAAGATCTTTTCGGGAATCGTCACCGCCTGGTCGCGCAGGGCCCGACCCTTGTCGGTCAGGGCGACGATCACCCGCCGCTCGTCCTCGGGGTCGCGGTCACGGGTGACGAGGCCGCTGGTCTCCAGCCGCTTGAGCAGCGGCGTCAGGGTGCTGGAGTCGAGGTCCAGCGCCTCGCCCAACGCCCCGACGGTCCGGGGGCTGGCCTCCCACAGCACCAGCATCGCCAGGTACTGCGGATAGGTCAGGCCCAGGGCGTCGAGCATCGGGCGATAGAGCCGCGTCATCCGGTTGGCCGCGCCGTAGAGGGCGAAGCACAGCTGGTTGTCGAGGCGCAGGACCTCGACGGGCTGGTCGGATGACGCGGACTTCTGGTTCATATCGGATCCGTTAGGCGGCCTTGACGCTGAGGGCCACGTCGATGTTGCCGCGCGTAGCGTTCGAATAGGGGCAGACCGCGTGAGCGCTGGCAACCAGGGCCTCGGCGTCGGCCTGCGACAGGCCTTGGGTCTCGACCTCCAGCGCCACTTCCAGGCGGAAGCCGACCTCGGCGGTGGCGAGGCTGACCTGACCGGTCACGGTCGAGCCGGTGAGGGCGATCTTCTGGGTGCGGGCGACGTGGGCCATGGCGCTCTGGAAACAGGCGGCGTAGCCGGCGGCGAACAGCTGCTCTGGGTTGGTGCCGGTCTCTTTGCCGCCCAGCGACTTGGGCATCGACAGCTGGACGTCCAGCAGGCCGTCCTCGGTGCGGGCATGGCCTTCACGGCCGCCAACGACGGTGGCGCGGGTGGTGTAGAGGGTGGTCATCGGGAAGCTCCTTGGCTTGAAATCGTACGAACGATTTAATCGTGCGCGATATGAATTCAAGGGCGGCGCGTCGGAAAAAGGTCGTGCGCGATTGAATTCATTGAGCGCCTTGGGGGGCAATCGTCGATTGTCTCTCCAACAAACCCCGACCTTCCCGGCGAATGCCGGGATCCAGATCGAACCCAACGATGCTTATCCGCTAAGCCCGGAAGAACGTCGCATCATCCCCAGCCGCTCCGGATGAATCTGGGCCCCGGCATTCGCCGGGGAGGTCGGCTGTTAAGAACACCCTCAGCGGAGGGGGCGCTTGGACGCCTAAGCCGCCCAGGCGGCCGCGAAGCGCTTCAGCAGCGAGCGGGCCGGGCTCTCGCCGCGGCCTTCGGCGGCTTCCAGCCGCAGGAAGAGGTCGCCGGCCTTGTGGTTGGCGCGGGCGGGCAGGCCCTGGCCGGGCAGGCGGACGAGACCGCGCGCGGCGGCCTTGGTCGAGATCCAGGCGGGCCGGGGGCCCAGGGGCGTGTCGGCGTCGACCCGGCCGCCCTCGGCCAGCACGCGCGGGTCGACCTTGCCGGTCAGCCACAGATCATCGCCGCGCACCAGGGCGCCGTCCTGCGCGCGCAGGCGAACCTCGAAACAGACGCCCTCGACCCGCACCTTGTCGCCCTCGCGCAGGCCCGCGGGCAGCTTCAGACGCAGACGTCGGCCGTCGATGGCCAGTTCTTCGGACCCGCCGGAGAGGGCGGTGGCGATGTCGATCTCGAGAAAGACGCGGTCGGCGATCGGCGCCGGTTGGGCGACCGCCGGCGGATAGTGATGCTGAACGACCGGCGTGTCCTGCAGCAGGCGGTAGGCGGCCAGCACGTCGCGGAAGAGGGCTGCGTCGCCGGTGGGGCGATCGGGATGGGCGCGCTTGGCGGCCTCACGATAGGCCTTGCGCAGCTCGCGTTCATCCGCGTCGGCGGCCACGCCCAGCAGGGCGCGGGCGGCCGAAAGCGTCAGGGCGGGCTGCCGGGCGGTCATCCCGGGACCCTGACGCGGCGATGGTCAACGCCCGGTTAAGTTAAGACTTTCAGGGGCGGACCAGCAGCGCCGGCGCCAAGGCGACGATCAGGGCGATCACGAGCAGCGCGACGCCGATCAGGCCGCCATAGCGCGGTGCGCTCCACAGGTCCTGGGACGGAGAGGCGTCGGGCCCCAACTCGGCGCACTGCGCCTGACATTGGCGAAGGCGGCGCCATGATCCCCACGCGACCAGCCCGCACAGCAGGAGCCAGGGCAGGGCGCTGATCGCCGACCCGACAAATCCGGCGTCTTCAGGGGCGTTGATGACCTCACGCGCGGCGAGGCCGGTTCCTACCAGAACGGCGAGGCCGAGCTCCGCCCAGGCCCACCGAACGCGTGTCTTGAGAGTCATGGTGGCGGTCGCCCTTCGTACAGCTGCAGATTGCGGCAATATCCGCGACCGTCAAGGTGGTCGCGGTCTCGCTTGAGGACTATACCGAGCCCATGAGCGCCGATCCGACCCTGATCCCCGCCTCGCCCAGCGAGGACGACTATGTCCGCCAGGTGCAGGAGGCGACTCCGCCACCGCTGCTGAGCGAAGAGGATCCGTTCGCCCTGTTCGCTGAATGGCTGGAAGAGGCCGGCAAGAAGGAGCCGAACGATCCCAACGCCATGACGGTGTCGACGGTCGACGGCGACGGCATGCCCGACTCGCGCATGGTCCTGCTGAAGGACTTCGACGCGCAGGGTTTCGTCTTCTACACCAACACCCAGAGCGCCAAGGGCCAGGAACTGAACGCCCATCCCAAGGCGGCCCTGCTGTTCCACTGGAAGTCGCTGCGCCGCCAGGTGCGGATCCGCGGCACGGTCGAGCCGGTCAGCGAGGCCGAGGCCGACGCCTACTTCGCCAGCCGCGCCCGCCACAGCCAGATCGGCGCCTGGGCCAGTGACCAGTCGCGGCCGCTGCCTGACCGCCTGGCCCTGGAGAAGCGCGTCGCCGAGATGGGCCTGAAGTTCGGCCTCGGGAAGGTGCCGCGCCCGCCGCACTGGTCGGGCTATCGGATCGTTCCGGTGACGATCGAGTTCTGGCGCGACCGGCCGTTCCGCCTGCACGAGCGGCTGGTGTTCGACCGGGTCGAGGGCGGCTGGACGACGAAGCGGCTGTTCCCTTAAGGCCGCCCGGAAGCCACCTCAGGCCTCGTTGCTCGACATCGCCCCGGTGGCGGCCAGGAGATAGACCTTCGCGGTGCTCGGCTTGTTGTTGTAGGGCGGCTGGCGCACGGCGTAGAGGCGCTCCTTGTCGATGCGTGTGAGGCACACACAGTCGCCCTGGTTGCCGCCCAGCACGTGATAGGCCTCCGCGTCCTCGCCGATATAGAGCCCGACATGGCCGCCGCCCTTGCGGACGAAGACCAGCACGTCGCCCAGCTCCGGCTGGCCGCCTTCCACGCCGAACTTGGCCCAGTTCAGCGCCCACAGCGGTCCGGGCGGCACGACCTTGCCGGCGCGCTTGGCGACATGGGCCATGAACAGTCCGCACCACGGCGTGGCGTCGGCGTTGTAGCTGGATTTCAGGCCGGTCTGCGCCGCCCAGGCCATGATCTCGGGGGTGTTGGCCGGGCCGGCGGTCTCGCGGACGCCGTGGTGCTGCAGGGCCTCGGCGACCATCTTGGGCAGCAGGTCAAGCGCCTGTAGCCAGCGATACGGTTTGGGCAGACCGGTCATCGATGTCTCCAACGCAACCCGCCCCATAGCGGGCCATAAAGGTGTCGACGGCGTCCTCGGCGATGGCGCGGATCGGTCGTCGGGGTGTCACTTCGTCGCCCGCCGCCAGCCCCAGCACCAAGGCGCCGTGGTCGAGCATTCCCAACAGTTGACCGGCGGCCCATGACGGCTTGTCCAGCCGCAGCGCCCCCGCCTTGCGCAGGTCCTTGAGAATCGCGATCGCCGTCCCGCCCAGGTCCTGACGCGCCACGCGCAGCAACTGGTCGGCCACGTCCGGAAAGCGGCGGCGCTCGGTCGTGATGATCCGGACCAGGGCCCGCATGTCGGGGCGTGAGAAGAAAGTGGCGTAGGCGACGGCGAAGGCGACCAGCCGCGTCCGGGGCTCGCCCCGCAGCCGTCCGGCCGCGCAGACGGGCGCGGCGACGCCCTGGATCATCTCGGTGGCGATGATCCTGAACAGCTCGGCCTTGCTGGGAAAGTAGGCGTACAGCGTCGCCGTCGAGACGCCCGCAGCCCGCGCCACCGCCTCCATGCCGGCGTCCGCATAGCCTTCGCGCAGGAAATGATCCCTGGCCGCGCCGAGGATCTCCTCGCGCTTGTGCCTCGACCGCTTCAGACCCGCCCCTGCCCGCATCAACCGCCCCGCCCTAGTTTGCTCAATGCAATCTAACCGCGAAAAATGGGAATAGACAAGACTTGCGCGAGAGGACTTACGGCGCGGTTTCGGTTATGGAGCCCCGGCGCCGGATTTCGCGCGCGGGAAGATGGGATTGTCGGCGTGATCAAGGACGCGGAAGCCGCGCGCGAGCAGGAAGTGGCCGCCTGGTTTGGCGAGCGGGCGGAAAACACCATCGAGACCTCGTGCGCCCGCGTGTTCCTGATCGGAACCTCGGCCTTCAAGGTCAAGCGCCCGGTGGACTTCGGCTTTCTCGACTACTCGACGCTGGAGCTGCGGCGCTGGGCGCTGGAGCGCGAACTGACGTTCAACCGCGCCGCCGCGCCCGACATCTATCGCGAGGTGCGCCGCCTGACCCGGACGCGCGATGGCGGAATCGAGATCGACGGCGACGGCGAGATCGTCGAGTACCTGCTGGAAATGCGCCGGTTCGACCAGAACGGCGTGCTGGCCACTCAGCCCTGGGCGATCGACGACGCGCTCGAGGATGCGCTGGGCCGCACGGTCGCGCGCTTCCACGCGGGATCCTCGCCGCGCCCTCAGGGCGGCGGCGTCTCGGCTCTGGGCTACACGATCCGTTCAAACGCCAACCTGCTTCGGGGACTCGCGCCCCGTCTTGGCAAGCAGGCCGTCGAGCGTCTGGTGCACGAAACCGACCTGGCGCTGGAGCGTCTGGGGCCGTTGCTGGACGCGCGGGCGGGCGAGGGCTTCGCCCGCCACTGCCATGGCGACCTGCACTTGGGGAACATCCTGATCGAGAACGGTCAGCCGATCCTGTTCGACTGCATCGAATTCAACGACACCCTGTCGGACATCGACATCCAGTACGACCTGGCCTTCCTGCTGATGGACCTCGACTTCCGCCGCCGGCGCGACGCGGCGGGCCGGGTGCTGAACGCCTATCTGGACGAAGCCGCCCGCACCTTCGGCGAGGGGTTGTGGACCGGGCTGGCGGCGCTGCCGCTGATGCTGTCGGTCCGCGCGGCCGTCCGCACCCACGTCTGGGCCTATACCGGCGACGACGAGGCCGCGCGGGCCTATCTGCAGACCGCCCTGGAGCATCTGGCGCCCAAGCCGGTCAGCCTGGTGGCGGCCGGCGGGCTGTCGGGTTCGGGCAAGTCGACCTTCTCGCGCGTCTGCGCGCCGGGCCTCGGCTCGGCGCCCGGCGCGGTGGTGCTGCGCACCGACGAGATCCGCAAGCGCCTGTGGGGCGTCCCGTCCCTGCAAAGGCTGCCGCGCGAAGCCTACACCCCCGAGATGAGCGCCAAGGTCTACGACCAGCTGTTCCATGACGCCGAGCTCTGTCTGAAGGCCGGTCGCTCGGCGGTGCTGGACGCGGTGTTCCTCAAGCCCGAGGAGCGCGCCCGCGCCGAGGCTTTGGCCAAGACCTGCGACGTCGCCTTCCTCGGCGTCTGGCTCGAGGCCCCGCCCGAAGTCCTGCGCGCCCGCGTGGCCGCCCGCGTCAACGACGCCTCGGACGCCGACGTCGCGGTGCTGGAAAACCAGCTCACCCGCGACACCGGCGAGATCACCTGGCGCAAGGTCGACACCGTCAGCGCCTTCGAAGACGAGGCCCGGGCGCTGGCAGAGGCGATGGGGTAGTGGGCTGCGGCGACTGCGCTGGCGTTCGGATCGTCTGGAAGGGGTGGATGTCGGTCATTGCTCCCTCTCCCAGAGGGAGAGGGTTGGGGAGAGGGGTTACAGCGTCCGACGGAGCGCCGGCACGCCGTCAGCCCTCGTAACCCCTCTCCCTCCCACCGCTTCGCGGCGGGCCCCTCCCTCTCCCTAAAGGAGAGGGAGGCAAAGTCCGCCCAGGGGCGTGAGCAGCCTTTAACGCCCGTCCCCAAACCGACTTCCCGGCGAACGCCCAAGAAATCCTAAGCCGCCCGCCGCCCCGCGTCCGGGGGCTCTGGGTTCACCGCCTTGGCGATGGCGGTGATCAGGTCGGCGGGCTTGACCGGCTTGCCGAGGTGATCATCGAAGCCCAGGCCTAGGAACCGCTCGCGGTCGCCGGACATGGCTGAGGCGGTGAGGGCGATGACCGGCATGGCGGGGTCTCCCGCGTGGCCGGCGCGGATGGCCTCCAGGGCGGTGATGCCGTCCATCACCGGCATGTTGATGTCCATCAGGACGCAATGGAAGCGACGCTCGGCCATCGCCTTGAGCGCCTCCTGGCCGTTTTCGACCACGGTGAGCGCGACGCCCAGCGGCTCCAGCATGGTGCGGACCACAAGCTGGTTGATGGCGTTGTCCTCGGCCATCAGCACCTGGATCTGTCCCAGATCGTCGCCGCCAGCGTCGGTCTCGTCGGCCGGCGCGGTCGGCGCGTCGCAGGCGGGCGCCACAAAGGTGAAGACGAAGCAGGCGCCGCGCTCTGAAGGCGCCAGAACAAGATCACCGCCCATCTGGCGCGCCAGCGCCTGGGCGATCGACAAGCCCAGACCCGCGCCGCCGTGCTCGCGAGAGATCGTCTGGTCGGCCTGGGTGAAGCTGTCGAACACCCGCTCGGCCGCGTCGGGCGGCACGCCGGGCCCGGTGTCGGTGACCGTGATCGACACGCGCCGATCGCCGCCCGCCAAGACTTGCGCGGCGACGTCCAGCCTGACGCCGCCTTCGACCGTGAACTTGATCGCGTTGGAGACGAGGTTGGTCACCACCTGGCGGATCCGCAGCGGATCGGCGTGGATGCCGGGCGGGAGGTCGGGCGCATAGTCGACGCTCAGCGACAGGTCCTTGAAGTCCGCAGCGTCGCGCCAGGCGTCGACCACCTCGCCCACCACGTCCTGCAGGGTCATGTCGATCGGCGCCAGCTCGACCTTGCCCGCCTCGACGCGCGACAAGTCCAGCACGTCGTTCAGCAGTTGCATCAGGCTGTCGCCCGACTTGATCATCAGAGCCACCTGCTCGCGCTGGACCGGGTCGAGGCTCGACCGCTCCAGGGCGTGGGCCATGCCCAGCAGGCCGTTCATCGGCGTCCGCAGCTCATGGCTGGTCACGGCGATGAAGGTCGACTTGGCGCGGGCGGCCTCCAGCGCCTTTTCCCGCTCCTCACGCAGGCCGCGCGTCAGCTCGTCCATACGCTTGGCCGCCGCGCGGTTCTGGGCCATCACGTTCAGGGTGGTGCCGACCAGCAGCACGAGGCCCCAGCGCGCGGTTTGCGCGGCCGGGCTGGCGTCAGACATGAAGAAGATCGGGAAGATCAGCAGGCTGGCCAGGGGCGCCAGGCCGTTCAGCACCAGCATCGGCACGGACTGGTGGCGGAAATTCTGCGTGTAGACGATCTGGCCCGCCCAGACGGAGACGGCGGCGATCTTCAACAGGTCTTGACCCTCGAACCACAGCAAGGTCGCCAGCGTCGACCAGCTGATGGTGATCGGGATGGAGGCCCAGACGAACCAGGCCCGCTCGCGCGGCGTGGCCGTGCGCCCCTTTCTGAACCGACGGGTCGCGAGAAGGGCCAGGCCTTCGCCGACATACAGGCTGAGCAGCCAGAGGAAGGCGACCAGCGGGCGGAGTGCGAACACCATCAGCCCCGCCACCAGGGCGGCGATCACCAGGCGCGAGATCGTCAGCCGATAGGTGTCGGCCGCGATCTCGTCGAGCCGCTCATCGGACCATGCCTTGGCCAACCAGCCCAAGTCGCCTCACAGGGTTCAAGACTTGGCGGAGCGAAGCGCCCACACCGAGCGTCGAAATATCCACCGACTGCAACCAAAAGTCCCTGAACGGCGCCTGCGACCGATGATCGCGTGTGTCGGATGCCCGACAGGGGAGCACATTCCGGCTCGCCTGACGAGCGCGGCGCGTTGCGTGTTGCGCCGCACACCGATAGCCTTGCCTTAACAACGATAAGCAGACGGGAGAGCTGAGGGCCGATGCAAGGGCTGATGCAGCACGGGGCGCTGACCCTCGACAAGATCATCGATCACGCCGCGAAATGGCACGCCGGCCGCGAGGTCGTCAGTCGCTCGGTCGAGGGACCGATCGTCCGCACCACCTATGGCGCCATCCGCGACCGCGCCAAGCGGGTGTCCAACGCGCTCTTGGGCATGGGGATCAAGCCGGGCGACCGCGTCGGCACCCTGGCCTGGAACACCGGCCGCCACATGGAGGCCTGGTATGGGATCATGGGCATCGGCGCGGTGTGCCACACGCTCAATCCGCGCCTGTTCCCCGAGCAGATCGCCTGGATCGCCGATCACGCCGGCGACCGCGCCATCTTCACCGACCTCACCTTCCTGCCGATCATCGCCGCGATCCTGCCGCGCCTGCCGCATGTGGAGTACGTGGTCGTCTTCACCGACCGCGCGCACATGCCGGCCGACTTCGCCCCGGCGGGCGACGCGCCGCACTTCAAGGGCCTGCTCTGCTACGAGGAGCTCGTCGAGCAGCACCACGCCGACTGCGCCTGGGGCGGGTTCGACGAGGGCACGGCCGCCGGCCTTTGCTATACCTCTGGCACGACCGGCGACCCCAAGGGGGTCATGTACTCCCACCGCTCGAACTTCCTGCACACTCTGATCACGCTACAGCCCGACGTGATGGGCCTGTCGCAGAAGGACGTGATCCTGCCGGTGGTGCCGATGTTCCACGCCAACGCCTGGGGCGTGGCGTTCTCGGCCCCGGGCGCGGGCGCGAAGATGGTCATGCCGGGCGCCAAGATGGACGGCGCCTCGATCTATGAACTGCTGGACACCGAACAGGTCACCTTCTCGGCCGCCGTGCCCACCGTCTGGCAGATGCTGCTGCAGCATTTGGAATCCACCGGCGCCAAGCTGCCGGCCCTGAAGAAGGTCGTGATCGGCGGCGCGGCTTGCCCCGAAAGCATCATCCGCGCCTTCCACGACAAGTATCAGGTCGAGGTCGTCCACGCCTGGGGCATGACCGAGACCTCGCCGGTCGGCACGCTGTCGGTGATGACCGAGGAGCTGGCCAAGCTGCCCTACGACCAGCAGATGCCCTGGCGTCTGAAGCAGGGGCGTCCGCCGCTGGGCGTCGAGATCTGCCTGAAGGACGACGAGGACAATCGCCTGCCGCACGACGGCAAGGCCTTCGGCCACCTGAAGATCCGGGGCCCGATCATCGCGGCCGAGTACTTCCGGGGCGCCGGCGGCAAGATCCTGGACGACGAGGGCTTCTTCGACACCGGCGATGTGGCCACGATCGACGAACACGGCTTCATGCAGATCACCGACCGCGCCAAGGACGTGGTCAAGTCGGGCGGCGAATGGATCTCGACCATCGAGATCGAGAACATCGCCGTCGGCCACCCCAAGGTCGCCCTGGCGGCGGTGGTTGGCCAGCCGCATCCCAAGTGGGACGAGCGCCCGGTGCTGCTGGTCAAGCTCAAGGAAGGCGAGAGCGCCACGCCGCAGGAGTTCATCGACTACCTGCAAGGCAAGATCGCCAAGTGGTGGATGCCCGACGACGTGCTGATCGTCGACGACATCCCGCTGGGCGCGACTGGCAAGATCGACAAGAAGCTGATCCGAAAGCGCCTGGCCGACCAGGGCTACGCCTTGCCCGCCACGCCCTTGCAGCCCAGCCCTCCAGCGCCGCAGCCGACCCTGGCGGCGGCTGACGGCGGCCAGGCGGCGAAGATCTACGCGCCCGAGGCCGTCGAAGAGGTCGAGGCCGACACAGCCTTACCCGCCGAGGAGGCGGCGCTCGAAGAGGAGACCGCGCCGGCGGGGGAGCTTGAGGCGACGTCGGAGGTCTCTGCGCCTCTGACGTCGCCTGCGGAAGCTGAACCGGTCGCGCCGGAGCCTGAGCCCGAACCGAAGGCTGCGGAAGCGGCTGAGCCGGTCTCCGCCGCCGACGCGATCATCGCCGAGGCCGCCGCGATCGCGGCGGGCGCGGCTAAGCCCGTCGAGGGCGCGACGACCGAGGTCAAGGCGACGGCGGAAAAGCCAGAGCCGAAGTCGGAGTCCAAGTCCGAGTCGGAGGTCGAGCCGCCGCTGCGCCTGCACGAGCCCGACAAGCCAGAAGCGCCCAAGGCCCAGCCGGTCGCCGGCGAGGCGACGCCGTTCGCCGTGCCGATCACGCCGGGCCGGCGCGGCAAGGCCAAGGCCACGAAAGCGGCCAAGGCCTCCAAGGCTGGAAAGACGTCCAGCGGCAAGGCCAAGCCCGTCTGGGCCGGGCTCTATCTGGATTTCGCGGTGCTGGTGGCGCTGACGCCGGCCATCCTGGCGGCCGGGGGCGCTCTGGGCGTCAAGCTGGGCCTGATCAACCTGCCGTTCGGCTACAACACCCTGACCCTGGACTGGGCGCCGAAGGCGGCCCAGGTCAGCGTTGTCACGGGCCTGGTCGGCCTGGTCGTCGCCCTGTTCGCCGGCTTTGGCCGGCTGTGGAAGGCGGCGCTGACGGCGCTGCTGATCACGGCGGCGACGTTCGCGGTGATGTTCGGGGCCAAGGCGCTGCTGGGCCAGACCCCGCCGATCCACGATGTGGCCACCGACTGGAAGACGCCGCTGACCTTCTCCGACGCGGCCATGGCCGCCCGGGGCGGGGCCGCGTCGCTGGTCGACGACGATCCCAGCCTGCCGGTGGGCTCGGCCGCGTTCGCCGGGCGACGGATCGCCGAGATCAACGCCGAGACCTGTCCGGCGGCCCGTCCCCTGGTCAGCAACCGCGCGCCGGCCGACGTCTACGAAGCGGCCAAGGCTGCGGTCCTGGCGTCCGGCATGACGCTGGTCACGGATGATCCGGTCGACGGACGCCTTGAAGCCACGGCGCGGAGCTTCTGGTACGGCCTGACCGACGATGTGGTGGTGCGGGTGCGTCCCGACGCCGCCGGTTCGCGGCTGGATATCCGCTCGATCGGACGGGACGCCGGCGCCGACCTTGGCCGCAACTGCGACCGGATCGGCGGCCTGATCACCGCGGTCAAGGGCGGCTGAGGACCCACTAGGCGTCCTCTGTCAGGCGAGGCGGTACTCGGCGTCGAGGCTCGCCTCGCCCGATGTCGCGACCCGTCCCTCGCGAACCAGCTGGATCATGTGGGCCAGCACCGACAGGGCGGCGGCGGGATGCAGGCGCGGGTCGACCGCCGCATAGAGGCTGGGCACCATCGCCTTGATGGTGGTGAGCCCGGCGCCTAGAGCCTGAAGGATCTGAGCCTCGCGCGCCCGTCGGTGGGCGACATAGGCGTCGATGAAGGGCGTGACCTCGCGGACCGGCGCGCCGTGGGTGGGCCATAGCGTGTCGAAGTCGCGCGCCCGCACCTTTTCCAGGCTGGCGAAATAGTCGCCCATGTCGCCGTCGGGCGGGGTGATCACCGTGGTCGACCAGCCCATGATGTGGTCGCCGCAGAACAGGGCGTTCTCTTCGCGCAAGGCGAAGCACAGGTGGTTCGAGGTGTGGCCGGGCGTGGCCACCGTCTCCAGCGTCCAGCCCGGTCCTTCGACGATGTCGCCGTCGGCCAGCACGACGTTCGGCCGGAAGCGGCTGTCGGCCCCTTCCTCCAGGCCCGGCGCGGCGGCCTCGCCGTGATCGGCCGGCGCCGGCAGGCCAAGCACCTTGGCGCCGAACGCCTGGGCCAGCGGGTGGGCGAGGGGGCTGTGGTCCAGGTGATGGTGGGTGACCAGCACGTGCGTCACCCGCTCGCCGGCCAGCGCCGCCTTCAGCGCCTCGAAATGTTCGGGCAGGTCGGGGCCAGGGTCGATCACCGCCACCTCGCCCCGGCCGACGATATAGACCCCGGTGCCGATGAAGGTGAACGGTCCCGGGTTGCGCGCGATCACCCGCCGGATCAGCGGGCTGACCTGGTCGCAGCGGCCGTACTCGAACTCAAGCTCGCGGACGAAGGGGATCATCTGGACGCTCCCGAAGCGGACGGCGCCGGTCTTGCGCTGAGGCCCTCCAGTAACCGATGGAGAACCGGCCATGGCGGCGGACGCGGCGATTTTTGTGTCAAAACGGCTCCAGCGCGCGGCCTTCGCCATTCTGTGTATCATCGTGGCCCAGTTCGTGCTGGCCAGCTGCCAGGCCGAACCCACGCCGATGGCGGCGCGCGAATCCGCCGCCTTCTGAAGCCTTAGGCGGGCAGCACGCCCGAAAGATCGTAGCCTGCGGCGTGGCCCTGGGCGACCAGGGTCTCCCGGTCCGCGCCCGACAGCGCCTGGCCGATCGACCAGGTGACGATCGAACGGGTGCCCGAACGACAGAACGCCAGCACCGGGCCGCCGGCGGACTCGATGGCCGCCCGCACCGCCTCGACCTGGTCGGGCGTCGGTCCGCCGCGCACCGGCACATGCAGATAGTCCATTCCGGCCGCGCGGGCGGCCGCCTCGACCGCGGCGCTGGACGGCTGGCTGGGGTCTTCGCCGTCGGGCCGGTTGTTGATCACCAGCACAAAGCCCTCGGCCGCCGCGCGCGCCATATCGGCCGGGTCCACCTGGGGACTGACGGAGAGAGATTCGGTGACGCGTCGGAAGTCGCTCATGCGGATCGGGTCTCAAATGTACGCGCGGCGCAGTCTTGCCGCCGCCACATCTTCACGACCGCGCGGCGCCTAGGCAATGGGCGATCCGCGCGGGGCGCTGCTCAACGGTGCGGCGAGGCCGCAATTTCCTTGCGGAAAATAGAGGTAAAGCTGAGGAGCTTTTGCGGCGGTTGGCGGCCAAGCTGCAATATTTCCGCGCAAGTCAAGCGCAGGACACACATTTCCGTCTGGCCGTGTTCGAAACAGGGGGCAGCGTAACGTGGTTTTTTGGGCCTCAGATAGCTGAGGAAAAACAACCCGCTCGAAAGAGGCTGCCGTGATTTTCAAGGTGGCGGCATCGAAATTGAGCAACGATTTTCCGAAAAGCGTCCTCGCTGTGGCGATTTTGCGACAGGGGGGCGAGGATGTTGATTACATTTTTGCAATCACAATTGACCCCTGCCCGACCGAACCCCTAACGTCGGTACAACCGGAATAGTTTGTTCCGGGACACCAGTGATTTCGTGGTGCTTGTGCGGCTTCCGCCAAAACTGGGCAAAGTGACTTGAGGGGTTCTTGCTCAGCCTCGCCAATGCGCCACGTCAGAGGGGAATTGAACGAAATGAAATCCACAAAAGGTAGCGCGGCTGCGCGCGCGCGTCTGATGACGACGACGCTGCTGGCCGGCTTCGCTGCAGTGGCGACTCCCGTGGCGCTCGGCGTCATCGCGACCGCCATGCCCACCGTGGCGTCCGCCCAGGACTACACGAGCGGCACCCTGGCCGGTACGGTCGTCAACAGCAGCGGCCAGCCCGTCGCCGGCGCGCAAGTGACCGTGAAGTCGGCCGCTCAAGGCTTCACCCGCGAAGTGACGACCGACAACAACGGCCAGTTCCGCGTTCCGCTCATCCCGCAGGGCGCCTATGCGGTCTCGATCAACAAGACCGGCTTCAAGCCGACCAGCGACGGCGCCCTGGGCGTCCGCGCCGGTGGTGAAAGCAACTACAACTTCACCCTGACGGCCGCCGACGAAACCGTCTCGGAAGTGGTCATCACCGCGACCGCCAACCCGCAGCTCGACTTCTCGCAGACCACGACCGGTCTGGCGATCGACGTCGAAGACCTGCAAAAGCAAGTTCCGGTCGGCCGCAACATCACCGCCCTGACGCTGCTGGCGCCGGGTACGGTCGAAGGTTCGTCGACCAACTTCCGCGGTCAGACGTCGATCAGCGGCGCCTCGGTCGCTGAAAACGCGTTCTACCTGAACGGCCTGAACATCACGAACTTCGACAACTACATCGGCGGTTCGCGCGTTCCGTTCGAGTTCTACAAGTCGGTCGAAGTGAAGACCGGCGGCTACTCGGCCGAGTATGGTCGCGCCACCGGCGGCATCATCAACGCCGTTTCGAAGTCGGGCTCGAACGACTTCACCTTCGCCGTCCACGGCAACTGGTCGCCCGCGTCGCTGGAAAGCCCGCAAAAGGACACCTACCAGACCCGCGGCAAGCTGCGTGAGACGAACAACAAGGATCTCGTGATCGAAGCCGGCGGCCCGATCATCAAGGACCGCCTGTTCTTCTACGGTCTGGCCCAGTTCAACGACAACGAATCGCGTGGCGCCTCGATCGCCGCCGGTTCGTACAACGTCGACCGCATGAAGGACCCCTTCTACGGCGTGAAGCTGGACGGTTACATCACCGACCGCCAGCACCTGGAATTCACCCTGATCAACACGGCGCGCGTGACGAAGCGTGAAAGCTTCGGCTACACGTTCGCCAACAACACCGACACGATCGGCGCGGCCCTGCCGGGCACCCGCTTCGAAGACGGCGCCACCAGCTACGTCGCGAAGTACACCGGCACCTTCACCGATTGGTTCACCCTGTCGGCCGCCTATGGTCTGAACAAGGACCGCGCCGCGACCCGTTCGGCCCTGAGCAGCTCGCCGCTGGTTCAGTCGTCGATCGCCGCCGGCCCGACCAACTCGACGGCCACCCGTCGCGTCAGCGTTCAGAACGCCGCCGCTCAGGACGCGCCCCGCTACACCTCGCGCGAATTCTACCGCGTCGACGGTGACCTGTACTTCAGCCTGTTCGGTGACCACCACATCCGCGCCGGCTACGATCGCGAAAACCTGAGCCTGACGCACCAGTCGACCCGTAACGGCGGCGGCAACTACGTCTACCGTGAAGGTTCGGCGACCGATCCGCGCGGTGTTCCGGCTGGTCGTTACTACCTCGACGTCCGGACCTTCCTTGGCGGTGGTTCGTACTCGTCGCGTAACCAAGCCGTCTACATCCAAGACTCGTGGGATGTCCTGCCGACCCTGACCCTGAACCTGGGCGTTCGTCGCGACCAGTTCCAGAACCGCGGCATCAACCTGAACGGCACCAAGGGCCCGGTCTTCGTCGAATTCGACAACGAAGTGGCGGCTCGCATCGGCTTCACCTGGGATCCGGGTAACGACGGCGCCAACAAGATCTTCGGTAACTATGGCCGCTACTACCTGCCGGTCGCGTCGAACACGGCGTACCGTCAGGCCTCGGCCATCCTCGACCAGACCTCGTACTTCCTGCTGCCGGCCGGCTTCCAGCTGTACGTCCCGGGCACGACCACGGTGAACACCGCGTTCGTCAACCCGGTCACGGGTCTGCCGCTCTCGGGCATCGGCACGCAGATCACCGGCTTCCCGAACTCGGCCATCTGTCTGGCCGGCGGCGTGGGTACGGCGGGCGTGCGTGGCTGTACGGTGCGTAACAACGGCACCATCCAGCCGTTCGCGGCCAACGTGTCGAAGAACCTGAAGTCGACGGCTGACGACGAATATATCCTCGGTTACGAGCGCCGCTTCGACTCGCTGTGGAAGGCTGGCGTGACGCTGACCTACCGCAAGTCGCTGCGCGCCGCCGACGACGTGTCCGTCGACTACGCCGTCCAAGCGTACTGCAAGGCCAACAAGATCGCCGGCTGCGAAGACGTCTATAGCGGCTTCCACCAGTACACGATCATCAACCCGGGCCTGGCTCAGACCATCACCCTGTCGGACCCGCTGCCGGGCGAGACGACGGTTCGCACGATCAACTTCACCGCTGATCAGCTGCGCTACCCGAAGGTCGACCGCCAGTACATCGCCCTGCAGTTCCAGTTCGACCGTGCGTTCGACGG
Organism: Pseudomonadota bacterium; assembly: GCA_020161365.1. Taxonomy (GTDB): domain Bacteria; phylum Pseudomonadota; class Alphaproteobacteria; order Caulobacterales; family Caulobacteraceae; genus Caulobacter. Next base: position 322,128 of record JAIUNU010000002.1, on the reverse strand, counting down.
CAAGTGGGCTCTGAACGGTTCGTACACCCTCTCGGAATCGAAGGGTAACTACGAAGGCTACGTGAAGACCGACTACGCTGGCGGCCAAACCGACGCCGGCATCACCGCCGACTTCGACACCCCCGGCCTGACCGAGGGCGCCTACGGCCTGCTGCCGAACCACCGCGGTCACGTGTTCAAGGCCTTCGGTTCGTACCAAGTGTTCGACAACTTCCTGGTCGGCGCCAACGCGCTGGTCACGTCGGGCCGCAAGTACGGCTGCATGGGCTTCAACCCGAACGACCCGATCCTGAACAGCGCTTACGGCGCCCTGTCGCACTACTGCGATGGCAAGGTCACCCCGCGTGGCTCGGTGTTCAGCGATCCCTGGACCTACCGCCTCGACCTGTCGGCTCGCTACACGGTTCCGTCGTTCGGCTTGCTGCCGGAAAACGGCCTGACGCTGCGCGCCGACATCTTCAACGTCTTCAACACCCGTCGCACGGTGGAGACGAACGAGTTCGGCGAACTGGACAGCGGCGCGAAGAACAACAACTTCCGCGCTCCGCTGGCCTACATGCCGCCGCGCTCGGTGCGTCTGGGCTTCGACCTGGTCTTCTAATCTCGGAGCCAGATCGCCTAAAAGAGAAGGGCGGGCCGCAAGGCCCGCCCTTTTTCTTTGGCGGCGGTGAAGGTCGCGTTCGGTCTCGGCAGCTTGGCTACTGGCCGGCCGCCCGTTCAGCGGGCCGGCTTCATCTCTGGCCGTAGGCCTCAAAGAACGGCGCCAGGTGTGCTTCGTAACGCTTCCATTGCCCAATCGCTCGCGTGCTCATCGGCTGGCGAACCTGGCTGGCGGACGAGGTCGTGACAGCCCGCGCGGTAAGGTGGAAATCGCGCAGATTGTCCTGGAAGGGCAGGTGGCAGTGATCGAGGATCTTCGCGATCCAGGTCTTCGGATCGGACACCAGGTCCTCGTAAGCCACCGTCAGGATCGCGTCGGGATACAGCGCCGACCAGTGCGCGTGCAGACGATCCTCCTCGATCATGTGGTGGCCGATGTCTTCAAGCGACCATGTCCAATCCAGACCGCTCGCGAAGTGGCTGCGGAAACAGGAGAGTGCGACATCGCCCGGGTCGCGCCGAAGCCAGACGAAGCGCGCCTTGGGAAGTATATGGTGGATCAGACCGACGAAGCGCGTGTGGTTCAACGTCTTGTCGACGATGCGCCCGGTCGTTCCGAACCGCTCGTCCAGCAGATGGAGGTAGGCCTCTCCAAACCGCGTCCAGACATCGGCGGCGTCGGGACGGAAGGCCATCCGCGTGACGTCCGACGGCGCGTAACCGCCGAGGTCCATGGTGGCCGTACGGAACAGGTTCAGCTCCGCACCGTCCACGACGTCGGCGTGACTGGCCAGGATTTGCTCCACCAGCGTGGTGCCAGAACGCGGCAGCCCCAGCACGAAGATCGGTCGTTGGCTATCGACGGCGCTGGGGGGAAGCTTGGCGAAGTCCTCGCCCCTGAACCCTGCAACGACCTCATCCACGAAGCGCCTGGAAGCGGCGCTATTATAGGGCCCTCGCTGACGCCGCACCTTGTCGGCGCCTTGGGTCCAGCTCTCGAACGCCCGGTCAACGTCGCCCTGATCGTTATAGGCCTTGCCCAGCGCGTAGAGCAGGCTGCTCGGCGCGTCTGGCCCCAGTTGAGCGGAGAGAGTCTGCATCGCGGCGACATCCGGGTCAGACCCGCCGAAGGACTTGATGTCGGCGAGCGCCAACCAAGCCGCGCCGGCGAGCTCCGGCCATTCCGACCCCGCGATTGCCGTCCGGAGGTTACGTTCGGCCTCTTCGACGCGCCCCAACTGGGCGAGGCAGGCGCCGAGCAATTGGTGCAGCCGAGCGTCGGGGCGCGGCGCATTGGGCAGGAACGCCTCGGTGGCTTTGACCGCCCCGGCGACATGTCCCAGTTGGGCCAGCATCGCGCCATAAGCAAGTCGGCGTTCTATGTCGTACGGATCCCCGGCCACGTAGCGCCGCATGGCCGCGCGAGCGGCCGAAACTTCCCCGAGCGCAGCCGCAAGCTGGGCGACTTGGCTCCAACGGTCACCCAGCGGCGCGTCCTCGCTTGCCAGCTTGACGATAATGGCGGCGGCTCGGGCGCGATCTCGCGCCTCGAAGCGGCGCACGGCCTGAGACAAGGGATCGGCGGCGCTGACGGACATTCGGAAGCTCAAGATCGCGACAAGGAAACGATAAGCGGCCGCCGCACGGCGCGCGGCGGCCGTCTAGAGGAGAGGCCCGCCTCAGCGCACCGGCATATCCGCCAGCACCGACGCCCCGCCCGGGGCGGCGCGCAGGCGAGCCTTGGCCATTTCGTCGAGGATGGCCTGCGAGCGCGGGTCGCCCAGCACCCAGGCGGCGGCGGCCAGGGTCTTGGCCGAGGTTTCCGAGACGCCCAGGAACTTCTCGAAGGCCTCGAACGGCGACTTGCCGCCCTGCATGTGCTTGATGCGAACGTCGCCGTTCAGCTTGGCCAGGGTCTTGGCCTTTTCGACCGCCTCGTAGTAACCGCCCAGGCTGTCGACCAGGCCCAGTTGCTTGGCCTGCTCGCCGGTCCAGACGCGGCCCTTGGCGATCTCGCGCACCTTGGCGGGCGGCAGGTTGCGGCCCTCGGCCACGCGGGTGATGAAGCCGGCGTAGATCCGGTCCATCCAGCCGGCGAACTTGGCGCGCTGCTCGGGCGTGAAGCCCTCGGCCGAACCGAAGGCCTGTGAATAGTCGCCGCCGACGTGCAGGTCCTTGGTGTCGACGCCGAAGCGGGCCAAGGCGTCGCCGATGGCGAACTTGCCGCCATAGACGCCGATCGAGCCGGTCAGGGTCGAGGGCTGGGCGATGATCGAGTCGGCCTGGCTGGAAATCCAGTAGCCGCCCGAGGCCGCGTAGGTCCCCATGCTGACCACGACCGGCTTGCCGGCCTTCTTGGCCGCCTTCAGGGCCGCCAGGATCTGTTCCGAAGCCGTGTCCGAACCGCCGGGCGAGGAGACGCGGAAGACGATCGCCTTGACGTCCTTGTCCTCGGTGGCGTTGCGGAAGGCCTGGGCGACGTCGTCGGAATAGACGTTGCTGTCGCCGCCGAAGGGCGAGCCGCCGCTGTCCGTGCCCGTGACGATCGCGCCTTCGGCGCCGATCACGGCGATGGCGGCGCCGGTCTTGGCCGCCGGCGGCTTGGAGCGCGAGGCGTAGTCGTCGAAGTCGATCAGCTTGGCGCCCTTGCCGGCCTTCTCTAGCGCGAAGGCCTGGATGTCGCTGACCTGGCCGACCTTGTCGATCAGGCCCTTGGCCTGGGCTTCCTGGGCGATGTAGGGGCCGGCCTCCAGCACCTTGACCAGTTCGGCCGGCTCGCGCTTGCGGTCGGCGGCGGCGCTGGTCAGGGCCGTGCGATAGACCGAGCCCATCCAAGACAGGGTCGATTCCCGGTGGGCGGGCGTATAGTCGCTGTAGAGATAAGGATTGACCGCGTTCTTGTACTCATAGCGCTGCTCGTACTCGGCCTTGACGCCGTACTTGTCGAAGAAGCGCTTGAAGAACATCGACTCCGAGGAAATGCCCACGGCCTGGAAACTGCTGTCGGGCTGCATCCAGAACTCGCTGGTCGCCGCGCCCAGCATGTAGGTCGAGGTGACCATGCCGGAGGGATAGAGGCCCTGGCTGTGGGCGTAGATCGGCTTCTTGCCGACCTCGCGGAAATGCTTGAAGGCCAGGCGCAGCTCGTCGGCCGCGGCCGGGGCGACGCCGCCCTCGGGCAGGCGCACCAGGATCGCCTTGACCTTGTCGTCCTTCTCGGCGCGACGCAGGGTTTCGATGACCGAGATCACCGACCCGCCGCTGGCGCCGAACGCCGCGAACGGGCTCTTGGGCTCCTGGTCCGAGAGACCGCCGCGAAGGTCCAGCTGCAGCACCGCATGGGCGGGCACGGGCGCCGGGCGGGCGGCGCCGGCGGCCATGGCGATCAGCAGGAAGGGAACGCCGACGACGAACAGGAGAAGGCCGACGAACACGCCGGCGACGGTCAGGAAGAACTGCTTCATCGGAGGTCCTGATGACGAAATCAGCGACAAGCTAACCGGTGTTCGGGTTGCGACCAAATGAAGAGCGCGCAACGTGAGCGGGTTTTGCTGTGGGAATCCCCAAGCGCGGCGCGCGAGGCGCTCAAAGGCTTGGTTTTCCGAGGGTTTCCCGCCTCTGGCTGGCGGGGAGAAAGTGGTCGGAGTGGCAGGATTTGAACCTGCGACCCCTGCGTCCCGAACGCAGTGCTCTACCAGACTGAGCCACACTCCGACTTGGAGGCCGGCCTTATAGGTGGGTGTTCCGGAGGGCGCAAGCGCCTTTTTTCGCGGACATGTGACAACCCGAAAAAAGTTCTGAAATGGCCTGTTGCATCCATCCGAGTCGTGAGCTATCTCCACCGCCTCGCCGGGCCCTGACGGGTCTCGCCGTTCCTGCTGGGGAATGGTGTAATGGTAACACTGCGGTTTTTGGTACCGTCATTCTAGGTTCGAGTCCTAGTTCCCCAGCCAATCCTTTCAGATGCTTAGCGATGCAAGCCGCCCTCTTGGGGGCTCCGGCTTCGGTCGGCTGGCCTGTTCCGCCTCATGCGAGAAACGACCTGCGCTAGCGGGTCAGGCGCGCAGCGCTCTTGGGTCCGTGATCGCGCGACCGTATTCATCGATTAACGCCAATATGGAGCAAGTCCAGATCGTGGTTGCGATGCGGGGTGGCGCTTCTGAGGGTTGAGTACGTTGTAGCGCGCGTGATCGCTGGTTGTTGACGGCCTTAATTGCTCGAATTTTCCGCGATATCGACGATGATCAGAGCGCTGCAATTGTTACAGCACTTCACGAATCTCAGTTTCAAACTACTTGTTTTTCTGTTGCTACCGTGTAATGCCGGGCGCAAAGGGGAATGGAGTTATGATCGTGGAAGATAAAGCTACCCTCATCGAGCTTACCGCTGAAATCGTCGCCAACTATGTGGCCAATAACTCCACGCCGGTGTCCGAGCTTCCGGCGCTGATCCGGGCGACGCACGACGCGCTGGCTGGTATCGGTTCGCCGCCGGCGCCGACTGTCGAGGTCGTCACCAAGGCGACGCCGGCTCAGATCCGCAAGAGCATCACGCCTGAGGCGCTGATCAGCTTCGAGGACGGCAAGCCCTACAAGACGCTGAAGCGCCACCTGACCACCCACGGCATGACCGTGGCCGAGTACAAGGCCAAGTGGGGCCTGCCCAACGACTATCCGACGACCGCGCCCGCCTACAGCGAAGCGCGCTCGCAGATGGCCAAGGCCCTGGGCCTGGGCCAGGGCGGTCGCAAGGGCAAGACCACGCGCGGCCGCAAGGGCTGATCGACCCAGGCCTGCGACGTTACGGGAAGGGGGGCGTGGCGGCGTCCCCCTTTTTCGTGCGCGCTGTTTATCTGTTCTGGTTCAGAGGTTCTATCTGAGCCAGACCGGCCCTAGGCCGCGCCGCGCGTTGCGGCGGTGTCGCCCTCGGCGCCGCCGAGCACCTCGGCCAGGGCTTCGAGCAGTCTCGGAACCTCAACCGGCTTGGCCACGACCGCGTCCATCCCGGCCTGAGCGTATCGCGTCCGCTCGTGCGGCAGCACGCTGGCTGTTACGGCGATGATAGGGGTGCGTGCGCGGCCCTCCAACTGCTCGCCCTCGCGGATCGCCTGGCAGGCCTGAAGCCCGTCCATCTCAGGCATGTGCACGTCCATCAGAATGACGTCCCAAGGCTCGCGCCGCCACATCGCCACGGCGCCGTGACCGTCGACGGCGAACTGGGCGTCGACGCCCAAGTGTCCCAGCAGAGTCAGCAGCACGGCGCGATTGGTCTGGTTGTCATCGACGACCAGAATGCGCGCCGCGGCCTCGCCGTCTGCTGCGGAAGGGGCGTTCGCCAGTGGCGCTGCTGTCGTCGACGCGGCGGGGGCCAGGGCCGCGACCCGGGCCATCGGAATGGTCAAGGTAAAGCAAGCGCCGCCCTCGGGCGGCGCCGTGAAGGTGATCCGCCCTCCCATCAGTTCGGCCAGGGCCTTGCAGATGGACAGGCCCAGGCCCGATCCGCCGACCCGACGAGTCGACGAACTGTCGAGTTGCGCGAACTTGGTGAAGAGCCGCTCGCGCTGGGACTCAGGAATCCCGACACCGGTGTCGGTCACGTGCGCGACGATGCCGTCCTCGTCGCCCTCGACCATCACCTGCACCGCGCCCGTCTCTGTGAACTTGATCGCGTTGGAGATCAGGTTGGACAGCACCTGCCGCAACCGCTCGGCGTCGCCCCAGCGCCAGCCGGCGGCGGCGGGCGAGACGTCCAGGCTGAAGTCCAGACCCTTGTCGCGGGCCAGGCCGCCATAGAGCTGGCGCAGCGTGTCCATCTGGCCCGACAGGTCGAACGGGGTCTCGATGATCTCCATCTTGCCGTCCTCGATGCGCGAGACATCCAGGATAGTGTTGATCAGGGCCAGCAACGACTGGCCCGAGGCGACGATGGTGTCGAGCCGTCGCCGCTGGACCTCCGCCAGCTCTCCCGAGGCCATGATCTGGGCCATGCCCAAGACACCGTTCAGCGGCGTGCGGATCTCGTGGCTCATGGTCGCGAGGAAGTCGGTCTTGGCCAGGTTGGCCGCTTCGGCGGCGACGGCCAGGGACTGGGCGTCTGCGCGCAGTCGACGGTTCTCGGCGAGCTCCCGCTCCAGCTCGTCATTCAGGGCCTGGCTGGCCAGGCGGGCGCGAACCTCACGGCCGACCACGCCGCGCATCAAGGTCGACATGCCCAGCGCCGTGAAGGCGCCGGCGAGGCCGACAAACAGGTGCTGATCCACCATGTCGCCTGGCGCGTCCCACGCCATGACCACCAGGCAGATCAGCGAGGCCGCGACGCTTGTAAGGGCAACGCGTCGACTAGGGGCGGAGGTGGCGAACGCCAGGGCCAGCAGCACGAAGTAGACCAGCTTGTGCGGCTCGTCGTGCAGCAGGTGAAAGGCCGCCACGTGGCTCAGGAACAGGGCGTTCATGCCCAGAACGAGCAGTTCCAGGCGCACACCCACGATCCGGCCGCGACGCACCAAGAGCCAAGCGCAGAAGGCGTAGATCGCCGTTGTCGCCGTCATCGTGACCAGGATCACGAGCGCCAGGCCGGTCTCGTAGAAGGGATGGGCCAGGCTGATCAGAGCGTTGTAGACGGCGGCCGCGATCAGGTAGCCACGGGCGATCGGCACATAGGCTTCGCTCAAGGCGGTCGCGATAGGCGGCGAACTGTCGGCTCTTGAACCCGCCAAGCCTGAACCCCGATCAGCTAGAGCATCTCTCGAGCGAAGTGGTCAGGGTTCGCGCGAAGGAAAATGCGTCAAACGAATGGCTGGAACGCACGTCCGACTCCGTCAGGCCGTGGATGCTCCAGTCGGCGAACAGTACGCGCATGGACAGGTTAAACTCTGATGTGACGGTGTTCGCCTAAACCCCGCTCAAGCTCATTCCGGGGGCGTCGGGCGGGGTGGATCCGCCGCCGTTCAGCGGCCGCTGCATCCAGACAAGGTCGACCCAGCGGCCGAACTTGTGGCCCATATCGGGAAAAATCCCTTTCTTTTCAAAACCGAGTGCGGCGTGGAGTCCGATCGACGCAGCGTTGCCGCTGTCGCCGATGACTGCGCACATTTGCCGCAGCCCCAAGCCTTCACAGGTGGCGATCAACGCGGTGAGCAGCGCCTTGCCGACGCCGGCGCCGACGGCTTCCGGCGCGACATAGACACTGTCCTCGACGGTGTAGCGATAGGCCGCCCGCAGGCGGAACGGGCCCGCATAGCAGTAGCCTACCACCTTGCCGTCCAGTTCAGCGACCAGATAGGGCAGGCCGCGATCAAGGAAACCCCGACGCCGACGCGCCATCTCGGCCTCGTCCGGCGGGATCTCCTCGAAGGTGCCCAGGCCGTTCAGCACGTTCCAGCCGTAGATGGCCGTGATGGCCGACAGGTCGGCGTCAGTCGACGCCCGGATCACAACGCTCACGCCTGGGTCCAACCCTTCTCGACGGCCCAGACGGCGAAGGCGTAGTCCAGCGCGATTTCCTTGAGGAAGTCGAAGCGACCGGAGGCGCCGCCGTGTCCGGCCTCCATGTTGATCTTCAGCAGCACCGGATTTCCGCTGGTGGTGGCCGGCCGCAGCTTGGCGACCCACTTTTCGGGCTCCCAGTAGGTGACGCGCGGGTCCGACAGGCCGCCGGTGGCCAGGATGGCCGGATAGGGTTTGGGTCCGATGTTGTCGTAGGGGCTGTAGCTGGCGATGTAGTCGTAGGCGTCCTTGTCCTCCAGCGGGTTGCCCCATTCGGGCCACTCCGGCGGGGTCAGGGGCAGGGTCGTGTCGCTCATGGTGTTGACCACGTCGACGAACGGCACTGCCGCGATAATCCCGGCGAAGAGGTCGGGCCGCATGTTGGTGATCGCGCCCATCAGGAGGCCGCCGGCCGAGCCGCCATAGGCCACCGTATTGGCGGGCTTGCCGTAGCCGGCCGCATGCAGGTGCTCGGCGCAGGCGATGAAGTCGGTGAAGGTGTTCTTCTTCTTGAACTTCTTGCCGTCCAGGAACCAGCTCCAGCCCTTTTCCGAGCCGCCGCGCGGGCAGGCCGTGGCCCAAATCCAGCCCCGGTCCACCAGGCTGAAGTTGCGGATCGAGAAGCTGGGCTCCATCGAGATGCCGTAGCTGCCATAGCCGTACAGCAGCAGCGGCGCCGTGCCGTCCAGCTTGGTTCCCTTCTTCATCAGCACGAAGATCGGCACCTCGGCGCCGTCAGCGGCCTTGGCGTTGAGGCGGCGGGTCTCGTACTTCGACGGATCGTGGCCCGAGGGGATCTCCTGGGTCTTGCGCAGTGTGCGCGTGCGCTTGGCCATGTCGTAGTCGAACCACTGCCGCGGCGTGGTCATCGAATTGTAGACGAAGCGCACCGTGTCGGTGTCGTACTCGTAGCCGCCTTCCAGCGACAGGGCGTAGGCGGCCTCGTCGAAGGCGATGGCGTGCTCGGCGCCGTCCTTGGCCGTGACGACGACGCGGTTGAGGGCGTCGACCTTCTCCAGGCGCACGAACCAGCTCTTGAAGGCCATGGTCCCCGAGATCAGGCGGCCCGGCTTGTGGGCCACCCAGTCCTTCCAGTGGGCCTTGCCGGTCGCCGACTCCGGCGTGGTGACCAGCTTCCAGTCGACGGCGCCGTCGGCGTTGGTGCGGATCACCCAGTGGTCGTTCCAGTGCTCGACCTCGTAGCGCAGCCCCACCTCGCGCGGGTGGAACACCACCGGCTTGGCGGTCGGGTCGGCGGCGGGGATGATCAGCGCCTCGCTGGTCTCCTGATTGCCGCAGGAGATGACGATGTACTTCTCGGAGCTGGCGACGCCGACGCCGATGAAGAAGCCTTCGTCCGGCTCGTCATAGATCAGGACGTCGTCCTTGGCCGCGCCCTTGACCGGGCGGCGATAGATCTTGGCCGGACGGCCGTTGTCGTCCCGGAAGGTCCAGAACAGCCACTGGCCGTCGGGCGAGAAGCAGAAGTCGCCGGTGGTGCTTTCCACCGCCTCACCCAGCATCGCGCCGGTCGCCAGGTCCTTCACGTGGATGCGATAGACCTCCGAGCCCTGCTCGTCGACGGCCCAGGCATAGAGCTTGTGGTCGGGCGAATGGCTGGCCGCGCCGACCTGGTAGAAGGCCTTGCCCTTGGCTTCCTGCTCTTCGTCCAGCAGCACCTGTTCGGCGCCGCCGCCCACCGGTTTACGGGCGTGGACCGGATGCTGCGCGCCCTTGTCGTAGCGGGTGTAGTATTCGAACGAACCATCCTTGGCCGGGACGCTGGCGTCGTCCTCCTTTATGCGGCCCTTCATCTCCTCGAACATCGCCGCCTGCAGGCCTTCCGTCGAGGCGAGCATGGCCTTGGTGTAGGCGTTCTCCTGGGTCAGGTGCTCCTTGACGTCGGCCTTGATCAGGCCGGGGTCGCGCAGGACCTTCTGCCAGTTGTCATCCTTCATCCACGCGTAGTCGTCGGTGCGCGTGCGGCCCAGCTGGGTGATGGTCTTCGGAATCTTCTTGGCCACCGGCGGCGTGGGACGGGCGGCGTTGTCGGCGGTCATGGGGGATCCGAAAGCTGTTCCAGACAAGAGTGTGGTCGATGACGTAAGCGCCGCGGCGGCCCCCGTCATCATCTGACGTCGATCCATGCGTGAATTCCCCGTCCCGTCGAGCACGCAGCGCGTGCGGCAGAACGACAACTTGCGGTGCCTCCGCGCTGTGGTCAAACTCCCTCAAGCGTCGGGCTAGTCTGTAGTAGCGTAACAAGGGGGGCGACATGCCGGTGGACCTGTCCGTCGACCTGATCAAGGCGACGGTCCAGCTGGAACAGCCGTTGGCCGACGGGTCTCGCACCGTGGGCACCGGCTTCCTGATCGCCGACACCGCGCCGGACGGCAAGCCGCGCACGATCCTGATCACCGCCGCGCATGTTCTCGAAAGAATGCCCTCGGTGACCGCCAGGATCGGCTATCGCGTCCAGAGCGTCGATCGTGTCTGGCGCTACGATCCCGAGGCCCTGCAGATCCGCAACGGCGATCATCCCCTCTGGGTCAAGCACCCCACGCGCGACATCGCGGCCATGGTGGTCGAGGCCCCGCAGGAGTTCGTCCGCGCGGCGATCCCGCTGAACTATCTGGCCAAGGACGACACCTTCAGCGACTTCAACCTGGGTCCCGGCGACGAGATGATGGCCCTGGGCTTCCCGCGCGGGCTGTCGGCCAATCCCGCCGGCTTTCCGATCCTGCGCTCCGGGCGAGTCGCCTCGTATCCGCTGACCCCGTCGGCCGACTTCCCGACCTTCCTGCTGGACTTCGCGGTGTTCCCGGGGAACTCGGGCGGTCCGGTCTTCATGGCGCAGGCTGGGCGGCGTCGCCCCGGCGCCAACGAGGCCCAGGACGTGCAGTTCATCGCCGGCGTCCTGACTCAGCAGGTCGAACTGTCGGGCGAACGCCTGGAAATCGGCATCGTCACCCACGCCAAGTTCATCCGCGAGACCTTGGCGATGATCGACCAGATGCCCGGCGGTCCGGTGATCCAGGCGCAGGCGCCTGCGGCGTCCCCACCACCGACGCCCAGCAAGATCGCCGCCGCCTCCACGCCGGCCGCGGCGATCGGCGCCCACCGCTGACGGAACCCTAACCCCGCCGTCCTCGTTTTCTTCCGCGACGCACAACAGCAATGCAGAGGAGCGAGTCATGAGCACCAATCGTATCGAAGGCGCGATCGACAAGGGCGTGGGCGCGGCCAAGGAAGCCGTCGGCAAGGCCACCGGCAACGAGAAGCTGGAAGCCGAAGGCGCTGTCCAGAAGGCCAAGGGCGACCTCCAGAACAAGGTCGGCAAGGCGCAGGACAAGATCGGCGACGCGATCAAGCACTGAACGCCAGCCTATGACTGACGAGACGGCCGCTGGAGCGATCCGGCGGCCGTTTTCGTCTACAGCAGCATGGCGTGCTCGGCGCGCAGGGCCGTGACCAGGGCGTCGACGTCGGCGGGCGTGCTGAACAGGCCCGGCGTCACCCGGATCACCGGCGCCTTGCTGACCCCGCCTCGCCAGATGGTGTGAACGCGATGCGCGTCGAAGAGGCGCTTTTGCACCCGACGCGCGGCCTCGTCGGTGGTCATGCCCTTCAGGCGAAAGCTGGTGATCGCGCAGTAGCGGGCCGGATCGTCCGGAACGCAGATCTCGACATTGGCGAGGTCCTTCACCGCCTGAACCCACCGGTCGCGCAGCCCCCGCATGTGCCGCTCCTTGGCCGCGCCGCCGACCGCGAAGTGGAAGTCCACCGCCGTCGGGATGGTCATGATCGCGGCGAAGTTCACCGTGCCCGACGGCACGCGAGTATTGATGTCGTCGTCCGGAAAGTTGCGGTTCTCGAAGGCGATGTCGATATCGGGCAGGCGGCTCTTGCGAACGTACATCGCGCCCGTGCCCAGCGGCGCCGAGGTCCATTTGTGCACCGACCAGCCGACGAAATCGGCGCCCAGGTCCTCCAGCTGGAAGTCCAGGCAGGCCACGCCATGGGCGGCGTCGACGATGGTGTCCACGCCCCGCGCCCGCGCCATGGCGACGATCTCGCGCACGGGGGTGACGAGGCCGGTCTTGTTGGAAACCTGGGTGACCAGCAGCAGCTTGGCCTCCGGCGTGCGTTTGAGCACCTCCTCATAGGCGGCCAGGATGTTGGCGGTGGTTGCGGGCTCGGGCATCGCGAACTCGACGACCTTGGCGCCCTTGTGCGTGCCCAGCCAGCGCATGGCGGCGATCATGGTGTCGTAGTCCAGGTCGCAGCAGATCACGCCGTCGCCGGCCTTCAGAGGCTTGTAGTTGGTGATCAGCATCTGCAGGGCGTCGGCCCCGCTGCGGGCCAAGGCGATCTCGTCGGCGCCGCAGCCGACCAGCCGCGCGATCGCCGCCTCGGCCGCGCGGAAGGCGCTGTTCCAGCCTTCGCCGCCCGGCAGCACGTTGCGGGCCCAGATGGCGTTGGCGCGATTGACCATCGCCGTATTGCGCGCAAAGGCCTCGGCCGTCACGCGCGGCATCATGCTCCAGTAGCCGGCCTCGAGATTGTGGTAGCCGGGCTCGACATCGAACTGCCGGTGGAGCTCGGCGACCGGGATCGAGTTTGGGGGGAGCGGCGTGGCTACGGGTTTGACCCCCTCGGCGTCCGCGCGTCCGGCGAGCAGGGCTGGCGCGGCGAAGCCGGCGGCGGAGAGCAGATGGCGGCGGGTAGGGGCGAGGGGCATCGAGATCCTCTGGTTGGCCGGGGACGGCGAAGAAGCAACCCATGACCTAAAGCGCGGCGCAAGCCGGTCGAACCATGGGCGCGGAACGGCGAGCTGTCAGGTCGACTCCTGGGCACTGACGGCGCTGCGACGAGCAGTTGCCGGCGCACATGTCCGACGGCGAAAAGTGGCTTGAGGGTTGGCTGTCAGTTTGTTTGGTGGGGAGAGGGTAGGAGAGGGGACACAAATGCACAGTTCTATGAAGGTTTGTGCGGCTGTTATGGTCTTGGCGATCGCATCGCCGAGCTTGGCTCAAGACTATTCGCAGTTTTCGGACGCCGCGATCGAGCGCGAGTTGGCCCAGAAGGCCGACGTGACGATGTTCGAAATGGTGCCGATGCGCGATGGGGTGCGTCTGGCCACCAACGTCTATCGGCCTAAGGGCGCCAAGGGGCCGCTCCCGACCATCCTGATCAAGACGCCGTACAATGAGCTGACCTACAAGGTCGGCAGCAGCCGCAGCGCGCTGGAGGCGATCAAGCGTGGCTACGCCCTGGTGCTGCAGAACGAGCGCGGCCGCTTCTACTCCGAGGGCGATTGGGAGATCCTCGGCAAGCCGCAGACCGATGGCTACGACACGCTGACCTGGATCGCCAAGCAGCCCTGGTCGAACGGCAAGGTCGGCACGCGCGGCTGCTCGTCCTCGGCCGAGTGGCAGCTGGCCCTGGCGGCCCAGAACCACCCCGCCCACGCGGCCATGGTCCCGCAGGCCTCAGGGGCCGGCATCGGCAAGGTCGGCGAGTTCGAGGAGCAGGGCAACTGGTACACCGGCGGCGTGCCGCGCAACCTGTTTTTCGTCTGGCTGTACGGCGTCGACAATCCGCTGAACCCGCAGCCGCCCAAGGGCCTGGACCAGCTGACCATCGCGCGCCTGGCCAAGTACAACGATCTGGCGCCCAACAAGCCCGCCGTCGACTGGCCCAAGCAGATCCGCCACCTGCCGGTCGCCGACATGCTGAAGGACCTGGGCGAGCCGACCGGCACGTTCGAAGAACTGATCAACCGCAAGGGCCCGGCCGATCCGGCCTGGCGCAAGGGCGGACTCTATCATGACGACGCTGGCTGGGGCGTACCGGCCCTGTGGTTCAATTCTTGGTACGACGTGTCGATCGGCCCGAACATGGCGCTGTTCAACCACGCCCGCTCGGTGAACTCCGACAAGGAGGCCAGCGCCAACCAATATGTCGTGGTGACCCCCTCGAACCACTGCGGCTTCAATTCGCGGGTGCTGAGCGGTCCGTACAAGTCGGGCGACCGCGCGCTGGGCTCTATCGATTTCGACGCCGAGAAGGAGGTCTACGCCTTCTTCGATCGCTGGCTAAAGGGCGATACGGCCGCGTTCTCGGCCTCGACGCCGCCGGTCCGCTACTATTCGATGGGCGCTAACGCCTGGCGTGAGAGCGCCCAGTGGCCGCCGCAGCAGGCCAAGACGGTGCGCTTCTATCTGCGCTCTGGCGGCGCTGCGAACAGCCTGAACGGCGACGGCAAGCTGTCGACCGCCGCACCCGCGGCCGGCGAGAAGCCCGATCGCTATGTGTATGATCCGGCCAATCCCGTGCAGACCATTGGCGGCGGCGACTGCTGCAACGGCGGCCTCGTGATCGCCGGCGCCTTCGACCAGCGCCCGGTCGAGGCGCGGGGCGACGTGCTGGTCTACACCAGCGAGCCACTGACCGAGGCCATGGAAGTTTCCGGCTTCGTCCGCCCGGTGCTGCACGTGTCGTCGGACGCCAAGGACACCGACTTCGCCGTCAAGCTGGTCGATGTGGCCCCGGACGGTACGGCCTACATCATCGGTGACACGATCATGCGGGCTCGTTATCGCGACGGCTATGAAAAGCCCAAGATGCTGACGGCGGGCGCGGTCAGCGTCGTGAAGCCCACGCCGATCACGACCAGCAACACCTTCCTGCCGGGGCACCGGATCCGGATCGAGATCACCTCATCGAACTTCCCCAAGTTCGTCCGCAACCTGAACACCGGCGGCGACAACGAGAAGGAGACCAGGTTCGTGGTGGCCCGTAACGCGATCCACCATGCGGCCGGTCAGGAGTCGTACGTCGAACTGCCGGTCGTGCCGGCGGCCAAATAGCGCTGAGCGTGGCGGTCTGAGCTCTACGCCTCAGACCGCCTCGTAGGTCGCCGCGTAGTCGACCGGGAAGTTCACCGACCGGGCGATGAAGCAGACCTTGTGAATCTCGTGGTGGATGGCGTCGGCCTTGGCGAGGTCGGCGCCGGCCTCCACCAGGATGTGCGGCCGCAGCGTCGCGCGAAGGAAGCGCCCCGCGCCGTCGGGCGTGCTTTCCCCCACGCCCACGGGCTGGTCGCGGTAGCCGCGCACCACGATCCCGGCGGTGCTGGCCAGGTGCAGATACCAGAGCATGTGGCAGGCGCTCAGCGAGGACAGCAGCAGGTCCTCGGGATTGTGCAGGGTGGGATCGCCGCCCAGCAGCGGATCGTTCGAGCATGGCACCGGCGGCTTGCCCGGCGTGGCGATGGTCCAGGTGCGGTCATAGCCGCGATAGGTGCGCGTGCCCTGGCCCCGGTCGCCGGTCCATTCGATCAGGCTGGTGTAGTCGTGCTGCTTGGCCATCTAGCGCTCGCTCGGCGGAACATCCTTTAGCCGCGCGGTGATGGCGGCGATCTCGTCCCGGCTCCAGCGCGAATGTTTGCGGGTTTCGCTGGCCGGATGGAAGCTCAGTCCGAGTGAAATGTCCGGCGCGCGATAGGCGGTTCGCGGGCGGATGGGGCGGGGCTGCAGGCCGCCGCCGCAGGTCGGGCAGACATTCCGCAGCACGCCTTCGGCGCAGTCGGCGCAATAGGTGCATTCGTAGCTACAGATGCGCGCGTTGGTGGCCGCTGGCGGCAGGTCCGCGTCGCAAAGTTCGCAGTTGGGGCGGAGTTCGAGCATCAAAAATCCCCTGGCGGTGGGTCCATCCGCTATCGCGAAGGGCCGCCAGGGGAAATGACAGCAAGGCCTCGATTACCGCCAGGCGCGGCCTAGGCGCCGTAGATGATCGAGATGGTCTCGGCCACGCAGGCGGGACGCTCCTCGCCCTCGATCTCGATCGTGCACTCGTTCTTCATCTGCAGACCGCCGGCCTTGGGCTCGACGCTGAGCAGCTTCTGGCGCATGCGCACCTTCTTGCCGACCCGGACCATGCCGGTGAAGCGGACCTTGTCGCAGCCATAGTTGATGCCGCGCGTCACGCCGGTCACCCGCAGGATGCCCGCGCCCAGCATCGGGATCAGCGACAGGGTCAGGTAGCCGTGAGCGATCGGACCGCCGATTTCCTTGGTGGCGCGCTCGACGTCGACGTGAATCCACTGGTGGTCGCCCGTGGCCTCGGCGAACAGGTTGACGCGCTCCTGGGTGATCTCGACCCAGTCCGAAACGCCCAGCTCCTGGCCCACCAGGCCGGCGATGTCGGCGTAGGCGACTTCTTTCATCATAAACCTCCCAAACAGTTGTTTGGATAGAGACCAGTCGACGCAGGCTGGGTCAACCCCGGCTAGAGCGTGTCGCCGAAAGTGGGAACAGGTTTCGGCGCGAGTCACGCTCTTGATTGAGAGCCTCGTGATCGCGTCAGAACGATTCCGTTTTCACGCGCGAGGCTCTAGACGATCCGGCTCTCGCCCTTGCCCCAGTAGGCGTCGCGGATCAGGCGCTTGTAGAGCTTGCCGGTCGGGTGGCGCGGCAGCTCGGCCATGAAGTCGATGCGGCGCGGCGACTTCACGTGGCTGAGATTGGCGCGGGCGAACGCCATCAGCTCTTCAGCGAGAGCCACCTGGTCGTCGCCCAGGTCCATCGGCTGGATCACCGCCACGACCTGCTCGCCCATTTCCTCGTGCGGCGCGCCCACCACGGCGGCGTCGGCGACCTTGGGGTGGGTGATCAAGAGGTTCTCGATCTCCTGCGGATAGATGTTCACCCCGCCCGAGATGATCATGAAGCTCTTGCGGTCGGTCAGGTAGAGGAAGCCTTCCTCGTCGGCCCAGCCTACATCGCCCAGCGTGGTCCAGCCGTGCTTGTTGTAGCTCTCGGCGGTCTTTTCCGGGGCGTTGTGATAGTTCACCGCCGGGCCGTTGGCGAAGTAGACCGTGCCCTCGGTGCGCGGCGGCACGGGGTCGCCGTTCTCGTCGCAGATCCGCAGTTCACCCAGCACGGCCTGGCCGACGCTGCCCTTGTGGGTCAGCCAGTTCTGCGAATTGATCCAGCAGAAGCCGTTACCCTCGGTGCCGGCGTAGTACTCGAAGATCACCGGCCCCCACCAGGCGATCATCTGCTCCTTGACCGGGATGGGGCAGGGGGCGGCGGCGTGCACCGCCGACTTCATCGACGAGACGTCGTACTTCGCGCGCACCTCTTCGGGCAGCTTCAGCATCCGCACGAAGTGGGTGGGGACGAACTGGCCGCAGTTGACCTTGTGGGTCTCGATCAGGGCGAGCGCGACCTCGGGATCGAACTTCTCCATCACGATCACCGTGCCGCCCAGCTTGTGCACGGTCATGCACCAGCGCAGCGGGGCGGCGTGATAGAGCGGCGCGGGCGAGAGATAGATGCTCTCTCCCGAGAAGCCGAACAGGCCCTGGGCCATCATCTGCAGGGCGTTGGGCGCGTCGATCGGACCGCCGCTCAGCGCGGGCTTCACGCCCTTGGGGCGCCCCGTGGTGCCCGACGAATAGAGCATGTCGGTTCCGGCGCTCTCGTCGGCGATCGGCGTGGTCGGCTGGCTGTCACGCGCGGCGACGAGGTCGGCGTAGGGGCCGTGGGCGCCGCCCACCGTGAACAGCGACAGGCCGGGAACCAGGGCGGCGATCTCGTCGATCACCGGGCCCATGGCGGTCGAGGTGATGAACACCTTCGCCCCGCAGTCCTGCAGGATGTACTCGGCCTCGGCGGCCGTCAGCTTGGTGGAGATGCAGACGAAATAGAGCCCCGAGCGCTGGGCCGCCCACGCCACCTCGAAGAAGCGGGCGTTGTTCTCCATCAGGATAGCGATGACGTCGCCGGGAACCAGGCCCAGCGACCGGAACAGGTGCGCGCCCTGGTTCGACCGCGCGTCCAGCTGGGCGTAGGTCACGACCTCGCCGGAGCCGGACATGACATAGGCGGCCTTGTCGCCTTGCGACTGGGCGTGGAGGTAGGGGTGCATAGCCGGGACCTCTGCGTCTGTTTCTGGTTCTAATTCGATGTGTCATCCCGGACGGCCCGCAGGGCCGATCCGGGACCCAGGGGCTGACGGAGCGCGGTGCGCGCCGCCCCTGGGTCCCGGCTCTCCGCTACGCTGCGGCCGGGATGACACGGGTTGGGCGTTAGGCGGCCACGGGCTGCTTGGCGGCGGCCAGGATCATGTCCGCGCCCTTTTCCCCGATCATGATCGAGGGGGCGTTGGTGTTGCCGGAGATCAGGCGCGGCATGATCGAGGCGTCGACCACGCGCAGGCCCTCGACGCCACGCACGCGCAGTTGCGCGTCCACCACGGCCATCGGCCCGGTCCCCATCTGGCAGCTGCCGACGGGGTGATAGAGGGTCGAGCCCGTCTGGCGGGCGAACTCCAGCAGCTGCTCGTCGGTCTGGACGTCGAGGCCGGGATTCATCTCGCTCTCGACGTATTGGGCGATGGCCGGCTGCTGGCCGATCTTCCGCGCCCATTTCAGGCCGGCGACGATCACTTCCTGGTCCAGCGGATCGGCCAGATAGTTGGCGAAGATCGCCGGATAGACCGACGGATCGGCCGACTTGATGCGGATGTGCCCGCGGCTTTCGGGGCGTAGCTGGCAGGGCGCGATGGTCATGCCCGGGGCGCCTTCCAGCTCCATCTTCTGCTCGTTGAACAGCTTCTCCAGGTCCATGGTCGCCGGGAGGATGTGGAACTGGATGTCTGGTCCTGCGAGATCGGGACGAGACTTGCAGAACGCCGCGACGTGCGCCGCCGAGAGGGTCAGCAGGCCCTTGCGGAACAGCAGGTACTTCATCGCCTCGGCGGCCAGGCGTCCGCCCTTGCTCTGCTCATTGACCGAGATGGTGCCCGACTTCAGCCGATAGCGGGCGGCGACGATGTAGTGGTCCTGCAGGTTCTCGCCGACGCCGGGCAGGTCATGGATCACCTCAATGCCATGCTCGCGCAGCAGGCCGCCCGGGCCGATGCCGGACAGTTGCAGCAGTTGGGGTGAGTTGATCGCGCCGCCGGCCAGGATGACCTCGCCGCGCGCCATCACCGTGCGTCGCTCGCCGTTCTGCGTGAACTCGACGCCGACGGCGCGCTTGCCCTCGAACAGCACGCGGCCGGCCAGGGCGTTGGTCTCGACCCGCAGGTTCGGGCGCTTCATGGCGGGGTGCAGGTAAGCCACCGCCGACGAGCAGCGCGCGCCGTTCTTCTGGGTCACCTGATACCAGGTGGCGCCTTCCTGGTCGGGACCGTTCAGGTCGGCATAGCGTGGGATGCCGGCCTGGTCGCAGGCCTCGATCAGCGCTTCGGAGATCGGGTGGGCGTCGCGCATGTCGGCGACGTTCAGCGGGCCGCCGGTGGCGTGCAGATCGCAGCCCCCACGCTCCTGGTTCTGGGCCTTGCGGAAGTAGGGCAGGACGTCGTCCCAGGCCCAGCCCTCGCAGCCCAGCTGCCGCCAGCCGTCATAGTCGGCGGCCTGGCCGCGCACATAGAGCATGGCGTTGATCGAGGACGAGCCGCCCAGGACCTTGCCGCGCGGCCAGACGTGGGTGCGGCCGCCGGTGCCCGGGTCCGGCTCGGTCGTGAACAGCCAGTTGACCTTGGGATCCTTCAGGGTCGACGAGTAGCCGACCGGAATGTGGATCATCATGTTCGAGGCGAACTGCGAGAGGTTCTTGGTCGGCCGGTCGTCGCCGCCGGCTTCCAGCAGCACCACCTTGTAGCGGCCGTTCTCCGACAGGCGCGCGGCCAGCACGCAGCCCGCCGAGCCTGCGCCGACCACGACGTAGTCGGCCTCGATGATCCCGGTCATCGCTTCTCTCCCTTTGCCGTCAGCGTTCTCGTCGCATGATCGGTGTTTAGTTGAGAGGATGAGCCCAGCTGCGCCCATTGCGCAAGTTGCCGTCGCGGCGCCGTTGGTCGAACACCGATCTTGGGTATCCTGACGCTAACGGAAAGATACCCTAGGGAGCGTAAAGTGGACCTGATCAGTCAGACGGTGGTGGACGGCAAGGCCGGCCCCGGAGCGCCGCCGACCTATCCGACCCTCAGTGATGTCGACCTGGCCGATATCTTCCGCTTCACCAAGGGCCAGCCCTGGGCCGACTTCGCCCGCATGCGCGAACAGGCGCCGGTGATGTGGCACCCCGAGCCGTTTGACGGTCCGGGCTTCTGGGCCCTGACGCGCTATGAGGACGTTCACCGGGTCAATGGCGATCCGGAGACCTTCTCGTCCCAGCGGGGCGGCATCCTGATGTCGATGGGCGCGCCGGAAAAGCGCCATGCGCTGCTGTTCCGCGCCTCGATGGACACCATGATCAACATGGACGCGCCGCATCACCTGCAGCTGCGTCGCGAGCACATGCCCTATTTCACGCCGTCCTACCTGCGCGCGCTGACCGAGCGGGTAAAAGGCGAGGTGACGCGTCTGCTGGACAACATGGAGCCGCTGCTGGCGAACGGCGCCGAGATCGACATGGTCGAGCACTTCTCCAGTGTGCTGCCGCTGTTCACCCTGTGCGAGATCCTGGGCGTGCCGCCGGAGGACCGGCCCAAGTTCCTGACCTGGATGCACTATCTGGAGCGCGCCCAGGACCTGGCGGTCAAGCAGGCCAATGCGCCGATGCAGCCGACGCTGGAGCTCATGCAGTTCGTCATGGACTTCAACAACAACGTCGAGGAGATGTTCGAGTACGGCCGCATGATGCTGCACAAGCGTCGCGAGGACCCGAAGGAAGACCTGATGACCGCGATCGCCCGCGCCCAGCTCGACGGCGCGGTGCTGCCCGACGAGTATCTGGACGGCTCGTGGCTGCTGATCGTGTTCGCCGGCAACGACACCACCCGCAACACCCTGTCGGGCGCGATGAAGCTGCTGACCGAGTTTCCCGACCAGAAGCAGAAGCTGATCGCCGATCCGTCGCTGCTGGCCGGCGCGGTCGACGAGTTCATCCGCATGGTCAGTCCGGTGATCTACATGCGCCGCACGGCCACGCGCGACGTCGAGGTCAACGGCCAGCTGATCCGCGAGGGCGAGAAGGCGATCATGTACTATGGCGCGGCCAATCGCGACCCGGCCATGTTCGAGAACCCCGACCAGCTGGACGTCACCCGCGCCAATGCCGGCAAGCACATCGCCTTCGGCTACGGCCCGCACACCTGCATCGGCAAGCGCGTGGCGCAGATCCAGCTGGAGGAAGCCTATCGCCAGATCCTGGCCCGCTTCCCCGACCTGAACTGGACGGGGAACATCGAGATCGCGCCGAACAACTTCGTGCACGCGATCAGCAAGCTGGGTGTCAAGCGGGGCTGAAAAAGGGCGCGCCGGCCGCGAGGGTCACAACTCGCGCCGGCGCTGTAGGGCGTCCGGATATGGGGGGCTCCGGACACCTGTAGAATGGCTCAGCTTGACCGCTCGCGCCCCGCGACGCGCGGTCGCAGCGAACCCAAAACAGCAGAGCGCCCCAAGGCCCAAGGCTGGGTCTTGTTCTTCGGCGCCTTCGAGTCATACGATCGTTTGAACCGAGACCGTGGAGGAAGCCATGTCGCAACCGACCTTCGAGACCCTGCTGTATGACGTCGAGGACGGGATCGCGACGATCACCCTCAACCGTCCCGACCGGATGAACGCCTTCACCGCGCGGATGATGAAGGACCTGATCGAGGTGTTCGACGTCACCGACGCCGACGACGCGGTGAAGGTGGTGATCATCACTGGCGCGGGCCGGGCGTTCTGCGCCGGGGCGGACCTGGGCGCCGGCGGCGCCACCTTCGATCGCACCAGCCCGCAGGCGCTGGAGCGCGAGGAGGGCAAGGTTGGCGACATCTATCGCGACGGCGGCGGCCGCGTGACCCTGCGCATGTACGACAGCCTCAAGCCGATCATCGGCGCCATCAACGGCGCGGCCGTCGGCGTGGGCGTGACCATGCAGCTACCGATGGACATCCGCCTGGCCTCGACCGAGGCCAAGTTCGGCTTCGTGTTCGCCCGTCGGGGCATCAATCCGGAGGCGGCGTCTAGCTGGTTCCTGCCGCGCCTCGTCGGCCTGCAGACCGCGCTGGAGTGGTGCTACACCGGCCGCGTGTTCCCGGCTTCCGAGGCGCTGGAGAAAGGCCTGGTGCGCTCGCTGCACGCGCCCGACGAGCTCCTGCCCGCCGCTCGCGCCCTGGCCCGCGAGATCGCCGACAACACCGCGCCGGTCTCGGTGGCCCTGACCCGTCAACTGCTCTGGCGCATGGCCGGCGCCGACCACCCGATGGAGGCGCACAAGGCCGACAGCCGCGCCATCCAGTCGCGCGGCGCGTCGGGCGACGCCAAGGAGGGCGTCACCTCGTTCCTCGAAAAGCGCGCGCCGGTCTATCCGAACAAGGTCTCGACCGACGTGCCGGACATCTGGCCGGAGTGGAAGGATCCCGAATTCCGGTAAGGCGAAGGGGGCGCAGGCGTATTTGCCGCGCCCCCGCTCACCGGCCGTTAATCACGTTCTGGTCTGCTGGCGGCCATGAGCGAAGCCGCGCTGACCCCGTCGTTCGAGGAGCCCGAGGCCCCCAAGGCCGCGCCGCGCTCGCGCTCGACGCTGCTCAAGCGGCTGGCCGACGTCGTCTGCCTGCCCAGCAGCCGGATCAACGCGTTCGAACGGTCGATGACGGCCGATCTGCTGGTGGAGATGCTGCGCGACGCCAATGTGGGCGAGCGCGAGAAGGTCGCCCGCCGCCTGGCCATGCTCAACGAGATGCCGGGCGTGCTGGTGCGGCTGCTGCTGCGCGACGAGCTGCCCGTGGCCCGCGCCCTGCTGGTCGATTCCGAGAAGCTGTCGGACGCGGATCTGATCAACTGCCTGTACCACGCCACGACCGAGCACCGGCGCCTGATCGCCCAGCGTCGCGGCGTCAGCGAGGTGGTGGCCGATGCGCTGATCGAGGTCGGCGAGCCGGCCGTCATCGAGACCCTGCTGCGCAACGAACTGGCCAAGATCAGCCACCAGGGCGTCGAGAACATCGTCGCGGCGACGCGCGACGCGCCGCACCTGATCGCGCTGCTGCTGCGTCGCGCCGAGCTTCGGCCCAGCCACGCCTATGTGATGTTCTGGTGGGCCGACTCCGAGGCGCGGCGCACCATCCTCCAGCGCTTTGCGGTGTCGCGGGAGATCTTGCAGGACGCCGTCGGCGACGTCTTCGCCCTGGCCTCGGCCGAGGGCTGGCAGGACCCGCTGTCGCGCAAGGCGCTGCAGTTCATCGAGCGGCGCCAGCGCAACCGCGCCGCCATCGCCAAGAGCCCGTTCGCCAGCCTCGACGAAGCGGTCGCGGCGGGGGAGACGGGATTCACCCGCGAGATCGCCGAGGAGATTTCGTATCTGTCGGGCCTGAAGCCGATGACCGGCGCCAAGATCTTCACCGATCGGGGCGGCGAGCCGCTGGCGATCCTCTGCAAGGCCACGGGTCTTCCGCGCGCTTGCGTGCGCCAGCTTTGGCGTGGCCTGCGCCGCCAGGAGGTCGATCCGTCGGGCGCGCCTGACCCCGCGCTGGAACGCGTGCTGACCGTCTATGACACCGTCGCCGTCGACCGCGCCCAGACGGTCCTGCGCTACTGGAACTGGTCGCTGACCTCGGCCCTGACACCGGCGCTTCTGAAGGCGATCCGGGACGGCGATCAGGGCGCCGTCGATGAATACTCAGCGCCACAGCGCGCCGCCATGCTGGCGCTCTCGCGCGACTTTGGCCGTTAACGCCGCGATATCGCCGATATCCAATCGACCGCACATATCGATACTCAGGATATCCATCACCGTCTCTCGCTATTTCGAGTAGCGACAGGCGCTCGCGAACATTAGACCATTACGAATGATCTCTTGCCGGGCTTCATATTGCTCGGGCTCAGTAATCTCGCTATGCAGCCTTCGACTGATCTAGGAATCAGCCGCACCAACAAAAAGATTTGGCGACGGGCGACGCATATGGAAGATCAATCCGACCTGATCGAGATGACGGCAGGCATCGTTTCCGCCTATGTCGGCAACAACTTGGTTTCGACCGCCGATCTGCCCGCCTTGATCAAGCAGGTCCACGCCGCGCTGGCCACTGTCGGCGCTCCGGTCGCTGAGCCAGCCCCTGCGCCGAAGGACCCGGCGGTGCCGGTTCGCAAGTCGATCACGCCCGACTATCTGATCTGCCTGGAAGACGGCCGGAAGTTCAAATCGCTGAAGCGCCACCTGCGCACCAAGTACGACATGACGCCTGAGGATTACCGCGCCAAGTGGGGTCTGCCCAAGGATTACCCCATGGTGGCGCCGAACTACGCCGAGGCGCGTTCGAACCTCGCCAAGCAGATGGGCCTGGGCCAAGGCGGCCGCAAACCCGCGCGCAAGGCGAAATAGCCGAGTCGGAACAAAAGCTTGGCCGTTCGCGGCCTCTGCCAAGATCAACGCCCGTCGTCCGGACCCGGATGGCGGGCGTTGTCGTTGGTGGTTGACTCTCCCCGGGAATCTTGTCGCGCGGCATGTTTTTCACTTGCCGCCGATTCGTTCCTTAAGCGATAGTGAATCGAAGTGATTCCAATAGCTTGTTAAGGACTCTGAAGATGTCCGCGCAACTGAGCGCATCCGCTACGGCGGCCCGCGCTCACCAGGAGATGTTCGCCTACTGGGCGTCCCTCCGTCGGGGGGCGAACCTCCCCGCGCGCGTCGACGTGCATCCTGCGAGCATGAAACGGCTGCTGCCGACCGTCAGCCTCATCGACGTCGTCGGCGGCGCGTCCCGCGACTATCGCCTGCGCCTGGCGGGCACCGGTCTCTACGGCGTCTATGGCCGCGAGATCACCGGCCGGATGCTGGGCGACATCTATCAGGGCGCCCCCGGCGAATACTGGCGCAAGGAACTCGACAAGGTCGTGGACGAGCGTCGTCCCGGCGTGGGCGTCCACAGCCTGGCCTGGCGCGGCGCGCCGCACATGTCGATCCTGTGGCTGCGCCTGCCCCTGGCCAGCAACGGCAAGGACGTCGACATGATCCTCGGCTACGACGCCGTGGTCGGCGCAGCCGCCGAAGGCGTCTCGGGCATCCGCGCGGCCTGAGGGCGCGTTCGCCGGCTCGGCATCGCGGGCGCGGGCGGATCTGAAGTCTGGAATGGGTGGAGGCGGGACATTAGATGCTCCCCCGCATCGCGGGGGAGGATCTGTCCGAGCATGCAACGTCCGCCTTCGCCTCACGCCGCCAGGAACGCCTCGACCTCGCGGCGGCTGGGCATCGACGGGGCGGCGCCGGCTTTCTGGACCGAGAGGGCGGCCGCGGCGTTGGCCATCTCGACGGCCTCGGCGAGATCCATGCCCTGCGACAGGGTCGCGGCCAGGGCGCCGCAGAAGCAGTCGCCGGCGCCGACGGTGTCGATCGCCTTGACCTTCTTGCCCTCGACCAGGAACGCCTCGTCGCGACGCACCACCGCCGCGCCGGCCGCGCCGAGGGTGACGATGATCGTCTGGTCGGGCCGGCTCATCAGCTTGCGGGAAGCGACCGAGACCTCCTCCAGCTTGACCGGTTCGCGGTCGAGCTTGGCGTAGGCGGCCAGTTCGGTCTGGTTGACGATCAGGATGTCGGTCAGCGGGAACAGCGCCGCCCCCTGGGGCAGGGCCGGGGCGGCGTTCAGGATCCGAAGGGCGCCCTTGGCCGAACCGGCGCGGAACAGGGTCTCGATGGCGACCGCCGGGGTCTCCAGCTGGCAGAGCAGCACCCGCTGACCCTCGATCGGGGTGGCGGCCACCTGCTGCGGCGTGATCATGGCGTTGGCCCCGGCGGTGACCACGATCATGTTCTCGGCGCTGTCGGCGACCCAGACATGCGCCTGGCCGGTGGGTACGCCCTGAAGCTCGGCGACGTCAGCGACCTGCACGCCATAGCCGGCCAGCTTGGCCTTGAGGCCTGCGCCGCTGTCGTCGCCGCCCACGGCGCCCATCAGACGGGTGGCCGCGCCCATGCGCGCGGCGGCCACCGCCTGGTTCGCGCCCTTGCCGCCCAGGAACAGCTCCAGCGATTTGCCGGCGACCGTCTCGCCGGGGCGCGGCAGGTCATCGACCCGCGCCACGGCGTCCAGATTGATCGAGCCGAGAACGAAAACGGTCATGGTCTTGGTCTTCTGAAGAAGTCTATCCGCCAGCGCCGCGCTGGAAGCTTTCGACCAAGCTTCCGGCCACGAGTCGCCAGCCGTCCACTAGCACGAAGAAGATCAGCTTGAACGGCAGACTGATCGAGGCGGGCGGCAGCATCATCATGCCCATGCTCATCAGCACGCTGGCCACGACGAGGTCGATGACCAGGAACGGGATGAACAACAGGAACCCGATCTCGAAGGCGCGCTTCAGCTCCGAGATCATGAAGGCGGGCGTGACCACCTTCAGCGGCGTCTCCTGAGCAGTCTTGGGCGTCGGGATCTTGGACAGCCGCACGAACAGGGCCAGGTCGTCGCGATTCACCTGGCTGAGCATGAACTGCTTTACCGGGCCGCCGGCGGCCTCGACCGCCTCGGGCAGCTCCATCTGCTGGTCCAGCAGCGGCTTGATCCCCGCGTCGTAGGAGCGCTCGAAGGTTGGCCCCATGACGATCGCGGTCAGGAACAGGGCCAGGCTGATCAGCACGGGGTTGGGCGGGCTCTGCTGCACGCCGATGGCGGTGCGCAGGAGGCCCAGGACCACCACGATCCGCACGAACGAGGTGGTCATGATCACGATCGACGGCGCCAGCGACAGCACCGTCATCAGGCCGACCAGCTGGACGACCCGCTCGGTCAGGCCCGCGCCGGTGCCCAGATTGATGTTCACCGCCGACTGGGCCATGGCCGCGGCCGGCATGATCGCGCAGGCGATGGCCGCCAGCACCGAGATCAGCGCCGCGCGGCGCAGGTCTTCGGGCTTGGCGCCGGTGACGGACTTGACGAGGTCGCGGATCATCAGGCCACGGGCTCCGGTTCGGCGACGGAAGGAGGGGCGACGGGGGAGGGGGCGGCGGCGCCGTTGGGCGTCCAGTCCAGCAGCCTGCCGTCGCCCAGCAGCACCAGCCGCTCCTCGCCGTCCAGGCTGACCACCACCAGGCGCCGGGTCGGGTCCAGCGCCAGGCTTTCGACGACCTTCAGGCGACGATCCTGGCGCGCGGCGATGGCGCGGCCTATGGCGTCGGGGCCGTACTTGCGCAGCGCCCACGCAGCCAGGCCGATCAGGCCCAGGGTGAACGCCAGGGCCGCCAGGGCGCGGATGAATTCGATGACGTCCATGAGGCTCGGGGCCGCTCTTGGCGAGACAACTTAGCGCAGGGAAACGCCCCTACGGACCCTGGTGTGCCTGAGGCTTCTTAATGCCGGATTAACCCTGTTTCTTCACCATGTTCGCATGGGTCCCGATGACATCCCCCTGTTCGGCATGCTCAAGAGCCGCCTCGGTTATTTGACCGAGCGCCAGAAGCTTGTCGCCCAGAACGTCGCCAACGCCGACACCCCCGGCTATCGCCCCAGCGACCTGAAGCCGTTCAGCTTCCAGGCCTCGCTGATGAACCACGCGGCCGGACCGGTCTATCGCGGCGGCCGGGCGGCGCCGACCTCGGGCGTCACCATGATGGCCACGGCCCCGACGCACCAGGGCCGCCCCAACGCCCCCAGCGCCTGGCGGGCGACGGCGGGCGCGGACTCCGAGACCACGCTCGACGGCAACGCGGTGTCGCTCGAAGACCAGATGCTGAAGATGACCGACGCGCGGATGAACTACGACGCGGCGATCAGCTTCTACCAGAAATCGATGACCATGCTCCGCATGGCCGCTCGCAAGCCTTCCGGCTGAGGACTCTAGGCGATGCCCGAGATCAAGTCCCAATCCCTCGCGACCATGGCCGTGGCCTCGTCCGCCCTGCGCGCCCAGCAAGGCCGCATGCGGGTCATCGCCGAGAACATCGCCAACGCCAACTCGACCGCGCGCACGGCGGGCGGCGACCCCTATCGCCGTCAGGTGCCGGTGTTCAAGCCGACCAAGGTGCAGGGCGCCGAGGGCGTGCAGATGCTGCGGGTCGACCCCGACCAGAGCGACTTCAAGACCGAGTACGACCCCGGCAACCCGGCCGCCGACGCCAAGGGCTACGTCAAGCTGCCCAACGTCAACACCATGGTCGAGGCGCTGGACATGAAGGAGGCGCAGCGCGCCTACGAAGCCAACCTCAATGTCATCGAGACCGCGCGCGCCATGGAGTCGCGCACCCTCGACATCCTCAAGAAGTAGGGGCTAGGCCATGATCACCGCGCTCGCCGCCGCCAAGGCCTACGCCAATTCCGGCGCCATGTCGGTCGGCTCCATCGGGTCGATCGGCGGCTCTCAGAACAAGGGCGTCGACTTCGGCGACCTCCTGAAGTCGGCCATGGACGGGGCGACCAAGGCCTCGAAGGTCGCCGAACACCAGATCGCCGCCCAGGTGGCCGGCAAGGCGGAACTGGTCGACGTGGTCACCGCCATCAGCTCGGCCGAAGCCAGCCTCGAGACGGTGATGTCGATCCGCGACCAGGTGATCTCGGCCTATCAGGAAATCATGCGGATGCCGATCTGACGGCGTCGGCCGCGCAGCTTCATACACCCCGAAAAAAGGGCCGCGTCCTTGTCAGGCGCGGCCCAAGTCGCTTTCGGGGGAGAAATACGAAACGCTTACGCTCACAAATTCAGGAACACCTTCGCCACCGCGAAGAGGCCGCCCCAGACCACGGCGTTGAGCACCGAGGCTACCAGCACGGCGAGGCCGAGGGGCCACTGGCGGGACTCCCGGCGAGGGGCGCGCCGGGGGCGCGGGTCGAACAAACGGCTCTGCGAGGCGACGGTCATGCAACGCTCCTTAACCACGTCCCCATGGTCGAGATTGACTCGGCCCCTGCGAACGGGACGACCTGTCGCGCGCCGCCTTGTCGCACCCCGTCGAGGCTGAAACGCATGGACGAGCGTTTTGGTTGAGATTCGCGCCTACAGTATTCCCGGCAGATCCAGACCCTTCTCCCGCGCGCAGGCGACCGCGATATCGTAGCCGGCGTCGGCGTGGCGCATGACGCCGGTGGCCGGGTCGTTCCACAGCACCCGCTCGACACGCCGGGCGGCGGCCTCGGTGCCGTCGCAGACGATGACCATGCCGGCGTGCTGCGAGAAGCCCATGCCGACCCCGCCGCCGTGGTGCAGCGACACCCAGGTGGCGCCCGAGGCGGTGTTGAGCAGGGCGTTCAGCAGCGGCCAGTCCGACACCGCGTCCGAGCCGTCGCGCATGGCCTCGGTCTCGCGGTTGGGCGAGGCGACCGAGCCGGAGTCGAGGTGGTCGCGACCGATGACGATCGGGGCCTTCAGCTCACCCTTGGCGACCATTTCGTTAAAGGCCAGGCCCAGGCGGTGGCGATCCCCGAGGCCGACCCAGCAGATACGGGCGGGCAGGCCCTGGAACTTGATCTTCTGGCCGGCCATGTCGAGCCAGTTGTGCAGGTGCGGATTGTCCGGGATCAGCTCTTTGACCTTGGCGTCGGTCTTGGCGATGTCCTCCGGATCGCCCGACAGCGCCGCCCAGCGGAACGGTCCGACCCCCCGGCAGAACAGCGGGCGGATATAGGCGGGCACGAAGCCGGGGAAGTCGAAGGCGTTGGTCACGCCTTCCTCCAGCGCCATCTGGCGGATGTTGTTGCCGTAGTCGACGGTCGGCACCCCGGCGGCCTGGAAGTCCAGCATGGCCTTCACATGCGCGGCCATCGAGGCCTTCGCGGCCTCGGCGACCTGCGGCGGGTCCTGATCGCGCATCGCATGCCAGCGCTCCAGGCTCCAGCCGGCGGGCAGGTAGCCGTTGACCGGGTCATGGGCGCTGGTCTGGTCGGTCAGCAGGTCGGGCCGCACACCGCGCTGGA
This sequence comes from Pseudomonadota bacterium, assembly GCA_020161365.1. Taxonomy (GTDB): domain Bacteria; phylum Pseudomonadota; class Alphaproteobacteria; order Caulobacterales; family Caulobacteraceae; genus Caulobacter. The sequence goes on along the minus strand of JAIUNU010000002.1, from coordinate 292,204 downwards.
AGAGCTCGGGGAGCAGTTCAGCCGCGTTGCCCAAGAGGCCCACAGAGATCGGCGTCTTGGCCGCGCAGGACTCCGCGATCCAGGCCAGGGCCTCGTCGACACTTTCGGTCGCGCGGTCCAGATAGCCGGTGCGCAGGCGCATCTCGATCGACGAGGGCTGGCACTCGATGGCCAGGCACGAGGCGCCGGCCATCACCGCCGCCAGCGGCTGGGCGCCGCCCATGCCGCCCAGGCCCGCCGTCAGCAGCCAGCGGCCGGAGAGGTCGCCGCCATAATGCTGGCGGCCCATCTCGACGAAGGTCTCATAGGTGCCCTGCACGATGCCCTGGGCGCCGATATAGATCCACGAGCCGGCGGTCATCTGGCCGTACATGGCCAGGCCCTTGCGATCGAGCTCGTTGAAGTGCTCCCAGCTGGCCCAGCGCGGCACCAGGTTGGAGTTGGCGATCAGAACGCGCGGGGCGTCGGCGTGGGTGCGGAAGACGCCGACCGGCTTGCCCGACTGCACCAGCAGGGTCTGGTCGTCCTCGAGCCGGCGCAGGGTCTCGACGATCTTGTCGAAGCTCTCCCAGTCGCGAGCCGCGCGGCCGATGCCGCCATAGACCACCAACTCCTCCGGACGCTCGGCGACATCGGGGTGCAGGTTGTTCATCAGCATCCGCAGGGCGGCTTCGGTCAGCCAGGACTTGGCGGTGCGTTCAGGGCCCGTGGCGGGGCGGATGACGCGGGAGGTGTCGCGGCGGGTCATGCTTGGGCTCTCGCAAACTGGAGGCAGGCGGTGAGAACATCCTCCAGCACCGCGCGCAGCGGCGCGGCGCGGTCGGCGTGGAAGGGCGTGGGCCAGGTGTCGGGCGTGGGCGCGTCGGCCGGATCGTCCATGTAGCCCCGGCAGGCCAGTTCCATCTGGATCGCATGGACGCCGGTCGCGGGCTGGCCGTAGTGGCGCGTGGTCCAGCCGCCCTTGAAGCGGCCGTTGGTGACGCGGCTCAGGCCGGATGCGTCGCAGGCGGCCTCGACAGCGGCGGTCAGGGCGTCGGCGCAGCTTTGGCCGCTGTTGGTCCCGAGGTTGAACTGCGGCAGCTCGCCGTCGAACAGGCGCGGCACGCGCGAGCGGATCGAGTGGGCTTCGTAGAGCACGACCGTCGGATGGATGGCGCGCAGGCGGTCGATCTCGGCGCGCAGGGCGGCGTGATAGGGCTCGAACCAGGTGGTCAGGCGGCGGTCGATCTCGGCCGCGTCCGGTCCGCCGTCGCGATACAGCGGCTCGCCGTCGAAGGTGGTGGTCGGGCAAAGCTCCGTGGTCGCCTGGCCGGGATAGAGCGAGGCGCCGGACGGGTCGCGATTGACGTCGATGACCGTGCGCGAGATCGCCGTGCGGACCAGCGTCGCGCCCATGCCCTCGGCGAAGGCGTACAGCCGGTCGACCCACCAGTCGGCGTCCTTGCGCGCCAGCCAGGGCGAGACGAGCCGCGCTTCGATGTCCGGCGGGATGTCCGTGCCGGTGTGGGGCAGGGAGATGATGAGGGGGGCTTGGCCTCGGGTGACTTGGAGCCAGCTCATTGTGTCATCCCGGCCGCAGCGAAGCGGAGAGCCGGGACCCAGGGGCCGGCGCAGCGCGGTTGCCCCTGGGTCCCGGATAGCCTCTCCGAGGCTTCCGGGATGACATTGAGAAGAGGGGCCATCACATCACCCCCGGCAGATCACCCACCGCGCCAATCACCGCCCCGCTCCGCACAAGGGCGTTGGCCGCTTCCATGTCGGGGTGGAAGTGGCGGTCGTCCGACAGGTGCGGGACCTGGCTCCGCGTCAGCGCCCGCACGGCCTCCAGCGCGGCGCTGGAGCGCAGCGGGGCGTGGAAGTCGCAGCCTTGGGCGGCGGCCAGCAGCTCGATGCCCAGGACCGCGTCGGCGTTCTCAACCATCGCCAAGAGGCGGCGGGCGCCGTGGGCGGCCATCGAGACGTGGTCTTCCTGGTTGGCCGAGGTCGGGATGGAGTCGACGCTGGCGGGGTAGGCGCGCTGCTTGTTCTCCGACACAAGGGCGGCGGCCGTGACCTGCGGGATCATGAAGCCGGAGTTCAGCCCCGGCTTCGGCGTCAGGAAGGCCGGCAGGCCCGACAGCGCCGGGTCAACGAGCATGGCGATGCGCCGCTCGGCGATCGAGCCGATCTCGCAGACCGCCAGGGCGATCATGTCGGCGGCGAAGGCCACCGGCTCGGCGTGGAAGTTGCCGCCCGACAAAGCCTCGTCGGCTTCCGGGAAGATCAGCGGATTGTCCGAGACGCCATTGGCCTCGGTCGCCAGGGTCGTGGCCGCCTGGCGCAGCACGTCCAGCGCCGCACCCATCACCTGGGGCTGGCAGCGCAGGCAGTAGGGGTCCTGCACGCGCTCGTCCTCCTTCAGGTGCGACGCGCGGATCTCGGAGGCGCTCATCAGGGCGCGAAGCGCGGCGGCGGTCTCGATCTGGCCGGCGTGGCGGCGCAGGGTGTGGATACGCGGGTCGAACGGCGTGTCCGAGCCCTTGGCGGCCTCGGTGGAGAGCGCGCCGGTGACCAGGGCCGACTGGAACAGGCGCTCGGCCTCGAACAGGCCCGCCAGCGCGTTGGCGGTCGAGAACTGGGTGCCGTTCAGCAGGGCCAGGCCCTCCTTGGGGCCTAGGGTGAGGGGCTCGAGGCCCGCTTGCGCCAGGCCCTCCGCCGCCGGCAGGCGCTGGCCGCCGACGAAGATCTCGCCGACCCCGATCATGGTCGCGGCCATGTGCGACAGCGGGGCCAGATCGCCCGAGGCGCCGACCGAGCCCTGGCACGGCACCACCGGCGTCAGGCCCTCGACCAGCATCTCTTCGAGCATCCGCACCGTCTCGACGCGGACGCCCGAAGCGCCCTGCGCCAGGCTGGCCAGCTTCAGGGCCATCATCAGGCGGATCACCGGGACGGGCGAGGGCTCGCCGACGCCCGCCGCGTGCGACAGCACGATGTTGCGCTGCAGGGTCTCAAGGTCGGCGTCGCCGATCCGGACGCTGGCCAGTTTGCCAAAGCCGGTGTTGATCCCATAGACCGGCTCGCCCTTGGCCAGGATGCGCTGCACGGCCGCCGCGCTTTCCGCGATCACGGGCCAGGCCGTCTCGGCCAGCCGCGCCGAGGCGCCGCGATAGATCGCCTTCCACTCTGAGAGCGACACCGCGCCGGGGTTCAGAACAAGCTCGGTCACAGGCCTCTCCACACGCGGGCATGGAGCGGATTGAAGCCCATGCGATAGACAAGTTCGGCGGGACGCTCGACGTCCCAGATGGCGAGATCGCAGGCCTTGCCGGCCTCCAGCGTCCCGCGATCGCTTAGCAGCCCCAGCGCCCGCGCCGCCTCGCGCGTGACGCCGGCCAGGCACTCCTCGACGGTCATCCGGAACAGGGTGGCGGCCATGTTCATGACCAAGAGCGGCGAGGTCAGGGGCGAGGTGCCGGGGTTGCAGTCGGTGGCCAGGGCCATCGGCACGCCCGCCGCGCGCAGGGCCGCAATCGGCGGGGCCTTGTGCTCGCGGGTGAAGTAGTAGGCGCCCGGCAGCAGGGTCGCGACCGTGCCTGAGGCGGCCATGGCGGCGACGCCTGCCTCGTCCAGGTACTCCAGATGGTCGGCCGAAAGGGCGTTGTACTCGGCCGCCAGCGCTGCGCCCGACAGGTTCGACAACTGCTCGGCGTGCAGCTTGACCGGCAGGCCATGGGCCTTGGCCGCGTCGAACACCCGGCGGATCTGGTCGGGCGAGAAGCCGATGCCTTCGCAGAACCCGTCCACCGCGTCGGCCAGGCCGCGCGCGGCGACGGCGGGGATCATGGTCTGGCAGACCAGATCGACATAACCGTCCTTGTCGTCGCGATATTCGGGCGGCAGGGCGTGGGCGCCCAGGAACGTGGTGGTGACAGCCACCCGGCGGATGTCGGCCAGCGCCCGGGCGGCGCGCAGGCTCTTGAGCTCATCGTCCAGCGACAGGCCATAACCGGACTTGATCTCGACCGTGGTGACGCCCTCAGCCAGCAGGGCGTCGAGGCGCGGCAGGGCGGCCTGGACCAGCTCAGCCTCGGACGCGGCGCGGGTGGCGCGCATGGTCGAAACGATGCCGCCGCCGGCGCGGGCGATTTCTTCGTAGGAGGCGCCGGCCAGGCGCAGCTCGAACTCGTGGGCGCGGTCGCCGGCGAAGACGAGATGGGTGTGCGGGTCGATCAGGCCGGGCGTGATCCAGCGGCCGTCGATATCGACCGTTTCGGCGGCCTCGAAGGCCGGGGCGTCGGCGGCGGGGCCGGCATAGGCGATACGGCCGTCCAGGCTGGCGACGACGCCGTCCTCGATGACGCCCAGCCCCTCGCGGCCCGGCGCCAGGGTGGCGAGACGGGCGTTGATCCACACCCGATCACAGCGCATGAGCCTGCCTCCGCCAACGCCGCGCGGCCCTTGCGGCGCGCTTCAATATGTATAGACATATTTGCGAACGATGAGGCTTGTCCAGTGACCGACGCGCAAATTCCCGACTCCGTTTCGACCGTGGTCTGGTGCGAGCGCGCGCTGCTGGCGGACGGCTGGGCCCGGGGCGTCAAGTTCACGATCACCGACGGCCGTATCGCGCGGATCGACACCGACGCCCCGGCCGGCGACGCGCAGCGTCTGGGTCCCGCGCTGCCGGGTCTCGGCAACGTCCACAGCCACGCCTTCCAGCGCGCCATGGCGGGCCTGGCCGAGACGCGCGGCGAGACGGGCGACAACTTCTGGACCTGGCGCGAGGTGATGTACCGTTTCCTCGCGCGGCTCGACCCCGACATGGCCCAGGCCATCGCCGCCATGGGCCAGGTCGAGATGCTGGAGGGCGGATTCACCCGGGTGGGCGAGTTCCACTATCTGCACCACGCCCCCGACGGCGGCGTCTACGACAATCCGGCCGAGATGGCGGCAAGGATGGCGGCGGCGGCCGAAGAGACCGGCATCGGTCTGACCCTGCTGCCGGTGTTCTACGCCCACAGCAATTTCGGCGGCCTGCCGCCGACCGACGGCCAGAAGCGCTTCATCCACGACGTCGACGGCTTTGCGCGACTGGTCGAGGCGTGCCGAGGGCTCGTCGCGGGCCTGCCCGAGGCGGTGGTCGGGATCGCGCCGCACAGCCTGCGCGCGGTGACCGGCGAGGAGCTTGACGCGATCCTGCCGCTGGCCGCCGGCGGCCCGGTCCACATGCACGTGGCCGAGCAGACCAAGGAGGTCGACGACTGCCTGGCCGCCACCGGCCAGCGCCCGGTGCGCTGGCTGATGAACCACACCGAGGTCGACCAGCGCTGGTGCCTGATCCACGCCACCCACATCAACGCCACCGAGACTGAGCGCCTGGCCAAGAGCGGCGCCGTGGCGGGCCTTTGCCCGGTGACGGAGGCCAATCTGGGCGACGGGATCTTCCCGACCCCGGACTATCTGGCCGCTGGCGGAAGTTTCGGAATCGGCACCGACTCCAACATCGTGATCGACGCCGCTCAGGAGCTTCGGACCTTGGAGTACGCCCAGCGCCTGACCCGCCGGGCCCGCAACGTGCTGGCGGGCGGCCCGCGCCGTTCCACCGGCGGCGACCTCTGGCGTGCAGCGGCTCTGGGCGGCGCCCGGGCCCTGGGCGCGGGACGCGGTGAGCTGCGGCGCGGCGCGCCGGCCGACTTCGTCACCCTCGATCAAAACCACCCCAACCTTATCGGCCGCGCGGGTGACACCCTGATCGACAGTCTGATCTTCGCCGGAGGCGGCATCGACACCGTGTGGCGGCACGGCAAGCAACTCGTCTCGGGCGGCCGTCACCACGCCCGCGAGGCGATCGCCACGCGCTATGTCGAGACCCTGAAAGCCCTGCTGGCGTGACGGGTCCGCTGCACCAGCGCATCCGCGCCGACATCGAGGCCCGCATCCGCTCCGGCGAATGGGCCCCGGGACACCGCGCGCCGACCGAGGCCGAGCTGATGGAGGCCTATGGCTGCTCGCGGATGACCGTGAACAAGGCGATGATCGCCCTGGTCGAGGCCGGACTGATCGTGCGCCGCAAGCGCGCCGGCTCGTTCGTGGCCCGGCCCAAGGTCCATGCGCCGGTCCTCAACATCCCCGACATCCAGTCAGAGATCGTGGCGCGCGGGGAGAGCTACGCCTTTCGACTGTTGTCGCGCGTGGTCCGGTCCCCGGACCGGGACAGCCCGGACGAGATCGAGCTGGCGGCGAGCGGCAAGCTTCTGGCGCTGGACGGGGTGCATGACGCGGGCGGCCGGCCTTTCGCGCTGGAACGCCGCCTCGTCTCGCTGAAGGCGGTTCCCGAGATCGCCAAAGCCGACTTCTCGACCCATCCCCCCGGCGCCTGGCTCCTGGAGCACGTCGCCTGGACCGAGGCCGAGAGCCGCATCAGCGCCGTCAACGCCGACGCCGACGACGCCCGCCTCCTGGCCCTGGACGAGGGAGCCGCCTGCCTCGTCGTCGACCGCCGCACCTGGCGCGAGGGCCAGCACGTCACGCGCGTGCGCCAGATTTTCCCCGGCGAGGCCTACGACCTGGTGGCGCGGTTTGGGCCGAGTTCGCCATCCAGAGGTTGAGTCCCTTTGACCATCCCCCGTTCCGGGGATGTCGGTTGAGGCCGTCGAAATCCTAGAACATCGGCTAGGGACCAGGGCGTGGCGCGTGGTGCGGCGGGAGGGTCCTGGAGGGATTCCCACATGGCCGAGCCGACACTTCGCGACTTTCAGTTCATCATCCAACTGGCGGATGCGGGCCTGATCCAGGCCAGCTTCAAGTTCGGCGAACTGCGGGTCCTGTTCAAGACCCTGGGCGTGCTGACGCCCCAGGTCGACGCGGCGCTGGCCATCGTCGAGGCCAACCCCACCCTGATCAATATCGGCGTGCAGACGTTCCGCGACGCAATCAGCAAGTATCCGTTGGATACGCCGCTCAGCGTGGTGTTCGGCGGGGGCAGCGGCGGAAACACCGGCGGAACGGGGACGGGCGGCGAGGTCGCGCCGCTGGTCCTGACCAAGGACAAGGTCGAGGAGATCTACAAGGCGCTGTCGGGCATCTCGGCGACTTCGTCAAAGGCCTTGTCGGAGTATCTGACCGGACCCAATGGCGAGAAGGTGCTCAACACCCTCTACAGCGAGATGAAGCTGCTGGCGCAACTGCAGGTCGACGTGGCGGCCGGCAAGATCACCAAGGCGGTGTTCCTCGACAAGCTGGTCAGCTTCTCGGCCGACACGTCGGCCCTGGCTTTGCAGGCCGTGAACTTCTTCACCGGCCGTACGCCCACCCAGGCGGCGCTGAACGAGCTGATCGACAGCGCCACCAACACCAGCGACCTGACCGATTTCGCCTATGCGATCTACAACACCGAGAACAAGTACATCGAGTTCGCGGTGAACCAGGCGATGAGTGGGACCGGCGCGGCCACCTTCAAGGCCGCCTATGACAGCCTGGGCTTCCGCGAGGCGGTCACCAAGATGTACGACGCCATCATCGGCAATTCCAAGGCGACGGCCGCTGGCGTGAACATCTCGGCGGCGATCGACTACATCGTCGGCCAGCAGAAGTATTTCGAGGCCTACGGACACACCGCGCTGGGCGCCAAGGCCGCCGTCGCGGGCTTCCTGATGTCCAAGGGGCTGGAAGCGGGCGTGGGCGTCTACGCCGAGGCGGTCAAGGCGTTCCTCGGCAAGGCCTATGACGGCACGGCGGTCTATGGCGGCGAGTTGCTGGGCCCCGCCAAGGCGCCGATGGAAATCGCCCTGATCGGCCAGGCGCCGGACCACTACGATCCGGGGATGCCGTTCTAGTCGGGCATTGTCTCGAAGCGCTGCAAGCCCTCGGGCGGGACCACCCAGTCGGGCCGGTCCCGCTCGAACAGCAGCATCACTGGCTTGAAGAGGCTCGGGTCGTCCAGGCTGCCGGCGTAGATCGTGTGGCTGTCGTCCAGCCCGTGCTCGCCGCCGAACATCAGGCCGCCGCAGGCCGCACAGGAATTGCGCGTGGCCTCGCCGCCACGCAACGCCGGGCTGCGATACTGCCGCGTCGGCCCGGTGATGGTCAGGGCGGCGGCCGCAAACCCCATGAACGGGATGAAGCCCGATCCCGAGGCCTTTCGGCAGTCGGCGCAGCAGCAAAGACCCATATAGTCGGGCGCGCGGTCGGCTTCCCAGCGCAAGGCGCCGCACAGGCATCCGCCTTTGAAGGTCTTGGTGGTCATGGGGCATTAAGGGAGGTTAGGCGCCCTGCGGGCAAGGGGTGTCAGACGATTTTTCAACCACGGGAAATTTCGCCACTTTATTGCCCTCTTAGGTTTATGAAGCTAGGCCATCGAACGACCCGGGGGCTCGATGGTTCGCTTTATTTCCGGCGGTTGCGCCGCTGTCCTGACACTGATGGCGGCTGGGGAAACGCTGGCCCAGACGACCAAGGCGCCCGCGCCCGCTGGCGGCGAGTCGACGACGCTCTCCGACATCGTGATCGAGAGCGTTCGCCCAGGCGTCGTGCGGCGCATCGACCGCACCTCTTACGACATCCGCGATGATCCTCAGGCCAAGGCCGCCTCTCTGATCGACATCCTCGGCAAGTTGCCCTCGGTCAGCGTCGGCGCCGACGGTCAGGTGCGGCTGCTGGGAACGGGCGGCGTAACCGTGCAGTTCGATGGCAAGAGCGGCCCGGGGACGACCGCCAAGCTGAACGCCCTGACCGGCGCCGATGTCGAGCGGATCGAGGTGATCACCAATCCGTCCAGCCAGGTCTCGGCCCAGGGGACGGGCGGGGTCATCAACATCATCATGCGCAAGCGCCAGAGGCCAGGTTGGTCAGGGACCGCCGGCGCGACGTTTGGAACCGATGTGCGCTCGGCTCGGCTTGCCCCCAATCTTACCCTGGGAAAGTGGACGTTCGGCGGCATTGTGGATGTCGCGCAACGGGAGTCGCGCAACACGGGATCATCAGAGCGGACCTATCTGGGGACCGGCGGCGCGCCCCTGGGCGAACGAACCAGCGTCAGCCGTCGCGACCAGGACACCGACACCCTTCAGGCCCAACTCAAGGCGACCTATCGGCCGACGGACAAGCAGTCCGTGACGGTCAGCTTGGACAGCTTCGATTTCGACAGCGATGAGCCGCGAACGCGCGAGGTGGTGTCGCGATACGCCAGCGCCCGATCGTTCAGCGAGCGTACGAACCGGCGGGTCTCGATGAGCGACCGGTCCGCCGACCTGTCCTATGAGCGCGAAGGCCCCCGGGAGGGCGAAACCCTCAAGCTCAACGCGAATTTCGATGTCTGGCGCTGGGACGCTGACTCGGTCTTCGCGACCCGGTCCGCCGGGAGCGAAGAGCGGTTCACGACGCGCGACGCCAATCGCGATGAAGACCTGATCTTGAAGCTCGACTACGAGCGGCCGCTGGGACCCAAGTGCATTCTGACGACCGGCGGCGCCTGGACCCGCAGCGACCACGAGGGGCGGACCGCGCTGGACAATCCCCAGGACTTGGTGAGTCTGGGACCGTCCTACGCCCGTCGCTTGGACACGCGCCGAGACACTGCGGCGGCCTACGCAACGGTCCAGTTTCCGGTCGGCGGCTGGACGGTTCTGCCGGGTTTGCGGCTTGAGGACATGCGCCTTGACCTGACGACTCTGGCGGGCGCGGTGGCGATCCATGACACCGACCTCTTCCCCAGTCTGCATGTCAGCAAGGACGTCGCCAAGGGAACAAACCTCAAATTCAGCTACTCCCGGCGCGTTGATCGGCCGGATGGCGGCAGTCTGGATCCGACGGTCCAGATCGGCGGCCTGGAGAGCGCTTGGTCAGGCAATCCGAATCTGAAGCCGACCTTTACCGACGCCTACGAGATCAAGCTGGCGAGGGCCGGTAAGGCGGTCAGCTTGGACCTGACGGTCTATGAGCGGGACTCGCGCGGCGAGATCACCTGGACGAACCAACTGACGCCGGCAGGCCTGCTGATCACCCGGCCCGAGAACGCCGGCCGGATTGCGCGTCGAGGCGGCGAGGTCTCGGCGCGGGGGCCGCTGGGCGCGCGGCTGAAATACGTCGTCACCGCCAACCTCTTCCAGCAGGACGGCGAAGTCCGGGAGTTCGGCGTGGTGCGACGCCAGAAGGCGTTCTCGTATAGCGGGTCTGTGCAACTGGACTACAAGTCGCCGGCCCCGACGGGGCGACAGCCCCAGCAGATACAGCTGTCGGCGCGCCTGAACGGGCCCGGCGAATCCCTGCAGTCACGCTATTCGGGCAGCGCTCGTCTGGACCTGACCTGGCGACGGCCGTTGACGCGCAAGGTGATGGGGGTGTTGACCGTGACCGACCTTCTGGCGACCGAACGCAGACGAAACAGCAGCTGGGGCGACGCCTTTGTCGATGTTGAGCGGTCGCGCTTTCAGGCGCCTCGCGTGCGGCTGGCCCTGACCTACCAGATCGGCGACAAGCCGTGAGCAGGTGGAGCGCGGATGGCAATGCGTGAAGTCGTCCTGGTGGCGGGGGGCGGGATCGAACCGCCGACCTGTGGGTTATGAATCCACCGCTCTAACCATCTGAGCTACCCAGCCAGACCAGGAGGCGCGGCTTATAGGCGAAGAGCGGGCGGGATTTCAAGCGGGGGGCGTGATGTCTTCCGTGACCACCGGTCTCATCCCTCGCGTGTCATCCCGGCCGAACCCCGGCGAAAGCCGGGGGTAGAGCCGGGACCCAGGGGGTGACGAAACGCTGTGCGCTCCGCCCCTGGGTCCCAGATAAGCGCTGCGCGCTTTCCGGGATGACACGGATCGAGCGTCTGGGAGCTTTGCAAGTTTTGGCTGCAAGGTCGGCGGTCAGGCCTCCGACACGATCGCCGCCGCCACCGCGCCCAGGGCCTTCATCGCATCTCCTGGCGCGAGCCGCACCTGCAAGCCCCGCTGGCCGCCGTTGATGAAGACATAGGGCTCGGCCAGGGCGGCTTCCTCCATCACCGTGGGCAAGCGCTTCTTCTGGCCGAAGGGGCTGACGCCGCCGACCTTGTAGCCGGTGATCCGCTCGGCGTCGGGGACGGGGGCCATGGCGGCCGACTTGCCCTTCAGGGCGGCGGCCAGCTTCTTCATGCTGACCTCCTGGTCGGAGGGCAGGATGCAACAGGCGGGCCTGCCGTCCAGCATGACGATCAGGGTCTTCAGCACTCGACGAGGGTCTTCGCCCAGCGCCTCGGCGGCCTGCAGGCCGACGCGCTCTGATCCGGGGTCGTAGTCGTACGTATAGAGATCGAAGGCGACTCCGGCCTTGGTCAGGGCGATCGTGGCGGGGGTGCTCTTGGACATGTCTGGCGTGATACCCAAGTGGTTCGGGTGTTGGAATACGGATCGGTGATGACGGCTTTTGATCGACGCGCTTTGTTGCAGGGCGCCCTGTCCTTGGGCGCGGCGGGGCTGCTTCCCGGCTGGGCGACGGCCGCCATCGGCCAGCGCTCGCCGCCCGCCCTGAGCGGCGAGGCGATCAAGCTGACGGTCGGCCACACCATGGCGAAGATCGACGGCAAGGCCGGCCATGCCGTGACCGTCAACGGCGCCATTCCGGGGCCGCTGATCCGGCTGAAGGAAGGCCAAAACGTTCGTCTGTCCGTCACCAACACCCTGGACGAGGACACCTCGATTCACTGGCATGGCCTGTTGGTGCCGTTCCAGATGGACGGCGTGCCGGGCGTCAGCTTTCCGGGCATCAAGCCGGGCGAGACCTTCACCTACGAATTCCCTATCCGCCAGTCGGGCACCTACTGGTGGCACAGCCATTCGGGCCTGCAGGAGCAGATGGGTCACTATGGCCCGATGATTATCGACCCGGCCGGCGAGGACCCGGTCGCCTATGACCGCGAGCATGTGGTCGTGCTGTCGGACTGGAGCTTCCTGCATCCGCACGAGCTGTTCCGGAAGCTGAAGGTCAGTCCCGGCCACTTCAACATGCAGAAGCAGACCGTCGCCGGGCTGCTCAAGGGCCAGGACCAGTCGCTGAAGGACCGGCTGGCGTGGGGCAAGATGCGGATGGACCCCACCGACATCGCCGACGTCACAAGCTCGGTCTACACCTACCTGATGAACGGCCATGGGCCGGGCGACAACTGGACCGGCCTGTTCGCCCCCGGCGAGCGGGTGCGGCTGCGGTTTATCAACGCCGGGGCCATGACCATCTTCAACGTCCGCATTCCGGGGCTGTCGCTGGAGGTGGTGGGGACCGACGGTCAGCTGGTCTCGCCCGTGACCGTGGACGAGTTCCAGATCGCCCCCGCCGAGACCTTCGACGTCATTGTGCGGCCCACCGAAGACAAGGCCTTCACCCTGGTGGCCGAGGCCTCGGACCGTTCGGGCATGGCGCGCGGGACTCTGGCGCCGCGCCTGGGCATGACCGCCGTCGTCCCCCCGCTGCGCAAGCGGCCGCTAGCGTCGATGAAGGACATGGGCATGGGCAACATGCACCATGGGATGGACATGCCGGGCATGGACATGTCGATGCGGGCCCAGTCCAACGCGCCGAACGTGCCGCTGACGCCGGGCGTGCAGACCATCTCGCCGATGCCGATGGATCGCATGGCCGAGCCGCCGCAGGGCCTGGAGGACGCAGGTCATCGCGTGCTGACCTATGCGGACCTGGCCAGCCTCTATCCGCCCAAGGACCCCCGTTCGCCGGGACGGACGATCGAGATCCATCTGACCGGCAACATGGAGCGCTTCATGTGGGCGTTCGACGGCGAGGCGTTTGGGCCCATCAAGAAGCCCATCGCCTTCCAGCGCGACGAGCGCGTCCGGGTGGTGCTGATCAACGACACCATGATGGCCCACCCGATCCACCTGCACGGCCACTTCTTCGAGCTGGTCAACGGCCAGGAGCGCCAGCCCCTGAAGCACACGGTCAATGTCGCGCCGGGCGGCAAGGTCGCCTTCGACCTGACGGCCGACGAGCCCGGCGACTGGGCGTTCCACTGCCACCTGCTGCTGCACATGCACGCGGGGATGTTCAACGTCGTCACCGTGCGGCCCCTGGACGGAGCCGCCGCGTGATCGTCGACCTGCAGCACGAGCATCACCACCCGGCGCCGGCCGCAGCCGTCAGCGCGCCCGCGCCCCAACCCGCAGACCCGCACGCCCACCACAAGACCCCGGCGCAGGCGCCCCCGCCCGCGCTCGCGCCGGCGGATCCGCATGCGGGTCACACCATGCCTGGACCTGAACGGGCCGCCCCGCCGGCGGATCCGCACGCCGGACACCACATGCACGCCGCAGCGCCGCCGGCCGCCGCCGCAACGGCCGCGCCGCCGCCGATCCCGACCGACCACGCCGCCGAGCGCTTCTACAGCCCGGCGGTGATGGCCGCCGCCCGCGCCCAGCTGATGAAGGAGCACGGCGGCGGCAGCGCCTGGATCGTCCGCGCCGACGTGGCCGAGCAGCGGTTCCGCCAGGGCGAAGACGCCCAGGCCTTCGAGGGCGAGGCCTGGTGGGGCAATGACGCCCGAAAGTGGGTGGTCAAGGCGCGCGGCGAGCGCGTCGAAGGCCATGGCTGGGAGAAGGCCGAGCTGGAGGGCCTGAAAGCCTGGCCGATTGGCCCCTATTTCGACCTGCAGGCCGGGCTTGCCTACGACCTCGCGCCCAAGGGGCGCAGCTACGCGACCGTCGGCTTCGAGGGGCTCGCGCCCTACTGGTTCGAGCTGCAGGGCGCGGCCTATGTCTCGGATCGCGGGGATGTGTCGGCGCGGGCCGAGGCGTCCTACGACCTGCGCCTGACCCAGAAGCTGATCCTGCAGCCGCGACTGGAGGCGGATCTCGCCGAGGCCGGCGCGGCGCGGCTCGAGGGCGGTTTGCGCCTGCGCTACGAGATCAAGCGCGAGTTCGCGCCCTATGTCGGCGTCGTGCGCGAGCGGGCGTTCGGTCCGGCCCGAGAGGTTGGCGAACGCGCGGGCGCCACGGCGGTGGTGATCGGCGTCAGCGCCTGGCGGTAGGCGACGAGGCGCTTCCCGTAACGGAGCGCTTGCCGCCCGGGTCAACCTGTCCCAACATCTGTTTGACCGGACGCAGAGCCGGCGAACGAGGGAGACAGGCTGGATGTCCGACGCGATCGACTTCGACCGCATGAACACCCTGGGCGATGTGCCGCGCTATCACGCCGAGGCGCGGCCCGGGGCGGTGGCCTTCAGCTTCGAGGGGCGCGAGACGACCTTCGCGCAGCTGGATCGCCATGCGAACCAGGTGGCCAACGCGCTGCTGGCGGCGGGCCTGTCGACCGGCGACCGCATCGCCTATGTCGGCAAGAACAGCGACCACTATTTCGAGCTCCTGCTCGGCGCCGCCAAGGCTGGCGTCGTCACCACACCGATCGGCTGGCGACTGGCCGCCCCGGAGATCGCCTATATCGTCGCCGACAGCGAGGCCAAGCTGGTCTTCGTCGGCCGCGAGCTGATCGGCCACGTCGACGCGGTAGCCGCCGAGCTGACCCATCGTCCGGTGGTGATCGCCATGGAGCCCGAGGACGCCGGCGACTATCCGACCTTCGAAGCCTGGCGCGACGCGGCCAGCGACGTTGATCCGCACAAGCCGATCCAGACCTCGGACATCGCCATCCAGCTCTATACCTCGGGCACGACGGGGCGGCCCAAGGGCGCGATGCTGACCCACCACAACCTCCTGGGCATGCGGCGCGAGGCCGCCAAGAATCCGCTGGAATGGAACCAGTGGGGCCCCAGTGACGTCAGCCTGGTGGCCATGCCGGTGGCCCATATCGGCGGCACCGGCTGGGGTCTGGTGGGCCTGATCAACGGCGCCAAGGGCGTGGTGGCCCGCGAGTTCGACCCGACCAAGGTCCTGGACTTCATCGAGAAGGACAAAATCTCGAAGATGTTCATGGTGCCGGCGGCGCTGCAGATCGTGGTGCGGCTGCCCAGAGCGCGCGAGGTCGACTATTCGCGCCTCACCCACATCCTCTATGGCGCGGCGCCCATCCCGCTCGACTTGCTGCGCGAGTGCATGGAGGTGTTCGGCTGCGGCTTCGTCCAGCAGTACGGCATGACCGAGACGACGGGCACGGTGGTCTATCTGCCGCCCGAGGACCACGATCCGGCCGGCAACAAGCGCATGCGCGCCGCCGGCCTGCCCATGCCGGGCGTGGAGCTGAAGATCATCGACGAGGCGGGCAAGAGCCTGCCGCCCAACACCGTCGGCGAGGTCGCCGTGCGCTCCAGCGCCAACATGGCCGGCTACTGGAAGCTTGACGAGGCCACCGCCAAGACCATGGACGCCGACGGCTGGCTGCGCACCGGCGACGCGGGCTATCTGGACGAGGACGGCTATCTCTTCATCCACGACCGGGTGAAGGACATGATCATCTCGGGCGGCGAGAACATCTATCCGGCCGAGGTCGAGAGCGCGGTCTATGGCCACCCGCACGTGGCCGAGGTGGCGGTGATCGGCGTGCCCGACGACAAGTGGGGCGAGGCCGTCAAGGCGGTGGTCGCGCCCAAGCCCGGCGTCACCCCCGACGCCGACGACATCATCGCCTTCGCCCGCACCCGCATCGCCCACTTCAAGGCGCCCAAGAGCGTGGACTTCATTCCGGCCCTGCCGAGGAATGCGTCGGGCAAGATCCTGCGGCGGGAGCTGCGCGCGCCGTACTGGGAGGGGCGTGAGCGGCAGGTGAACTAGGGTCCGCGAGCGCCCCCTCCGTCTCGCTGCGTATCCGCAGCGATCCACCTCCCCCGCAAGCGGGGCAGGAGGGTTGTTGTATCCTCCTCACCCGCGACGCGGGGGAGGTGGCGCGCGGCGGAGCCGCGTGACGGAGGGGGCGCTCGCCTACTCCACAAACGCCTCGACGCGTTCCCGGTCCCCCATCAGAAACGCATCCGCCACCAGCGCCAGTGGCCGCACGTCCACCTCGGACCGTCCCTCGGCGATCAGGGTCGCGAAGCGGTCGTAGAGGCCCGGATATTCACGGTTCTCGCCGACCTCGACGGGCTGGCCGTCGATCGTCAGCTCGGCCCCGCCCATCGACAGCTTGAGCACGCCGTCATCAGTCCAGGCGGTGATGTCCCAGGTCTGCGGGCCGGTCTGCAGGAAGTCGAGATCGGCGGTGATCGGCGCGCCGTCCAGGGTGGTCATGTCGACATGACCGGCGATCGGCGCCTGGACGTTCTCGGGGACCTGCAGCGTCGCGCCGGTGACGAACACCTCGGCGGGCATGATCTCGGTCAGGATCGACAGGGCGTTGATGGCCGGATCGAAGACGCCCATGCCGCCGGCCTGCCAGATCCACGTCTGGCCCGGATGCCAGCGCCGCACGTCCTCGCGCCATTCGATGGACAGCTTCTGGAGTTTGCGTTCCGCCAGCCAGGCCTTGGCCCTCGGAACACCGGCCGCGAAGCGCGAGTGCCAACTGGTGAACAGAACGACGCCCTGGTCGCGCGCGACGGCGGCCAGTTCCTGCACCTCGCCGACGGTGACGCCGGGCGGCTTTTCGAGGAAGACGTGCTTGCCCGCGCGCAGCGCCGTCAGCGCCGTCTCGCGCCGCACCTGTGGCGGCGTGCAAAGCGCCACGGCGTCCAGCGCCGGGCCGTTGGCCAGCAGGTCGTCAATGTCGTGGAAGACGGGCAGGTCGCCGTGCGCCGGGCGTCCGTGGCTGGCGGCCGCGACCAGGCTAAACCGCGGGTCGCCGGCGAGGGCGGGAAGGTGCTGGTCGTGGGCGATCTTGCCCAGGCCCACGAGGCCGATCCGGATCACGCTGCTTGTCTCCCCTTCGCCGCCGCAGGGCCGTGGCCCTGATTAAGCGACAAACGCCAGGAGGCAAACCGACGGCCAAAAAAAGGGAGCGTCGCGTGGGGGCGACGCTCCTGGAGGGGGGAAGAACGCAGGGAACGGCGGGAGGCGTGCAGCCGCTTCCCGCCTGCTCGCTACTTCGCCGCCGGGGAAACCGGCAGGCTCCGGGCCGCCAGGGTGACCTGGGCGGTGGAGGAGATGGCCCGGGACGAAGCGCCCAGGGCGATGTCGTACTGGCCGGCCGCGATCGACCAGCCATGCGCCTTGCTGTCCCAGACGGCCAGCAGGCGCGGGTCGACCGTGACGGTCACGCGCTGGCTGGCGCCGGGGGCGAGGGAAACCTTCTGGAAGCCGGCCAGGCGCTTGGGCGCTTCCCAGCCTCCCGCCTTCGGACCGACATAGACCTGTGGCACGTCCTTGCCCGGACGCTGGCCAACGTTCTTGACGTCGAAGCTGACCGTAACCTTGTCGCCCGAGGCGCTGGCCGCGAGGTTCGAATAGGCGAACTTGGTGTAGGACAGGCCGTGGCCGAAGGCGAACAGCGGCTCGATCTTCTTGAGGTCGTACCACTTGTAGCCGACGGCGGCGCCTTCCAGCGTGTAGTCGACGTCGAACATCTCGCCGTCCGGCTTGCCCACGCCGTCCAGCTTGGGACGCGGCAGTTCGGCGACGCTCTTGGGGAAGGTCACCGGCAGGCGGCCCGAGGCGTCGACCTCGCCGGTCAGCACGCGGGCGATGGCCTCGCCGCCGGCCGTGCCGGGGAACCAAGTCTCGACCACAGCGCCGACCTTGTCGAGCCAGGGCATGGCGACCGGACCGCCAGTCAGCAGCACGACGACCGTCTTCTTGTTGGCCGAGGCCACGGCGTTGATCGTCGCGTCCTGGTTCTTGGGCAGGCTCAGGGTCTCGACGTCGACCGACTCGGTGGTCCACTGGTCGGCGAAGACCAGGGCCAGGTCGCTGGACGCGGCCAGCTTGGCGGCGCGGGCCGGATCGGTCCCGTCGTCATAGACGACCTTGGCGCCAGGATAGCGGGCGGCGATCGCCTTCAGCGGCGACGAGGGATAGTAGATCACCGGACCCGGCCAGGTCTTGGGCTCCAGGCCCTGCACGGCGCGGCCACCGACCGGATAGACCTGCGAGGAGCCGCCGCCCGACAGCACGCCCACATCGGCATAGGCGCCGATCACGGCGATGGTCTTGGCGGTCTTGGCCAAAGGCAGCAGGTCGCCGTCGTTCTTCAGGAGGACGATGCCTTCCTCGGCGTCGGCCTGGGTGATCTTGGCGTGGGCGGCCAGGGTCTCGGCCGGCAGGGCCATCGGCGCGTCCTTCAGCGGATGGTCGACCACGCCGCTGGCGAACATCGCGCGCAGCACGCGGCGGGCCATGTCGTCGATGCGGGCCAAGCTGACGGCGCCTGAGGCGAGATCCGCCTTCAGCGGCGCGGCGAAGAAGGGCTGCTTGTCGAAGGCCTCGCCCGCCGACTCCTGGTCGAGACCGGCGTTGGCGGCCTTGGCCGACGAGTGGGCCGCGCCCCAGTCGGACATCACATAGCCCTTATAGCCCCAGTCCTTCTTCAGGACCGTGTTGAGCAGCCAGTCGCTCTCGCAGGCATAGACTGAATTGACGCGGTTATAGGCGCACATCACCGAGTGCGGGTCGGACTGCTCGATGGCGAACTGGAACGCCAGCAGGTCGGACATCCGCGCGGCGGCGTCGTCGATGTTGGAGCTGACCACAAAACGCCCGGTCTCCTGGGCGTTCAGCGCATAGTGCTTGATGGTCGAGATGATGTTGTTGGACTGGATGCCCCGGATCTGGGCGGCGACCATCACGCCGGCCAGCAGGGGGTCTTCGCCGCCATATTCGAAGTTGCGGCCGTTGCGCGGCTCGCGGACCAGGTTCACGCCGCCGGCGAGTTGCACGTTGAAGCCGGAGTCGCGGGCTTCCTTGCCGATCATCGCGCCGCCCTTGAACGCCAGCTCCGGATTCCAGGTCGCGGTAGTGGCCATGCCCGAGGGCAGGGCTGTGCGCTCACGGAAGTCCTTGGCGCTGCCCTGGGTGGCGACCCCTACGCCGGCGTCTGTCTGGAACTGAGCCGGAATGCCCAGGCGCGGCACGCCGGCGACATAGCCCGCCGAGCCCGGCAGGGACTCAGGGATGCGGGTGTACTTCGGCTGCATGTCGGCGCCGAAATAGCCAAAGATCAGCGTGAACTTCTCATCGTTGGTCATGGCCTTGAGCACGAGATCGGCGCGCTTGTCAGCGTCGAGGCTCTTGTCCATCCACGGGTGCGCGGCGACGGCGGCCGGCTTGGCGGTGTCGGCCAGGGCGGGGGCGACCGTCAGCGCCGAGGCCGAGGCGCCGATCAGCAGGGCGAGGGAGAGGCCCCGCAAGGTCGTCCGAGTCATGTTTCCTCCGTCGTGGTCTTCTTGGCCCGCGCGGCGTTCAGGCCGCGGCGGGCAGGGGTGTCAGGTCTTGCGCCGGGGCGGCGCGTCGGTCCGGACCGGACCGGTGGACTCGCGCACCACCAGGCTGTGCTGCGCGAGGAATGGGGTGTTGGTCTTGCCCGCGCCCTCGTTGGCGTTCCAGGCCGCGAAGGTCTGCATGGCGCGCAGGGCCATCTGGTCGAAGGGCTGGCGGATGGTGGTGAGGCTGGGCCAGATGACGCCGGCGATCGGCGCGTCGTCGAAGCCGACCACCGACAGGTCATCGGGGATCCGCAGGCCGCGCCGCTGGGCCTCCATGCAGGTGGCGGCGGCCATGTCGTCATTGGCCGCGAAGATCGCCGTCGGCGGGTTGTCGATGTCCAGCAGCGCCTTGGCCGCCTCGAGCCCGGTCTTGAAGGTGAACTCGCCCTGCACGATCAGCTCCGCCGGCGGGCGGGGCAGGCCGCGCGCGGCGTAGGCCTCCAGGAAGCCGTTGCGGCGATGGGTGCTGGCCGCGTGATCGGGGTGGCCGGCGATATGGCCGATTCGGGTGTGGCCCAGCGAGAACAGGTGCTCGACCACCTCGCGCGCCGCAGCGCGGTCGTCCATGCCGATGGCGGGGAACTGCGGGTCCGGCGTGGTGGGCGTGATCAGCACGCAGCGCACGTCCAGCTCGCGCATCAGCTCCTTCATCGGGCCGAAATCGCATTCCGGCGGCAGCAGGATCATTTCGCGGATACCGCCGTCCTGCACGAAGGCGCGGACGCGGTCCTGCCATCCGGGGATCGGCCCTTCGGACAGGTCCACCGACAGGTGACGGCCGGTCTCGACGCAGGCCACCAGCAAGGCGTGATGGACGCGGGTGTGATAGCCGCCTGACGGGTCGCCCATCAGCACGCCGACCGATCCTGAGCCCTGCGAGCGGAGGCTGCGGGCCACGGCGCTGGGCTGGTAGCCGAGGTCCTGCATGGCCGCGCGGACGCGATCGCGCGTCTTGGCGCTGACGCTTTCATGATCGTTGAGGACGCGGGAGACGGTCTTGGGCGAAACGCCCGCCCGCTCGGCCACGTCAGTGATCGTCGTCATTGGTTTCCATGCCCGCTCGCCGCCCGTTTCTTTGCGCACCCCACCAGCGAAAGGCGACGCTCGCAAGACGACGATAGGCATACGTCATAGTGGATGTTGTCCGGCCTGTCATGGGCGTGGGACAAAAATGGGTCAAAATGGACGTTAAGTAGGACAATTATCGGGACATTTATCGCTGTCCCGATGGTCGTTTCCGAGCGCTTCGAGGGTGATGGGGCGTCGCGTCCGCGCCCTGCGTTCAGGCCCACTTGGGAGACGTGTTGCGCCTACAAGCTGTTAGAAAAAAGAACAATAAAAACAGTGAATATCCTCAAAGCTCCGCTATTAGTGGTAGCGTTATCATCGTTGTCGGCCAAGGCCTGGCGGCGCGTCGCATCTGCCGGAAACCCTTGTGGGCCGGGAATGACAACGTTGACATTCTTGTTGACTTGCCCGGGACATTTACGGATTGTGACGCCGTTCGAGGAGGGCGCGGGGCCGGAATCGGACGACCGGGCGCCGGGGCCGCCGAAGGATTTTGGACAGTCGCAAGACAAGCGCCTGGACAAGCCAGCCAAGCCTCGCCGGGTCTCGTCAGCCGCCAACAGAGCGGCGGCCCGAGGCGCGGTCGAGCGGCCAATAAGAAAGATCTACTCTGGGGAGCGAGCAATTGTCACAGGAAGCAAGGAAATCCGTGCTCAAGCGCGGACTGACGCTGGCGCTGGTCGCCGGCGCGTCGCAACTGGCCCTGACCAGCGGGGCCTTCGCCCAGCAGGCGGCCGGCGACACGCAAGTCGAGGAAATCGTCGTCACCGGCGTTCGCGGCTCGCAACTGAAATCGGTTGATCTGAAGCGCAAGGAAGCCGCGATCGTCGACGCGATCTCGGCCGAAGATATCGGCAAGCTGCCGGACGTCACCATCGCCGACTCGCTGCAACGCATCTCGGGCGTGCAGATCCAGCGCAACGCCGGCGAAGGCGCCACCGTCAACATCCGCGGTCTCGCCCAAGTCATCACCCTGCTGAACGGCGAACAGTATCTCAGCGCCGGCAACATGGGCTCGGCCCAGCCGAACCTGCTGGATGTGCCCTCGCAGCTGATGAACCAGGTGCTGGTCTACAAGTCGACCAACCCGCGCAACGCCCTGTCGGGCATCTCGGGCACGCTGGACCTGAAGACCCGTCGTCCGTTCGACTTCAAGAACGGCTTCACGGTCACGGGCGCGGCCGAAGCCCAGCGCGGCGAGCGCACCAAGGAAAACGACTACCTGCTGAACGGCGTGCTGAACTGGCGCAACGACCGCGTCGGCCTGATGCTGTCGGCCGCCGGCAGCAAGTCGAACCTCGGCAACAACTCCTCGGGCGTCGTCGGCCTGTCGGGCAATAACGACTGGGGCGGCTCGGCCTCGACCAACTTCGTCTCGCCGCACGGCTTCGAAAGCTTCAATCGCGTGGTCGAGCGCAAGCGCCTGGGCGTCAACGCCTCGTTCCAGGCCGACCTGGGCGAAGGCTTCACCCTGATCGCCGAAGGCTTCTACGCCAAGCTCGACGAGTACAATCGTGGCGCCGGCATCAACATCTCCAACCGCTGGGACGGCGGCGCGTTCGGCGTCTGGACCAAGCCCACCGTGTTCCAGAACACCGGCGTCAACAGCCCGGCCAACGGTCGCCCCTGGGCCGCCGTCGACGAGTACGACATCGACGCCTGGTGGGTGAACTCGTTCACCGTCAACCGCACCACCAAGTCGGAATCGAAGAACTACAACCTCGAACTGAAGTACGACAACGGCGGTCCGTTCACCTCGGAAGTCCGCGCCATCCGCGCCAGCGGCGACCGCCTCAGCATGAACGGCCAAGCGCAGGGCGACCTGTCGAACTGGCAGTACGGCGCAGGCCGCTTCAACCTGTTCCGCGACGCCAACGACCGCACGCGCGGCACCTTCTATCCGAAGGGCATCTGCGACCAGTACCCGGCGGCGCAGCGCAGCAACGCCGTCGTCGGCAGCGCCGGCGGCTGCTACCTGAACCCGAACCCGCTGGGTTACGGCCAGAACCCGCAGCTGCACTACAACATCAGCGGCGATCACCCGGTGTGGAGCGGTTTCGACCGTGCGATCACCGGCGGCCTGGGCGCGGGCAAGTCGCTCAAGGACTACATGGCCAACAAGGACAGCTACGCGATCGGCGCGTTCTCGTCCGAAGGCAATAACGAAGTCAGCTCGGACATGAACGTGTTCCGCGCCGAGGGCCACTACAAGTTCGACGACAAGTTCCTGGGCTTCATCACCAAGATCGACGCCGGCGTTCGCCAGAGCGACCGTTCGGTCAGCGTCGAGCAGTTCCACCTGTTCTCGGGCTTCTACGGCGGCGTCCCGGGCGCGGTGCAGGCCAATGGCTCGCCCGTTCCGGCCGGCGGCTGCGAGGCCCAGTGGAAGGCCATCGACGTCGTCATGAGCCAGAACCAGTGCCAGGCCGGCGAGTTCGTGCCCGATCCGATCACCGGCAAGCCGGTGTTCCAGGGCTACACGGTCAACCGTCCGACCAAGCTCTCGACCTACAACAACACCATCTGGGTCGATGACCTGGGCGGCGTCACCTCGGGCATCCCGGGCTTCTGGGCCATCGATCCGCACGACTTCGACGACGCGGAAGCCTTCCACAAGAAGGTGTTCGGCGGCGCCATCCGCGTGACCGTCCCGGGCCAGACCTATGACGTCACCATGAAGGAGCAGAGCGCCTACGGCGCGGCCAACTTCGAGATCGGCAACCTGCACGGCGACTTCGGCCTGCGCGTGATCCAGACCGAACTGAACGTGAAGCAGAACCTCACGGGCGACACCCGCAACTACGGCGACACCAACGCCGACGCGGGCGACTCGGTCAGCAAGCGCAAGTACACCGACTGGCTGCCGTCGCTGAACGCGGTCTATGACCTGAACGACAACTGGAAGTTCCGCTTCGCCTACGCCAAGACCATGCAACCGCTGGATCTGGGCAACTACGGCGGCGGCCTGTCGATCTTCACCGCCGACTGCGGCGCGGCCCTGCCGAACGTCCGCTGCGTCACCGGCGCGAGCGCTTCGGGCAACCCGAACCTGGATCCGTGGCGGGCCTCGAACTTCGACGGCGCCATCGAGTACTACTTCGGTCGCGCCTCGATGCTGAACATCTCGGCCTTCAAGCTGAAGATCGACAGCTTCGTGACCGGCGGCACCACCACGGGCCGCTTCCCCGACCAGGACGGCGTTATCCGCCGCACCGTCAATGTCAGCCTGCCCGTCCAGGGCGACGGCGGTTCGGTGAAGGGTCTGGAAGTCGGCGCCAAGGTCGCCTTCAGCGACGTCCTGCCCGACATGGGCGTGATCTCGAACTTCGGTGTGGACACCAACTACACCTACTCGCCCAGCCACGAGAGCCGTCTGGACCTCGCCGGCGACGAGATCCCGTTCTTCGACAACTCCAAGCACCAGTTCAACCTGGTGGGCTGGTACCAGGACGACAAGCTGCAGGCCCGCGTGGCCTACAACTACCGCACGGATCGCCTGTCGGGCACGATGGGCGGCGGCGGCAACGCCGTCATCCCGATCATGCAGAAGGCCACCGGCTATGTGGACGTGAACGTCAGCTACAACGTTCGCGACAACGTCACGGTCTACTTCAACGGGTCGAACGTCACCGGCGAGATCGAGGACTACTACCTCCGCTTCGCCAAGGGCCAGACCCAGTACGCCAACCAGAACGAGTTCGAGCCCCGCTACACGCTGGGCGTCCGGGCGCGCTGGTAGGCTCGACCTGAAGCCGGCTAGAGCGTGGCGGCCACGCTCTAGCCTCCCCCCTCTCACCTCCTGCGGCCGCCGTGGTTCTCCACGGCGGCCAATTTTTTAGGGAGACGGCGCCTGTCCGGTTCGGGCGGCAACCGTTAGCCTGAAGACAAGCCGGACACAGAGCCGGAACCGGGAGCGACTATGCAGGACCATCGGATCCGCAAGCTGGTGATCGTCGGCGGCGGTACAGCCGGCTGGATGGCGGCTGCGGCCCTGCGCCGGCATTTCCACGGCGGTCCGCTGGAGATCACGCTGGTCGAAAGCGCCGAGATCGGCACGGTCGGCGTCGGCGAGGCGACGATCCCCACCATTCGCGGCTTCTACCAGCAGCTGGGCCTGTCCGACATCGAGGTGATGCGGGCCACGCAAGCGACCTGCAAGCTGGGCATCCGCTTCAACGGCTGGCTGCGCGAGGGCCAGTCCTTCATCCACCCCTTCGGCCATTTCGGCCAGGACCTGCGGGGCGTTCCGTTCCACCACTATTGGCGCAAGCTCGCCCAGGCGGGCGAACCGACCGACATCGCCGACTATTCGCTGGGCGCGTCCCTGGCCGCCGCCGGCAAGTTCATGGCCCCGCCGCGCAACCCGACCTCGACCCTGTCGGTCTTCGACTGGGCCCTGCACTTCGACGCCAGCCTCTTCGCCCAGCTGATGCGCCGGGTGGCCGAGGACAACGGCGTGCGCCGCATCGAGGGCAAGATCACCAAGGTCAACCTCCGCCCCGCGGACGGCTTCGTCGCCTCGCTGGACCTGGAGAACGGCGAGACCGTCGAGGGCGATCTCTTCATCGACTGCTCGGGCTTCCGGGGCCTGTTGATCGAGGAGGCCCTGCACACCGGCTACGAGTCGTGGAGCGACCTTCTGTTCTGCGACCGCGCCTGGGCCGTGCAGAGCGAAGGGCAGGGCGACCCGCCGCCCTATACCGACGTCACCGCCCACAGCGCCGGCTGGCGCTGGCGCATCCCGCTGCAGCACCGCTACGGCAACGGCTATGTCTTCTCCTCGCGCCACATCCGCGACGAAGACGCCCTGGCCGAGCTGAAGGCCGCCGTGCCCGATCCGCTGCTGCACGAACCGCGCCTGATCCGTTTCAACCCCGGCCGTCGCAAGCAGGTCTGGAACAAGAACGTCATCGCGCTGGGCCTGGCGTCCGGCTTCCTCGAGCCGCTGGAGAGCACCTCGATCGCGCTGATCGAGACGGGCATCGAGAAGATCAAGGCGCTGTTCCCGGACCGCGACGTCGCGCCCGAGCTGGCGGACGAGTTCAACGACTGGTCCCGCCGCGAGATGGAGCGCGTGCGCGACTTCATCATCCTGCACTACTGGGCCAACAAGCGGGGCGACACCGCCTTCTGGCGCGACTGCAACGCCGTGACCTTGCCCGACACGCTTCAGCGCAAGATCGACCTCTTCGTGGGGCGTGGCCACTTCGTGCGCTACCGCTGGGAGATGTTCGCCCCGCCCAGCTGGATGGCGATCTATGCGGGCTTTGAGATGTTGCCGCAGGCGGTCGACCCCAGCCTTGACGGCGTCGATCCCAAGGCGCTGAGCGCCCCCTTGTCGGAAATGCGCAAGGCCGTGCGCGAGGTCGTCGCCTCGGCCCCGCCGCACCAGGCGTTCCTGGATCAGTATTGTCGGCCCGCGCCGGTCTCGGCGCCCAGCGCGGCGGAGTAGGACAAGACCATGACCACCACCCACCCCAACGCACTTCGCAAGATCGTCATCGTCGGCGGCGGCTCGGCCGGCTGGATTTCGGCGGCGATGCTCAGCCACTACTTCCAGAACGGCGGCTGCGCGGTCGAGCTGGTCGAGTCCGAGGAGATCGGCACCATCGGGGTGGGGGAGTCGACCATCCCGCCGTTCCTGCAGCTGCTGGCCAGCCTGGGCGTCGACGAGCGCGCGTTCATCCAGGCCACCCAGGCCAGCTTCAAGCTGGGCATCCGCTTCGAGGACTGGAAGCAGAAGGGCCAGCGCTACTACCATCCCTTCGGCGCCATCGGCGGCCCGATCGGCCCGCACGAGTTCTACCAGTGCTGGCTGCGCGCCAAGGCCAACGGCCACCCCTCGAACCTGCAGGACTTCGCGCCCGGCACGGTGATGGCCGACCAGTGGAAGTTCATCCCGCCCATCAAGGCCCAGCGCACCCTGATCGCCGGCGCCAGCTACGCCCTGCATGTCGACGCGCGCCTGGTGGCCAAGTTCCTGCGCGACTACGCCGAGGCCCGCGGCGTCAAGCGCACCGAGGGCATCGTCACCGAAGTGGTCACCCACCCCGACGGCTCGGTCGCCAAGGTGGTCATGAAGGACGGCCGCGAGGTCGAGGGTGACCTCTTCATCGACTGCACCGGCTTCCGCTCGCTGCTGATCGGCAAGACTCTGGACGTGCCGTTCAACGACTGGTCGGACATGCTGCTGTGCGACCGCGCCGTCGTGGTGCAGACCGAAAATGTCGGCGCGCCGCACCCCTATACCGTCTCCAAGGCCGAGGACGCCGGCTGGCGCTGGCGCATCCCGCTGCAGCACCGGGCCGGCAACGGCTACGTCTTCAGCTCACGCCACCTCAGCGACGACGAGGCCCGCGCCACCCTGGTCAAGAACGTCGAGGGCCAGATGCTGATGAACCCCATGTTCATCGCGTTCAAGACCGGCATGCGCCGGCGCCTGTGGGACAAGAACGTCGTCGCCGTGGGCCTGGCCGGCGGCTTCATCGAGCCGCTGGAGTCGACAGCCCTGCACCTCATCTATCGCGGCATGGACTTCCTGCTGCGGTTCATGCCCGACCGCGACTTCGACCCGGCCCTGGCGGCCGAGTACAACCGCCGCATGACCGCCGACTACGAGGAGATCCGCGACTTCATCGTGCTGCACTACTGCACGACCCAGCGCGACGACACCCCGTTCTGGCGCGACGTCCGCAACGCCCCGATCCCCGACACCCTGAAGGCGCGCATGGCCCTGTTCCAGGCCCAGGGCGTGCTGCGCGAGGGCGTCGACGACATGTTCCGCAACCCGTCCTGGCAGTCGGTGATGGAGGGCATGGGCGTGCGCCCGCGCCGCTACCAGCAACTGGTCGACACCGTGCCCTATGAGGTCATCACCCAGACCCTGGACCAGTCCGCCCCAATCCTGGCGGCCCAGGTCGCGGGCTTGCCGAGCCATGGGGAGTTTTTGGAGAAGCACTGCCCGGCGCCGAAGCCGGAGGCGGTGGTGGCGCCGTTTGGGGCGGTGGCGTAGGGGGGGGGCGGAAGGCGGGTTCGGGGCGCACCCGTACATTTGCCTCAGCGTCTTGCCCCAAGACGATGAGTGCCGTTCACCTCCCCCGGTGCAGCCGGCGGGCGAGTTCGCAAGATGTTCCAAAAGTGCTAATCTATTTGTTGCGGTCCGGAAGCCGATTCGGTCGCGTATAAATGGACGCTGCCGGGCTTGAGCACCGCTAAGCAAAGTTCAGCTACCGCTACAGGGCTCTCGCCCGAGGCCCTCGCGACCCTTCGGGCGGCTCACCTACAGATGATTCAAGGCATCGTCGGCCGGATGAGCGCCAATTCGGCGGCACTCAAGGGATTCTGTATCACCGGCACCGCTGCGATCCTGGCGGTTCAAGGTGAAGCGCTCGGCGTACGCGCTTTGTGGCTCCTAGTGCTCGTGGCGCTCTTCGCGATGTGCGACGCCGGCTATCTACGGATGGAGCGGGACTTTCGCCGCCTCTACGCCGCCACGGCGCGGCGCCGCCTGTCGGAGGCCGAAGACATGGCGATCGAGCGGCCGAGAGCGGATGCGAGCGGCTACATCAGCGCGATTGTGAGTTGGTCGGTCGCGGCGTTCTACGGCTGCATCGCCGGCGCCGTGGTTCTCATTGGAGTGTTGGCAGGCAAATGACCAACGACGCTCCACTCAATCAACTCATCGCAGCTCTGCTGAAGGATCCCAGCATCCCGCGAAAGCCAGGCGGCCTCCTAAGGCCCGGCGCGCGCTTTACGGGCCTCTTGGGCGAAAACGCCCCGACGCCGCCGTTGACGGGGCTCTTAGCACTGGGCCTCCCGGACTTGCCGAGACTGAACGCCTTGTCGGCGGACCCTTTTGATCGCGCCTACCGTGACAGCCTAATAAGGCCAAACGCGCTGGCGGGGAACATGTCTACGCCCAGCTGGCCCGCCGTTCCCGCTTCGTCGCCGCGCCCAGCGCCGCGCCGGCACGTCTTCTTCTCGTTCCACTTCCAAGCCGACATCCACCGGGTAAACATCGTCCGTAACTCGTGGCGCATCCGGCCCGAAGATCACGTGCCCGGCTTCTTCGACCGAAGTCTTTGGGAACGTAAGAAGCGCACCGACATCAGCGCCCTCAAGCGCATGATCCGCGCCGGATTGAAGGGAACATCTGTGACGTGCGTCTTGGCTGGCGAGTTCACGTGGGCACGGCCGTGGGTCCGCTACGAAATCGCCGAGAGCGTCTCGCAAGGAAACGGCCTTCTTACGGTCGATATCGACGAGTTGCGGTGCATGCGCACTCGCGCGCCCTGCGACATGGGGCCAAACCCGCTCGACCATATGGGGCTCTATCGCGGGGCCGACGGCCACGCCTACGTCTGCGAGCTTACTGATCGAGGGTGGGTGCAATACGACCGCCTCACAGACCCAGTAGCATGGCCAGCCTACCTCCCCGACCGTGGAACGGTAAACGACGCCCATCCGCTCAGCTTAGGGGCCGCGCGCTATGCCTACAGGTCGGAAAAGGGATACCTTAACCTCTCGCGCTGGGTCGGGGAGGCCGCGCAGGCGGCGCGTCGGAGGTAAGCCCGCAGTGATCGAAGCTCCCAAAGAGAACAAGCGGAAGGCGGCTGTTCGCGTCATCGCGGAGGCTCTTGCACAAGCGACCCCGGTCACTGCGGGCCTCGCAGGCATCTACAGGTTCACGCACCCTTCCGAGATGGAGCGAGCGCTCGAGGTGTGGCGTGGGGAGGTGACGGCCGCCGTAAACAACCTTGAGGCCCGTGTTCAGGTTATCGAAACGCACATCACACCGCGTCTCACCATCGGGGAAAAGGCCCTAGCTCTTGCGCTGTGGCTGACGAGCAAATCGGAAAACGGCCTCTGCGACCCCATCGACTTTGATGATCTTCGGCTCGCCTTCCCAGACGTTTCCAAGCCCGACTTGGAGGAAGCGTGTTTCGAGCTTGAGCACCTCGGCTTTGTGGAGACCTCCGCCGTCCTCGGCCAAGCGGTTTATAGCCTCACGCCCGCCTATACGCTTTTCTGGGCCTTTGACCCTGTTGTGATGACGACGAACCCGCTAGACGACGCGCGCGAGATAGCGCGCGAGTTGATAGCCGATAGCAGCCTTGGCACAATCTTTCGGCTTGATGAAAAGCTCGGTTGGCAGCGCCGTCGCCTGAACCCCGCCATTGCGCGGGTGATGCCACTCATCAGCATCAAAAGTAACGAGATTCAAAATCGCTATCCAACGCCGGCGTTTGTCATCGGCAGTGAAGATCGCTTCCGCCTGAGACGCTTCGTGCAAGAGGCCGAGGTTGTCTAGGCAACGTGCTAAAAGTTCAGCTACTCACCTGGCAAGGCTAAGCTCCCTCGCGGCTGCAGAACAGACCTTCCGAAGGTCAGTAAAGACTCAGATTCCGTCGCCCAACGCCCCCTCACAACCTGCCCGCTACCCAAACGCCGACACCACCGTCTTAATCGGCAGGTACAGCGTGCGGCTCTCCACCGGATAGTCCTCGAACGCCGCGCAGCGCCGGTAGAAGCGTCTACCGGCGTCGTCCTTGGCCTGGACCAGCACGGCGCCGACGCCAGTGCCCTGCGAGGCCACGGCGATCCGTCTCAGGGTGTCGGCCAGGCGGTCCGCGCCCAACCCCCGCGCGCCTAGCCCGTCATTGACAGTCACGGCGTTCACCGGCTCGATATCGTCATGCGCCATCTCCTCATCGCCGTCGCGGCCGCCGCCCTCGTCGCCAACAGCGCCTACGCCCAAGGCGCGCAGGACCCGCAGGCCACCTACAAGGCTGTGGGCGCCAAGGCGGGGCCGCCGGCGGCGACCATCGCCTATGGCGCGGCGCCGCAGCAGGTCGGCGACCTTCGCAAGCCCGCCGGGGCCGGGCCGTTTCCGGTCGCCGTCGTCATTCACGGCGGATGCTGGCGCGCCGATTTCGACAATCGCCTGAGCACGTCGGCGTTCGCCGAGGCGCTGGGAAAGCGCGGCTTTGCGACCTGGAACATCGAGTATCGACGGCTCGGCGATGTGGGCGGCGGCTGGCCGGGGACCTTTGAAGACATCGCCGCGGCCGTCGACAAGCTTTCCGGGATCGCGGCGGAGCATCGGCTGGACCTGTCCCGCGTGGTCATCGTCGGCCATTCCGCCGGCGCTCACCTGGCCCTGTGGGCGGCGTCCCGGTCGCGGCTTCCGGCGCCCTGGTCAAACCTGGCGGTCAAGCCGGCCAGCGTGGTGGCGGTCGACGGTCCGGCCGCCCTCGCGCCGCTGGTCGGGGCCGACGCCCAGTTCTGCGGCCTTCCGGTGATCGTCCCGTTCATGGGCGGCTCGCCGGCGCAAAAGCCGGGGCCTTACGACATCGCCTCACCGGCCAACCATCTGCCTCTGGGCGTCCGGCAACTGGCCGTGGAAGCTGAGCTAGGCGGTCTGATGCAGCCCTATAACAGCGCCGTGCGCGCCAGCGGCGATCCGATCGAGGTGCTGCGGCCTGAGAAGGCCAACCACTTCGACATCATGACGCCCGGTTCGCCGAATGGCGAAGCGGTCTTGGACTTCATCGCGGCCAAGGCGCTGCCCAAGCCCTAGGGCCGCTGCCCCCTACCGCCCCTCCACCCACGTGATCGCCCCCGTGTACGGGTCCATTTGCGGAGCCAGGCCCGGGCGCAGGTCGCTGTAGTCGGGGCCGCGGGGGGCGACGCTCCAGACGATGACCATGGCCATCAGCGCCAGGAAGGTCATGGTGAGGAAGCCGGCGATGTCGCGGTGCAGGCTGGGTTCGCGGCGGTTCAGCAGCGAGACGCGCAGGATCAGCGGGTGGGTGGCCCAGCCGCAGGCCAGGGGCGAGACGCTGGCGCTCATCTGGGCCTTCATCAGGGCGCGGGCGTAGTCGGCGCGGATGTCCGAGCGCAGGGCCACGACGGTGGCGTCGCAGGCCAGCTCCTGGTCGATGCGGATGAAGCGCTGGGCCAGGGCGATCATCGGGTTGCACCAGCCCAGCACGCCGGCGCCGGCGATGGCCAGGTTGGCGATCGGGTCGCCGCGCTGGATGTGGGTGCGCTCGTGCAGGACGATCAGCTCGCGCTCGCGGGCGTCGAAGCGCTGGGCGAAGTCGGCGGGCAGCACGATGCGTGGCCACAGGGCGCCCATCACGGCCGGTCCGGCCTGGCCCTGGTCGACCCGGCGGCGGAACAGGTGTTCGCGCAGCACCAGCACGGCGGTGGCGATCGCGCAGCCGGCCAGCCACAGCATGACCAGCTTGGGCGCCCAGGGGCCCAGCGGCTGGGTGGGCGCGCCGAGGTCCATGGTCTCGGCCAGGCTGGGCATGAAGGCGGCAGCGGCGGCGGCCGGGACCACGCTCCACAGGGCGTAGGCGCGGCGCGGTCCGAACAGCCGGCGCGCGGACGGTCGCAGGATCAGCACCAGCAGCACGGCGGCGGCGGCGGCGATCTGGGCCCGGATCAGGGCGAGGGCGAACAGCTCGATCATTGTCGGCGGCGGTCCTGACCGTTTCTCGTCGCTAATGGTTACAACTGTAATTTCTAACGTCAAGCGCGAGTCTTGGGCTCGGCTTGTCGGAAAACGCAACGCAGGCCACCGTGGCCGCATGACCAAGCTCGCCGACCGCCTCGCCCCCTGCGGCCCCGTTCTGGACCCCAAGGCCGCCGAACGCGCGCATGAGGCGATCGCCAAGCGGGCCGGGGAGGCGATGGGGACGGTCGACGCGGCGTGGGGCAGCCTGGCGCCGATCTTCGCCGCCTCGCCCTATCTGGCGGGCCTGGCGCGCCGCGACGGGCAGCGCCTGCCGAGGATCCTGGGCGGCGATCCGGGCGAAACCTTGGCCGCGATCCTCAGCCAGGCCGAGGCCGTCGCCGCCGAGCCGGACTTCGAGACCGCCCGCCGGGTGCTGCGCGAGCTGAAGGCCGACCTGCACCTCTTGACCGCGATCAGCGACCTTGGCGGCGTCTGGGACCTCGACCAGGTGACTGGCGCCCTGACCCGCTTCGCCGACGCGGTGCTGCACGCAGCCCTGGCCCAGGCCGTGCGGCAGGAGGTCGACCGGGGCGCGCTCACCCACGTCGGCGACGGCGCGGCGGGGCCCGCGCCGGGCCTCTTCTGCGTGGCCATGGGCAAGCACGGCGCGTTCGAGCTGAACTATTCCAGCGACATCGATTTTTCGATCTTCTACGCGCCCGAGAAGCTGCCGGTGGCCGAGGGGCACGAGCCGCAGGCGGTGGCGGTGCGGATCGCCAACCATCTGGGCCGGGTGCTGCAGGAGCGCACCGGCGACGGCTATGTCTTCCGGATCGACCTGCGCCTGCGGCCCGATCCGTCCTCGACCCCGCCGGCCATGCCGGTGGACGCGGCCATGGACTACTATGAGAGCGTCGGCCAGAACTGGGAGCGCGCCGCCCACATCAAGGCCCGGATCGCGGCCGGCGACCTGGCCGAAGGGCGGGCGTTCCTGGAGGGGCTGCAGCCGTTCATCTGGCGGCGGAACCTGGACTTCGCGGCCATCGCCGACATCCACTCGATCAAGCGTCAGATCCACACCTACAAGGTCGACGACCGCCTCACCGCCAAGGGCGCGGACCTGAAGCTGGGGCGCGGCGGCATCCGCGAGATCGAGTTCTTCGTCCAGACCCAGCAACTGATCCTGGGCGGACGCCAGCCCGACCTGCGCAGCCCGCGCACGCTGGACGCGCTGAAGGCGCTCGCCGAAGCCGGCCATGTGACGCCCGAGGACGCCGCCTGGCTGACGGAGGCCTACAAGGACCTGCGCGCGCTGGAGCACCGCGCCCAGATGATCGCCGACGACCAGACCCACAAGCTCCCGGAGTCCGACGTCGAGCGCAAGAAGGTCGCAGCCCTGTGGGGCGAGGGCAATCTGCGGGTGTTCGACGCCGCCGTGGGCAAGATCCTCAAGGGCGTGAACCTGCGCTATGGCCGCCTGTTCGCCGGCGAGGAGGAACTGTCGTCGCGGTTCGGCAGTCTGGTGTTCACCGGCGTCGAGGACGATCCCGAGACCCTGGCCACCTTGAAGCGGATGGGCTTCTCCAGCCCCGAGCGCGTGGCCGCCACCATCCGGGGCTGGCACCACGGCCACATCGCCGCCACCCGTACCGAGCGGGGCCGCGAGCTCTTCACGCGCCTGGCCCCGCGCCTGCTCGACGCCGCCAACGCCACCGGCGCGCCAGACCAGGCCTTCAACCGCTTTTCCGACTTCTTCAGCCGTCTCAGCTCGGGTGTGCAGATCCAGTCGCTGTTCCTGGCCCAGCCGCGCCTGTTCGAGCTGATCGTCGAAGTGATGGCCTTCGCTCCGCGCCTGGCCGCCACCATGGCCAAGCGGCCGACCGCGCTGGACGCCCTGCTGGACCCGGGCTTCTTCGGACCGATCGAGACCCCGGCCGTCGCGCCCTGGGACCCGGAGGACTTCGAGGGGGCGATGGACGCCGCCCGCCGCCTGTTCCGCGACCAGAGCTTCCGGATCGGCGTGCGGGTGATGAGCGGCGCGGCCGACGCGCGCGACATCGGCCGGGCCTTCGCCGAGCTGGCCGACCTGATCATCGGCGGCCTGGCCCCGGCCGCCCTTGCCGAGGTGGAGCGCCTGGGCGGGGCCTTCCCCGGACAGGTGGCCGTCGTGGCGCTGGGCAAGGCGGGCTCACGGGAGATGACCGCCAAGTCCGACCTCGACCTGATGACCCTCTACGCGGCGGACGAACCCGCCGCGATGTCGGCGATCAAGGCCTGGGGCGCCGAGACCTTCTACGCCCGCTTTACCCAGCGGCTGACCTCGGCCCTGTCGGCGCCGACCGGGGAGGGCACGCTGTACGAGGTGGATCTGAAGCTGCGGCCTTCGGGGACCAAGGGGCCGGTGGCGGTCAGCTTCGCGGCGTTCGAGGACTATTACGCGCGCGAGGCCGAGACCTGGGAGCTGCTGGCCCTGACCCGCGCTCGGGTGGTCTGGGCCAGCTCGCCGGCGTTCAAGGCGCGGGCCGAGGGGGCGATCGCCGCAGCGCTGCGGCGGCCCCGCGAATGGAAGAAGACCGCCGCCGACGTCGTCGAGATGCGCCAGCTGATGGAGCGCGAACGGCCGGGCAAGGGCGACTGGGACCTGAAGCTCGATCCCGGCGGCCTGGTCGACATCGAGTTCGCCGCCCAGTTCCTGCAGCTGGCCCACGCGGCGGCGGACGGTCCCTTGCGGCAGAACACCGGCGAGGCGCTGGCGGCCCTGCGCGACGCGGGCCTGGCCGACGCCGGCGCCCTGACCAAGCTGGAGGCCGCCTGGCGGCTTGAGCAGGACCTCTCGCAACTGATCAAGGTGGCGCTGGAGGACGGCGCCGACGTCGAGGCCGAGCCCAAGGCCTTCAAGGCCCTGCTGGCCAAGGCCGGGGGCGTGGCCCAGTTCAAGTCGCTGCGGCCCAAGCTCGCCAAGGCCAAGGCCGAGGCGCGGGCGGTGTACGAGGCGGTGGTGAGGGGGTAGCTCCAAACCGATCTCCCCGGCGAATGCCGGGGCCCAGAGCGAACCCTCGTCTCTTTGGACGGACCACAGGCGTTGGGCGCGAACGCGCTCATCTCTCAGAATGAATCTGGACCCCGGCATTCGCCGGGGAGGTCGGAAAATTATGGATCCGCCCCGCGACGGAATCCCCGCCGCTGCGCGTTTCACCTCCATGGGACGGGCTGTCCAACCTTTGGAGACTCTGCGTCTGATGATGAAACGCACCCTGATCGCCGCCGCCGCCGTGCTGGCCGCCGCCGCGCCGGCTCTGGCCCAGACCGCTGCGCCGGCGGGCATGACGCTGGCGCAGTTCCAGGCCAAGAACGGCGACAAGATGTTCGCGCGGCTGGACACCAATAAGGACGGCAAGATCTCGCCCGACGAGTTCGCCGCCCTGCGCAAGCAGAACGCCGAGGTCGACGCCAAGGCCGAGAAGGCCGGCAAGCGCGGCCAGCGGATGTTCGCGCGGTTCGACGCCGACAAGGACGGCGCCCTGTCGCGGACCGAGGCCAACGCCGTCATGGCCATGCGCTTCAAGCGGATGGACGCCAATAATGACGGCGTTCTGACCCTTGAGGAGTTGAGCGCCAAGGACGGCAGGGCCAAGGTCGGGGTCTGATGACGACGTGCGCGGCGAGTTGAGGTTTGGTCTCCGACGGGAACGATCCCGACGAAGCCTTGCTGGCGGGGGTAGGACGGGGCGACCCGTCCGCCGTACGAACCCTGCTGGACCGGCGACTGCCGCGCATTCTCGCCCTGGCCCGCCGGATGCTCAACGACTCCGGCGAGGCCGAGGACGTGGCCCAAGAGACCTTCCTGCGCGCCTGGAAGCAGGCCAGAGCCTGGAAGCCGGGCGCCGCCCGCTTCGACACCTGGCTGCACCGCGTGGCGCTGAACCTCTGCTACGACCGTCTGCGTCGCCGGCGCGAGGTGGTGACCGATGCGCCGCCCGAGCAGATGGACACGGGTCCCGCGCCGGATGCGGGTCTGCTGCACGCCGATCTCTCGCGCCGGGTCGAGGCGGCCCTGGCGGCGCTGCCGGCGCGGCAACGCGAGGCGATCGTGCTTTGCCATCACCAGGGGCTTGGCAATATCGAAGCGGCGAGGTTGATGGAGATCAGCGTCGAGGCGCTGGAAAGCCTGCTCTCGCGTGGGCGTCGGGCGCTGAAGGCGTCGCTGGCGGATCTGGCGCGGGACGGCGCGGCATGAAGGAGGCTCGAGGATGACGACATCGGCGATGTCCGTCGCGCGCTTCGAGGCGCTGGCGGAAAGCTATGGCGGCGAGATCGCGCGTTGGCCCGAGGGCGAGCGCGAGGCCGCGCGCGCGCTGCTGGCGTCCGATCCGACCCGCTTGGCGGCCGTTCTGGCCGAGGCGTCGCAGGTTGACCGCCTCCTGGACCTGGCGCCGGCCCAAGCGGTCGGCGCCGCGCTGCTGGGCCGCCTGATCACCGCTGCGCCCAAGGCCCCGACGACGGCGCGGCGGTGGGTGGCGGGTTTGTCGGCGGCGCTGGGCCTCTCGGCGGCCGCTTTCGCCGGGGTTCTGGCTGGTGTCAGCCTTGGCGGATACGTCCATGCGCCGGCGTTTCCGTCGACAGCCCAGCACGACGAGAGTGTGACCGCCGCCGAGGTTTATCAGGACCTGCAGGACGCCCTTCGGGAGCCATCCGAGTTATGAGTGTTTCACGCCCGCTGCTGATCGGCCTGATCGCATCGGCGACCCTCAATGTCTTCCTGATTGGCGGGGTGGTCGGGGTGACCTATGTGCGTCTCACCAGCCCCCGGGCTGCGACGCCCGCGCCGCTGGCGGCCGCGCCAGTCGCTGCTACGCCAGTCGCCGCTCCGCCGGCCGCCGCCCCGTCCACGCCGCCCGCTGCGGCAGGTCAGGGCTCGCCTGCCGCGCCGAGCGCCTCGCCTGCGCCAAACCGGCCGAACGATAAGCCTGCGCGCGCCGCGCCTGTGGCGAGCAAACCCGCCCCCCTGTCAACGCCTGCGCCGACCAACGCCCCACCGGATCCGCGGCCGGCGCGTGCGCCGATCTGGACGGCGGGCGAGCAGCTTTCGCCGCAAAATCGTGTCGCCCTCCGCCAGACTCTCAAGGCGGTGAATCAGAGAAACCAGCCGATCACCCGCCAGGCGCGTCTTGAGCGACGCTCTGCCTTGGAGGCGCTGTCGACCCCGGGCGCCGATCCGGCCGAGGTGGCGCGTCGCCTCGCCAACGCCCGTGCGCTGGAACAGGAGGCGCGAAGCAACGTCGAGGCCGCTCTGGCGGCGTTCGCAACGACCTTGCCGCCCGCCGAACGCGCGGCTCTGGCCGAGGGCTTGCGGCAGGTTTACGCCGCCCAAGGGCGTGACCAGGCGGGCGCGCGACCGGCGCGACAATAATCACGCGCCGCAAGGTAACCAAACGCCGCGCCGCCGCGTATCAGTGACGTAAGCCGCTTCGGAGCGTTCCCATGCTGATCCGCCACGCCGCCGACCTGACCGACAACGACGTCACCGACCACGGTCTTTATCTCAAGCGCCGGACCCTGATGGCGGGTCTGGCCGGCCTAGGCGTGGCCGGCGCGTCGGCCAGCGAGGCTCAGGCGGGCCTCAGCTACAGCCGGGGCTTTTCGACCACCGAGAAGCCGACCTCGAAAGAGGACATCACCACCTACAACAACTTCTATGAGTTCGGCGTCGACAAGGGCGACCCGGCCGAAAACTCGGGCAAGTTCAAGCCGCGCCCCTGGACCGTGCGCATCGACGGCGCCTGTGAGGCTCCGCGCACCGTCGGCATCGAGGACCTGATCGGCAAGAACAAGCTGGAGGAGCGCATCTACCGGATGCGTTGCGTCGAGGGCTGGTCGATGGTCATTCCCTGGGTGGGCTTCCCGCTGAAGGACCTGCTGGCCTCGGTCAAGCCGACCTCGAAGGCCAAGTTCGTGGCGTTCGAGACGGTGATGCGACCTTCCGAGATGCCGGGCCAGGCCTGGAACACGCTGGACTGGCCGTATCGCGAAGGCCTGCGGATCGACGAGGCCATGCACCCGCTGACCTTGATGGCGGTGGGCCTCTATGGCGACGTCCTGCCCAACCAGAACGGCGCGCCGCTGCGGCTGGTCGTGCCGTGGAAATATGGCTTCAAGGGCATCAAGTCGATCGTCCGCATCAGCCTGGTCGAGAAGCAGCCGGTCACCTCCTGGAACGTGCTGGCGCCCCGCGAGTACGGCTTCTACTCGAACGTCAATCCGGCCGTGGACCACCCCCGCTGGTCCCAGGCCACCGAGCGTCGCATCGGCGAGTTCCGCCGCCGCGAGACCCTGCCGTTCAACGGCTATGGCGAGTGGGTGGCGGACCTGTACCGGGGTATGGATTTGAAGCGGTTTTATTGATGCCAGCCAAAAATCCGACCTTCCCGGCGAATGCCGGGATCCAGATTCATTCTGGGCGTTTGAGGTGGGTTCGCCTGATCGCACAGCCGTCGGAAAAGGCGCTCGTGGTTTCGATCTGGGCCCCGGCATTCGCCGGGGAAATCGGGGAGGTGAGGCGCTGTGGCTAATCCCTCCCGCAAGAAACGCCCCTCCAAGCTCCAGGACAACCTCGTCTACGGCCTCGTCTGGTTGGCCTGTTTCGCGCCGCTGGCTTGGCTCGCCTGGCGCGGCTATGCGGGCGAGCTGGGCGCCAATCCGATCGAGAAGCTGATCCGCGAGCTGGGCGTCTGGGGCCTGCGGCTCCTGCTGGTGGGCCTGGCCATCACGCCGGCGGCGCGGATCCTGAAGATGCCGAGGCTGGTGCGGTTTCGCCGGACGGTGGGGCTGTTCGCCTTCGTCTACGTGCTCTTGCACCTGTTCTCTTATGTCGGGGTCGATCTCTATTTCGACTGGAGCCAGCTGTGGAAGGACATCCTCAAGCGGCCCTTCATCACCCTGGGCATGTTGGGCTTTGTCCTGCTGGTCCCACTGGCGGTGACCTCGACCAACGGCTGGGTGATCCGCATGGGCCGTGCGGCGTGGAGCCGGCTGCACCGCCTGATCTATCTGATCGTCCCGCTGGGGGTGATCCACTACTACCTGCTGGTCAAGGCGGATCACCGGCCGCCGATCATCTACGGCCTGGTGTTCGTGGCGTTGATGGCTTGGCGGGTCTGGGACGGGCGGCGAACGCTGAAAAAATCCTCCCCCTAGCGGGGGAGGTGGCGGCTCGAAGAGACGACGGAGGGGGAAGAGGCAAGCTCGGCGGAACTTCCCCCTCCGGCCTTCGGCCTCCTCCCCCCTGGGGGGAGGATTGGAGCGCGCCTACTTCGCCGCCGTCTTCGCATAGGCCTGCGCCGCGTCGACGATGCGCAGCACATTCCCGCTCCAGATGCCTTCGATGTCGGCGTCGCTATAGCCGGCGGCCTTCAGGCGGGCGGTGACCTTGGGCAGGTCGGTGATGTCCTCGAAGCCGTCCATGCCGCCGCCGCCGTCCCAGTCGGCGCCGACGCAGACGCCCTTGGGCCCGGCCACCTTCAGCACGTGCAGCATGCTCTTCATGTAGAGGTCGAAGTCGCCGCGCGGGGCCGGATAGGCCTTGTCGACGGCGGCGCGCTTCTCGCCATAGGCCTTGACCATCTCGGGCGTGGCGGTCTTCGGGTCCGGGGCGCGGCCCAGGGCCTCCAGCGCGGCCTTGCGCTCGGGGCTGGGCGTGGTGTCGGTCAGATAGATCGAGTTGATGCACACCGCGCCGCCGGCGTCGGCGATCTTCTTGATGCGCGCGTCGTCGAGGTTGCGCGGGTGGTCGTAGACCGCCTTGGGACCCGAGTGCGAGGCGATGATCGGAACCTTGGACAGGGCCAGCGACTGGTCGACCACATCGTCGCTGGCGTGGCTGACATCGATCACGATGCCCAGGCGGTTGGCCTCGGCCAGCCAGCGCAGGCCCAGCGGCGAGTAGCCGTTCCAGATCTTGCCCTTGGGATCGGTCGA
Organism: Pseudomonadota bacterium; assembly: GCA_020161365.1. GTDB lineage: Bacteria > Pseudomonadota > Alphaproteobacteria > Caulobacterales > Caulobacteraceae > Caulobacter. The sequence goes on along the minus strand of JAIUNU010000002.1, from coordinate 252,440 downwards.
GCTGTCGGCCAGCTGGTTGTTGCGGAAGTGGACCGGGCCGGCCATCCGCAGGCCTTCCTTGTAGAAGGTGGTGAGCAGGGTCAGATCCTCGCCCAGCGGCCAGCTGTTCTCCATGCTGACGAAGGCGAACTTCTTGCCGGCCTTGTTGATCCGGCGGGCGTCGTCCGAGGTCACGGCCAGCTCGAAGCCGGTCTTGTTGCCGGCCAGCATCTCGCGGATCTCGATCGCGCGGTGCAGGGCGTAGTTGCGGGCGTACTCGTAGCCGGCGGCGGTCAGGTCGCCCTGGCCGGTGTAGATCACGAAGAAGCCGCCATCGAGGCCGCCTTCGTTCATGCGCGGCAGGTCGACCTGGCTGAAATCGTGCTCCACCTCGTGGCGGTCGGTGATGTTCCAGCCCGGACGACCAAAGTGGGTCGGGGTGTCGAGGTGGGTGTCGAGGATCAGGAACTTGTCATGCAGCGCCTTGTCGGCCTTGGACACCGCCGGCGGCGCGTCAGGCTTCTTGGCCTTGGTCTGGGCGTCGGCGACGCCCCCCAGCAGGGCGGTCGAGGCGAGGAGGACGGTGAGCAGGCGACGCATGGAAGCACTCCGGAACGATTTCGCCCGGTGAAGCTCAGCGCTGGATTTGCGGCCGTCAACCCATCTTACGGCTTCACATCAACCCCAGAGCCTTGAAGCTGGCCACGCCCTCGCGACCGACCACCAAATGATCATGCACGGCGATCTTCAGGGCTTTTCCGGCCTCGACGATCTGCTTGGTCATGTCGATGTCGGGGCGCGAGGGGGTGGGATCGCCCGAAGGATGGTTGTGGACAATGATGAGGTTGCTGCTCGACAGCTCCAGCGCCCGGCGCATCACCTCGCGCGGATAGACCGGGGCGTGGTCGACCGTGCCGCGGTTCATCACCTCGTCGGCGATCAGCTGGTTCTTCTTGTCGAGGAACAGCACCCGGAACTGCTCGCGCGACTCGTTGGCCAAGGCCACGCGCACATAGCCCAGCAGGGCGCTCCACGAGCTGATCACCGGCCGCTTGGCGATCTTGTCGCGGCCAGCGCGCAGCGAGACCTCGTGCAGCAGCTTCAGGTCCATGGCCGCCGCCTCGCCGACGCCGGGGACGGTGCGCAGCTCCTCGACCGTTGCACCCAGCACCCCGTCCAGCGAGCCGAACCGCGCCAAGAGCGCCTTGGCCAGCGGCTTGACGTCGCCGCGCGGGAAGGTGCGGAACAGGAAAAGCTCGATCAGCTCGTAGTCGGGCAGCGCCACGAACCCGCCCTTGGCCGCCCGCTCGCGCAGGCGCTCACGGTGCCCTAGGTGATGGGCGTGGGCGGACTTGCGGACGGGCTTGGGCGGGACCGGCTTTGGGGCAGGCGCGGTCGGCTCGTCCGGCGCGCCGTCGGAAATCGCCAGGGAAGAAACGCTGACCATGCCGCCCTCGACTCTACGGGAGGAGTAGGCGGATTATCGCTAGAGTTGTCTAGAGGTAAAACCTCCCCCAATGGGGGAGGATTTGGGGACCTAGCCGCGCTTCCGCATCACGCGCCCAGGTTCAGCGGCAGCCGACGCGTCTTGCGCCGTTCCTCGGCGAGACGGCGAAGGCGACGATCTTCCGCCCAAGGGATGAGAGCGCCCACAATGATCACAAGGGCGGAGATGGAGGCGCGCCACAGAAACTCAGCCTCGGCGATCTCGCCGTCGCGCAGTTTCAGAGCGTTGTGAACAAGGTACAGGCCCGCCATCATCGGGAGGTAGAACCACCCGATGACACGTTGAAATCGCCTGCGCTTCTCAGCCTCAGTCATGCCCGCAGGATCGCGAACCAAAGCCCGATTGTCTATCGCAGAAATGCGCGTTTTACGCGATTAGCCGCCCAAGATCGCCGGCTGGAACAGCCCGGCCGGGGAGGCGGTGAACGCCTCGTAGCCGTCTTCGGTCACGCCGATCGAGTGCTCGCACTGGGCCGACAGCGACTTGTCGCGGGTGACGGCGGTCCAGCCGTCGTTCAGCACCTTCACGGCGGGTTTGCCCAGGTTCACCATCGGCTCGACGGTGAAGAACATGCCGGGCTTCAGCACCGCGCCCTGGCCGGGGCGGCCAAAGTGCAGGATGTTCGGGGCGTCGTGGAACACGCGGCCCAGGCCGTGGCCGCAGAAGTCGCGCACGACCGAGCAGCGCTGGGCCTCGACATAGGACTGGATGGCGTAGCCGATGTCGCCGAGCGTGGCGCCCGGCTTTACCGCCTCAAGGCCGCGCCGCATGCCCTCATAGGTGATCTCGACCAGGCGACGGGCGCGCGGGCCGACTTCGCCGACGCCGTACATGCGCGAGGTGTCGCCGTGCCAGCCGTCGACGATGGCGGTCACGTCGATATTGACGATGTCGCCTTCCTTCAGGGCCCAGTCGCCGGGAATACCGTGGCAGACCACGTGGTTGCGCGAGATGCAGACCGTCTTGGGATAGCCGCGATAATAGAGGCAGGCGGGCAGGGCGCCGTGGTCGAGGATGAACTCGCGCGCCAGCCGGTCCAGCTCGTCGGACGATACGCCTGGCTGCACGTGCGGAACCAGCATGTCCAGGCATTCGGCGGCCAGCTTGCCGGCCTTGCGCATGCCCTCGAAGTCCTCGGCCTTGTGGATCTTGATCTGACCCGTGCGGGTCTCGGCTTCGATTTCGAGGGCGGTGTCCAGGGTCATGCTCTACTCGGGGGCTCGCCGCCGCAGGGGCGGCGAAGGGGTCTGCGGTCAGGGGTTATGTCGCGAGCATAGCATAAAAGTTCAATAGCCGTCGCCTCTTGGCCGCGACCTTTCGGCCTGGAGCCTGGCGTCTCAGCCCGGGCGGACCCGCCGCACGACGTCGCCCCCCGCCTTGACCTCCTTGACGAAGCTGGCGTCCAGGGTCGTGGGCTTGTCGCGGCGGACGTGGCAGACGCCGGTGTAGCGCGTGACCCGGCCGCTCTCTTCCTCGGTGACGTCGGCGGTGAACTTGACGTCCCAGTTGCCCGGCGGGCCGACCTGGATGGGGTTCATGTCGTTGGAGGTGACCCCCACCACCTTCGTCAGGCCGAAGCGTTGCTCCAGCTTGTCGGTGCAGGCCTTGAACGCGAAGATCGCCCGCAGGCCCAGCATCAGCCCGCCCTCGGGCTTCTTGGGATCGGACGGACCGCAGCCCGACAGAACCAAGGCCAGGATGGCCGGCGCCAGGATGGTCCGCTTCATACGCTCCCCCAATGTCCGCGCCCCTCTCGCGCGAGCGGGGGAAGAAGTAGCCGAAGGCGTGGGGAATGCAGCTTAAATCGCTGTTAGACGGGCGCTGCTCCACACGATGCGGCGATCGATCCCCACCGCCTGTGTGCTCATCGCGCACGCATAGACCAGCACCTCCACCCCGGCGGCGGCGGCGGCGTCCAGCCCCGCCGCGAATTTCGGGTCCAAGTCGGCGCAGGCGCTGCACACCTCGCAGTCCTCGCGCTGGACCACGAACAGCACCACGGCCCGGTGGCCCTCGCGGACCTGGGTGGCGAGGTCTTCCAGGTGCCGGGTCGAGCGCTCGGCCTTGCAGTCGGGGAACTCGGCCAGGCCCGGCTTGCGGGAGAAGTGGCAGTTCTTGACCTCCAGCCAGCAAGGGGGCCGGTCCGGGTGGGTCAGCAGGAAGTCGACGCGGCTGGCCTGCGCATACTTCACCTCGGGCTTGATCGTCGCATAGCCGGAAAGCTCGGGGATGGCGTCGGCCGCCAGGGCCTCGGCGACCAGCCGGTTGGGCAGCAGGGTGTTGATTCCCACCAGAGCGTTCCCTTGCTCGACCAGCTGCAGGGTGTAGGCCAGCTTGCGCTTGGGATCGTCCGACCACGACACCCAGGCGCCCTGGCCGGGCTCGCGGACGCCCAGCATCGCCCCCGGATTGGGGCAGTGGGCGGTGATCTCCTGGCCGTCGTCCAGTACGAGGTCGGCGAAGAACCGCTTGTAGCGGCTCACCAGACGACCATGGATCAGCGGTTGCGGCAGCAGCATGCGAGGCCTAAGTCGGAAGGGAAGAACAGCAGGCCAGATAGGGGATCGAGGCGATGACAGCCACCAAAAGCGCGCGCGTGACGGCCGCGGTGATGATCATCGGCGACGAGATTCTCTCGGGCCGCACCCAGGACACCAATCTCGCGTCCATCGCCAAGTATCTGGCGACCTACGGCGTGGATCTGTGTGAGGCCCGCGTGGTGCCCGATGTCGAGCAGGAGATCATCGACGCGGTCAACGCCCTGCGCACCAGGTACGACTATGTGATCACCACCGGCGGCATCGGTCCGACCCACGACGACATCACCGCCGACTCGATCGCCAAGGCTTTCGGCGTGACGGCGCCCGAGCATCCCGAGATCATGGCCATGCTGCGCGAGCGCTGGGGCGAGCCGAACGCCGCCCGCCGCCGCATGGCCCACGTGCCCGAAGGCGGCAGCCTGGTGAAGAACCCGGTGCAGGGCCCGCCCGGCTTCCAGAAGGAGAACGTCTTCGTCCTGGCCGGCGTGCCCGCCATCATGCGCGGCATGCTTGAGGATGTGGGCCCGCGCCTGCGGACCGGCGCCGTGGTGCTGAGCAAGACGGTGCGCGTCACCGGCACGGGCGAGGGCGTGATCGCCGCGCCGCTGGAAGCCGTCGCCAAGGCCCATCCGGACATGTCGCTGGGCAGCTATCCGTTCTTCTCGCCGCCGGACGTCTATGGCGCGAATCTGGTGCTGCGCGGCCGCGACGCTGACGAGCTGGAAGCGGCGGTGGGCGAGCTGATGGCGGCGCTGGGCGAGGCCGGCGCCAACAACATCGAGCTGCTGGCCGACGCGGTCTGACCCTATTCCTGGCCGGCGATGGCGCGGGCGAGGTCCAGCAGATGCTTGCGCATGCCGGCGGAGTCGATCGCCGCGAAGGCGCGGGCCAGATCCGGGCCGCCCGGCAGCGACCAGAAGGCGGCCATTTCGTTGGCCAGCTCGGCGGCGGTCGTGTCGACGCTTTCCGGGTCTTCCAGCCCTTCGAAGAAGAAGGCCACCGGCGTCTTCAGGAACATGGCGGCCGCGTGAAGCTTGCTGGCGCTGATCCGGTTGGAGCCGCCCTCGTACTTCTGCACCTGCTGAAAGGTCAGGCCCAAGGCGTCGGCGAGCGACTGCTGCGAGTGCCCGAGGTCCTTGCGGCGCATGCGCAGGCGGCGCCCGACATGGATGTCGACGGGATCGGGAGACTTGTCTTCAGCCATGCTCGACACTCGAAACGCAACAGATGGAAAGCGAAGCTTGGTGGTCGCGCGCGGTTCCACCGGCTTCATCTTGACCGGAGTCGAGTTGAGCCGAAACGAATATTCGGGTTGTCAGTGCTTATTCACTCGAAGCGAGAACCCGCCCTTGGGGCTCCTCCGAGGGTTGGCTGGTAGGGACGGTGGGACTCGAACCCACACGGATTGCTCCAACGGATTTTAAGTCCGGCGCGTCTACCGATTCCGCCACGTCCCCGTCGCTTGATCCCTTAGGCGATCGTCGTGACCGGGTCGAGGCCGGCTTTGCGTCCGGACGACGGGACTCGACGGCGCGGTTCCGCGTGCTAGCGTCCGCCGCTCAAGTTTCATGGGGATAGGCAGATGGGCAAGGGCATCAGGATCGCGGCGCTGATGGCGAGCGCGGCGGCGGGGCTGGCGATGGCTGGCGCGGCCGACGCAGCCGAGGTCAAGGCGGTCAGCGCCGCGCGCCTGCTCGACGTGGTCAGCGGCAAGTATGTGGACAATCCGCAGGTCATCATCACCGACGGCCGCATCACCAGCATCGGCAAGAAGGGCGACGCCGTTCCGGCCGGCGCCAAGGTGGTCGACCTGCCGGGCGCGACCCTGCTGCCGGGCCTGATCGACATGCACGTGCACCTGGACAGCCTGGCCGAGGTGGGCGGCTACAACAGCCTGGAATACAGCGACCGCTTCTGGAGCGTTGTGCAGACCGCCAACGCCAGGAAGACCCTGGAGGCGGGCTTCACCACGGTGCGCAATGTCGGCGCCGCCGATTTCGACGACGTGGGCCTGCGCGAGGCGATCGACGCGGGCTATGTGCCCGGTCCGCGCATCGTCACCGCCGCCATCTCGTTCGGCGCGACGGGCGGTCACTGCGATTCGACCTTCTTCCCGCCGTCGATGGACCAGAAGAGCCCCTTCAACAGCGACAGCCCCGATGAGGCGCGCAAGGCGGTGCGGACGCTGAAGAAGTACGGCGCCCAGGTGATCAAGATCTGCGCCACGGGCGGCGTCTTCTCGCGCGGCAACGAGCCGGGCCAGCAGCAGCTGACCTATGATGAGATGAAGGCGGTCGTCGACGAGGCGCACATGGCCGGCATCAAGGTCGCCGCCCACGCGCACGGCGCCTCGGGCATCCGCGAGGCGGTGCGGGCCGGGGTCGACACGATCGAGCACGCCAGCCTCGTGGACGACGAGGGCATCAAGCTGGCGGTCCAGAAGGGCGCCTACTTCTCGATGGACATCTACAACACCGACTACACCCAGGCCGAGGGCAAGAAGAACGGCGTCCTGGAAGACAACCTCCGCAAGGACCGCGACATCGGCGAGATCCAGCGCGAGAACTTCCGCAAGGCGCTGAAGGCCGGGGTGAAGATGGTCTACGGCACCGACGCCGGCATCTATCCGCACGGCGACAACGCCAAGCAGTTCGCTGTCATGGTCCGTTATGGCGCGACGCCTTTGCAGGCGATCCAGGCGGCGACCGTCACCGCCGCCGAGGCCCTGGGACGGAGCAAGGATGTCGGCCAGGTGGCGGTGGGGCGCTATGGCGACATGATCGCGGTGGCCGGTGATCCGCTGGCGGATGTCACGACGCTGGAAAAGCCGGTCTTCGTGATGAAGGGCGGTGCCGTGGTGAAGGCGCCGTAAGACCCGGGGGAGCGTCCATTGTGTCGTCCCGGCTAGCGCTCGCCGCCGGGCCGGGACGACCCGGTGTTTTTGCCGACGACGGCTGGCGGATCATCGGCGGCCGTGCGTCGATCCTGCGACCCACCAAAAGCCGAGACCCGCCATGAAGTCCCTGTTCGCCGCCTCCGCCCTGGCCCTGCTGATCGCCGCCGCCGCCCAGGCGGGGCCGCTCAACGTGCCCGCCACGCAGAAGGCGATCGGCGCCCAGCTCGACCGCGACTATCCGGCGCTGGAGGCGCTGTACAAGGACATCCACGCTCACCCCGAACTGGGCTTCCAGGAGGTCGAGACCGCAAAGAAACTCGCCGCGCAGATGCGGGCGCTGGGCTTCACCGTCACCGAGGGCGTGGGCAGGACCGGCGTCGTGGCGGTGCTGAAGAACGGCGAGGGCCCCAAGGTGCTGATCCGCACCGAGCTGGACGGCCTGCCGATGCAGGAAAAGTCGGGCCTGGCCTGGGCCAGCCAGGCGACGGCCACCTGGAACGGCGAAAAGGTCTTCGTCGCCCATTCGTGCGGCCACGACATCCACATGGCCGCCTGGGTCGGGACGGCTCGCCAGCTGGTGGCGATGAAGTCCAGGTGGAAGGGCACGCTGGTTTTCGTGGCCCAGCCCTCGGAGGAGACCGTCAGCGGCGCGCGCGCCATGCTGGCCGACGGCCTGTGGGACAAGATCGGCGGCAAGCCTGACTATGGCTTTGCGCTGCACGTCGGCCCGGGTCCGGCCGGCGAGGTTTACTACAAGGCCGGCGTCCTGACCTCGACCTCGGACGGCCTCGACATCACCTTCAACGGCCGGGGCGGGCACGGCTCGATGCCGAACGCGACCATCGACCCCGTGCTGATGGCCGCCCGCTTCACCGTCGACGTTCAGAGCGTGATCAGCCGCGAGAAGGACCCCTCTGCGTTCGGCGTCGTGACCGTCGGCTCGATCCAGGCGGGCAGCGCCGGCAACATCATCCCCGACAAGGCCCGGGTGCGCGGCACGATCCGCACCCAGGACAACGCCGTGCGCGAAAAGATCCTCGACGGCGTGCGCCGTACGGTGAAGGCGGTGACCGACATGGCCGGCGCCCCGGCCGCCGACCTGAAGCTGACCGCAGGCGGCAAGATGGTGGTCAACGACCAGGCCCTGACCGACCGCACGGCCGTGGTGTTCAAGGCCGCCTTCGGCGCCCGCGCCGTGGCCCAGGACAAGCCGGGCTCGGCGTCCGAGGACTATTCGGAGTTCGTGCTGGCGGGCGTGCCGTCGGTCTACTTCGCCATCGGCGGCTCCGACCCCGCCGAAGCCGCCAAGGCCAAGGCCGAGGGCCGCGAACTGCCGGTCAACCACTCGCCGTTCTTCGCCCCGGTGGCGGAACCGACGATCCGCACGGGGGTCGAGGCGATGACCCTGGCGGTGCTGAATGTGGTGGGGAAGTAGGGGGGCTAGTGATCCCGACCGGTGTGGCGCAGGGCTAGTTATTCAGCGTTTCGTACAGATCGAGCCACTGCGGGTTTTCCGCCTCGATAAGCTCGAGCTTCCAGGCGCGTCGCCAGCGTTTGACGCGCTTCTCGTAGAGAATGGCGTCGCTGATCTCCGCGAACTCCTGATACCAGACCAGCTTTGTCACCCCATACTTCGCGGTGAAGCCTCTGGGCGCCCCCTCGCGGTGCTGCCAGACGCGGCGCGCAAGATCGCCGGTGACGCCTATGTACAGTGTGCCGTTCCGTCCGCTCGCCAGGATGTAGACGAAGTAAGAGCGCATCGAGAAAATGTAATCTTAGATTGTATTTCCTGCAATCTGCTCGTGTCATCCCGGCCGGAGCGCGACGCGCGGAGCGCCGGGACCCAGGGGCGGCGGGCGCAGCGTTTCTTCACCCCTGGGTCCCGGATCGGCCCTCCGGGCCGTCCGGGATGACACGGTTTTTGGGACCCTTCCACGGGGTTGCACCCTCACCCCTCCGCCGCACAGTTCTCCCGGATAAACGCCATATGCCCCGGCATCACCTCGGCGGATCTCGCGATGACCGACTTGATCTCGGCCATGCGGGCCTTGAAGACGCCTTCGTCCATGCAGTCGGCCATCGGGTCGTAGCTTTCCGGAATGATCCCCTGGCCGATGAACACGGCGAACCACGAGGTGTCGTTGAACAGCTCCTCGTTCTCGCGGAACACGCGGCCCGAGCCTTTGAAGAGCGCGATCTTGTCGGCCAGATAGTCCGGGATCGGCATCTCGCGCAGATAGTTCCAGTAGGGCGTGTCGCTGCGCGCCGTGGCCTTGAAGTGCAGGATGATGAAATCCCGGATCTTCTCGTACTCGAACGTCATCGTCCGGTTGTAGCGGTCGATCTCGGCCTGACGGAAATGGCGGTCGGGGAAGTGGGCCAGCAGGCGCGAGATGCCCACCTGGATCAGGTGGATCGACTGGCTTTCCAGCGGCTCCATGAACCCCGCCGACAGGCCGATGGCCACGACATTGCCGTTCCAGCTCTTCTTGCGACGGCCCGGCGTGAAGCGGATCAGGTTCGGGTCGGCCAGCGGCTTGCCGTCGAGCTGGCTCAGGAGGTCGGCCAGGGCCTCGTCGTCGCTGACATGCCGGCTGGAATAGGCGTAGCCGTTGCCGAGGCGATGCTGCAGCGGGATGCGCCACTGCCAGCCGTGCGGCCGGGCCGTGGCCCGCGTCACCGGCGCCATCGAGCCGCCCAGCGCGCAGGGCATGGCCACCGCGCGGTCGTTCAGCAGCCACTGCGACCAGTCCTCGTAGCCGGTCTTCAGGGTCTGCTCGATCAGCAGGCCCCGAAAGCCCGAGCAGTCGATGAAGAGGTCGCCCTCGACGACCTGGCCGCTCTCCAGCGTGACCGAGGTGACGTGACCGCTCTGGCCGTCCTGCTGGACCGAGGCGATCTTGCCTTCCTGCCGGGTGACGCCGCGCGCCTCTGAGTATTCCCGCAGGAACTTGGCGTAGAGCCCGGCGTCGAACTGGAAGGCGTAGGCGATCTGGCCCAGCGGGGAGTTGGCCTGTCCGTTCGGGCGCATGAACTTGCTTTGCCGCGCGCCCACCGTCTGCAGGCTGTAGGCGCCCAGGTCGTCGTCCAGGCCCATGGCGCGGGCCTTCAGCCAGTAGGCGTGGAACGACACGCCCTCCATGTCGACGCCATAGGGGCCGAACGGGTGGTGGTAGCTGTGGCCGATCCGCTGCCAGTCGACGAAGTCGATGCCCAGCTTGAAGGTGGCCTTGGTCTTCCGGACGAAGTCGTTCTCGTCCAGGCCCAGCATCCGGTTGAAGATGTTGATCTGCGGGATGGTCGACTCGCCGACCCCGACCGTGCCGATGGCCTCGGACTCGACCAGCGTCACCTTGGTGTAGCCGTCCTTGAGAAAGCGCCCCAGGGCGGCGGCGGTCATCCAGCCTGCGGTGCCGCCGCCGACAATCACGACGCGGCGCAGGCGGTGGTCTTGAGTCATGCTTTGAACTCGGGAGAAGCGCAGTAGCGGGCGATGAACTGCTCGTGGGTCGGCAAGGCCTCCGCCGTCTGGCGGATCAGGCCGGCCAGCCGCGACAGCTGGGCCTTGAGGAAGGCCTCGTCGAAGGCGTCGACCAGCGGATCGTGGCGGCGCGGCGTGATCCCCTGGCCCAGAAGCACGGCGATCCAGCTGGGCTCGGCGAAGAGGTCCAGGTCGGTGGGGAACAGGCGGCCCGAGGCGGCGAAGAGGTCGATCTTGCGCTGCAGGCTCTCGGGGATCTCCATCGCGCGGGCGCGGACCCAGTAGGGCTCGCTGCGGGCGTTGGCCTTGAAGTGCAGGATGATGAAGTCGCGGATCAGCTCGACCTGCAGGGCGGTCAGGCGGTTGTACTCGGCGATCTCGATGGGATCGAAGCCGCGATCGGGGAACAGGGCCAGAAGTTTGGTGATCCCGGCCTGGATCAGGTGGATCGAGGTGCTTTCCAGGGGTTCGAGGAAGCCCGACGACAGGCCGATAGCGACGACGTTCTTGACCCAGGCGGCCTTGCGGCGCCCGGCCTGGAACCTCAGGAAATTCGGCTCGGCCAAGGGCTCGCCGTCCAGGGTGGCGCGCAGGCGGGCCACGGCGTCCTCGTCGCTGATGTCGCGGCTGGAATAGACATAGCCGTTGCCGGTGCGGTGCTGCAGCGGGATGCGCCAGCGCCAGCCTGCCGTATCCGCCGTAGCGCGGGTGTAGGGCGTCAGGCCATCGCCGCCGGTGACGCAGGGCATGGCCACCGCCCGGTCATTAGGCAGCCAGTGGCTCCAGTCGTCATAGCCGGCCTTCAGCGTCTGCTCGATCAAAAGGCCCCGGAACCCGGAGCAGTCGACGAAGAGATCGGCCTCCAGCACGCGCCCGTCCTCCAGCGTGACGCCGGTGACGAAGCCGGTCTCCCCGTGCTGCTCGACGCTGGCGATCTTGCCTTCGACGCGGGTGACGCCGCGGGGCTCGGCGTAGTCGCGCAGGAACTTCGCGTAGAGGCCGGCGTCGAAGTGGAAGGCGTATTTCAGGCTCGACAACACCTGGCCCGGGTCCTTCGACGGCGGGGCGTAGCGGTTCAGGTGCGCGGCCTGGGCCGACAGGTTGAACGCGTCGATCGACGGAGCCCAGCCCTCGTGATGGGCGCGCAGCCACACCTGGTGGAACTTCACCGCCTCGATATCCAGGCCAAAGCCGCCGAACGGATGCAGGTAGCGGTGGCCCGGGCCCATCCAGTCGACGAACTCGATGGCCAGCTTGAAGCTGGCCTTGGTCGCCCGCATGAACGCGGCTTCGTCCAGCCCGAGGATCTGGTTGAAGGTGTTGATCGGCGGGATCGTCGCCTCGCCGACGCCGACGGTGCCGATCTGTTCGGACTCCACCAGGGTGACGGCGGTGGTCTTGGGCAGCGCCTTGGCCAGGGCCGCCGCCGTCATCCAGCCGGCCGTGCCGCCGCCGACGATCAGGACGCTGCGGATGGGGGAGGGGGTCATGGGGCGGGGCTCATGTGATCATTGGCCGCCAAGCGCCCCTCCTTCGTGACGCATATCCGCGTCCCGCCACCTCCCCCGCGTCGCGGGTGAGGAGGACAAGTATCCTCCCCCGTGGAACGGGGGAGGTGGATCGGCGCGAAGCGGCGAGACGGAGGGGGCGCTCAAGCACGCGGCATCCCCTCCGCCGTCTGCTCCAGCACGGCCTTCATCCGGCTCAGCATCTCGCGAATCCGCTCGGGCGGGACGCGATCCGCCAGCGGGTCCCAGCGTCGGGGAAAGATCCCGCGCGCCAGGAAGGCGTGGATCCAGGCGGTCTCGGGCCAGGCCTCGTCGTCGTAGCTGACGACGCGGCCGCGACTCTCGAACTGCTCGATCTTGCGCGCCAGGGTCGCGGGCGGGTTCGACAGGTCGCCCCAGCGCAGGATGGCCATGTCGCGCGCCCGCTCCAGGGCGGACTCGGCCAGACGGTTGTACTCGGCCACGGCGGCCGGGCCGGTGGGGAAGAGGGCGATCAGGCGCGAGATGTCGCCCTGCAGCAGATGCAGGTCGCCGCCGTCGCCGGCGCCGATGACGCCATAGGCGGACCCGATCGCGACGGTGTCGCCGGTCATGGCCTCGGCGATGCGACCAGTCCGGGCTGGCGCGGGCCCGAAGGTGGAGACCAGGCCGTCCTCCGCCAGTTCGACGCCGTTCGGTAGCCAGGCGCTCCAGTCGGTCCACGGCTCGTGCGCGACCAGCAGCATTTCACGACCCGAGGCATCGACCTTGAGGTCGGCGTCGGGGCGTCCGTCCGTCACCGTTGCGCCGGCGGCCAGGGCGACGCGCTTGAGGAGCTCAGCATAGCCGGCCGCGTCCAGGGTCAGGCCATAACCCAGCGTCGACAGCGGCGAGCGCGGGTCGGGGCTGGGAAGGGCGAAGCGGCCGCGCGCGGCGGCCTGGGCGGCCAGGCTCCAGTTGCTGAGCGGACCCGGGCGACCGGCGGCCAGCCAGTAGTGATGGAACGCCACGCCGTCGACGCCGACCCCGGTCTCGCCGAAGGGCTCGATCGCGTCGCTGTAGCGGGCGGCCAGGCGTGGCCGAGCGCTCGCCTCCGAAGCCAAGGCTTCGTCGCTGACGCCAAGGCGCGCGTGCAGGCCTCTGAGGGACGGCGGGGCGGCGATCCGCCCGGACGGCGGCGGACCGGTCTCAGCCACGACCACTTCGGCGAGACCCTTCGTCGCCGTGGCGAGGGCGGCGGCGCTCATCCAGGCGTCGATTCCTGCGCCGACGATCAGGACCCGCTTCATGCCGGGGCCCCTGAATCGACCACCGAGCGCAGGAACGCCTCGTGGGTGGGCATGGCGTCGACGGTGCGGGTCACGGCGGCGGCGAGGTCGGCCATGATCCGCGTGGTGCGGACCGGATCGCTGGCCGCCACCAGCGGGTCAAAGCCGTCGGGCAGGATGTTCTGGCCGAAATAGACGGCCAGCCATGACGGCTCGAGGAAGAAGCCGTCCTTGTAGCCGACGACCGCGCCACGCTCGCGGAACAGGGCCATCTTGTAGGCTAGGCTGTCGGGGATCGGCCCCTCGCGGCGCTCGATCCAGAACGGGGAATCGTCGCGCTGGTTGGCGTGGTAGTGCAGCACCAGAAAATCGCGGATCCGCTCGAACTCCAGGTCCATCACGCGGTTGTACTCGTCCTGGTCGGCCTGGGCGCAGCCCTGATGCGGGAAGAGTTCGAGCAGGGTGGTGATGGCGACCTGGATCAGGTGGATCGAGGTGCTTTCCAGCGGCTCGAGGAACCCTGACGACAGGCCCACGGCGACGACGTTCTTGAACCACTGCTTCTTGCGACGTCCGGTCGTGAACCGCAGGAAGCGCGGGTCCTGCTGCAGCTTGCCGTCCAGCTTTTCGACCAGGGCGCGGGCGGCGTCGTCGTCGCTGATGTAGCTGGAGCAGTAGACGTGGCCGTTGCCGACGCGGTGTTGCAGCGGGATTCGCCAGCGCCAGCCGGCCTGGTCGGCCGTGGCCCGGGTGTAGGGCGTGGGCGGCTCGATCGACGCGCAGGGCGCGGCGACGGCGCGGTCGCACGGCAGCCAGCGGGTCCAGTCCTCGTAGCCGGCCTGCAGGGCTCCTTCGATCAACAGGCCCCGGAAGCCCGAGCAGTCGACGAAGAGGTCGCCCTCGACGATCCGGCCGTCCTCCAGGGTGACGCCGGTGACGAAGCCGTCCTCTGGGCGCTGCTGGACGCTGGCGATCTTGCCCTCGGTGCGGGTGACGCCGCGCGCCTCGGCATAGGCCCGCAGGTACTGGGCGTAGAGGGCGGCGTCGAACTGGTAGGCGTAGTTGAAGGTCGAGCCCAGCGAGCGCGGATCGGTCGAGGGCGGGGCGAACTTGCCGGCCAGGCTGGCGATGATCGGCAGGCTGTAGGCCTCGATCGGCCCGTCTTCGCCGCGCGCCCGGGCCGCCAGCCAGTGCTGGTGAAAGGGCAGGCCGTCGATCGCGTGCCCATAGGCCCCGAAAGGATGGATGTAGCGCTCGCCGGGCCGGCCCCAGCCGCAGAACTGGATGCCCAGCTTGATGGTCGCCTGGGTCTTGCGCATGAAGTCGGCCTCGTCGAGGCCGAGGCGGGCGTTGAAGTGGCGGATGTGCGGCACGGTGGCTTCGCCGACGCCGACCGTCCCGATCTCGGCCGACTCGACCAGGGCGATCGAGATCGGCAGGCCCTTCAGCACGGCGGCGAGGCCGGCGGCGCTCATCCAGCCGGCCGTGCCGCCGCCGACGATGACGATCTTGCGGATAGGCTCCATGACGCGACCTTAGGATCGAGCGTCGAGGATAGGAAAGGGCGGGGCGCCACGCGCGGCGCGCGCCACCAGCGGCTGGACCGCGTGGGCCTTGGTCATGCTTCCCCCCGACATCGACGGCGCGTTTGTTTGACGGCCGTTCAGTCTATAAATTGACAACGCTGTCTTTCGTTGTCATCGTCTTTGTCACCGGACAGTCAAGAATCCGGACATCGCGTGGCCAGGCCACGGATGGGGAGGTGACCAGGGTCAGGGATTTGGCGCGCCGGCCCGTGTGCGGGCTCTCGCCACTACCCCAAATGGTAACGTTCCCATTCCTTAGGGCTAAACGACTTGGGCGTTTGTGACAACGCTTGACGATCTGCGGTCGGTCGTGTGATCTGGCCAAAATGATCACGGTAACATGATCGATGGTAGCGCTACCTTGCTGCCATAAAACAAAAGGGGAGGTGGACTAAATGGGCACGGCCAACAGGCTGTCCGCCGGGGGCGGACGCAATTCCTTTTCAACGCGCTTGAAGTACGGCGCCTCGGTGCTGGCGCTGGGTGCGCTGGTCGCCGGCGCGCCGGCCATGGCGCAGACCGCGGACAAGACCGACAATCAGACGGTCGACCAGGTCATCGTCACCAGCATCAAGCAGAGCCTCAAGAGCAGCCAGCAGCTGAAGCAGTCGTCCGAGATCATCGGCGACTCGATCACCGCCGAGGACATCGGCGCCCTGCCGGACCGTTCGGTCACCGAAGCGCTGCAGCGCGTTCCGGGCGTGGCCATCAACCGCTTCGCCGCCGGCGTCGACCCCGACCACTTCTCGGTCGAGGGCTCGGGCGTCGTCGTGCGCGGCCTGAACTTCGTCCGTTCCGAGCTGAACGGCCGTGACACCTTCTCGGCCAATAACGGCCGCGCCCTGTCGTTCGCCGATGTTCCGGCCGAGCTGATGGGCGGCGTCGACGTGTTCAAGAGCCCCTCGGCGGACCTGATCGAAGGCGGCATCTCGGGCACGGTGAACCTGCGCACCCGTCTGCCGTTCGACTCCAGCAAGCGCATCATCTCGCTGTCGGTCGAAAGCAGCTACGGCGACATGATCAAGAAGTGGGCCCCGACCTATACGGGCCTGTTCAGCGACCGTTTCGAGACCAATGTCGGTGAGTTCGGCGTCCTGGCCAGCTACACCAACTCCAAGCTCTGGACCCGTTCGGACGGCACCCAGGCCTCGAACTTCGGCTGCCGCACGAACCTGGGCCAGACGCCGGCCGACTGCGGCAATGGCACGAAGGGCGTGTGGTTCCCGCGCGGCGCGGCGTTCCGCTCGACCACCACCGAGCGCGAGCGCGAAGGTCAGGCCGCCGCCGTCCAGTGGCGCAGCACCGACCGCACCCTGCAGGCCACGGTGCAGTATCTGCGGTCGGACTCCAAGCAGGCCTGGACCGAGCACGCGATCGAAATCGCCACCGACAACGTCGCGGGCAACGGCGACTCGCGTCCGGTGGCGGGCACGACGTTCAGCTTCGACGGCGACGGCGTGTTCACCAACGGCATGATCACCGGCACCAGCGGCTGGCGCTCGGACCAGAACGGCGCGGATCCCCGCACGCCGATCGACGGTCTTCAGTCGAACAACATCCGTCGTGACGTCGACCAGACCTATATCACCTCGGATTTCGGCGCGAACCTGAAGTGGACGCCGAACGCCAACTGGGGCTTCCAGCTCGACTACCAGCACGTCTCGTCCAAGGTGAAGAACCTGGACGTCGGCATCTGGGGCTCGTCGTTCCAGAACCTGCAGATGAAGCTGAACGGCAAGGACATGCCGGACTTCACCTTCCTGCCGCCCAGCAACAACGGCACGGTCGCCTCGTGCGCGCCCAGCGCCAGCTGCCCGACCTACTTCACGGGCACGCACGCCAGCTTCAGCGACCCGTACAACTCGTTCTGGCGCTCGGCCATGGACCACATCGAGCAATCGGAAGGTCAGGAAGACGCCGCGCGCTTCGACGTCGAGTACAAGTTCGACGACAGCACCTGGCTGGACTCGGTCAAGGCCGGCGTCCGCTGGTCGGAGCGCGACCAGACCACCCGCTTCTCCAGCTACAACTGGGGCGTGCTCAGCGAGATCTGGGGCGAAGGCGGCCCCGTCTGGTTCAATGACAAGGTCGACGGCATCCCGACCGCCGGCGGTTCTGGCCTGCCCGGCACGGCGGGGCAGGACAGCTCCAGCCGCGTCGAACTGTTCGGCTTCGACAACTTCTTCCGCGGTCAGGTGCCGCTGCCGACCGGCAGCCAGGCGCGTCCGTTCTACAACCAGAGCACCACGGCCAACTACGCCGACATGGCCGCGTTCGCCAAGATGGTCGGCTCGGAGTTCCGCGCCACCAACGGCGGCGACGGCTGCCCGCAGAACTGGGTTCCGCTGGCCCAGCGTTGCGGCGTGACCGCCGGCACGCCGTTCCGTCCGAACGAGATCAACCCGGTCAACGAGGTCAACAAGGCCGTCTACCTGATGGCCCGCTTCAAGCATGACTTCGACGGCGACATCCGCCTGACCGGCAATATCGGCCTGCGCTACACCAAGACCGAGCGCCAGGCCTCGGGCTATCTGGCCTTCCCGCTGTCGAGCTCGGTGATCAGCGAAGCCACCTGCTCGCAGGTGTTCACGCCGCCAGACGTGCCGCCACTGATCTGTACGGCGGTCTCGCCGACGGTCCGGGCGCAGCTGCGTCAGTGGGCCAACGGCGCGCTGGTCAAGAACGACGCCTCGGCCTCGTACGACTATCTGCTGCCCAGCTTCAACGCCAAGCTGGCCATGCCGAACGGCTGGCAGTTCCGTCTGGGCGTCTCCAAGACCCTGACGCCGCCCGACATCGGCCTGGTTCGCAACTACTTCAACCTGACCACCAACACCAACGCCGACGGCATCTCCAACGGCGTCCCCTCGGGCACCACCACGGTGGGTAACCCGAAGCTGAAGCCGATCGAGTCGACCAACATCGACCTGTCGGCCGAATGGTACTTCGCGTCGGTCGGCTCGCTGACGATGGCGGTGTTCCACAAGGACCTGACCAACGTCATCACCAACGGCTCGGCCCGGGTGCCGTTCACCAACAACGGCGCGACCTTCGATGTGGCGGTCACCACCCCGGTGAACTCGCCCGACAAGGCCAAGATCCAGGGCTTCGAGATCGGCTACCAGCAGTTCTACGACTTCCTGCCCAAGCCGCTGGACGGGTTCGGCATCAACGCCAACTACAGCTACATCAAGAGCTCGGGCGTGAAGCAGTCGACGCTGTCGGCGACCGACCCCGACGTGGCCGCCGGCCGTGTCGCCAACATCGACACCAGCCTGCTGCCGCTGCAGGGCCTGTCCAAGCACAACGCCAACTTCGCGGCCATCTACGAGAAGGGCAAGATTTCGGCCCGTCTGGCCTACAACTGGCGTTCGAAGTTCCTGCTGACCGTCCGCGACGTGATCATCCCGTATGCGCCGATCATGAACGAGGCCACCGGCCAGCTGGACGGCTCGGTGTTCTACACGGTCAATCCGAAGGTGAAGATCGGGGTGCAGGGCGTGAACCTGCTCAACGAGGTCACCCGGACCACCCAGGTGCTGGACAACAAGCTGCTCACCACCGGTCGCTCGTGGTTCATGAACGACCGCCGCTACACGGTGGTGCTGCGCGCCAGCTTCTAAGTTCCGCGCAGATCCGGCCCGAGGCGCTCGCTTCGGGCCGGGGATCGCGGAAGGGTTTCGCCGGGGTCTTTCTTCCGTTTCGGAAGACCGGTGGCGGGGCTCGGTTACTCCTGCCGACTGACCACGCGCATCGTTCCCCGAAGACGGTGCGCGTTTTTCTTGGAGCGCGTGTCATGACCCTCTCTCGCCGTGACCTTCTCGCCGCCGGCGCCGCCAGCGCCTTGGCGGCCCCCGCCCTGGCTGCGGAAGGGCCGTCGCTGCGCGCGCTGGCCAAGGCCAAGGGGATCCAGTTTGGTAGCGCCGTTCCGGCGGGCCCGCGCGGGGCGACCACGGGTCCCTTCGAGGACGCCCGGCACCGGGAGATCCTGATCCGCGAGTGCGGCGTGCTGGTGCCCGAGAACGAGCTGAAATGGTACGTGGTCCGGGCGCGTGGGCCGCAGTCGTTCGACTTCGAGCGCGCCGACCGCATCGCCGAATTCGCCAAGGCCAACGGCCAGGCCCTGCGCGGCCACACCCTGATCTGGCATCATCCGCAGTGGTTCCCGAACTGGGTGAAGGGCTACGACTTTGGCCCCAAACCCGCCGAGGCCGCCGCCAGGATGGTCACCGAGCATATCCAGGCCCTGTGCCGGCGCTATCCGCAGATGATCTCGTGGGACGTGATCAACGAGACGGTCGACCCGGCCGACGGTTCGATCCGCTCGACCTTCCTGTCCGACGCCCTGGGTAAGGAAGAGGTGCTGGACCTGTCGTTCCACGTCGCCCGCGAAGCCGCGCCCAAGGCCCGCCTCGTCTACAACGACTATATGAGCCAGGAAGTCGGCAACGAGAAGCACCGCTACGGCGTGCTCAAGCTGCTGGAAGGGTTCAGGAAACGCGGCACGCCGGTCGACGCGCTCGGCGTGCAGAGCCACATCGGCGCCGCCAACGAAGACAGCTTCACCGGTTTCGGCAAGCCGCAGGAAAAGCAATGGACCGCCTTCCTGAACGACGTGACCGGCATGGGCTATGACCTGCTGGTCACCGAGTTCGACGTCCACGACAAGGGCCTCGTCTACGACTTCGGCCCGCGCGACGCGGCGGTGGCGGCCTACGCCAAGGCCTTCCTCGACCAGATGCTCAGCTATCGCCAGACCAAGGAGGTCCTGGCCTGGGGCATGATCGACAAGTACTCGTGGCTGCAGGGCCGCTGGCTGCGCCAGGACGGCAAGCCCAAGCGCCCGACCCTCTATGACGACAACTACCAGCCCAAGCCGCTGCGCGAAGCGGTGGCGGCGGCGCTGCGCGCGGCGCCGGCGCGGTAGGGCTTTTACACTATCAAAAACCCGATCTCCCCGGCGAATGCCGGGGCCCAGATCGTAAAGCTTATGCAGTTCAAGGACGGCCTACACCCGGGATGCATCTGGGTCCCGGCATTCGCCGGGAAGGTCGGGAGGAGTAAGGCGGATGATCCGAACGGCAATGATATTGACCCTGTTGGCCACCCCCGCGCTGGCGCCGTACACAGCCCAGGCCGCGCCTCAGACCGCCCGGTTCAGCAACTTCGTCTACGAAGGTTCCGACCCGTCCGACGTGGTCAAGGCCGGGCCCGGCCAGTATCGCAACCCGATCGTCCAGGGCTTCTATCCCGACCCCAGCGTGACGCGGGCGGGCAAGGACTTCTACCTGGTCAACTCGACCTTCGCCTGGTTCCCGGGCCTGCCGATCTTCCACTCCACCGACCTCGTCCACTGGGAGCAGATCGGCAACGCCATCGACCGGCCCGGCATGCTGGACTTCAAGCGCCTGGGCCTGTCGCGCGCGGTGTTCGCCCCGGCGATCCAGGAGCACCAGGGAACCTTCTACATCCTCAACACCTGCGTCGACTGCGGCGGCAACTATCTGATCACCGCCAAGGACCCCAAGGGGCCGTGGTCGGATCCGGTGTGGCTGCCCGACGTCGGCGGCATCGACTCGTCGATCTTCTTCGACGACGAGGAGGGCGGGGGCCGCGCCTGGATCCTCAACAACGACGAGCCGCCCGGTCCGGCTGAATACTCGGGTCACCGCGCCATCTGGATCCGCGAGTACGACCCCAAGACCCAGAAGACCATCGGTCCGGCCAAGGTGCTGCTCGACAAGGGCGTCAATCCCGCCGCCAAGCCGATCTGGCCCGAGGGGCCGCACATCCTGAAGAAGGACGGCTGGTACTATCTGACCGCCGCCGAGGGCGGCACGGCCGAGGGTCACAGCCAAGTGGTGCTGCGCTCGAAGTCGGTCACCGGGCCTTATGTTCCGTATACGAATAATCCGATCCTGACCCAGCGCGACCTGCCGCGCGACCGGCCCCTGCCGATCACCTCGGCGGGCCACGCCGACATCGTCGACACGCCCGACGGCAAGTGGTGGGCGACCTTCCTGGCGGTGCGCCCCTATGGCGATGATCGCTACAACACCGGCCGCGAGACCTTCCTGCTGCCGGTCGAGTGGAAGGACGGCTGGCCGGTGATCCTGGAGAACGGCAAGACCATCCCCTATGTCGCCGACGCGCCCCGGCTGCCGGCGCTGAAGACCGCCCCGACCTCGGGTCCGTTCAAGGCGGCCGAGACCTTCACCGGTCCTGAACTGCCCAAGAACTGGATGACCATGCGCATCCCGACCTCGCGCTGGTGGTCGGTGAAGGGGGGCGCGCTCAGCCTGGAGGCCCGCAAGGACAAGCTGGGGGGGCACGAGCAGCCCTCGATCTGGGCGCGTCGCCAGCAGCACATGAACGCCAGCGTCAGCACCACCGTCCGCTTCGAGCCCAAGGCCGACGGCGACAAGGCGGGCCTCGTAGCGGTGCAGAGCGACGACTTCTACTGGTTCGTGGGCCTGGCGCGCGCGGGCGACAAGACCGTGGTCCGGGTCGAGAAGCGGGCGGGCAAGACCGATCCGGTCGACGGCGTGGTCGTGGCCGAGGCGCCCGTCGCCTTGAAGCCGGGCCAGGGCCTGGACCTGAAGATCGCCGTACGCGGCGGCGCCATTGACTTCGCCTACGCCGCCAAGCCGGGCCAGTGGGAGACGCTGAAGGCGGGCGCCGATGCGACGACGCTCAGCACCAAGGTCGCGGGCGGGTTCGTGGGGACCATGCTGGGCGTCTACGCCCACGGGGCGGAACAGTAGAACGCCCCCTCCGTCTCGTCGCGCATCCGCGCCGCGTGACGGAGGCAGCGCGTCGCGCGCAACCCCCACTTCTGGGGGGTGTGCGGGTAACGGCGTTCCATGAGAGTTGCCGGAAAGCTTGTCCTGCCCCAAGCTTTGGATCGTATGCGCGTCTCATCCCCCACCACCTTGTTGCTCGGCGTCGTGCTGCTGTGCGTGGCGACGGCGCTGGCTGGCGTGTGGATGGCGATCAGTCCGCCTTGGCTGGGGGGTAGCTTCCAGGCCCGGCCCGACGGCGCGGTGGTCATCGCCCAGCTGGTCCCGGACGGCCCCTTGGCGCGGGCCGGCGCCAAGGTCGGGGATCGCCTGGCAGGTGTCGGCGCGGACCTGGCCGCGCCGCTCCTGCAGGCGCCTGACACGGGCGCCTTCGAACCGGCCCCGACCGAGCGCGCCCACCGCGACATGACCGACCGGCAGGCCGCCTTCTCCGCGACCCTGTCGGCGCGGCCGCTGGTCCTGCGTCTGGCCGGGCCCGACGGGGCTCAGCGCGCGGTGACCCTCGATGATCGCGTGCGGCCGTTGAACCACTTGGGCGCGGAGTTCTGGGCCAACCTGGCCTTTGGCCTGATCGCTACCCTGATTGTCGGCTGGGTGTGGGCCCTGCGGCCGCGCGACCTTGCCACCCAGCTGTTCGCCCTGACCGGCCTGTCGATGCTGGCCTTCACCTTCGGCTGGGCGGTCCGCGCCAGCGTCGAGCTGGTCGCCGACGGGGCGATGGCGACAGGGACCCACTGGCTGAACATGACCGGCGCCGTCGCCTATGGCGGGGCCATGATCGCCTTCTTCCTGGTCTATCCGACCCGGGTCACGCGGCTGCCCGTGGCCTGGCTGGTTCCGCTCTGCGTGCTGGCCTGGGCCGCGACGCCGCTTCTGCCCGGCAACCCGCCGCTGGAAAGCACGGGCCAGTCGGCCACCTCCCTCGAAATGGCCCTGATTATCGTGGCCATCGGCGTCCAGGCCTTCGCCAGCCGCAAGAACCCCGCGGCCATGGCCGCCGCCCGCTGGCTGGGCCTGTCGGTGATCCTCGGGGCCGGGGCCTTCATCGGCAATGTCGCTCTGCCGATCGCCCTGGGACGCGAGCCTTTCCTGGACAGCCGCTTTTCGCTGGGCTTCTTCGTCATCATCTATGTCGGCATGGCGGTGGGCCTGCGCCGTTACCGGCTGTTCGAGCTGGACCAGTGGGCGTTCCGGATCCTGTTCTATATCAGCGCCGGCGCGGCCCTGCTGGCGCTGGACGGCCTGCTGATCACCGCGCTCGGCGCGGCCCCGGGCGCGGCGCTGGGGGTGTCGCTGCTGGTCGTGGCCTTCGCCTACCTGCCGTTCCGCGATCTGCTGTGGCGGCTGACCCTGGGCCGGCGGACGCTTAAGGAGCACGAGATGTTCGCCGCCGTCGCCCAGGTGGCCCTGGTGCATGACGTCGAGGCGCGGGCCAGGGCCTGGCGCGACCTCCTGGCCAAGGTCTATGAGCCACTTGAGGTCACGCCCAGTGTCATCGCTCGGGCGCGGGCCGAAATCCTGGAGGAGGGCGTGGGCCTGGGGCTGCCCGCCGCCGCCGGCTCGACGGCGCTGGACCTGCGCTTTCCGTTCCGCGGCCGGGGCCTGTTCGGTATGGCCCAGGTCCAGCTCGCCGACCAGTTGGTGGGACTGTTGGCCCAGATCGAGGAGGGCCGCGACGCCTACGCCCGTGGCGTGGTCGAGGAGCGCCTGCGCATCGCCCGCGACCTGCACGACGATGTCGGGGCGCGGCTGCTGTCGGGCCTGCATCGCCAGGACCTTTCACAGACCCGCGAGGCCATGCGCGGCGCCATCGGCGATCTGCGCTCGATCGTCTCGGGGCTGTCTGGCCACGACCTGCCGCTGGAGGCGGTGCTGGCCGATCTTCGCCACGAAACCGCCGAGCGTCTTGAGGCCGCCGGGATCACGCTGGACTGGCCGCCGGTCGAACTTTTCGACCCCGATCGCACCGCGCCCTATCGCGTCTACAAGAACCTGACCTCGGCCGTGCGCGAGGTGATCTCCAACGCCATCCGCCACGCGGGCGCCGCGAAGATCACCGTCGACGTGCGCGAGACCGAAGGGCGCCTGTCGGTGACGATCGCCGACGACGGCGTCGGGCTGCCCGACGCGCCTGGCGGCCGGCGCAGCGGCCTGGCCAATCTGGAGCGCCGCCTGGGCGAGATCGGCGGCGAGGTTTCGATCCCGCCGGCCGAGCAAGGCCTGACCATCCGTCTTTCCGCCCCCCTTGAGGTGAGCGCCGCCGCATGAGTTCCCCCGAAACCGCCCTTGTCCTCGAAGACCAGGCCGAGACTCGCGAGCACCTGCTGGCGGCGCTGTCCGAAGCCTTCCCCGGCGTGGTCGCGCGAGGGGCGGGGGATCTGGCCGAGGCGCGCTCGTTCCTCGACGGCGGCGGTCCGCCGGACCTGGCCTTGGTGGACCTGGCCCTGCCGGACGGTCGCGGCGTCGACTTCCTGCGGGATCTCGCCGAACGCTCGGGCGGCGCCACCCGCTCGGTGGTGGTGACCATCTATGCGGACGACGCCCACCTGTTCGACGCCATCGCGGCGGGAGCGGGCGGCTATCTGTTGAAGGACATGGGCCGCGAGGAGCTGGTGCGTTACCTGCGCCGGCTGGAAGCAGGCGAAACGCCGCTGTCGCCGGCCGTCGCTCGCCGGATGCTGGACTATTTCCGCGCCCGTCCCGCACCACTCGCCGCCGTGGAGCCCGAGGCGGCCCTGACCCCGCGCGAGACCGAGGTGCTGCGCCTGATCGGCCGGGGGCTGCGTTCGGGCGAGGCGGCCAAGGTGATGGGCGTCACCGAGCTCACCGTCGCCGGCTACGTCAAGGCGATCTACCGCAAGCTCAACATCTGCTCCCGCGCCGAGGCGGCTCTGGAGGCGCAGCGGCGGGGGCTGGTTTAGGGGTGGAGCGCGCCCCCTCCGTCACGCGGCTTCGCCGCGCGCCACCTCCCCCGTTTCACGGGTGAGGAGGAACTTGGCCGCCCTCCTGCCCCGCTTGCGGGGGAGGTGGCGCGGCGCGCAGCGCCGTGACGGAGGGGGCGCGCAAATTTTCGCCGCGAAGTTCGGGTCAAGGATGGCTACGGTGTCGCTCACTGACACCCGTTTCGAGTCCCGAAAGACCCATGCGCCTCATTGCTCCTCTGGCCCTCGCCGCCGTTCTCGCCGCCGCCGGCGCCGCCCACGCCCAGGTCACGCCCTCGGCTCCGCCGCAACTGAACGCGGGCCCCTCGGCCGCCGCGACCGCCGGCAAGGCCTTCCTGGCCAACAACGCCAAGGCGCCGGGCGTGGTGAGCCTGCCCTCGGGCCTGCAGTACAAGGTGATCGCCTCGGGGCCCAAGGATGGTCCCTCGCCGAAGCTGGGCGACATCATCAAGGTCAACTACGAGGGCAAGCTTCTGAATGGCCAGGTCTTCGACTCCAGCTTCGCGCGCGGCAAGGCGGCGATCATGCCCGCCGACGGCCTGATCCAGGGCTGGCTGGAGGCCCTGCCGAAGATGAAGGTCGGCGATGAGTGGATGCTCTTCATTCCGCCCGAGCTGGCCTATGGCTCGCGCGATCTTGGCGAAATCCCGCCCGACAGCACCCTGGTGTTCCGCCTGAAGCTGGAGGGCATGCTGGCAGTGGATTGACGCCGCCATACCCGGATCGGGGCGCGCTGCGGGGAGGAAGGCGGCTACTCGCCCTGCGATAGCTTGGGTCTGCGACCTCAGGTCGCGTATCTTGGTTTACGGTCCGCGCGCAGGGTGGGGTCATGGGGCGGGAAACCTTATCAGCGATGCTGCTGGACGCACGGCCGACGCGACTGATCTTCGGGATCGTCGGCGCCGCCGCCGTGCTGGTGCTGGTGTCGGTTCTCGGCGCCCTGGCCCTGATGCTGCAGGCCGCCCACCAGGTCGACCGCACTGACACCGCCGACGACATCGCCCTGGCTGCCCGCAGCCTGTCTCGCACCCTGGACCGCATGGAGCGCGAGGTGACGTCCGCCACCGTCTGGGACGCCGCCTATGAGGCTGTAGGCGCGCAGGTCGACAAGACGTGGGCCGACACCAATTTCGCCTCCTACTACCATCAACAGTTCGACCACGACCTGACCTTCGTCGTCCGCGCGGGGCAGGTTGTGTACGCGGCGCGAGAGGGGCGCCCCGTCGCCCCTGACGCCATGGGCGCGTTCCCCGTCGCCACGGCCCGGTTCGCCGCGGAGATCGGCGACAGGGCGCGGGCGGCCCGGCGGGCGGGACGGCTGAGCACGGCGGGCGAGGTGACCCGCACGGGTCTGATGCGCGTCGACGGTGCGGTCTATCTGCTGGCCCTGGCCTCGATCACGCCCGAAAGCGCCAGCGTGGCCGCGCTCTACAACGGGCCACAGGCCGTGGTGGTCAGCGCTCGTCGAATGGATGAAACCTTTGTCCGCCAGTTCGCAGCGGATATGGGCTTCAAGGGGCTGACGCTGCTGGAGAGCGCGCCGGCGCACGACCCGCGCGTGGTGCTGACCGACATGAATGGCAAGCCCATCGGCGCGTTCGCCTGGTCGCCTCAGAACCCTGGCCTCTCCCTGATCCGCAGCGTTGCGCCGTGGATCGTGATCGGCTTCCTGGTGCTGGCCATCGCCGGGGCGGTGTTGATGCAGCGCGTGGCTGAGGCCCTGGCCAGCATGGAGGCCAGCCGTCTGGCCCTGGTCGCCGCCAAGGAAGCCGCAGAGTCCGCCGACGCGGCCAAGACCCGCTTCCTGGCCAATATGAGTCATGAGGTCCGCACGCCGCTGAACGGGGTGTTGGGCATGGCCCAGGTGATGGCGGCCGACACCCTGTCCGAGCCCCAGGCCAAGCGCCTGCGGATCCTCGAGGAGTCCGGCAGGGCGCTGCTGGCGCTGCTGAACGACATTCTGGACATCGCCCGGTTGGAGCATGGCGGGGTGCGTTTGCGCGCCGAGGTGTTCGACCTGGCGGGCCTGGTGGAGGCCTCCTGCGCGGCCTTTTCGGGCGCCGCCGCCGCCAAGGGGCTGGCGCTGATCACCGACATCGACAGCGAGCTGCGCGGCCGCTGGACGGGCGACCCGGTGCGGCTTCGGCAGGTGCTGGGCAATCTGGTGGCCAATGGCGTGAAGTTCACCGACGAAGGCTCGGTCACGGTACGGGTGCGCCGGGAGGGCAAGAGCGGTCTGCGCTTCGAGGTCGAGGACACGGGCCTGGGCATCGCGCCCGAGCATCTGGACGATCTCTTCAAGACTTTCTCGCAGGTCGACACCTCGATGACCCGTGTGCATGACGGGGCGGGGCTCGGCCTGGCGATCTGCCGCGAGCTGGTCGAACTGATGGGCGGCACGGTCGGCGTGCGGTCGACGCCGGGCGAGGGTTCGAGCTTCCACTTCACCGTTCCGCTGATTCAGGCCACCGGCGACAAGCCGGCCCTGCGCGTGGTGCGCTAGGCCGGCGCCTGCTTCGCACGCAACCGGACGCTCGGGGCGCCGATAATTCGGCGCCTGACCACCAAGCGTCGCTGCGTTGCGGCGCCGGGACTCGCCCAGGCCCGACCTCCCGTGCGCTGCTGCCTCCACACCGCCCCAGTCGGCGGTTCGACGGGGGTAGAGTTCATGCAATCGGGCGCTGGAACGCCAACGCGGCGGCAGCTTCTTTCGGCCATCGCCAAGGTCGGCGGCACGGCCGCGCTGTATCAGGCGATGACGTCCCTAGGCCACGCGGCCGAGACCCAGTTCCACGGTCCGCCCAACCTGCAAGGCGCGCGGCCGGGGGCCAGCGTCATCGTGCTGGGCGCGGGCCTGGCGGGCATGCTGGCGGCGTTCGAGCTGCGCAAGGCGGGCTACAAGGTCCAGATCCTGGAGTTCCAGAACCGTCCCGGCGGCCGCAACTGGTCGCTGCGGGGCGGCGACAGCTACACCGAGCTGGGCGGCGCGACCCAGAAGGTCGGCTATGCGGCCGGCAACTACTTCAACCCCGGCCCCTGGCGCATTCCCCACCACCACCGGACCCTGCTGCACTACTGCAAGCAGTTCGGTGTGGCCCTGGAGCCGTTCATCCAGTTCAACCACTCGGGCTGGGTCCACTCGTCCCAGGCCTTCGGCGGCAAGCCGGTGCGGTTCAACGCCGCGGCCGCCGACTTCGAGGGCAACATCGCCGAGCTGCTTGCCAAGTCTGTCAACGCCAAGGCGCTGGACGACGCGGTCACCCAGGAGGACCGCGACCGCCTGCTGGAGGCCCTGAAGGGCTGGGGCATGCTGGACAAGGACTACCGCTACTCGGCCTCGCTGCGGGCCTCGTCGCACCGAGGCTTCAAGCGGCCGGGCGGCGGCGGGGTGGACGGCGCGCCGATCCCGTCGGACGATCTCTACAGCCTGCATGACGTCCTGGACCCGCAGGTCTGGACCTCGATGGCCTTCTTCATGGGACACGAGATGCAGACCACCATGTTCCAGCCGGTGGGCGGCATGGACATGATCGGCAAGGCCTTCGCCAAGCAGGTCGAGGGCCTGATCACCTACAACGCCAAGGTCAGCAAGATCGCCCAGGACGACAAGGGCGTGGTCGTCACCTACGCCGACACCGTCACCGGCAAGGTCGTCGAGGCCAAGGGCGACTGGTGCGTCTGTACGATTCCGCTGGGCATCCTGGGCCAGATGGACCTGGCCGTGACCGACGAAATGATGGCCGCCATCAAGGCCGTGCCCTATTCGGGCCAGGTCAAGATCGGCCTGGAGATGAAGCGCCGCTTCTGGGAGGAGGACGACTTCATCTACGGCGGCCACAGCTTCACCGACCAGGAGATCAGCCTGATCTCCTATCCCAACAACAACATGTTCCAGGACGGTCCGGCGGTGCTGCTGGGCGCCTTCGCCCGGGATCTTGGCGCCTTCCGCCTGGCCGGCATGACGCCTGAGCAGCGGATCGAGGCGGCCCTGGCGCAGGGCTCGGTGATCCACCCCGGCAGCTACCGCAAGGAGTTCCGCACCGGCGCCTCGGTGGCCTGGAGCCGCGTGCCCTGGAGCCTCGGCTGCTGCGCGCGCTGGAACGAGGAGACGCGCAAGGAGCACTACCAGACCCTGGTGGCCATGGACCGCCGGATCGTGCTGGCCGGCGAGCACGCCTCTTATGTCGGCTGCTGGATGGAGGGGGCGCTGCTGTCGTCCATCGACGCCATCAGCCGCCTGCACAAACGCGCCCTGAGCGCCTGATCGGGAGCCCTGACATGCGGATGCTTCTTCTTGTGGCCGGCGCCCTGATGGCCTTGCCGGCCGCCACCTTCGCCCAGGACACCAGCGGCGGCGTGGTGAGGGTCGAAAAGCCCGTCACCGGCGAGCAGGTCTATGGCGCGGTCTGCCAGGCCTGCCACATGGCCGACGCCAAGGGCGCGGTGGGCGCAGGGACCATCCCCGCCCTGGCCTCGAACCCGAAACTGGCGGGCGCGGCCTATCCGATCATGGTCGTCGCCCGGGGACAGGGCGCGATGCCCGGCTTCGCCGGCATGCTCAGCAACGCCCAGATGGCCGAGGCGGTGACCTATGTCCGCACCCACTTCGGCAACAGCTACGCCAAACCGGTGACGGAAGCGGATGTGGCCAAGCTGGCCAAGCCGCCGGCGGCGGGGGGGCACTGAGGGGGGCAAAGAGCGCCCCCTCCGTCACGCGGCTGCGCCGCGCGCCACCTCCCCCGCTTCGCGAGGGAGGAGGGATTTCATCCTCCCCCGTGTAACGGGGGAGGTGGATCGGCGCGGATACGCGACGAGACGGAGGGGGCGCGAACTCGTCCTCACCCCACCTTCACCACCCCATCGACCCGACGCGTCAGGCCCAGCGGGTTCTCGGTCTTCAACTCCGCCGGCAGCAGCGCTTCCGGCAAATTCTGGTAGCTGACCGGACGCAGGAACCGCGCGATGGCCAGGCTGCCGACCGAGGTCGTGCGGCCGTCGCTGGTCGAGGGGAACGGGCCGCCGTGGACCATCGCGTGGGCAACCTCGACGCCGGTGCCGAAACCGTTGACCAGGATACGGCCGGCCTTCAGCTCCAGCGCGGGCAGCAGGGCGCCGGCCAGGGCGTGGTCGGCCTCTTCCAGGTGCAGAGCGATGGTCAGCTGGCCTTCCAGCGCGGCGATGACCGCTTCGAGCTCGGCCTGATCGGCGCAGCGCACCACCAGCGACGCCGCGCCGAACACTTCCTCGTGCAGGTGCGGATTGGCCAGGAAGTCGGCGGCCTTGACGCTGAACAGCGCCGCCTGGCCGGTGTGGCTGTGCTCGGGGCCGGTCTGGCCGCGCGCCACGGTGGTCACCTCCGCCGCGTCCGACAGGGCTGCCACGCCGTGGGCGAAGGCCTGGCAGATGCCGGGGGTCAGCATCACCGAGGCCGGCGCGGCCTCGACGGCCTTTCCGGCGGCTTCGACGAAGGCGTCCAGTTCCGGACCGTCGATGGCCAGGATCAGGCCGGGATTGGTGCAGAACTGGCCGGCGCCCAGGGTCAAGGCGGCCACGAAGTCCGGCGCGATCTTTTCGGCCCGGGCCTTGAGCGCGCCCGGCAGCAGGATCACCGGATTGATGCTGCTCATCTCGGCGTAGAACGGGATCGGCTCGGGGCGTCCCTGGGCGATGGCCAGCAGGGCCAAACCGCCGCGGCGCGATCCGGTAAAGCCGGCGGCCTTGACCCGCGGATCGGCGACCAGGGCCTGGCTGACCTCATAGCCGCTGTCGTGGATCATCGAGAACACGCCCGGGTGCAGGCCGCAGGCGGCGACGGCGGCCTGGATGGCGCGGCCGACCAGCTCCGAGGCGCCGGGATGGGCCGGGTGGGCCTTGACGATCACCGGGCAACCGGCCGCCAGGGCCGAGGCCGTGTCGCCGCCGGCCACCGAGAAGGCCAGCGGAAAGTTGCTGGCCCCGAACACCGCCACCGGACCCAGCGGCACATTGCGCAGGCGCAGGTCCGGGCGGGGCAGCGGCTTGCGCTCGGGCAGGGCGGGATCGATGCGGGCCTCCAGGAAGCCGCCGTCGCGCAGCACGCCGGCGAACAGGCGCAACTGGCCGACGGTGCGGCCCCGCTCGCCCTCCAGGCGCGGACGCGGCAGGCCGGTCTCGGCCATGGTGCGGACGATCAACTCATCACCGATGGCTTCGATGTGCTCGGCGATCGACTCCAGGAACTGGGCGCGGGTCTCGTAGGGCAGGGACCGGTAGGGACCGAACGCCTCGGCGGCCAGGGCGCAGGCGGCCTCGACATCGGGCTTGGTCGCGCCGCCGAAGGCCGGCTCCAGCGTCTCGCCCGTCGCGGGGTTCACGCCCTTGATCTCGCCGTGGGTCCCGAAGCGGCGCTCGCCGCCGATCAGAAGCTCGCCCGTCAGATGCGCCATGGTCGTTCCGCTGTTCGTGATGTGGAGTTGCTATATGGGAGCGCTAACATGACATGTCCATGCGCGTGGACGCCAGGATAGCCAATCGATCGCCCCCGCAGGGCGGGTTTTTGCGGCGCGCCGACGCCGTCGGCGGCCCCGCACGGGGATTGGCGCTCGCGAATGCTCTGAATAAGCCAGCCGAATGCGCGCGAAATCAGTGACTTGTCACTTTTAAGCGCCCGCCAATCATCCGCGCCCGCTGGCGCCGTATCTTTGTGTCATGGCCGGAAGAAGCGACGAGGTCCGGGACTGGAGCGCGACGCTGCAGACCCGCCTCCAGGCGAAGATGGACACGCTCATCGCCGCCTTCGAAATCTCCACCGACCCCGCCGAACGCGCGCAGATCGAGAAGGACGCCCGCGCCTGCGGCGTCTTCGCGCGATCGGGCAAGGCCGTGGCCACGATGGTTCCCGAGCCCAAGGCCAAACCCGCCGCCGACGAGGCGGCCGATGACGACGAGGCTTCCATGCATGACGGCATTCCGGACGATCCCGAAGAGCTTCAAGCCGCTCTTGTCGCCCGCTTCACTCGCTTTGCTGAGCTCCTCGAGCGTAAAGAGCGAGATGATCAGCGCGCTGGCGATGGCGACGGCGCCTCTGGAGAAGGAGGACCGGCAGCGCCTGCTTAGCGCGGCCCTCGCCGATGCGCAGGATCATCAGGTGGCCCCGCATCGCGATCCTTGGTCGACCTGGCTGATGCTGGGCGGGCGCGGCGCGGGCAAGACCTTTGCCGGCGCGAAATGGATCACCTGGAACGCGCTTGCCTATCCCAATCTCGCCCTGGTCGGACCTACATTGCATGACGTTCGCGAGGTGATGATCGAGGGGCCGTCGGGCCTCAAGGCCATGGGTGGACCGGTCTTTCGCCCCCACTGGGAGGCTTCGCGCCGGCGCTTGGTCTGGCCCAACGGCGCGGTCGCCTACGCTTTTTCGGCCGAGGACCCGGAGTCCCTGCGCGGTCCGCAGTTCCATGCCGCCTGGGCCGACGAGTTCTGCGCCTGGCCCAAGCCCGGCGACACTCTGGCCATGCTGCGCTTTGGCCTGCGGCTGGGCGAGGATCCGCGCCTGGCCGTGACCACCACGCCCAAGCCGCATCGCGCGCTCAAGACCCTGATGGCCGAGCCGGGCGTGGCCGTGACCCGCGCCGGAACCCACGCCAACGCCGGCAACCTGGCGCCCACCTTCCTGCGGACGCTCGACAGCCTCTATGGCGGCACGCGGCTGGCGGCGCAGGAGCTGGACGGCGTCGTGGTCGAGACCGATGGCGGCCTCTTTCGCGCCGAGGACTTGGCGAGATGCCGGGCCGCCCGACCCGCGCGCTTCGACCGCGTGGTCGTGGCCGTCGACCCGCCCGCCACCGCCACGGGCGACGCCTGCGGCATCGTGGTGGTCGGCCGCCGCGACGACCGCGCCTTCGTCCTGGCCGACGAGACCGCGCGGGGCCTTTCTCCCGCCGGCTGGGCGGGCCGGGCCGTGGGCGCCGCTCGCGCCTGGACCGCCGACGCCCTCGTGGCCGAGGCCAACCAGGGCGGCGACATGGTCCGCTCGGTCCTGGCCCAGGCCGACCCGCCGTGCCGGGTGAAACTGGTGCGGGCCTCGGTGGGCAAGCGCGCGCGGGCCGAACCGGTGGCGGCCTTGTACGAACAGGGCCGCGTCCTGCACTGCGGCGCCTTCGCGGCGCTGGAGGAGGAACTGATGGCCCTCGGCTCCGGCGACCTGGAACACAGCCCCGACCGGGCGGACGCCCTGGTCTGGGCTGTCAGTGAGTTGATGCTCGGCGAGGTGCGGCGGCCGCGGCTGCGGACGCTTTAGCCGCCGCAGGGCCCCCACCTGACCGCGCTGACGCGCGGTCGTCCGCTCCCAGAGGGGGCGGACGGGTGTCCTTCTTCCCCCTCCGGGGGAGGAGCGCCGTAGGCGCGGAGGGGGCAAGTGCGGAGCGTAGTCACCTTACGCGCCCCCACCTGACCTCGCTATGCGAGCTCGTCCGCCCCCAGCGGAGGGCGGAAGGTGAGCCTTCCTCCCCCTCCGGGGGAGGAGGATGCGCAGCATCCGGAGGGGGCAAGTGAGCGATGTGCTCTCGTATCGTCGCCAGCGTGGCGTCCACCGACGTCATGACCTCATGCGCGGGTATCCGCAGTGTGCGGACGCCCTGCGCGAGGAGCCATTGATCTCGCGCCAGGTCTCGCCTTGGCCTCGAGTCCACGCAGTGCGCGTAGCTGTCCACCTCGACGGCCAAGCGCAACGCGGCACAGTAGAAGTCGAGCACATAGGGCCCGATCGGATGCTGGCGGCGGAACTTGTGGCCGTCTAGTCCGCCGCGTCTGAGCGCATGCCACAGGTTCATTTCGGGCTTTGACATTTCCTTCCTGAGGCGGCGCGCATTGGCCACCGTCGCCTTGGGCGCTGACATCGCGAACTCCCTGACTGGTCCCCTCCGGGCCTACGGCCCTCCTCCCCCTGAGGGGGAAGAAGGATGTCCGCTCAATCCTAGATTGTTCACCTTTTGTTCTCAACTCCACCCCGGAGCGCACCGCCATGCTCTTCTCCAAACCGCGCCCGCCTGAGCGCAAGGACTCCCGCGCCGCGCGGCTAATCGCGCTGACCACCGGCGGGCGGCCGCAGTGGACGCCGCGCGACTATGGCGCGCTGGCCGCCGAGGGGTTCGCCAAGAACCCGGTGGCCTATCGCTGCGTGCGGATGATCGCCGAGGCCGCCGCCGCGACGCCGCTCGTGGTGTTCGTCGAGGGGCGCCGCGCCGACGATCACCCGCTGAAGCGCCTGCTGGACCGGCCCAATCCCGAGCAGGGCGGGCCTGACCTTATGGAGGCGTTCTTCGGGAGCCTGCAGGTGGCCGGCAACGCCTATCTGGAGGCCGCCGGCGACGGTGCGCCCGCTGAGCTCTACGCCCTGCGCCCCGATCGGATGACGCTGGTTCCCGGGCCGCGCGGCTGGCCACTGGCCTATGACTACCAAGCCGCCGGGCGCACGGTGCGAATCGGGCGCGACGGCGATGGCTGGCTTCCTGTGCTGCACCTGAAGCTGTTTAACCCGACCAACGATCACTACGGCCTTTCGCCCCTGGAGGCGGCGGCGTTCGCGATCGACGTCCACAACGCCTCCAGCGCCTGGAACAAGGCGCTTCTGGACAACTCCGCCCGGCCTTCGGGCGCGCTCGTCTACTCGTCCAGGGACGCCGGCGACCGCCTGACCGACGAGCAGTTCGACCGGCTGAAGACCGAGCTGGCCAGCGCCCATTCGGGTCAAGCCAACGCCGGCCGGCCGCTGCTGCTGGAAGGCGGGCTAGACTGGCGGGCCATGTCGCTGTCGCCGGCCGAGATGGACTTCACCGAGGGCAAGCACGCCGCCGCCCGCGAGATCGCCCT
Organism: Pseudomonadota bacterium; assembly: GCA_020161365.1. Lineage (GTDB taxonomy): Bacteria > Pseudomonadota > Alphaproteobacteria > Caulobacterales > Caulobacteraceae > Caulobacter. Next base: position 218,105 of record JAIUNU010000002.1, on the reverse strand, counting down.
GGCGTTCGGCGTTCCGCCGCAGCTCTTGGGCATTCCCGGCGACAACACCTACGCCAACTATCGCGAGGCCAACGCCGCCTTCTGGCGCGGGACGGTGGTTCCGCTGGCCCAGCGCGCGGCGCGGGCGCTGACCGGCTGGCTGGCGGTCAAGTTCCCCGGCGCGGCCATCGTCCCGGATCTCGACGCGGTTCCCGCCCTGTCGGCTGAACGCGACGCCCTGTGGACCCGCCTGCAGGCGGCGAGCTTCCTGACCGACCCCGAGCGGCGGCGGCTGGCGGGGTTGGAGCAGTAACCCGCCAATGCGGCTGGCCCCCACCTGACCGCTTCGCGGTCGTCCGCCCCCGGAAGGGGGCGGAAGGAGCCTCCTTCTTCCCCCTCTGGGGGAGGAGCGCGTCAGCGCGGAGGGGGCAAGTCTCGAGAGGTTTTGATGACCCAACCCACCCGCTGGCGGCTGGACCGCCAGGTGTCGGCCGCCGTGCTGGTCACCGTGTTCCTGCAGGCGGCCGCCGCGCTGCTCTGGGCCGGCAAGGCCGCCGCGCGGATCGACGAGATGCAGCGCCGGCTCGAGGCCCAGGCCCCGGTGGCCGAGCGCCTGGCCCGCCTGGAGGCCCAGGCCGAGGCCGCCCGCCAGAGCCTGATCCGCATCGAGGCCCGACTGGAGCGCGGCCATGACCGATGAGCTGAAGATCGAGGGCTATGCGTCCCTGTTCTGGACCCGCGACCTCAATGACGACGTCACCGCCGCCGGGTCCTTCGCCGAAAGCCTGGCGACCGGAAGCCCGGTCAAGATGCTGCACCAGCACGACGAGGCCGAGCCGATCGGCGTCTGGGACGCTGTGGTCGAGGACGCCAAGGGCCTATTCGTCCGTGGGCGGATTTTTCGCACGACCCCACGCGGAGCCCTGGTCGCCGCCCTGGTCGAAGCCGGGGCGCTGGACGGCCTCTCCATCGGCTTTCGCCAGGTGAAGGCGCGGACGCAGGGTCGCCTGCGCGTACTGTCCCGCGTGGAGCTGTGGGAGGTGTCGATCGTGACCTTTCCGATGTTGCCCCAAGCCCGCCTGAGTTTGGCGCGGCTCTCAAGATCCTCCCCCTAGCGGGGGAGGTGGCCCGAAGGGCCGGAGGGGGACGTTGGCCTGGCTCGGTGTCCTCCCCCTCCGTCGCCCCTTCGGGCCGACACCTCCCCCACAGGGGGGAGGATCTTCTTTCATCCCCGGAGAACCCCATGAAGGAAACCAAACACGCGGCCTCGCCCGAGGCCCGCGCGGCGCTGGCTGATGTCTTGACCGCGTTCGAGAGCTTCAAGGCCGCCAATGACGCGCGGCTGGCGGCGATCGAGACCAAGCGGGCCGACGTCCTCCTGGAAGAAAAGGTCGGCCGCATCGACGAGGCCGTCTCCCGCGCCCAGGAGCGGCTGGATCGCATCATGGCCGACCTGCGCCGACCCGCGCTGGGCGGCGAGGCGCCGGCGGCGCATGTCGACGAGCGCAAGGCCGCCTTCGATCGCTATGTGAAGACCGGTGAGACGCCCGCCGCCCTGCTCGAGGCCAAGGGCCTGTCTGAAGGCGCCGCCACCGCCGGCGGCTATGTCGCCCCGCCGGAGCTGGAGCGGCTGATCCTGCGCCGCCTGGCCGCCACCAGCCCCATGCGCGAGATCTGCCAGGTGCGCACCATCGGCGCCGGGACCTTCCGCAAGCCGGTGTCGCCCACGGGCCTGGCCGCCGCCTGGGTGGCCGAGACCGCCGCGCGGCCGGAGACCACGGCCCCGACCCTGGACGTCATCGACTTCCCGGCCGGCGAACTCTACGCCAGCCCGGCCGCCACCCAGGCCCTGCTGGACGACGCCTATGTCAGCATCGACGAGTGGCTGGCCGAGGAGGTGCAAGACGCCTTCGCCGCCCAGGAGACCTCGGCCTTCATCAGCGGCGACGGGATCAACAAGCCCAAGGGCCTCTTGGCCTACACCGCCGCCCCGGACGCCTCGTACAGCTGGGGCCAGCTTGGCTATTTGGCCACCGGCGTCGCGGGCGGCTGGCCGGCGTCGAACCCGACCGACAAGCTGATCGACCTGATCTATGCGGCCAAGGCCCAGCACCGCCAGAACGGCCGTTTCGTGATGAACCGCCGAACGGTCAGCGCCGTGCGCAAGTTCAAGGACGCGCAAGGCAACTACATCTGGAACGCGGCCCTGCAGCCGGGGCAATCCGCCTCGCTGCTCGGCTTCCCGGTGACCGAGATCGAGGCCATGCCCGATGTCGCGGCCAACGCCATGGCCGTGGCGTTCGGCGACTTCGAGAAGGGCTATCTGATCGTCGACCGCGCCGGCGTGCGGGTGCTGCGCGACCCGTATTCGGCCAAGCCGCACGTGCTGTTCTACACCACCAAGCGCGTCGGCGGCGGCGTCCAGAACTTTGACGCCGTGAAGCTGCTGAGGTTCGCGGCGAGCTAAACGTCTGATCCGGTCACTTGCCCCCACCCGACCTCGCGCCGCGAGGTCGTCCGCCCCCGGAGGGGGCGGAAGGCGCGCCATTCTTCTTCCCCCTCAGGGGGAGGAGCGCGTCAGCGCGGAGGGGGCAAGTGACCCCGTTCCCGAAAGCATCCCCCATGCCCCAAGCCCTCACCCTGGCCGAGGCCAAGGCGTTTCTGCGCGTGTCCGATCCGTCGGAAGACACGCTGCTGACCCTGCTGATCGACGCGGCCGAGGCGCGGGTGGCCAGCGCCGCCGGCGTCGTCCTGAGCGCCCAAAGCCCCGCGCCGCTTCGCCTGGCGGTGCTGATCCTGGCCGCCCACGCCTACGAGCATCGCGAGTCCGGCGAACCGGCCCTGACGCTCGTCGAGCCGTGGCTGGCCCCCTACCGAAAGACCCGGCTGTGAGCGACAAGCCCCTGATCGACGCCCTAGTCGCGGCGCTGAAAGCCGCGCCCGCCGTCACCGCCATCGCCGGCCAGCGGATCTATGGCGTCAGCCCCCGCCTGCCGACCTATCCCTGCATCGTCGTCACCCGCGCCGAAGGCCGGCCGGTTGGCGGCGTCGAGGGGGAGGGGATCGAGCACCTGCTGACTCTGACCTGCGCCAGCCGCTTTGGCGGACCCGAAGAGGCCCGCGCTCTGGTCGCCGCCGTCCGCGCGGCCTTGCACGACGCCCGCCCGCCCCTGAGCGGCCGTCGGCTGGTCAATCTGCGCGTGCCCTATGCCGACGTCTTCGCCGGCGCCGACCATGAAACCACCCTCGGGATCGTCCGCGTGCGGGCGGTGACCGAGGCCCTCTAGACCCCGGAGACACATCATGGCCGCCCAAGCCGGCAAGGACATGTTGCTGAAGATCAGCGACGGGGCCGCCGCCCCGACCTTTCACACCGTGGCGGGACTTCGCGCCCGCACCATCAGCCTCAACGCCAAGACCCTGGACGTCACCGACAGCGACAGCGCCGGCCGCTGGCGCGAGCTGCTGGCCGGAGCGGGGGTGCGCTCGGTGGCCGTGTCGGGCTCGGGCGTGTTCCGCGACGCCGCCTCCGACGCCGAGGTGCGGACCAGCTTCTTCGAGCAGTCGGCCCGCGCCTGGCGGCTGATCATCCCGGACTTTGGCCAGTTGGAGGGCCCATTCATCGTGGCGGCCCTGGAATACGCCGGCGAACACGACGGCGAAGCCGCCTTCGCGCTCAGCCTGGCCAGCGCCGGGGCGGTGAGCTTTACGGCGCTTTAGTCCCATTCGGGCCCCCACCTGGCCGCTTCGCGGCCGTCCGCCCCCAAAGGGGGCAGAAGGCGCGCGCATCTCCTTCTTCCCCCTCCGGGGGAGGAGCGCGAAGCGCGGAGGGGGCAAGTGAGAAGGAACCCCTCAGAATGCTCACCCCCAACCCCGCCCGCGGCGAGGTCGTCGTGACCCTGGCCGGCGCGCCGCGTCGCCTGTGCCTGACGCTCGGCGCCCTGGCCCGGATCGAGGCGGCGCTGAATCTCGCCGACTGGTCCCAGCTGCCCGACCGCATCGCAACGCTCAGCGCCGGCGAACTCTCCGCCATCCTGGCCGCGCTGCTGGAGGGCGGCGGCGAGGCGCCGGAGATCGCCGCCCGCGCCACCGTGCCCGAGGCCGCCAGCGCCCTGGCCGCCGCCTTGGCCGCCTGCGCGTGAGCTGGGCCGGATCGCTGCGGCTGGCCCTGTCGCTGGGCCTGCCGCCCGAGGCCTTCTGGCGGCTGTCGCTGAAGGAGTGGCTGGCCCTGACGCAGGCGCCGGCCGCACCGACCCTGAACCGTGCGGGCCTGCAAGACCTGATCGACCGCTATCCCGACGAGGAGACCTTGTGATGAGTTTTGAGCCAGAGGGTCTATCGGCCGTCCCCGCTCGCGCCGCCGAGGCGGCCGCTGCGCTGGAGAGCTTGAAAGCGCCCGCCGAGCGCGCTGCGCGCTCGATCGACGAGGCCTTCGCCCGCGCTGGCGCATCTCTGGTCCGCTCCTTGGCCCGCGCGGCCTCGGACGGCGAGGTGTCGCTGTCAGAACTGGCGCGCGCGGTGCTGGGCGCGGCCGGAGCGGCGTTGAAGGGCGGCGGTTTCGGCGAGACCCTGACCAAGGTCTTTGCGGGCGCCCGCGCAGATGGCGGGCCGGTGCTGCCGGGCGGAGCCTATCTTGTCGGCGAGCGCGGGCCGGAGCTGTTTCGGCCGTCCGGCGCGGGATCGATCGAGCCGGTGGGAAGCGGCGGCGCCGTCTCGGTGACGGTCAATGTGCAGGGCGGCGAGGCCTCAAGCCTGATCCGCTCCGACGCCCAGATCGCCCAGGCCCTGGCGCGGGCGGTGAGCTTGGGGGCGAGGGGGCTTTGAGTTTAGAGCGCCCCCTCCGTCACGCGGCTGCGCCGCGCGCCACCTCCCCCGCGTTGCGGGTGAGGAGGGTTACCTTCCTCCCCCGTGAAACGGGGGAGGGGGACCGCGAAGCGGTGGAGGGGGCGCTCGCCACCCCCACCTAAACCGTCACCGCGTTCGGGTTGATCGGCGCCGGGCCGTACTTGTTCTCGCGCGGCTGGCCGACGCTGCAGCCGACCCAAAGGGTGAAGGCTAGCCAGATGCCGAACGCGATGAAGCAGGCGACGAACAGGCCGACCAGGGCGGTCAGGGCCGACACCTCGGGCTCGCCGTTGGTGAGGGCCGCGATGGCGGGCATGACGCCGACGGAAACCGCGGCGCCGAACACCAGGGCCGGACCCAGCACCCAGGGCAGCACCTGCCACCAGCCGGTCTGACCCATGTCGTGCAGGCGCTTGGTATGGATGCAGACGCTGGCGTAGATCGTGGCCAGAGACAGCGCCCATCCGACCAGCGGAATCCAGCCGGCCACCGCGTTGACGCCCAGCAGGACGAGCCAGCCGATCCAGAACGACTGCCGGCCGATGCGGCCCTCAGGCGACAGGAACAGGGTCTTCCAATCCATCTCTTGGTCTCCAATCTCGCCCCCTAACTTAGGGACCGATCGCCCGCGCAAGAAGTGAAAAGCGGGTCATGACGTCGTCTTAATGGCGCGCGGCTACGCGCCGCCCTGCTTTTCCGCAAACCTTTTCACGAACTTCCAGAAGGATCGCTTGATGAGCGAGTTCCATGAGGCGCGTCTGCCTGCGCGCCTGGCGTTCGGCTGCACCGGCGGCGTCGAGCGGCGCACCGACGTAGTGACCCTGGCCTCGGGCCACGAGCGGCGCACCAGCCCCTGGGCCCAGAGCCGCCGCCGCTATCTGATCGCCACCGCTCCGCGTCCGCTGGACGAGATCGCCGAACTGGTCGCCTTCTTCGAAGCCCGGCGGGGGCGATTGCACGGCTTTCGGTTCCGCGATCCGGCGGACTGCAAGTCCTGCGCGCCCTCGGCTCAACCTTCCGCCGGCGACCAGGTGCTGGGAACCGGCGACGGGGCGCGCACGGTCTTCCAACTGCGCAAGACCTACGGCGCGGGGACGGAGGCGGTGGTCCGCACGCTGACCAAGCCGGTCGCCGGAACGGTGAAGGTGGCGGTGGCGGGCGTGGCGCTGGCGCCCGGCGCCTTCGCCGTCGATGTCACGACGGGTCTGGTCACGCTCAACACCGCGCCGGCGGTGGGGGCGGCGGTGACGGCCGGGTTCGCGTTCGACACGCCGGTGCGTTTCGACCTCGATCGGCTGGACGTGACCCTGGAGGGTTTCGCCGCCGCCCGGGTCACGGCCTGCGCCCTGGTCGAGGTGCTGGCCTGATGCGCGCCTTGCCCGAAGGTCTGGACGAGACCCGCCTGTGCCATGCCTGGATCCTGACCCGCGCCGATGGGACGCGGCTGGGCTTCACCGACCACGACCAGCCGCTGGTCGTCGACGACGTCGATTGCCGAGCGCGCGCGGGTCTCAGTCCTGGCGCGGTCGAGAGCGCCGCCGGTTACGCGCCCGGCCAGGCGGCCGTGCTGGGCGTCCTGGACGACGCTGGCGTCACCGAGGTCGACCTCGCCGCTGGCCTCTATGACGGCGCGCGGATCCAGGCGCTGCGGGTCGACTGGAGCGCGCCCTCGCGCCACATGTCGTTGTGGACGGCGACCATCGCCTCGGTCACCCGCGAGGGCGAGGCCTTCAACGCCACCCTGGCCGGGCCGCTGGCGGCGCTGGAGCGCGTGGCCGGACGCACCTTCACCCGGCTGTGCGACGCGCGCCTGGGCGACGCCCGCTGCGGGATCACGCCTGCGCCGGGGGCGACCTGCGACAAGCGCTGGGCCACCTGCGTTACGACGTTCGACAACGGCGAGAACTTCCGGGGCTTTCCCACAGCGCCGGGCGAGGACTTTCTGACGTTGTACCCCGTCGAGGGCGAGCGCAACGACGGCGGGCGGCGGTGAGCCCCCACCGGGCCGCGCTGCGCGCGACCGTCCGCCCCCACAGGGGGCGGAAGGATTTCCACCTTCCTCCCCCATCGGGGGAGGGGGACCGCCGAACGGCGGTGGAGGGGGCTTGCCGCGTGCTGGAGGAAACCCGCCTCTGGCTCGGCACGCCCTACCGCCACCAGGCCTCGACCCTCGGCGCGGGGTGCGACTGCCTGGGCCTCGTGCGCGGGGTCTGGCGCGGGCTGTACGGCGACGAGCCCGAGGCGCCGCCGCCCTATCGTCCGGACTGGGCCGAGATCGGCGTCGGCGAACCTTTGCTGGAGGCGTTCAGCCGCTGGCTGGTCGCCAGTCCCTTGTCCCAGACCCGACCCGGCGACGTACTGGTCTTCCGTATGGCGCCCGGCGCGACCGCCAAGCACTGCGCGATCCAGTCCGCGCCCGACCGGATGATCCACGCCTATTGGGGCCGCGCCTGCGTCGAGAGCGCCCTGGGCCGCTGGTGGCGCGATCGCTGCGTGGCCGCGTTCCGCTTTCCGCCTTTCCCAACAAACAACCGACCTCCCCGGCGAATGCCGGGGTCCAGATCGAACCACAGACCTTGAGAGGTTAGGCGCCGCGATCTGGCGCGAGCACGTCTGACGCTCAGGCTGAATCTGGGTCCCGGCATTCGCCGGGGAGGTCGGTAGAGAAGGAGCATAAGAATGGCTCAAGTCGTCCTTTCCAGCGTCGGCTCGGCGATCGGCGGTCCGATCGGGGCGGTGGTCGGCGCCGTCGTGGGCGGCATGGTCGACCAGGCGGCGCTGTCGGCGCTGTCGCCCGCGCGGCAGGTCGGCCCGCGTATCCCCGAGCTGCGCCTGACGGGCGCATCCGAGGGCGCGGCGCTGCCGTGCGTGTTCGGCAGAGCCCGGGTCGGCGGTCAGGTGATCTGGGCCGCGCGCTTTCGAGAGCGGCGGATCGAGGGCCGGGTCGGCGGCTCCAAGGGCCAGAAGACGACCGCCTACGCCTACAGCCTGTCGTTCGCTGTCGCCGTGGCCGAGGGGCCGATCGACGGGATCGGCCGCGTCTGGGCCGACGGCCGGGTCATGGACCTCTCGGGCGTGACGATGCGCGTGCATCGCGGAACCGAGGACCAGCTGCCCGACCCGCTGATCGCGGCGATCGAAGGCTACGCGTCGGCCTATCGCGGCGTGGCCTATGTGGTGTTCGAGGATCTGCCGCTGGAGCCGTTCGGCAATCGCCCGCCGCAGCTGTCGTTCGAGGTGTTCCGTCGTCCGCGTCCGCCCGGGACCCTGGGACTGGAGGAGCGGCTGAAGGGCGTGTGCCTGATCCCGGGGGCGGGGGAGTTCGTCTACGCCACCGAGGCCGTGCTCCGCCGCGAGGGCCTGAGCCGCACCGCCAGCGAGAGCGTCCACAACACCGAGGGCCGGCCTGACCTGATGGTGGCGCTGGACCAGTTGCAGGCGCAACTGCCGGCCGTTGATCATGTGACGCTGGTGGTCGCTTGGTTCGGGACCGACCTGCGCTGCGGCCTGTGCCAGATCAAGCCGGGCGTCGAGGGCGCGGCCAAGGATACCCTGCCGCTGACGTGGAGCGTCGCGGGCGTCGAGCGCGCCGACGCGCATCTGATCTCGCTGAAGGACGGCGCGCCGGCCTATGGCGGCACGCCCGCCGATGCGGTGGTGCTGCAGGCCATCGCCGAGCTGAAGCGGCGCGGGCTGAAGGTGACGCTCTACCCGTTCATCCTGATGGACACCCCGCCCGGCCAACCCGCCTATCCCTGGCGCGGCCGGATCGCTTGCGAGGCCGGGGCCGACGGTACGGCCGCAGCGACGGCGCAGGTGAACGCCTTCTTCGACGGCGAATGGGGCCTGCGCCGCATGGTGCTGCATCAGGCGGCCCTGGCGGTCCAGGCCGGCGGGGTGGACAGCTTCATCATCGGCTCGGAGCTACGCGGCCTGACCACCACGCGCGGCGCGGGCGGGGCCTATCCGGCGGTCGACAAGCTCAAGAGCCTCGCCGCCGACGTGCGCGCGGTGCTGGGGGCGTCGACCAAGCTCGGCTACGCCGCCGACTGGAGCGAGTATTTCGGGCATCAGCCGGCCGATGGCTCGGGTCACGCGGTGTTCCACCTCGACCCGCTGTGGGCCGATCCGAACATCGATTTCGTCGGCGTCGACTGGTATCCGCCCGTCACCGACTGGCGCGAGGGGGAGGATCACCGCGACGCCGAGGCCGGCTTTCTGGGACCGCACGACCCGGCCTATCTGCGCGCCGGCCTGACCGGCGGGGCGGATTTCGACTGGCACTACGCCAGTCCCGCCGACCGCGACGTCCAGCGCCGCACCCCGATCACCGACGGCGCCCACGGCGAGGCCTGGATGTTCCGGGCCAAGGACCTGCTGTCCTGGTGGAGCCAGCCGCATCACGACCGCCCTGGCGGTGTCCGATCCGCGACGCCGACGGCGTGGGTTCCGATGTCCAAGCCGATCCGCCTGACCGAGTTCGGCTGCCCGGCGGTGGACAAGGGCGCCAATTCGCCGAACCTCTTCATCGACCCCAAGAGTTCGGAGAGCTTCCTGCCGCCCTATTCGACGGGCGAGCGCGACGACTTCGGCCAGCGACGTTATCTGGAGGCGGTGCTGGCCTGGCTTGACGAGCCGGGCGCCAATCCGGTCTCGCCGCTGTATGGCGGGCCGATGGTCGAGGCGGCCAGCGCCTGGTGCTGGGACGCGCGGCCGTTTCCGGACTTTCCCGCCCGCGCGGATGTCTGGACCGACGGCGGCAACTGGCTCCTGGGCCACTGGCTGACCGGCCGGACGGGGATCGCGCCCTTGCCGGAACTGATCATGGCCCTCGGCGCGCGGGCGGGCGTCGCCATCGACCCAGGCGAGGCGAGCGGGGCCGTGATCGGCTATGTCGTCGACCGCCCGATGCGGCTGCGCGAGGCGCTGTCGCCGTTGACCGAGGCGTTCGCGCTGGATCCGGTCGAGCGCGGTGACCGTGTCCGGATGATGTCGCGGACCGGGCGCGCGGCGGCGGCCCTGGCGCCTGACGATCTTGTCCTGCCCGAGGACGGCGCGGCCGAGCGCGAGACCCGGACTCTGGACCCCGCCGCCGAGGCCCTGCGCCTGCGGTTCGTCGACGCCGGACGCGACTACCAGGTGGGTGCGCTGATCGTCCGCCGCGAGGCGGGGCAGGGAACGCGCGATGTCGATGCGCCGATCGTGCTGTCGGCGGCCGAGGCCGGGGCTGTAGCCCGTCGGATGCTCGACGCCGATGAGGCCGCGCGGCGCGCGCGGATCGTGCGGTTGTCGCCGTCGGCCGCCCTGCGGTTCCAGCCCGGCGACCGCCTGGCGCTGGAGGGCGAGGTCTGGCGCGTGCTGCGCCTGGACCTCGACGAGCGGCCGCGCGCCACCCTGGTCCCGGTGCTGCGGTCGCGCGGCGTGGCGGCGGTGATCGACTGGACGCCCAGCCCGCCGCGCGAGCCGGCCTCGCCGCCGGTGCTGCATCTGCTGGACCTGCCCAGCGCCGGCGACCTCTCCGACGAGGCGCGGCCGCTGGTGGCCGCCGCCGCCGAGCCGTGGCGGCCGCTCGACGTCCATGCGGGCCCCGGCGTCGAGACCTTGAAGGTCCGTGCGCGGGTGTCCGCGCCCGTCACTTTGGGCGTCACCCTGACCGATCTGCTCCCCGCCTCGCCGCATCGGCTGGACCGTTCCGGTCTCCTGACCGTGCGGATGGAGGGGGCGAGCCTGGCCTCTGCGCCGCTGGCGGCTGTTCTGGCGGGCGAGAACGCCCTGGCGGTCCGCGCGCCGTCCGGCGACTGGGAGGTGATCGCTTTCCAGGCCGCCGTGCTGATCGCGCCCGACGTCTGGCGGCTGTCGGGCCTGTTGCGCGGTCAACGCGACGGCGTGGCGAGCGAGACGCCGATCCCGGCGGGGGCGGCGGTGGTCCGTCTGGACGAGGCGCTGGTTCCGATGACCGTGTCCGCCTTCGAGCGCGGGGCGCCGCTGATGATCCGCGCCGCGCCGTCCGGTGGTCCGCCGTCCGGCGCAGGCATGACCGAGATCAGCGCCGTGTGGAACGGCCGCGCCCTGAGGCCCCTGGCGCCGGCCCACCTTCGCAAGCGGATGATCGGCGGGGACCTCCTGGTGTCATGGATCCGCCGCGCCCGCGTCGGCGGGGATGTCTGGGACGGCGAGGTTCCGCTGGGCGAGGGCGTCGAGCGCTATCGTGTCCGGGTGCTGGACGGCGCGACCGTCCTGCGCGAGGTCGAGGTGGAGACCCCTGTCTTCACCTACGCCGCCGCCCTGCGCGCGGCCGACGCGCCCTCGGCCGGCGCGCGGCTGGAGGTGGCCCAGGGCTCGTCGCTCTATGGGTGGGGCGCGCCCGCGACCACAAGTATGTGGTAAATTTACCACATGCGCCCTTGCGCGCCGCGCTGGACGTTCTAGATGGAGGGGGTTACCCAACCTCCCGCTTAACTCAGAGGACCTTCCTTGGCGCGCGACCCGTATCAGGAACTCGGCGTTTCCCGCACCGCCAGCGCGGACGAGATCCGCAAGGCGTTCCGCAAGCTCGCCAAGCAGTATCACCCGGACACCAATCCGGGCGACAAGAAGGCCGAGGAGCGCTTCAAGCAGGTCAGCGCCGCGTTCGACATCGTCGGCGATCCCGAAAAGCGCAAGAAGTTCGATCTCGGCCAGATCGACGCCGATGGTCGCGAGACGATGCGCGGCTTCGGCGGACAGCCCGGCAATGGCCCGTTCAACGCAGGCGGCTTTGGCCAGGGCGGCTTCCACCGGTCCAGCGAAGGTCCCGAGATCGATCTGTCCGAGCTGTTCGGCGGCATGTTCGGCGGCGGCGGGGCCGGACGCGGACCGTTCGGCGGCGGCGCGGGCGGCGGGTTCTCGGCCAAGGGCGCGGACGTCAAGGCGCGTCTCGACATCGACCTGGAAGACGCCATCAAGGGCGGCAAGAAGCGCGTGGCCTTCTCGGACGGCCGCACGATCGACGTCACGATCCCGGCGGGCGCCCAGGAGGGCCAGACCCTGCGCCTGAAAGGCCAGGGCTCCCCGGGGCGTGGCGGCCAGGGCGACGCCCTGATCGAGCTGGCGATCAAGCCGCACCCGATCTATCGCCGCGAAGGCGAGGCCCTGGTCATGGACCTGCCGGTCTCGATCCCCGACGCGGTGCTGGGCGGCAAGGTCGAGGCGCCAACGCCCGACGGCAATGTCATGCTGGCCGTGCCCAAGGGCAGCAACAGCGGCCAGACCTTGCGCCTGAAGGGCCGAGGCATGCCCGACGGCAAGGGCAAGCGCGGCGACCTGCTGGCGCGCCTCGTGGTCACCCTGCCCGAGACCGTCGACCAGGACCTCGAAAAGTTCGCCGAAGCCTGGCGCGCCCAAAAGCCCTACACGCCGAAGCGGAAGTAGAGTCTGCGCGGGGCGTTTCGCCACGCCGTTCGTTCGCGACGTGTCCGACCGTGACAGAAGGTCGCGCGCCGTTCATAACCCGGACGTTCAGCCTCCATTCAGCCGAGGGCCTGTAGACCAAGCAGCATGAAACCGATCCGCGCCCTCATCGTCGCCGCCGCGCTGGCCGCCGTCCTTCCGGACGCCGCCTTCGCGCAACGCCGTCCGGACTCGCTGGGCGCCGACTGGCGTCAGCAGCAGGACCAGGCGCGCGGCGGAGTGCAGTCGGGACGCCTCGTGCCGCTGTCGCGGGTGATCGAGATGATCAGCCGCCGCACGCCGGGACGGGTGCTGGACGCCGGCCTCGAGGGCGGCAACTACCGGGTTCGCTGGGCTGCGGCCGACGGCCGTCGCATCGATTTCATCGTCGACGCCCAGACCGGCCAGATCCTCAGCGGCGGCTAACAGACTTCAGGAGTTTCCATGCGCATCCTGCTCGTCGAGGACGATCCCGACCTGACGCGCCAGCTGAAGCTGGCCCTGGCCGACGCCGGCTACGCTGTGGACCACGCCCCCGATGGCGAGGAAGCCCAGTATCTGGGCGAGAACGAGCCTTATGACGCGGTAATCCTCGACCTCGGCCTGCCCAAGGTGGACGGCGTGTCGGTGCTGGAGCGCTGGCGGCGCGGCAATGTCACGACGCCGGTGCTGATCCTGACCGCGCGCGGCGCCTGGAGCGACAAGGTCGCCGGCTTTGACGCGGGCGCCGACGACTATCTGGCCAAGCCGTTCCACACCGAGGAGTTGCTAGCGCGTCTGCGGGCGCTGCTGCGCCGCTCGGCCGGCCACGCCGCGCCGTCGCTGTCGTGCGGGGCCCTGCGCCTGGACCCGCGCGCCGCCCGCGCCAGCGTCAATGGCGAGCCGCTGCGCCTGACCTCTCTGGAATACCGCCTGCTGCACTACATGATGATGCACCAGGGCCGGGTGATCGGTCGCACCGAGCTGGTTGAGCACCTGTACGACCAGGACTTCGACCGCGACTCCAACACCATCGAGGTCTTCATCGGCCGCCTGCGCAAGAAGCTGGGCGCCGACCGGATCGAGACCGTGCGGGGCCTGGGCTATCGCCTCGCGGCGCTGCCGGGCGAAGAGAACGCCTAATCCCTTGCTGGACCTGCGTCGCCGTTCGCTGGTCCGTCGTCTGGTCCTGATCGCCGGGATCTGGACCCTGCTGGTCGTGCTGATCGCGGGCGTGTTCCTGACCGCCCAGTTCCGGGACGCGGCCATCCGACGGTTCGACCAGTCGCTGGCGGTGCTGACCGACGACCTCTACGCCGGCTCCAGCGTCGACAATGGCCAGCTGCGCGCGCCGTTCCTGACCGACATCCGCGCCACCCGCGTCTATTCGGGCCGCTACTGGGTGATCCTGGACAAGCAGCCGGACGGGGCGATGAAGCCGATCGAGCGCTCGCGCTCGCTGTTCGACAGCGACCTGATGCTGTCCTCGGCCCAGATCGACCAGCTCGAGGCCGCGCCCGGCAAGACCCAGTACTTCGACCTGCGTGGTCCCCAGGACAAGCCGCTGCGGGCGGCGGCGGTGCAGGCGCGCCTGCCGGGCTATCCCGATCCGGTGGTGTTCCTGGCCGCCGAGGACCGCTCGCCGATCGACGCGGACGCCGATCGCTTCGCCCGCATCACCGCCTTCGCCCTGCTGATCCTCGGCGGCGGCCTCATCCTGGCGGTGGTGGTTCAGGTGCGCTTTGGCCTGCAGCCGCTGTTTCGGCTGCGGCGCGAGGTGGCGCTGGTGCGCCGGGGCAAGGCCGAGCGGGTCGATGGCGCCTATCCCGAGGAGCTCTCGCCGCTGGCCGGGGAGCTGAACGCGCTGCTGGCCCACAACCAGGAGGTCGTCGAGCGCCAGCGCACCCATGTCGGCAACCTGGCTCACGCATTGAAGACCCCGCTGTCGGTGATGCTGACCGAGGCCAGCCAGCAGCCGGGGCAGCTGGCCGAGGTGGTGACCCGCCAGGCCCAGACCATGCGCGAGCAGGTCGATCACCATCTGCGCCGCGCTCGCGCCGCCGCCCGCTCGCAGACCAGCGGCGAGCGCACGCCCGTCGAGCCGATCCTCGACGAGCTGGCCGTGACCCTGGAGCGGATCTTCCAGGACAAGGCCAACGGCGCCGGTGTCGAGATCGACTGGCGCTGTCCCGAAGACCTCTGCTTCCAGGGCGAGAAGCAGGACCTGATGGAGCTGGCGGGCAACGTCATGGAAAACGCCGGTAAGTGGTGTCGGGGCCGGATCCGCGTCGACGCCGTCCCGGTGGGCGAGGCGCGGATGACCCTGACCGTCGACGACGATGGTCCGGGCCTGCCGCCGGAGGAGCGCGCCCAGGCGCTCAAGCGCGGGCAAAGGCTGGACGAGAACGCGCCCGGCTCAGGCCTGGGGCTTTCCATCGTCGACGAGCTGGCGCGGGCCTATGGCGGCTCGGTCCAGTTGGGCGAAGCGCCGCTGGGCGGATTGCGTGTGACGCTGGACCTGCCGCGCGCAGTCTCGTGAATCGCGCAGGCGCGACCAACCGTCGCGCAACATTTCGGATAACGTCGTATTCACAAGCTAAGCCGCAGGCCTAAAACGCTTTTCCGGTACGAACGGCGCGCTGGGCCGCGAGATTGTTGTTACGTTTCGGAAATCCTTAACCTCGTTTCGGACATGCTCGCTTGTCGGAAATCTCGCTCCGACACGGGGGATCATGGCCGCCATCGCCGCGCATAAACTGCAGATCATTCAGACGCTGGTGGAAACCGCGCCTGATGCGGCGCTGCGCAGCCTTGAGCTGGCGCTGTCGAGCGCCGGATCGCAGAGCGCGCTGGCCTCGGTGCGCGGTCTTGTCGAGGACGAGACGGCCAATCGCTATGTCCGCAACACCGTCCTGGCCCCGATCGTCCCGCTGTGCGCGACCCGCGCGCCCGGACAGATCGCCTTTCCCTCGCCGGTGCTGCCGCGTCTGTGGCGCGCATTGAAGTCGGTGGCCCCAGCCCGGGTGGAAGAGGCGGCCGCTCGCTGCAATCCCTGGGACCTCGAAAACGGCGTTCCCGAGGTGTTCGACGAGTTGTGCCGACTGGCCGCCGCAGGCCTGCGCGATCCGGAGAACGCGGCGTTCGACGGGGTGCGCTCGCTCTGCGATCCGGAGCAACTGGCGCTTTGCCTGCAGCTTTCGGCCCTGACGCGCAGCTGCCTGCCCAAGCTCGCCGAGTGGGTCAGCCGAATGTCGGACGAGCGCGCCGCCGCCGCGCGCTTGACCTATCGCGACGCCTGCCGGATCAGCGAGGACGCGGGCCCGCTGTTGCTCGACATCCTGTCGGCGCACCTGCCCGACGACTGGCGGATCATGCGCGTGATCTCCGCCGTGATGGATCGCCCGACCGACCGTTATCTGGCGAGCTCCGAAGTCGCTCAGTTCGGCGAGCGCCTGCTGGACCAGATCGATGAGGCGATCGCGCTGATCGAATCGTTCAGCTTCGCCGACGGCGAGAAGGCCGGACGCGAGGCCGCCCTGGCCGCGCAGAAGGTCCAGCTGCAGATGGTCGAAATCCAGCAATCGGTCGACATCGCCAAGGACGGTCCGTGGGGCAAGCGTCTGGCCCGTCAGAAACAGGCGGTGGCCAAGGCCTGCGAACACCGGATGGATCAGGCCGACAAGGAACTGGAGAAGGCGCTTCCGACCCGGCCGATCTCGATGATGGCCAAGAAGGGCGCCCGGGGCGTCGCCAAGCTGACGGAAGAGCCCAATCCCGACCTGATCCAGCGCGCCCAGTCGGCCCTGATCTTCGTGGCCGAGCTGCGCGCCTGCGCCGACAAGGCCGGCTATGGCAGCTCGCGCACCAAGATTCTGGAAAAGCTCAACACGCGCCTCGACCCCTATATCGAGGACGTGCTTCACGTCGCCCGAACCGGCGAGGGCGGCGACGCCGCCCTGGCGGCGAAGTATCTCGACGTAGCCGCCGGCTTCATCGCTTACACCCGCGACGACAAGACCGCAGAGATCGTCCGCCGCCGGGCCGCGGCCGCGATCGCGGCGTAGCTAGGCGTCAAGCCACGCCGCCAGCGCCGCATTGACCACCTCGGGACGTTCCAGGGTGATGACGTGTCCGCAGTCCTTCGCGATCGTCAGGCGCGCCTGTGGGATCAGACCCGCCATCTCTTCTGACAAGGCCGCCGGCGTGAGCGGATCGGAGTCACCGACGATGATCGTTGTCGGCACGCCGATCGCCGACAGCAGAGCGCGGCTGTCGGGGCGAGTGATGACCGCCTCGGTCTGACGGGCGAAACCCTCCATTCCCACGGCCAGACCCATGCGCAGGCTCGTCGCATTCAGCGCCGGCTCGCCCTTGCGGCTGGGGTGGATGAGGGCGTCCGCGCCCAAGGCGCAGAACCGATCGAAGCCCACAGCGCGCGCTTGGGCGACCATCTTGCGTCGTCCGGCGCTCTGCTCGGCGGTGTCGGGCCGCGCCGAGGTGCAGATCAGGGCCAGACGCGAAACCCGCTGCGGGGCCTGGCGAAGGATCTCGAAAGCCAAGTAACCGCCCATCGAAACGCCGGCCAGAGCGAATGTCGGCGGCGCGGTCGCGAGAATCTGGGCGGCCATCTGGGCCAGGGTGTCGCCGTGAAGGGTATTGGCGATCATGACCGGGCCACGCGGCCAAAGCACGGGGAGTTGCGGGCCGAAGATCTCCTCGGAGCAAAGCAGGCCAGGGACCAGTAGGGTCGGCGTCATGAGACCTCCGTCGGCGAGCGCCCCAGAATGACGGGGGCGAGGCGTCCTTAAGCGCTTTTTCCTCTAACGGCGACCGCCGGAACAAGCTAACACGCGGCCATGATCGCTTTCTGGATCGCCGCGGCGGGCTTGTCGGTCGTGACGGCCGGACTGGTGTTGCGCGAGGCTGCGCGCGCCCGGCCCGTCGACGACGCCGACACCCGGCTGGAGCCGCATCGTCGCCGTCTGGCCGAGGTCGAGCGCCTGGCCCAGGACGGCTTGCTGGCCGAGGACGAGCTGAAGGCCGCCCGCGCAGAGGCGGGGCGCAGCCTGCTGGCCGCCGCAGAGCAGTCTGAAACCTGGCCCCGTGACGGCGCCGGACCGCGCAAGGTCGCGGTCGCCGCCGTCGGTCTGGCCTGCGCCTTGGCCGCCGGCCTCTACATCGTGGTCGGCCGTCCCGGTCTGCCCGACCAGCCCTTCACCCAGCGCGTGGCCGCATGGCGCGCCGCCGATCCGGCGACGCTGGACCCTGGCAAGATCGCCGCCGTGCTGGAGGGCGTCGCCGCCGAGCGACCCAATGATCCCGAGCCGCTCGTCTTCATGGCCAAGGCTCGCGCCGCCGCCGGCGACATGGCCGGGGCCGAGCAGGCTTTGCGCAAGGCCGTCCGCATCGCCCCTAAGCGCGCGGACATCTGGAGCCTGCTGGGCGAGACCTTCGTCATCGAGGCCAAGGGCCAGATCGGTTCGGACGCCAAGCTGGCCTTCGGCGAGGCGCTGAAGGCCGATCCGGCCGATGTCCGCGCCCGCTATTATCTGGCGCGCGCCCGGATCGCCGAGGGCGATGTCGCGGGCGGTCTGGCGGACTGGCGCGGCCTGCTGGCGGGGCTGGCGCCCAACGCGCCGGGCCGGGAGTCGCTGGCCGCCGAGATCGCCCTGGTGCAGGCGTCAGGCAAACTGCCGGGCGCGGAGCCCGCCGCCGAGGCCAATCCGCAGGTTCAGGGCATGATCGCGGGCATGGTCGACGGCCTGGCTCAGCGCCTGAAGCAGTCGCCCGACGACCCCGACGGCTGGGTGCGCCTGGTGCGCGCCTATGCGGTGCTGGGCGAGACGACCAAGCGCGACGCCGCCCTGGCCACGGCCACGGCCCTCTTCAAGGACCAGCCCAAGGTCATGTCGGCCCTTCGCCAGGCCGCCGACACCCCGGCTCAAGCCAAGACGACGACTCCATGAGCTTCTGGCCCCAATCCCGCAAGGCGCGCCGACGCCTGACCATCCTGCTGGCCATCGCGCCGGTGCTGGCCCTGGCGGTGGGCTTGGCGCTGTATGGCCTGCGCGACAGCATCTCGCTGTTCTACACCCCCGCCCAAGCCCAGGAGGCCAAGGTCTCCGCCGGCCGCAAGGTGCAGCTGGGCGGCCTCGTGCAGCACGGCAGCGTGGTCAAGCACCCCGACGGCAATGTCGAGTTCGTGGTCGCCGACCAGAAGGCCACCGCCAAGGTCGTCTATCATGGCGACCTGCCGGACCTGTTCCGCGAGGGACAGGGCATCGTCGCCGAGGGCAGCTTCAATGACGCGGGCGTCTTCGAGGCCAAGCAGGTGCTGGCCAAGCACGACGAACGCTACATGCCGCGCGAGGTGTCCAAGGCGCTGAAAGAACAGGGCGAGTGGCGCGGCGAGGGCGCCGGCGCGCCGGCCTATGGGAAGCCCGCGCCATGATCGTCGAACTTGGCGCCTTCGCGCTGATCCTGTCACTGCTGCTGTCGGTGGCCCAGACGGGGCTTTCGGCCGTCGGCGGCGCGCGGCGCTCGCCGGTGCTGGCGGGGGCGGGACGCGGCGCGGCGCTGGCGACCTTCCTGGCGCTGCTGGTGTCGTTCGCGGCGCTGATCTACGCCTTCGTGACCTCGGACTTCTCGGTCGCCAACGTCGCCGCCAACTCGCATACCGACAAGCCGATGCTCTACAAGGTGGCCGGCGCCTGGGGCAG
Organism: Pseudomonadota bacterium; assembly: GCA_020161365.1. Taxonomy (GTDB): domain Bacteria; phylum Pseudomonadota; class Alphaproteobacteria; order Caulobacterales; family Caulobacteraceae; genus Caulobacter. The sequence continues at coordinate 199,155 of JAIUNU010000002.1, read as the reverse complement.
CCACGAGGGCTCGATGCTTCTGTGGTGCCTGGTGCTGACCGGCTACGGCGCGGCGATGGCCTTCTTCGGAGACAGCCTGCCGCCGCGCCTGCGCGCCTACGCCATCGCGGTGCAGGGCGCGTTGGGCGTGCTGTTCCTGGCCTATACGGTCTTCGCCTCGAACCCGCTGGCGCGCCTGCTGGACGCGCCGATCGAGGGGCGTTCGCTGAACCCGCTGCTGCAGGACCCGGCCCTGGCCTTCCACCCGCCGTTCCTCTACGCGGGTTATGTCGGCTTCTCGGTCGTCTATTCGCTGTCGCTGGCCGCGCTGATCGAGGGCCGGATCGATGCGGCCTGGGCGCGCTGGGTGCGGCCCTGGACCCTGGCGGCCTGGAGCCTGCTGACCGTCGGCATCACGCTGGGCGCCTTCTGGGCCTATTACGAGCTCGGCTGGGGCGGCTGGTGGTTCTGGGATCCGGTCGAGAACGCCAGCTTCATGCCCTGGCTGATCGGCGCGGCCCTGCTGCACTCGGCCATCGTCACCGAACGGCGCGGCGCCCTGCCGGGCTGGACGGCGTTCCTGGCCCTGGCGGCCTACACCTTCTCGATGCTGGGCGCGTTCCTGGTCCGCTCGGGCGTGCTGACCAGCGTCCACGCCTTCGCCGTCGATCCGACGCGCGGCGTCCTCTTGCTGATCATGATGGGCGTTGCGGCCGGCGCGGGCTTCCTGCTGTTCGGCATCCGCGCGCCCAGCCTGAACCGCGGCGGGCAGTTCCGGCCGATCAGCCGCGAGAGCGCCATCGTGCTCAACAACATCCTGCTGTCGACGGCCACGGCGGTGGTGCTGCTGGGCACCCTGTACCCGCTGATCCGCGAGGCCATGGACGGCGAGGCCGTGTCGGTGGGCGCACCGTTCTTCAACCTGACCTTCACCCCGCTGATGATCCTGGCCTTCGCCGTGCTGCCGGCCGGACCGCTGCTGGCCTGGAAGCGCGGCGACGCCAAGGGCGTGGCCCGCAAGCTCTGGATCGTGCTGGCCCTGGCCGCCCTGCTGGGCCTGATCGCCTACGCCGTGGTGCAGCCGCGCAAGGCCCTGGCCAGCGGCGGGCTCGTCGTCGGCTTCTGGCTGATCGGCGGCGCGCTGCTGGAAATGGGCGAGCGCCTGAAGCTGTTCCGCGCCTCGGTCGCCGAAAGTCTCCGCCGCGCCCGGGGCCTGCCGCGCGGGGCCTGGGGCACGACCCTGGCCCATGCCGGTCTGGGCGTGTTCGTGCTGGGTGCGTCGTTCGAGACCGCCTGGCGGGTCGAGGCGGCCCAGGCCCTCAGTCTGAACGGCAGCCAGCCGCTGGGCGCCTACACCGTGACCCTGACCGACGTGGTCACGGTCGAAGGTCCCAACTTCCTGGCCGAGCGCGGCATTGTCACCGTGACCAACAAGGTCGGCGCCGAGGTCTGCCGCGCCGCGCCCGAGCGGCGCTTCTATCCGACCGGCGCACAGACCACATCCGAGGTGGCGATCTGCGCCAAGGGCCTGGACGACATCTACGTCGTGATGGGCGAGCGCCGCGCGGGCGAGGGCGGCAAGCCGGCCTGGCTGGTGCGCGCCTATGTGAACCCCTGGGTGCGATTGATTTTCCTGGGGCCGCTGCTGATGGCGATCGGCGGGATCGTCTCGCTGTCGGACCGGCGGGTGCGCCTGGGCGTGGGCCGGCGGACCGGGGAGGCGACGTCGTGAGGCGGGTGCGCGCGCTTTTGATCGCGGCGGCGGCGGTTGCGCTGACGGCCGGCGCGTCGGACCCGTCAGAGCGTTTGCCCGACCAAGCGCAGGAAGCGCGCGCGCGGACGCTGTTCAAGGAAGTGCGTTGCCTGGTCTGCCAGAACGAGTCGATCGATGACTCCGAGGCCCAACTGGCCGGCGACCTGCGGCGAATTGTCCGCGAGCAGGTCAAGGCCGGCCGCAGCGATGCCCAGATCCGCGACTTTCTGGTCGAGCGCTACGGCGAGTTCGTTCTGCTAAAGCCCCGTTTCTCTGGAGGAAATGCGGTGCTCTGGCTGGCGCCGGTGGGGGTTCTGCTGGTGGGCGGCGTTCTGATGGCGGGCCTCCTGCGTCGCCGCGAGACGCCCGAACCGGCGCTTTCGCAGGACGAGGAAGAGCGTGTTCGGCGCCTGCTCGAAGGCGATTGACACGATTGCGCCGAAATAGCGCCGCAAGAACCGCCTTCCGGATGATGGAAAGATAGTGCGAGAACCATTGCACGTTTCAATGCCGCGACTAGGTTCTCAAAGAGATCGGGGCCGCGCGCCGGGCGCGCGGGTGACGTTAAGGGACCGCGTCCGTGGGACGTGGGTGAGGAAAGACGAGAATGACCGCTAGGAAGTCGGGTTTCATTGTGGGCGCCGTCGCGGGCGCGGGCGTCGCTTGCGCGGCCCTGGCCGGAATGGGCATGCGGATGGGGACGGCCGACGCCGCCCAGGCCCCGGTGACCCGCGCGTCCGTGCCCAGCGCGCCGACCTTCGCGCCGCCGCCGGGCGCGCCGATGTCGTTCGCCGACATCTTCGAGAAGGTCTCGCCCGCCGTCGTCCAGATCAATGTGACCTCGAAGGCCAAGGCGCCGTCGCTGCGCATTCCGGGCCTGGAAGGGTTCGACATCGTGCCGCGCGGCCAGCGCCGTCCGGGGCAGCCCGGCCAGGACCAGCAGGACGACGACGGCGACACGCCGGCGACGCCGAAGCAGCAATCGGCCGGTTCGGGGTTCTTCATCTCCGCTGACGGCTACATCGTCACGAACAACCACGTCGTAGCCGACGCCGACGACATCCAGGTGGTGCTGAAGGACGGTCGCGAACTGAAGGCCACGCTGGTGGGCCGCGACGAAAGCACCGATCTGGCCGTGATCAAGGTGGTCGACCCCAAGGCCAAGGGTAAGGACTTCACCTATGTGAACTTCGAAAACCAGGCCAAGCCGCGGGTCGGCGACTGGGTGATCACCATCGGCAACCCGTTCGGTCTGGGCGGAACCGCCACGGCCGGCATCATCTCGGCCTATGACCGCAACCTGCAGGACAACACCTCGTCCTTCGTGCCGTACATCCAGATCGACGCGCCGATCAATCGCGGCAACTCGGGCGGTCCCAGCTTCGACATCTATGGCCGGGTGATCGGCGTCAACAGCGCCATCTACTCGCCGTCGGGTGGTTCGGTCGGCATCGGCTTCGCTATCCCGGCCGAGGTCGCCGAGGGCGTGGCCAAGCAGCTGATCGCCAACGGCAAGGTCGTTCGCGGCTATATCGGCGTCAGCATCCTGGCCTTCAGCAGCGAGATGGGCGAGGCGCTCGGCTTGCCCGACGTCAAGGGCGCGATCGTCTCCGACGTCGTGCCGGGCGGCCCCGCCGCCAAGGCCGGCCTGCTGCCGGACGACATCCTGGTGGCCGTGAACGGCGTCAAGATCGCCGACAGCAGCGAACTGACCCGCGAAGTCTCGAAGGCCCGCCCGGGCGAGACGATCAAGATCTCGATCATCCGCGACCGCAAGCCGCGTGTGGTGGAGATCAAGTCGGGCACGCGTCCGTCGGAAAGCAGCCTGGCCGTGAACGGCGACGATCAGGACCAGAACAGTGACTCGGCGACGCCGGACAAGCCCGCCAGCCAGAAGGTCGACGCCCTGGGCCTGACCCTGTCGCAGATCGATGCGGCGGCGCGTCAGACCTACAAGATCGATCCCGAGATCAAGGGCCTGTTGATCACCGGCGTGAAGGGCGACAGCGACGCCGGCGAGAAGGGCCTGGCCAAGGGCGATGTCCTGGCCAGCGTCAACGGCGCCCCGGTCGCCAGCGCGGCCGACGTGGCGACCGCGGTGGAGACCGCCCGAAAGGCTGGCCGCACCAGCGTTCTGGCCAAGGTGGTCCGCCAGAACCGCTCGGTCTTCGTGCCGCTGAAGATCGCGCCGTAAGCGATCCGCCCTCGAACCCAATCGCCCCGTCCAGGACCTCCTGGGCGGGGCTTTTTCGTACCTGTCCAAGGTTTAAGTTACGGCGGTCGTCGAAAGCGCTATCAACCCTGACGACTATCGCGTGATGCGCGGAATCGGGGGAACGTCCAAGGTTACTCCACCGTGTCTGGCGCCTGAGGGGCTATACGATGCGTATTCTGATTATCGAGGACGACCTGGAAGCCGCCGGCGCCATGGCGCACGGGCTCAAGGAAGCCGGCTATGACGTGGCCCATGCGCCCGACGGCGAGGCGGGCCTGGCCGAGGCCCAGAAAGGCGGCTACGACGTTCTGGTCGTCGACCGGATGATGCCCAAGATGGACGGCGTCACCGTGGTCGAGACCCTGCGTCGCGAGGGCGACCAGACGCCGGTGCTGTTCCTGTCGGCCCTGGGCGAGGTCAATGACCGCGTGGTGGGCCTGAAGGCCGGGGCCGACGACTATCTGGTCAAGCCCTACGCCTTCCCCGAGCTGATGGCCCGCGTCGAGGCCCTGTCGCGCCGCCGCGAGACCGGCGCTGTCGCCACCACGCTCAAGGTGGGCGAGCTGGAGATGAACCTGATCAACCGGACGGTCCATCGCCAGGGCAAGGAGATCGACCTGCAGCCGCGCGAGTTCCAGCTGCTGGAGTTCATGATGCGCCACGCCGGCCAGTCGGTGACCCGCACCATGCTGTTGGAAAAGGTCTGGGAATACCACTTCGACCCGCAGACCAACGTCATCGACGTTCACATCTCGCGTCTGCGCAGCAAGATCGACAAGGGCTTCGACCGGGCGATGCTGCAGACGGTGCGCGGCGCCGGCTACCGGCTGGATCCGTAGGAGAACGGCGGCGGTTCGCCGCCGAGACACCCCATGCGTCTGCCGCGCCTTCTCCGCACCACGCCGTTCCGGCTGACCCTGCTGTTCCTGGCCCTGTTCGCGGCGGCCGCCAGCGCGTTCCTGGGCTACATCTATGTGGCCACGGCGGGCGAGGTGAACCGCCGCGCCCAAGCCGAGATCAGCCGCGAGTTCGAGAGCCTGGAGGCGGCCTATCGCCAGGGCGGCGTCGACGCGTTGAACCAGACCATCGTCGAGCGGGCCACCGGCGAGCGGCCGTTCCTCTATTTTCTGGCCGACAAGACCGGCAAGCGGATCTCCGGTTCGATCGAGGAATCGCCGATCTCGGGCTTTACCGGCGACGGGCCGGAATGGGCCAGCTTCAAGGTCACCGAAACCGATCTGGACGGCGCGGAGGTCAAGGCCGCCGCGCGCGGGGTGCAGCAGCGCCTGGAGAACGGTGAGATCCTGTTCGTCGGCGCCGATGTCGACGCCTCGGAAGCCTATGTCCGCAAGATTGTCCGCGCGCTGTGGGGGGCCGGGGCGCTGGTGATCCTGCTGGGCATGGCCGGCGGGGTGCTGATCAGCCGCAATGTCAGCCGCTCGATGCAGGGGCTGGTGGACGTGGTCAACGCGGTGCGCGGCGGCGATCTGCACGCCCGCGCCCGGGTGCGGGGAACACGCGACGAGTATGACGAGCTGGCCGAGGGCCTGAACGACATGCTCGACCGGATCGAGCGCCTGATGGGCGGCCTGCGCCATGCCGGCGACGCCATCGCCCACGACCTGCGCTCGCCCCTGACCCGCCTGCGCGCGCGCATGGAGGTGGCCTTGATCGACGCCGAGAACGGCAAGGGCGATCCCGTCGCGGCCCTGGAGACGGCGCTGCAGGACGCCGACGGGGTGTTGAAGACCTTCAACGCCGTGCTGGCCATCGCCCGCCTGCAGGCGGCCGGTTCAGCGCCGGACCAGCGGCAGTTCGACGCCTCGGAGCTGGCCGGCGACATGGCCGAGCTCTACGAGCTCTCGTGCGAGGACAAGGGCCTGGACTTCAAGGCCGAGATCACGCCCGCCCTGACCATCAAGGGCAATCGCGAATTCCTGGCCCAGGCCCTGGCCAACATCCTGGACAACGCCATCAAGTACACGCCCGAGGGCGGGGCCATCATGCTGCGCGCGCGCCGGACCTCGTCGGGCGAGCTGGAGTTCTCGGTCACCGACACCGGGCCGGGCGTGCCGGAAGCCGACCGAGCCCGCGTGGTGCAGCGCTTCGTGCGCCTGGAGAACAGCCGCAGCGAACCCGGCGCGGGCCTGGGCCTGTCGCTGGTCAGCGCCGTGGCCGCCTCGCACGGCGGTCGTCTGGAGCTGTCAGAAGGGCCCGGGGAATACAACGGCTCGGGTCCCGGCCTGCGCGTGGCGCTGGTGTTGCCGCGCGTCGAGTAGCTACGGGACGATCTAGATCCGCTTCATGCTGATGATCTTCACCGGCGGGTTCAGGATCTGGCCCTTCATCGACGGCACGTTGGTCGGGCCGTCCGTGCGACCGCTGAGGATCTTCTTCACGACGTCCATGCCTTCGACCACATAGCCGAAGACGGCGTAGCCCTGGGCGGCGTCGCTCTTGCCCGGCTTGGCGTCGAGATAGGGCTGGGGGCTGGCGCAGATGAAGAAGTCGGCGGTGGCGCTGCCAGGGGCGTCTCGGCCCATCGAGATGGCGCCGGCCTTATGCTTGAGTCCGGTCTTCAGCGTGCTCTCGTGAGCGATCGGCGGGGCGCGGCGGGCGTAGGGCTTGGGCTGGCCCTGGATCGAGCCCTGGCCGGGCGCGCCCTTGGCACGGTTGGCGCGGAAGAACTGGCCGCCGTCGAAGCGATGCTTGTCGACATAGCGCAGGAAGTTCTCCGAGGTGATCGGCGCCTTCTTGTCCTCCAGCTCGACGACGATGGTCCCCTTGTCGGTCTGGATCGCCACGCGAGGCTTGCCGGCGGCGAGGGCGGGGGAGGCGGCGCCGACCAGGAGCGGGGTGGCGGCCAGAGCGCCGATCAGGGCGCGGCGGACGATCTTCGAAGCGGTCATGGCGGCTCCTTGTTGTGGGCCCGTGATCGCATGAGGCCGCGCATTTGTCTCCCTTCCCCATCAAGCGGAAAGGGAGGGTGCAAAAAAGTGACCGCTACCATAATTCCCCATCGCAAGACTCCCGTTCGCTGAGCTAGGGTCGCGGTGTTGGGGACGACCGCGGATCACACGCGGCGTTGACGAGGGAAGGGAAGGCGTATGGGGGCTGAAAGCCAGGCCGCTCCGGGCAAGGGGCGCGACACGATGGTCGTGGGGGCGTCGTCGCTCGGCACAGTGTTCGAGTGGTACGATTTCTATCTCTACGGCTCGCTGGCGCCGATCATCACCAGCCACTTCTTCTCGGGCGTCAACGAGACCACCGGCTTCATCCTGGCCCTGCTGGCCTTCGCCGCCGGTTTTGCGATCCGGCCGCTGGGCGCGCTGATCTTCGGCCGGTTGGGCGACCTGTGGGGTCGCAAGAACACCTTCCTGATCACCATGCTGCTGATGGGGGTCTCGACCTTTGTCGTGGGCCTTCTGCCGTCCTACGCCCAGATCGGCGTGGCCGCGCCGATCGCCCTGGTGCTGATGCGCCTGGTGCAGGGACTGGCGCTGGGCGGCGAGTACGGCGGCGCGGCGACCTATGTGGCCGAGCACGCCCCGCCGGGGAAGCGCGGCTTCTATACGAGCTGGATCCAGACCACGGCGACCATTGGCCTGTTCCTGTCGCTGGCGGTGATCCTGGCCGCTCGCATCCAGCTGGGCGAAGAGGCGTTCAAGGCCTGGGGCTGGCGCATTCCGTTCCTGGTCTCGCTGCTGCTGCTGGGCGTCTCGTTGTGGATCCGCCTGAAGCTGCACGAGAGCCCGACCTTCCAGCGCATGATCGCCGAGGGCAAGGGCAGCAAGAAGCCGTTGGCCGAGGCCTTCGGCAACTGGCCTAACCTGAAGATCGTGCTGCTAGCGCTGGTGGGCCTGACCATGGGCCAGGCGGTGGTCTGGTACACGGGGCAGTTCTACGCTCTCTTCTTCCTGGAAAAGACGCTGAAGCTGGACGGGGCTCTGGCCAACACGCTGGTGGCCGTGGCGCTGCTGATCGGCACGCCGTTCTTCGTGATCTGCGGCTGGCTGTCGGACAAGATCGGCCGCAAGCCGATCATCGTCCTGGGCTGCCTGCTGGCGGCGCTGACCTATTTCCCGATCTTCAAGGCGATCACCACCTTCGCCAACCCCGTGCTGGCCAGGGCCGAGGCCAGCGCGCCCGTGGTGGTCACCGCCGACACCGCCACCTGCGCTTTCCAGTTCGACCTGATCGGCAAGGCCAAGTTCAACACCCCCTGCGACGTGGCCAAGGCCTATCTGGCCAAGGCGGGCGTCAGCTACAGCGTCCAGGCCGCGCCGGCGGGAACGCCCACCACGGTGCAGGTCGGCGGCGTGACGCTGGACGGGCTCGACGCCAAGGGCGCCAGCGGCAAGGCCTTCGCCGACGCCCGCAAGGCCTGGGAGGCTGACCTCGGCGACCAGTTGAAGGCGGCCGGCTATCCGGCCAAGGCCGATCCGGCGCTCGTGAACAAGCCGGCGGTAATCGGCCTTCTGGCGCTGCTGGTGATCTATGTGACCATGGTCTACGGCCCGATCGCAGCCATGCTGGTCGAGCTGTTCCCGACGCGCATCCGCTACACGGCGATGTCGTTGCCCTATCACATCGGCAACGGCTGGTTCGGCGGCTTCCTGCCCACCACGGCCTTCGCGATCGTGGCGGCGACGGGCGATATCTATTCGGGCCTCTGGTACCCGGTGATCATCGCCGGGATCACGGCGGTGGTCGGCGGCTTCTTCCTGAAGGATACGCGTCACAACCCGATCGAAGACTAGGCGAAATTCCCTCCGCGCCCGGCGATGGGTCATCGCCGGGTTGCGTTCGGGCGCCCTTTCGGCTTCGCTGAAGCTTGAGGGGAGCGTTGATGGCTCAAGAAGACGACGACAGGCGCGCCTGGTTTCGGCGTGAGATCCTGCCGCTGGAAGCGGACCTGCTGGCCTATGCGCGGCGGTTCTGCCGCGATGGTCAGACCGATCCGGAGGATCTGGTGCACGAGGCGTTCGCGCGCGCGATCGCCTGTAAAACGTGGCGCGAGATCGGAAATCCGGGCGCGTTCGCCAACCGCGTCCTGCGTAACTGCGCTTTGGACGCGCTGCGTCGGCGCAAGGTGCTGACCATTACCGCCGTCGCCGACTTCGACCGGATCGAGCCGTTGGACGAGGCGCCCAGCGCCCATGCCGTCATCGAATCACGCGAAGAACTGCGGCTGCTGGTGGACGCCATCGCGGAGCTGCCCACGCAATGCCGCCGCGTCTTCACGTTGAGAAAAGTTTACAGCCTCTCGCCCGACGAGATAGCGGTTAGGCTCGGCTTGTCCGTCTCTACTGTCGAGAAGCATTTAGTGAAGGGTCTTCGGTACTGTTCCGACAAGTTGGGACGTCGTATCGGGCGTAAGAGTAAGGTCGACGAAGGACGCTCATGGAGCGCAAGACGGGATCACGACGCGAAGCGGTGAGGCAGGCGGCCGCCCTCTGGGTGGTCCGGCTTGACGACGCTTCGTGTTCCGCCGCCGACCGCGCCGCCTTCGAGGCCTGGCGCGATGAAAGCCACGAACACGAGGCCGCCTTTGAACGCGAAGCCGCCGCCTGGGCGCGGCTGGAGCGCCTGCGCGCCATGCGTCCGGCGGCCGAACGGCCCGACCGGGACCTGCTGGCCGCCGAGCGCCGCGCCGTGCTGCCGAGCCTGAGCCAGTCGGTCTGGGCGCGCGGCATGGCGGCGGCGGCCGTGCTGGCGCTCTCGGTCGCGGGCGTCACCACCTTCGGCGGCGGGACGGCCTACGCCACGGCGATCGGCGAGCGTCGAGTCGTCGTGCTGAGCGACAACAGCCGCATCGAACTGAACACCAACAGTAAGGTCGTGGTCCGCTATCGGCGCGGGGTGCGCGAGGTGCGCCTGGTGCGCGGCGAAGCCGTGTTCGAAGCGGCCCGCGACTCCCGCCCCTTCGTCGTGCGCGCCGACGATGCGGTGATGCGGGCCGACGGCGTTTCGGAGCTGGCGGTGCGTCTGCGCGCCGACGGGGCGACCGTGACGGTCAAGAAGGGCGCCGTCGCGCTTGACCCCGAACCCGCCCAGCCCAAGGACGAGATGCGCCTGAAGGCCGGCGTCGCAGCGGTCTACACCGCCGCCGGAAGCCGAGCTCGCGCCATCTCCGAAGGCGAGATCGACCGCGTCCTGGCCTGGCGCCAGGGCGCGATCGCGCTAAACGGCCAGTCGCTGGAACAGGCCGTGGCCGAGTTCAATCGCTACAACAGGCAGCAGGTGCGCATCGTCGATCCGTCGATCACCGGCCTGCGTCTGGCCGGCTATTTCCAGACCACCGAGCCGCGCAGCTTCGTGGACGCGGTCACCAGCACGTTCCCGGTCCAGGCCTCTGAAGACCCGGATGGCGACATTCGCCTGTCGCGGCGCAGCTAAGCAAAAAAATGGACTGAAAAATCGCGGTTCGGGATGGCGGAAACCCGACACGCGTGCGTCGATCCTTCAAAGGCGGTCCTTCATGGGGATGGAGGGCGCTTCGAGGGGTAAACAAGAAAATGACCATCAACACCCGTCGCCGCGCGGTTCGCGGCTTCCTGATGGCGTCGGCCGCCGTCCTGGTGCTGGCCGGCCCGGCGCTCGCGCAAGAGGCGCGGCACACGTTCAACATTCCGGCCGGCGATGCGGTGACCGCGTTGCAAGCCTTCGCCAAGCAGTCGGGCAAGCAGGTTCTGTTCCCGTTCGAGGCCGCCTCGGGCAAGCGCACCCCGGCGGTGACCGGCGACGTCGCCGACGCCGACGCCTTGGCGCGTCTGGCGAAGGCCGCCGGACTGGTCGTCCAGTCGGACGACGGCAAGACCATCACGCTGCGCCAGGCGCCGGCCGAAGGCGCCCAGTCCCAATCCCCCCAGTCCTCGCGCGCGGGGGCCGGCGCGACCAGTGAAGAGGCCCAGGTCGTCGAAGCGGTCGTGGTCGTCGGTTCGCAGATCGAAGGCGCCCGGACGACCGAGGCCCTGCCGGTCACGGTGGTCGGTGAGAAAGAGATCATCGCCACCGGCGCTGTTTCGGGCGACGAACTGTTCCGCTCGATCCCGCAGGCCGGCGACGTGCAGTTCCAGGAAGCCCGCACCACCGGCAACCTGAACGACGCGCGCGGCGACGTGGCGTCGCTGAACCTGCGCAGCCTCGGCACCGGCAACACCCTGGCCCTGCTGAACGGTCGTCGCGCCGTGCTGGCGCCCGGCACCCAGACCGAGAACCTGGTTCCGGTCCAGACGGTCAACACCAACGCGTTCCCCGTGGCGGGCATCAAGCGGGTGGAAGTGCTGCGCGACGGCGCGGCGGCCATCTATGGCGCCGACGCGGTGGCCGGCGTGGTCAACACCGTGCTCGACACCAAGTTCCGTGGCCTGAAGATGGAAGCCCAGTACGGCGGCTCGGAAGGCACCAGCTACCGCGAAGGCTCGTTCAATGTGAAGGCCGGCACGCGTCTGGCGGACGGCACGCGCCTGACCTTCTTCGGCAACTACACCGGCCGCAGCCGCCTGATGGCGTCGGAGCGCGACTATTCGGCCAGCGAAGATCATCGGGCGCAGGTGGCCAACACGCCCTGGGTGGACAACACCACCTTCGACAGCCGTTCGACCTCCAGCCCCTGGGGCTCGTTCACCTTGATCCCGCCGACCACCGTGGTGCGCCAGGGAACGGCGACGCTGACGACCTCGGGCGTGTTCCACATCGAGCCGACCGCCAACACCGCCGCCGGCTGCTCCAGCACCGTGCTGACTGGCAACCTCTGCATCCGCTCGGGCACGATCACCGGCGCCACCAGCCGCGTGCTGCGCTATGACGAAAACCCCGATCGCACCCTGAAGGGCGGCGTCGAGCGCACCAACCTGTTCTCGACGGTTGAGCACGACTTCGGCGACATCACCGGCTATGGCGAAGTGGGCTACTACCACGCCCTGTTCACCGGCAGCCGCGAACAGTCGGCGCCGCTCAGCACCGCGCCGATCAGCATCGCCGCCAACGCCTACTGGAACCCCTTCGGTCCGACGACCAGCCCCAACCGTCTGGCCAACCTGACCGGCGTGCCGACCACCGGCATTGCGATGAACATCACCACCTATCGCCCGGTCGACACCGGTCCGCGCACCTATACGGTCACGGACGACAGCTACCGCCTGCTGGGCGGGCTGAAGGGCGGCTGGAAGGGCTGGAAGTGGGATTCGGCGCTGCTGTATTCCAAGGCCCGCACCAAGGACATGACGCACGACGCGATCAGCAACACCGCGTTCCAGGCGGCCCTGAACCGCACGGATGCGACGGCGTACAATCCGTTCAACGGCGGCAGCCAGCCCAACTACTCGCTGGGCGACGGAACGCCGAACGACCGCGCGACGATCAACTCGTTCCTGATCAACGTCTATCGCATCAGCGAAACCTCGCTGACCCTGGCTGACTTCAAGATCTCCAAGAAGGACCTCTTCACCCTGCCGGGCGGCGACGTCGGGATCGCGGCGGGCGTCGAGTGGCGTCGCGAGACCTACAAGGACGACCGCGACAAGCGCCTGGACGGCACGATCAAGTACACCAACAGCGTCACCGGCGTGACCTACGGCACGGACGTCATGGGCGCCTCGGGCGCGCCGGACGTCAACGCGCACCGGTCGGTCGCCTCGGCCTTCTTCGAACTGGCCGTGCCGATCGTCTCGCCCGAGATGAACATCCCGTTCGTCGAGGAGATCAGCCTGCAGATCGCCGCGCGCGACGAAGAGTATTCGGACTTTGGCAACGTGCTGAAGCCCAAGGGCGCGATCTACTGGAAGGTCGGCCAGGGCTTCGCGATCCGCGGTTCGGTCTCGCAAAGCTTCCGTGCGCCGAACCTGCCGCAGTTCTACAGCGACGGCACGACGGTCTCGAACACCCGCACCGACTTCGCAGCCTGCCGGATCAACACGCCGACCGCGACCTCCTGCCCCAGCGCCAGCACGATCGAAGTGCGCAGCGGCAACAAGAACCTGAAGCCGGAAGAGGCCGACAACGCCACGATCGGCTTCGTCTATCAGCCCACCTTCATTCCGCGCCAGTACGGCAAGCTGACCCTGACCAGCGACTTCTGGTCGATCCGCGAGAAGAACATCGTGGGTATCCTGGGCGGCTACAACCAGATCGCCTACGACTGGTTGCTGCGCCAGAGCGGCTCGTCCAACCCGAACGTCGTGCGCGACGCGCCGGTGGGCACGGCCACGGTCGGCAACATCGCCTACATCAGCGACACCTACTCGAACCTGCAGCCGCGCATGGTGCAGGGCGCCGACTTCAGCCTGGACTACGACCTGGACGACACCCCCTGGGGCGACTTCGGCCTGTCGATCAATGTCGCCAAGCTCCTGAAGTATGACCAGGCCCCGGGTCAGACCGAGAGCATCCTTCTGCAGGCGGTTGCGGCCGGCAAGCTGCCGGGCATCACGATCGCCAGCGCCGGCAACCAGATCCAGTTCGACGGCTTCCCCGAGTTCCGCGGCACGGCCAGCGTCTCCTGGCGCAAGGACGGCTGGGGCGCGGGCGCGTTCGTCAACTATGTCGGCGAGGTCTACGACACCGGCCCGGCGCAGGTGAACGGCCAGTACTTCCCGATCAAGGAATGGACGACCGTCAGCTTCTACGGCCAGTACGCGTTCAAGGACGGCATGTTCGACGGCTCCACGGTCCGGGTGGGCGTGCGTAACGCCTTCGACAAGGACCCGCCGCTGTCGGCCTCGAACTTCGGCTACTCGGGCGCGCTGCACAACGCGACGGGTCGCTACTGGTACATGAACCTCTCCAAGCGGTTCTAACCCTGTGAGCGGGGCGGCCTGATGGTCGCCCCGTCCCTTCGCGCGTCCGTTCTGCGAGGCCCGACTTGAAACCCTTCCGCCTTCTCGCCACAGCCGCCACGGTCTTCGCCCTGGCGCTCTCGCCCATCGTCTCGTCCGAGGCGCTGGCCCAGAAGAAGCAGCTGCTGGAGTATCCCAGCATCCACTCGCCGGTGGTGGGCGAGCGGGGCATGGTGGTCAGCCAGAACGCCATCGCCACCAAGGTCGGCGGCGACATCCTGCGCCAGGGCGGCAACGCCGTGGACGCCGCCGTCGCCACCGCCTTTGCTCTGGCCGTGACCCTGCCGCGCGCCGGCAATATCGGCGGCGACGGCTTCATGATGGTCCACCTGGCCAAGACGGGTGAGACGATCTTCATCGACTATCGCGGCGTCGCGCCCAAGGCCGCCAAGCTTGAGACCTTCGTCGACGAGAATGGCAAGGAGATGGACGACGTGGCGTCGCGCGGCTATCGCGCGCCCACCGTTCCGGGCACGGTCGCGGGCCTCTATCTGGCCCATCAGAAGTATGGTCGCTTGCCCTGGAAGCAGGTGGTCGAACCGGCCTATCGCCTGGCCGCCGACGGTGTGGCCCTGTCGCCCGACGAGGCGTTCGTCTTCAGCTGGGGCAAGCAGCGCCTGTCCGAGAGCGAGGCCGGCAAGCAGACCTTCTACAAGGCCGGCGGTGAGCTCTATCGCGCCGGCGAGGTCCTCAAGCAGCCCGAGCTGGCCTGGTCGCTGCGCCAGATCGCCGACAAGGGCGCCGACGCCTTCTACCGCGGCGAGATCGCCCAGCGCTTCGCCGCCGACATGAAGGTCCATGGTGGCCTGATCACCCTGGAGGACCTGGCCGCCTACAAGGCCGAGATCCGCCAGCCGCTGGTCGGCAGCTATCGCGGCCTGACGGTCAAGACCTCGCCGCCCGCCAGCGCCGGCGGCGCGACCCTCTTGGAGATGCTCAACATCCTGGAGACCTTCGACCTGAAGGCGACGGGCCTGGGCTCGGCCAAGACCCTGCACCTTCAGGCCGAGGCCATGAAGATGGCCTATGCCGACCGCTACAAGTATTTGGGCGACACCGATTTCGTGAAGGTCCCGCTGCAGGGCTTCACGTCAAAGGCCTATGGCGCGGCGCGCGCCAAGCTGATCAATCCCGACAAGGCCACGCCCGCCAAGGACCTGGGCGCCGGCGATCCCTGGGCGTTCGAAAGCCCCAACACCACGCACTTCTCGGTCGCCGACGCCGAGGGCAACGCGGTCTCCAACACCTATACACTGGGAGCCGATTTCGGCTCGGGCGTTATGGTGGCCGGCGCGGGCTTCGTGCTGAACAACCAGATGAACAACTACGCTCACGAGGCCGCGTGGCGCGCGCAGAAGAGCGGCAAGCCTGCGCCGCCCAACGCCCTGCAGCCGGGCAAGCGCGTGCTCTCGACCATGATGCCGACCATGATCTTCAAGGACGGCAAGCCGTGGCTGATCACCGGCACGCCGGGCGGCAGCACGATCATCGACACGGTGCTGCAGGTCATCGTCAACGTCGTCGACTTCAAGCTGAACGTGGCCGAGGCCACCCACCAGCCGCGCATTTTCCAGGACGCCAGCGACACCCTGCGCGTCGAGCCGAACTTCAATCCAGACACCGTCGCCATCCTGAAGGCGATGGGTCACCCGATAACCTCCGACGAGACCATGGGCTCGGCCCAGTCGATCATGATCGAGCAGGGTCTCTATCTCGGCGGCGCCGATCCGCGTCGCCCGGGGGCCGAGGCGATCGCGCCCTGAGGGTCTACCTCCCCCCCTTTGATCCAAGGGGACGCGATCTGTCGGCGCCGGAGCTGCCCCTCCGGCGCCGACTTCGTTTCGAGCGTGTTTGATTTGTCTCAATGTCCGGGCGGTGCGCCGGGCGCACCTTCGCCTTGGTCGTCGCCGACGCCGGTCCAGCTCCCCGGCGACACCAGGCCGCTCCGGCTCACGCCAACCCCCGGAGCGGTAGCCGTCTCGCGGATGTCTCCAACCGTCCCGAGACGAACTCGGCGCCGGACTTCCCCGTCCGGCGCCGATCTTATTTTCAGCCCTACTTCCCGCTCACCGCCGGCCCGTAGAGCAGGCCGTTGAACAGGAACTTGAAGGTACCCCACGACTGGGCGCGCTGGGTGATCTCGGGGCCGAAGGCGAAGACCTTGCCCTTGCCCACGGTGATGTCGAGCATCGCCGTCGAGCCCTTCAGCCGCTCCTCGCCGACCGCCCAGCCGCTGCGCAGCGGCTTGTCGCTGTCGAACCACGAGACCCGCGAGATCCCCTTGGCGTCGCTCTTGATCGTGAAGGTCGGGCTGCGGTCGAAGAACACGTCGACCTCCTCGCCCGCGCCATAGGCCAGGGGCTGCTTGGGATCGACCTTGGCCCGCAGGATCGAGCCGGGGATGTAGAGCTCGCGATTGGAGAGGGCCTTGAGCTGGCCGTTCTCGGTCTTGGCCGTGGCCACCTCGACCGGCGCGCCCAGAGCGGTGGCCAGGCGCGTCGAGGCGCCGATGGCCACGACTGTGCCGCCGCCCTTCACGAACTCGGCGATCTTGGGGACGGTCTTCTCATCGGTCACGCGGCCCAGCCACGACCGGTACTCGGCCGGAATGTCCTCGGGCTTGGGCTGGGCCCCGCCGCGGCCGGCGCGGAACGGACCATCGGCCGGGGCGGGCACCACGCCGTCGGCGAAGACCAGCACGTCGAAGTCCTTGCCGATGTCGCCGGCGTCCAGGCGCTGCGGATAGACGACCTGGAAGGGCGCTTCGAACTGCTCGAACATCCAGCGGTTCCAGCCCGACGGCATCGAGCCGCCATAGATGTCGACCAGGCCTACGCGGATCGGCTTCAGCGCGATGGCGGCGCCCGCCGGCTTGGCGGCGACGGCCCAGGCGTCGATCCCCAGGTCCTTGACGCCCTTGTCGATCACCGCCTTGGCGGCGGGGGAGGCGGGGACCCAGATCGCGCCGGCCCCGAAGGTCTTGCCGCCGGCCTTGGCGCCGTCCTTGAGCCACTGGACCTTGGCGCCGGCCTTCAGCAGGCGGTTGGTCAGGGTGAAGCTGGCGTTGGTTTCGTGGCTGATCAGCCAGCCCGCGCCGCCCGCGCCCTTCACCGAACCCGGCGCGACCTTGATCAGGTCGGGCACGCGCTTGGTCGGCGCCTCGAACGCGTCCAGCACGCGGTCGAACTTGATCCCCATCTGGTAGGCCAGGGTGTAGCCGGTGACGTCGTATGGCGCCTTGGGCGGGCCGCCCGGATACTCGGTGTCGTGCGGGTGGTCCTGCGGCTCGAACATGTCCATCACATGCGGGCGATAGGCCTGGGCCGTGCGCACAACATAGGAGCCCGCCGGATAGGTCTTGCCGGCGACGGTGAAGGCCTTGTCGGCGACATCGACGTCGACGCCAGCCTTGATCAGGGCGTTCAGGAAGGCGACCACGGTCGGCATGTCGGCCTGGTCGGCGGGCAGGATGAAGCCGCGCGGGTCGCGTTGCTCGGGCGCCTGCATGATCGTCTTGTAGAGCGAAGGATCCACCGCGCCCCGGCTGCCCGCCAGGGGCTTGTCCTTACCCGCCGCCGCCAGCGCGTCGACCTTGGTGGGAGTGATGGTCCAGGTGTCGCGATTGCCGCGCTTGATGCTGTTGTCGCCCATCTTCCAGATGTTGAAGAGCAGTCGCTCGCGGTTGCGCGAGGCGTAGTCGAGCACCGAGCGGTTCAGGCTGGCCTGGTAGTCGAGCGTCTGCTGCAGGCGCCACATCTGGGGCGCGATCGGAACCGGCCGGTCGTTGCTGGGCAACTGCACATCGGGGACCAGATTGATCGGCGACGGGGTCGGGCCGCCGGTGATCTCGGTCAAGAGGCCGATCGAGTTGTGGAAATAGGCGATCGAGCGCTCCATCCCGTTGTGCCAGGTGGAGTAGGGGGCGGCGCTGCGCGCGCCGGTGCCGGGCTTGTCCTCGGCCACCAGGCGGCTGTGCATGGCCATGCCGACTTCCTGCAGCATGGTCATGACCAGCGGGTCGTAGTTGTGGTTGGCCGGATCGCGGAACGGCGGCACGAACACGACCATGCCGTTGGGCGCGGTCTGGTGCTGGTTGTAGACGATCTGCGGGAACCACTCGCGGAACAGCTGGCTGTTGACGTTGGTCGTCTCGGCCATCGCCGACATGAAGCTGTCGCGGTTGTTATCGTGGCCGATGTACTTGTGGTACAGGCGCGGCAGCGAGCCGAACTCCCGCTTCTTGGGGTCCTCGTTGCGCATGTACCAGTCGGAGATCATCTCCATCCCATCGGGATTGTCGTGCGCGAACAGGATGATGCAGTCATCCAGGAACCGCAGGGTCTCAGGATCGGTCCCCGTCAGCATCTGGTGGATGACCTGGATCTGGCCTTGCGAGGTCACGGTCTCGTTGGCGTGCAGGCCTGCGTCGATCCACACCACGGCCTTGCCCTCGGCGGCCAGCTTGCGGGCCTCGGCCTCGCTGACGCCGTCGGCCTTGGCCAGCTTGCGGGCGATGGTCTTGTACTGGTCCAGCTTGGCCAGGTTGGCGGGCGAGGAGACGATCGCCATCCATTGGGTGCGGCCCTCCTCGGTCTTGCCGATGTCGACCAGCTTCATGCGGTCGGACTTGGCGGCCAGCGCCTTCAGATAGGCCTCATAAGCGGTGTAGTCGGCCAGGAAATAGTCGCTGCCGACCGGCTGGGCGAAGGCCGTCGCCGGCGAGGGCAGGTCGGACGCCGTGGCCCCTCCCATCGCCCCGAAGGCCAGCACCACGCCGAGGGCCGCTCCGGCCATCACCGCACTTCGTTTCATCGCTTTCGCCCCATCAACCCGTGGCGCGCGTGTGCGCGGCCCTCTTGTTCTAAGACGAAGGAGGACTGGATTTCCGCAGCCGGAGCAACCGGCGGGCCAGCCCATTTTTTCATCGACCTCAGAAGCGCCCGCGCGACACCTCGGACGCGGCCAGGAGGAAAGCGCCGGCGCCATAGAGCTGGGTGTCGTCGGCGGCGACATGGTCGGGCGCGTAGCCGACCTGCTGCACCCAGCCGAGCTTGCCGTCGGGCCCGACCGCCCGCGCCAAGGCGTCCCAGCCCCGCCGCGCCGACCGCGCGTAGCGAGGATCCTTAAGCAGCCCCTGGTTCACGCCCCAGGCCAGGCCATAGACGAAGAAGCCGGTGCCGCTGGTCTCGGGCGGACTGTTCTCAGGCGCAAGCAGCGACACCGACCAGTAGCCGTCAGCCTTCTGCAGCGCGACCAGCTTGGCCGACATCCGCTTGAACAGGGCGACATAGCGCGGGCGCGAAGGATGGTTCGCGGGCAGGGTCTTCAGGATGTTGACGATCCCGGCATAGGCCCACCCGTTGCCCCGGCTCCAGAAGATCTTGCGGCCCTTGTCGTCGCGGCGGTCGAAATAGCGGCTGTCGCGGAAATAGAGGCCGTGCTCCCGGTCGAGCAGCCAGTCCGTCGCCGACCAGAACTCGTGGTCGCCGTAAGCGGCGTAGCGCGGATCGCCGGTCGCGGCCGACAGGGCGGTCCAGGTCGGCGGGGCCATGAACAGGGCGTCGCTCCAGCACCAGCGGGCCTGGCATGGCTGGTCCTCGGTCCCGTCGATGAAGGTCAGGTCCGCGCGGGGCGGATCGGCCAGGATGGCGTCGAACCGCGCCTTGACCGGCGCCAGTTGGACCGGGTCTTGGTCGCGGGCGTGCAGCCAAAGCCAGCTTTGGGCGATCACATGGTCGTCGGCGTGCAGGGGGCGTTTGCCCAGGCCCCAGGCCTGCGCCTCGCCGTGGGCGCGCAGGGCCTGAAGGTAGCTTGCATCGTTGGTCCGCTCGGCGAAGGCGGTCAGGCCCACATAGAAGGCCCCCTGGATCCAGCCGCGCGGGTTCTGTGTGCCGGGGCGATGGGTCTGGACGTAGTCGAACCGGCCGTCCATGTGGCGCAGCTGCCAGTCGGCGACCGCGCGGCCCAGGGTCAGCGCCGAGGCCGCGACATCCGCCCGCTCGCTGTTCGGTCGCGCGAGGGCGGAGCCGGCCAAGGCGGGGGCGCAAGCCAGGCTCAGGCCCACCAGGAACGCGGTGATTTTGGCGCGCATGACGGCTCCCCTCCGTGGCGCTATCTGCGAGCGCTTCGCGTTTGTCTTAAAGGGCAAGTCCTGTCGCAGGCAATCGCCAAGACCAGTTTGACCAATTTGGCCTAGCCAATCTGTCGCCGCGCGCTATGGTCGCCGGAAACCGCGCGGGACGGCGGGGAGGTGTTGCATGGTCCGGTATTCGATGGCGCTGGCTGCCAGCTGCGTCGCGCTCCTGGCGGCGGTTCCGACAGCCGCGACCGCCGCGCCGGTCTGCCGGGCCGAGCAGGGCTATGCCGCCGACTTCGACGGGCGACGCACCTTCCGCTGGAAGCCCCCGGCGTTGCGCGCCGCCAAGGTCCGGCTCGCCGAGCCGGAGCTGGCCCCGGCCTACAAGGCGCTGATCGCTCGCGCCGAGAAGGCGTTGGCCGGCCCCGTCTACAGCGTGGTCGACAAGAGCCGCACCCCGCCCAGCGGCGACAAGCGCGACTACATCTCGATGGGACCCTACTGGTGGCCTGACCCCTCACGGCCCAACGGCGAGCCCTATATCCGCAAGGACGGCGAAGTGAATCCTGAGCGGAACACCAACGCCTTCGACGCCAATCGCATGGAGTCCATGGCCGGCGCCGTCGAGGCTTTGGCCCTGGCCTTCTATTTCACCGGCGAGACCCGCTACGCGACCAAGGCCGCCCAGTTGCTCCGGGTCTGGTTTCTGGACCCCGCCACGCGGATGAACCCGGCCATGACCTATGCGCAAGGCGTGCCGGGCCGCACGCTCGGGCGCGCCGAGGGCGTGCTGGACACCTATCGCCTGCTCCGCGTGATCGAAGCGGTCGGCGTGCTGGTCCCCTCCAACGCCTTGACTGCGTCGGAGCAGGCGGGCCTTGAAGCCTGGTTCGGCGCCTATGCCGACTGGATGCAAACCGCGCCGACCGGCAAGGAAGAGCGGGCGGCCAAGAACAATCACGGCCTCTGGTACGACTACCAGCTGGCGACCTTCGCCCTGTTCGCGCGCCGGCCGGACCTGGCCCGCGAGGTGCTCGCCAGCGTGGGTCCCAACCGCATCGACCCCGAGATCGCGCCCGATGGCAAGATGCCCGAGGAGCTGTCTCGCACCAAGGCGCTGCACTACAGCTACTTCGCGCTGGAACCTCTGATCGGCATGGCCGAGTTGGGCCCCTGCGTCGGCGTCGATCTGTGGGGCTATCGCGGTCCGCAGGGGCAGGGGATCCGGGCGGCGCTGACGTACCTGGGCCAGTTCGTCGGCAATGAGGCGGCCTTCCCCTACACGGACCTGAAACCAGAGGACGCGACACGCGAGGCCCTGCCGCTCTACGACCTCGCCGCCGCTGCTTATGGCGACGCCGGTTTCGCGGCGAAGGCGGAGATGATCGCGGGCCAGTCGCCGACGGCTCAAAGCCGTCTGACGATCGCGCCCTTTAGGAAGTGAACGCTCACCTATGCGGTGCTAGCCTTCGGGCGTTCGCCAATGATCGCGCCCGATGACCCAGCACCGCATCTACACGACCAGCTTCGCCAGCGTTTATCCGCTTTACGTCGCCAAGGCCGAGCGCAAGGGTCGCACCCGCTCGGAAGTCGATGACATCCTGCTGTGGCTGACGGGCTATGGCCCTGCTGCGTTGGAGGCGCAGATCGCCGCCAAAGCCGATTTCGCGACCTTCTTCGCCGAGGCGCCAGCGCTCAATCCGGCGCGGGCGCTGATCAAGGGCGTCGTCTGCGGCGTGCGGGTCGAAGAGATCGAAGAACCGCTGATGCGGGAGATCCGCTATCTCGACAAGCTCATCGACGAGCTGGCCAAGGGAAAAGCCATGGACAAGATCCTGCGCCGATAGCGCATGGTCGTTCTGGTGCGTCCATCCCTATCGGTCAGTCGTCTTCGGAGCACCAAGCTGGCGATGAGCGCCTCGCACGTCATTTACTGTCACGGCCTGCCTGGATCGGCTGCGGAGCTTCACCTGTTCGGCGGCGGCCAGCCTGACGGACTCCCGGCCATCTGTCTTGATCGGTTGATGGCAGGCGATGGTCTCGGCGATGGGCAGGAGCGCCTGTTGGCGGCCTTTGACGCGGTCAGAGGGCGCGTCGGCCGCCCGACCGTTCGGCTCGCAGGGTTCTCGTTGGGCGCGATGTCGGCCTTGCACATCGCCGCCAAGCGTCCCGAGGCGATCGAGCGGCTAGACCTTATCTCAGCGGCCGCGCCTCTGGAGCTTGGCGACTTTCTGCCGAGCATGGCCGGCAAGGCCGTGTTCACGGCGGCGACGAC
This sequence comes from Pseudomonadota bacterium, assembly GCA_020161365.1. Lineage (GTDB taxonomy): Bacteria > Pseudomonadota > Alphaproteobacteria > Caulobacterales > Caulobacteraceae > Caulobacter. The sequence continues at coordinate 177,018 of JAIUNU010000002.1, read as the reverse complement.
CAGCCCCGGAGCGCTTCGGCGGCTGGGTCGCGCTCAGTCACTCCTGAACGCCGTCGCGCCGGGGTTGCTGATGAAGGTCATGTTCGCCGGCGTTGGCCCTTCCGAGCAGGCCTTGCTTGCGAACGCCGACTTCCGGGCCATGGTGCGCGATGGCCTGAGCAAGAGCCTCGGATCGTCTCGTTGGGCTTACGAAGATGAGCTGAGGACCTATGTGCGGCCTTGGTCCGAGGTCCTGTCGGGCGTCCGCTGTCCTGTCAGGCTCTGGCACGGCGACGAGGATCGTTGGGCGCCGCTCGACATGGCGCGCGCGCTGGCCCAGGCCTTGCCGGCGGCGCAAGTGGTGGTGCTGCCAGGCCTTGGTCACTTTGGTACGTTGAAGCGCGCGCTTCCGGACATCCTGCGTCGCGCGTGACAAGGCCGAGCTGAGGAAACTTCAGATCGCCGAGCGTCTGGCCAGTTCGGTGCGCCGCGCGGCCACTTCGCTGCGGGCGCGCTCCAGGGCGTCGATCTCGGTGGCGGTCAGCAAGTTGTCGATGACCCGGCCCAGGTGCTCTCGCATGGCGTTGCGGGCGCTGGTGGGGTTGCGCTCCTTCAGGGCCAGCAGGATCTCCTGGTGGTCGTCGATCAGCGGCCGCACGCCGACCTGACGCGCGCGCTCCAGCATGGCGCGGCACAGCGGCGACTTGTAGCGCAGGTCCCACAGGTTCTCGACCACGGTGACGAGGGCGCTGTTGCGGCTGGCCTGGGCGATGGTCACGTGGAAGCGGCGGTCTGCCCGTTCGCCCTTCACGTTGTTGTCGTTCTCCACGACCATGTCGTCCATGATCGCGGCCAGTTCGGCCAGCTCCTCGTCGGTGATGGTGGCGGCCGCCAAGGCGGCGACTTCGCCCTCGATCAGGCGGCGGGCCTCTGTCAGCTCGAAGGCGCCGATGTCCAGCTCCGGCGCGGGGCTTTCGGGGCGCGGGGTGTCGGTGACATAGACGCCCGAGCCATGGCGGGCCTCGACCAGACCGCGGATTTCCAGGGCGATCATCGCCTCGCGCACGGTGGGACGGCTAACCTTGTAGTCCTCCGCGAGATCACGTTCGGAAGGCAACCGCTGGCCGGGCCTGTGGACGCCGTCGCGAATTGCGTCGGCGATCGAGTTGGCGACCTGCTGATAGAGTTTACGGGTTTCCGCCGTCGAAGTGGTCATGTGTCTACGATCCCGCCGACGTCGCGTCGGTTGCGAGAATCCTATTGCATGAGATGGCGCGGCGCTACCGTCTGGCGAGCCGGCTGTCCGCCGCCTTGGGGATAACTGGTAATACCAAATTGGCTTGACATCTTGATGTGGTAAGCGAAATTGGTAACGCCAAATGCGCTGCTCCGGCGGCGCGGTCACCCAGAAGACCCGCGACGGCGGGCCCCGCGAGCCCCCGATGCGACGACGTTCCTGCCTGTTCCTGACCGTGGCCGTCCTGAGCTCGGCGACGGCGTCCCTCGCCCTGGCGGCCAAGCCCGCAGCCGCGCCGGATGCTCGTGGCCCCCTCTACGCCGCCGTCCCGCCGATGAACCAGACGGTCGAGGCCCGCATCCTGCCGCGCATGGCCGTGCTGCTCGACAAGCTGATGGCCGAGAAGCGCGGCATGACGCTGGACGGGGTCAAGGTCTTCGAAGCCGATGACAAGTTCCTGCCCGGCAAGATCGCCATCGGCCTGGCTTATCTGATCGTCGATACGCCGCGCGATGATCCGCGCCTCGCCCGATATCTGGCCGCCTATCGCGAGATCGCCGACATGACGGTGGCCGACCCCAACGACACCTGGGGTGTCTACTACTACTGCCAGGCCCTGGTGATGCTGCAGGAGGCCGGGCTGCTGGATCAGGCCGTGTCGCCGGCGACGCTGGCGGCGCTGAAGCTCAAGCTGGACTGGCGACGCTTTGTCCGCACCGACGACCTGACGCTGATCAACCTGCCCAACAACTACTACGGCGTCGCCTTCAGCGTGGCGCGGCTTCGCTACCGGCTGGGCTGGGAGGACGCCTGGGCCAGCGAGGCTCTGCTGGGCAAGACGCTGGACCACTACCGGAAATATTCCGGCGAGTATGGTTTCGCCGATGAGACCGACGGGCAGGGGCGGTTCGACCGCTACAGCGTGCTGCTGATCGGCGAGATCGCTCACCGTCTGATCGAGGCGGGCATGCCCGCGACGCCCGAGGTGCGGACGTGGCTGCGCCGATCCGTCGACCTGATGCTGCCGCGCCTCAACCTACGCGGCGAAGGCTTCGAATATGGCCGCAGCATCGGGACCTATGGCGAGACCGCCTTCCTGGAGGTGCTGACGGCGGCGGCCAAGCTGGATGTGCTGACTCCCGAGGAGAAGCGCATGGCCTATGCGTTCAGCGCTCGGGTGGCTGCGCGCTACATGGACTTCTGGTTCGACCCGGCGATGGGCTCGGTGAACCTGTGGGAGCACGGCCGCCGCACGGACGCCTATCGCGGCAAGCACCGAATCCTGGGCGAGAACCTCAGTCTCGGGCGCCAGTACATCTACACCAACGCCATCTGGAACGATCTGGGCTTCAAGGACCAGGCCGCCGATCCGGGCTACGGCGCCTGGCTGGACCGCCTGCCGCCCCGTACGGTCACCTGGTTCGCCAAGGGCCAGTATGACCGCCTGCTGGTGACGATCCGAGATCGTCGCCGCAAGGGCGAGACGCGGGTGATCGGGTTGCCGATCATCAATGGCGGCGAGGGCCAGCACATGAACTCGCCCTACTATCCGATCCCGTCGTCGCCCGGCATGCTGCAACACGTGGCCGACGCCGCCTTCCCGCAGCTCCTGCCCCGCGTCACCCTGTCCGACGGCGCGTCCCTGGCGCCGCTGGCCTACGCCAAGGACGCCAAGGTGGTCGAACAGGGCGCGCGGACCGTGATCACCTATGGGCAGGACCAACTGGACCGCCTGGGCCAGAAGGCGCCCGTGCCCGACGATCGGGTCAGCGCCCGGACGACCTATGTGCTCGAGCCGGGCCGGATCCAGCGGACCGACATGTTCACCCTCAAGCCCGGGGTTTCGGCGAAGACCGTGGACCTCGCCTTCGCCAGCTTCTCGCATGGCGGCGTCAGCCGGGGCGGCGCGACTCGCTTCGCGCGCGGCGCGGTGAGGACGTTCGACGTGCAAGGCCTGACCTGCGCGACGCGCGAGCTGGACAACGAGCCCGCCTACCGCTCCGTCACCGGGCCGATGACCGCCCTGACCACCTGCACGGGCGCGCAGGATGCTCAGGGGACGATCACGGTGCGCTGGACGCTCCGCTACCGCTAGAGCGTTCTGGTTTAGATGGAGCCATCTAGACCAGATGAACAGGCTCTAAGGTCAGACATTCAGAGCCCTCTAGAGCCAAAGGGCTCTAGGCCGGGCCGACGCGGAACGCGCAAAGCTTGTTGCCGTCCAGGTCGCGGAAATAGGCGGCATAGAAGGCCTGCGGGCCCTCTTCGCCGCGCACGCCCGGCTTGCCCTCGCACTGAGCGCCGAGGCTGATCGCCTTGTCGTACAGGCTGTCGACCTTGGCGCGTTCGTCGAGCACCAGGGCGATCATCGTGCCGTTGCCGAACGTCGCGGCCTCGCCGTTGTAGGGCTTGCCGACCCCGAACATCGGCTTGGTCCAGTCCGCCCCCCAGGCGCAGCCGCCCGTCGGGAACTCCATCAGGCGCTTGACGCCGATGGCGCCGAACAGGTCGTCGTAGAAGGCCTTGGCCTTTTCCAGGTCGTTGGCGCCTACCAGGGTGTAGCCGATCATCGCGTCCTCCTATCGCTTCGGGCGCGCAAGATTGGCCGAGGCGCGGCGGCTGGACCAGCCCAAAATCCGGTCGCCACAGGGGGCGCGAGGTAAGGAAAAACCGAGGTGATCGGCGGATCAAGCGGTTGATGTGTGCGCTTGGCGACATAGAGTATTATGAGAAAGATTGATCTATAATTTTCTCTATGTCGGGTTCACGACAAACATTTATTAGAATTAATCGGAATAATAACTCGCAAAACCCAATTTGGGTGGCTATGCTGTCGACATCATCGGCACGGTTTCTTGAGCGTCGGTGGCTGAGAGAAGGAAGGTGGCGCTTTCCGCTCCCGCTCGTCTGGCTGGAGCAATCCCATGCCCACCTATCTGTTCTATCCGCATCGCGCCGATGGTGTTTCGCTGACTTTCATCGCTGAAGCGGCCAAGTCCGACAAAGAAGCTCTGATCCTGGCGTCCGAGATCGCGGCGGCGCACGACTGTTCGGGGGTCTTCATCTGGGAGCCGGCGACCGAGCAGCGCTACGACCGCTTCGTCGGCGAAGTCCGTCGCCAGGACGACCTGGCCCCGCATCGGACCGAACAGTCGGGAGCCTCCCTCGAAACCTGAGCGTTCAGACGGCGACAGGGAGGTCGCCGTGGACAAGCTCTTCGCCAAGTTCGCCAATGTCACCGCCAGGGCCACCGGTAGTCCGCCGGCGTTTCTAATCTGCGTCGGGCTGGTGCTGGTCTGGGCGATCTCGGGCCCGCTGTTCCGGTTTTCCGAGACCTGGCAGCTGGTCATCAACACCGGCACCACCATCGTCACCTTCCTGATGGTGTTCCTGATCCAGAACACCCAGAACCGCGACGGCGTCGCGCTTCAGACCAAGCTCGACGAGCTGATCCGCGCGTCCACCGAGGCGGAGGACGCCTTCATGGGCATCGAAGAACTGACCGATAAGGAGCTGGAGGCCATGCACAGCCGCTGCAAGGCGCGGGCGGAGCGACACCAGCAGGTTCTCGAGAAGGTCGCCGCCGAGAAGGACGCCAGGGCGAGGCGAAAGGGCGTGAAGGGCGGCCGCAAGACGGCGACGCGACGCCAGCCCACGTCTCGTCGGCGCAAGGCGGTGGCGGTGGGGCGAAAAGCCGCCGACTAAGACTTCAGTCTATCTTGACCGGTCGGGAGTGGACGGTCACGCGCTTCGGCGTTAGCGGTACCAAGAGCGGGGCCGCCGAGGCCCCGAAGGGGGAGCCGCCTTGCCGAAACTGAAAGCCCTGCGCTGGTGGATCATCGGCCTGGTGATGCTGGGCGCGATCGTCAACTACCTGACCCGGTCGACGATGGGGGTGGCGGCGCCGACCCTGATGAAGGACCTCGGCATCTCGGTGACCGAGTACTCGTGGATCACCAGCGCCTTCCAGCTGGGGATCATGCTGCAGCCGGTCTGCGGCTATATCCTGGACACGCTGGGCCTGCGCACCGGCTTCGCCGTCTTCGCCGCCGCCTGGTCGCTGATCGCCATGGCGCACGGTCTGGCCAACAACTGGCAGGGCTTTGCGGTGCTGCGCGGCCTGCTCGGCCTGGCCGAGGGCTCGGCGCAGCCGGCGGGCATGAAGGCCGTGGCCACCTGGTTTCCCGCCAAGGAACGCGGCTTCGCCGGCGGGGTGTTCAATATCGGCGCCTCGATCGGCTCGGTGCTCGCGCCGCCACTGGTCGTCTGGGCGGTTCTCACCTGGAACTGGCGCGCAGCCTTCGTGCTGACCGGCGTGATGGGCCTAGCCTGGGTGGTGCTCTGGCTGGTCTGCTATCGCGCGCCCGACAAGCATCCGTCGATGACCGAAGAGGAGCGGGCGCTGATCGCGGCGGGGCAGGAGGCTCACCTGGACGCCGTGGCGGGCCGCCCCTCCGTCCTGTCGATCCTCAAGCAAGGACAGTTCTGGGGCATCGCCCTGCCGCGCTTCCTGGCCGACCCCACCTGGGGCACGCTGTCGTTCTGGGTGCCGCTCTATCTCTCCCAGACGCGAGGTTTCGACCTGAAGCAGATCGCGCTGTTCGCCTGGATGCCGTTCGTGGCCGCCGATCTTGGCTGCATGGCCGGGCCGGTGATCGCCATGTTCCTGCAGAAGCGCGGCGTCTCGCTGATCAACGCCCGCCGCATCGCCTTCACCCTGGGTGCGGTGCTGATGACGGGCATGATGTTCGTGGGCAAGGTCGAAAGCGCCTACGCCGCCATCGCCCTGCTGTGCCTGGGCGGTTTCGCTCACCAGACGCTGTCGGTGACCGTGATCACCATGGCCTCGGACCTGTTCCGGCGAAACGAGGTGGCGACCGTCGCGGGGCTGGCCGGCATGATGGGCAATCTGGGCCTGCTGCTGTTCTCGCTGCTGATCGGCGGCCTGGTGACCAAGATCGGCTACGACCCGTTCTTCGTCGCCCTGGGCGTGCTGGACATCGCCGGCGCCGTGCTGCTCTGGACGCTGGTCAAGGACCGCGCCGCCCCCGCCAAGGCCGCCGCATGAACAACGACCTGATCCGCAACCCGATCCTGCGCGGCTTCAATCCCGACCCGTCGATCGTCCGGGTCGGCGAGGACTATTACATCGCCACCTCGACCTTCGAGTGGTTCCCCGGCGTACAGATCCACCACTCGCGCGACCTGCGGAACTGGCGCCTGCTGAGCCGGCCGCTACAGAGACCCAGCCAGTTGAACATGATGGGCGATCCGGACGGCTGCGGGGTCTGGGCGCCATGCCTGACGCACGCCGACGGCCGCTTCTGGCTGATCTTCACCGATGTGAAGCGCTACGGCCGCACCACGGTCGGCGGCGCCTCGGGCGCCTCGTTGCGCGACTTCCACAACTACCTAACGACCTGCGAAACGATCGACGGCGCGTGGTCGGACCCCGTTCACCTGAACAGCTCCGGATTCGATCCATCGCTGTTCCACGACGACGACGGGCGCAAGTGGCTCGTCAACCAGCTGTGGGATCACCGCCCTGGTCGCAACCGGTTCGCCGGCATCGTGCTGCAGGAGTTCTCCGTCGCCGAGCAGCGGCTGGTGGGCGAGCGCAAGGTGATCTTCGAAGGCACGCCGATCGGCCTCACTGAAGCGCCGCACCTCTACAAGCGTGACGGCTGGTACTACCTGATCACGGCCGAGGGCGGCACGGGCTGGGGTCACGCCGCGACACTGGCCCGGTCCCGCGCGATCGACGGCCCGTATGAGCTGCATCCCGACACCTATCTGATCACCGCGCGGGACCGTCCCCACGCGCCGCTGCAACGCGCCGGCCACGGCGATCTGGTCGAGACCGCCGACGGCGAGACCTACATCGTCTATCTCTGCGGGCGGCCACTGCCGGGCCGCGGACGATGCGTGCTGGGCCGCGAGACAGCCATTCAGAAGCTGACCTGGGGCGCCGACGGCTGGCCCCGCACGCTGGATGGTTCGGGCGATCCGACGCTTGATACCCCCGGCGCCGGCCTGACGGATCACGCCTGGCCCGCCGCTCCGGTGCGGGAAGACTTCGACGCCGATAGGTTGCCGATCGACTTCCAGTGGCTGCGAACCCCCTATCCGGAGACGATCTTCAGCCTGACGGCGCGGCCAGGCTTTCTGCGGCTCCACGGACGCGAGAGCCTGGGCAGCCTGTTCACCCAGGCCCTGGTCGCGCGCCGCCAGCAGGCGCACTGCTTCTCCGCCGCCACGGTCCTGGACTTCGAACCGGCGCATTTCCAGCAGTCGGCCGGGCTGGTCTGCTACTACAACGGCTCAAAGCTTCACTATCTGCACGTCACCCACGACGCCGAGGACGGCAAGCATCTGCGGGTCATGACCTGCTCGCCCGACAGTCCGCAGACCGACAGCTTCACCACGCCGACGGCGCTGGCGGCGGGCCCGGTCGAGCTGCGGGTCGAGGTCGATTTCGAGCGGCTGCGCTTCGGCTATCGGCAGGACGGCGGCGCGTGGCGCTGGCTGCCCGAGGTATTCGACGCGTCCATCCTGTCGGACGAGGCGACCACGCCGGGCGCGCCGAACTTCACCGGCGCCTTCGTCGGTATGGCTTGCCAGGATGGCTCTGGCATGGGCGCTCCGGCGGACTTCGACTGGTTCGACTACGAGGAGCGGGCCTACCGCCGCGAGATCGCGTAGCGTTTGCCTTAGGTCACCGTGACGGGCGTCAGGATCGCGGCGGGCGAGGTGTCGCTCAATCCGTCCTGGTCGATCATGAAGGCGGCGCGCGCCCGGATGTCGGCCGACGAGGCGCCGACCATCAGGTCGATCCGGCCCTTCTCGATCCGCCAGCGCCCCCCGTCCCAGAACGCGCACTGTCGCGCCGAGAGGGTGAAGGTCAGACGCCGGGTCTCGCCAGGCTTCAGCGTCAGGCGGCGGAAGCCCCGCAGCGCCATCACCGGCCGGGCTACGGCCGCGACCGGATCGCGCATGTAGAGCTGCACGACCTCGTCGGCGGTCACCTTGCCGGTGTTGGTGACGGTCAGCGTAGCGGAAAGGGTTTCGCCGTCGCCGATCGCGGCCTTGTCGAGCGCAAGCCCGGAATAGTCGAAGCGGGCGTAGGACAGGCCGTGTCCGAACGGATAGACGGGCCCGACGTCCAGGTCGTGATAGCGCGTGGTGTCCTTGGCCAGATCCGGGTCGGCGGGGCGGCCGGTGGGGTAGTGGGCATAGGTCTCCGGCAGGGCGCCCGCCGTACGTGGCAGGCCCATCGGCAGGCGGCCTGCCGGTGAAACCTCGCCCAGCAGGATGTCGGCGAGGGCCGTACCGCTCTCCACGCCCAGCAGCCAGGTCATCAGCGCGGCGGGCGCCTTGCCCAGTAGGTCGGGGATGGCCAGCGGCCGACCGCCCATGATCAGCAGCACCACAGGCTTGCCGGTGGCCAGGATCGCGTCCGCCAACGCCTTCTGCCCGCCGGGGAGGGAAAGCTCCGAGCGGCTGCGGGATTCGGCGCTGTGGTCGAAATCCTCGCCGACCACCAGCACAGTGACATCGGCGGCCTTGGCCGCCTCGACGGCTGTGGCGACGCCTGCCAGGTCGTCAGCGCGGGGCGCGGCGCCGGGCGCGTAGACGAGGTCTGGAAGGCGGGCCCTGAGCGCCGTGACCAGCGTGACAGCGTCGGTTTCCTCGCCGCGCGCCTTCCAAGACCCGATGGCGCTGCGGGCGTCGTCGGCCAAGGCGCCGACCACGGCGACCTTGGCGCCCCTGGCCAGGGGCAGGACGCCGCCGTCGTTCTTCAGCAGCACCACTGACTTGCGCGCCGCGTCGCGGGCGATGGCTCGGTGCGGGGCCGAGACCATCACGGTCTTCTCGCGGGCGACATCGCCAAAGCGGTAGGGATCGTCGAACAGCCCCAGGCGGGCCTTGGTCATCAGGATGTGGGTCACGGCCTGGTCGATCAGCGGCAGCAGGCTGGGGTCTTCGGCGACGGCGGTCTTCAGATGCGCGGCATAGACGCCGCCGGCCATGTCCATGTCGACGCCGGCCTTCAGGGCCAGGGCCGCAGCCTGGACCGGCGTCTCGGCCACGCCGTGGGCGATCAACTCGGCGATGGCGTTCCAGTCGCTGACCACGATGCCGTCAAAGCCCCACTTGTCGCGCAGCAGGCCGCGCACCAGGGCCGCATTGGCGGTGGTCGGCACGCCGCCGATGTCGTTGAAGGCGGTCATGAACGAGCCCGCGCCCGCCGCCTTGCCGGCGGCGAAGGGCGGCAGGATCACCTCGTGCAACGTGCGCTCCGAGATGTCGGCGCTGTCGTAGTCGCGGCCGCCCGCCACCGCGCCATAGGCCCCGAAGTGCTTGACGCAGGCCAACACGGTGTCGCGGCCGGCGAGGTTTCGGGTCTGGAAGCCCTCGGTCTGGGCCACGCCCATAACCGCGCCAAGATACGGATCCTCGCCCGCACCTTCGACCACCCGGCCCCAGCGGGGATCGCGAGCCACGTCGACCATCGGCGCGAAGGTCCAGTGCAGCCCGGCGACGCTGGTCTCGACCGCCGCCATGCGCGCGCAGGCGCGGTAGGCCTCGGGATCGAAGGTGGCCGCCATGGCCAGCGGGACAGGATAGAGCGTGCGGTAACCGTGCACGACATCGATGGCGAACAGCAGCGGGATCTTCAGCCGCGATTCCTCGACCGCCACCTTCTGCAGGTCTCGCAGGAACTGGGCGCCGGCCACGTGCAGGTACGAGCCCACGCCGCCCCGGCGGACGAGATCCAGCGCCGCCGCGTCGATCCGTGAGTTCAGCGCCTTCTGCCGACCGCCAGGCGGCTGGTGCATCTGGCCGATCTTCTCGTCCAGCGTCATGCGCGAGAGTAGGTCCTCGACCTTGCGGACGTGGACGGCGTTCAGGGGCTGTGCGGTCCCGGGGCGCGGGGTCAGAAGGCTGGTCGCCAGGGCGAGGCCGCCCGCCATCATATCGCGCCGCGTCGTCATGCGATCCCCGCCGTACTTGAGCCTGCGTCTCTGGAGACGGCGGAATGATAACGCTGTCATCACTTCGCCGCCACTGCGACCTTGGTCTAGGGTTGCGGGGCTACCGGGCCGCTTCCCGCGCCTTGAAGTAGTCACGCAGCACGTAGAAGGCGGGCTTGCGGCGACCGGTGGGCGACAGCAGGCCCTTGCGGTTCCACCCCTGCTGATAGATCGGGTGCTGGCGGCGAGGGGCGCGGAAGTCCTTGAGGATCCAGGGCGAAATCCCGCGCAGAGTCGGGGCCTTGTCGGCCATGGCCAAGGTCTTTTCGTAGTAGGTCTTCTGGAAGTCCTCGGAGAACTTGCGCCTCAGCGCGGGGTCGGTGAAGCCGGCCAGAGCGTCGGCTCCGAATTCCGAGAAGACCATCGGCTTGTCGGTCGCGCGCCAGGTCATGGCCGGCAGGGCGTCGAGCGCGTCGTTGCTGTACCAGCCGTTGTAGGTGTTGGCCGCCAGCACATCGAGCCTCTCGGCCAGCGGGTCGTTGAGGCCCATCACCACCTGGCCGTCCACGGTCTTGCGATCGGTGAGCAGGGCGGCGGTCACCAGCCGGCTGTCGTCGAGGGCGCGGACGTCGTCGATCAACTGATAGAGGAAGCGGTTGCGCGGCGCGCTGATCGGCGTCTCGTTGGCCACGCTCCACAGGATGATCGAGGCGCGGTTGCGGTCGCGGCGGATGTTGTCGGCCAGCATCCCGCGGGCCAGCGCCAGGGTGCGCGGATTGTCGAAATCGACCAGCCAGTAGACCGGGATCTCGCTCCAGACGAGGAGGCCCATCTCGTCGGCGACGCGGGTCATGATCTCGCTGTGCGGGTAGTGGGCCAGCCGTACGAAGTTGCCATGCAGGCCCTGCTTGACCTCGGACAGCAGCGCCCGGGCGCTGGCTTCGGTGATCGTTCGGGTCGGGTTCTCGCCGAACTCCTCCTCATGCAACGAGATACCGCGCAGGAAGATCGGCTTGCCGTTCAGGAGGATCTCGGAGCCCCGGGTCTCGATGGTGCGCAAGCCGATCCGGTCGGTCAGGCGATCCTCGCCCGTCTCGACCACGACATCGTACAGCCGGGGCGTTTCGGGCGACCAGCGCACCAGGCTCCGGGGCGCGGCGACGGCGGCGTTCAGCACGCCGTTCGCGTCGGTTCTGCCCGCCAGCGCAACGCCTAGTTCGCCGATCCGCACGCGCACCTCGCGGCCCGCCGCCTCGGGGCCGTTGAGCCGGATCGTGGCGGCGATCTTCCCGTCCTTGGACAAGCGCACCCAGGCCTCGTCCACGAAGGTGGCCGGGGTGATCACCAGGCGCATCGGCCGGGTTATGCCGCCATAGTTCTCCCAGTCGGTCACGGGTGGGGGGACGCCATCAGCCAGGGGCGTCGAGTCGACCCCAACGGTGAGCTGGTTGTTGCTGGCGCGCAGGGTGTCGGTGACCTCCATCGAGAACGGCGTGAAGCCGCCCTCGTGCTCGCCGACGGCCTTGCCGTTCAGATAGACCTTGGCGGTGTAGTTGACGGCCTCGAACCGCAGGAAGGCGCGCTGGCCGGGCTTCAGGGCCGGGGCGTCGAAGCGACGCTGGTACCACATCAGGCCCTGGTAATAGCGCAGGGTGGGGTCGTGGCCGATCCAGCCCTGCGGCAGCGTGGCCGTGGGGCTGCGGTCCATGTCGTACTCGTAGAGCGCGTTCGGCTTCGCCCGGGTGACGGCGTCGACATCGACATCGTCATAGCGCCGGTGGCCTTCGCCCGCCGGTCCCCGGTGGAAGCCCGCCAGCCCATCCCGATAAGGATCGACCGAATAGCGCCAGGTTCCGGAGAGATCGACGCCGGCGCGCGTGTCGGCGCGGGTCAGGGTCAGGGGCGCGGTCAGTCCGAGGGCCGGCGCCAGGAGCGCCAAGGCGCCGATCGCGCCCGCCAGGGTTTTCTTGGCCATCCCCATCGCGTCCTCCAGCCGCCGTTCGGCGTTTGACGCTGATGAAGCACGCGGGGCGGTCAGGGCGCAACTGAAAGTGGTCAGGCCACTCACCACAAAGAAAAGCGGCCCGATCACAGGACCGGGCCGCTGGTCTTCAGGTAATCGCCGGACCTTAGAAGGTCTTGCGGACCGTCACGCCGTAGGTGCGCGGGGCGTTGGGATAGCCGCTATAGCTGCCGTCCTGGGCCACGGTCGGGAAGGTCGAGATCAGACCGTCGTCCTTGGTCAGGTTGCGGGCCCACAGCATCACTTCGATCTGCTTGGCCGTGTTGGTCACGCCGACGCTGGCGTTGACCAGGTTCTGACCGAAGGTCGCGATGTTCGGCGGCGTGGTTTCCGTCAGGTGCGTCTTGCTGGTGTAGTCGTACTCGACGCGGGCATAGGCCTGATAGTCGCCGAACTCGTGGTTGACGGTCGCCGAGGTCGAGAACGTCCACTTCGGAATACCAGCCGGGGCGTCACCCGTCAGATCGCGGAAGTTCGGACGGCGGCCGGTGGTCGGATCGACCGGGCAGCGCACGGTGTCGTAGGCCACGCAGGCCGCGCCCGTGAAGCTGTCGTACTTCGGGTCGAGATAGGTGACCGCAGCGCCCAGGTTCAGCCAGCCGGTCGGACGCCAGGCGCTGTCGATTTCGAAGCCGCGAACCGACTCTTCACCGGCGTTGACCAGGCTATAGCCCAGGCCCGTGAAGGCGTTGGACTGGAAGCCCTTGATCGACTGCTGGAACACCGCGACGTTGGCGTAGCCGCCCGGGAAGTTGGCCTTCACGCCCGCTTCCAGAACGTCGACGTCTTCCGGATTGGCGCTGCGGCCGACGCCGTTGGCGTTCGGCGGACGGCTGTCGGACGACAGGTTGTAGGCCCCGGCCTTCCAGCCCGTCGAGTAGCTGACATAGGCGTTGATGGCGCCGAAGTCGTAGGCCGCGCGGATCGCGTAGGTGATCTTGTCACCCTTCAGCTGACCCGACTCGTTGGCGTTCGGGTAGTTCACCGGGCCGTGGTTGGTGGTGTTGCCGTAGAAGAACTGCAGCGCGCCGAGGGCGCTGTAGATGTTGCCCGGCAGGCCGAGCGCGGTGAATTGCGGCACGGCGCCGAGGTTCAGGGCCGAGAACGGGTCGTTCATGGTCACGAACGACTGGGCCTTCTTGGTGTCCTTCAGATAGGCCAGACCGCCCGTCAGGGTCAGCTTCTCGGTGACCTTGTAGTCGAACTGGCTGAACAGCGAGAGCGAGCGCTGCTTCATCTTGTAGTAGTCGTCGATACCTTGGCCGGCCTGGAAATAGGTGGCGCCCGGACGGATCGACGGCGTGACGAGGCTTTGCAGGAACTCGATCGCGTAGAGGTTCGAACGACCAGTCAGGGCCGGGCGCAGGGCTGGCGGCAGGGCGCCCAGCAGGGTGGCCGGGACCGCGCCGGACAGCACGTCGGCGTAAGCGCGGATGTCCGTGCCGTAGCTGACGGTGCGGCCGGTATCCAGGCGCTCGTCTTGGAAGAAGCCGCCGACCAGCCAGTTGAACGGACCTTCGCTGTTCGAGGCCAGGCGGATTTCCTGGGTGAACGTCTTGATCTCGTTGGCGGTGCGGTTGTTGGAGATGTCGGCGCCGGTGAAGTCGATGTCCTGGAAGGACGCGTTCTTCTGGTTCCGGTAGGCGGTGATCGAGGTCAGCTTGGCGAAGCTGAGGTCATAGTCGATCTGGCCCGAGAAGCCGCGACCCGAGAGGTTGTTCTCCGGATCGGTGTTGAAGATCACGTTGCGCTCGTAGACCTTGGTCGTGTCGCTGATCGGCTTGCGCAGCACCGCGCCAATGGCCAGGGTGGCCGGGCCGTTCAGGATCGACGACACGCCGCAGCAGCGCTCGTTGATCTTGTTGTAGTCGGCGATGAAGCGCATCGACAGCTTGTCGGTGGGCTCGACCAGCACGTCGCCGCGGATGGACCAGCGGTTACGGTTGTTGACGTCGCTGCCGGTGGTCAGGTTGGTGAACAGGCCGTCGCGCTTGTTGTAGCTGCCCGAGACGCGGACCGCGACGGTGTCGCTGAGCGGGCCGGTGATCGTGCCCTTGACCTGCTGGGCGTTGAAGTTGCCGTAGGTGCCTTCGATCTTGCCGCCGAACTCGTACTGCGGCTTCTTGGTGACGATGCTGATCGCGCCGGCCGACACGTTCTTGCCGAACAGGGTCGACTGCGGGCCGCGCAGCACTTCGATACGCTCGACTTCAGGCAGGTCGTCCAGGGCCGCGGCCGAGCGCGAGCGGTAGACGCCGTCGATGAACACGCCGACCGAGCTTTCGATGCCGTCGTTGCCGTTGCCGTTGCCGAAGCCGCGGATCACGAAGTTGGTCTGACCGGTCGCGTTGAACTGCGAAACCTTCAGCGACGGAACGACCGACTGCAGGTCGATCAGGTCGCGCACCTGGGCGCGTTCGATCGTCTGTTGGCCGGTGACGGCGACCGAGATCGGCACGTCCTGCAGCGTCTGTTCGCGCTTGGTGGCGGTGACCACGATCTCGGAGATCGAATTGTCATTGGACTGGCTCTGGGCCAGGGCGGGGGAAGCGATGGCGAGCGCCAGGGCGGACACCCCCAGCAGGTGGACGTTTCTCATGAGATACTCCCTGATTTTTTATTATGGGTCGCGCGTCGTCCCATCCCGCCTCGAGCAATCGCGGGTTTCTTTTGGGGACGAGCCGACATGTTGACGTTGGGGAAGGGCGATCCTGACCGATCCGGCCGACCGTTGAGGACGGTCGCCGTGGCCTGGCCGTGGATGAGGACGCTTTGCGTCATGTTATCGCCCCAGCACGCGCGGTCTTGCATCCCGAGCGTTGCAGATCCGAACTTAACATGGTCTCGATATTCTAACGCAAGTTAGAATTTATCCGATTGATCGCCGCCGCATTACGGCGGAGGTTGGCGATCGACGTTCGTCCGGCGGCAGAACCGGCGGCGTCGCGGAGGAGAGCTCGGTTGTCGAAGGGCGAGGACCCTGGCGTCCTGACCGAAGAGGTCAGGCCCTTGGCGCAAAGCCAGAAGTCGATCAAGAAGCGCGAGGCGATCCTCCGCGCGGCCATCGAGATCATCAATACCAAGGGCTTCGCGGCCGCCACGATGACCGACATCGCCGCCGCGCTCGATCTGCGCGATGCGGCGCTCTACTATTACTTCCCCAACAAGCAGGCCCTGGCCTATGCGGGCCACCAGCGCTCGCTGGAGCGGTTCGAGGCCATCCTGATCGCGATCGAGACCGACGGCGGTACGGGCCTGTGCAAGCTGCGGCGGTTCCTGCGCGCCGTGCTGGAAGACGGCGTGATCAACGGGCCCCAGCTCTATTTCGGCGACCACTCCTATCTGGAGCCGGCCCAGCAGCGGGCCATCGACACCTGGACCGGGCGACTGGCCAAGAAGCTGGAGCGCTTCCTAGAGGAGGGCATGGCCGACGGCACCATCGCCGACTGCGAACCGCGTCTGGTGGTCCAACTTCTGGTGGGCATGCTGATCTGGCTGACCAAATGGACGCCGACCACGCCTGGTCTCACCAACGAGCGCCTGCTGGAGGCCATGGAGACGACGGCGCTGTCGGGTCTCGCCCGCGTCAGATGAGGCCCAGCGCCGCCCGGGCCTTGCGCGTCAGCTTGGCGGCGACCAGTCCATGCGCCGCCGCCAGCCAGTCGCCGACCTCGGCCTCGTCCTCGGTCGCCATGTCGGCGAACCAGACCCACCGCGCCCGGGCCAGATAGGGCGCGGGCCGGGCGCGCCCCGATTCGGTCAGGGCCTCGAAGGCGACGTCCGAGGCCTTGAACGAGAAGCTGTCGCCCGCCGCGCCGCGCACGGCGAACATCTTGTCGCCGACCTTGAACACGTGGTTATCGCCCCACTGGATCGACAGGCTCGCGCCCGGCAGGGCCAGGCACGCCTTGTCGAACGCCTCGGGCGTCATCAGCCCTCTACGCCCAGGCCGATGGGGCAGACCACGCCGGTGCCGCCGATGCCGCAATAGCCGTTCGGATTCTTGGCCAGGTACTGCTGGTGATAGTCCTCGGCGAAATAGAACGGGCCGGCGGCTTCGATTTCAGTGGTGATCGTCCCAAGACCCCGCGCCGACAGAGCCTGCTGATAGGCGTCCTTCGACGCCGCAGCCGCGGCGGCCTGGGCGTCGCTGGTCACATAGATCCCCGAGCGATACTGGGTGCCGATGTCGTTGCCCTGGCGCATCCCCTGGGTCGGGTCGTGGTTTTCCCAGAAGGTTTTCAGCAGCGCCTCGTAGGTGACGATCTTCGGGTCGAACACCACCAGCACCACTTCGGTGTGGCCGGTGCGGCCGGTGCACACCTCTTCATAGGTCGGGTTGGGGGTGATCCCGGCGGCGTAGCCGGCGGCGGTCACATAGACGCCTGGGACCTTCCAGAACACGCGCTCCACGCCCCAGAAGCAGCCCATGGCGAAGATCGCCGTCTCCAGGCCCTCGGGATAGGGCCCCCTCAGCGCGTGGCCGTTGATGAAATGGACGTCGGCCGTCGGAATCGGGGCCGCGCGACCGGGCAGGGCGGTGGCGGCGGAGGGCAGCTCGAGGGTCTTTTGGAGCGACAGCATGACGGGCCTTTCGCGGCGGAAAACACTTCGGCGACAGATATAGGCGCGCTCGTCGACGGTTTCATCCCGCAACGCGCTTGCTACGGGCGAGCCCCTGAGTATATTGCGCGCCTTCCCGCGCCGGGGGTCTCAACCACCCCCGACCCGAGTGCGCTGGTGAGGTGGCCGAGTGGTTGAAGGCGCACGCCTGGAACGCGTGTATAGGGGAAACTCTATCGAGGGTTCGAATCCCTCTCTCACCGCCACGCAGCTCCCCCCGCTCCGCCAGAACGCAGCGCCTGGGTGGCGATAGGGCTCGGTCGCCTCAGTGACGATTTCGGCCGAAAGCCTTGGCGCTGGCGTCCCGGCGCCGACTGTCAGCGCCAGACGATCAACTCGTCACCTTGATATAGCGCTCCCGCTTCGCCGTCGCTGCGCGGCGCGCCTCGGCGATGGCCCGCTCTTCGGTCGCGAACAGCAAGCTTTCCAGCACGGCGGAGAGGTGTGCGCGCATGGCTGAACGGGCCGCGACCGGGTCGCCGGCCCGCAGGGCCTCGAGGATCGCCGTATGCTCGTTGACCACTGGCTTGATATTGGCCGACCGCGCCTTCTCGTGCAGCAGAGCGCTTTCCGGAGAATTGGAGCGCAGGTCCCACAGGCGCTCGACCGCCTCGGCCATCGCCGTGTTCCGTGTGGCCCGGGCGATGGTGATATGGAACTCGCGGTCGGCGCGTTCGGTCCCGTGCGGGTTCTGATTCTCGCGTTCGATGTCGCTCACGAGACCCGCCAACTGCTGCAAGCCTTCCGCCGTGATCTGAGTCGCGGCCAGGGCGGCGGCTTCGCCTTCGATCAGCAGGCGGGCCTCGGTCAGTTCGAAGGCGGTGATATTGAAGCCAGGCACGTCCTCGTTGCCCGGGAGGCGCTTGACGTAGGACCCGGCGCCGACCCGGACCTCGAGCAACCCCTGCACTTCCAGGGCTATGATCGCCTCGCGCACCGTCGGCCGCGATACGTTGTACTGGATGGAAAGCTCGCGTTCGGGCGGCAGGCGGTCGCCCACCTGGTAGCGCCCGCTGGAAAGCTCGACCACCAGCCTACGCGCCATTTCCTGATAGAGGCGCACGTGCGCAGCTTCACCATCAACCACTTTGTTCGCCCTAAAATCGGCCTGACCAACTCCGCAGAAATTGACAGACCAGCGGCAGTTAGCAATGGATGGACCGTGCCATAACTCAATCAGACCGGAAAGCGGCCCATGAAGATCCTATCCGCACGCACTATCGTCACCTGTCCGGGCCGCAACTTCGTCACCCTGAAGATCGAGACCGACCAGGGCGTCTATGGAATCGGCGACGCCACCCTGAACGGCCGCGAGAAGGCGGTGGTCTCGTATCTGGACGACCACGTGATCCCCTGCCTGATCGGCAAGGACCCGCGCCGGATCGAGGACATCTGGCAGTATCTCTATCGCGGCGCCTACTGGCGCCGGGGTCCGGTGACCATGCGGGCCATCGCGGCCGTCGACGTGGCGCTGTGGGATATCAAGGCCAAGATGGCCGGCATGCCGCTGTACCAACTGCTGGGCGGCCGCAGCCGTGACGGCGTGATGGTCTATGGCCACGCCAACGGCGGCGACATCGCCGAGACCGTCGAGGCCGTCGGCGCCTATATCGACCTCGGCTACAAGGCCATCCGGGCCCAGACCGGCATTCCGGGCGTCAAGGACGCCTACGGCGTGGGTCGCGGCAAGCTGTTCTACGAGCCGGCCGACGCGGCCCTGCCCTCGGTGACCGGCTGGGACACGCGCAAGGCGCTGAACTATGTGCCCAAGCTGTTCGACAAGCTGCGCGAGACCTACGGCTTCGACCACCACCTGCTGCACGACGGCCACCACCGCTACAGCCCGACCGAGGCCGCCCAGCTGGGCAAGGCGCTGGAGCCCTATTCGCTGTTCTGGCTGGAGGACGTGACCCCGGCCGAGAACCAGGAAGCCTTCAAGCTGATCCGCCAGCACACGACGACCCCTCTGGCGGTCGGCGAGATCTTCAACACGATCTGGGACGCCAAGGACCTGATCCAGAATCAGCTGATCGACTACATCCGCTCGACCATCGTCGGGGCGGGCGGCGTGACCCATCTGCGCCGGATCGCCGACCTCGCCAGCCTCTACCAGATCCGCACCGGCTGCCACGGCGCCACCGATCTGTCGCCGGTGACCATGGGCACGGCCCTGCATTTCGACACCTGGGTCCCCAACTTCGGCATCCAAGAATACATGCGCCACACCGAGGCGACGGACGCGGTCTTCCCGCACGACTATCGCTTCGAGGACGGCTTCCTCTATTGCGGCGAGACCCCCGGCCACGGCGTCGACATCGACGAAGCCGAGGCGGCCAAGCATCCGTACAAGCCGGCTTACCTGCCGGTGGCCCGTCTGGGAGACGGGACCATGTGGAACTGGTAGCCGCGCGCCGAAAATAAAGACAAGCGGCGTCGCGAAGGGGGAAAGACACAATGAACTGGCGTTCAGTGCGGGTGCGGATCCTGCTGCTGGTGATCGTGGGGACGATCATCAACTATATCGCGCGCAACTCGTTGGGGGTCCTGGCTCCCCAGCTGAAGCAAGAGCTGGCGATCACGACGGAGCAGTACAGCTACATCGTCGCGGCCTTCCAGCTGGCCTATACGGTCATGCAGCCGATCGCTGGTCTCCTGATCGACAAGATTGGCCTGACCGCCGGTTTCGCGCTGTTCGCCCTGGCCTGGAGCTTGGCCAACATGTTGCATGGGACGGCCAAGGGATGGTTCTCCCTGGCCGCGTTCCGGGGCCTGTTGGGCATGGCCGAGGCCGCCGCGATTCCCGCCGGCATGAAGTCGATCGGCGAGTGGTTCCCCGATCGTGAGCGCTCGGTGGCCGTGGGCTGGTTCAACGCCGGCACGTCGCTGGGGGCGGTGATCGCGCCGATCCTGGTGGCTCTGGTCGCCAAGCACTGGGGCTGGCAGTCGGCCTTCGTGGTCACAGGCGCGATCGGCGTGGTGTTCGCCGGGGTCTGGTGGCGGTTCTACCGCTCGCCGACCCAGGCGTCATACGTCTCGACCCAGGAACTGGCCCAGATCCAGGAAGGGCAGCGCACGGTCCCGGCCAGCGCCACCACCTTGCGCGCCATCGCTGTGACCCCGCGCTTCTGGGCTATCGCTGTGCCCCGCTTCCTGGCCGAACCGGCCTGGCAGACCTTCTCCTTCTGGATCCCGCTCTACCTGGCCAAGGAGCGGGGGATGGACCTGACCCACATCGCCCTGTTCGCCTGGATGCCGTTCCTGGCGGCCGACGCCGGCGGAATCCTGGGCGGCTATCTTGCGCCGTTCCTACAAAAGTGGCGGGGGCTGTCGCTGGAGGGCTCGCGGATCGCGGGCGTGGCCCTGGGGGCTGTGCTGATGATCGCTCCGGGCTTTGTCGGGATCGTGGGCCATCCGATGGCGGCTATCGCGCTTCTGGCCATCGGCGGCTTCGCGCACCAGGTGATCTCGGTGCTGATCAACACCCTGTCGGCCGACGTGTTTCCCCAAGGCGACATCGCCAAGGCCAACGGGCTGGTGGGCATGGCCGGCTGGACCGGTGGCCTCCTGTTCTCGCTGGCGATCGGACAGCTGGCCGACAAGATCGGTTTCGCGCCGCTGTTCGCGTGCCTGGGCGTCTTCGACCTCATCGGCGCGGCGTGGCTGTTCGCCATGCGCCGCCATCTCATCGTTCAGAAGGCCTAGACCATGCGCAAAGCCAGCCTGGCGCGGCCGCCCCGTTTCGCCTTGGCCGAACGGGACGGGCCCCGCGTGACCCTGCGCGCCGACACCGGCGCCGTGTCTCACCTGTTCGTCCTCGAAGAGGATGTCGTCCGCGTGCTGCTGCTGACCAGCGGCGCGGTCACCTCGCCGCCCAGCTGGGCCGTGGCGCCGGGGCAGGAAGACATCGCCGAGCCGGGGCGCGACCGCATGGACGCCGCGGGCTTCTCGGCCCCCGACTTCACGCTCGAGGAGACCGAGACCCACCTCGTTATCTCCACCACGCGTCTGCGGCTGGAGTATACGCTGGAGGGCGGGTTCTGCCGCTGGTCGCAGCAGGTCGCGGGCGCCTGGTGCCCGATGGCCGAGGATCGTCCGACCCAGGCCTATAACTTCGGCTGGTGGGACGATGGGGTCTACCACTACGTCAAGCGCCGGACGGGAGAGCGCTACTACGGTCTGGGCGAACGGGCCGGGGCCACGGATCGGGCCGGGCGTCGCTTCCGCCTGACCAATCTCGACCCGATGGGCTATGACGCCGAGGCCAACGACCCGCTCTACAAGTCGATCCCCTACGTGTTGGTGGTCGACGCCGACAACCAGGCCCACGGGGTCTTCTACGACACCACCGCCGACCCGGTGTTCGACTTCGGCCACGAGCACGACAACTACCACCCGCCCTACCGCTACATGCGGGCCGACAGCGGGGATCTCGACTACTACATGATCGCGGGGCCCGACGCCGCCGCGGTGACGCGCCGCTACACCTGGCTGACCGGCCGCCCGGCCCTGATGCCGCGCTGGGCCGTCGGCTATTCCGGCTCGACCATGACCTATACCGACGCGCCGGACGCCCAGGTCCGGATGGGCGAGTTCATCGCGGGCGTGAGCCGCCACGACATCCCGTGCGAGTCCTTCCACCTGTCGTCGGGCTACACCTCGATCGGCGACAAGCGCTACGTGTTCCACTGGAACCGCGACAAGTTCCCCGATGTGGAGGGCTTCGTGCGCGGCTACGCCGACGCCGGGGTTCAGCTGGTTCCGAACATCAAGCCGGCCCTGCTGGTCAACCATCCCCGCTATGACGCGCTGGCCGCCAAGGGCTGGTTCGTACGCGACGCCGACGGCGACCCGATCGTCTGCCAGTTCTGGGACGAGGTCGGCAGCTATGTCGACTTCACCCATCCCGAAGCCACGGCCTGGTGGCGCCAGCAGGTCACCGAGCAACTGCTGGCTTACGGCATGCGGTCCACCTGGAACGACAACAACGAGTACGAGATCTGGGACAAGCGCGCCTGCATCCACGGCTTCGGCGCGGCGCGGTCGGCGGCGGGTGAGAGGCCGGTTCAGACGTTGCTGATGATGCGCGCCAGCCGTGCGGCCCAGGTCGCCTATCGTCCGAACGAGCGGCCCTATGTCGTGACCCGGTCGGGCATGGCGGGCATGCAGCGTTACGCCCAGACCTGGTCCGGCGACAACTACACCGCCTGGAAGACCCTGCGCTTCAATCAAAAGATGGCGATCGGCATGGCGCTGTCGGGCGTCTCCAACACCGGTCACGACATCGGCGGCTTCGCCGGCCCCGCGCCGGAGCCGGAGCTGCTGCTGCGCTGGGTGCAGGCCGGGATCGTGATGCCGCGCTTCTCGATCCACAGCTGGAACACCGACGGCACGGTCAACGAGCCTTGGATGTATCCGGAGGCGACGCCCGCCATCGTCGGGATGATGAAGCTACGGCGCGCCCTGCAGCCGCTGCTGCATGACCTGCTGTGGCGCCACCACGCCGACTATGCGCCGGTGACCCGTCCGCTCTGGCTAAACTTCCCTCAAGACCCCAAGGCCTGGGAGGACGGCGACGTCCATCTCCTGGGGCCCGACATTGTGGTGGCGCCGGCCATGGATCCGGGGATCGACCAAGTGCGCGCCTATCTGCCCGCCGGGGCGGTCTGGCGCGACCTGCGGGATGATCAAGCCTATGTCGGAGGGGCGGAGGTCGCGCTGGCCGCGCCGCTTGAGGGCCTGCCGCCGATGCTGGCCCGCGAGGGTTCGGGCGTGTTCCTGGACCTGGCGCCGGTCGGCTTCGCCCCCGCCCCGCCGGAGCCTGCGGTGCTGCTCTATCCGCCCGTCTCGGGCGTGATGGACTGGCGCGGCTTCGACGAGGCCGACTCCGGCTGGCGCGATCCCGCCCGGCCGCAGGGCTGGCGTGTAACTGTCGACGCCAGCGCCGACGCGCTGACGCTCACGGTCGCCTGGGCCGGTGAAACGCCCCCGCCGGCGCAGACCCTGACGCTGGTGCTGCCCGCCGCCGAGTCCCGCGCCATCGTCTTGAACGGCGAGGTCACGACCCCGCGCCTCGACAGCGTGCTGGGCGTCCAGCGGCGCGTGTTGCGCTGGGCGGTTTGAATTCACCGTGTCATCCCGGATCGGCCTCTTGGCCGTCCGGGATGACAGCGGGGTTTGGCTTAAACGCTACGGCGCCAGCTTCATCGCCTTCAGCCACAGGGCGTACTGGTCGAACCAGGCGTCGCTGGTCGTGCCGTGCGGCTGTGAGGCGAAGCCGTGGCCGCCGCCGCTGTAGAGGTGCAGCTCCACCGCGCCGCCCGCGCGCCGCCAGTTGTGGATTAGGCTGAGGTCCTGACTGCGGAAGAAGCGGTCGTCGGCGGCGATGGCGGCGAACAGCGGGGGAGCGTTGGCCGGAACCTCGGCGGCCTCGGTGGGGCCGTAGACCATGCCGGCGAAGTCGGGCCGGGCGTCGGCGGCGTTGGCCTGCAGCGCGCCCAGCACCGTCATCGCGCCGGCCGAGAAGCCCAGCACACCGACGCGCTTGGGGTCCACACCCCACTCGGCCGCGTGGGCGCGCACGGCGCGGATCGCGGCCTGGGCGTCGGCGACGGCGTAGGGGATCTGCCGAGCCCGCGCCTCGGCGCCTTCACCCCGCTGGAATGTGCCGGCCAAGGCGGCCTTGAAACCTTCGAAACTGTCGGGCAGCGGTTGGGTCCGGTACTTCAGGATGAAGACCCGCACGCCCAGCGGCGCCAAGCGCTTGGCCACGTCATAGCCCTCATTGTCCATGGCCAGGAACTGGAAGCCGCCGCCCGGCACGAGGATCACGGCCGGCGCGGCCTTGGTCGCCGCCGGACCGCCGGGCATCCGCGTCAAGCTGGGACGCGAGACGTTGTAGACCAAGCGCTGGGTCGGGTCTTGCTGCGCCCAGGCCTCGCGGGCGGGGTTGTCTAGGGGCGTGGTCACCGGCAGGGCGAAGGCGGGCGGCTCCCTGGGGGTGGGGATGGCCAGAACACCATTGACCCAATCGCCGGGCGCGGCGCGCGCGCCCATGGCGAACAGCCCGGCCGACACACCGGCCAAGAGTCCAAAACGGCGACGGGAGAGGACGGTTCGCATGCGGATCTCCGGGTGTCTTTCGGCGCGTAAAAAAGGGGAGCGGGCATTGGCCCGCTCCCCATCAGGGTTCGTTCGGGGAGGAACGAGGCCTAGAACTTGGTGTCGACCTTCAGACCGAAGTAGCGGTCGCTTTCACGCGACAGCACCTGGGTCACAAAGTGGACGCCGTACGAGCCGAACCCGTCGCCGATGCCGGAGACGAAGTGCTCGTTGAACAGGTTGTTGACGAACAGCGTGCCCTTGACGTTGCCGCGCTCGAGCGAAGCCGAGGCGTTCAGAATGCCATAGGCTTTCTGTTCGGCCAGCGGATTGCCGAGCAGGTCGAAATTGACCTTGCTCTGGTACTGGTAGTTGACCGTGAACACGCCCTTCAGGTCGCTGGCCAGGTCACGGGTGATCGTGCCGCCCAGATTGACCTTGAACTTCGGGCTGTTGGGCAGCTGGGTGTTCGAGCGGTCCTGGACGTTGCCGAGCCCGACTGGGTTGGTCGAAGGCGCGCAGCCCGTACCGGTCTGGGCCTGGCCGGGATAGCAGGCCGCGTTCGGGAACGAGACCACCTTGGCGTCGGTATAGGCCGCCGAGGCGTCCAGGCGCAGCCATTCGACCGGCATGGCCTGGGCTTCGATTTCCAGACCCTTGGTCCGCAGCTTGCCGACGTTGTTCAGCTTCTGCTGCAGCGCGCCGTTGATGTACTGCGACGACTGGGCCTGGAAGTTGTCGTAGTCGGTGTAGAAGGCCGCGACGTTCAGCTGGACCCGGTTATCCAGGAAGCGGCTCTTGAGGCCAGCTTCGTAGGACTTCGACTTCTCGGGCTGCACCGGATTTTGGGTGCGCAGCGGGGTGTAGCCAGACGAGATGTCGTAGGCGTAGCCCTTATAGCCGGTGGCCGCGCTGGCGTAGACCGAGACGCGCGGCGCCACTTCCTGGTTCACCGACAGCTTCCAGGTGGCGACCGTGTCCTTGTTGCTGCCGGCGCACAGCTGGCTGCCCGCGCCACAGGTGCCGAGGCTGGTCGGCGAGGTGTAGACGGTGGCGCTCGGCAGCAGGTTGACGAAGCTGTCTTTGATCCGCTCGCTGTTGAGGCGCACGGCGCCGCTGACCGTAGTGTTGCTTTCGAACTTGTAGTCGACGCCGGCGAAGGCCGCGATGCTGCGGGTGCTCTGCCAGCCGGTCCACTTGGCCAGGATCAGAGCCGGGCCGCGCTGGAAGTCGCGGGTGGTCTTGGCGTCGGCGTAGAAGGCGCCGACCACGTACGACAGCGGGCCTTCGCCCTTCGACGTCAGGCGGAATTCCTGGGTGAACGAGGTCGAGTGATACGGCCCCGAGTTGCTGACGCCGACGCCGGGGGCGATCGGGCTGGTCACGTTCGGCGCCGTGCCGTTGACCGCAAGGTCGGTGCCGTCGACATCGGCCGAGAAGTTGTACTTCCAGTCCTGGTACGAGGTGACCGAGATCAGGCTGGCGAAGTCGAGATCATAGCTGAGCTTGCCGCTGAAGCTGGCCTGCTTGTTGTCGGTGAAGCCGGGGTTGTCGACACGGGTCTTGCGATTGTCCGCGCCCGGCTTGATGCCGACCAGGGCGGGGGCGATCGCCACGCCGTTGTAGCGCGGGATCACCGGGGTCGTGGCGCCGGCCGGGATGTAGTTCAGGTCGATGGAGCGCAGCGTGGCGGCCGTACCGTCAGACTTGGACTTGGAGTAGGCGCCGTTCAGCGACAGCACTAGCTTTTCGGTCAGTTCCGACCGCAGCTTCCCGCGCACGCCGTACGAGGTGTTGTCGTTCAGCGTCTTGCCGTTGAACAGGTTTTCGACGTTGCCGTCCCAGTGGCTGTAATAGGCGCCCAGGCGGAAACCGGTCTTTTCGCTGAGCGGGCCAGAAATCGCCCCGTCGGCCTTATAGCCGTCGTCGCTCGTGACCGTGGCAGAGGCGTGGCCGCTGAACGTCACCGACGGGTCGCGGGTGACGATGTTGATCGCGCCGGCGCTGGCGTTCTTGCCGAACAGCGTGCCCTGCGGGCCGCGCAGCACTTCAATGCGCTCGACGTCGGACAGGTTGTCGAAAGCCTGGGCCTGCTGAACCACCGGCACGTCGTCGACGATGACGGCCACCGACGGCTCGACGCCGATCGAGAAGGCGTAGGTGCCGATGCCGCGCAGGATGATGGCGTTGTTCGGCGAGGCCGTGCTCTGGGTCAGGGTCAGCGAGGCCGCGGCGCGCGTCAGGTCGCCGAACTCGTTGATGCGTTGGTTCTGGATGGTTTCGCCGGTCAGGGCGGTCACGGCGACCGGGACGCTCTGCAGATTGGCCGAACGCTTGGTGGCGGTGACGACGATTTCGGCGAGGCCGGTGGTTTCGGACTTGTCCTGAGCCTGGGCCAGGGCCGGAGCGGCCAGCACGCCGGCGGCGGCGCTGGCGAATAGGATTGTTCTTAGCATGGATTCCCTCCCTAGATTTTTTTGTCGTTAAGCTTGGCTAACCCCGCGCCCTGGACTGGTCAAGCCAATTTTGGGTACGGTCTGGACACTTTGTCGACCGCTGCGGCGAAGCTGTCACAGGCGCTAGCTCGCGACCGCGCGACGGATCGCCGCGCGCCATCCCCCGAGCACCCGCTCGCGCGTCTCGGCGTCCATGCGGGGGCTGAATCGGACGCCGCCCTGGTCGCCCGCAGTCTCGGTCCAGACGCCGACCTGACGGGCCGCCAGCAGCGCCGCGCCCAGGGCCGTGGTCTCCAGATTGGCGGGACGTTCGACCTCGATCGCCAGCACGTCGGCCAGGAACTGGCAGAACCAGCCGTTGGCCGCCATGCCGCCGTCCACCTTCAGCGATCCCAGCGCCCCGGCGCCGTCGGCTTGCATGGCCTCGACCAGATCGGCGGTCTGGAAGGCCACCGACTCCAGCGCCGCCCGCGCGATGTGGGCCGCGCCGCTGTCAAAGGTCAGGCCAGTGAGCAGGCCGCGCGCCTCGGTGCGCCAGTGCGGGGCGCCCAGGCCCACGAACGCCGGCACCATGTAGACGCCGCCATTGTCCGGCAGGCGCTGGGCCATCTCCTGGGTCTGGCGCGCCTCGATGATGATCCCCAGGCCGTCGCGCAACCACTTGACCGCCGCGCCGGCCACGAACAGCGAGCCTTCCATGGCGTAGGCGACCTGGCCGTCCAGCCGATAGGCGATGGTGGTCAGGAGGCGGTTGCGAGAGCGCACCGGCTTGTCGCCGCTGTTCATCAGCATGAAGCCGCCGGTGCCGTAGGTGATCTTGGCCTGGCCAGCCGTCAGGCACCCCTGGCCCACCAGCGCCGCCTGCTGATCGCCGGCCATGCCCGCGATCGGGATCTCGCCGCCCAGCAGGCGCGTCGTTCCAAAGTCGGCGGCGCTGTCGAGCACGTCGGGCAGCACCGCCTCGGGAATGCGGAACAGGGTCAAGAGCTCGGACGACCAGACCTGGCGCTCGATGTCGAACAGAAGCGTGCGGCTGGCGTTGGTGACGTCGGTACGGTGGGCCCGTCCCTCGGTCAGCCGCCACAGCAGAAAGGTGTCGATCGTGCCGAAGGCCAGTTCCCCGCGCTCGGCCCGGGCGCGCGCCCCAGGGACGTTGTCGAGCAGCCAGGCCAGCTTGGTCGCCGAGAAATAGGGATCCAGCAGCAGGCCGGTACGGGCCTGGACCAGAGCCTCGTGGCCCTCGGCGTGCAGGCGGGCGCAGGCCTCGGCAGTGCGGCGATCTTGCCAGACAATGGCGCGATGCAAGGGCTCGCCGGTCGTCCGGTCCCACAGAACCACGGTCTCGCGCTGGTTGGTGATGCCGATCGCCGCAATGTCGTCGGGGGATAGCCCGGCGTGCTCCAGCGCCTGCTGCGACAGCGCGAGCGCGTCGCGCCAGATATCCTCGGCGTCGTGCTCGACCCAGCCGTCGGCGGGATAGTGCTGGACGAGTTCACGCTGGGCCGAGCCCACCACGCGCCGCGCCGGATCGAACACCAGGGCGCGGGTCGAGGTGGTGCCTTGGTCGATGGCCAGGATGTGGTCCGCCATGGCCGCCCCCTAGCCCAGGCCCGACCGGGCCAGCCAGTCGGCCAACCTCTGAGGCGTGTCCTTGTCGCACCTCAGCCCGACCTTGCTGCGCCGCCAGAGGATCGCGGTCGCCGAGCGCGCCCATTCGACCTCGACCAGATAGCGCGCCTCGGCCTCGGTCAGGCCGCCGCCGAAGTCCTCGCCCAGGTCCGACCAGGCGGTGGCGTCGCCCAGCACATCGCTGATCCGCGCGCCATAGGCGTGGGCCAGGCGCCGCGCGATCGGCTCCTCGAGGAAAGGCCAGCGCTCCAGGACTCCGGCCACGAAGGCGTCGAAGCCTCCGGGGGGCAGGTCGCCGCCGGGCAAGGGCGCCTGGTCGGTCCAGGCCGGCCGCATCGGCGGCAGGAACGGCGCCAGCTTCTCCAGCGCATGCTCGGCCAGGCGCCGATAGGTGGTCAGCTTGCCGCCGAACGCGCTGAGCACCTGCGGGCCGCTGTCGCGGCCGAGCTTCAGCACATAGTCGCGGGTGATGGCCTTGGCTTCGCTCTCGCCGTCGTCGAACAGCGGCCGCACGCCTGAATAGCTGAACACGACGTCGGCCGGCGTCAGGACGCGCTCGAAATAGCCGCTCACCGCCGCGCACAGATAGGCGGTCTCCTCGGCGCTGATC
The DNA here is from genome assembly GCA_020161365.1 of Pseudomonadota bacterium. Classification (GTDB taxonomy): domain Bacteria; phylum Pseudomonadota; class Alphaproteobacteria; order Caulobacterales; family Caulobacteraceae; genus Caulobacter. Next base: position 148,388 of record JAIUNU010000002.1, on the reverse strand, counting down.
CGGGGGCGAGCGCGCTGGTCTTCGCCGACGATCACGTCGGTGGTGCCGATCAGGGTGAACTCGCCTTCGTAGGGGATGGTGAAGACCACGCGGCCATCGGCGTTCTGCAGCAGAAAGGCGTGGTCGCCGGCATAGAGCTTCCGCACCACGATGTGGCTGCCCTTGACCAGCCGCACTCCGCCCTCGGCGCGCGCGGCGTCGAACAGGCCCAGGGCCTCGTCCGCCCAGGGGCCTGCGGCGTTGACCACGGCCCGGGCCCGGACCGTGCGCGGGGCGTCGATGGCCGGGCGCGGCGCGGTGGCGGTCGGTGTCAGCTCGACCTCCCACGCCTCGCCTTGAACCCGCGCCTGGGTCATGGCGACGCCCGTCCAGATCGTCGCGCCGCGCTCGGCGGCGTCCAGCGCGTTCAGCGCCACCAGCCGCGCGTCATCGACCCAGGCGTCGGAATAGACATAGCCTCGCTTGAGGCCAGGCTTGAGCCCGTCGGCCAGGATCGGTTCGCGCAGGTCCACGGCGCGCGAGCGCGGCAGCGAGGACTTGCCGCCGAGATGGTCGTACAGCCAGAGCCCGGCGCGGATCATCCAGTCGGGACGTCCGCCCTTGGGGCGCGGCAGGACGAAGCGCATGGGCCAGCTGATATGCGGCGCGATGCGGATCAGCCGCTCGCGCTCCTGCAGCGCCTCGCGCACCAGACGGAACTCGTAATATTCCAGATAGCGCAGGCCGCCGTGGATCAGCTTGGTGCTGGCCGAGGAGGTATGGGCGGCCAGATCGTCACGCTCGACCAGCAGCACCTTCAGTCCGCGCCCGGCGGCGTCGCGCGCCACCCCCGCGCCGTTGACGCCGCCGCCGACCACCAGAAGGTCGTAGTCCCAAGGCGCGCCATCGCTAGATTGGTTGTCCTGGACCATCACATCTTCCCTCCGGGCCCGCGGTTCGAGCTTCTGTCGGCCACCTGTCATAAACTGTAATCAATATTGGTCAAACCAATGTGCAAATTGGAATGACGATGTGGCCCGGTTTGAGGATGTCAGTCCGACACCGTGCTCAAGGCCTTCGCGATCGCTCTCAGAGAGCGGATGAGCGTGCTGCGGCGGCGGTCTTGTTGGCAGACCAGGTAGCCGCGCAGAGGGTGTTGGCGGATCGGGCTGACGAGGGGCCGGTAGACCACGCGCGGGTCGGGCGGGCATTCCGACGAGCAGAAGAGACTGACGCCAAGTCCCAGAGCCACCGCCTCGCGGATCGTCTCGCGGCAGTGCAGTTCAAGAGTCTCGCGCACCGCGATCCCGGCCGCGCCCAGGGCCTGTTCGGTGAAGGCGCGGGTCTTGGAAGTGGGCTCGCGGAGCAGCAGGGTCTCGGCGGCGAGGCGCTCGATCGGCGTGGCGTCCAGGGCGGCCAGGGGATGGCCGATCGGCAGGGCCACGTTCAAGCTATCGGTATAGAGAGGGTCGTAGGTGAACTGGCCGTCCGCCGGCGGGTCGCTGGCGATGGCGGCGTCGATCTCGGCCGCGCCCAGCCAGCGCATGGTCTCGCGCGCATTGCCCATCCGCACCTGCACCCGCGCCTCCGGATGCTGCGCGCGAAAGGCCGCCACGAGGCGCGCCACTTGGGGCGGGCTGTCGCCGCCGATCCGCAGCACGCCGGCGCGCACGCCGACCGCTTCGCCCAGCATGTCGTCGACATCGGCGGCCGCAGCGAACAGGCGCTCGGTCAGGGCGAACAGGTCGCGGCCCGCTTGGGTCAGCTTGAGCGGCGCGCGGCGGCTTTCGAACAGGGTGACGCCGTGGCGCTCCTCAAGCGCCTTCAGCTGTTGCGAGAGCGTGGGCTGGGCGACGTTCAGCCGGCGCGCGGCGCGGGTCACGCTGCCTTCGAGCGCGATCGCGTGGAAGGTGCGCAGGTGCTGGTAGTTGGCGGCCATGGTGCGCAGAGCCGTAGGCCGTGCTCATGACGGCGCCGTGACGGGGTCCAGCACGGCCGATCGGCGGTTCGATAGGTCCCGCCTATGCCGCCCATATGGGCAAACGCTTGGCGTCCGGCGTCATCGCGGCGCATGACGGTTCCGCCTTTCGCGGAGAGGCCCTTCCGGGCGACGATCGCGCCGCTTGAACGCCGGGGACCAGCACAGTGCGACAACCGTTCGATTTCGCCGTCGTCGGCGCCGGTATCGTGGGCTTGGCCCACGCCTTGGCCGCCGCGCGCCTGGGAAAGCGCGTGGCGGTCATCGACCGCGACTTCCAGGCCAACGGCGCCTCGGTTCGCAACTTCGGCTTCGTCACGGTGACCGGCCAGGCGCGCGGTGAGGTCTGGCGGCGGGCGCGGCGCTCGGCCCAGGTGTGGGACGAGATCGCCGGCCCGGCTGGGATCGCGGTGCTGCAACGCGGTCTGACCATGGTGGCGCGCCGGCCCGAGGCGCGCGCGGTTCTGGAGGCCTTTCTGGAAACCGAGATGGCCGACGGATGCGCCTGGCGGGACGCTAACGCGCTGACCGATCGCCTGCCCGCGCGGGGTGAGGTGCTGGGCGCGTTGACCAGCGCGGTGGATTTGCGTGTTGAGTCCCGGACCGCCATTCCTCGTCTGGCCGCATGGCTGGAGGCCGCGCACGGCGTCACCTTCCTGCGGGGCGTGGCTGTGCGCGGAGTCGAGACCGGACGCCTGGAGACCTCCGCCGGGCCGGTGCTGGCGGAGGCGATCGTGGTCTGTCCCGGGGACGACCTGATCACCCTGTTCCCCGACAGCTTCGCCCGGGCCGGGGTCACGCGCTGCAAGTTGCAGATGTTGCGTCTGGCCGATCCGGGTTGGCGCCTGCCGGCCCCGGTGATGTCCGACCTCGGCCTGATCCGCTATCTCGGCTATGCCGACCTGCCGCAGGCCCAGGCGCTGCTGGCGCGGCTGAAGCGCGAGCAGGGCGCGCACCTGGAGCATGGCGTCCACCTGATCGTCGCGCAGAGCGCCGACGGCTCGCTGGTGGTGGGCGACAGCCACCACTACGCCCCCACGCCGGATCCGTTCAGCCGCGACGATGTGGACGCGTTGATCCTGGACGAGTTCGCCGCCGTGTTCGGCCAGGCCCCGCCGCCGGTGCTGGAGCGCTGGACGGGCACCTACGCCTCGGCCAACCGGCACAGCCTTGTCGAGAGCCCCATGCCGGGCGTCCGACTGGTGACCGTGACGGGCGGGACCGGGGCGTCGACCGCCTTTGGCCTGGCCGAGGACGTCATTTCGGGTCTGTTCGACCCGGCAACCCAGGGAGCCGCATCGTGACGGTCAACACCCTTCAGGCCGTGGTCTTCGACTGGGCCGGCACCATGATCGACTTTGGCTGCCGCGCGCCGGTCGTCGCCTTGCGCCACGTCTTCGCCGACGCGGGGATCGAGGTCTCCGAGGCCGAGGCGCGCGCCGACATGGGCAAGGCCAAACGGGACCATGTGCGCGGGCTGCTGGCCTCGCCTCGGATCGCGGCGCTCTGGCGCGAGCGCCACGGCGCGCCGCCGACCGAGTCGGACGTCGATCGACTGCACGACGCGGTCGAACCCCTCATGCGTGTGGCCGCCCGCGACTGCGCCCAGCTCATCCCGGGCGCCGCCGAGATCGCCGCCGTGCTAAGCGCCCGGGGCGTCAGGATCGGTTCGACCACCGGCTACACCCGGCCCATGATGGCCGACATTCTCCCCTTGGCCGCGCGCCAGGGCTACGCGCCCGAGGCGGTGGTTTGCGCCGGCGAGACGGCGGCGGGGCGGCCCTCGCCGCTGATGATGTGGAAGGCCTTGGTCGAGCTGGGCGCTTGGCCGGCCCGCGCCTGCGTCAAGGTGGACGACGCCGTCGTCGGGATCGCCGAGGGGCGCGAGGTTGGGGCCTGGACCGTGGGTCTCTCGGCGTCTGGCAACGGCGTGGGTCTGGACCAGGACAGCCTGGCGGCGCTACCCGCCGACGACCGCGCCCAGCGGATCCGGGCTGCCGATGTGGCCCTGCGGGAGGCCGGAGCCCACTATGTGGTCGAAAGCGTCGCCCAGCTTGGTCCCGTTCTCGCCGAGATTGAGTCGCGCATCGCGCGGGGCGAGCGGCCGTGAAGCCCGCGCCTGTCGCGCGTCGCATGGCGATCGGCGAACCAGAGAGGCTCTAGCGTTCCGGCCCCGCGCGCTATAGCAGGGCGCCCATGATCCGCCTCGACAACATCTCCAAGCAGAACGGCCACCAGATCCTGTTCATCGAAGCCTCGATGGGCGTGCAGAAGGGGGAGAAGGTCGGGCTGGTCGGCCCGAACGGCGCCGGCAAGACCACGCTGTTCCGCATGATCACCGGCCAGGAGCAGCCTGACGACGGCATCGTCTCGATCGATGCCGGGATGCGGATCGGCTATTTCAGCCAGGATGTCGGCGAGATGTCGGGGCAGAGCGCCGTCGCCGCTGTGATGGACGGTGTCGGCCCCGTCAGCGCGCTCGCCGCCGAGATGGCCACGCTGGAAGCCGCCATGGTCGATCCGGACCAGGCTGACCAGCTGGACGCCATCATGGAGCGTTACGGCGAGGTGCTGGAGCGGTTCCAGGAGCTGGACGGCTATGCGCTGGAGGCCCGCGCCCGCGAGGTGCTGGCCGGCCTCAGCTTCAGTCAGGAACGGATGGACGCCGATGTCGGGCTGCTGTCGGGCGGCTGGAAGATGCGTGTGGCCCTGGCCCGCATCCTCTTGATGCGTCCCGACGGCATGCTGCTGGACGAGCCGTCCAACCACCTGGATCTGGAAAGCCTGATCTGGCTGGAGTCGTTCCTCAAGAACTACGACGGCGCGCTGCTGATGACCTCGCACGACCGCGCCTTCATGAACCGTATCATCGGCAAGGTGATCGAGATCGACGCCGGCCAACTGATCACCTATTCGGGCGACCTTGATTTCTACGACCAGCAGCGGGCGCTCAGCGAGGCCCAGCGCCAGGCGCAGTACGAGCGCCAGCAGGCCATGCTGGCCAAGGAGATCAAGTTCATCGAGAAGTTCAAGGCGCGCGCCTCGCACGCCGCCCAGGTGCAGAGCCGGGTCAAGAAGCTGGACAAGATCGAACGGGTCGAGGCGCCGCGTCGCCGCCAGACCGTCCAGTTCGAATTCCAGAGCCCGCCGCGCTCGGGCGAGGACGTGATCAGCCTGAAGGGCGTCCACAAGGGTTATGGCGAGCGGCCGATCTACCAGGACCTCGACTTTCTCGTGCGCCGTAAGGAGCGCTGGGCCGTGCTGGGGGCCAACGGCGCGGGCAAGTCGACCTTGCTGAAGCTGGTGGCCGGCGACACCAAGCCCGACCAGGGCGTGGTCAATATCGGTGCCAGTGTGAAGATGGGCTACTTCGCCCAGCACTCGATGGACCTCCTGGACGGCGAGGAGACGATCTTCGAATCGCTGGAGCGCTCGTTCCCGCAGGCGGGGCAGGGCGCCTTGCGGACCTTGGCCGGTTGTTTCGGCTTCTCGGGGGACGACGTCGAAAAGCCTTGCCGCGTGCTGTCCGGCGGCGAGAAGGCGCGTCTGGTCATGGCCAAGATGCTGTTTGACCCGCCCAATCTGCTGGTGCTCGACGAACCGACCAACCACCTGGACATGGTGACCAAGGAGATGCTGGTCACCGCGCTGGCCGATTTCGAAGGGACGATGCTCTTCGTGTCGCACGACCGTCACTTCCTGGCGGCGCTGTCGAATCGGGTCCTGGAGCTGACGCCCGAGGGCGTTCACCAGTACGGCGGCGGCTACACCGAGTATGTCGCGCGCACCGGCCAGGAAGCCCCGGGCCTGCACCCGGGCGGGTAGAGTCCACAGAAATCCAGAGTCTGTTTGTCTGGCTTGGTTGGCTTTAGCCAAACCCGCGTGGAGCCCGCCGCGCGCCGTCCTGGCGCGTCATGGCTGATGATCGGATTCTCCCCTGAAGACGGCCCGACACGCGACATTCGTCGCGTGTAATCGGTTACGACCGCGAAACGAGGCGCAACTCAGGCGCGGATCTGAAAACAAAGTGCGCTCAGGTCGTACGCTTTGGGCCTGTTCTTTCAACACCCTCGTCAAAAAAACGCTCGAAAACTGCGCTGAAAAAAGATTGCTAGCGCTGTCAATTGGCCATTGCGGCCATCCGATACCGATGTTACCGCTAACTGGTCTCTCGTGCGTGGGGTGTCGCCTGGCGTACGTGAGCGGGAAGAGCGCTCCGGGAATGCTTCCGGACCGTAACAAAAACAGCGCCCCAGAGAGGGCTTATTAGGGGGAACGGCTATGAAGCGGCTTCGTCGCTTGCATGCGTCTGCCTCGTGCGTCGCCATCACGGCGGCCATGTTCGCCAGCCCGGTGCTGGCCCAGCAGGCTCAAGACAACACCGTCGATCAGGTCATCATCACCGGCATCCGCGCGTCGCTGGAGCGGTCGATCGAGATCAAGCGGACCAATTCGGGCGTCGTCGACGCCATTTCCGCCGAAGACATGGGCAAGTTCCCGGACACCAACCTGGCTGAATCCCTGCAGCGGATCACCGGCGTGTCGATCGACCGGACCAACGGCGAAGGCTCGCAGGTCACGGTCCGCGGCTTCGGCGGCGGCTTCAACCTCGTCACCCTGAACGGCCGCACGATGCCGACGGCCAACGTGGCCACGGTCGGTGGCGACCAGTCGTCCGACACCGCCGGCGGCACCAGCCGTTCGTTCGACTTCTCGAACCTGGCCTCGGAAGGCGTCACTACGCTGGAAGTCTACAAGACCGGCCGCGCGGCGGTGCCGTCGGGCGGCATCGGCGCGGCGATCAACGTCAAGACCCGTCGCCCGCTGGAGGGCAAGCCGGGCCTGACCGGCAGCCTCGGCGTCAAGGCCGTCTATGACCAGAGCATGGACAAGAAGGTCGACGACGGCGGCAGCAAGATCACGCCGGAAGTCTCGGGCCTGCTCAACTGGGCCGACGAGAGCGAGAAGTTCGGCGTGGCGCTGTTCGGCGCCTATCAGAAGCGCGACTTCACCAGCCGCAGCGTCACCTCGAACGACTGGAACATCCGCACCTACGCCGACTTCATCAACCCGGCCAACGGCTTTGTCCGCAACGGCGGCGCGACGCAGATCACAAACGCGCCGTCCAGCGGTTCGACCCTCGTCGCGATCCCGAACGACAGCCGCTACCACTTCTCGCAAGGCGAGCGCGAGCGGATCAACGGCCAGCTCACGGCGCAGTATCGCCCGACCGAGAACTTCACGGTTACGGCCGACGTGCTCTATGCGGTGAACAAGTCCTTCGAACGCCGTAACGACAGCACCAACTGGTTCAACCGTCCGTTCGACAAGGTCACCTTCGACAACAACCCCGTCGTCGCGACCGCCGTGCTGCTGCAGGAACAACTGAGCGGCACCAAGGACATGGGCTTCGAGCAGCAGTATCGCAGCAACGAAGACACCCTGAAGTCCTACGGCCTGAGCGCCGAGTGGGATCTGTCCGACCGCCTGCGCGTCAAGCTGGACGGCCATATCTCGAAGGCCGACTCCGGTCCGCACTCGTCGAACGGCACCAGCTCGACCACCGTTTCCATCGGCGCGCCGATCGTTTCGTCGCACTCGGTGGACTACAGCGGCAAGGTTCCGGTCCAGTCGATCACGATCAACGACGCGGCCCCGCGCGGCAACGGCAACGGCGCCCTGGATGTGGGCGACCTGGGCAGCCAGGTGGCCCGCACCTGGACCAACAGCCAGCAGCACGAGATCAAGGAAATCCGCGCCGACGTCACCTATGACCTCGACGACAACGGCAGCCGCTTCGACTTCGGTTTCAACTACCGTACGTCGAAGATGGTTCAGGCGGGCAGCTCGACGCAGCAGGACCTGGGCAGCTGGGGCATCTCGAACCCGCGCGACGTGGCTCAGTTCGCCCCGGGCCTGGTCAAGGCCTTCTGCATGGCCTGCCAGTTCAACGAGTTCGACCTGAAGCAGAGCGGCGCCGGCCTGGTGTCGTTCCGCGCGGACGCCATCGACCTCTACAACGCGATGTCGAAGGCCTATGTCGCCCGGGGCAACGCCGTGTCGATCACGGGGCAAGCCAACAACCGCGTCGACGAGGACATCCTGGCCGGTTACGCCCAGGTGACCTGGAAGTCGGAACTGGGCGGCATGCCGGCCACCCTGGTGACGGGCGTCCGCTATGAAGAGACCGAGGTCACCTCGACGTCGCTGATCCGTACGCCTAGCGCGATCGTCTGGACGGCGGACAACGACTTCCGTCTCGACACCTCGGCGACCTATGCGCCGCTGGCGGGCAAGGGCAAGTACTCCAACCTGCTGCCGGCCCTGGATTTCAGCGTCGACCTCCGCGAGAACCTCGTCGGTCGCTTCTCGTTCAGCCGCACGATCGCGCGTCCGGACTACGGCAACCTGTTCGCCGCTCAGACGGCGGGTACGCCCAACCGTCCGGTGTCCAACGGCGCCATTCCGCTCGGCACCAGCGGCAACCCGGACCTGGAGCCGCTGATCTCGGACAACTTCGACGTCTCGCTCGAGTGGTACTACAAACCCAGCAGCTACATCACGGCCGGCTTCTTCGAGAAGCGCGTGAACAATTTCGTCGGCACCGGCACCGTTTCGCAAAACCTGTTCGGCCTGCGTGACGTCAGCTCCGGTGCGGCGGGCACCCGTTCGGGGACCGCCAAGGCGATCCTGACGGCGATCGGCGCCGACCAGACCGACGTGAACCTGTTCACGATGACGGCCCTGCTGCAGACCACCGGTTCGGCGGCCGCGGCCCAGGCCCAGTTCCAGGCCAACCGCGGCGTCACGGGTGACCTGAACCAGGCCTTCGTGGACCAGATCCTGGCGGCGGTCGACATTTCGCCCAACAGCACCGATCCGCTGTTCAACTTCCAGGTCTCCAAGCCGATCAACAACCGGACCGGCAAGATCCACGGCTTCGAAATCGCCGCCCAGCACTTCTTCGGCGACACCGGCTTTGGTGTGTCGGGGGCGTACACGATGGTGCGGGGCGACGTGAGCTTCGACAACGGCGCGAACCCGTCGCAAGATCAGTTCGCGTTGCTGGGTCTGTCGGACACGGCCAACGCCACCCTGATCTACGACAAGAACGGGATCTCGGCCCGGGTCGCCTACAACTGGCGTGACAAGTTCCTGGCGGCCACCAACCGTGGCGGCTCGCGGAACCCCGTCTACACCGCGCCGTTCGGCCAGCTAGACATCAGCGTCAGCTACGACGTGACGCCGAAGCTGGCGATCTCGCTGGAAGGCATCAACCTGACCAAGGAAAGCCTGCGCACCTATGCTCGCGACGAGAACGAGCTGTGGTTCGCCCAAGAGCTGGATCGCCGGATCCTGCTTGGCGCGCGCTACCGCTTCTAATCTCGGGACCGGAAGTCAGGATGGGGTCGCCGCTTGCGGCGGCCCCTTTCTTCCTTTGAAGTGAGCGTATTCAGCGTGGGTGGGCGTTCATGAACCGTGTGCTTCTCAACAATGTCGATCATGCTGATCTGCGGGTGATCGCCGCCCACGGCGTCGACTTCGGCGACGGCGTCAACCAGACCCTGCTGCTGCCGACCGAGTTCGAAGCCGCGCAGCGCGAATATCCGATCCTGATCCGCAAGGACCCATCGGGCGCCTACCAGGCCGTGGCGCTGCTGGGCCTGGACCGCGACGAAAACCTCTTTCTCGACGAGACCGGCTGGAACGCGCGCTACATCCCGGCCGTGCAGCGTCGCGGACCCTTCTCGATCGCCTTGCAGCGAGATGCGCTTGGTGGTCAGCCGCGGCCGATGATCCATGTCGACCTCGATCACCCGCGTGTGAGCCGAACGGACGGAGAGCGCCTGTTCCTGCCGGCAGGGGGCAATTCGCCCTATCTTCAGAGCGTCAGCCAGACCCTGGGCCAGATTCATGACGGGCTGGAGATCGCCGATCCGATGTTCGCGGCGTTCGAGCAGTACGGCCTGATCGAGCCGATCGACATCGAGATCAAGCTCGATGATCACGCCAGCTACGACGTCCCCGATGTCTTCACGATCGCGCCGGATCGGCTCAACGCGATGACCGGCGAGGCCCTGGAGCGGCTTCATCAGTCCGGGCTGTTGCGCGCCGCGCAGTGGATCGTCTCATCGATGGGCAATATCGAGGACCTGATCGCTCGCAAGAACCGGCGCCGGGCCAGCTTGGCATGATCGCGCTGACGGCGAAGCGGACGCTGGAGGTCAAGGTCGCGACGCCGGCCGAGATCCCGTTCGACGCCGTCCTGGCCGGACAGACGCCGATGCTGTTCAAAGGCCTGGCGTGTCACTGGCCGATCGTCCAGGCCGGGCTTCAATCTTCACAAGCCGCCCGCGACTATATCTGCGTCCATGATCGCGGCGTCCCGGTCGTGGGCTATACGGGCGACCCCGGCATCAAGGGCCGCTTCTTCTATGACGAGACGTTGACGGGCCTGAACTTCAAGGCCGAACGCGCGACGCTTGAGGACTTTCTGCGGCGGATCGAGGCCGCCGAGGACCAGCACGACGCCCCGTCGATCTACATCGGCTCGACCGATCTCGACGCCTATTTTCCAGGCCTGAAGGCCGAAAACGATCTGGGCCTGGGCCCCGAGGTCTATGGTCCGCAGCCGCCCATGGCGGGAATCTGGATCGGCAACCGGACCGTGGCGGCCGCCCATTACGACATGTCCAACAACATCGCCGTCTGCGCGGTGGGCCGCCGGCGCTTCACGCTGTTTCCGCCCGACCAGGCGGGCAACCTCTACCCCGGCCCGCTGGAGCCGACGCCGGGCGGTCAGGTCGTCAGCATGGTCGACTTCGAAAAGCCGGATTTCGACCGCCACCCGCTGTTTCGCGAGGCGCTGGCCAGCGCCCAGGTCGCCGAGATGGAGCCGGGCGACGTGCTGGTCTATCCGGCGCTGTGGTGGCACCAGGTCGAGGCGTTGGGCCAGTTCAACGTGCTGATGAACTACTGGTGGAACACCACGCCGGCCTTTGTCGACACGCCGATGACGACGCTGCTGCACGGCCTGCTCAGCCTGCGCGACCGGCCAGATTTCGAGAAGCAGGGCTGGAAGGCCCTGTTCGACTACTATGTGTTCGGCCCCGGTGAGCGGGCCGGCGCGCATCTGCCCGAGACGGCGCGCGGTCCGCTGGGGCCGCTCGACGACCTCAAGGCCCGACGCCTGCGCGCCTGGCTGATCGACCGGCTGAACCGATAGCCATGTCCAGAGAAGAGGAAGCCATGGAGTCCCAACGGATCCGCAAGGTGGTGATCGCTGGCGGCGGCACGGCCGGCTGGATGGCCGCCGCAGCGCTAGGTCGGCAACTGGGTTCGCTGCTGGATATCACCCTGGTGGAGTCCGAAGACATCGGCACCGTCGGGGTGGGGGAGTCGACGATTCCCACGGCGCGGACCTTCAATGCGCTGCTGGGGATTGACGAAGCCGAGTTCATGCGGGCCACCCAGGCGACCTTCAAGCTCGGCATCTCGTTCGAGAACTGGGGCGAGATCGGTGACCGCTACATCCACTCGTTCGGTCAGGTCGGCAAATCCACCTGGATGGGCGGCTTCCATCACTTCTGGCTGCAGGCCGTGGCTCAGGGGTTCGGCGGCGATCTGGGCGACTACTGCTTCGAGCTGAAGGCGGCCGAGGCCCAGCGGTTCTACACGGGCGAGGAGAGCCCGCTGAACTATGCCTACCACCTGGACGCCGGCCTCTATGGGCAGTTCCTGCGCCGCATGGCCGAGGCTGATGGCGTCCGCCGTGTCGAAGGCAAGATCGCCAGCGTTCGCCAGCGGGAAACGGACGGCTTCGTCGACGCCCTGGTCATGGAGTCCGGCCAGGTGGTCGAGGGCGACCTCTTCATCGACTGCACGGGCTTCCGGGGGCTGCTGATCGAGCAGACCCTGAAGGCGGGCTATGAGGACTGGAGCCACTGGCTGCCGACCAACAGCGCGCTGGCGGTGCAAACCCGCTCGACCGGGCCTGCGGTTCCCTATACCCGCGCCATCGCCCACGGCGCGGGCTGGCGCTGGAAGATCCCGCTGCAGCATCGCGTGGGCAACGGGCTCGTCTATTGCAGCGATCACATGTCGGACGACGAGGCGATGGACATGCTGACCCGCGAGATCGAGGGTGAGACCCTGATCTCGCCGCGTCTGATCCGCTACCGCACCGGCCGCCGTCGCAAGACCTGGGACAAGAACGTCGTGGCGCTGGGCCTCTCCAGCGGCTTCGTCGAGCCTTTGGAGTCGACCTCCATCCACCTGATCATGATTGGGGTGACGCGGCTAATGCAGCTGTTTCCGTTCGGGGGGATCAGCCAGGCGATAATCGATCGCTACAACCGACAGGCCGACGACGAACTCGAGAAGATCCGCGATTTCATCATCCTGCACTACAAGGTGACCGAGCGCACCGACAGCGCGTTCTGGGACCGCGTCCGGACCATGGACATCCCCGACAGCCTGGCCCACCGGATCGCTCTGTTCCAGGAGAGCGGCCATGTTTTCCAGGCGCCGGGCGAGCTGTTCCAGGTCGATTCCTGGCTGCAGGTGATGCTGGGGCAGCGGATCATACCCAGGGCCTATCACCACATGGGCCGCATGATGCCGCCGCAGCAGCTGAAACAGGCGCTGGACGACCTGAAACGCAACATCGCCGGCGCCGTGTCACGCCTGCCGCAGCACCAGGCGTTCCTCGATCACTACTGCGCGCCGACGGTCAGCAAGAGCGCCTGACGCGAAGGCGCTCTATTGCGGCAGGGGGGCGAAGAGCTTCTGCAAGGTCGCCCCGATGCGCGCGGCGGCGGGGTCTTCCGCCGGCAGGCCCATCGCCTTCAACTCGCCTCCGATCCGCCGGCCGACCGCCAGTAGCGGGCGGCTGGTGACCTGAGCTTGCGCGAGGGCCTCGACCGCTTCGGCGTATCGCGCGGCGTTGAGGGTCTCAAGCGCCCAGGCCCGGGCGGCCTTGCCGGTTTTGCGCCGCAGGGCGTCGTCGGAAACCAGTCGCTCCAGCGTCGATCGCAGCTCGTCGACCACGATGTCACCGTCGATCTTGAACACGAGGTCGTCGGGCAGTTCGCCGTAGAAGCCGGCGCGAGCGACCACCGTCGGCCGACCGCTCAGCATGCCCTCGCAGGCCGAGCCCGAAGCGCCTTCCAGCACCGGCTTGCGCAGCGCGACCATGATGTCAGCCTCGTCAAGGCGTCGGTCGAGTGTTTCATCGTCCACCGCGCCGTCGATGACCAGGTTGTCAAAGCCGACCTCGACGGCGAGCGCTTCCAGTCGCGCGCGCTCTTCATCGGAGATCGGGCCGACCAGGCGGTAGACGCAGGCCTTCAGCGTATCCGACCCGCCCAGTGCCTGGATGACGTCGGCGACCCGCTTGTTCGGGTTCATCACCCCGACGGTCGTGATGGTAAGCTGCGACTTCGCCTTGGGCGGACCCGGAGGCGTCGCGCGGTCGGGGCAGCACAACGGCGTCACCGCGACGGGGCCAAGGCACACGGCCTCCAGCTTCGGCGCGTAGAAATGGGCGTGCGCTAGCGCGGCCTCGCAGCGGCCCGCCAGCCATTCCGTCATCGGCAGGTGCTTGGCGATCTCGCCCATATCCAGCATCTGGCCCGAGCGCACGGCCACGGCGTACGGCTGCGCGGCCGGCCCGTAGGTGGCCACGATCTCGGCGTCGTGACGCTGGTAGTCCAGGCCGTTGTAGTACAGCCAGCCCGAGAACAGGTTGTAGATATAGAAGTCGTGGAAGATCCCCAGGCACGGCGCGGCGTCCAGGATCGCGAACACGCCGGCGTGGAAGGGATAGTTGTCGCCGATATTGACGACGACCACGTCGAACTCGGTCCGTAGGCGGTTCAAATCGTAGCTGCGCCAGTGGTGGACGGGCAGGGCGGTCGGATGTAGCGGCTCGGCCGGATCGTTCTGGTCCTCGCAGCGCAGGATCTCGACCTCGTGCCCGCGCGCGGCGAGTTGCTTGGCGACCTCGGCGCTGACGCGGCCGATGGACGAGCGCAGGACGAAGGGCGTCACCCAGCAGATCTTCATCGGGCGGTCCTAGCGGTTCAGCAAGCGCTTCTGGGCGTCGCCGCCGGCGCGCACGAAGGCGATATTGGCCGAGACCACCTTGGCGGCGGCCTTGGCGTTGGTCTTCACGCAATCGCCGCGGGTCTCGTCGATCATGTAGGGGGTGAAGCCCGCGTCGCCGAACGCCTTGAACCACTGGGCCGGCGTCTGGCCGACGCGCTTCAAGTGCTCCGGTCCGAACTCGGCGACAATGGCCAGATCCGGGTTCTTGGCGATCACGCCCTTCATGCCGGCCAGAACGTCCAGCTCGGCGCCCTCGACGTCGATCTTGACCACATCCAGCCGCTGGGCCGGCGCCACGTCGTCCAGGCGCACGACCTCAACCTCGACCGTGCGCGCCTCCTCGGCGTCGGGCAGGGCGTAGAGCGAGCTGTGGCCGATGATGTCGCTGACGTGGAACGTCAGGCGCCCGGCGCTTTCGCCAACGGCCTGATCGCGCACCTCGACCCAGGACAGGCCGTTGAGATGCTTCATCTTTTCGAGGTTGGAGCGCGGCACGGCCTCGGGCTCGAAGGCGATGACGTGGCCGCTGGGCCCGGTCGCCCAGGCCATCACCAGGGTCAGAAGGCCGATATTGGCGCCGACATCGGCCACCACCATGCCCGGCTGGATCAGGCGACGCAGCACGTCGCCGGTGCCCGGCTCGAGGCCACGGCTGGTGGCGTTGGCCAGCATGGTGACGAAGGTCGGCAGATGGCGCGGCGCCATTACGTAGCCGTCGCGCATGCGGATCGCCATCGACTCGTCGTCATAGGCGATCAGCGGTCGCTGCTTGATCTCAAGCTCGTCAAAGCGCGGGCCGAACAGGGCGGGCAGGGTCTCAAGATGGGTGACGGAGGTCGCGGCGATCCCCTCGATCGCGAACAGGCGCTCCGAGTGCGTCCGGGCGATCTGGCCCTGCTCTTCGGCCATGCGCTCCTGCCGCAAGGCCAGGGCGTCCTGCGCCGCCAGCATTGCGGTCATCTGCTGGCCATGACCGTTGGCCAGCGCGGCCAGGGCCGAGACGGATCGGCCGTGCTCGATCGCCAGCGCCTCCAGTTGTCGCTCGAGCTGAACGACGTGAAGCCGCGTATGGCGCAGCTCGTCCAGCAAGGCATGGCTCAGCGCGCGTTGCTCGCCCAGTTCATGTAGTACGGGGGCCTGCAGGTACCGCCGCCCATAGTCTGCGACGCGGCCGAACAGCTTGGCGGCGATCCGGCGAGGGAGGGCCAGCCGGCGACGGCCCGGCGTGGCCGCAGCGGCTGCGGTCTCGGCGGGCGAGGGGGCTTGCTTGGCGCCCGACGGCGCGGCCTCGGCGCTCCACGACGGCGCGGGGGCCATGGCGGAACGTATCGCAAGATCAAGGCGGGGCGGACGCAAGGGGATTCTCGTGAACTGAAGCGACGGCGTCCGACCGTGAACGCCGGATCGGCCGCACTATGGCAGGCGCGCGGTCGCGAGGCGAGGGATAGCGGACGGCGCGGCGGCGCAAGCCCGCGCGAGACGCCTCAGGTCAGGCCGTCGTGGTGCAGGAACGCCGACTGCGCGCCCACCAGATTGACCGAGCTGCCGTCGAAGAAGGTGAAGGTCATGCTCGTCATGTGGTCGATCGTCTCGGGCGCGCTCGTCACGCGGCTGTCGAAGATCACGACCTGCAGGCCCTTCAGCATCATCGAGACCTGATCGGTGTGCGCGATGAAGTAGTCGACGAACTGCTTCACCAGCTCCTGGCTGGCGAAACCGCTGAACGCGGGCAGAGCCGGCTTCGGCTGTGCGACGGGCGCGGGGGTCGGATCCACGGACACCGGCGGCGGCGTCGGGTCGACCGGAGTCGGCGCTGCGTTGTCCACCGGCGCGGGCGCATTGTCCTGCGCCGGAGGCGGCGTCTCGACCGCGGGGGCGGGGGCCGGCGTGTTGGGCGCGCCGCTGACCGGCGCGCTCGGATCGGCGGTCACACTGTAGTGCGGGCCGCGCTCGATCATGTCGAGCAGGATCTGCGGCAGCTTCTCCACCTGGATCACCGCCACCTGCTCCGACGCGGCGCCGGCCACCAGGGTGCGCACCAGATGCACCGCCTCGACCTCGGCCGAGCCGCTCGCGGCGAAGCGCACGTCGATGGTCCACTGGCCGATCTGCGACAGGTTCTGAGCCGCGCTCTCCAGCCCGACTGAAGATACGGCGCCGGCCGTGCCGTTGTCGGCCTGGGCGAAGGTCTGTTCCGGCGTCGGCAGGGTGCTCAGCAGCGCCACCAGCGCCAGCACCGACGACACCGTCTCGGCCGGCGTCGGGGCCGGGGCGGTGACCGGCGTCGTGCCGACCGAGCGCGTCGCCAGGTTGACCGTGCCGTCGACGGCGTGGTCGCTGAAGTCCAGCGCCGCCGCCGCTTGGGCGATCGCGTCGCGCGCGGCCGGGGCGAGGCTGGTCGAGTCGACCTTGATCTCGGCGGCCATCATCGCCGCGGCCAGGATCATCACGGCTTGGCTGACCGGCACCTGGGCGGAGGCGGCGATCTGAGGCGCAGCGGCCACGCCGCCGGTGATGCTGGCCGGCGAGCTGGTGCTGAGCAGGGTGGGCCGGTGCGTGGTCGGAGCCGACGTCGTCGCGCCGCTCTCGGCCGCGCGCGCCTCGCCGCTCTTGAAGAAGGCGGTGCCGACGATCGCCACCAGCAAGGCGGCCGGGTGGATCGACACGTTGTCGCCGCGCTCGGGACGCTTAATCAGCGGGTGGCGCGCCACCATGTTGCGCACCAGGGCGCTGAAGTCGAAGCCGCGCGCGACTTCTTCATACGCCGGACCGGCGATGATGTACTCGCCATCGATGCGGGCGAAGTGGATCACCACCTCGTTGTCGTCGGCGCGATAGAAGATGAACCAGGGATCGTTCTCGTCGCTCATCCCGCGGTCGGTGCCGACACGGATGCCGGCGCGGATCAGCGCGCTCTCCACGCGGTAGAACTCGGCAAGCTCCTGCTGCGTCCAGTCGCTGTGACTCGGCTGGATGCGCGGCGCGCGCTGAAAGAACGAAAGGACCTGTGCGGCCATGCGTCGGACGGTTCCCCACGCGTTGAAAAGGCGACCATCCCCCCGGACGGTCGGACGTCACCCTAAACGAACTATTCTTCGCCGAACAGGATTTCGTAGGTGATGGGATCGTAAAACCGCATCAGTTCCTGCACGAACGCCCGCTCAGGCGTGCCCAGGGCCACCGCCCAGTCGCGGTAGCGGTCCGGCGGAATGCGGCCGCGGCCGGTCTCCAGCTGCGAGATGAAGGTGTAATAGTCGGCGCCGACCTTTGCGGCCAGCTGGCGCTGCGACAGGCCGGCGGCCTCGCGCATCTCCTTCAGCCATCGACCGCCTTCGCGGCGAAGGTCCTGGACCTCCGGGGCGCTGCGACGTTGTGGGTTGCCGTACATATTATAAAGCCTTGCTAGCCGGGCGACGCGCGAGACAGCCCGCGCGACGGGCGAATTCACATTATCCTATAGCGCATTCCGAGGGGGGGTACAAGGAACGCTATATAGCCAATTTGCTGTACCGGTTATGAAAATGCTGTACGGCGCGATTTCGGGTATTGTGGACGTATGACGTTTGCTCTATAGGCATCTCTGCTCCCATGCGCGCCAAACGGTCGCAGGGGGGTGTGGGATTTATTTTGGGAGACAAGCCAGATGGCTTACACTTTGACCCAGCTGACGACGTTCTTCACGAACGCCAACGCTGGCACTGCTCCGACCGCCGCTCAGCTGACCGGCCTTCAGAGCATCGCCAACCAAAACGCCACCGGCACGCTGAGCGACGCTCAAGCGCTGCAGTCGGCCATCGACCTCGGTTCGGACATCACGACGGCCGTCAGCGTCCAGTCGTACCAGTTCTTCCTCGGCTTCGCGCCGAGCGTCGCTGGTCTGAAGGCTCTGAACGCCGCTTACGTCGGTTCGGGCGCCCAAGCCGGCCTGAACGGCGAAAACCGCTTCATCGCGCAAGCCGTTTCGCTGGCTCTGCAAAACCCGACCGCCAAGGCCAGCTTCACCGCCGCCTACGGTTCGTCGTCGGTCGCTGACGCCACCGCCGCCGCCTACAACGTGATCATTGGCAACGCCGCCGCTGCCGCCGCTGGCGTCAACGTCGCCAACGCCGTGGCCTTCCTGTCGAGCCCCGCTTCGGTCGCTTACTACGAAGCCTTCGTGAAGGCGAACGTCCCGGGCCTGGCCGCGGCTGACGTCGCTCTGGCCGTCAAGGCCGCCATCGTCGGCGAAATCATCTATCAGGCCACGATCTTCAACAACGGCGCTGGCCTCGGCTCGTACGCGACTGCCGCCAACAACCTGGTGAAGGACCTGGCTGACGACGGCGCTCTGACCGCCGACAACGCCAGCGGCATCGCCCTGTTCGACAACTACGGCGTGAGCCCGGTTGCTCAAACCCTGACGCTGACCGCGGCTGCTGACACGCTGAACGGCGCTGCTGGCGCTGACACCTTCGTCGCCACCAACACCACGCTGTCGGCTGCTGACAGCCTGACGGGCGGCGCTGGCGTCGACACCCTGAACTACGCCTCGAACGGCAACGTCGCCGTGAACCAAGCCGGCTTCAAGGCTTCGGGCATCGAAGTCTACAACATCACCAGCGACGCGGGCGCTGGCGCTGTTGGCGGCACCACCTTCGACATGTCGGGCGTCACCGGCGCTACGCGCATCGTCAACGACGACAGCTCGTTCGACCTGACCCTGACCGGCCTGAATGAAGCCGCGACCATCGTCGTGCGCAACACCAGCCAGTCGACGGCCACCGTCAACACGACCGTCAACTACAACGCCGCCGTCGTCGCCGGCACGACCACGACCCAGGCCCTGGTCCTGGAAAACGTGTTCGACCCGGCTCAAGCGGCTGGTACGGCTTCGAAGTCGGCCGTGACCGTCAACGGCGTCGAAATCTTCAACGTCACGGGCTCGGGCTCGGCCACGTCGAACCTGACGGCGCTGAACTCGAACACCCTGACCACCGTCAACATCGACGGCGGCCAAGGCGTGAAGATCGACGCCCTGACCTTCGCCGGCGCCACCGGCACGGTCGACGGTTCGAAGAACACCGGCGGCATCAACGTCGTCATGACCAACTCGGGCGCCATCAACGCGACCGTCACGGGTGGTACGGGCGCTGACCGCGCTGACTTCTCGAACGGCTTCGCCACCGGCGACTCGTTCAACGGCGGCGCGGGCACCGATACGGTCGTCCTGAGCCAAGCCGTGGCCACCGGCAGCACCGGCGGCGTCCTGACGGCCGTTGAAGTCCTCGAAGTTTCGGGCGGCGGCACGGGCAACGTCAACCTGGCGAACTTCGCCTCGATCGACACCGTCAACTACACCAGCACCGGCCAAGCCAACGGCGCCAGCCTGCAAGGCGCGACCACGATCACCAACGCTCGTGCGACCCTCACGGTCTCGCAAGACGCTGGCACCGTCGGTCAAACCCTGTCGGCCGCTCTGGCGACCAACGGCGCTGCCGACAACCTGACCCTGAACATCAACAAGGTCGGCGCCGCTGACGCTGTTGGCGCCATCACGGCCGCCAACTGGGATGTCATCAAGGTCAACGTGGCTGACGACGCTGCTGTCGCCGGTCAAGGCACCCTGACCTCGGCTGGTCTGACCGCCGCTAACGCGACGTCGATCACGCTGGCCAGCGACGCCAATGTCACGTTCACCGGCGCTGTCGGTGGCGCGGCTCTGACCAGCTTCGACGCTTCGACCGTCACGGGTAAGATCGACTTCACCGCCACCACGATCACGACCGCCGTTGGCGGCGCGACGATCAAGCTGGGTTCGGGCGCTGACCGTCTGGTTGTCACCAACTCGGGCACCGCCACCGGCGGCGACACGATCACTCTCGGCGCTGGCGCCGACACCGTGATCTACACGGCGCTGGCTCAGTCGACCGACAAGTCGACCGACACCATCACCGACTTCGTGTCGGGCACCGACAAGCTGGACCTGATCGGTCTCGGCCTGACGTCGGGCACCCAGTTCGTTGGCGTTCGTTCGTCGTTCGCTCTGGCTCAGGGCGCTCTGACGACCGCGATCGACGGCGTCCAAGCCGTGTTCCAAGCCGACACCAACACCCTGTGGGTCGACCTCGACTCGAACGGCCAGCTGGACCAGAGCGATTTCCGTATCATTCTGACCGGCAACAGCACGATCACCGCTGGTGATCTGAGCCTGGGCCTGACGGGTAACTCGATCACGCTGAACGCCCTGGCGGCCAACGTGAACCTGACGACCCAGACGGGCGCCACCGGCGTCACCACGAACGACAACGACACCGTGACCACCACGATCGCCAACCTGAACGGCGCCGTGGGCATCAACGCTGCCGCTGGCACCAACGACGTTCTGGTTATCTCCGACGCCGGCACTGTCTCCATCGCGGCGACCGTGACGAACTTCGAAGGTCTGACCCTGGCGAACGGCGCGAACACCGTGTCGGCCGCTGCGGCCTCGACCATCAAGAACATCACGGGCGGCACCGGCAACGACACCGTCACCTTCACCAACTTCGCCACGGGCGGCGCTGTCGCTCTGGGCGCTGGTGCTGACACCCTGACGGGCGTCTCGAAGGCTCAGATCGAAGCCACTGGCGCTTCGTTCGACGGCGGCGGCACGGGCATCGGTACGGCCGCGGCCGATATCGACACCCTGACGCTGGCCAACGGCATCGCCGCTGGTACGCTGGACCTGACGAAGGCTTCGAACTTCGAAGTCGTGAACCTGGGTCAAGCCGCTGGTAACGTTGTGGTTCAAGGTGGCGCTACCGCCAACTCGGACGGTCTGGGTTCGGGCATCGCTACGCTGAACGCCGACACCACCAACGGCACGATGGTGGTCAACACGACGGCTGCGAAGCTGGACGCCATGACGACGGTTGCTCGCACGGCTGGTGGTAACAACTTCACCATCAACGTGACGAACGCTGGTACGGTGAACCTCGTTGACACCACGGTCACGAACACCCTGTTCACGACCCTGGCCGCCAACAACACCACGTTCCAGGTCGACACCAACGCCAAGGCTGGCGCCATCACCGCCAACGGCGCTGCTGACGTCCTGAACCTGACGGCTGACCTGACGGCTGGCGGTAACGTCACCCTGGGCGGCACCGGCTTCGAAACCGTCAACGTGACGGCCGCTCAAACGGTCAACACGCTGACCTTCGCCGCCACCGTCGGCGCCGTTCACAACGTGAGCGTTGCGGGTGCGTACACCCTGGGCGCCGCTGGTACCTTCAACGGCACCGGCACGGGCAACCAAACCGTCACCGCGTCGAACAACGCGACGACGGCGACCCTGGCGGCCACCGGCACCAACACCTACAACGGCGGTTCGGCTGCTGACACCGTCACCGTCAGCGGCACGGCCACGGCCACCGTCAACGGCAACGCCGGTGCTGACTCGCTGACCGTTTCGTCGTCGGGCGCCGTCACCTTCGTCGCCGGCGCGGATAACGACACCCTGACCGTGACCGGTTCGGGCGCCGTGACCGTGACGGGCGGCGACGGCGTGGACACCTTCACGCTGAACGCTGCTACGGCCTCGGCCGACACCATCATCTTCAGCGACGCTGGTGGTGTTGGTATCGTCGCTGCGGCTAACCGCGACGTCGTGAACAACTTCCTGGTCGCCAACGACAAGATCCAGCTGGACGTCACCCAGACGGACGCTGGTACGGCCGCTGCCGCTCAGCCGGTCCTGCAAGTCGTCGGCACCGCCGGCGCCTTCACGGCCAGCAACACGGCTGACGTCACTGTCGTCAACGTCGACCTCGGCGGTGCGGTGAACGTGATCGGCACCTCGACCGACGGTGCGGCGCTGATCAACAACACCGGCGCCATCACGGTCGTTGCCAACCAAGTCGGCTACATCGTGGCCTATGACGCTGGTAACGCCTACCTGTACGCCTTCACCAACAACGGTGACACGACCCTGGCGTCGACCGAAATCGCTCTGATCGGCACGTTCAACGGCATCGCCGTTGGCGCGCTCGGCGCTGCGAACTTCACCCTGGGCGCCTAATCGGCAACCAGGAACGGCTCGGGCTTCGGCCCGAGCCGGACTATCGGACCCCGTCGTTCCTCGGAACGGCGGGGTCTTTTTATGCGGGAAGGGTCGCGTCTCAGGGGAGTGGGCGACGCGCGGCTCGCGCGCAAACGCCCGGCGGCTTGTCGCTTGTCACAAACTGTGATTTAGCGGCGGGCGGGCGCTATCCCGCCACATTTGCGTGATGAACAGCCCCGATCAAACGTAAGCGGCGCCGAAGCGGTCGCCGTCTCGAAAGCAGCGCATGATTTTCTCCCGTCGCGTCGATAAGCCCACCATCCTCGACCAGGCCGTGGTGGCCATGCGGCCCGCCCTGATCGCGGCCATGGTGTTCAGCTTCTTCATCAACATCCTGGCCCTGGTCAGTCCGCTCTACATGCTGCAGGTCTATGACCGCGTGCTCAGCAGCCGCAACGTGTCGACCCTGGTCGTCCTGACCCTGATCTGCATCTTCCTGTTCCTGATTTACGGCGCGCTGGAAGCGCTGCGGACTCAGGTGCTGGTGCGCGGCGGGCTCAAGTTCGACGCCATGGCCCGCGACCCGATCTTCAAGTCGGTGCTCGACTCCACCCTGAACAAGCGCGGTTCCGGCGCCCAGGCGTTCCGCGACATGGACTCCGTGCGCGAGTTCATGACCGGCGGCCTGATCGCCTTCTGCGACGCGCCCTGGACACCGGTGTTCATCATCGTTTCGTGGATGCTGCACCCGTTCTTCGGCGTCCTGGCCATCATCGCCAGCATCATCACCTTCGGCCTGGCGGTGATGAACGACCGGGCCACCAACAACCCGGTGACGCTGGCCACCATGTCGTCGATCGCCGCCCAGAACGACGCCAGCGCGACGCTGCGCAACGCCGAGGTCATGAAGGCCATGGGCATGTGGGGCGGACTTCAGGCCCGCTGGCGCGTGCGTCGTGACGAGCAGGTGGCCTGGCAGGCCGCCGCCAGCGACGCCGGCGGCGCGGTGATGTCGGGCATCAAGGTGTTCCGCCAGATCGTCCAGACCCTGATCCTGGGCGGCGGCGCCTATCTGGCCATCAAGGGCGAGATCTCGCCCGGTTCGATGATCGCCGGCTCGATCCTGGTGGGCCGCGCGCTCGCCCCCATCGAAGGCGCCATCGGTCAGTGGAAGGGCTTCATCGGCGCCCGCGGCTCGTGGGACCGCCTGCAGGCCATGCTCCGCGCCGACGCCGACCGCACCGACCACATGGACCTGCCCGAACCGCGCGGGATCCTGTCGGCCGAGGCCGCCTCGATCATCCCGCCCGGCGCCCAGGCCCCGACCATGCGCCAGGCCAGCTTCCGCCTCGACGCCGGCACGGCCCTGGCCATCGTCGGCCCCAGCGCGGCGGGCAAGTCCTCGCTGCTGCGCGGCATCGTCGGCGTGTGGCCGTGCGCGGCGGGCGTCATCCGTCTTGACGGCTACGACCTGCGCCAGTGGGACCCCGAAAAGCTGGGCCGTCACATCGGCTACCTGCCGCAGGACATCGAGCTGTTCTCGGGCACCGTCGCCCAGAACATCGCCCGCTTCGGCGAGTTCGAGGCCAATGACGTGATCGAGGCCGCCAAGATGGCCGGCGTCCACGAGATGATCCAGGCTCTGCCCGACGGCTACGACACCGCCATCGGCGAAGGCGGCGCCTCGCTCTCGGGCGGCCAGCGCCAGCGCCTGGCCCTGGCCCGCGCGCTGTTCCGCCAGCCGGCGCTGATCGTGCTGGACGAACCGAACGCCAGCCTCGACCAGGTGGGCGAGGCGGCCCTGACCCAGGCCATGGCCAAGCTGAAGGCCGCCGGCCGCACGGTCGTGTTCGCCACGCACAAGGTCAACATCCTGAGCCAGGCGGACTACATCATGGTCATCAATCAGGGGGTGATCTCGGACTTCGGCGAACGGGACGTCATGCTGGCCAAGCTGATGGGCGCGCAACCGCCCCAGCCGCCCCAGCCGCCGATCCCCGCGCCGCAGCGCGCGTGACGTCCGCCATTCCCCGTTTTACCGGCGCCGGTTCCTTGGCGCCTCTTAGGCTCAAGCTCACATGAAGCCCGCTCAGATCAAGCGTCCGACCGACAACTACAAGGGCATCGCCCGCATCGGCTATGCCGTCATCGCCTTCACCTTCGTGGGGGTCCTGGGTTGGGCCGCCTTCGCGCCGCTGGACAGCGCCGTGATCGCCAACGGCGTCGTCACCACCACCGCCAATCGCAAGACCATCCAGCACCTGGAAGGCGGCATGCTCAGCAAGATCCTCGTGCGCGAAGGCGAGCGGGTGAAGGCCGGGCAGGTGCTGTTCCAGCTGGACCCGACCCAGGTGAACGCCGCGGCCGGCATCACCCGCGCCCAGTACGTGGCCTTCCGCGCCCTCGAGGCCCGCTTGGTCGCCGAGCGTGACCAGCGTCCGACCATCAGCTTCCCGACCGAGCTCCTGACCCAGCGCGCCGATCCGGTGGTGGCCCGCGCCCTGGCCGACGAACAGTCGCAGTTCATCGAGCGCCGCCAGACCATCCAGGGCCAGATCGACCTGTTCAACGCCCAGCGCGACCAGTTCAAGAGCGAGATCGACGGCATTGACCGCCAGATCCAAGGCCTGAAGGAGCAACTCGGCTTCATCCAGGACGAGCTGGGCGACCTGCGCAAGATCTACGACAAGGGCCTGGTGCCCCGGCCGCGCCTGCTGGCGCTTGAGCGCGAGCAGGCCTCGCTGTCGGGCGCCATCGGCAAGCTCACCGCCGACCGCGCCAAGGCCGTCCAGGGCATGGGCGAGACCCAGCTGAAGATCCGCCAGATCCGCCAGCAGTTCTTCGAACAGGTCAGCGAGGCGATCGCCGAGACCCGCGTCAAGCTGGCCGAGGTCAGCGAACGCGAAGTCGTCGCCGCCGACGCCCAGCGCCGCGTCAACATCGTCTCGCCGGTGAACGGCGTGGCCCAGGCCCTGCGCTTCTTCACCGAAGGCGCCGTGGTGCGTCCGGCCGAAGCGCTGGTCGACATCGCGCCGGACGAGCGCAGCTTCGAGATCCACGCCCAGTTCGCGCCGACCGACGTCGACAACATCCACGAGGGCATGGTCACCGAGGTGCGCCTGCCGTCGTTCCACTCGCGCGAGGTGCCGATCCTGAACGGCAAGATCATCTCGATCTCGCACGACCGCCTGACCGATCCGGAGGGCAAGGTGTCGTACTTCCTCGGCGTCGTGACGGTGGACATCAAGCAGTTGCCGCCGAACCTGCGCAGCCGCGTCACCGCCGGCATGCCAGCTCAGGTGATCGTCCCGACCGGCGAGCGCACCGTGCTGCAGTACCTGTTCTCGCCGCTGCGGGACACCCTGCGCACCACGATGCGCGAGGAGTAGTTTCGGGATTTCAACAGCCTGATTTCCCATGCTTTTCGGATGAGCGGCGTCGGCGATGGAAAATCGCCGGCGCTGCTTTCCATTCGCGGGCAATAGTGTAGTCAGGACCCTTCGTTGTTACTGGAGTCGGCGAAGACGCATGGCTAAGACGGCTTTGATCACCGGTGTGACCGGTCAGGACGGGGCGTACCTCGCCAAGCTGCTGCTGGAGAAGGGCTACACCGTCCACGGCATGCTGCGGCGCTCGGCTTCGGCTGACGTGATCGGCGACCGCCTGCGCTGGATCGGCGTGTATGACGACATCCAGTTCGAGCTGGGCGACCTGCTGGACGCCGGCGGCCTCGCGCGCCTGGTGCGCCGCCTGCAGCCCGACGAGGTCTACAACCTCGCCGCCCAGAGCTTTGTCGGCGCTTCGTGGGACCAGCCGCACCTGACCGGTTCGGTGACGGGCCTCGGCACGACCAACATGCTGGAAGCCGTGCGCCTCGAATGCCCGCAGGCCCGATTCTACCAGGCCTCGTCGTCTGAGATGTATGGTCTGGTGCAGCATCCGATCCAGTCGGAGACGACGCCGTTCTATCCGCGCTCGCCCTATGCCGTGGCCAAGCTCTACGCCCACTGGATGACGGTGAACTACCGCGAGAGCTTCGGCCTGCACGCCTCGGCCGGCATTCTGTTCAATCACGAGAGCCCGCTGCGCGGCATCGAGTTCGTGACCCGCAAGGTCACCGATGCGGTGGCGGCCATCAAGCTGGGCCAGCAGAAGACCGTCGACCTCGGCAACCTCGACGCCCAGCGCGACTGGGGCCACGCCAAGGACTATGTCGAGGCCATGTGGCTGATGCTGCAGCAGGAGACGCCGGACGACTACGTCGTCGCGACCGGCAAGACCTGGACTGTTCGCCAGATGTGCGAAGTGGCCTTCGCCCACGTCGGCCTGAATTATCAGGACCATGTGACGGTCAATCCGAAGTTCCTGCGCCCTGCTGAAGTGGACCTCCTGCTGGGCGATCCGGCCAAGGCCAAGGCCAAGCTGGGCTGGGAGCCGAAGACGACCATGCAAGAGATGATCGCCGAAATGGTCGACGCCGACATCGCACGGCGCACGCGCAACTGATGAGCTCAACCCTCGACATCGGGGGCGTCGTCATCATCGGCGGCGGCGGCCACGCCAAGGTGGTCATCGAGAGCTTGCGGGCATGCGGGGAGCCGGTGGCGGCGATCGTCGACGCCGACCCGACGCCGCGCCAGGTTCTGGGCGTTCCGGTGGTGGGCGACGATCTGGCGCTGCCGGGGCTGCGCGAGCAGGGGCTGTCCAGGCTGTTCGTGGCGATCGGCGACAACCGGCTTCGCCAGAAGCTGGGGCGCAAGGCGCGGGAGCAGGGGTTTTCGCTGGTCAACGCCATCCATCCTTCGGCGGTCGTGTCGCCGAGCGCGCGCTTGGGCGAGGGGATAGCAGTGATGGCGGGTGTCGCGATCAACGCCGAGACCCGGGTCGACGATCTGGCGATCCTCAATACCGGCGCCGTCGTGGATCATGACTGCCGGCTGGCCGAGGCCTGCCATCTGGGGCCCGCCTCGGCTTTGGCCGGGGGGGTGACCGTGGGGGAACGGGCTTTTCTCGGCGTGGGCGCCCGGGCCATACCTGGTGTGTTGATCGGCGCCGATACGATCGTCGGCGCCGGGGGCGTCGTCGTGCGCGACCTTCCGGACGCGGTCCTCGCGATCGGCGTGCCGGCCAAGATCAAAGGAGACCGTTCGTGAGTGACCTGCCGCGCATTTCCGTCGCCGCGCCGCGCCTCGACGGCAACGAGCGCGATTATGTGCTGGAGTGCCTGGACTCGACCTGGATCTCGTCGGCCGGCCGCTTCATCACCGATTTCGAGCGCGCCTTCGCCGACTATTGCGGCGTCAAGCATGCGATCGCCTGCAACAACGGCACGACGGCCTTGCACCTGGCGCTGGTCGCGATGGGCATCGGGCCGGGCGACGAGGTGATCATCCCCAGCCTGACCTATATCGCCTCGTGCAACGCCGTGACCTATTGCGGCGGCACGGTGGTGCTGGTCGACAACGATCCGCGCACCTTCAACATCGACCCCGCGCTGATCGAAGCCAAGATCACGCCGCGCACCAAGGCCATCATGCCGGTTCACCTGTACGGCCAGGTCGCCGACATGGACCCGATCCTGGAGATCGCCAAGAAGCACGGCCTGATGGTGATCGAAGACGCCGCCGAGGCCGTCGGCGCGTCCTACAAGGGCAAGATGTCCGGTTCGTTGGGCGACTGCGCGACCTTCAGCTTCTTCGGCAACAAGATCATCACCACCGGCGAGGGCGGGATGATCACGACCAATGACGACGAACTGGCGCGTGTGATGCGCCTGTATCGTAGCCAGGGCATGGATCCAAACCGCCGCTACTGGTTCCCGGTCGTCGGCTTCAACTACCGCATGACCAACATCCAGGCGGCGATCGGCCTGGCGCAGCTTGAACGGGTCGACGCGCATCTCGCCGCGCGCGAAAAGGTCGTGGCCTGGTACGAGGAAAAGCTGGCGCGCCTGGGCAACCGGGTGATCAAGCCGCACGTCGAGCCGACCGGCCGTCACGTGTTCTGGATGTACACCGTCCGTCTGGGCGAGGGCCTTTCGACGTCCCGCGACCAGGTCATCAAGGACCTTGAAGCGATGGGCATCGAAAGCCGCCCGGTCTTCCATCCGATGCACATCATGCCGCCTTACGCCCATCTGGCCACGGACGATCTGAAGGTCGCCGAAGCCTGCGGCGCGGATGGCCTGAATCTGCCGACCCACGCCGGGCTGAGCGAGGCCGACATCGACCGCGTCGTCGCGGCGCTCGACCAGGTGCTGGTTTAGCCGATGCGCATCGTCCTGCTGTCCTCGATCGTGCCGTTCATCAACGGCGGGGCGCGCTTCATCGTCGAGTGGCTCGAGGAAAAGCTGGTCGAGGCCGGCCACGAGGTCGAGCGCTTCTATCTGCCGTTTGTCGACGATCCAAACGAGATCCTGCACCAGATCGCCGCCTGGCGGATGATGGACCTGACGCAGTGGTGCGACCGGGTGATCTGCTTCCGGCCGCCGGCCTATGTGGTGGACCACCCGAACAAGGTGCTGTGGTTCATCCACCATATCCGCACCTTCTACGACCTTTGGGACACGCCCTATCGCGGCATGCCTGACGACGCGCACTACCGCGCCGTTCGCGACAATCTCCGCGCGCTGGACACCCAGGCGATTTCCGAGGCGCGGGCGGTGTTCACCAACTCCCAGGTGGTGGCCGACCGTTTGAAGGCCTTCAACGGCCTGGACGCCACGCCGCTTTACCCGCCGATCTACCAGCCCGAACGCTTCAGCCACACCGGCTATGGCGATGAGATCGTCGCCATCTCTCGGCTGGAGCCGCACAAGCGCCAGGCGCTGATGATCGAGGCCATGCAGTACGTGAAGACCGGCGTGAAGCTGCGTCTGGCGGGTACGGCGTCCAGTCCAGAGTACGGCCGCCAGCTGGTGAAGATGACCCAAGACCTGGGCGTGGCCGACCGGGTTATCCTCGAAGATCGCTGGATCAGCGAGGACGAGAAGGCCGATATGCTCAAGCAGGCCTTGGCCGTGGCCTATCTGCCCAAGGACGAGGACAGCTACGGCTATCCCTCGCTGGAAGGCGCCCACGCCCGCAAGCCGGTGATTACGACGACCGACTCCGGCGGGGTGCTGGAGCTGGTCGAGCACGGCCGCAACGGCCTGATCAGCGCGCCCGACCCGCGGGCCTTGGCCGAGCAGTTTGACCGCCTGCACGCCGACAAGCAGGCCGTCGCCAAGATGGGGACGGCGTCGCTGAACCGTCTCGCCGAGATGAAGATCGACTGGAGCACCGTGGTGGAGCGCCTGACCTCATGAGAACGCCCACATGAAGGTTCTGGTCGTCAACAACGCCGCCCCGTTCCAGCGCGGCGGCGCCGAGGAGCTGGCCGACCATCTGGTCCGCCGCCTGAACGCCACGCCCGGGGTTCAGTCCGAGCTTGTCCGTGTCCCGTTCACCTGGGAGCCCGCCGAGCGCCTGATCGAGGAGATGCTGATCTCCAAGGGCATGCGGCTCTACAATGTCGATCGCGTGATCGGCCTCAAGTTCCCGGCTTACCTGATCCCGCACCACCAGAAGGTGCTGTGGCTGTTACATCAGTTCCGCCAAGCTTATGACCTGTCGGAAGCTGGCCAAAGCCATCTGGATTTCGACGACACGGGCAGGGCGGTGAAGGCGGCGATCCACGCTGCGGACAACGCCTGCTTCGCCGAGTGCCGCAAGATCTACTGCAACTCGCCCGTCACCCAGAACCGTCTGATGAAGTTCAACGGCGTCAGCAGCGAGGTGCTCTATCCGCCGCTGAACGACGGTGAGCTGTTCACCGGCGGCGACCATGGCGACTACATCTTCGCGGGTGGCCGGGTCGCGGCCGGCAAGCGCCAGCACCTTCTGATCGAGGCCCTGGCGCTGCTGCCGGGCAGCCTGCGTCTGGTGATCGCCGGGCCGCCGGAGAACCAGGCCTATGCCGACCGCCTGACCAAGCTGGTCGAGGATCTGGACCTGAAGGATCGGGTTGACCTGCGTTTTGGCTTCCATCCGCGCGAAGACATCGCCCGCTGGGCCAACGGCGCCCTGATCTGCGCCTATCTGCCGTTCGACGAAGACAGCGTGGGCTATGTGACGATGGAGGCCTTCGCCGCCGGCAAGGCCGTTCTGACCGTGACCGACTCCGGCGGGCTGCTGGAGATCGTCAGCGCCGACACCGGCGCGGTCGCCGAGCCGACGCCGCAGGCCCTGGCCGACGCCCTCGACGGTTTGACCGCAGACCAGGGGCGGGCGATATCGCTGGGCAAGGCGGCGCGCGATCTTTGGCGCGACAAGAATGTCACATGGGAAGAGACGGTCCGTCGTCTTCTTGATTAAGCCACAAATATTAGGTTGAAGGCCCTAAGTCGGTCCTGCGCCGGAAGTCTAGGAAATGCGAGTGTTTGCTAAAACCCTGTCCCTCCGGGCGTCCGTGATCGGTCTCGTCGCGGCTTGCGCGATCGCCGGCGGCGCTCAGGTTGCGAGCGCCGAGACGCTGGCGGACGCGATCACCGCCGCTTACCAGAGCAATCCGAACATCCAGGCTCAGCGCGCCGCCCTGCGCGCGCTCGACGAGAACTACACCCAGGCCCGCGCCGCCTACGGCCTTCAGGCCAACGCCCAGGTCGCGGAAGTCTACGGTTATCTGAAGGGGCCGAGCACGACCCCGTTTGGCAGCAACAAGCCCCTGGGCTTGGAGGCGGCGAGCCAAGTGAACCAGCTCGGTCTGTCGCAATCGCTCTACACCAACGGCCGTTACGCGGCGCGGTTGGAAGGCGTTGAGGCCAAGATCAAGGCGTCGCGCGAAAGCCTGCGTCGGATCGAGATGGATCTGCTGGTCCGGGTGACGAACGCCTATGTCACGGTGCGCCGCGACCGCGAGATTCTCCGTATCAGCCTTGGCGGCGAGGCGTGGCTGCGCAAACAGCTTCAGGACACCGAGGACAAGTACTCTGTGCGTCAGGTGACCCTGACCGACGTTCAGCAGGCCAAGGCGCGGCTGGCCTCGGCGAGCACCCAGGTCGTTAACGCCCAGGCGCAACTGAACCTGAGCGTCGCCAACTATGCGGCGCTGGTCGGACACTTGCCGACCGAACTCGATCCCGAACCGGACATCGACGACCTGCCGAAGGCGCTCGACGAGGCCTACAATCAGGCCGAAGCCAACAACCCGGTCGTGCTGTCGGCGATCTTCACGGAAAAGGCCTCGCGGCTGGGCGTGGCCGAGGCGCGCGCTCAAAGGCTCTTCAACGTCTCGGCGCGCTTCGACTACCGCAACGCGCCGACCTATCCCTACAGCGCCAAGATCCGTAACCGCGAGGACGCGATCTCCGCCAGCGTGACCCTGACTCAGCCGCTGTTCTCCGCCGGCCAGATCAATTCGACGATCCGGCAAACCCTGGAAGAGAACAATCGCGACAAGTTGCTGATCGACGATGCTCGCCGCAACATGGTCTACAGCGTGTCGGAAGCTTGGGAGCAACTGGTCGCCGCGCGCCGCTCGCTGGTCACGATCGAAGAGGAAATGAAGGCCAACACGATCGCCTTCTACGGGGTGCGCGAGGAAGAGCGCTTCGCCCTGCGCAGCACGATCGAGGTCCTGAACGCGCAGGCCGAACTGCAGAACTCCCAGCTGGGCTTCGTCCGCAGCCGGGCCAACGAGTATGTCTCGCGCGTCCAGCTGCTGTCGCAGATCGGTACGCTGGAAGTCGGCAACCTGGCGCCGGGGATCGCCCCGTATGATCCGGAGCGCAACTTCAAGAAGGTTCGTTACCGCGGCATGCTGCCCACGGATCTGATCGTCCAGACCCTGGACAAGGTGTCGCTGCCGCTGGCGGCCAGGAAGCCCGAAGCGGGCGACACCACGCCGATCCGTCCGCAATCGTCGGAACTGCCCGCCAAGCCCATTTCGGCGGACAAGGTGGCGCCGCCGCCGTCGATCAACGACCTTCCGACCCTGAAGGATAACGACGCGCCGATGACGACGGCGCCGAAGGGGTAGAGCCGCCGGGGCGTCGGCTAGGAGCTTGGAAGCCGCTCGCCCATCCGCCTGATCCAGGCGTCGCGATCGAACGAAACATGCTTGTTTCGTGTGGTCGCGGCCGACCATTGCTCGCGCAAGGTCTTGTCCGCGATCAGGGCGGCGAGCTGCTCGGCCGCGTGGGCCACATCGGCGTCCGCCCATCGTCCGGAGCGATAGATCGGACCATCGCCCGCCACCGGAACGAGCTCGAAGCGCACCAGCGCGCTCGAGGATTCGTCCATGAACTCGATGTTCGAGGACCAGCCCGTCGCGATGGTCGCTTTGCCCTGCCAGATCGCCTCGGCCAGCAAGAGGCCGTATCCCTCGGATCGGTGCAGTGAGAGGACAATGTCGACGCTGGCGGTCAGCACCGCCATCTCTTCGCTTGTCAGGTTGTCCGTCATCAGCCGGACCGACGGGTCGTCGGCGACCTCGGCGGCGAGTGCGGCCAGCATTTCGGGATAGAGGTCGCCGCCCACCACCTTGCAGATCAGCAGCGCCGGCCCGCCAAGTTGCCGATTGGCGCGCTGGAAGGCGGCCAGCGCGGCGCGGGGGTTTTTCCGTTGGGCGGTCGACCTCAGATCAAAGGCGGTAAACACCACCACCCGATCCTTGGGCAGACCGAACCGGCCGCGATCGGCGGGCGGGCGGGCGTTCAGGTAGATCGGGTAGGGCGCGGCGGAGACCTTGATGTGCTTCGGCGCGATCCGTCGAATGGCGTTCGCAGCGAATTCCGAAGGCGTCCAGACCTCGTCAACGAAATCGAAGGCCGGGATCCAGTCCGCCGGCGCTTCCTCCAACTCCCAGGCCCAGTAGCCGATGTGGCGGCGTTCGCGCAGGAAGGCCGCCTCGGTTTGCAGCACCCACGCGATCAGTTCGGGCGGATTGACGTGCGAGATGACCACGCCCCGTTCGGTCTCGCCCGGCGGCGGCGTCGTCACCGGCATGTCGACTGGGAAGCCTACCCGCTCAGAGAGGTCCAGCGCGCAGACCTCGACGCCGGCGTCGGCCAGTCCCCTGAGAAGCAGTCGGGCGCCCTCGCCCAGGCCATGCACGGCGCCGAGGAAGCCGACCACGGTCACCGGACCCGAGATGTCGGAGGGGCGGCGGCGCATGACGCGCTTGGCCCGCGCGAAGGCCTGGCGCCGTTCTCGGGCCGACAGATAGCTCCGCCAATGCGCCGACACCGCGTCCGCCGCTGCTCCTGGCGCGCGAACGGCCAGGTGGGCCGACCGGCGGATCGGGACGGGCAGGCCGCGCCAGAGGGTCAGCAGGCGAGAGATCATGTGTATTGGTGCGGGTCAGGGTGTGAGGTCGGACGGTCGATCTATAGCGAGCCGTGATCGAAATACGTCAAAAAAGCTTCGGCCACGAAATTCGATTGCCAAGCCGTCGCTTGCAAAGGACTAATCGCCGGGCTTCGAGACCCCTAGATTTCAAGGAACGCACGCGTGTCGACTGAGTGGAGCGCCGGCTATGTCACGGACGTCAATTATACATATGGCTACTATGGCGAGCTGAATCCGCTTCGCAGCCGCCTTCCGCTTCTGCTGGTCGGGCGGCACGCGCCCAAGGTCGAGAACGCCTGCGAGCTGGGCTTTGGCCAGGGCCTGTCCGTATCGATCCACGCGGCGGCGCAGCCCGGCGTCAAATGGTACGGCACCGATTTCAATCCTGCGCACGCGGCCTTCGCCGCCGAGATGGGCCGGCTCTCCGGCTCTGACGCCAAGCTCTATGACGAAGCGTTCGCCGAGTTCTGCAATCGCGCGGACCTGCCGGATTTCGACTTCATCGGTCTGCACGGTATCTGGACCTGGATCTCGGACGCCAACCGACATGTGCTGGTCGACTTCATCCGCCGCAAGCTGCGCCCGGGCGGCGTGCTCTATATCTCGTACAACACCTTGCCGGGCTGGTCGGCGTCGGCGCCGATCCGTCACCTGATGAAGCACCATGCCGACGTCATGGGCGCGCCGGGGCAGGGCGTGATCGGTCAGACCGACGCCGCGCTGGACTTCATCGAGCAGTTCCTGGGGCTGGATCCGCTCTACGCCAAGGCCAACCCCGGCGGCGCTGATCGTCTGAAGCGTATCAAGGAGCAGGACCGGCATTATCTCGCGCACGAGTACATGAACCGGGACTGGCACCCGATGTACTTCTCGGACGTCGAGAAGTGGCTGGGCGACGCCAAGGTGGGCTTTGCGTGCTCCGCCCACGTCCTGGATCTGCTCAACGAGCTGAACCTGACGCCGCAACAGGCGGAATTCATGAAGGGTGTGCCCAACGGCTCGCTTCGCGAAACCCTCCGGGACTTCTGCACCAACCAACAGTTCCGCAGAGACTATTGGGTGCGCGGCGTACGCCAGCTGTCGACGCACGAACAGGCGACGGCCATACGCCAGGAACGGGTCATCCTCACCGTTGCGGAAAAGGACCTGCCGACCAAGGTGCGGGGCATTCTCGGCGAAGCCAATCTGGTCGATACGGTCTACCGCCCGCTCTTCGACCTGCTGCTGGATCACCGTCCGCATTCGGTGGCCGAGATCGAGGCCCATCTCGCCAAGAGCAATATCAACTTCACGCAGATCACCTCTTCCCTGACGGTGCTGTTGGGGCTGGGTGTCCTGTCGTCCGTGGTCGCCGGCGCCGATGTCGACGAGGCACGAGCCCGCACCAAGGCGCTGAACACCGCGATCGCCCGACGCTCCTTGTCGACGGGCGAGATTGCGCACTTCGCCTCACCAGTCACGGGCGGTGGCGTCACCGCGCCGCGGTTCTCCCAACTGTTCTGGTTGAGCCGGGAACAGGGCGGCAAGACCGCCGATGATTGGGCTGCCTTCGCGTATCAAACCCTGAGCGCGCTGGGGCAGTCGATCGTGAAGGAGGGTGTCACCCTGCAGGGCGAGGACAACCTCACCGAGCTGAAAGCGCAGGCCAAGGCGTGGGAAGACAACGCCTTGCCGATCTGGAGCGCGCTGGGCCTGTAGGCTGCGGTATGCGCGCATAGCGTGTGAGGGGGCGGGGCGTGTTGCGACGCCGCAAAGCGTCAAGCAAGGTTCTCGCCTTAGCGGCGAGAAAATGACCAGACATCCCGCCCCGTTCTTGCCTAAAACGATGCTCTAAAATCTTAATTGGTAAAGATCTCGATTTTCCGGTTTACAGTCCGGGGCTAGAGTTGATCTTTCGATTTTCCGTTTCGGTCGCTATTCACTCCGAGAATTTTCCAAATTGAGAGATGTGCTTTGCTGGTCGGGCCCATCGTTTTGTGGGCTTCGATATTTTGACCCAGCTGTCAGGAATCTGAAGGCCTCCGGGCAATAGCG
Organism: Pseudomonadota bacterium; assembly: GCA_020161365.1. Classification (GTDB taxonomy): domain Bacteria; phylum Pseudomonadota; class Alphaproteobacteria; order Caulobacterales; family Caulobacteraceae; genus Caulobacter. The sequence continues at coordinate 112,942 of JAIUNU010000002.1, read as the reverse complement.
GAAGTTGCACCCCGAATTCACGGCGAAGTGTCGGATTCTCGTAGCAGAACGGTTGCGAACCGGCGCCGGTTGCGCTATGTAGGGAGGGTCTACCCACAAGACTTCCCATTAGCCCCGCCGGAGACCGAGTCACCGGCGGGGCTTATTGCATCTGGGCGGCGCTGGTTCGCTATCGTCAGAACGCGGCACGTTTAACCCTGTTCCTAGGGCTCAGCTTCCGACCTGCGAGGCGTGCTGGGGCCTTTAGACCCGGTCTTCGGGCGCTTCTGACGCCGGACGATCCGCGTGGTGCGGGCCGTGAACCACAGGCTGTCGTTCCAGGATCTGCCGGACCTTGCGAACCGCCATCGAGGCGCGGCTTCGACGCTGTCGCCACAACAGAAGGGCCATTGCGCCCAGCGTCGCGATCACGAACGGCAGCGGCCCCAGAAGCCAGACCGCCGCCGCCAGCGCGAAGTAGTAGGCCCGGACGCCCGCATTGAACGCCGACAGGGCGGGGTTCAGGATCCCGCCGGCCGCCTCGGCGTACTCCGCCAGCACCGAGGGCGGGGACCACATCGGCGTCGCGCCGATCGCCGCCAGGCAGTAGTTCATCTGGCGAATGGCCCAGATGAAGTCGAGCAGGCCCCGCGCCAGCGCCACCAGCACCAGACCCAGCTTGATCTGGAACATCAGGGGCGTGGTCTTGGCCAGCACCGCCAGACCCTCGACGCTCTTCAAGGCGGTGTCGCCGCCGAACAGCACGCCCGCCGCAGCGGCGATCAGGATCAGGTTCGAGGAGGCGAAGAAACTGGCCGAATTGATGGCGTGACCCAGGAGCTGGCCGTCCAGCAGAGCCACCTCGCGCACCGCCATTTCCTGCATCCAGCGTCGGCGGATCACCGTCATGTCGGTGTTCAGCACGCCGCCGCCTTCGCCAAGGCGCTTGAGCATCGTCTCGTACAGCAGCCAGCAGCACGCGAAGACGCAAAGGGCGAGGATGTCGAGCAACGGCATGGGTGAAGTCTAGACGCAGCCTGAGAGTCGGAAAACCAGCTTAGTCCTCGTGGATGAGGCTATGGCGACTGGTGTCCTTCAGGACGACCGAACAGATCAGCCCCACCGTCATCACCGCAGCGACATAGAGATAGAACGTGCTTTCCAGGTTCTCATGCTTGAAGGCCAGGGCGACCATCTCGGCGGTGCCGCCGAACAGGACATTGGCCAGGGCGTAGGGCAGGGCGACGCCCAGGGCGCGGATCTCCGCCGGGAACATCTCGGCCTTCACCACGGCGCTGATCGCGGTGTAGCAGGACTGGAACGCGACCCCCACGAGGATCAGGCCCAGGGCCACGCCGACCGAGGTTGACTGGCTGATGGCGGTCATGATCGGCCAGATGGTCAGGGCGCCGCCGCCGAAGGCGATGATCAGCATCGGCTTGCGGCCAAGGCGATCCGACAGCCAGCCGGCGAGCGGCTGCATCAGCATGAAGGCGATCAGGCTGAGGGCGCTGACCTCGGACGCCTCCGCCTTGCTGAACCCGGCGGTGTTGACCAGGAACTTCTGCATATAGGTCGTGTAGACATAGAAGGTCAGCGAGCCGCCGGCGGTCAGGCCCATGATCAGCAGGCTCTCGCGCGGATGTCGCCGGATCAGCGGCACGATCAGCGAGACGAAGAACAGCACCAGGAACGCCGCGCCCAGATACTGGCCCGCCTTGGCCGACGGGCCGCCGGCAAGACCCAAGGCGGCCGAGGCGATGGTCAGCAGCAGGAAGACGGCCGCGCTGGCGACCTGGGTTCGCGACAGGGTCTCGCTCTGCGCGGGCCGCTTGAACGAGATGCTCTCCTCCAGCCCGCGGCGGATCCAGAACACCACGACCGCCAGCAGGGCGCCGATAATGAACGGAACCCGCCAGGCCCAGGCCTTCAGGGCCTCTTCGCCCAGGGTGCGTTGGAGGACGATCAGAACCCCCAGCGCCAGCAGTTGGCCGGCGATCAGGGTCACGTAGTGAAAGCTGGACCAAAAGCCCCGGCGAGCCTTGCCGGCCATCTCGCTCATATAGGTGGCGCTGGCGCCGTACTCTCCGCCGACCGAAAGCCCCTGCAGCACGCGGGCGAACAGCAGGATGGCCGGAGCCCACAGGCCGATCGTCTTGAAGTCCGGGGTGATGGCGATGATCAGCGCGCCGCCGCACATCAGCGCCACGGAAGCCGACAGCGCCGCGCGGCGGCCGGCATGATCGGCGTAAAGGCCCATCAGCCAGGCGCCGATCGGACGCGCGACAAAACCTAGAAAGAAGACCGCCGCCGCTTGCAGGAGCTGAACGGTCTGGTCGCCCTTGGGGAAGAAGGCGGGCGCGAAATAGAGGGTGAAGGCGGCGTAGGCGAACCAGTCGTACCATTCGACCAGGTTCCCGGCCGAGCCGCCCAGGATCGCCCGGGCCCTGGCCATTGGCGTGAGGCGCGTGGCCTCGGCTGTCGCCGTCATGAAATCTCCCCCCTCGGTCCGAAGGGGGAGATTAGGCGAACGCCGTGTCAGGGCAAGGCGGCGCTAGATCCTGCCCATCAGCACCAGGATGATGATGATCACCAGGATCAGGCCAAGGCCGCCGCTGGGGAAGTAGCCCCACGACCGGCTGTGGCCCCAGGTGGGCAGCGCGCCGATCAGGGCCAGGATCAGAATGATGATAAGGATCGTGCCGAGCATGGTCCGAAGTTTCCCTCCGAGCCCGCGTCAGCCACCGTGGCGACGCGAGGTCTTGGGTTCGGAATTCGCGGCGCCGCTTGTCGGTTCCGACAAGAAAGGTTCCGTCAGGTCGGCGCGTCTTCCGCCTTGCGGATTTTGATGGCCCACAGCATGCCGATCACCGCGCCCTTTACGCGGGGCAGCGCCACCAGCGTCAGGGTTGTCAGGGGGATCAGGGTCAACGGCGCCACCAGCCACGGCGAAGCTTCCCAGATCCACGGGAAGACCAGCATCGGAGCCACGATGACGTGGCCGACCAGCAGGATCGTGAAATAGGCGGGGCCGTCGTCGGCGGGATAGAGGCCCAGTTCATGGCCGCACGCCTCGCAGACGGGCTCCACCTTCAGATAGCGCCGATAGAGCCGGCCGTCGCCACAGTTGGGGCAGCGGTGCTGAAGGCCGCGCTTGAGGCCTGTGAACACGGACGCGGAGGGGTGAGGCTCTGACATGGCCTCCATATGCGCCTGGAGCGACGGCGAGAAAAGGGCGACCCGCCGTCGCATGGCCCAGGGCGAGGGACCTTGCGGCTAGTGCTTGGCGTCGCGCGCGGCGCCGCTGACGGCCTTGCCGGCCGACGAAACGTCGCGGCCCACGCCCTCGATGGTGTTGCAGGCCGAAACGAGCAGCGCCGAGGCGGCGACGGCGAGGACAACCAACTTACGCATCCGAAAACTCCACCTTGGACGGGATCGCGGCGACCTTAGCCATGGGCCGCGCCGGGCTTCAAGGGCTGGGCGCGGCCGCGGGGTCAGCGAACCCGGCGGACCGAGCTGAAGCGGTCGTTCTGGCGATTGGGCAGCACTCCGACATCGTAGTCGTACACCCAGCATCGTCCCTGGAAGTAGGCGTGTTCGCAGAACTCCCAGGCTCCCCGCGAAATCCGCATCGAGGAGACGCGGTCGTTGAAGCCGATCCGCGCGAGATCGGGCATGTCGCCCCGGATCGGGCGGGCGTCGCCATAGAAGTCTCGGTGCTCGAACAGCACGACCCCGCCGCCGCCCCAGCGATCGCGGCGGTCGTCCCGCCGGTCATAACGGTCATCCCGCTGCTCGTAGCGGTGGTCGCGGCGGTCCCAGTCGCGATCTTGCGCCAGGGCCTGGGTGGTCAGCAGCGCCACGGCGCCGCAGGTGATCAGGAATGCGGTTTTGCGCATGGAGGCCTCCCTTAGCGAATGCGGCGGATGGAGCTGATGGCGTCGTTCCACTCACGCGGAAGAACGTATTGATCGGCGTCCAGGCGGCTGCAGCGGCCCTGGTAGTTGGCGTGCTCGCAGATCTCCCACTGACCCCGCACGATGCGGATGGACGAGGCCTTGTCGTTGAAGCGCGCGACGTCAAGATCGGGGGTGTCGCCCATCACCTCGTAGACGCGGCCTTGGTAACCGGCGTCCTCGAACATCAGGATGTCGCCACGATAACCGCCACCGCCGCCGCCACCGCCATAGGGCGGGCGTCCGCCGCCGCCGTTCCAGCCGCCGCCGGGGCCGGGGCCAGGACCCACGAAGCCGGCGCATTGCAGGCGGCCGTCACGGTTCTCCAGCCCCTGGCCGCCGCAATCGCGAGCGCGGGCGCTGCTCCATTCCCAGCCGCCGCGATCGGTCTGGCAGCGCGCCCAGACCTGTCCGTTGAAGGCCGTGATCTCCCGGCACGAGCGCGTGTAGGAGCCGCGCGGCGGGTCGTCGTAGCGGCCGTTCCAGTAAGGGGCCTGGGCCGAGGCCGCGCCGGCCATGGCCAGGACGGAGAAGGCCGCGAGCGCGAAGGTCTTACGCATGATGTTCCCCCAACCGAGGCGTGATCGTTGGTGCAACCTAGCCGCCCCGCGCCTGAACGGCGGCTGAACGGCTCAGCTCGATCGTTCAGCGTCGCCCGGGGCGATAGTCGACCTTGATGTGGCCCTTCAACTGGTCCTCGGTGAAGCGCACAGGCTTGGTCTTCATCGCCACGAACAGCGGTGTCTGATCGGCGTAATGCGGCGAGGCCGCGTCCAGGGTCGCCGAGCCGAACTGGTGGATGCTCTCCGAGCGCAGCACACCCGCCTTGTCCCAGGTCACGAACATCACGAACGTGTCGCCGCCGTCGGCGGTGGTGGTTCCGTCCTTCTGCGGCTTGCCCCACACCGACCGGAAGGTGTCGGCGGCGCCGTCGATCGGCAGATCGACCTTGCCGCGCCGGATCCGATTGACCTGTCCCCACTCCGGATCCAGGCGGCCAAAGTGGGTTTTCAGCGTCTTGATCGCCGCGCGCAGGCTGTCGATCGGCGCGGGCGCCGGGTCGCCGTTCGAGTGGGCGAACAGGATCGGCTGGCTCATCAGGGCGGCCAGGGCCGCGCCGCGATTGGCGCGGTCGGCCTGCTTGTTCCAGGCGCGCAGGATGCGCTGGGCCTCGGCGAGGTCGGCGTCGCCCTTGGGATCGACCGCCAGCACCTCGCGCACCATCGCCATGACGCCGGAGCGGTCGCTGAAGGCGACGTCGAACTTGTGGGCGCGGAAGCTTTCGTCGGTGATCGCGCGGTCGGCGCCGAACGTCTCCAGGGCCCGCCAGGCGCGGTTCGTCATGTTGCTCTGCAGGCCCATCGAGGCCGGGAAGTCCGCCGGCTTGAGGTTGTCCGCCGCCTCGCTGGCCTGGAACGGCGTGTTGTTGGAGTTGAACACCAGGCCTGACTTCGGATTCCAAAGCTGCGGGCTCTGCTCCACCGGCCGATAACCTTGCCAGATCAGGTCGGCGCGATCGCCGGGCAGCACGCCGCCCCACTCGGCCGGGGCCTTGCGGTTCGGGTATTGGCCGTTGTGCACGAAGCCGATGTTTCCGGCCGCGTCGGCATAGACATAGTTGAGGCTGGGGATGGCGTGGGTGGCGATGGCGGCGCGCCAGTCATCGACGGTCCGCGCCCGGTTGAGCCGCCAGTACTGCAAGGGCTGGCGCCACTCGCCCATGCCGGCGTAGCGGATGGCGAAGACGCCGTGGTCGGTCTCCAGCACCGGCCCGTGCGCCGAGCGCAGCACGGCCTTTCGGACCGGCAGGACGATCGGACCCAAGAGCTTCACGCGCAGGGTGACATAGCGCTTGTCGAAGTCCTTCCACTGGCCGTCCAGCCGGTACTGGTTCTTGTTCGCCGGGTTGATGGTCAGACGATAGACGTCGACAAGGTCGGGCTTGGAGACGGTGTTGGCCCAGCCGAGCTTGGCGTTGTGGCCATGCAGCATGAACGGCGAACCGGGGAAGAAGCCGCCGGCCACGTGCCAGCCCTGGCCGCTCTGCACGACCGCCTCATACCAGGCGACCGGACCGGTGTAGGGCTGGTGCGAATTGACCAGCAGGCGCGTAGCGCCATCGACGCTACGCGAAGGGGCGGTGGCCAGGCCGTTGGAGCCCTTGGGCGGTGGTCCCTTCGTGGCCGGGGCTGTGATCCGGCGCAGCTCGCCGTCCAGGCCGTAGAAGAAGGGCTGCTTGAAGATGAAGCCGGCGGCGACGTCCTTGCCCGTGACCGGAAGCAGGCCCGCCTTGGCCTTCTCCGGATGCTGGGCGACGTAGAGACTCACCCCATCGGCATAGGCCTCCATGATCGCGCGCACATCCGCGGGCAACGCGTCATAGTGCTTGTCGACGGTCGGCCAGACCTCCAGCAGCGAGACCACATAGTCGGTCGGCGCGGCGCTGGCGCCCTTGCTGCGGGCCAGCACGCCGCGCGTGGCCAGCACCACGTCCTGCAGGGTGTCGAAGTCGTCCTCGCTCTGGGCGTAGCCTAGACCGAAGGCGGCGTCGGCGTTAGTGGTCCCGAGAATATGCGGCACGCCCCATTCGTCGCGCCGGATGCGGACGTCATAGGCCTTGGCCTTGTCGAGCAGGACTTGCCGGTCGGGCGCCTTGGGAAGACTGAGACGATCGATGGCGATCAGCGCCAGGGCCGCGATCACCACAAGCGCCACAAGGCCACCGATCCCGCGAAGGATCCACTTCATTCCCAGTCCCCCCGTATCTTGTTCGTTGCCGCGATCATGCGGGGCGGAAGGAACGGGGGAAAGGGCTGGGTTCGAAGAAACCTCGCTGAAACGTCCAGATCGACGCCGTTCGCCAACGGCGTATTGCTCGCTAAGACACCTCAAGCAGCGGGAAGGCGACATGGCCGGAAAGCCGACGCCGAGGCCCTAAAGCTCCTGGCGCGGGGCGGCGTGTTTCTGGTGGTCGACTATCGTCCCGTCACCGGCTCTAGCCCGCCCGCGTCTCCTGGCCCATGAAGATGACGCGGGCGCCCTTGGCGACGGCCGCGCCCAGTTCGGCCACGTCCCAGTTGGTCAGTCGGACGCAACCGTGCGAGGCGCGTTTGTTGACCAGGTGGGGATCCGGCGTGCCGTGGATGCCGTAGGTATCCTTTGTCAGATCGATCCAGGTGGAGCCCACCGGATTGTTGGGCCCGGCCTTGATGGTGAGCTTGGCCTTCGCCTTGCCGAATGTCAGACGCGAAGGATCGTAGGTGTAGGTCGGGCGCGGGGCCAGCGTCCGAACGGCCCACTCGCCCTCGGGAGCCGGGCGCTCGGCGCTGCCGACGGTCGCGGGATAGACGGCGAGCTGCGTCCCGGTCGCGTCGAACACCCGGACCTGGCCCAGGGTTTTGTCGATCTCGATCCGCTCGACCTTTCGATCCAGGGTGTCGCTTCCGACGGCGGCGACGACGATCGTCGTTCCCGCGACACCGAAGTCCACGCCGGGGTTCAGCGCCTGCAGAAGCGCTTCATCCATGTGAAACCGCTCCGCCAGCATCTCCAGCGGGGTCGCGTAGTTGAGGGCGGGCAGGGCCGCCATGGCCTCGTAGTCGTCCTTGGGGATGGCGGGGGTGAACGGGCCGGCCACGTCTTCTGCCGTGATGCTGTAGTCGACCAGAACGGGTCCGCTGTCGGCCGTCGTCAGGGCGTCCAGCAAGGCCTGGCTGACCTGTCCGTCCGGCGTGATCTTTCGCGCGGTTTGGAACGCCTTGATCGCCAGGGTCAGGTTGGTCCCGTCCCGGCCGTCGATCACCCCGGGGGAGAAATGCGCGCGGTCGAGAAGCGTCTGGACCCTCACCAGGACATCGCGTCGCGCTTCGGGCGTCGTGGCGTTCGGATCAACCCGCGCGGCATTGAGCGCCTGCGCCACGGGCGACTGCGAGGCCAGGGCGGCGGGGGCGGGAGGCTTGGGCGTCTCGACCTTCTGGACCGCACGTCCGGATGGCGGCTTGGCCGGTTGGGGATCGTCACAGGCGCCAAGGGCCAGGACAGCCAGAAAGGCGATACGGGAAGCCAGACCAGTCATACGCTCTCCAGGCGGAACACTCTGCCGTCTCAAACCTTGAGCCATGGCGAAGTTCCATCAGGCGGGAGATCGACGTGCGAGCGCTGCGCCGGCTGATGCTGGGATTGGTCCTGCTGATCGGCGTGGCCGGCGGCCTTTGGCTGTGGTGGCCGTCGACGCCGGACAGCGACGCGCCTCAGAGGGCCGAGGGGCCGCAAAGCGCCTACATCCCGTCCATCGATCCGCCGGCGGGGTCCGCGATCAGCACCGGTGGTCCGCAAGCCTGCGATCAGGGGTCTGCGCCGGCAGGAGCCGCCGCCGCCAACGCGCTGTCGCTCTCCACCCTGGCCTGGTCGCCCTTCGGAAAGCCCGAGCAGGGCTGGGAGATCTATGCGCCGCGGATCGCCGCCGAGATCGGCGCGACGTGCGGGCCGCAGACTCAAGCCTTCGCCGCCGCCCTGGCGCGATGGCAAGGCGCGCGCGGCCTGGCGCCGAGCGGGGTGCTCGATCCGGAAACCTTCGCCGCGATGGCGCCGGGCTGGCATCTGGCGCGGCCGTTCGTGCGTGTGAACCGGCAGGGCCTGTGTCCCGGCGCGCCGCCCGAGGCGAGCCTGGTCGAGGCGGCGCCCGCCGAGACCTTCGGCGGCAAGGCCGTGCGCCTGCGCCCCGCCGCCCTGGCGGCCTACCGGCGCATGGTCGAGGCGGCGAGGGCCGACGGCGTGTCGACCCGCGCCGGCCAGTTGGCGATCTTCTCGGGCTTCCGCGCGCCGGACGCCGACGCGGCGCGTTGCGCCCGCGAGCGCAACTGCCAGGGCCTTGTGAGGACAATCTGCTCGGCGCACCGGACGGGGCTGGCGGTCGATCTGGTCCTTGAGGGCGCGCCCGGCTTCGGACCGGCGTCGACCGACGATGTCAACCGCCTGGCGATGGCGCGCTCGCCGGCCTATCGCTGGATGGTGGCCCACGCGGGCCGCTTCGGGTTCGTGAACTACGTCTACGAGCCCTGGCACTGGGAGTGGACCGGCGAGCCGCTGTTGCCGGGGCGGCCGATCTCGAGCCTGCCGCAAGCCGGCTCGGAGCCGGTCATCGCCCCTCCGCCCGAGTCCTAGACGTCAAGCGCCCTCAGGCGGTCAACGCGTCATCCAGGGCTTGGACTTGCCGGTCGGCGCGGCGGCGCTGGCGCGTTCGACCTTGCCGCTGGAGGCCTTGGGGCCATGCCCGTGGCGGCCCTGGGCGGCCTTCTTCAGGCGCAGGGCCCGCTGCATCGGCGTCTCGCCGTCGGGGGCGGTGTCGGTCTTGTCGGTCATAGATGCGATGTAGGCCTGCAATGGCGCCTTGAGAAGGCCGCGCTTGAACGTCAGTCTGGAAAGATGTCGCGCCGTCGTCTGGTTCCCGCCTCGATCCTTCTGGCCGCCCTGGGCGGCGCCAGCGCTCAGGCCCAGGCGCAGAAGCCGCCGCCGGAGGCGCCGAACGCGGTGTCGCCGGTGCTGATCCTGCCGCCGACCCTGCCGCCCAAGCTGGTCTCGACCTATCCCACGCGGGATCAGGTGGTGGCCCCCGGCGTGCTGATCCTGAAGGTCGCCTTCGACCAGCAGATGTCGCCGACCGCCTGGAACTACGCCCCGGCCGCCGGCGCAGAGCCGATGGACTGCGTCAAGACGCCCCGCCTGCTCGCGGACCAGAAGACCTTCGTCCTGCTGTGCCGCGTGCTGCCGAACCGGACCTACGGCGTCACCCTGAACGCCGAGCGCGCGGGCGGCTTCGCCAACCTGGGCGACAATCCCGCCGAGACCGCTGTCCTGACCTTCAAGGTCGGCGCCGACGCCCCCGTGACGACGATGCGGCGGGCGATGCAGGCGGCCGGCCTCAACGACGACCAGACGCCCGTCCAGGACGCGCCCCCCGCCGCCGCCTCCGGCGCGCGCTGAGCTTCACCGCTGGCGCGCCGGGCGCGGCTGCCGCATCATCGCGCCATGACGGGGGAATCGGTCGGGCGTGAGTGGACGGGGGCGGACCTCGCGGTGGTGGTGGGCGACTATGTCGCCCAGCTGGAAAAGACCCTGGCCAGCAAGCCCGTCGACCGCGCCGCCCACGCCCGCACCGTGCGCTTCGTCACCGGCAAGGCCGATGGCCCGATCAGCTGGAAGCAGGGCGAGATCTCGGCGGTGCTGTCGCTGATCGGCCTGCCGATCCTGAAGGACCAGCCGCCCCGCTGGAGCTATGACGACGCCCTGCTCGACGCCGTCGAGGAGCAGCTGGCCGCCAAGCCCGCCCTGCTGGCCGCCGTCGTACGCCCCGACGCCCTGTTCGCCGCGCCCGACGCCGTGCCCCTGGTCGAAACCGCGCCCCCCCAGCCGGCGGCGAGGCGTGAGCGGTTGATGCAGGTGCTGCAGCGCTTCGACATGGGGCGACGCGCGCAGGAAGACCGCTTTCTGGGAGCCCTGGGCGTCGCCAGCGTCGTGGCCCACGAGGCCCGCCGCCTGTCCGACCACGGTCGTCCCGACATCGCCGCCCGGGTCCGCCCGGCGCGCGGCGGAGATCCTGACGGCTGCGACGTCATCGGCTTCGGGCTCGACGAGACGCCGCGCCTGATCGTGGTCAAGACCACCCTGGCCGGCGAGTTCGCCCCGTTCGCCCTGACCAGCGCCGAGCAGGACCTGTCCCAGGCCCAGCCCGACGCCTTCCGCGTCATCCGTGTCTACGACCTGTTGGGTGAAGGGCGCTTCTACCGGGTCAAGCCGCCGTTCGGGTGAGGCGAGGGGGCGGCCTCACGCTCTAGCGCCGCCGCCCATACCGCACCGCCCCGCGCGCCGGCTCTGCCGGCGGCAGGGGCGTGGCCTCCTTGGCCAGGTCCTTGCGCGAGGGGTAGGGCGGACGCGGCGGCGGCCAGGTGCGGGCCGGCAGCTTGCGGGCCGGCTGCGGCGTCGGGCCGGTGAAGTCCATGGCCACCACCTCTTGCTGGCGCAGCAAGGCCTCGGTGATGATCTCGGCGGCCTCCATCGCCTCGGGATCGTCCTCGCCCAGATAGTCGCGGCGAAAGCGCCGGACCCGCCGCTTGAACAGGCCCGGCACGCTGTCGGGCTTCGTCAGCATGGCCAGGGCGATCAGGTAGATCGAGCGGAACATGTAGGCCGTCTCGTGCTCGACCTGGGCCCGCGACGGCCGCCAGTCGACAAAGCCGGTCATCAGGAGGCGCGCCCGCTCGGCGTCATAGGGCTCGTCGCCGTCGGGCCCGCCGCCCGGAAACGACCCCAGCCCCTCCGCGTCGGCAGAGGCCAGCCGTGTCAGCCGGTCGGCCAGGGTGGCCAGCCTCAGCGCCTCCTGGTCGCGCCCCGACTGGATCGCCGCCGCCAGCCGCGCCAGCGTCGCGGCCTTCAGGTCGGACGGATCGGTCGACAGCGGAGGCGGCGGCGGCGGCGGAGTCGGCGCCCGGCCCGACGCGGCGGCGAAGGCCGGATCAAAGGCGCGGAGGGCTTCGGCGTCGGCGTCCTCGTCGCCGGTCAGCCACAACTCGCCCGGCATAGCCCCCGCGCCGCCCAGCGCCGCCCGCCGCGCGGCGTCGGCCTCAGCCTCGAAGGCCGCCGCGTGCTCGCGCGCCACTGCGTCGCCGTGCGCCTTCTTGGTCCAGCCGCCCAGGCCCGCCCGGCGATAGATCGTGCGGGCCGCGACCTTCCACTTGGCCGACAGCTCATCGGCGGTCGCGCCGTTCTTGTACTCCTCGGCAATCTGGGCCCACGAGGCCTCCGAGAGGCGGAACCAGGTGGGGCGGGCGTCGGGATGGGACTTGCTCATGGGCCGTAGAATACGGCCGCTCCGGCTGCCGGGGACGCAGCGGGGCGTAGAGCGGGGGCGGGGTGAGGGATTTCAGGGGGTTAGGGGCGGGAAGAGGTGGGGATACAGCCCCAAGGCCTCAAAGCGAAAGGGCCGGTCGCCTCTCTGGCGACCGGCCCTCGCATTTATGCCCCGTTTCCGAGGCGTGGATCTCTCGACCCGGCAGCTCCTTGGAGCCGTGGGGAGAGAGTAGCTCGTCAGTGGCAAAGTTTGAGGCCTTGGCGGCTTTTCTGGGCGTGGCCGGTTGGGCTGGCTCCGCGCCCGGCTTTTGCGGGCGGCGGCGCTGGACAGGTGCGAGCGAACGGCTTGAAAATCTTCCCCTAGAAAGCAGAAGGGCCCCCGAGAAACCCCAGGAGCCCAACGCCGACCGAGAAACCCCAGTCCATTTGAAGAGGAGATAGGGGATGGGCGCGGCGGGTGCAATTGGCCGGAGGATCTGGCCAGGGGGGGGCGGCGATTTGGTGCGCTGTCACCGTATTTCCCCCAAATCGTGTAGCTGCGAATGGAGCGCCGTAAAAAGTGTGAGAGCATTCGCGGAGGGCGGATGATTCGATGAGTGTCTACGACAATAAGCCGGATCGGTTCTTCGACGACCTAGGTGCAGGTGCGACAACCAGGCCAGCGTCGCAGCTTTTTTGCGCGGGGTTCGATGGCGGCCTGTGGCGTTGCGACGGCTTTGCGTTCCACCTTGCGGAATGGCTGCCAGACTATGCACTTCGCGAAGACGAGCTGTCCGTCAACCACGCAAACGCGCTCCTGAAGCACAATCAAGCCGCAGTCCGCGTCTACACGAGCGATAACTATAAGAACCGTGGCGAGGTCGGCGAGATTGCGCTTCACGCAATCTGCCGGGATTTCTTCAATACGATCCCGATAAGCCCCCGCGTGTTCTACAAGTCAGCTTCGAACGATGTCATCAAGGCGTTCGACATGGTGCACGTCCGATTTCCGGAGAGCGGTGATCTCGAGATTTGGCTCGGTGAGTCCAAGATATATAATAAATCTTCTCAGGCAATTTCGGACGCTATCAAGTCAATTACAAGGCATATCGATTCCGGTTTTCTTCAGAATGAGAAAATAATTCTAGGTCCGCAAATCCCAAAAACAACTCCGAACTACGAAAAAATTGCCAAACTATTCGCCAAGAACTCGAAGTTAGACGATTTTCTAGCTTCCGCTGTCTTCGCGATTGGTATCCTCTGCGAGAGCGGGGCGGCAGCGAGCGCCAAGATGGCCGACGCCTCTTACTTGGCGGGTGCGAAATCGGAACTTGAGGCGCTTTCCGCCGCCGTTGCCAAGTCTGGTCTTGCTGACAAGATCCGGATCGCCGTCTTCTACATTCCCCTCCAAAGCAAGAAGGCGATCATCGACGCCTTCGACAAGCGCCTGAAGGGACTGCAATGAGCCTCTCGGACATCGATTGGCGCGTGTTGAGCCAAATGAGTGGTGCCGCTCTTAAGGGCGAGGTTTTCTCGATCATCCACGAGGCGTCGAGCGCTTTGCAGTCCGGCGCGTCGGATGATCCAGAATTGCTTGCGGTGGTGCCGCGCCTTGCCGACCTCATCGGCGAACGAGCCGAGTTGACCGGATTTCGCGAGATCCACAGCAGCCTCGCGCGTTCGGTCGGCCTTTGGAATTACATCGACAGGGAGGTCGCTGACCGCCGTGACCGTTACATCGCCGCTTCAGCCAACATCGCCGAGCTTGGCATTTCACTTCACCGCGAGCAGGTCGGTGCTCTCAATGCACTTCTGGATGGTCAGAATCTCATTCTCAGCGCCCCGACTAGCTTCGGAAAAAGCGTGCTGGTCGATGCATTGCTGCTTAGCGGGCGCTTCAAGCGCATCGCGATCGTCCTGCCGACTATCGCCCTTTTGGACGAGTTTCGACGTCGCCTGATCGTTCGCTTCGGGCTCGATTACGATATCGTCATGCACCACTCGGAGAGCCCCCAGAAGGAGCGGGTCGTCTTCCTCGGAACGCAAGAGCGTCTGATCAATCGTGACGACTTGGGCGTCTTGGACCTCGTCGTGGTTGATGAATTCTACAAACTCGATCCGTCCCGGAAGGACGAGCGCAGCGTCACGTTAAATGCCGCCGTTTACCGGCTGCTGAACCACGCTCGACAGTTCTTTTTTCTCGGCCCGAACATCGACAGCGTCAGCATCTCACGGGATTCGAGGTGGAAATTCTCGTTTTTAAAGACACGCTTTTCCACCGTGGCCGTAGATACCTTCGACTTGCAGAAAGTCTCGGATAAGGAAGCGCGCCTGACGAGCGAAGCCTTCGAGACGCGGAATTGGCCTGCGCTCGTCTTTGTTTCATCTCCCGACAAAGCTAACACGTTGGCCGCTAGCCTAACCGACAATGTCGATCCAGTGGGTAATGGTGAGGCTCTGGCCGATTGGATGCGGGAAAACTATGGGCCGCGGTGGGCATTGAGTAGTGCCGTAGCCACCGGCGTCGGAGTGCACCATGGACGCATCCCGCGCGCGCTTGCCTCAAAGTTTGTGAAGTCCTTCAACGAAGGCGACCTACCCATTTTGCTTTGTACTTCGACGCTGATTGAAGGTGTAAACACGGCGGCAAAGTCGGTGCTCATCTATGACAAGCAGATCAACCGCGCCGACTACGACTTCTTCACCTTCTCCAACATCCGCGGACGCGCTGGGCGTCTGGGGCAACATCATGTCGGCCGCGTCTACCTGTTTCACGCGCCGCCGAGTGAGTCTGACGTCGATGTGACAAGCCCATTGTTCGGTGATTGGGACGAAGCCCCCGATGAATATGTTGTCCACATTGAAGAAGATGACAGTAGCCCAGCAATTGATACTCGCATTGAAGAGATGTCGGCTCGATCTGGTCTGGAGGTCCGTGACCTCAGACGGCATTCGAGCTTGGGGATCGAAACACTGGTTGAACTACGAGATCTCGTGGCGGCGCGGCTTAAGCGCAGCAAGCGTTTGGCCTGGAGCAATCGACCAAGCTACGAGGAGATCGAAGCTGTCTGCGAAGTAATAGGACACGTGAAGAGGCCGCAGGAAATGGGCTGCGGAAGTTACAAACAGCTAGCTAAGTACATCCACGAACTGAGAAAATCCGACACCTTCAAGAGTTTTTTTCACTGGCATGACTCGACATACCGTGGCGAGGAAAATCGGTTCGATGGAGTCTTCAAATTCCTGCGCTCGGCAGAATTCAGCCTCCCAGAATATTTCGCCGTCGTGCAACTGATGGTCAACCGAGCTGGGCACGTGGCCGACTATGGCCTGTTTCTCGCCGAGATGCCTCGCTGGTTTCGGGCGGACGTTTTGAAAATGCTTGAGGAACAGGGTGTGCCCATTCAGATCTCCGAGCGATACCTGCGCTCTGGAGACACCGTGGCGTCCCTGGCCGAACGACTGAGAGACCTTGCCAAGAGAGGTGCTAAATCGCTGACACCATTCGAGCGAAACTGGCTCTTGGATGCCCTTCCCGAAGCGTCTCAGATAGCGCGCGCTCGGTAGAAGGCGTCTCAGTCGCAGGTTGGGAGTGCCTTAGCCCCTGCCCACCTAGGCGATAGCATCATGAAGACGAGGCTGATCAGCCGAACCTAAGCGCTAACCGCCCCGATCAATCCTCGTCCATCTTCAGGGCGGCGATGAAGGCTTCCTGCGGGATCTCGACCTTGCCGAACTGGCGCATCCGCTTCTTGCCTTCCTTCTGTTTCTCCAGAAGCTTCTTCTTGCGGGTGGCGTCGCCGCCGTAGCACTTGGCGGTCACGTCCTTGCGCAGGGCGCGGACGGTTTCGCGGGCGATGATGCGGCCGCCGATGGCGGCCTGGATCGGGATGACGAACATGTGCTGGGGGATGAGGTCCTTCATCTTCTCGCACATGCCCCGGCCGCGGCTTTCGGCGCGGCTGCGGTGGACCAGCATCGACAGGGCGTCGACGGGCTCGCTGTTGACCAGGATCGACATCTTGACGAGGTCGCCGGCGCGGTAGTCCTCCAGCTGGTAGTCGAAGCTGGCGTAGCCCTTCGAGATCGACTTCAGGCGGTCATAGAAGTCGAAGACCACCTCGTTCAGCGGCAGGTCGTAGACGACCATGGCGCGGCTGCCGACATAGGAGAGCTCGCGCTGCATGCCGCGGCGGTCCTGGCACAGCTTGATGACGCCGCCGAGATACTCGTCGGGGGTGAAGATCGTGGCCTTGATCCAGGGCTCGGCGATCTCCTCGATCTGCATGACGTCGGGCAGGTCGGCCGGGTTGTGCAGCTCGATCTCTTCGCCGTTGCGCAGCTTGATCTTGTAGACCACCGAGGGGGCGGTCGCGATCAGGTCGAGGTCGAACTCGCGGGACAGGCGCTCCTGGATGATCTCCAGGTGGAGGAGGCCCAGGAACCCGCAGCGGAAGCCGAAACCGAGGGCGGCGCTCGACTCCATCTCGTAGGTGAAGCTGGCGTCGTTGAGGCGCAGCTTGCCGACGGCGGCGCGCAGGTCCTCGAAGTCGGCGGCGTCGACCGGGAAGAGGCCGCAGAACACCACCGGGACCACTTCCTTGAAGCCCTTGAGGGCTTCGGCGGTGGGCTTCTTCTCGTCGGTGATGGTGTCGCCGACGGCGGCGTCGGCCACTTCCTTGATCGAGGCGGTGAAGAAGCCGACCTCGCCGGGGCCAAGCTCGGCGACGTCGGTGGCCTTGGGCGTGAAGACGCCGACCTTGTCGATGCGGTGGGTGGCGCCGGTCTGCATCATGCGGACCTGCTGGCCGGCCTTCAGCGTGCCGTTGAAGATGCGCACCAGGACGACGACGCCGAGGTAGGCGTCGTACCAGGCGTCGACCAGCAGGGCCTTCAGCGGGGCGTCGCGGTCGCCCTTGGGCGGGGGCAGGCGGGTGACGATGGCTTCCAGCACGTCGGGGATGCCGATGCCCGTCTTGGCCGAGCACTCGACGGCGTCGGAGGCGTCCAGGCCGATGACGTCCTCGATCTGCGCCTTGACGCGGTCGACGTCGGCGGCGGGGAGGTCGACCTTGTTCAGGACCGGGACGATCTCGTGGTTGTTGTCGATGGCCTGGTAGACATTGGCCAGGGTCTGGGCCTCGACGCCCTGGGAGGCGTCGACGACCAGGATCGAGCCTTCGCAGGCGGCCAGGGACCGGCTGACCTCGTAGGCGAAGTCGACGTGCCCGGGGGTGTCCATCAGGTTGAGGATATAGGTCTCGCCGTCGGCGGCCTTGTAGGACAGGCGCACGGTCTGCGCCTTGATGGTGATCCCGCGCTCCTTCTCGATGTCCATGTTGTCCAGGACCTGGGCGCTCATCTCGCGCGCGGTCAGGCCGCCGGTCGTCTGGATCAGCCGATCCGAGAGCGTGGATTTTCCGTGGTCAATGTGAGCCACGATTGAAAAGTTGCGGATCTTATCGAGAGGCGTCGAAGTCATGCGCGTGCGCATATCACATTTGCGCTGCTTCGCGAGGGGCGTTGCGGTCGCGGTGAGGGCGTGAGCGGCGGTTATGCTTAACCGCGCGTTAAGTTTGGAGCCCCAAACCGGACGCAATGGCTTGCAACAGTGTTGCAAACAACTCGATCCGGAGGCCCTGACATGGACCGTCGCAAGCTGATCCTCTCAAGCGCCGCCCTCGGCCTCTCCGCCGTGGCTTCGGAAGCCCTGGCGCGCCAGCGGATCACCGCCGAGCAGCTGCCGCCGGCCCAGCCGATCACCGATCCGAACGCGCCGCCGCCCGCGCCGCGCGAGACCTACGCTGCGCCTGCCGCGCAGGCCGGCGCCGCCCCCGCGTCCAGCGGCATGACCCCGACCTACGACACCGGCCGGGCCCAGACCTACTCGGCCGATGAGATGATCCGCGCCACCTCGGACTTCCTCGGCGTCACGGCTGAAAGCGCCGGCGCGGCGATCGAGAAGATCTTCAAGGACAAGGGCCAGCCCACGGGCTACATCGCCGGCGAAGAGGGCTCGGGCGCCTTTGTCGCGGGGCTGCGCTACGGCCGAGGCCTGCTCTACATGAAGGGGCGGCCGACGCTGGAGGTGTTCTGGCAGGGCCCGACCATCGGCTGGGACTGGGGCGGCAACGCCAGCCGAGTCTTCACGCTGTGCTACGACCTGCAGTATCCGGACGCGATCTTCCGCCGCTTCCCGGGCGTGGAGGGCAGCGCCTATCTCATCGGCGGACTGGGCGTGAACTATCAGCGAGCTGACGAAATCACGCTGGCGCCAATTCGCGCGGGCGTGGGCCTGCGCCTGGGCGCCAACGTCGGCTACCTCGGTTACAGCCGCAAGCGCCGCAAACTGCCGTTCTAGGTCGGAGGGCCGGTTTCGGTCGTCAGTGCTTTTCGACCCTGCTGTTGAGCCAGTCCATGACCGCCAGCAGCACGCCCGACACGACGAACGACAGGTGTACGACCACCAGCCATAGCAGGCGGGCCTGGTCGAGGGCGACACCCGGCTCCGTGAGCTTCAGGAAGGCCTTCAGCAGCGCGATGGCCGAGATCGCCACGATCGAGGCGATCAGCTTCATCTTCAGTCCCGAGAAGTCGACGGCGCCCATCCAGTCCGGACGGTCCTCGTGGCTGGCGGTGTCGATTTTGGAGACGAAGTTCTCGTAGCCCGACAGGATCACGATCACCATCAGGTTGGCCGCCAGCGACAGGTCGATCAGGGTGAGCGCCATGAGGATCGCGTCCTCGGGCTTCATCGACAGAATGTGCGGCAGTTCGCGGAACAGCTCCTGGAAGAACACCACCAGCAGCGCGGCCAGCGCCAGGACCAGGCCGACATAGAACGGCGCCATCAGCCAGCGCGAGGCGAACAGGCCGCGTTCCAGCCAGGTTTCCACGATGGGCTTCTTCATCCGAATCTCCGCTCCGCCGTTCCGTCTAGAACGCAAGCGTGACGGTATTTAGCGGCCGAAGGCTACTGCGTAACGGAAGGTCTGTTGCTCGCCCGCCGCCAGCCGCACGCGCCAGGCGACCTGGCCCTGCCGAATGTCGTGTTTCTGGGGTTCCGCCACGACCTTGAACCGCGGCGCGCTGGGATCGTGGCGGATCTCCACCGTGACCGGAACCGACTTGGCGTTGGTGAGGTCGAGTTCGTAGGTCCGCCGCACACGGTCCTTGGAAAGGCGGCTTTCCTCGACCAGGCGCGGGCGCGCGCGAACGTCCATGGCGCGGCCGATCACCAGGTCCATCGGTTCGCCCACCGCCACGTCGCGCACGGCCTGTTCGCCCGCAAAGGTCGGGCGGCCCTCGGCGGTCTCGATCGCCGACAGGGCGCCGGATGGCAGCGGCTTGCCGAGGCCGTTGGTGGTCTTGTTCTCGAGGCGCAGGACGACATCCGGCGTCACGAACGGCGCGTCGGCCTCGCCGTAGTCGTTGTAGCTGTCCATTGCGACCGCATAGAGCCGCTGGAAGGCCACATCCTTCTGGTCGAGGAAGGCGACCTGCTTGGTCTGCCGGGCGTTCAGGGTGACCGGCTCGGGCAAGGTGTAGAGCTTGTAGTCGCCGAGGTTCGACTGCTCGGCCAGCCTGGCGCGAGCGCCGGTGACCATGATCTCTTCGGCGGCGAAACGGGCCATGGGCGCAGCGGCCATCACGGGTGGAACGGGAAGCGGTGGCGCAGGCGGGGGCGGCGGGGGCGGCGCTTGCCCATAGTGGGTGGTGTCCATCGGCCAGCAGGCGCGGAAAATCGTCTTGGCCTGGCCCTTGTCCACGCGAACCGGCGTGCGCGAGAGCTTGCCCGCCACCGCCTGGGTCTTGGCGCTGGCGAACTGGCTGCCGCCGCTATTGATCAGCGTCAGCCAGCCGGTCAGGTCCAGCCGCTGACCGTCCGGATGGATCCGCGCCACATAGTCGGCCTGCCAGTTCACGCCCAGCGCAAGGTACGACAGGGTCAGCTTGGCTCGGGTCGGCGCGTGAACCTCGACGATGGTGGAGAGGCTGGGCTTGTCGGTGAGGCCGTCGGGAACACGGTCCAGCACCAGGCGCTCGGGGCCGCCCGAACAGCCGAGCGCCTCCACGCCCTCGGCGGTGCGGACCATCAGGCCATAGGGGCCTTGGACTAGCGTGGCGTCGACGGTCTGCTGGCGGCCGGTCGTGCGATTGGTGCGCACCACCTTGATCGGCTGGCCCAGCGAGCGTTCGACCAAGGTTCCGGGGCTTAAGAGGGCGTAGTCGTAATTGCGCTCGATTGCTCTGCCCGGCAGGCCTTCGACCGCTGCGCTCTGCGGGATCAGGCCCTCGGCGACGCCGTCGAAGCGCAGCGTATGGCGCCCGGCGGGCAGGTCGACGGTGCGCGTCTCGGTGACCAGAACCAGGCCCTTCTCGCGCGCCTGCTGGCGAACCCAAGGATTCATCGCCTGGAATGGCCCGTCGCCGTCGCGATAGAGGGTGATCGCTACCGTCTCGGGCGCGCGCGACGCGAGGGTTTCGGCGTGGGCCGGAAGCGCGGCGGCGAGGGCGAGGGCGCTGGCAGCGAGCAGCTTCTCCTGCCCCGAGAAACGGGGGAGGGGGACCGCGAAGCGGTGGAGGGGGCGCTTGAGACTGGAGGCGACGCCCCCTCCGTCACGACGCGTATTCGCATCGCGCCACCTCCCCCGCGATGCGGGTGAGGAGGATCTGTTCATCACCACCCCGTCTCGACCGTGAAGGTCAGCACGGTTTCGCCATTGGCCGGAACCGGCACGCTCCAGCCCAGGGTATTGGCGTCAATCCGGCGGCCCTTGAGGCTCTCGGTCTTGACCGAGCTATCGCGCCCGAGGCCGCCCTGGCGCAGTTCCACCGTCACCGGCTGGTCCTTGGCGTTGCGCAGCAGGTACTTCATCTCGTAGCGGGTAAGGCGCTTGGAGACGCGGGATTCCGCCACCAAGGTCGCCTGACTGGAGACGTCGAAGGCCTCGCCGGTCTTGATGGACAGTTCCGAGCCGCCGGGGGTGTGGCCGATGGCGTTCTCGCCGATAAACTTGGGATCGCCAGCGGCGTCGCGCATATAGACGCGCATCGTCCCGGCCGGGAGCTGGCTGCCCAGGCCCGCGAGCTTGGCGTTGCTGAACTGGATGGCGACGACGGCCTTCACAGGTTCGGCCTGGCTGGTGAACCAGCCCTCGCGGACTTCATAGACCTTCTTGGCGGTGACGCCCTGGGCCGACAGGAAGCCGACCTGCTTGCTCTGGTTCGAGGCGATCGTGGTCCGCTCGGGCAGTGGATAGACGTAGTAGTCGGCTACCCGCTCGCCCACGCCGCTTTCCACGCCAGCGCTGATCATCCCGGACGACCGACGCGGCTGGAAACCGCCGCCGTCGTTCAACTGGTTGACGTCGCCGGCCACCAACTGGGTACGCGCGTTTTCGAACGGCGTGCCGGAGTTGTTGGACAGGGTGATCCAGCCCTGCAGATCCAAGGCGCCCTTGGCCTCGTCGAACAGGGCGACATAGTCGGCTTTCCAGGACAGGCCCGAGGTCAGGTAGCTCAGCTTGGCCTGGCGCGGACCCGCGGTGGCGGCCTCGACATTGACCGACAGGGTCGGACGGGCGCGAAGGGTCTCGGGTACCTTGTCGAAAATCACGCGGGTCGGCACGCCGTCGTCGCGCAGCACCTCTATCCGGTCGCCGATCTTCAACACCACGCCCTGGTTGGCGGCCAGGACGGTGGCGACTTCGGTGGTCTCCTTGCCATCGCCCGGATTGGTGCGGACGATCTTGACCTGC
The DNA here is from genome assembly GCA_020161365.1 of Pseudomonadota bacterium. GTDB lineage: Bacteria > Pseudomonadota > Alphaproteobacteria > Caulobacterales > Caulobacteraceae > Caulobacter. The sequence goes on along the minus strand of JAIUNU010000002.1, from coordinate 91,419 downwards.
TGTCCGACCGCCTTCTGCATCAGCTTGTCGGGCGTCAGCAGGTCGTAGTCGAAGTTCTGCTCCAGGATCGTCACCCCAGGCGCCGACAGGCTGACCGTCTCGGGACGGATCGCGGCGGAGACGTCCTTGAACTCCAGCTTCTGGCGCCCGGCCTTCAGGTCCAGCGGGCGGGCGTCCTCCACCAGGGCGAGGTTGGAATTGTAGATCGTGACCGAGACCTCGCGCTGTTGCGCGAGCGCAGTGTCCAGGGGGACCAGCAACAAGCCGGCCGAAACCAGCAGCGCGCGACGGTTCATCGAGGTCCTCCCGTGTATTTACAGAAGTAAGCTACACGGGAATGAGGCGGAGTCTAGGCGAGGTTGAGTAGGGCCCTAGCCGCCCCACACCTGCTTGAGGCGCGCGTCGCGCCCGCAGCCGGTGCGATAGGCCATGTAGTTCAGCTTGTTCCGCTTGGCGTAGTCGCGATGGTATTCCTCGGCCGGATAGAAGGTCGCCAGGGGCAGGATCGGGGCCTTCATCGTGCCGGTTTTCAGGCGCTTGGCGGCGTCGGCGCGGGATTTCTCGGCGATCGGTCGCTGGGCGGGCGTGACGAACACGGCAGGCCGGTAGGACGGACCGCGATCGCAGAACTGGCCGCCGTCGTCGGTGGGGTCGACCAGCTTCCAGTAGCGGTAGAGCAGGAAGCCGTAGTCCAGCTTAGCCGGATCATAGGTGACGCGGACGGCCTCGTAGTGGCCGCTGGTCTCGCTGGTGACGTCCCGATAGGTCGGGTTCTTCAGATGGCCGCCGGTGTAGCCGCTTTCGACCTTGAGCACGCCGGGCACGCCCTGCATGTCGTGCTCCATGCACCAGAAGCACCCGCCGGCGAAGACGGCGGTCTCGGTCTTCGGGGCCGCCAGGGCGGGAGCGGCCAGCATGGCGAGGGCGGCGGCGATAAGGATGATCAGGCGGCGCATCGGGAACTCCTGAGGTCTGGTTCTACAGATACGCACGCCGGCGCCGATCGGTTACTGCCGCCAGCCGAATCCGACGCCGCGCACCGAAGGACAGGCGGCGAGCCGCGAGGCCAGCATTTGCGCGCGGTCGTCGCCCTGGTCGTCGATCTCGAGGCGAATAGCCATGTGCGCCCCCTCGGGAACGGCGGACAGGGCGCGCAGGCGGGCCTGCTGCACCGAGGCCACGCCCAGCACGCGCATCAGCGCGTCGGGGGTGTCGTCGGCGGTGACCAGGAAGAGGCGGCGACGCAGGGACGCAAGGTCGCCGCCTTGCTGTTTGAGCGGGTCTACGCGGTCGCTCACGGACGGAACCACTGGTGCTCGACCGATGCCGAATTGACGCCAGGCCAGGCGGCCAGATCACGGGCCAGCAGGCGGGCGGCCTGATCGCCCAGATGGCGCACCTTCAGCGAGGCTTCGACGATCTGGCCCACCGGCTTCATGGTCAGGCCGCACAGTTCGGCGCCGCTGTCGGCGAGGCCCTGGCGCACGGCTTCCAGAGCGCTGGGGGCGTCCTGAGCGGCCAGCAGCAATTGGTGGACCGTGACGCCGTCATGGTCGCTATGAAAGGCGGGTGGAGAGGGCAGGTAGCTCATTGGGGTCGATCCTTGGCTTGAGAGACTTGGAGGACCGAGGAACCGCGCAACAAAAAACCCCGCTCGTGGGAGCGGGGCTTTTTGGAGATCTTGCGATCCTTCGGCTTTGGGTTTGGTAGGGTTTCCTACCGCTGCTTGCGCCGATTTTGCCCCGTTCGAACTCGGACGGTTTTAATCTGATTAATCATGTTCCACATCGCCACGGCGCACGACATCACGGCCACGGCGGTAAGGCCGGTGGTCATAAAGGCGGCGAAGGCGAAGCTCGATTGCATGTGGAAGCGATGATTTCCGTTAGCGCAGCCTAGAGGTAGCGCGGGGTTTTCGGTTGCGCAAGGTCTTGCCGGCGAAAGAGGCGATCGGTCGCGGGACGGGACGGTTTTGCCCTTGGCGCGGCAAGGCGCCCGGAAAAGCAGCACTCGCCCCCACCTGACCTCGCTTTGCGAGGTCGTCCGCCCCCGGAGGGGGCGGAAGGCGCGCGAACCTTCTTACCCCTAAGGGGGAGGAGGGCCGCAGGCCCGGAGGGGGCGAGTCAGCGATTACCCCCGCAGCTTGCCGCCGGCCTTTTCCGCCGCCGCGACGACCTTGGCCGACAGGGCCTCGATCTCGGCTTCGGTCAGGGTGGCTTCGCGCGGCTGGACCACGATCTCGATGGCGACCGACTTGAAGCCCTCCGGCACGCCGGGGCCTTCATAGACGTCGAAGACGCGCGCAGCGGTGATCAGCGCCTTGTCGGCGCCGGCCACGGCCTTGACCAGATCGCCGGCGGCCTTGGGCTTCTCCACCAGGAACGCGAAGTCGCGGGTCAGCGGCATCAGGGCCGAGGGCGAGAAGGCTGGACGGGTCTTGATCGCCTTCTTCTTCGGCTCGGGGATCGCCTCCAGGGTGATTTCGAAGCCATAGACCGGACCGGCCACGTCCAGCGCCTTGAGCACCGCCGGGTGGATCTCGCCGAACTCGGCCATCACCGCCTTGGGGCCCAGTTGCAGGCGCGCCGAGCGACCCGGGTGCCACCAAGACGAAGCCGAGCCCTGAGCGGTCTGCAGCGAGGCGACGGGCGCGCCCAGCTCTTCCAGCAGGGCCAGCAGGTCGGCCTTCACCGTGAAGACGTCGCCTTGCGGAGCCTTGTCCCAGCCGCGCGGGGCCTTGGGGACCAGGATCGCCGAGACGACGGTGCGCTGATCGGCGGGCTTGTCCCCGTGGAAGGTCGGGCCGATCTCGAACAGAGCCGCGTCCGGGAAGCCCTGGCGGGCGTTGCGGCCGGCCGCCTCGATCAGGTTGGGCAGCAGCGACGGGCGCATGCAGTCCAGTTCCGAGGCGATGGGATTGGCAAGCACCAGCACGTCCTGGCCGCCGCCGAACAGCTCTGCGGTCTTGCGGTTGGTGAAGCTGAAGGTCACAGCCTCGGCGTAGCCGGCGGCCGCGAGGGCGCGACGGGCGGCGCGGGCGCGGGCCTGCTTGGCGGTCAGCACGCCGCCGACGGCGCGCGGAACCTCGGGCAGCGGGGTCGAGGGCAGGGCGCCGTAGCCGGCTATGCGCGCGACTTCTTCCACGAGGTCGGCCTTGCCTTCCACGTCGCGGCGGAAGGTCGGCGGGGTGACGGTCCAGGGCGAGCCCAGCACGACGTCGAAGCCCAACGCCGCCAGGATCTGGTGGGTCTTCTCCGGCGTCACCGAGAGGCCCGACAGCTGGCCGACATAGTCGGGGTCGAAGGCGAAGCCCTTCGGCGCGGGCGGAACCTCGCCGACATAGAGCACTTCGGACGGCTCGCCGCCGCACAGCTCCAGGATCAGCTTGGTCGCCAGCTCGACGCCGTCCACGAGCGAGCCGGTGTCGACGGTGCGGGCGAAGCGGTACTGGGCGTCGCTGGCGATGCCGGTCGTGCGGCCGGTCTGAGCGATGCGGATCGGCTCGAACCAGGCGCTCTCGATGAAGACGTCCACGGTGTCGTCCGAGCAGCCGGTGCTCTCGCCGCCCATGACGCCGCCCAGGCCGATCGGGCGCTCACCATTCGCGTCTGCGATCACGCACATGTCCGGCGTCAGCTCGTAGGTCTTGCCGTCCAGGGCGATCAGGTGCTCGTCGCCGTTGACGCCATGGCGGCCCAGGCGGGTCGAGATCTCCGTCCCCGACAGCTTGGCCACGTCATAGACGTGCAGCGGGCGGGCGCGGTCGTAGGCGATCAGGTTGGTGACGTCGACAAGGGCGCTGATCGGGCGCAGACCGATGGCGGTCAGGCGGTCCTGCAGCCACTTGGGCGAGGGGCCGTTCTTGACGCCGCGGATGTAGCGACCGGCGAAGGCCGGGCAAGCCTCGCCGTCGACCTTGACGCTGATCGGGCTCACGAAGGCTTCCGGGATCGCAGCGATCGACAGATCCTTCAGCGTGCCGACGCCGGCCGCGGCCAGATCGCGGGCGATGCCGGCGACGCCCAGCCAGTCGGGGCGGTTCGGGGTGACTTCAAAGTCGATGACGGCTTCCAGGCCCAACGCGTCGACGGCGGGCGTGCCGACGGCGAGGCTGTCGGGCAGCTCCATGATGCCGTCGCTCTCGGTGGCGTATTCCAGCTCGGCGGCCGAGCAGAGCATGCCGTTCGAGACGACGCCGCGGACGGGCTTCTCGACCAGGGTTACGCCCAGGCCCGGCACATAGGCGCCGATCGGGGCGTAGATGGTGGTGAGGCCCGCGCGCGCGTTCGGCGCGCCGCAGACGATCTCCTTGCGGCCGTCGACGGTGTCGACCTGGCAGACCTGCAGGCGGTCGGCGTTCGGGTGACGCGCGGCCTCGACGATCTTGCAGACCGTGAACGGGGCCAGCTTGGTCGCTGGATCAGTCACGTGCTCGACCTCGAGCCCGGCCATGGTCATGGCCGCGACGATCTCGGGGACGGTGGCGGTGGTCTCAAGGTGATCCTTGAGCCAGGACAGGGTGAATTTCATGGTCCGTCTCTCAAAATCCTCCCCCTCTGGGGGAGGGGGACCGCGAAGCGGTGGAGAGGGGAGTAGCTGCAAGCTCGGCGCTTACTTCCCCCTCACCCGGCTTCGCCGGGAGCTCCCCCGCTGGGGGGAGCATTCATTCAGCTCAGGCCGCTGGCCGGGTTCGGCGCGGCGAAGGCGCTAAAGCCGTAGTGCGACAGCCAGCGGACGTCCGACGACCACATGTCGCGCAGGTCCGGCATGCCGTACTTCAGCATGCCCAGGCGGTCGACGCCCATGCCGAAGGCGAAACCCTGGTACTCGTCCGGATCGATGCCGCAGGCGCGCAGAACGTTCGGGTGGACCATGCCGCAGCCCAGGATCTCGAGCCAGCTGGTGCCCTGGCCGATCTTGATCTCGCCGCCGGAACGGTCGCACTGCACGTCCATCTCGGCCGACGGCTCGGTGAACGGGAAGTGGTGCGGACGGAACTGCGTGGTCACCGCGTCGGTCTCGAAGAACCGCGCCAGGAACGTCTCCAGGGTCCACTTCAGGTGGCCCATGTGGATGCCCTTGTCGATCACCAGGCCCTCGACCTGGTGGAACACCGGCGTGTGGGTGGCGTCGTTGTCGCAGCGATAGGTGCGGCCCGGCGCGATGATCCGGATCGGCGGCTTTTGCGAGACCATGGTCCGCACCTGCACCGGGCTGGTGTGGGTCCGCAGCAGCATCCGTTCGCCCGTCTCCTTCGGATTGAAGAAGAAGGTGTCGTGCATTTCACGGGCCGGGTGCTTCTCGGGGAAGTTCAGGGCCGTGAAGTTGTGGAAGTCGTCCTCAATGTCCGGACCTTCTGCCACGGCGAAGCCCATCTCGGCGAAGATCGCGACCATCTCGTCCATGGTCTGCATGGTCGGGTGCACCGAGCCCTTGCGGCGGTAGGGCGCGGGCAGGGACAGGTCCAGCGTCTCGCTGGCCAGGCGCGCGTCCAGCTCGGCGGCCTCCAGGGCGGCCTTCTTCTGGGTGATCGCGTCCTGGACCTTGTCGCGCAGCGCGTTGATCGCCGCGCCCTGGGTCTTGCGCTCCTCGGGGCTCATCGCGCCCAGGGTTTTCAGCAGGCCCGAGATCGAGCCGGTCTTGCCGACGGCGGCCACGCGGACGGCGTCGAGCGCTTGGAGATCCGAGGCGGCGGCCACCTGGGCCAGCACGTCGGTTTCGAGGGTGTTGAGATCGGTCATGACGGGCATCCGTCTAGAGGATTTGATCGTGGCGGAGTAGGGGAGCGCGCAGCAAAAAGCCCTCCGGTTCGCACCGAAGGGCTTTTCAGGATCGATTGAGCCCTCACGAGCTCAGATGTCCTTAGGCCAGGGCGGCGCGAACCTTGTCGGCGATGGCCTTGAACGCAGCCGGGTCGTTGCCCGCGATATCGGCCAGGACCTTACGGTCCATGACGATACCCGCCACGTCCAGGCCGTGGATAAACTGCGAGTAGGTGAAGCCTTCCAGACGGGCGCCAGCGTTGATGCGCTGGATCCACAGCGAACGGAAGGCGCGCTTGCGCACCTTGCGGTCGCGGTAGGCGTACTGGCCGGCCTTGTCGACCGCGGCCTTCGCCGTACGGATGGTGTTCTTGCGGCGCCCGTAGAAGCCCTTGGCTTGCTCGAGAACCTTCTTGTGCTTGGCGTGAGCAACCACGCCACGTTTAACGCGAGCCATGTGTCAGCGCTCCTCTTACAGGCCGTAGGGCAGGTAGGTCTTGATGATCTTGGCGTCGGCCTCGCTCATCACCTTCGTGCCGCGCTGTTGGCGGATGTACTTGCCGTTGTGGCCGATCAGGCGGTGGCGCTTACCAGCGACGCCGGCCTTCAGCTTGCCCGTGGCGGTCAGTTTGAAGCGCTTTTTAGCGCCCGACTTGGTCTTCAACTTCGGCATTTCGCGTCGGAGCTTGCGCCCCGTCCTCTAGAAGCATGACGAACCGCCATGGCATGCCAATGGCCAGGCGGTTCCGGAAAGGCGGCGTAGCTACAGGAAAGACTCGGCTCTGGCAAGCACTTAGGCGGCCGTCTTGGTCCGGCGGACGATGACGAGCGCGAAACCGATGGCCGGAACCATCAGGGCCGCCCCGACCCAGTAGGGACCGCCGATGGCGATCCCGAACACTGGTCCTGCCAGCAGCGGCCCGCCAATCCGGGCCAGCGATCCGGCGGCCATGTTCAGACCCAGCATCTGGCCCTGGCGATCGGGCGGGGTGGCCCGCGAGATCAGGGCCCCAACGCAGGGAAACACCAGCGACTGGCCAAACGCGGTGCACGCCACCGCCACCACGGCCAGGGCGGGCTTGGAAATGAACGGCGTGATCAGCAGCGACGTCCCGATGATCAACAGGCCGGCGGTGAGCACCCGCGCCTCGCCGAAGCGCCGGGCCAGGCGGCCGGTCAGCACGCCTTGGCCGATCGAGGCGATGACGCCGATCAAGGCAAAGCAAGCCGCCACCTGGCTGGCGGTCCAGCCAAAGCGCGTGTCGGCGTAGAGGCCGAACACAGACTCCATGCCCGCGAAGGCGGCGGTCGAGATCAGGGTGACCAGCAGCACGCGCGAAAGGATGGGATGGGCGGCCGCCTGGTTCAGGGCCTCCAGCCGGTGGGCTTGCGGCGCGCCGGGCGCCGAGGGGGTTCGACTTTCCTTCACGAACAGGATTACGCCCAGCGCCGCCGTCCCGGCCATGGCGGCCGCCAGGAACAGCGGTAGCTGGTAGCCCAGGGCGCCGGCTCCCGGCCGTAGGACCATCACCAGGCCGGGGCCGATGACGAAGCCGGCCCCGAACGCCGCGCCCAGAAGGCCCATCCGTCCGGCGCGCTTTTCGGGCGGGGTGACGTCGGCCATGTAGCCCTGGATCGTCGAGATGTTGCCGCTGCCAAAGCCGCCGAACAGGCGGATGATCATGGCCACCCAGATGTTCGGCGCGAAGGCCAGGGCCAGATAGGCCAGGGTGTTGGCGATGATCGTGACGATCAGCACCGGCCGCCGGCCGATGCGGTCGGACAGACGCCCCCAGAACGGCTCGCCGAAGAACTGTCCCAGGCTGTAGGCGGCGAACATCGTCGTCACCTGCCATGGCGCGGCGTCCATCGACCGCGCATAGAACGGCAGCAGCGGAATGATCACGCCAAAGCCCACCAGGTTGATGAAGACAACCAGGAGCAGGACAGCCAGGGCGCGGTTGCTGTGGGCGGGCTCGGACATCAGGCGCCGGGGTTTACGCCTGAGACTCGAGATTGGCGACCGTAAAACAAAACGCCCCGGCCGTGGGGCCGGGGCGCTTCGGTGTCTACCCTGGGATGCGATCCTAGCGCGGGGCCAGGATCATGATCATCTGCCGGCCTTCCATGCGCGGCTCGTACTCGACCTTGGCGACCTCGTCGAAGTCGGCCTTGACCTGCTGCAGCAGCTTCATGCCCAGTTCCGGGTGAGCCATTTCGCGACCGCGGAAGCGCAGGGTGACCTTCACCTTGTCGCCTTCTTCGAAGAAGCGGAACATCGACTTGGCCTTCACGTCGTAGTCGTGTTTGTCGATGTTCGGCCGGAGCTTGATCTCCTTGAGCTCGACCACCTTCTGCCGTTTGCGCGCCTCGTTCTTCTTCTTCTGCTCCTGGAACTTGAACTTGCCGTAGTCCAGGATCTTGCAGACGGGAGGATTGGCGTTCGGAACGATTTCCACCAGGTCCAGGCCGGCTTCTTCTGCCGCTTCCATAGCGGACGCGGTCGGCATCTCGCCTTGCTTTTCGCCGTGTTGGTCGATCAGCAGGACGCGGGGGACGCGGATTTCATCGTTGATACGCGGCCCATCCTTGACGGGCGGCGTTTGCATAGGACGGCGAATAGGGGCGGCTCCGAGGCTGTTGGTATGAAGAGCGGTAAAGACGAATATAGCTGAACGCGTTCGCGCCGCGCTGGGCGCGCCGCGAGAACCTGATATATGACGCGCCCGCTGCGCTGTATCAAGCGAAGGCGGTCAAACAGACGCCAGCGGGTCCAGTTTTTTTGATCCGGGCGCGGCGCCCGGGGATCATTCGGGCGTATCGGGACGGAAACGGCGAGGCGGGGACGCATTTTTCCCTGAACAGAACGTCCGCCCAAGCATGCCTGAGCACCGCCACTCCGCCCTCGAAGATATCCACGCGCTCCTGATCGGCTCCAGCTTTATCGCGGTGGGGCTGACCCTTCTGAAGGCGGCCGGCCTGGTGACCGGCGGCGTCGCGGGCGTGGCGCTGATCGTCTCCTATCTCAGCGGCTGGCCGGTCGGCGTCGTGTTCTTCGTACTGAACCTGCCGTTCTATGTTCTGGCGCAGCGCACGCTGGGCTGGACGTTCACCTTCAAGACGCTGGCGACGAATCTGCTGCTGGCGGGCCTCGCCTGGGGCATGCCGCACTGGCTGAAGGTGGGCGGGATCGACCCGATCTTCTCCGCCGTTTTCGGCGGCACGATCATCGGCATGGGGATTCTGGCCTTGGCGCGTCACCGGTCCAGCGTCGGCGGGGTCGGGGTCCTGGCGCTCTATCTGCAGGAGCGGCGGGGAATCAGCGCCGGCAAGGTGCAGATGGCGGCCGACTGCCTGGTGGTGGCTGCGGCGTTCTTCACGATCAGCTTCGACAAGCTGCTGCTGTCGATCGCCAGCGCGGTGGCGCTGAGCGCGGTGATCATCGCCAACCACAAGCCGGGGCGCTACGCGGGATACTAATGGGGCAGCAGCGCCACCGCCGCGCTAGCCACCGTGCTGACCGGCAGCGCCTTCAGGTCGGGCGAGCGGATGACGGCGACATGGCCGCGCGGACCGCAAAGCTCCGGATCCGAAGCGTCGGAGAAGAGGGCGATGGTCGGGGCGCCGGCGGCGGCCAGCAGGTGGGTCGGGCCGGTGTCGTTGCCGACCGCCAGCGCCGCCTTGGCGCCCAGCACGGCCAATTGCGCGAAGTCAGTGCGGCCGGTCAGGTCGCGGGCGCCGCCCACGGCCTTCTGGATATGGCGGGCCATGGCGCTTTCCTGCGGACCGCCGATGATGACGATGTCCAGGCCCTTGGCCTTCAGAAGTGAGCCCAGCTGGGCGTAGTTCTCGACCGGCCAGCGCTTCTCGGGCCGGTGGGCCGAGCCGCCCGGAACAAACAGGACGTAGGGCCGCGGCGCGGCGGCGCCGGCCACGGGCCGCGGCTCCTTGTGCTTGCGCAGGATCCAGGACAGGTCCGGCGGCGGCGCGCTGCCCGGTTCCGTTGGCGCGTCGGGCCAGATCCCGGCCGCGCGGAGTTGATCAGCCTGGCGCTCCAGCGTGTGCATTCGCAGGCGAGCCGAACCCCTCTGCGGCAGCGCGCAGCCAAACGCGATACCGTTCCATTGCGGCGCGAACGGGCGCAGCAGCTGGAAGTACCAGTTCGTGCGGCTGTTGGTCTGCAGGTCGTAGATGCGGTCGTAGCGCGCCTTGCGGATACGGCCGATCATGGCCAGCGTCTGGCCGAAATCCTCGGGGCGGCCGTCGGTCTCGACGCTGTTGAAATAGGGGCTGAGCTTGGCCAGCGCCTCGAAGGGCGGGGTGGTCAGCAGGGTGATCTTGGCCTTGGGGTGGGCTTCGCGGATCTTGCGCATCGCGGCCAGGGCCAGGACGAAGTCGCCCAGCGCTCCCAGCTTGATGACCAGGACCTTCTTGATCTCCTTGCTCAAGACGAACGCTCCAAACCCAGTACGCGCGCATAGACCTTGAGGGTCGCTTCGCACATCGCGTCCACCGAATACAACCGCCGTGCACGTAAACGAGCGGCTTGTCCCATGGATTGACGCACTGAAGCGCCGATGTCGGCGGCTTCGAGCAGCGCGGCGGCCCAGGCCTCGGCGTCGCCGGGGGCGACCAGCCAGCCCGTTTCGCCAGGGACGACCGTCTCGCGCGTGGCCCCGTGGTCTGCGGCGATGACCGGTCGGCCCATGACCTGGGGCTCCACCGCCGTGCGACCGAAGGCCTCCGGCTCCAAGGACGGGGCGATGGCGAGATCGGCCAGCATGTAGGCGGCCGGCATGTCCTCGCAGTGACCGACCAGCTTCACCGCGTCTTCCAGCCCCGCCTGCGCGATCGCCGCCTCCAGTTCGGCGCGATAGCCCTTGCGGCCCTGGTCGTCGCCGGCCAGCAGCAACAGCACCTTGTCCTGGCCGCGCGCCTTCAGCAGCGCCATCGCCTGCACCAGGAGGCCCTGGCCCTTCCAGCGCGTCAGGCGGCCGGCCAGCAGCACCTTGAGGCGACGCTCGTCGGGCGCGACGCCCCAGGCCTTGCGCAGGGCTTCGATCCGGTCCGCGCTGACGATCCCTGGCTCGAAGCGGGAGAGATCAACGCCACGCGGGATGGCGACCACCTTGTCGGCGGACACGCCATGCTCGCGGATCACGTGTTCGCGGGTGTACTCGGAGTTCGCGATCACCAGCGCGCCCTTGGTCATCACCGCGTTGTACCAGCGCTTGAGGCCGGATTTGGCGTTGTAGACGCCGTGATAGGTGGCCACGAACGGGACCTTGGTGGCGTGGGCGGCCCATAGCGCGCTGAACGCCGGAGCGCGGGAGCGCGCGTGGACCAGGCTGACCTTCTCGCGCCGGATCAGGTCGATCAGCCGCGCGGCGTTGCCCAGCATCACCAACGGGTTCTTGGATTGGGCCGGCATTTGGGCCAGACGGCCGCCGTCGGCCTCCAGCCGCGCGGCCATCCGACCGCCGCGGGTCGCGACCAGAGCCTTGCCGCCTTGCGCGACCACGGCGTGGGCGACATCAATCGTCGTCTGTTCGGCGCCGCCGGTTTCGAGTTCCGGCGTCACTTGCAGCAAGGTGAAATTGGCGGGTAGGTCGGGCACGCGAGTCTCGACGGCGATAACGGCCCGTAGTTAGCGAAAGGATCAAGGCGACGCCATGACCGAATCCCGGGGCGCCCTGACGCGCGAAGACGGATCGACCCTCGCTTGGCGGCGCGTGGAGGGCGAAGGCCCGACGGTCGTGTGGCTGGGCGGCTTCCATTCAGACATGACCGGAACCAAGGCCGAGGTGCTGGCCGAGCAGGCCAAGGCGACCGGCGGCAGCTATCTGCGCTTCGACTATTTCGGCCATGGCGAGTCCGACGGAGCCTTCCAAGACGGCACGATCAGTCGCTGGCGCGCCGACGCCCTGGCGGTGATCGATGAGCTGACCGAAGGGCCGCTGGTGCTGGTCGGCTCGTCGATGGGCGGCTGGCTCTCTTGCCTGGCGGCGATCGCCCGGCCCGACCGCGTGAAGGCCATGGTGCTGATCGCGCCGGCGCCCGACTTCACCGAGAAACTGATGGAGCCCGAGCTTCCCGCCGAGGCCAAGGCGGCCATCGCTCGCGACGGCTTCTGGATCCGCCCGTCGGAGTACGACGACGGCGGCTATCCGATCACCCGCGACCTTCTGGAGGACGGGGCGCGGTGGTCGATTCTCCCCGGACCTGTGCCGATCGACGTTCCTATCCGCATCCTGCAGGGCGGCGCTGACCCCGACGTGCCTTGGACCCACGCGCTGGAACTGGCCAACGCCCTGACCTCGGACAATGTGGTGTTCAGCCTGATCAAGGACGGCGACCACCGGCTGTCGCGCCCGCAGGACCTGGAGCGCCTGGTCGCCGCTGTCTCCGAGGCCAAGGGCCTGGCCGAGCCGGAAGAGGGGGACCTCGTCTCCCGCCGCCTGGCGCGTGCGGCGCGGCTACGGAATGCGGCCGGGCTTGAAGCGACCGGCATCGCGCCGCGTCCGCTGCCGATCGACGACGAATAGCCTCTAACCCCCCGCCTTCAGGATCGCCGCCAGACCTTCGCGGTAGGTCGGATGCTTGGGCCGCCAGCCCAGCTCCGCCTTGATCAGGGCGTTCGAGACCCTCTTGTTCTCGGCGTAGAACCGCCGCGTCGCCGGCGACATGCCCAATTCGTTGAACGGCAGGTCCGGCGGGACGGGAACGCCGAGCAACTTGGCGGCGTATTCCATGACGTCCTGGGGCGGGGCGGGCTCGTCGTCGACGAGGTTGTAGATCCCGCCTGCGCGCGGGCGATCCAGCGAGGCCAGCAGGCCGGAGACGATGTCGTCGAGGTGGATGCGGCTGAACACCTGTCCCGGCTTGACGATCCTGCGACCCTCGCCGGCGCGCAGACGGTCCAGCGCGCTCCGGCCGGGGCCGTAGATTCCCGGCAGGCGAAAGGTTGTCACCGTCAGGCCCATCCCGCGCCCGACTTGGCGCCAGTCGCGCTCGGCGCCGACTCGGCGCGCGCCTTCAACCGACTGGGCCTTGAGAGGCGACGTCTCGAACACCCAGCGCCCCTCGAAATCGCCATAGACCCCGGTCGTCGACAGGTAGCCGATCCAGTCGGGATAGGCCGTAGCCTGCGCCAGGGCCGGAACGATCGACTCCAGCGCCGGGCAACCTTCGGGGGCGGGCGGCGCGGTGACCAGAATCGCGTTCACGCCGGAAAGTGCGGCGATCATGGCGTCACGGTCAGCCGGGTCGGCGGGCGTGATTCCCCGGTCGCGAAGCGCTTGGGCCTGGCCAGGGTTGCGCGCGGAGGCGGCGATGTCCCAGCCGCGTTCCTGCAACGCATCGGCGAACGCCGCGCCCACGTAGCCCATACCGAACACGAACAGACGCAAGGCCCAACTCCGCCCCAAGAACCGGGCTCCAAACCCGCTCTAAACCCCGGTGGATCAAGCCTTAGAAAAAACCCTCGACGCAACCCCTCAAAGGGCGCTTGCAAACCGCGAAGCGCTCTGCCATAAGCCGCCTCCTCGTCGCGGGGCGCTCTTCTGGGCCTCGCCGATGCGGGCGTAGCTCAGTGGTAGAGCGCCACCTTGCCAAGGTGGATGTCGAGAGTTCGAATCTCTTCGCCCGCTCCATTCTCTCGATCTTCGAGAGGCTGGAAGAGACCATATCTCGCGAATAGCGCGGGCGTAGCTCAGTGGTAGAGCGCCACCTTGCCAAGGTGGATGTCGAGAGTTCGAATCTCTTCGCCCGCTCCATTCTCGGTTCTTCTCCGACAATTGGACCTTATCGATTTGTTCCCTCGGGACCGTCGATTCGCGTGTGGACGCAGCGCGGCCTTCGCCTAATCTTGGCCGCATGACTCAGCATCGCACTTGGCGCGCCGCCCTGGCCGGCGCCTGTCTCTCGGCCCTGGTCGTTTCATCCGCCTGGGCCGGCCCCGCCGAAACCCTCACCGGCCTGGTCGCGCGCTACGAGGCGCTGGGTAATGCGGACGGCGACCCTGACGACGGCGGCGGTGATGCAGCGCGTTGGCGTCTGCCCGATGTTTCGCCGGCCGCCGACGCCGCGAAGCTGGCCAAGCTCAAGACGATCGCCGCCGACCTCTCGGCCATGGACGTGACGGGCCTCTCCGACGATGAGAAGCTGACGCGGGACCTGCTGCTGTGGGCGGTGAAGGACCGCGTCGAGGCGGGCGGCTTCGACGAGGCCCGAATGCCTTTCAGCAGCGACGGCGGCTTCGACGTCATGATGCTGTATCGCGCCAGTGGCATGCGCCTGAAGACCGAGGCCGAGGCGCGGCGCTGGATCGCTCTGCTGAACCGCATGCCAGCCTGGTACGCCGCCAATATCGCCAACGCCCGGCGCGGCGTGAGCACAGGCTTCGTCCACGCCGTCTCAACCGCTCAGGCCGTTCAGGACCGCGCCCAGCGCGCCGCCGCGACGCCGCTGGCCGACGATCCGCTGCTGGCGCCGCTGCGCGCTCTGCCCGCCAGCATTCCCGAAGCGACCCGAGCGGCGCTGGTGGCTGAGGGCGAGAAGGCGATCAAGGACAGCGTCGCGCCCGCCCGCGCCAGCTTCGTCAAGTTCATGGCCGAAGAGTACGTGCCGCGGGCGGCCAAGAGCCTCGCGGCGTCGGACCTGCCCGATGGCAAGCGCTACTATGCGTTCCTGGCGCGTCGTCACACCACCACGACCCTGACGCCCGACCAGATCCACGACATCGGCCAGGCCGAGGTGAAGCGCATCCGGGCCCGCATGGAAGAGACCATGAAGGCCGCCGGCTTCCAGGGGGACCTGCCGGCCTTCATCGCCATGCTGCGCAAGGATCCACGCTTCTACGCCACCAGCCGCCAGCAACTGCTGGAGAAGTCCAGCGAGATCGCCAAGCGCGCCGACGATCAACTGCCCGCGCACTTCGGCGTGCTGCCGCGCCTGCCGTATGGCGTGCGCGCCGTGCCGGCCAGCATTGAGAAGGGCTACACCACCGGCCGCTATTTTGGCGGCGACGCCAAGGTGGGGCGCGCCGGCGGCCTCATGATCAACACGTCCGAGCTGGACCAGCGGCCGCTCTACGAACTGCCGGCCCTGGTGCTGCACGAGGGCGCGCCGGGACACCACATCCAGACCTCTCTCGCGGCCGAGCAGGCCAACGTCCCGGAGTTCCGCAAGAACCTCTACTTCACCGCCTTTGGTGAAGGCTGGGGTCTGTACTCGGAATGGCTGGGCGAGGAGATGGGCATCTATCGCGATCCCTACGAGCTCTTTGGCCGACTCTCCTACGAGATGTGGCGCGCTTGCCGTCTGGTGGCTGACACCGGCATGCACTGGAAGGGCTGGAGCATCGACCAGGCCCGGGCCTGCTTCACCGACAACACCGCCCTGTCGCCGACCAATATCGAGGTGGAGCTGAAGCGCTACGTCTCCTGGCCCGGCCAGGCCCTGGCCTACAAGATGGGCGAACTGAAGCTTCTGGAGCTGCGCAAGCGCGCCGAGGCCAAGCTGGGCGACAAGTTCGACGAGCGCGGTTTCCACGACGCCGTGCTGTTACGCGGGTCGCTGCCGCTGTCCGTTCTGGAGACCCGGATCGACGCCTGGACCGCTCAGCAGCTGGCCAAGCCGGCGGCGCCGCTCAAGCCCAAGGGCTGAACTGGCCGGCCCGAGCGCGCCGACGCGTCTAGCTGCGAATCAATGGGGGCTCGGCGCCCGTCGCCGAAGGGCGCTGGGGCGGTGGAGCTGTGCGCGCTTCCCCGTGATCTTGCGGGATTATCGGGGCAATTCACCAGCAAATCCAAGGCGGTAAGTGACTAAGGCTTGGGTGATATAGGAATATCTTCCTCACTGCGGAATATATACCTATAGTGGTGTTCGCCGGTCGCGCTCGCGGCCTGGATGAGAGGACGCCATGCTGGTTCAAGCCCTTGAGGATATGTGGGCGGTCACGCCCGATCCCCGACGCGACCGCCTGACGGTCGGCTTCGTCACCCATCTTGTTTCCCTGGCCACCGGCGTGCCGGCGGCGGAGATCGCGGCTCCCAGGCGCGCGTCGCACACCGCTGTCCGCGCGCGGCAGCTGGCTATCTATCTCACACACATCACGTTCCACTGGTCGCTCGCCCGCGTCGCTTTCGCGTTCGGCCGTGACCGAACCACCTGCGGCCATGCCTGCCGGAAGATCGAGGATCTGCGCGAGAACGAGGCCTTCGACCGGCGTTTGGCTGAACTCGAGGCGTGCCTGCGCCAGGCGCCGTCCCACGCGCAGGACTTGCCGCAATGAGCGCCGGCCCGGACGCGCGCTTCGAGGCTGAACTTCACGCCCGCAGGCGCGCCGAACGCGCCATGCGTCTGCTGGAGCGGCCCGGCGCGGTGGTGGAGGCGTGCAATGGCGCGTACGGGGTCCGACTGGGGGCCAGTCGTCGGCGCCGCGTGATGCTGACGTTGGATGAGATGGCCTTCATGGTCCTCGCCCGCGAAGCGACCTTGAAGCCGCGCGTGGGAGGCGGGTGGATCATGGTCGCTCGGCTAGAAAGCCAGACGCCTCTCGCAGGGCGACCCGGCGTTGTCGAGGCCGCCGTCGAGGTTGAGAACCGGACTGTGCAACGCAATCTCGGCGAGTCGCCGATCGCCTGGTTGGCGCGCCGCCGCGACAGCCAGGGACGGCCTTGGCTGTCGGCCGTGGAGGCCGCGGCGGCCGAGCGCCTGCGCGAGGACTACGAACGGTTGGGAACCCTGGGTCGCATGACGATGCGCTGGGACGCGACGCCACGCGTCGATGGCGGCGGGCCCGCGCTGTCTCCGGTGGAGCGCGATCACGCCGCGCGCGAACGTATCGCTCAAGCCCTGACAGCGGTTGGCCCTGGACTTCGGGAAATCCTGGAGCGGATCTGTCTGATAGGCTCGGCGCTGGAGGCTGCGGAACGATCGCTGAAACTGCCTCGCCGCTCAGGCAAGACCGTTCTGAAACTGGCTTTGCAGGCCTTGGCGCGGCACTATCGAATGGCCTGACAGCGTTACTTGGAAAAAGGGCGGGATCTTTCGATCCCGCCCTTCTCCTGCGACGCGATGCGCCTTTAGTGCTTCAGCATGTGCTTGATGTCGCGCATCTGGTCGTGACCGGATTTCACCGAGGTCCAGGCCTTCTCGATCACACGCCGGGTTTGCGGATCGACGTCGGTGTCCTGCAGGGCCTTTTCGTACTTGCCCTTGATGTAGTCTTCGCCAGCCTCGACCTCGTTGATCACCGCTTCGTCGCCCTTGGTCACGGCGTCCTTCAGGTTCAGGAACGCGCGGTGGGCGGCGGCCAGGATGGTGCCGTCGTCCTTGGGCTCGCCGCCGAGACGGCGCACTTCGTCCTGCAGTTCCGAGGCGATGGTGCGGCGCTCCTGGGCGCGACGCTGAAACAGCTCTGTGTAACGCGAGTTGTCCGCGTCCTTGGCGGCTTCGGCATAGCCGTCAGCGCTGTCGATGGTGGTTTCGACCA
The DNA here is from genome assembly GCA_020161365.1 of Pseudomonadota bacterium. GTDB lineage: Bacteria > Pseudomonadota > Alphaproteobacteria > Caulobacterales > Caulobacteraceae > Caulobacter. The sequence continues at coordinate 74,160 of JAIUNU010000002.1, read as the reverse complement.
GGCCGTTGACGAGCTTGATGTGGTCTTCGTTGGTGTGCATCGCAGGGCTCCGCATTTGGGGAAGGGGAGCCGTGTCAACGCGGGGCGGGGCGGAAGGGTTCAGCCGATCTTTGCCGGCAGGGTCGCGCCGACGTGGTCGACGCCCAGCGCTTCGCAATGCAGCACCTGACGGTGACGCTCGGCGGCGCGCGCCTTCTGCGCCTCGCTGCGCTGGTCATGGCAGGCGGGGCAGGCCACGCCTTCGACGTAGAGCGGCGAGGCCTGGTCCTCCGGACTGACCGGCATGCGGCAGCCTCGGCACAGGACGTGATCGCCCTCGGCCAGGCCGTGACCCACCGAGACCCGCTCGTCGAACACGAAGCACTCGCCGCGCCAGAGACTTTCGGGTTCGGGGATTTGTTCCAGATAGTCCAGAACGCCGCCCTTCAGATGAAACACCTGCTCGACGCCCTCGGCCTTCAGGAAGGCGGTCGACTTTTCGCAGCGGATACCGCCGGTGCAGTACATCGCCACCTTCAACGGGGCTTGCGGACCGCGCTCTGCCTCGACGGTTTTGCGCCAGTCGCGGAACCAGGCGGGGAAGTCGGCGAAGCTGGCGGTCTGCGGGTCGATCGCGCCCTCGAACCGGCCGACCGCCACCTCGTAGGCATTGCGGGTGTCGATCACGAGGACGTCCGGATCGCTGATCAGCGCGTTCCAGTCGGCGGGCGCGACATAGGTTCCGGCGTCGGTCGGATCGAGGTCCGGCTCACCCAGGGTGACGATCTCCTTCTTCAGCCGAACCTTCATCCGGTAGAAGGGCATACGCTCGGCCCAGGCGGTCTTGGGCGTCAGGTCAGCGCAGCCGGGCAGGGCGCGGATGTGGGCCAGAACCGCCTCTATCGCGGCGTCCTCGCCGGCGATGGTGCCGTTGATCCCCTCGCGCGCCAGCAGCAGGGTGCCTTTGACGCCCAAGCTGCAACACAGCGCCGCCAGCGGTCCCTGGAGCGCCGCCGGATCCGGAAACCGCGTGAAGCGATACAGCGCGGCGACGCGATACCTAGCCAAGGGCGGCCTGCGCATCCCGCTGGATCCGGGCGACCATCGACTTCAGACCGTTGGACCGCTGCGACGACAGGGCCTCCGAGAGGCCCAGGCGATCAAAGGCGGCCTTGGCGTCGAAGTTGGCGATTTCGGCGGCCGTCCGACCCGAATAGAGCCGCAGCAGGATGGCGATCAGACCGCTGACGATATGGGCGTCGCTGTCGCCGCGAAAAACGATTGAGCCGTCGGCCTGCGGTTCGGTCACCAACCAGACCTGGCTGGCGCAGCCGCGCACCTTGTTCTCCTCGGAGCGTTCGGCGTCGGTCAGCGGCGCCAGGTCCTTGCCCAGTTCGATCACGTAGCGATAGCGCTCTTCCCAATCGCCCAGCAGTTCGAACTCATCGGCGAGGTCGGTCAGGGCGGTGTCGATGGGGCTGGTCATGCGCGGCGTTTAGGCGCCTCGCCGCATCAAGGCAAGCGGCAGCTAGGCGGCTCTGAGGATCAGGCGGGCCAGGAAGCCGGCGCCCAGGCTGGAGGACAGCTTCAACTGGCCGCCCATGGCGCGCGACAGCAGATCGACGATCGGCAAGCCCAGACCCGCGCCTTCGTTGGTCCGCGTCAGCGCGCAGCCGCCTTGCTCGAACGGCTGCAGCAGGCGGGGGAGTTCGGCGCTTTCGACGCCCGGCCCCTGGTCGCGGATCGCGATCTCGATCTCGCCGTCCACGCGGGCCGCCGTCACGTGGATAACCCCCCCGGCGGGCGAGTGGGTCACGGCGTTCTGCAGCAGGTTGGTCAGCATGGTCCGCAGGCCCCGACTGTCGGCCTGCACAGAGGGCAGGGCGCCCGCGCCCATAACGTGGACGATCACGTCCCGACGGGCGATCTCGGCGCGCAGGCTTTCGACGACATCCTCGATGGCCTCGTCGAGGGGTTCGGGCGTCATCTCGATATCGGTGGCCTGGCCTTCGAGACGGGCGAGCTCGACGATCTGGTTGACCAGCTTCAAGAGCTTCAGGCCGCTCTCATGAACGATCGTGGCGTATTCCCGATACTGCGGGTTGCCCAACGGGCCGTAGAGCTCCTGCGACAGGATCTCGGAAAAGCCGATCACGGCGTTCAGAGGGGTCCGCAGCTCGTGGCTGACCATGCGCAGGAACGACCGCTTGCGATTGTCGAGCGCCAGACGACGACGCTCTTCCGCCGCCGCGCGGCGGTCCGCCGGCGGGTTCGGGGGGGCGCTGTGATGCGACGCGTCCAGTATCGCCGGCTCTGCCATGGGGTCTCCCGGACCTTCTGTCCGATGAATTCGAGCGGCGATCATGCCGACATGCGCTTACGATTCCGTTTCCGTCCACAGCGCTTCCACACGAATAATCGCCCGAAGATTGTGTGGGGTTGGAGGTGGGGGCTGCGCCGCGTTAAGGTTTGGCGACGGTGATCCTCCCCGCCGCGTAAAAAGTCGACCGGCCTTGGACTTCGAGACGCTTCCAGACCTGAAGAGCCGCCAAGGCGCGTCCGCCGCCTTCGATCCCGCGCGCGCGTGGCGTTTCGGGTGGCTGGCGGCTGTCTGCTTGGCGGCCGCGGCGTCCCTGTTCACGACCGATTCCAACGCCTGGACCGTCTGGGCCGCCCTCGCTGCGGGCGCCTTTCCGGCGCTGGCGTCTCTGATTTTCAATCGTCCGGACGAGCGGACCCAGTCTTTGCTCCTGGTCCTGTGGGCGGTGGGCGGTTCGCTCGCCGCCGTTCTGACCGGCGGCGTGGCCGGCGCCATGGCCGCCTGGTGCCTGGCGCCGGTGGCGGCCGCCTCCACGCTGGACCAGCCCAAGCGGCTCGCCGAAGGCGCAGCCCTGGCTCTGATCGGCGCCTGCGTCGCCGCCTTGACCCAGCTTTCCGGCCTGGCTCCGCCGACACCGACCGGCCCCCTGGCCTTCGTGCTGGGCTTCCTGGCGCTGGTGACGACGGGCCTGGGTCTGGCCGCCGGATTGCTGATCGGCCGCCGCCGTCAGGGCGCGCGCGACGATCGGCACGCGGGCGAGATCATCGAACTCGAGACCCTTCTGGACGGACTGCCCTATCTGGCCCTCGCCGTTCGGGGCGCGGGCGAGGTGACCGCAGCGCGCGGCGCGCCGCCGCCGGGCGTCACCAAGGCCGACCTGATGACGCGAGGCCTTTCGGGCGCCGCCGCTCCAGGCGATCGCCAGCGCCTGACCGCCGCCGTCTCGCAGGCGCACCGCGAAGGGGCGGCCAGCCTGGCCTTCAACCCCGCCCTGGGCGTTGAACGGCTTGTGGCTCTGGACCTCCATCGCGTCGCGCCGAACCAGCTGGTGGGCGTTCTGCGGGACATCACGATCGAGCGCGATCGCGAAACCGCGCTGGATCGGGCCCGCGTCGACGCCGAAGCCCTGGCCGCCGGCCGGGCGCGATTCCTGGCCAATATGAGCCATGAGCTGCGCACGCCCTTGAACGCCATCATGGGGTTCTCCGACATCATGCGCGCGCGCATGTTCGGCCCGCTGAGCGACCGCTACGCCGAGTATGCCGAGCTGATCCACGAGAGCGGCGGCCATCTGCTGGACCTGATCAACGACGTGCTCGACATGTCCAAAATCGAGGCCGAGCGGTTCGAGCTGCAGCGGGGGGTGTTCGACGCCCGCGAGGCGGTTCAGGCGGCGATGCGTCTGCTGCGTGTGCAGTCCGACACGGCGGGCGTCCAATTGCGCGGCGTGCTGCCCCCGGGCGAGCTGGAGGTCGACGCCGACCGGCGCGCCCTGAAGCAGATTGTCCTGAACCTGGTGTCGAACGCCCTGAAGTTCACGCCGCGAGGCGGCCAGGTCACCGTGACCGCCCATGGCTATGACGGCGTGCTTGAGGTCGTGGTGGCCGACACCGGCGTCGGCATCAGTCCCGAGGACCTCGAGCGCCTGGGCCGGCCCTATGAACAGGCCGGGGGCGTAGAGCAGCGCGCGCGGGGCACGGGCCTGGGGCTGTCGCTGGTGCGCGCCTTCGCCCAGCTGCACGGCGGCGAGATGATGATCGAAAGCCGGCTTGGGGTGGGAACGACCGTGTCGGTGCGCCTGCCGGTGCTTCTGGCCCCGATGGTCGCGGCGGCGACGCCAGTCACGGAGCCCACGCCGGAGCCGGTCGCGGCCATCGAGGCGCCGCCGCCCACCAGCCTAGGCGACAATATCATCGCGTTCGCGCCGCGCTGAGGCGGTCGCGTGGCGTCAGCGGAGGAAGGCCATCCCCGCCGCGAAGTCGCCCACCTCGATATAGGCCTTTCGTGTGTCCTCTTCACCGCGTCCGGCGAAGGCGAATTCGATGACGACCGCCTCTCGCGGGTCCAACTGCGACATGGCTTGAGCCACCGCCGGCGGGAAGCGGAAGGCCAACCCCGTCTTGGCGCCGGTCGGCAGCAGGGTCAGCGGCGCCTCATCGCGGGACTCGGCGGTAAAGACGAGGCTGGCGTTGCGCGGGGCGACCTTGCCCGCCAGGTTCTTGCCCGAGCGCGGGTCGATATAGGGGCCGAGCGTGCGGTTGGTGTCGCGCAGAATGACCCGCGCCACATAGGGGCGTTGACCGTTCTCGAAGGTGGCCACGGCGATCACGGCCTTCGTGCGGCCCGCCAGACCGAACATCACACGATTGGCCCCGAAGCTTGAGGGCTGTGAAAGCCGCCATACCGGGATCGTCGCCGAAACCGACCGCTCCGCCTTCCAGGACGAGACATCGCCCGGATAGGTCATGGTCAGCATTTGCGAATAGCCTTCGAACGCCTTCTTCACGCGCGAGGCGGCGAGGGTCAGGTCCTTGGAGTCGCATGCGGCGCCGGCCGCCTTGGCGCGGGCCCGCTTCTCGAGCGCCGTGACCTGTAGCTCGGTGGCTCCGGAGCGCAGGGTGGCGCCCCTGGCCTGGGCGCGGGAGGCGTCGAGCGCAGCCGAGATGGTTGGGGAGAACAGGCGGCAGCGTGCGTCGGCTGCGGTCATCAGCGTTCGCTCGTACAACTGGTCACCAGCGTTGGCGGCGAGCAGGGCGCCGGGGCAGGCCGACGCCGCAACACTAATCGCCAAGGCGATCGCGGGTCGAACGCGACCTTTCTGGTGCTCTGCGAACGTCATTGGCCTATGGGAGTGACGAAACTTGAAGGACGGGTTCTAGACGCGCCCGGGTTGCGGTTCGGTTAGCGATGCTTCTTTCGACGGATATCTGGGTCGCCGCCTTGATCCGGCGCGCCGAATTGGGCGGGGCCTTCGCCACGGTCGGTCGCAAGGGCGACGCGCGGGCCGGGGCGGTGCTGGTGAAGGTGGTGGATCGCCGGGAGGGGACAGCGCGCCTGTTCAGCGAGGCCACGCGCGGGGATGGCGAACGGTTCTGGATGCAGCCGGTCCGCTCGACCTTCGAGCCGGATCTCGACGCCTATGCCGAGCGCGCGGCGCGCATCGATCCGGATGTCTGGGTGGTCGAGATCGAGGACCGCGAGGGACGCCACTTTCTGACCGAGCCGGTCGAATCCTGACGCGCGAAACGGGGTGAGCCCGTCCAGGACGTCATCACGTTAACCCTGCTCCTAAACCGGAGCGAAAGCGTGGTCGGGCATGATGACGGGGTTCCTGTTCACCCCACGATTGCCCGTAGTCCCCGCCATGCTTTTCCTCCTGAACGATGTGGTCCTGAGCTTCGACCCGGCGGAACTGACCCCGCCGGTCACGCGCGACCGTTTCGCCAAGCTCTCGCTGAGCTATGTGGGGGAATTGGGCAAGGAGCTGTTCTCCGAGGAGCCGTTGCTGCACCTCAAGGACCGAGAGCGCGCCGAACGTCTCGCGGCCCTGATCGTGTCGAAGGCTCCGGACGTCAACGCAGCGCTTTTCATCGCGCCGGGGCGCGGCTGCCGGGTCGCTGACGTGCAGGTGCGATACGCCCAACTGGGGATCGAAATCATGGCCACATTGCTGGAGCGCCAGAACAGCGGCGCGCTGACCAACATCGAGGCCGATCGTCAAGTCTGGCGCAGGCTGGCTGCCTAGAGGCTTCGCCCTAGACGAAATTCATCGCCCAACTCAGCGCCACCGCCAGGGCGGTCAGGCCCGCGATGGTGAGGCCAAAACACAGCGCGCTGCCCGCCGGGTGTTGACGCGCCGGGCCACGATGATGGTCGAGCAGGGCCATCTTTCGATTTCTCCTCCATACGCCCGGCGATCTGACGCCTTCCGGTGCGAACAGCTGGAGCATGACTCCAAACCCCCTCTTCGAATAGGGGCATTTTGACGCGTGTGGTCGCTTTGGCGGCCGAGCGTTAGGGGCGCGTCTCGCGAACCTTGCAGGCTCCCGCTCGCGAGCATTTTTGCCTCAGCTCGATCGGAGGACGAATGACGCAAACCCTTCACGGAACCAACATGGGCGTGTCGCCTCTCTGACAAGGGGGATCGCTAACCCCGGCGGATCAGACACACCGAGGGTTCGCCATGAAGCTCCTTTCCACCACCGCCTGGGGCGTGCTCGTCCTGGCGCTCGCCAGCCAAGCCCAAGCCCAGCAGGCGCCCGCCCAATCGACCGCCACGGAAGTGGAGACGGTGGTGGTGACCGGAACGCGCCGTCTTGATCGCACCGCTTTCGAGTCGGCCGCGCCGATCGACGTGGTCAGCCAGGAGACGCTGAAGAGCATCGTCTCGGACGAGATCATGAACAAGCTGGCGGCAACCACGCCGTCGTTCAACGTCCAGCGCCTGCCGGCGGCCGACGGCCAAGCTTTCGTGCGCCCAGCGACCTTGCGCGGCCTCTCGCCCGACCAGACCCTGGTGCTGGTCAATGGCAAGCGCCGCCATCGCTCGGCGGTTCTGGGCGGCCGCGGCCAACAGGGCGTCGACCTGGCCTCGATCGGGACCAGCGGTCTGGAGCGCATCGAAGTGCTGCGCGACGGCGCTTCGGCCCAATACGGCTCGGACGCCATCGCCGGGGTGATCAACATCATCCTGTCCAGCAAGACCGGCTTCGAGGGCTACGGCCAGTATGGCCGCTACTATGCGGGTGACGGCGACAAGACCGAGCTCGGCGCGCGCTATGGCTTCGCCCTCGGTCAGGGCGGCAGCCTTGTGGCGGCCCTTGACTACACCAAGGCCGAGGCCACCTCGCGCACCCGCCAGCGCCCGGACGCGGTCGCCTTCCAGGCCGCGAATCCGACCATCAAGGTGCCTAACCCCGTCCAGCGCTGGGGCCAGCCGGATCGCGAAGTGTGGCGCGGTTCGTTGAATCTGGTCCTGCCGATCAATGATGCGGTCGAGGCCTACGGCTTCGTGACCTACAGCGACATGAGCGGCGTCACCGACTTCAACTGGCGCAACCCGTCCACCGACAGCTCGTATCGCACCTCGACGGTGTTCCCGGGCTGGTCGCTGAGCCAGATCTATCCGGCCGGGTTCTCTCCGAAGTTCGGCCAGGACGAGACCAACAGTTCGGTGAACGGCGGCCTGCGCGGCGACGCCATGGGCTGGTCGTGGGACCTCTCGGCCGGCTGGGGTGAGGATCGGGTCGACTACGTGCTCAGCAACAGCATCAACGCCTCGTTTGGGCCGCAGTCGCCGACGCGTTTCAACGCCGGCGCCCTGATCCAGAAGGAAGGCGCCCTGAACCTGGACGCCTCGCGTCCGCTGGGCTGGTCGTTCCTGGCCAAGCCCGCCAACCTTGCCGTCGGCCTGGAAGCGCGCAAGGAAACCTACGAAATCAAGGCCGGCGATCGGTTCTCGTGGGACGTGGGCCCGGGCGCCGCGGCCGGCCTGCCCAGCGGGTCGAACGGCTTCCCCGGCTATGCCCCCAGCCAGGCCGGGTCCTGGGACCAGACCAGCTATGCAGGCTATGTGGATCTCGACCTGCCGCTCACCGCCAAGTTCGGCGTCGACATCGCGATCCGTCACGAGGACTTTTCGGAGTTCGGTCAGACCACCGACGGCAAGATCGCCGCACGCTATGAGCTGACGCCGAACTTTGCGCTGCGCGGTGCGGTCTCGACGGGCTTCCGGGCTCCGACCGCCGGTCAGATCAACAACACCCGCACCTCGCAGGGTCTGAACACCACGACGCTGCAGCTCTTCACCTCGGGGCGTCTGTCCCCGGTCAATCCGATTGCTGTGGCGCTGGGCGGCAAGCCGCTGGAACCGGAAGAGTCGCAGAACCTGTCGCTGGGCGCGGTGTTCCGCCAGGGCGGCTTCAGCGCCTCGGTCGACTACTACCGCATCGAGGTCGACAACCGCTTCGCAGTCTCGCCGAACTTCACGGTGACGCCGGCTCTCCGCGCTCAACTGGTGGCGGCCGGCGTGCCCGGCGCCGACAGCCTGACGACCGTCAGCTACTTCACCAATTCATTCGACACCCGCACGCAGGGCGTCGATGTCGTCGGCGCCTGGCGTGGAGCCCTGTGGGGCGGCCGGGCTGGTCTGACCGCCGCCTGGAACTGGAACGACACCAAGGTCACGCGATCCAAGCTGACCGAGGTCTCGCGCCTGGCCAAGATCAACCTGGAGGACGGGCTGCCGCAGAACGCCGCCAACGTGTCGTTCGACTATGCGCGCGGCCTGTTCAGCGGCCTGATCCGCGCCCGCTGGTCGGGTGAATGGACGGACGCCCAGGCCAACGGCGCGGCCGACCTGATCCAGACCTTCGCCGGCAAGACCCTGATCGACCTGTCGGTCAGCGCCCAGGTCACGCCCGCCATCAAGCTGACGGTCGGCGCCGAAAACCTGTTCGACACCTATCCGGACGAGGCGACCTTCCAGGCCTCGCGCGGTCTGATCTATTCGCGCAACGCCCCCTACGACACCGATGGTGGGCTCTGGTACGCCCGCCTGGCGGCGAAGTTCTAAAGACGGTGGGCTGCGACGAACCCGGTTTCGTCGCGGCCTCTCGCCAGAACAGGAAAGAGTTGAAGCCGCTCCCCGTTCTCGCCTAAGCTCAATTCAAGATTGCGCGCCCGGGCCGTACGTCCGATCGTGCTTCTGTGGGGGCGTCATGCGAGCGAAAGTCTGGGGCGCGGCGGTGGCGCTGGCGGCTCTCTTGGGGGACGGCGCGGCGCACGCCGAGTGGTTGAGAGCCGAGAGCGCGCACTTCGTCGTCTATGGCCGGAGCGAGCGCGGGGTTCGTCTCTACGCGACGCAGCTTGAGGATTTCGACGGCCTGCTGCGCCGTCGGCACGGCCGACCCAAGGATGAGGCCACGCCCCGCAAGCTCCCTGTCTATCTCGTCAGCAGCCTCTCTGAACTGCAACGCATCCAGCCGAGGCTGGAGCGCGCGGCGGGGGTCTATTTTCCGTCTCCGGGGGAAACGTTCGTCGTGGCGGTTCGCGACGGCGTCACGGGCGACAATGACGAGAACAAGGGCGACGACGCGGTGCTGCACGAATACGTGCATCACTTCATGCTGCGCTACTATCCCAGCGCCTATCCGGCCTGGCTCGTCGAGGGCTACGCCGAATACTACATGACCGCCGATCTGGGCGCGAAGCAGTTGGTCTTCGGCGGGGTCAACCGAGGCCGCGCCCGCACCCTGACCCAGCCGGGCAGCTGGATCCCGATCGAAGATGTGCTGACCAAGCGACCCGGAGCGCTGCGGCGCGACGAGGGCGCGGCGTACTACGCCCAGGCCTGGCTGTTGACCCACTACGTGATCTCCAATCCCGAGCGATACAAGCGGCTGAAGGCCTATCTCGACGACGCCCGTGACAGCCGCGATGCCATCGGAGCCTGGAAACGCGTCTATGGCGACGACCCGAAAGCGCTGCGTCTGAAGCTCCAGGACTATATGAGCAAGCCAATCCCCGGCGGCGCCCTGCTTCGGACCGAGAGCGGCGAGCCGGCGATGACCATCACCCGGCTGCCGGCCAGCGCCGATGGCCTTTTGCTGGAGTCGCAGCGCATGAAGATCGGCGTGGCCGACGCCGATCAGCCGGCCTTTCTCGCCGCCGTGCGCAAGGCCGCCGCCAAGGCGGGGGATGACCGTTTCGCCAAGGTGGTGCTGGCCCGGGCCGAAACCCGCTACGGCGACCGCGCCCTGGGGGAGGGCATGCTCAACGGGCTTCTGGCGGCCGACCCCCAGGACCTGGAGGCCCTGATCGCCTTGGGAGAAAGCCGCCTGGCCGCGGGAGCCGCCGACGCGGCGGTCCGCCCCACCGCCTTCGCCGAGGCGGCGAAGTTGTTCGCCCGCGCCTTCAAGCTCGATCCGGACAATCCGGTGGTCTTGCGCGGTTACGCCAACAGCAAGGCGCTCGAACCCCTGACGTCCCGCCTCGTGGACATCCGCCTCAAGGCCGTGGAGATGGGGCCCGAGGTGGGACTCTATCGGCTGGAGGCGGCGCGGGCGCTGATCGCGACCAACGAGCCGGTCATCGCCAAGGCTGTGCTGATGCCTCTGGCCCGCAGCCCTCACGGGGGAGAAGCGGTCGATGCCGCGCAGGCGATGGTCAAGGCGATCGATGAGGCGGCAGCCGGCGCGTCCGTCGGGAGCAGTCAGGGCGCAGCGCCCGAGACGGCCGGCCCGAGCTCATGAGCGTTCACTGCCCGTTGACTGGGTGGCGCGGTGAAGCCCACGGACCGACTCCGGCGGTTTCGGCGTTGTGGACCCAGGAGAAGTGATGTCCCGATTGATCTCGCGTCGCGCATTGCTGGCGACCGTCTCCGCCCCCGTTGCGCTGGGCCTGCCTTCGACGGCGCTGGCGGCGAGCCCCTGGCTCAAGGCCGAGAGCCGCTCCTTCGCGCTCTTCGGCAACGAGGGGGAGAAGACCCTGCGCGAGATGGCGCGGGATCTTGAGGACTTCGACGGACTTCTTCGCACGCTGCACGGCATGGGCGACGCCCCGCCGGCGCGGCGCTTGCCGATCTATCTGGCGCCGAGCCGCGCGGACTTTAAGCGCGTACGGCCGGGCGACCAGAATATCAGCGGGTTCTTTTCAGCGGGCGTGGGCGAAGTCTTCGCGGTGCTGACGGCGGGCAATGACAGCGACGTGGCGCTCAGGGTCATGTTCCATGAGTACGCCCACCACTTCATGATGCAGCACGCGCCGGCCGCCTATCCCTCCTGGCTGGTCGAGGGCTACGCCGAATACATGATGACGGCCCGGTTCAAGGGCGACGTCGTCGAGGTGGGCGTCACCAATCCCCGTATCGGCTGGCTTCGCGGCCAGATCTGGTCGCCGTTCGAGACAATCCTGGGACGGCGGGCGCTGACCGGAGAGCGAGCGGACATCTCGGCCTTCTACGCCCAGGCCTGGATCCTGACCCACTACATGATGTCCGATCCAGAGCGCCTGAAGCGTCTGGCGGCCTATGCGCGAAGCGTGGCGGCGGGCGGCGATCCGGTCGCCTTGTTTCCCCAGGCCAGCGGCATCCCCTTCGCCGACCTGGAGAAGACCCTCAAGCGCTACATGGTCGCCCTGCCGGGCAAGCGCATGCCCCGGCCGCCGTCCTCGGCGCTGAACCTGACCTTCACGGCCCTGCCGCCCTCGACGGATGCGTTGATCCTGGAAAACCAGCGGCTGAAGATGGGCGTCCCTACGGCCGACCGCCCCGCGCTTCTGGCGCTGATCCGCGAGCGGGCGTCGCGTTTCCCCGGCGATCGCTTCGCCGAACTGACCCTCGCGCGCGCGGAGAACGACTTTGGCGATCGGGCCAAGGCTCAGAGCCTGCTGCGTGGGCGCATCGCCGCCGACCCCACGGATGTGGAGGCGCTGCAGATACTGGGTTGGTCTTGCATGCTGCAGGCCCGCACCGAGCCAGCCCAGGCGGCGCGTTGGCTGGAGGAGGCGCGAGACCACCTCGCCGCAGCCTTCAAGCTCGATCCCGACAACCCGCTGGTGCTGTACGACTACGCCATGACTCGGCGCGGCGAGCCGTCCTACCCCAGCGACAACATCCTCAATGTTCTGCTGAAGGCGCAAGCCATCGCGCCTCAGGTCGCCGCGTTCCGGCTGGGCGCGGTCGACGGCCTGGTGCGTCGCGACCGGTTCGAGGAGGCCGCCGTCCTCTTGCAGCCCCTGATCAATGACCCGCACGCCCCGCCCGAGCGGGTCAAGGCCTGGCGCAAGCAGTTCGACGACATCGTGGCCCGCCGCAAGCCCGCCGCGACGTCCGGCGGAGGTGACAAGGACGCCGTGGACGGGTAGGTCCCCGCCCATGAGCACTTCCCCCGCCGCTGAAGCCGCCCGTCGGCGCACCTTCGCCATCATCAGCCACCCCGACGCCGGCAAGACGACCCTGACGGAAAACATCCTGCTGGCCGGCGGGGCGATCCGGGCCGCCGGCGCCGTGCGCGCGCGGGGCGAGAACCGTCGCACCCGGTCGGACTGGATGAAGATCGAGCGCGAGCGCGGGATCTCGGTCAGCGCCTCGGTGATGACGTTCGATCACGACGGCAAGATGTTCAACCTGTTGGACACGCCGGGCCACGAGGACTTCTCGGAAGACACCTACCGCACCCTGACCGCCGCCGACGCGGCGATCATGGTGCTGGACGCCGCCAAGGGCATCGAGCCCCAGACCCTGAAACTGTTCGAGGTCTGCCGCCTGCGCGACATCCCGATCATCACCTTCATCAACAAGATGGACCGCGAGGCCCAGGACCCGATCGAGCTGCTGGACGAGATCGCCTCGAAGCTCGCGCTGGATCCGGCGCCGCTGTACTGGCCGGCGGGGTCGGGCGGTCGCTTCAAGGGCATGCTGGACATGCGCGAAGGTGTCTTCATCCCCTACGCCAAGCGGACCGGCGGTTCGGGCGACGACGAGGGCCATCCCGAGCCGGTCGCCTTCGACGGCAATTCGATCAACCAGTTCCTTGACGACGCCGAGAAGGCCGAGCTGGAAGAGCAGGCCGAGCTGGTCGGCGGCGGCTATCCGGCGTTCGAGGTTCAGTCGTTCCTGGAAGGCCACATGACGCCGGTGTTCTTCGGCTCGGCCCTGCGCCACTTCGGCGTCAAGGAGCTGCTGGCCGGCATCGGCGCCTACGCTCCGTCGCCCAAGGCCATGAAGGCCGAGAAGAACGGGGAGGCCACTAGCGTCGAGCCCGGCGACAAGGAGGTCTCGGGCTTTGTGTTCAAGGTCCAGGCGAACATGGACCCCAACCACCGCGACCGCATCGCCATGCTGCGCCTGACCAGCGGCCGTTTCACGCGCGGCATGAAGTTGAAGGCCCAGAACACCGGCAAGGCGATGAGCGTCAATGCGCCGATCATGTTCTTCGCCTCTGACCGCGAACTGGCCGAGGACGCCTTCGCCGGCGACGTGATCGGCATTCCGAACCACGGCGTGCTGCGGGTGGGCGACAGCCTGTCCGAGAGCGGGACGTTGCGCTTCGCCGGCCTGCCCAACTTCGCCCCGGAAATCCTGCGCCGCGTGCGGGTCAAGGATCCGCTGAAGGCCAAGCACCTGAAGAAGGCGCTGGAAGGTCTGGCCGAGGAAGGCGTCACCCAGCTGTTCCGGCCGATGATCGGCAGCGACTTCATTGTCGGCGCCGTCGGGCAACTGCAGTTCGAGGTCATGGCCGATCGCCTGTCCAACGAATATCAGCTGGACGTGATCTTCGAGAACAGCCCGTTCGCCGAGGCCCGCTGGCTGGTCGGCGAGCGCGCCGCCGTCGAGGACTTCGTCGACAAGCACAAGTCGGCCATGGGCCAGGACATCGACGAGGCGCCGGTGTTCCTGGGCAAGAGCGCCTGGGAGATCGGCTACGTCGCCGACAAGTATCCGAAGGTGCGGTTCGAGCGAACGAAGGAACGGGCGTAGGGCGCAGGTCGGAAGCTGGACATCAGGCTGAGGTCTATCAAAAGACGTGTTCAATGCATGAGGCCGGCGAGAAGGCCTCGCGTCGAACGTCCCTTCAGGTGTCCATTCTTTCCAAGATCACCGGCAGATGTCGCAATTGGCACATGGCGTGATTGCTGATCCAATCGTTAATCTCACCCGCCGCGCGGATCTGGACCCTTTCGGCCACCAGGGCCTCGACCAAGCTCTTGGCGACTAGGCTTGCGACAAAGCGGCCAGGACAGATATGCGCGCCGCCGCCAAATGTTGTTACGCCCTGCTGCGGCCGCGTCAGGTCGAAGCGATCAGGATCTGAAAATGCTTCGGGATCGCGATTGGCGGCCGCCCACATCATCAGGACTTTCGTTCCGGCGGGGATAACGAGGTCGTCGTATTCGAGGTCGGCGCTGACGATGCGGCTGAGGTGGATGACCGGCGCCTCAAGGCGCAGGCATTCCGCGACGGCGGCGGAGATCCTCTCTGGCTCCGCGTGCAACTCGGTCATCACCTCGGGATGGTCAAGCAACGTGCGGATGGTGTTGGCGACGGCCAAAGCCGCAGTATGGAAGCCGTCAAACAGGTTGCCGGCCAGGAACGCTCCGACTGTCTTGGGGACGTATCCGCCGTAGTCGAGATCGTCGGCCATATCTATGGCGGCGAGATCTTGGGCCATGTTTGAGACGAATGGACAACCTCCGGTCTTCAAGGCTCGTTGACCAGCACCTTCTACAACTGCGCGGTACGCCTTCGCTGCGGTGTCTGCCTGTTGGATACCTTCCCACTCCATCTGCAGAAACAACATCGGCGTCATCTTGCGAGCCTGGACCGCGGCGTCGAGCGCCTCCGTCTCGCTCATACCGATCAACGCTCCCCAAAAGAGGCCGATCAGGGGTTCGGCGATCCGCTCAACAGCATCAATGCTCTGGCCCAGGGGCAAGCCACGCAGGACATGAACGGCGGTCTCGCGGGCGGCCTCGGCGCGTGCGGCGGTCGGTTTGGGGCCGATCTGGGTGAGAAGCACCTTACGGAGATTGGCGTTCAAGACGCCGTTGCTGGCGAAAAGCTGGTTCTTGATAAGGTTGGCGATGGCGAAGCCCACGGGCTTCTCCTCTGGGAGTTCGGCGGTAAGCAAGCCTGGGAACAGCTGATTAGGGGCCATGGCCGCCAGCTCGGGCTTAGCGGCCATGGCGCGTAAGTCGGCGTGCCTGAACACGGCCAGGGCTCCGGTGTCGCTCTTCAGAAACCGTGGCGCGCCAGGCTTAAAGGCCCGATTGCAGAACTGGCGAAAAGCAACTCGGCCTCCCTCGTAGCCGTAGTCGGCCAGGGTTGGCAGGTCCGCAACCTCCAGGCGGACGGGAGTGCGGTTGGCTCTGTTCTGACCGGCCATGTGATGCTCCCATTGCGTTGCAAGGCGCCCTCGCCGTCGATGTAGCGACACCCAAGAGCCCTCCATGTAGGCAGCATAACGGTAGTTTTAACTATCTCAATGGCCTTCAGCACCTTTGCGGCTCGACGTCGCGTTCCCAGGCGTCTGCTTGACCCAGCAATGCCAAGCAGACGGTCGCTTCTCGGGCTTACATCTAAAGCACGTTTCGGTAATCCAGCTCGGCCAGCTGCACATGGTCGGCGAAGGCGGTGGCGGGCATGTCCATAACCGCCTTGAAGGCTGTCTTGAACGCCGCCATCTCCTCGGGCGTGCCGACCGAGACGCGTACGGCGTTGGGCCAGATCGGCCAGCTGCGGCCGATCATCACGTTCCTGGCCTTCATCGCCGCCATCACGGCGCGGCCGTTGCGGCCGGTGTCGATCATGAAGCAGTTGGTCTGCGGATCGCCGATGACCTTGTAGCCATTGGACTTCAGCCAGGCGATCGTGTCGCGCCGCGTATCGCCGATGATCTTGCGGCGCTCGGGCACCAGCTTCGGGTCCTCCAGCGAGGCGCGGGCGGCGGCCGAGCCGGTGATCGGCATGGCGTTCTGGCCAAACGGCTTGAGCTTGGCCAACAGGTCCGGGCGTCCCGCCGCGAAGCCGCAGCGGATACCGGCCATGCCGTAGATCTTGGAGAAGGTCCGCAGCACGATCAGATCCTTGCCCTGGGCGACCAGGTCCAGGGTGTCGGGCTCGTCGGTCAGGTGGATATAGGCCTCGTCGACCAGCAGGATCGAGCCTGCCGGCTTGTTCTCCAGCGCCCAGATGATGTCCTGCTTGGTCGTGACCGTGCCGGTCGGGTTGTTCGGGTTGCAGATATAAATGACCCCAGCCTGGGCGTCGGCGGCGACCATGGCCTTGACGTCGTGGGCGTAGTCCTGGGTCAGGGGAACCTTGACCACCTTGGCCTGGCTGGTCCGGGCGGCGAACATGCCCGCCTCGTAGGACGGGTCGGCCGTCACGAAGCTCTTGGCCGGCGAGGTGAACGCCAGGACGCTATAGTGCAGGGGTTCGGACGAACCGGCATAGATGGCGATGCTCTCGGGTTTGAGGCCGCTCTGCGCCGCGATGGTCTTGGTTAGCCGCTCGGTCTCGCCGGTCAGGTCGTAGCGCCCGCCCAGCGGCGCGACGCGGACGATCGCGTCGCAGGCCGCCTTGCTGGGGCCCAAGGGGTTCTCATTGGCGTTGATCAGCACCATGCCGGACGCCGGAGCGTTCGGACCCTGGCCGTGGAGCGCCATGCCCGAGGGCGGCGCGGCGGTCTGGGCCGCGTGCGCGAGGCTGGCCTCGGTCATGATCGGCGCCGCCGTCGCCAGGAAGGCCGCTCCGCGCAGGAAGGCGCGCCGCGCCAGCGCGCGTTCGTCCGAGGTTTCGATCGCCATGGTCCTTCTCCCCTTCGTCGAGGAGCCTAGGACGCGCTGGTGCGTGCGTGTGGGCAAGGGCTGTGAGACCGGGAAAATGCGCGGCGCCCAACGCGAGGGCAGGGGCGGGGGCGCTTTGCCCGTGTCGGCGCGAAATGAGGGCGATCGCCGGCTGGCGCCGGCGAGCTTTGGGACGCCTAGCCGGGGAACTTCATCAGGTTCGGCTTGGGAATGGCGGCCTTGAAGCTGCCGCGCGACTTGGCCGTATCCAGCCCGAACTCCGCCCAGGCGACCAGGAAGCCGTTGGCCGCTTCACTCGGTGAGGAGGGGACTAGGTCAAGCGCAGCGCGCGCGCCGACGGCGGCGCGGGCCTGGCTCCAGGTTTCCGGCTCGGCGGTTGCGTAGTCGCCGTCGGCGGCGACCAACTGGCCGGCCAGCGCGGGGTCCAGGAACCTCAGGGTAACCCTGGTTTCGGCCGGAAGCTCGGCGAGGCTTTCCAGCGCCTCGGTCAGGGCGGTGAGGCTCATCTTGGCGCCGCTGGTGCGGCGCTCGCCGCCCGCCACGCCCTTGATCGCCGCCGCGCCGGTCTCGCCGTCCAGCTTCCGAACAAAGGCCCATCCGCCATAGCCGGGGTCGGGGCGGCAGAGGCTGGCGATCCACACGGTGACAGAGGCCATGTCGAGCTCCGGAGACGATGATCCTGCCGGTCTTCTAGCCTGCTTCGCCGTCGCAAGTGGAGGGGTGATGGGAACGAACGGTAAACCGGGGTTTAAAACTTAGAGTTAACGTCATCTTCAGTTCGGTGAACAAAGTTCTAAGAACGTGCCCCCGGCCAGCCTCGCCTCTGTATTCGAGCAAGCAAGAACCGTGCCAATTCAATACAAGTTCGCCCATTATGGGTGGAATTTCGATCAAGGTGTAAAAACAAGGAAAATATTTATGGTTAACGACAGCTAAACACTTCTTAACGCCTTGTTAATTTCGCTGGCTCCGGTTTTGCTGCTCAGGCGTTGAACCTTCTCCGGGCTGTCCCGGGGTGGGACGATCCGTAAGCGGAGTGCGCGAGGCGATGTTCGAGTTCGGGCGAGATCTGAAGCGGTTGTTCGGCGTCGACGCCGAAGGCGGCTTCAAGGCGGCGTGGCGCGAAGGGCTGACCGGCGGGGACACCTCCCTGCTGGAGTTGCTGGACGTGCGTCTTCTGGCCAACGAGGCGCGTTCGGCCGATGTCGTGGCCGGCCGTATCGGCGCCAAGGATCGCGGTGCGCGCCTGCTGGAAGCCGCCGTGGTCTGGCGCGAACTGGCCCGTCGCACGGGCGACGCCGCCGCTTTGCGCAAGGGCGCCGCCCAGGCCGAGGCCGCCGCCAAGCTCTTCGAGACCGAACGGCGACAGGACGCCCTGGCCGCCGCCCGCTGCGAGCAGGCCGTGCTGGCGGTGCTGGGCGCGGACCTGTTTGGCGACGAGGGATTGGTGGCTGCGGCGTCGGCGACCCTGGCCCGCACGCCCGCCCACAATCGCACCGCCCACTGCGGCGCGCTAGCCGCCGGGCTGGAAGGCCGCTCGGCGCTGTCGGAAAACGATGTCGATCGGGCCCTGGCCGCCGTGCGTGCGTTCGAGGCGCCTCTGGGGGCGCTTGCGGCCGCCAAGCGCTCTAAAGGCGGCCAAGCGCGTCTGCTGTTGGCCGAACAGCGGGCGGCGCGGGCTGAGCTGATCCTGGCGTGCGCCGAGCGTCGCAAGGATCGGGTGCTGGCCGAGCAGGCCGCCGACGAAGCCAAGACGGCCGCCGCGGCGCTTGATCCGGATTTCGAGCCTCTGGCCTGGGCGCGCCTGCAAGGGTTGCGAGGCGGCGCGCTGGTGCTGCTGGGCGAGTTAGACGGTGAGATCGCGCGTATCGCCGACGGCGTCGAGGCGCTGACCGAAGCGGTGGAGGCGGTTCCCGCCGATCACAGTCCCATGGACTGGGCGAAGGCTCAGGCCTCGCTGGGCGCGGCGCTGCAGGCGATGGGCGAGGCCTCGACCAGCGAGCGGGTGTTCGAGCAGGCGGTGATGGCCTACGACCGCGCGACCCAGGCGCTGAAGATCCAGCCGGCCTTGGCCCTGCGCGCCGTGGTGGCCAACAATCGAGCGCTTTGCCTGGCGCGTTGTGCGGAGCTGACCGCCGATCTGGCGGTGCTCGACGCCGCCGAACTGGCCTTCAAGGCCGAGCTCTCGGCCGCACCGGGCGGGCGAGATCCGGCCAGCTGGGCCGTCGCCCAGATGAATCTCGCCAGGCTTTACGAGGCGCGGGTGGAGATCACCGGTCGCGACGACGGGCGGCTTGCCCGGGCGGGCGCGGCGCTGGCCGGGGCGTTCGACGTCTTCTCCGAGCTTGGCCTTCGGTCACTGACCGATCTGGCGGCACAGGGCCTGCAACGGCTCAAGCACGCCCAGGCCGTCTGATCCGAAACGGAACACAGGCGGCGAAAGGCCCGCCGATAAAAAAAGACCAATACAGGGATGAACACGTGATCGCTTCGCTCGCTCTCGCCGCCGCCATCTTCGCCGACGCCGCTCCGGCCCAGGCCTCGACGGACCTGCTGAAGCCCGTGTCGGAGCCGCGCATCGCGGTGGCGGTGCTCAACTGCCTGGTCAAGAACGACGGTCACCTGACAGCCTGCACGGTGCAGGACGAGAGCCCCAATGACCTGGGCGTCGGTCAAGCCGCGCTGTCGATGGCCTCGCAGTTCCAGGTCGACCTGCTGGGTCCCGATGGCAAGAGCCGCGCCGGCTCCTACATCCAGGTTCCGGTGCGCATCCGCATCCGCTGATCGCGATCTCCGGCGGTCGGGACACAGCGTCGCGACCGCCGATCGAAGGGCGCCCGCGGGCAACCCCTAACGCCCTGTTAACCATATTCCACCCATCTTGAAGCCTCGATTCCAGGCGGCCGGTCCGGCCGATTCCGACGAGGCTTTTGATGACGGGCGCCGAGGTACTTGATGTCGGCCGGGACGCGATCTGGCTGACGCTTCAGCTCTGCGCGCCGGTGCTGATCGTCGGCCTTGTCGTCGGCGTCGCGATCGGCCTGTTCCAGGCCCTGACCCAGATCCAGGAAGCCACGCTGGTCTATGCGCCCAAGATCGTGGCGATCTTTATCTCACTGCTGATCTTCCTGCCGCTGATGGGCTCGTTGATGAGCGGCTTCATGCGCCAGATCGCCGCTCGCATCGCCGGCATGTAGGAGGCGAGGGGCCCTTGAACGCCTTCGCCACGGCCTTTCAGGTCTATGTCGCCGCCCTCGTGTTCGCGCGGGTGGGCGCCATGGTCATGACCATGCCGGGCATTGGCGATCAGTCCGTCCCCCCCCGTATCCGCCTGTCGTTCGCCCTGCTGATGGCGCTGATCCTGGGGCCGTTGGTGCAGGACACCGTCGGCCCGATCCCGACTACCCTGGGCGGGCTGGGCGGCGCTGTCATCCATGAGATCCTGATCGGCCTGATGGTCGGCTCGGTGCTGCGCCTGTTCATGACGTCGCTGACGACGGCGGGCGAGATCATCTCGATGCAGACCACCCTTTCCTTCGCCCAGAGCACCAACCCATCGATGCAGGGTTCGAGCACGGCGGTTGCGACGTTCCTGTCGATGCTAGGCCTGACGCTGGTCATGGCGACCGGCCTGCATCACCTGTTCATCGGCGCCATCGTCAAGTCGTACACGATTTTTCCGTTCACCCGCGCCGTGCCGGTCAATGACGCGGCCGCCCTGGCGGTGCGGACGGTGGCGCAGTCGTTTTCGCTGGGCGTTCAGTTGGCCGCCCCGGTGATCGTGTTCTCTCTGGTCTTCAACCTCGCCACAGGCCTGGTGGGCCGTATCATGCCCGCGTTCCAGATCTTCTTCGTGGCCTCGCCGCTCAGCGTGATCCTGGGCCTGTCTCTGCTGGCGCTGTCGCTGGGCGGCATCGCCATGGTCTGGACCGACCGCTACCGCGAACTCTTGGACATCTTCGTCTAGGGGGCGCGCATGGCGGACGACACAGATCCAGAATCGAAAACAGAAGAGCCGTCAGCCAAGAAGCTGTCGGACGCCCGCGCCAAGGGCGACGTCATCAAGTCGGCGGACATCCCGCAGCTGGCGTCGCTGGCCGGGGCGGTGTCGGTGATCCTCCTGGCCGGCGGCTGGCTGACCCGCGACCTCATGGCGGCCCTGACGCCCTTCATCGCCCACGCCGGCACGATCGACCTGACCAGCGGCGGCGCCATGGTGGTGCTGAAGCAGGCCCTGATGGCGGCGCTGCCGCCGCTGGTGCTGGTGATGGTGGTCACCGCCTTCGCGGGCGCCGCAGCGCACATCGCCCAGACGGGCTTCCTGCTGACGCCCGAGAAGATCAAGCCCGACTTCAACAAGCTGGACCTTGTGAAGGGCCTGGGCCGCATCTTCGGTCCAGACGGTATCGTTCAGTTCCTGAAGTCGGCGGTGAAGTTCCTGGTCACCGGCGTGATCGCCTATTTCGTGCTCAAGCCCCACGTCGGCGAGGTGCGAAACCTGGTCGGCATGGACCCGGCGGCCTTGATCCCCGAGGCGATGAAGCTTTCCAAGAGCCTGCTGATCGCCGTGATCCTGCTGCTCGTGGCCACGTCGGCCTTCGACTACTTCTGGCAGCGCATGCGGTTCATGAACCGGATGCGGATGACCCTTCAGGAGGTCAAGGAAGAGTTCAAGCAGTCGGACGGTGACCCACATATCAAGGGCAAGCGTCGTCAGATCCAGATGCAGCGCTCGCGGCAAAGGATGATGCAGGCCGTGCCCAAGGCCACCGTCGTGGTCATGAACCCGACCCACTACGCCGTAGCGCTGAAATATGAGCAGGGAGAGACCCCGGCGCCCCTCTGCGTGGCCAAGGGCGTCGACGAGCTGGCCCTGAAGATCCGCGCCATCGCCGAGGAGCATGGCGTGCCGGTCCTGGAAGACCCGCCGCTGGCCCGCGCTCTCTACGCGAGCGTCGAGGTTGACGAGGAAATCCCCGTCGAGCACTTCGAGGCTGTCGCCAAGGTCATCAGCTTCATCCTGAACGGCAAGAAGCCCCAATCCCGAGCGCGTCCTCTCTGAGCCACATTCTTGGGAAAACTGACCTAGCCTCTAGAAAAGGCTATTCTTTCTCCGATTGCGGGTGAGTCGCGGGCTCGCCGTAACGAAAGGTGCTACCCAGCCGATGGCCGACTTTCAGCTCCAGGAAAAGGTTTCGACCGGCGCGCCGCGTCGGCGTTTCGATCCATGGCTGGTCGGCGCGGCGCTGTTTTTCGTGGTCGCTGCGGCTCTGTCGGCCGCGCCGGCCTTGAAGGCTGGCCCGACCACCTTGGCGGGTCTGCTGCTGCTTCTGGGCGTTTCGGGCGTCGCGGTGTTGGGCCTCGTGGCCATTCGCGGCTCGGCGCTTTCCGGCGGTGACGCCGATCAGGCCGAAGGCTTCATCGAGGCGCTCAGCGAGCCGGCGAGCCTCGCCGCCGCCGACGGACGCGTGCTGGCCGCCAACGGGCCGTGGCGCGAGGTGATGGGCGAGCAACGCCGGCTGCCCAAGGGCGTGGCCGGCTCCAGCCTGTTTGCGGCCCTGGTCCAGGCCCGCAAAGGCGAGATGGCCGAGGGCGTGCTCAGCGCCGGGGGCGTCGACTACACGGCCAAGGTCTCGCGCTTGGCCGGCGGCCGGCTGATGATCCGGCTGTCGCCCGTCGTTGTCGCCGAGACGGCCGCCGAAGACGCTTCGCCCGCGCCGGTGGCCGAACGCGCGCCCCCGCCGCCCAGCACGCTCGACGCCTTCGCCGGCGCTTCGCCCTTCGGCGCGGCCTTGCTGGAAGGCGTGGAGCCTTTCACCTCCCGCGTGCTCGAGACCAAC
The DNA here is from genome assembly GCA_020161365.1 of Pseudomonadota bacterium. GTDB lineage: Bacteria > Pseudomonadota > Alphaproteobacteria > Caulobacterales > Caulobacteraceae > Caulobacter. The sequence goes on along the minus strand of JAIUNU010000002.1, from coordinate 51,714 downwards.
CCGGCCCTGACCACGATGACCGGCGCCAAGCCTGGCGTCTTGTTCGGTGACCTGATCGACGCCGCGTCGCGCGCCGAGGCCGAGACGCGCCTCAATGAGGGCCGCGCGGGTCCTTACGAGGTGCGGCTGGCCCGCGATCCCGCTCGCATCGCCCATCTCTATCTGTACCGGGCCGAAGGCCGCCTGGTGGCCTACATGATCGACGTGTCCGAGCAGAAGCAGATCGAGCTGCAGCTGGCCCAGGCCCAGAAGATGCAGGCCATCGGTCAACTGGCCGGCGGCGTGGCGCATGACTTCAACAACCTGCTCACCGCGATCCAATTGCGCCTGGACGAGCTGTTGCACCGTCACCCGGTCGGTGACCCGTCGTACGAGGGGCTGAACGAAATCCGCCAGACCGGCGTCCGGGCCGCCGATCTCGTCCGCAAGCTGTTGGCCTTCTCGCGCAAGCAGACCGTGCAGCGCGAGGTGCTGGACCTGGGCGAGTTGATCAGTGAGTTCGAAGTGCTTCTGCGCCGTCTGCTGCGCGAGGACGTCAAGCTGATCACCGATTACGGCCGCGACCTGCCGCAGGTGCGCGCCGACAAGAGCCAGCTCGAGACGGCGGTGATGAACCTGGCCGTCAACGCCCGTGACGCCGTGCGCGCGGCCAAGGGCGGCGGCGTCGTTCGGATCCGCACCGCGCGCCTGACCCGTGACGAGGCCATCCAGCTGGGGTTCCCGGCCGCCGACGGCGACACCGCCTTCATCGAGGTCAGCGACGACGGCCCCGGCATTCCGCCCGATGTGATGGGCAAGATCTTCGACCCGTTCTTCACCACCAAGCCGGTCGGCGAGGGGACGGGCCTGGGCCTGGCCACCGTGTACGGCATCGTCAAGCAGAGCGATGGCTGGATCCACGTCCACAGCCGGCCCAACGAAGGCGCGGCTTTCCGCATCTTCCTGCCGGTCTATGAGGCGCCCGCCGGCGCCGTGGCTGTTGAGGCCGCCGCCGAGCCGGCCAAGCCGCGCGCCGCGCGCGACCTGTCAGGCGCCGGCCGCATCCTGTTCGTCGAGGACGAAGACGCGGTCCGCAGCGTCGCCGCCCGCCTGCTGCGCGCCCGCGGCTACGAAGTGCTGGAGGCAGCCGACGGCGAAGAAGCCCTGCTGATCGCCGAAGAGAACGCCGGCACGATCGACCTGTTGATCTCCGACGTGATCATGCCCGGCATCGACGGTCCGACTCTGCTGAAGAAGGCGCGAGGCTATCTGGGAACGGCGCCGGTGATGTTCATCTCCGGCTACGCCGAGGCCGAGTTCAGCGACCTGCTGGAAGGTGAGACGGGCGTGACCTTCCTGCCAAAGCCGATCGACATCAAGACCCTGGCCGAGCGCGTCAAGCAGCAGCTGCAGGCGGCTTAAGGCCCGTCTCGCGAGAAGCGGGGCGGGCCCTGGCCGGTCAAGCCTTGGCCGGCAGGAACTTCGGATTGCGCACCAGCGCTGCACTGACCAGAGCCACCAGAACCCCGACCGGGAAGATCTCGGCGAAGGTCATGGGCATGCGCAGCAGCGGGTTGGCGTAGCTGCGCTTCATCGCTTCAAGCTCCGAAGCCAGCTTGGCGTAGTCGACGCCGCTGAGGCCGGCGGCTTTCTTCTGGGCCAGCGTGGCGGCGACGTACTGCTCCATGAAGGTGTAGTCCGTCAGCGCCAGATAGGCCTCCCAGATCACGACATAGGCGAGGCCCGCCACCAGGGCGACGCCGAGACCGACCAGCAGGGCGGGCCAGAACTTGATGACGCCGCCCAGCGCCTTGTCGCGGTGAGACTTGACCGCCATCAGGATCGCGGAAAGCCCGACCAGCATGATCAGATAGCCGAGCCAGACGTTGGAATGCGGCGCGCCGCCCTTCGAGAACACGATGGTGGCGATCATGCCCAGAATGATGATCGCGCCCGACGCCAGGCCGTGGATGAGAATAGTGCGTTGCATGGAGTCCTCCTCCGCGTCGCCCCCTGCGACGCGCCCCGCAAGCTGTCCCGTTCCAAGGGCGAAAGGGTATCGCCCGAAAGGGTGAGATCGACAGTTTCGCCCAATCGGACAGCCGTCAACCTCACGGGATGAGCGACAGGTCCCGCGCCTTGCCGACGGCTTGGGTGCGGCGGCTGACCTCCAGCTTGCCGTAGAGGTTGCCCACATGGGTCTTCACCGTATTGGGCGAGAGGCCAAGGTCGCGGGCGATCTCCTTATTGGAGCGGCCGGCCGCCAGACGTTCCAGCACCTTGATCTCCTGGCCCGTCAGGCCAAGGCTGGCCAGGGCGGCGTCGTTGCGTTGGAACACTTCGGGCCGGGCGCGGGCGGCGAGCCGCCAACCGACCCAGACGCCACCGGCCGCAAACGCCGCGCCGATCAGCCCGACATAGACCTGCCAGGAGAAGGCCCGCACGACGAAGCCGTACTCCAGCCACTGCAGGGCGAAGGCGCCCAGCGCCAGGACCAGCGCCCAGAGAACGACCGTGCGGATCATGGGCGAAAGGGTGCGCGAACCGCGCGGCGCGTCAAGGCAGAGCCTTTTTCGACACGTGTGAAACGGTTGTCGGGCCGAGAATGCTCTAACTTTTGAAAGCGATACGCGCCTTGGCCTCGGGCGGGGCGACCTGATCGAACAGGATCTGCAGGTGCTGGTCCTTGGCGTGATCGTTATGCAGTTCCCAGGACAGCGAGACCGGCAGCCGCAGACGGCCGCCGTCGGGCAGGCGGGCGATCAGCACGCGCCAGGAGAAGCCTTCGCCTGGGTCGCCCAACGGGTCCTTGAACTCGACCGACGCCGGGTCGCGCAGGCGAAAGCGCCGTTCGGGATGGGCCTCGAACCAGGCGCGGTCCGCCTCGGCGGCGGGGTCGGGAACGGCGACGAGCTTGGCGGTGACTTTGCGAACCATGCCTTGGCCATAGCATGGTTTGGAGCGCGCGCGTCAGGCGCTCAGCAGGCGGAGGCGCGGCGACGTTCCATCATCAGCATCGGCGAGCCCTTGTACTGGGCGTGGGTCTTGAGCTGAAAGCCGACCTTCTGCGCCAAGGCGATCGACGGGGCGTTCTCCACATTGATGATGCACGGCACCACCTCGGGGGCCAGGGTCTGGTCAATCCAGGCCAGGCCCGCGCGCACCGCCTCGGTCCCAAAGCCCTGTCCGTGCGACCAGGCCGCCAGCACCCAGCCCATCTCCGGCAAGCCGTACAGGCTGGGCTCGAGCTCGCGCCGCAGGTCGGCGAATCCGACCTCGCCGACATAGCGCCCGGTCGCCGTCTCGCGCACCGCCCAATAGCCAAAGCCCAGGACTTCCCACAGGCCACGGGCCCGCATCAGGCGGGTCCAGCTTTCCTCTTCGGTGAAGGGGCGGCCGCCGACATGCTTGACGACCAGCGGGTCGGACCACATCGCGCGGCTGTCCTCGAAATCGGCGAGGGTGGGCGGGGCCAGGATCAGGCGAGCAGTGGTGAGGGTCGGGGCGGCCATCGGGACTCAGGGTTTGCGGGACGGACGCCGCGCAAGCTACACCGACTGGCCCGAACCGGAAGATCATCATGACCACGCCGCAGGACGCCATCGCCGCGCGTCGCAAGCTGACCAACAAGCTGATCGCCGCCAAGGACGCCGCCCGGTTACGGCCCTTCTTCGACCCCCGCGTGACCTTGATCGCCGGCGACGGCTCGCTGCTGCTCGGCGCCGAGGATGTCCTGGCCGCGTTTGCCGGCCAGTTCGCGGACAGGGGGTTCGTGGCCTATGTCCGCACCACCGAAGAGATCACGCTGAACGCGGAGGGGACGCGCGCCGCCGAGCGCGGCCGTTGGGTCGGGACCTGGAAGGACGCGCCGGAGCAGTCGGGGACCTATCTGGCCACTTGGAAGAAGGTCACCGGCCAATGGATCATCGAGAACGAGCTCTTCGTGACTTTGGCCTGATCGGCGACGCTCGGCCGTGAGAAGATGACTCGGAATTAATTTCGCCTCGCCAGACGGCAGGCTTACGGCTTTGGACTTCAAAAATGCCTCTGGGGAGGAAAACCTTGCTCAATCGTCGTCACATGATGTTCGCCACGGCCGCGGCCGGCTTCGCCGCGACGGGCGGTCTGCCGACCCTGGCCCTGGCCCGCGAGGGCGAGGTCGCCAAGCTGAACGCCCTGTTCGACGTGATCATGGCCAAGCAACTGCGCCAGTCTCCCGAGACGGCGACTGGCCTGGGCCTGGATCACGGTGATCTGGCCTGGACCAAGGGCCTGCTGGGCGATCGGTCGTTCGCGGCTATCGAGGCGGGCAAGGCCGAGACGCGCAAGCAACTGGAAGCGCTGCGCGGTATCGATCGCCGCGCGCTCAAGGGCATGGACGCCGTCAATTACGACACGGTCGAGTTCGTGCTGTCGGTACAGGACGAGGGGAACGCCAAGTTCCGCTATGGCGGCGGCGGCTCGGGCGCGCCGTATGTGCTGAGCCAGCTGACCGGCAGCTATCAGCAGATGCCGGATTTCCTCGACACCCAGCACAGCATCGAGACCAAGGCCGACGCCGACGCCTACCTGTCGCGGATGGAGGGCTTCGCGCGCCTGATGGATCAGGAAACCGCCCTGGCCAAGCAGGACATCGCCGACGGCGTGATTCCGCCCGACTTCATCATCGACAAGACCCTGATCCAGATGAAGGCCTTCGCCGACACGCCGACGGCCGAGGCGCCGCTGGTCAAGTCGATCGCCCGCCGCACCAAGGACAAGAAGATCGACGGCGACTGGGCGGGCGAGGCCTCCAAGATCTACGAGAACGCGGTCTTGCCCGCGCTCAAGCGCCAGATCGCGCTGATGGAGAGCGCGCGGAGCAAGGCCACCCACGACGCGGGCGTCTGGCGACTGAAGGACGGCGGCGACTACTACGCGGTGTCGCTGAAGAACTACACGACCTCGACCCTGACGCCCGAAGAGATCCACCAGCTGGGTCTGGACATGGTCAAGTCGATCGAGGCCGAGGCCGACAAGCTGTTCAAGAAGATCGGCATGACCAAAGGCACGGTCGGCGATCGGATGCGCAAGCTGGGTGAGGACATCTACCCCAACACCGACGCCGCCAAGGAACAGCTGATCGCGGACCTGAACGACAAGGCCAAGTGGATCGAAAAGCAGCTGCCGGCCTATTTCGGCCAGCTGCCAAAGGCCCCGCTGGAGATCCGTCGCGTGCCTAAGGCCATCGAGGCCGGCGCGCCGGGCGGCTACTACAACTCGCCCTCGCTGGATGGGAAGCGCCCGGGGATCTACTGGATCAACCTGCGCGACACCAAGGAGCAGGCCAAGTACACCCTGACCACCCTGACGGTGCACGAGGGCGTGCCGGGTCACCACCTGCAGCTTTCACTATCGAACGAGGCCAAGGGTCTGCCGCTGATCCGCAAGATCATCGGCTTCTCGGGCTACGCCGAGGGCTGGGCGCTCTATTCCGAGCAACTGGCCGTCGAGATGGGCATCTACAAGAACGATCCGCGCGGCCAGATCGGCATGCTGCACGACGCCCTGTTCCGCGCCGTGCGCCTCGTGGTCGACACCGGCATGCACTACAAGAAGTGGAGCCGTGAGCAGGCCATCAAGTACATGGCCGAGACGATGGGCGACGAGGAAAGCGGCGCGACGACCGAAATCGAGCGCTACGTGGTATGGCCCGGCCAGGCCTGCAGCTACATGATCGGCAAGATCGTCTGGCTCCGCGCCCGCGCCAAGGCCCAGAAGGCGCTCGGCAAGAAGTTCGACATCCGCGAGTTCCACGACGCGGGCCTGCTGTCGGGCATGACGCCTCTGACCGTGCTGGAACGCGTGGTCGACGATTACATCGTCGCCAAGGGCGGCAAGGCCTGAGTGAGGTTCTGATCGGTCCTTCCCACGCGGGGAGGGCCGGTCAGCCCCAGCTGTCGCTGGCGCCCGCGCGACGCGCCAGCGGCGTGACCGTGGCGGTGGTGCGCAGGGCGGGGGACGGCTTGTCGGAAGGCTTGCCGTAGAGCCAGCCCTGGGCGAAGTCGACGCCGACGTTGCGCACGATTTCCTCGACCTCGGCGGTCTCGACCATCTCGGCGACGGTGCGAACCTTGAGGTCGCGGCACAGCTCGACCAGGCGGCGCACCAGAGCGCCGTCACGGCCATTGTCGGCCAGTTCCCGGACATAGCGACCGTCGATCTTGACGATGTCCAGGCTCAGCTGCTGCAGATAGGCGAAGGACGAGGAGCCGGCCCCGAAGTCGTCCAGGCAGACCAGCGAGCCCAGCGCGCGCAGGCTCTGGATGTGCTGGTTCGCGAGGGTCAGGTTGTCGATCGCGCGGGTCTCGGTGATCTCGAAAATCAGTCGGCCCTTGGCCCCGTCATAGCGGGACAGCAGCCGGCTCACATGGTCGATGAAACTCTCGTTGCCGATCGTCTGGCCCGAGATGTTGACCGCCAGCTTCAGCTTGCGCTCGTGGTCATTGGCCAGCTTCTTGACCACCTGTTCGACGATCGAGTGATCCAGCTCCTCGATCAGGTCGAACTCTTCGGCCATGCGGATCAGCGCGAACGGGCTGCCGCCGTCCTCGAACCGCACCAGCACTTCATGGTGATGCGCCAGGCCGGTCGCCAGCGAGACTACGGGCTGATAGGCGAGGTTGAACCGGCGTTGGCTCACCGCGACGCCCAGGGCGCCCGCGCGGGCCAGGGTGCGCTTGACGGAGCGGTTCATCGCTTCCGATAGGCTCATCGGCGGGGTGTCCTTGAGCCCTTCGCGCAGGAAGTCGTCGAGCGCATAGCGGAGCGCCCGCAACGCGCGAGCCGAACCGCCGCCGCTTTCGAGCGGGACCAGGTGGGCGCTCGCCTCGGCGCTGACCATCCGGGTCAGGCGCTTGATCATGTTCTCCGGGCGGTCGTCGCGCTGACGGAGCACCGCGAAGCGGTCGTCGGAAAGCTTGGTGGCGGCCGCGCCCGCGTGGGCTTCGGCGCGAAGTGCGCTGGCCACACGCACATCCAGGGCGGCGGCGTCGGCGGGCGAAAGACCCTGGCGCATGTTCGCCAGGCCGGAGAACTCCACCATCGCCAGTTCTAGCTCGATGCCGGTGACGCGCGCGGCCTCGAACAGGCCCTGGGCGATGTCGTCGAACGACTCGCGCGGTTGCAGCGAACTGGCGCTGAGCGGCGGACCCGCCGGCTGGGCGGCCGTGAGCGCGGCCGAGACGCGCCCTTCGTTGTCGGGCAGGGCGCGCAGGACCACGCGAACATTGCGCTCCCCCGCACCCGCCAGACGCAACACCACCGGACCGCGCCGCACGCCATCGTCGGCGCAGCCGAGCATGGCTTCCATCAGCGGTTTATCATCGGGGTGGAACAGGTCGACCCAGGCCTTGCCGGTGAGCGCTGACTCGCTCTTGCCCATCACCTTCTGGGCGGCGCCCAGGGCCAGGCGCACCTTTCCGCCCTGCAGCTCGACCAGCAGGTCGGCGCTCGCGAAGGCGAGGCCTAGCAGACGGCGCGGATCCAGAGACAAGGCGGTTCCCCCCTATTTCGAGACGAAACTGGCATGGCGGGACTTAAGGACCGGTTTCAGGCGCGCGGCGCGGCATACCCAAAATCGGTAAAATCACCTCGTGATCCGGGTGCGACAAAAACGGACGTTTCTATGCGCGAGAACATCTTGCGAACATGGAACAAAGCATGTACGCCTTTACCATGTTCCACAGGTTGCTGAGGCGGGGCGCGGGAAGCGCCAATCGGGCGGCCGGAATCATGGAATAGAAGGCGGATCAATCATGACTAGTCAGGCGGCTTTGAAACTCGTGGCCAAGGAAGAAGGCGATAAGCAACGCGCGCTAGAGGCGGCTCTCGCCCAGATCGACCGTGCGTTCGGCAAGGGCTCGGTGATGAAGCTGGGCGAAAAGGGCAAGGTCGAGATGGAGTCGGTTTCGACCGGTTCGCTGGGCCTCGACATCGCGCTCGGCATCGGCGGTCTGCCGAAGGGGCGGATCATTGAGGTCTACGGCCCGGAAAGCTCGGGTAAGACCACCCTGGCCCTGCACGTCGTGGCCGAGGTCCAGAAGGCCGGCGGCACCGCCGCCTTCGTCGACGCCGAACACGCGCTGGACCCGTCCTATGCGTTCAAGCTGGGGGTCAATCTCGACAACCTGCTGGTCTCTCAGCCCGACAACGGCGAGCAGGCCCTGGAGATCACCGACACGCTGGTACGGTCGGGCGCCGTGGACATCGTCGTCGTCGACTCGGTCGCCGCGCTGACGCCGAAGGCCGAAATCGAAGGCGAGATGGGCGACAGCCTGCCGGGCCTGCAGGCGCGTCTGATGAGCCAGGCGCTGCGCAAGCTGACGGCCTCGATCAACAAGGCCAACACCATCGTCATCTTCATCAACCAGATCCGCCACAAGATCGGGGTGATGTACGGCAGCCCGGAGACCACCACCGGCGGCAACGCGCTGAAGTTCTACGCCTCTGTGCGCCTGGATATCCGCCGCACCGGCTCGGTGAAGGCCCGCGACGAGATCATCGGCAACAACGTCCGCGTGAAGGTGGTCAAGAACAAGGTGGCCCCGCCGTTCCGCGAGGTGGAGTTCGACATCATGTACGGCGAGGGCATTTCGAAGCTGGGCGAAGTGATCGATCTGGGCGTCAAGGCCGGGATCATCGATAAGGCCGGCTCGTGGTTCTCGTATGGCAGCCAGCGCATCGGCCAGGGCCGCGACAATGTCCGCGAGTTCCTGAAGAATAACCCTGATATCGCCAACAGCATCGAGGCGGCCGTCCGCAAGTCGTCCCAGAAAATCGAGGAAGAGCTTCTGGTCGGCGGTCCCGAGGAGGGCGACGAGGAATAGGTCGTCTGTCCGAAGGTTTCGCGGCCTTCGCCCGCACTCGCGGGCGTTCCCCGCCTTCAACACGCCCGCGGCGGACCGCCGCGAAGGCCGCGATCAGGCCGCCTGGACCCCATGCCAGGCGGCCTACTCTTTATCTGTGGCGAGGGGCGCGCTGTTCCTCGGCTTGAGGGGTAGGCGTCAAGCGGGAGCGCCGGGTTTTGGCCCTGGTTGGATAGCTAGAAAATCGTCCCCCCAGTGGGGGAGGTGTCGGCGAAGCCGACGGAGGGGTAAGGGGCAGAGTCAGCAGAACTTCCCCCTCCGGCCTTCGACCTCCTCCCCCACTGGGGGGAGGATTTCGCGCGCTACCTACCCAACGCTGCCCTCGCCAGTGTCGCCTGTCACCGCCAGACCCCGCCAGGGTAGTTTGACCAGAACGCCGCAAACGCGGCCTTTTCCGCTCCAACCCGCGCCCCCATCTCCAAGCCTGTTTCCCCTTCATCGAAAACCGCGCTATGCAGCGGCCGACTTCCGGCCGCTCGCCGGACCGGTACGCAAGACTTGAGACGCTCATGCCCAGCTTGAACGAGATCCGCAGCACCTTCCTCGACTACTTCGGCAAGGCCGATCACGCCGTGACGCCGTCGGCGCCGCTGGTGCCGCAGAACGATCCAACTCTGCTGTTCGTCAACGCCGGCATGGTGCCGTTCAAGAACGTGTTCACCGGCGCTGAGACTCCGGCCCATCCGCGGGCGGCCAGCTCGCAGAAGTGTGTCCGCGCCGGCGGCAAGCACAACGACCTCGACAATGTCGGCTACACCGCCCGTCACCACACCTTCTTTGAGATGCTGGGCAACTTCTCGTTCGGCGACTACTTCAAGGAACAGGCGATCCACCACGCCTGGACCCTGCTGACCGGCGAGTTCAAGCTTCCCAAGGACAAGCTGCTGGTCACGGTCTACCACACCGACGACGAGGCGGCGGACCTGTGGAAGAAGATCGCTGGTCTTGGCGATGACCGCATCATCCGCATCCCGACCAACGACAACTTCTGGTCCATGGGCGACACCGGCCCCTGCGGTCCGTGCTCGGAAATCTTCTTCGACCACGGCCCCTCGATCGCCGGCGGCCCTCCCGGCAGCCCCGATGAGGACGGCGACCGCTTCATCGAGATCTGGAACCTGGTGTTCATGCAGTTCGAGCAGCTGGCCGGCGGCGAGCGCATCAGCCTGCCCAAGCCCTCGATCGACACCGGCATGGGCCTGGAGCGGATCGCCGCCGTGCTGCAGGGTCAGCACGACAACTACGACATCGACCTGTTCAAGGCGCTGATCGCCGCCAGCGTCGAGCTGACCGGCGTGAAGGCCGAAGGCGCCCAGGCGCCGTCGCACCGTGTAATCGCCGACCACCTGCGCTCGTCCTCGTTCCTGCTGGCCGATGGCGTCTCGCCGTCGAACGAAGGCCGCGGCTACGTCCTGCGCCGCATCATGCGCCGCGCCATGCGTCACGCCTATCTGCTGGGCGCGAACGAGCCCCTGATGCACCGCCTGGCCCCGACCCTGGTGGCCGAGATGGGCCAGGCCTATCCGGAGCTGCGCCGCGCCGAGGCCTCGATCGTCGAGACCCTGCGCCAGGAAGAAGAGCGCTTCCGCACCACGCTGGGTCGCGGCATGGGCCTGCTGGATGAGGCCACCGCCAACCTTTCGGCCGGCGACGTGCTGGACGGCGAGACCGCCTTCAAGCTCTACGACACCTACGGCTTCCCGCTGGACCTGACCCAGGACGCGGTCCGCGCCAAGGGCCTGACCGTCGACACCGACGGCTTCGACGCCGCCATGCAGAAGCAGCGCGAAATGGCGCGCGCCAACTGGGCCGGGTCCGGCCAGCAGGGCGCGGCGGCCGCCTGGTTCTCGATCAAGGAAAAGGCCGGGGCCACCGACTTCGTCGGCTATGAGACCACCGAGACCACCGGCGTGGTCAAGGCGATCGTCGTCGACGGCGCCGAGGTCGAGAGCGCCTCGGCCGGGACGACCGCCGAGGTCCTGCTGGACCGCACCAGCTTCTACGCCGAGAGCGGCGGTCAGGCCGGCGACACCGGCGTGATCGAGGCCAACGGCCGCGAAAGCCGCGTGATCGACACCCAGAAACAGGCCGGCGAACTGCACGTTCACCGCGTTGAACTCGCCGGCGATCTGAAGGTCGGTGACAAGGTCGTGGCCAGCGTCGATGCGGATCGTCGTCACACCACGCGCTCGAACCACTCGGCTGCGCACCTGGTGCACGCCGCCCTGCACCATGTGCTGGGCCCGCACGTCGCCCAGAAGGGCCAGATGGTCGATGGCGAGCGCATGCGCTTCGACTTCAGCCACGGCGGCCCGCTGACGGCCGACGAACTCGACCGCATCGAGGCCGAGGTCAACGAAGTCATCCGTCAGAACGTCCCGGCCGAGACCAAGGAGATGGCCCCGCAGGAGGCCATCGAGGCCGGCGCCGTGGCCCTGTTCGGCGAGAAGTATGGCGACAGCGTCCGCGTGCTGACCCTGGGCAAGTCGCTGGTCGACGAGGCCAAGGCCTATTCGGTGGAACTGTGCGGGGGCACCCACGTGGCCCGCACCGGCGACATCGCCCTGTTCAAGATCGTCTCCGAGCAAGGCGTCGCCGCCGGCGTGCGCCGCATCGAGGCCCTGACCGGCGAGGCGGCCCGCCGTTTCCTGCTGGATCAGGCGGGCGTGGCCAAGTCGTTGGCCGACCAGTTCAAGACCCCGGTGGCTGAAGTCGCCGCCCGCGTCGACGCCCTGATCGCCGACCGCAAGCGCCTTGAAAAGGAGCTGGCCGAGGCCAAGAAGCAGCTGGCCCTGGGCGGCGGTGGTGCGGCCTCGGGTCCGGAAGACGTCAACGGCGTGGCCCTGATCGCCCGCGTCCTCGACGGCGTTGGCGGCAAGGAGCTGCGGGGCGTGGCCGAGGAGTTCAAGAAGCAGCTGACCAGCGGCGTCGTCGCCCTGGTCGGCACGTCGGACGGCAAGGCCGCCGTGACGGTGGCGGTCACCGCCGACCTGACGGGCAAGTTCAGCGCCGCCGATCTCGCCAAGGCCGCCGTGATCGCCATGGGCGGCCAGGGCGCGGGCGGCAAGGCCGACTTCGCCCAGGGCGGCGCGCCCGACGACAGCAAGGCCCAGGAAGGCCTCGCGGCCGTCAAGGCGGCGCTGGCCGGCTAGGGCTCTAGGCGCTAACCCCCACATAAAGGCCCACCCTCCGTTGCGGAGCGGTGGGCCTTTTTGTTGGCGCACAGTACCGCACGATTGGTCAGGTTCACGCCGGTGGGGATCCTTAGGTCTGTCTCCGCCAAGGAGGTGCGGATGAGCCGTGACGTCGCCGAAAACTATCACTCCAGAATGCGCCGGGTGCTCGATCATATCGACGCGCACCTGGACGAGGACCTGAGCGTCGAGGTCCTGGCGGCGGTCGCGGCTTTTTCGCGGCACCATTTCCAGCGTCAGTTCTCGGGCCTGTTCGGGATCGGGGTCGCCGCCTATGTCCAGTTGGCGCGAATGAAGCGGGCGTCCTATCGCCTGGCCTTTCGCGACCAGGACGGGGTGCTGGGGATCGCGCTCGACAGCGGCTACGAGGGGCCCGAAGCGTTCAGCCGCGCCTTTCGCCGGCTGTTCGACCAGAGCCCGTCGGCGTTCCGTCGAGAACCGCGCTGGGAGCCTTGGCATGCGGCGCAGTCGCCGCTGGTTCAAGCCAGGAGACAGACCATGAGCTTTACCGATGACGATGTGCGCATCGTCGATTTTCCCGACACGCCCGTGGCCGTCCTGCGGCACCAAGGCGATCCGGCAATGCTGGGTGACACCATACGCCGGTTCATCGCCTGGCGTCGGGGCGCTGGCCTGCCGCCGCGCATCAGCGCGACGTTCAACGTCTTTCATGACGACCCGGACGATACGCCGGCCGAGCTGTATCGGATGGACCTGTGCGCGGCGACTGCGCGGGTCGCGCCCAACGCGGACGGCGTGACGGCGGGCCTGATCCCCGGCGGGCCATGCGCGGTGCTGCGTCAGGTCGGGTCCAGCGACGACCTGCGCGCGGCCTCGCGGTTCCTCTATGGCGAGTGGCTACCGCGTAGCGGGCGCGAGCCGCGCGACGCGCCGTTCTTCGCCCAACGCGTCAGCTTTTTCCCCGACGTTCCGGAGCACGAGGCGGTGACGGATCTGTTCCTGCCGCTTTCGCCCAGGACCTGAATCAGGGCGTCCGCCAGCGCGTGGCGGACGCCTTCTCCCTCAGCCCTTGAAGAACGCCGCCAGTTTGTTGCCGTCAGGATCGCGGACATAGGCCAGATAGTAGCCTTCGCCGTAGGTCGGGCGCGGGCCCGGCGGTCCGGCGCAGGCGCCGCCGTGGGCCATGGCGGCGGCATGGAAGGCGTCGACCTGCTGAGGCGCGTCGGCCTTCAGCCCGATCATGATCCCGTTGCCGGCCTTGGCGGGCTGGCCGTTTTCAGGCGCGCAGATCATGACGGTGGCGTGCTCGGGATCCGGCCCGTAGCCGATCCAGTCACCCTGCCGCCATAGGCGTTGGCTCCCCAAGGCCCCTAGGGCTGCGTCATAGAAGGCGCCGGCCCGGTCGAGGTCGCTGGCGCCGATGGTGATATAGCTGATCATCAAGGTCTCCTCCTGAGAGGCGACCCTAGCGGCTCAGCTGACGCGGGCTGTCAGCAGGATCGCAACGAGCGACAACGAGACAATCGAAACCGCCGTCGTCAGCGCCACGATCCGCGCGGCCCCGCGTGGCCAGACGCCGTAGGCGCGGGTCTGGATGAAGACGTTCACCGCCGTCGGCGCGGCGGCCACCAGGGTCGCACCAGCCCTGAACGCGACGGGGGCGGGCGTCAGCCCGATCGCCAGCCACACGAGCAGCGGGAAGGCCGCGAGCTTGGCGAGCGCCGCCACCAAAATCGGCGTGCGGGTCGGAGCCGGCGTGTCCTCGGCTTGTCGCAGACCGAGCGCCGCGCCCAGCGCCACCAGGCCGACCGGGCTGCCGGAGGCGGCCGCCATGCCGACGGCGCGGTCCAGGGGTTCGGGCAGGGCGAAGTCCAGCAGCGCCAGAAACAGGCCGAGCAGGGCGGCCGCCACCACCGGATTCCAGAAGGCCTGCGCCGTTGCGCGCCAGATGGAGCGCCCCGACGCCCAGCCCAGAAGGGCCACGCCCGCCGCCGCCAGCACGACAAAGTCGGCCGCCACAGCGCCGGCCACCAGACGCGCGGTTTCGGCGCCCAGCACGGCGGCGGTGACGGGGAGGGCCAGGAAGGCGCTGTTACCGATGCCTGACGCCATGGCCGCCCCCGCCCGCTCTTCCCGGCTCCAACCCAGCAGGCGGCCGCAGGCCATCAGGACGCCCATCACCATAAGTCCCACGCCGGCATAGGCCGCGAGGCCGGCCCAAAGCTCGGGCTCGGGCCGTCCCAGACGGGCGAGGGAATGGACGAGCAAGGCGGGAAACCCGATCCAGTAGACATAGGTCGACAGGCCCTGCGCCATCCGCGCGTCAAGCAGGCGCGAGCGCGTCAGCACGACGCCAGCGGCGACCAGCAGAAAGAACGGCCAGACGCGGGCGGTGACATCCAGAACAAGCGCGGTCACGGGCGCGGGTTCATCCCTGGCGCTCGTCACCGGGCAGACGGATATGCACTAGCTTCCAGGTGAACAGCGCCTTCCGCTCGAAGGTGAAGATGGTGACCTTACGGCTGGCGTCCGGCCGCTTGACCGCGATCCGCACGCGGTTGGGGTCCCAATAGACGATGCCGGGGTAGGGACCGCGAAGCGTGTCGCGGATCTGGCCGGCGAGCGTGTCGTCGCGCGCGGCCGCAGACGGCGCCTTGCCCGGCGCATAGCCCCGCGTCAGGGCCGAAACGCCGGCCACCGTGAGGTAGCGGTCGACCTTGGGTTCCGGCGGCGCGATCGGCTCGATGGCCTTCTTGAAGACGCTCATCGGATCGCGCCAGAGGGACGGCGCTTCCGGCTTAGCGGCGGGCGCATCGACGACCAACTGGCCGGTCAGGCTTCGGCGCACGGCCGGGAAGTCGACCAGCTCACCGATCGCCTGAACGTCTTCGTACTGGGCGGCCGCCTTCAGGGCGCGAAAAGCGAACCACGGCGCCGTCGCGAAGGCGGCGGCGAAGACGAAGATCGCCAGAACGATCAGGTCCCAGATCCGCTTCTGCAGGGTCATGCCGCCTCCTAAAGGTTAACGTCGATAGATCACAGGTCCCGGCCCTCATCGCAAGACCGCTCGCGCGGGACGGGCGCCCAAGAAAAACGCCCCGGAGGAGGTCCTCCGGGGCGTTTTGCTCGCGGGCTTGGCGCCCCAGAGCCTTTAGGCCATGGCCTTCTTCAGGTTCTCGTCGATCTTGTCGAGGAAGCCTTCGGTCGTCAGCCAGCCTTGCTTGTCGCCGACCAGCAAAGCGAGGTCCTTGGTCATGTAGCCGCTCTCGACGGTGTCGATGCAGACCTTTTCCAGGGTAGCGGCGAAGTTGGCCAGCTCCTGGTTGTCGTCCAGCTTGGCGCGGTGGGCGAGGCCACGGGTCCAGGCGAAGATCGAGGCGATCGAGTTGGTCGAGGTGCTCTCGCCCTTCTGGTGCTGGCGGTAGTGGCGGGTCACGGTGCCGTGGGCGGCTTCGGCTTCCACCGTCTTGCCGTCCGGCGTCATCAGCACCGAGGTCATCAGGCCCAGCGAGCCGAAGCCCTGGGCGACGATGTCCGACTGCACGTCGCCGTCGTAGTTCTTGCAGGCCCAGACATAGCCGCCCGACCACTTCAGCGCCGAGGCCACCATGTCGTCGATCAGGCGGTGCTCGTAGTGGATGCCGGCGGCCTTGAACTTCTCGGCGTACTCGGCGTCGTAGATCTCCTGGAAGATGTCCTTGAAGCGGCCGTCATAGGCCTTGAGGATCGTGTTCTTCGTGGAGAGGTAGACCGGATAGCCGCGGTTCAGGCCGTAGGCGAACGAGGCGTGGGCGAAGTCGCGGATCGACTCGTCGAGGTTGTACATCGCCATGGCGACGCCGGCGTCCGGCGCCTTGAACACTTCGTGCTCGATGGTCTGGCCGTCTTCACCGACGAACTTGATCGACAGCGTGCCCTTGCCCGGGAACTTGAAGTCGGTCGCGCGGTACTGGTCGCCGAAGGCGTGGCGGCCGACGATGATCGGCTGGGTCCAGCCCGGCACCAGGCGCGGCACGTTCTGGCAGATGATCGGCTCGCGGAAGATCACGCCGCCCAGGATGTTGCGGATGGTGCCGTTCGGCGATTTCCACATCTTCTTGAGCTTGAATTCTTCGACGCGGGCTTCGTCCGGCGTGATGGTGGCGCACTTGACGGCGACGCCGTGCTTCTTGGTCGCGTTCGCCGCGTCGATCGTGACCTGATCGTCGGTGGCGTCACGGTTTTCAACCGAGAGGTCGTAGTAGTCGAGCTCGAGGTCGAGGTACGGGAAGATCAGCTTGTCCTTGATGAGCTTCCAGATGATGCGGGTCATTTCATCGCCGTCCATGTCGACGACGGGATTGGCGACTTTGATCTTGGCCATTGCGGGGATGTTCCTCTGGCGGTGGCGCGCCTGCGGCGTTCTGGCGCACAGGGCCAGCACGCGGCGCGGACCGGGAGGCTATAGACTGTTGCGTGGCGGGGGAAAAGCCGATCGGTAAGGCGCCGGCTGTAACTTCAGCGTTCGCGTGTGCGGTTTTGGGTGAATGGCCCCATAGAGGGGCCTTAACGGACGGGCCAGGGAGCAGGCTTGGACAACGGATCGGGGGGCACTGCTGGAGTGACCGCGCCACTGGCGCGCCGGCTTTTGACGATGGTCGCGATCCTGTCGATCGTCGTCACCAGCGTGGCCACGGCGGCGGCCTTCATCTTCGTGCGGGAAAGCGCGGCGGACACTCAAAAGCGACACCTCGCCGAGTATGTCGGCGAACGGGTCAAGACCGAGGATCGCTTGTTCTCCGACCTGGTGAAGGTCCATGACGCGGCTGCGGAGGCGCTGACCCGCCGTCTGGACCTTGCGGAGGGCGAAGGCGGATTGGCCGAGTTCGAGCGGCTTTATCCCAAATCGACCGATGGCACGCGGCGGTCGGCGCCGGCGTTGTTCGACGGCGTGCGAGTGGGCAGCCGCTACGTCCATGGGCTGGGCGGCTATCTTCGCAACGCCGACGCCATGAGCCGCGACGAAAAGACCCTGTTTGTGGCGGCGGCCGATGTGGTCGCGGCGACCGGCGAGGCGCAGATCCGGCACTACGACAACTTCTACTTCTTCACGCCTCAGACCCGCCTGGTGATGTACGGCCCCAAGCGTTCCGACAAGCTGCTCTACTACCGGCGCGATGCGCCCAACACGCTGGATATCTCCAAGGAGGAGATGGTCACGCTGACGCTGCCGGAGAGCAATCCGGGGCGGGTGATGAAATGCACCAAGCTCCGGCGCCTGATCTCCGATCCCAGTGGTCGCGGCCTCAACGCCGCCTGCATGACGCCGTTCTACTACAAGGGGCGGTTCATGGGGGCCTTCGGCACCAGCCTGTCGCTGGACTCCTACCTGCTGCGCGCCGTCGCTGAGGCCTTGCCCGGCGGTTCCAACATGATTGTCTCCAGCGACGGCGAACTCGTGGCCGCGCAAGGTCTGGCGCGCAACGGCGTCGTGGATGTGGACGTCCTTTACCGGTTCGAGCGCGACAATGCGCTGAAGGCGCTGATCGCCCGGATCCAGGCTGAGAGGCGCGACATCGGCGTCGTGCTGTCCCCCAATGGCGAGCGACTGGTGGCGTATGGCCGTCTGGTGGAGCCCGACTGGTGGTTCCTGATGAGCTTTCCCTCCAGCGATCTTGTCTGGTCTTCGCTCAAGACGGCGTCCTGGGTTCTGCTGTTCGGGTTCCTGGGGGTGCTGCTGCAGCTGCTCCTGTTGCGCCGCCTGACCCATCAGATGGTCGGCGCGCCGTTGGAAGCGCTGGCCGAGGCCCAGCAGCAGGGCGACCCCGACGCAGCTCGGCCGTTCGAGGCGCGGCCCGACGAGATCGGCTCGCTGGCCCGCGCCTTGCGCCGCCAGCGCGAACGGAACGAGGAGCTTCTGCGCTCGCTTGAGCAGCGGGTGGCGGCGCGTACGGTCGAGCTGGAGCGCGCCAATCAGGCCAAGTCGGTCTTTCTGGCCAACATGTCCCACGAACTGCGCACGCCGCTGAACGGCGTGATCGCCCTCGGCGACCGCCTCGCCGAGGAACAGGATCCTCAGCGGCGCCGCGAACTGGCGGCGCTGGTCACCTCGTCTGGGCGGCTGCTGGAGCAGGTGCTGGGCGACATTCTGGATGTGTCCAAGATCGAGGCCGGCCAGTTCCAGCTCAATCCAGCGCCGTTCGATCTGGTCCAGCTGGTGCGGGGAATGGCCGAGCTGCACGCCGCGGCGGCCGAGGCCAAGAATCTGAGCCTGCGCTGGTCGGTCTCGTCCGAGGCCGAGGGGAGCTACGATGGCGACGCCGGCCGCATCAGCCAGATCCTCTCCAATCTCTTGGCCAACGCGGTGAAGTTCACGCATCAGGGCGAGGTCTCCCTTGAGGTGGATCGCGAGGGCGAGGCCCTGTGCTTCGTCGTCCGCGACACCGGCGTCGGCTTCGACCAGGAGGTTCGTGAGCGCCTGTTCAAGCGCTTCGTGCAGGCCGACCAGTCGATCACCCGCCAGTTCGGCGGCACGGGTCTTGGGCTGTCCATCTGCGCCGCCCTGGCGGAGATGATGCAGGGATCGATCACCGCCGAGGCAAGCCCCGGCCAAGGCGCGTGTTTTGAGGTGCGCCTTCCGCTCCCGCGCTGCGACCAGATCGCCGACGCAGTGGTCGAAGACTCCCGCGAGATCTCGCTGCAAGGATTGCGGGTGCTGGTGGCCGAGGACCATCCGACCAACCGCAAGGTGGTCGAGATCGTGCTCGAACCGTTCGGCGTCGACCTGACCCTGGTCGAGGACGGTCAGGCGGCGCTGGACGCCCTCGAGGCCAGCCGCTTCGACGCGGTGTTGATGGACATGCAGATGCCGGTGATGGACGGCCTGTCGGCGACGCGGGCCATCCGTGCGCGCGAGAAGGCTACGGCGTCCGAGCCCATCCTGGTCGTGATGCTGACGGCCAATGCGATGGAGGAGCACGTGGCCGCCGCCCACGCGGCCGGGGCGGATCTGCATCTTGCCAAGCCGTTGCATCCGGCGCGGTTGCTGGAGGCTCTGGCGCGGGCGCGGCGTTAGAAGCGCTTGCATCCTGCCGCCGGTCGGCGGCAAAGGACGCGGATGACCGACGCCGCCGACTTCAAGCCCATTCCGCCCTGCGTGATCCTCAACGAGCCTCAACTGGCCGAGAACATCGGTTCGGTGGCGCGGGTGATGGCCAATTTCGGACTTTCGGACCTGCGTCTGGTGCGGCCGCGCGACGGCTGGCCGCAAGAGCGGGCCTGGGCCAGCGCCTCGGGCGCCAGCTGGCCGCTGGACGACGCCAAGGTGTTCGACAGCCTGGAAGCGGCGATCGCCGACCTCAAGCTGGTCTACGCCACTACGGCCCGGCCACGCGAGACGCGCCTGCCGGTCTACACGCCGCGCGAAAGCGCCGGTCACCTGGCTGACGAGGTCGCTCAGGGGCGCGCCGTGGGGCTGCTGTTCGGCGGCGAGCGGGCGGGACTGGAGACCCACGACATCGCGCTCTGCCAGGCCATCGTGTCGATCCCGATCGACGAGCGCTTCCGGTCGCTGAACCTGGCTCAGGCGGTGTCGATCAACGCCTACGAATGGAAGATGACCCAGGACGATCGGCCCTGGAAGAAGTTCGAGCAGAAGGTCGAGGAGCCCGCCGATCAGGCCGCGCTACTGGGTCTGTACGAGCATCTCGAGGACGAGCTGGAGAAGGCGGGCTTCTACCATCCGCCGGAGAAGAAGCCGTCGATGGTGCGCAACCTGCGGGTTCCGCTGGCGCGCGCCCGCCTGTCGGATCAGGAGGTCCGCACCTTCCGGGGCGTGATCACCGCGCTCAGCCGCGGGCGCGGCCGGGTGCTGGCCAAGCTGGCCGAGAAAGCGGTCAAGAACGACGTTCCTTAAGGGCGCGACGGCCCGCGCGGATTTGACCTTGATCATCCGTCGCCGGCCTAAAGCGGCGCACCTTCATGGTCGTGATCCAGCAAGGAGCCTTCCATGAACCCTGACGCCATCACCCTGGTCGTTGTCGCCGACGGCCGCCGCGCTCGCCTGCTGGAGCAGCGGCGCATCGATGGGCCGCTGCATGACCGCCCCGAGTGGCTCTCGGACGTCAAGGAGCACCACGACCACGGCGCGCCCAGCCACATCACCCACAGCGGCGACGCCCACGACCGCGCCGAGAAGGCGTTCCTGACGAATCTGGCCAAGCGCGTCGACGCCGTGCTGGCGCAAAACACCGTCGATCAGGTGGTCCTGATCGCCCCGCCGCGCGCTCTGGGTCATCTTCGCGGAGCCCTGTCGTCCGCCGCCGCCAAGAAGGTGATCGGCTCGGACGCGCATGATCGCGTGGACGCCACGATCATCACGCTGGAGAGCGTCGTTCACGCCGCGCGTCACGCCCACGCCGCCTGAACCCGATCAGCGTCGCGCGGTGCTTGCGTCGCGCGGCGTCTCGCGTTCAACTGCCCTCAAACAACTGTTGGGGAGGGCGGCATGAACCGTCGGGAACTGCTGGCCATGGCCGGCGCGCTGGGCTTGTCGCCCGCCTTTGTCTCGGCCGTCCAGGCCGCTGAAGGCGACGCGACGGCGGCGCGGGACGCCTATCTCTATGCCCTGCCGCTGATCGAGATGGCCACGACCCGCGCGCGCCTGCTCAAGAGCCCGGGCGCTGCGATCAACACCCTGACCCACACCCGGACCCTGTCGGACCACAAGGCCCGCTGGGTGACTACGCCCAACAACGATACGCTGTACTCCTCGGCCTTCCTGGATCTCACCAAGGGGCCGGCGACCCTGACCATCCCGCCCTTGGGCAAGCGCTACTATTCGGTGGCGGTGATGGACATGTTCACCAACAACAACGTGGTTCTGGGCACGCGAACCATCGGCGGCGAGGGCGGGAGCTTCACCCTGGTCGGCCCCGGACAGGCGTCCACCGGACCCAACCCCACGCGCATCGCCACGCCGCACGCCTGGCTTCTGATCCGCACCCTGACCGACGGGGGCGATGACCTGCCGGCCGCGCACAAGGCCCAGGACGGCTTCCTGCTCAAGGGGGCGACGCCGGGGCCTGTCGCCGCCTATGCGGCGCGCGACGCCAAGCCCGCCGACTATTTCGCGACCGCCCGGGCTCTGCTGGCCAGCGACCCCGCCCCGCCGACCGATCTGAAGATCCAGAAGCGCACCGCCGCTTTCCTGGGCGCTGGGCCGTTCGATGACTCGGCGGCTGCGGCCGGCGTCGAGCAGGCGCGCATGATCACCATCTTCGCCCGGGGACGGCAGACCTTCGTCAACGGCTGGTCTTATCCGCGCGCCAACCTCGGCGACTATGGCCAGGACTACATCTATCGCGCCATCGTCGCCCTGCAGGGGCTGGGCGCTTTGCCGGTCGCCGAGGCGATGTACATGAAGGCCGCAGGCGACGACGGCTCGGGGACCTTTACGGGCGACGGGCCGTATCGCCTGACCATGCCGGCGCAACTGCCGCTGGACGGTTTCTGGTCGCTGTCAATGTATGAGGCCACCGCCGACGGCCAGTTCTTCTTCACCGACAACCCGCTGCATCGCTACACGATCGGCGACCGCACCCAAGGGCTCAAGCGCAACGCCGACGGGACGCTGGACCTGTGGATCGGGCGCACCGATCCGGGCGGCGACAAGACCGCCAACTGGCTGCCAGCGCCCCAGTCTGGCCCCTTCGCGCTGTACCTGCGGGCCTACCTGCCAAGACCCGAGATGCTGGACGGGCGCTTCCGCTTCCCGGCGGTGGTGAAGGCCTAGTGTGTTCCAGCCTTCTCCGATCTGACGCGTACGAGCAGATCGGAGAGGGCTTTAGCCGCCCAGCGCGGCTTCCAGGTGCTCGACCAGAAGCCGGACCTTGGCCGGCAAGAGCCGCAGGTGCGGATAGACCGCCCACACGCCCTCGTCGGCTGGCCGGTTGGGTTCGAGCAGTGGGACCAAGCGGCCCTCGGCGATGGCGCTGTCGACGTAAAAGTTCGGCAGCTGGCAGACCCCGAACCCCAGCAAGGCCGCGTCCAGCACGGCCTGTCCGCTGTTGCACCGCCAGCGTCCTTGCGGCTTGAAGGCGATCTCGCGCTCGCCGTCCCGGAACGGCCAGGTCTCCGCCGCCCCCAGGATGCAGGCGTGGTGCGCGAGATCAGCGATTGTCCGCGGCGTTCCTGCCTGAGCCAGATAGGACGGCGCCGCGCATAGCCGGCGGGTGCGCGAGGCCAGGCGCTTGGCGATCAGGCGGCTGTCGGTGAGGCGACCAAAGCGGATCGCGAGGTCAAAGCCCTCGCTGACAATGTCGCGGACCGCGTCGTCCAGGTCGATCTCGATGGACAGCTTGGGGTGAACCAGCATGAAGCGGTTCACCGCTGGCGCCACGAAGCGCTCTCCGTAGGCCATGGAGCAGGTCATCCGCAGCAGGCCGCGCGGGTCGCCGTCGTCCTCGCCCACGGACGCCAGGGCCTCGTCACGCTCGGCGATCAACCGGCGGGCGCGTGCGAGGAAGGCGCGGCCGGCGTCGGTCAGGCTGACCCTGCGTGTGGTGCGATAGAGCAGGCGGGTCTGCAGGCGTTCTTCAAGCGTGGCGACCGCGCGGCTTACCCCTGAGGTCGAAAGGCCCAGCCGACGCGCGGCGTGAGAGAAGCTCTCGGCCTCGGCTGTCGCCACGAACTCGTCGATCCCGTCCCACCGGCTCATATGACGGGAATGCGCCAATTGTTCTTCCTGAGCAACAATGTTTTGCGCCATTAGGGATTATCGGCGCGCCCGAGCGGGCGTACCAAGGCGGGCCAAGATGCCAGGGGAGATGCCCGATGAAGACCCGCGCCGCCGTCGCGTTCGAAGCCAAGAAGCCTTTGGAGATCGTCGAGGTCGACCTCGAAGGGCCCAAGGCCGGCGAGGTGATGGTCGAGATCAAGGCGACGGGGGTCTGCCACACTGACGCCTACACGCTGGACGGCTTCGACAGCGAGGGCATCTTCCCCTCGATCCTGGGCCATGAAGGCGCGGGCGTGGTGGTCGAGGTCGGCGCGGGCGTGACCAGCGTGGCGGTCGGCGATCACGTGATCCCGCTCTACACGCCCGAATGCCGCCAGTGCAAAAGCTGCCTGTCGGGCAAGACCAACCTGTGCACGGCGATCCGGGCGACGCAGGGCAAGGGTCTGATGCCGGACGGCACCAGCCGCTTCTCGTACAAGGGGCAGCCGATCTATCACTACATGGGCTGCTCGACCTTCTCGAACTACACGGTCCTGCCAGAGATCGCGGTCGCCAAGATCCGCCGCGACGCGCCGTTCAAGACCGCCTGCTACTGCGGCTGCGGCGTGACGACGGGCGTCGGCGCGGTGACCAACACCGCCAAGGTCGAGCCGGGCGCCAACTGCATCGTCTTCGGCTTGGGCGGCATCGGCCTGAACGTCATCCAGGGTCTGAAGCTGGTCGGCGCCAACATGATCGTCGGCGTCGACATCAATCCGGACCGTGAAGAATGGGGCCGCAAGTTCGGCATGACGCACTTCGTCAACCCGAAGGACGTCTCCGGCGATCTCGTCGCGCATCTGGTGGCCCTGACCGACGGCGGCGCGGACTACACCTTCGACGCCACCGGCAACACTGGCGTCATGCGCACGGCGCTGGAAGCCTGCCACCGGGGTTGGGGCGAAAGCATCATCATCGGCGTGGCCGAGGCGGGGAAGGAAATCTCGACGCGTCCGTTCCAGCTGGTCACCGGCCGCGTCTGGCGCGGCACGGCCTTCGGCGGCGCGCGCGGCCGCACCGACACGCCCAAGATCGTCGACTGGTACATGGACGGGAAGATCCAGATCGACCCGATGATCACCCACGTCCTGCCGCTGGAAGAGATCAACAAGGCGTTTGACCTCATGCACGCGGGCGAGAGCATCCGGACCGTGGTGACGTTCTAGAGGTCTCCCGCTCCCAGAGGGAGAGGGAGGGGCCCGCGCGGCGCGCGGGAGGGTGAGGGGTTAAACCCGTCGACGTCTTACCCCCTCATCCTCCCATCCCGACTTCGTCGTGACGGGCCCCTCCTTCTCCCCAAAGGAGAAGGATCATGTCTGCGAGCTGCGAATGACCGTCGAAACCGTCTCCACCCACCGCGTCCATGGCGGAACGCTGCGTTACTGCAAGCACGCCAGCACCAGCACCGGCACGCCGATGAAGTTCACGGTGTGGACGCCGGATGGCGAGGGACCGTTCCCTTATCTCGTCTGGCTGTCGGGCCTGACCTGCACCGAGGACAATTTCACGGTGAAGTCGGGGGTCTACGCGCACGCGGCCCAGCACGGCATCGCGATTGTCGCGCCGGACACCTCGCCGAGGGGGGAAGGTGTCGCCGACGACCCGGCCTACGACCTGGGGCAGGGGGCGGGGTTCTATGTCGACGCCACCCAAGCCCCGTGGGCGCCGCACTTCATGATGCACTCCTACGTCACCGGCGACCTCCTGGCGGCGGTCGAAAGCGCCTTCCCGCTGGACGGCGCGCGCAAGGGGATCTTTGGCCACTCCATGGGCGGCCACGGGGCCCTCACCATCGCGCTGAAGCACCCGGAGCTCTTCAAGTCGGTCAGCGCGTTCTCGCCGATCGTCTCGCCGCTGAACTGCCCGTGGGGCGACAAGGCGCTGAGCGCTTATCTCGGCCCGGACCGCGCGACCTGGCGCCCCTACGACGCCTGCGCCCTGCTTGAGGACGGCAAGGGCGAGACCTTCGACGACATCCTGATCGACCAGGGCCTGGCCGACAGCTTCCTGGAAAACCAGCTCAAGCCCGAACTGATCGAAGCCGCCGCCGCCAAGGCCGGCCGCAAGGTCACGGTGCGTCGCCAGGATGGCTACGACCACAGCTACTTCTTCATCTCGACCTTCATCGGCGATCACGTGGCGTTTCATGCCGAGAGGCTGTGACCTACGAGCGGCATTGAGAGGGGGGCGATATGCTATGCTCGCTCCATGGTTCCGGAGCCATCCATCTTCGAAATTGACGCGGAAGCCGAAGAGACCGCCGACGCCGAAGGAATGGCGGACATCGCCGCCGGTCGTGTCGTACCCCACGACGAAGTTTCGGCCTGGCTCGATACGTGGGGAACGCCCGAAGAGAAGCCAGCGCCCGCGACGTGGCGGAAGTAGTCTGGACCTGGCGCGCGCTGGCCGATCTGACGCCTATCCGCGACTATATTGGCCAATTCAGCCCCCTCGCGGCTCAGCGGCTGGCGGTAGGCCTAAGGCCGCCGCTGACAGCCTGGCGGAGAACCCCAAGCACGGCCGCCTAGCGACGGCGACGCTTCAAGAGTTGGTCGTCGTCCCGCCCTATGTGATCCGCTATTACGTTGGCGACGGCGTCGTGCACATCGTCCGGATCCGTCACGCCGCACGGCTGTGAACTATCCGTAATTCATCCTGGGTTCAGGCGGCGGGCGGTCCTCTCACGGTCAAGCTGACCAACAAGAGGGGACACCAGCATGAAACTCGCATCGCTCGCCGCCGTCATCGCCCTGGGCCTGAGCACCTCGGCCTGCGTGATCATCGACGCCGATGACAGCCAGCCCAACATCGCCGTCTCCGCCCAGGGCAGCGACCGGCCGTTGGAAGCGCTGCGCGGTGCGCGGGTCGACGGGGCCGATCTGGTGGTGCGCGTCAGTTCCAATGGCTGCACCCAGCAGGAGGACTTCTCGGTCGAGACCCAGCGCCGCGACGGCCTGACCAGCTTCTCATTTGTCCGCAAGCGTCCCGACAACTGCAAGGCGCTGATGCCTGAGGGCCTGGAGTTGCGTTATCCGCTCGACGCGTTCGGCGTCGAGCGCGGCGGCAAGATCCGCCTGCGCAATCCGCTGGTGCGTCCGTAGCGCCAGGCCAGAGCGGAGGCGGAACATTGACTCCCCGCCGCCGCTCCCTCATAAGCCACCCCTTGACGCCGCCGGCTCGCCGCGCGGCGCGGAACCTTATGACGGATTGACCCGACGCCGCCGTTGCGATCGCACCCTCTCGGGGGAGCCGGCCCGGATCGTTTTGAAAGACTGACTATGTCGAAGCGCCATAGCGCCAAGTACAAGATCGACCGCCGCATGGGTGAAAACCTGTGGGGCCGTCCGAAGTCCCCGGTCAACTCGCGTTCGTACGGCCCGGGCCAACACGGCCAACGTCGTAAGAGCAAGGTTTCGGACTTCGGTCTGCAGCTGCGCGCCAAGCAAAAGCTGAAGGGCTACTACGGTAACCTGACCGAGAAGCAATTCTCGCGCACCTACGAGGAAGCCGCCCGTCGCAAGGGTAACACCTCGGAGAACCTGATCGCTCTGCTCGAGTCACGCCTGGACGCCATCGTCTATCGCGCCAAGTTCGTGCCGACCGTGTTCGCCGCCCGCCAGTTCGTGAACCACGGCCACGTGACCGTGAACGGCAAGCGCGTGAACATCCCGTCGTACCGCTGCAAGGCCGGCGACGTGATCCAGGTCCGCGAAAAGTCGCGCAACATGGCTCTGGTCCTCGAAGCCGTCGCCTCGAACGAGCGTGACTTCGCCGAGTACGTCTCGGTCGACGCCAAGAGCCTGTCGGCCACCTTCGTCCGCGCTCCGGAACTGTCGGAAGTTCCGTATCCGGTGAAGATGGAACCGAACCTCGTCGTCGAATTCTACGCTTCGTAAGCGTCGGATCCGAACAGATACGGAAAAGGCCCCGGAGCAATCCGGGGTCTTTTTTGTTGTGCGGAGGTCTTGAACCGGATCGCGCGGGACCCTAACTGCGGTTCAGCGGGACCGGGCCCCTCTGGCGAGCAATGCAAGTGCTCGTGATGTCGGACCGCATCGGGTGTTCTCGATGTCTGGGTCCGGCTGCCTAGCCCCCCTCCCCAAAAGGCGCCGCCTGTCGTCGAGAACACCCGAGCATCCTTTTTGGACCGGAGGTTCCGTATGCCGCTTCTGATGTGCCCCAACTGCGACGCCTCGATGCAGGCCGTGCAACGCGCCAGCGTCGAGTTCGACATGTGCCCGCGCTGCCGGGGCGTCTGGCTGGACCGGGGCGAGCTTGAGAAGCTGATGGCCATGGAGCGCGACGAGACCCAGGCGATCTACGGTCAGCCCAAACCCTACAGCCGTCCCGATCATCACCACGATCACGGCCACCATAGCCACAGCGGCAAGCGTCACGACGATGATGACTACCGTCGCCACGGCTCCTATGGCCATCACAAGAAAAAGCGCTTCGACCTGTTCGACATCTTCGACTGACGCCAGACGATGAACCACTTCAAGACCTACATGCTGCTGGCCGGCCTGACGGCCCTGTTCATGGGCGCCGGCTTCCTGATCGGCGGCGCGACCGGCATGATGATCGCGCTGGTCTTCGCCCTGGCCATGAACGCGTTCTCGTACTGGAACGCCGACAAGATCGTGCTGCGCACCTATGGCGCGGTCGAGGTCGATGAGAGCCATCCCGAGCCGCTGATCCGCAACTATGTGATCGACACCGTCGAGATGGCCCGCTCGGCCGGCCTGCCGCGTCCGCGCATCACGGTTATCGACAGCGCCCAGCCCAACGCCTTCGCCACGGGCCGTGATCCTGACCACGCCGCCGTGGCCGCCAGCACCGGCCTGTTGCAGCTTCTGACCCGCGAGGAGATCCGCGGCGTCATGGCCCACGAACTGGCGCACGTGAAGAACCGCGACACCCTGGTGATGACCGTGACGGCGACCATCGCCGGCGCGATCTCGGCCCTGGCCAACTTCGCCTTCTTCTTCGGTGGCTCACGCGACGAAGAGGGCAATGGCGGTGGTCTGGGCGGCTTGGTCGGCGCGATCCTGATCGCTATCCTGGCCCCGATCGCGGCCATGCTGGTCCAGATGGCCATCAGCCGCGCCCGCGAGTACGAGGCCGACCGGATCGGCGCGCAGATCGCCGGCGACTCCGAGTCGCTGGCGCGCGCGCTGGAGAAGATCGAAGCCTACGCGCGCGGCGGCTACGAGAACGTCCAGGCCGAACGCAATCCGGCCACCGCCCACATGTTCATCATCAACCCGCTGGCCGGGAAGGGCGCCGACAACCTGTTCTCGACCCACCCGGCCACCCACAACCGCGTCGAGGCCCTAATGCGCCTGGGTGTGGAGCGCGGCGCGCGTCGCCCGACGGCGGTTTCAGCGGCGCCCTCCAGCGTTCCGCTGAGCGGCGGATCGCACGAGGCGGGCCCCTGGGGCTAAGCCCGGCCTCTGGTCAGCAAGCCGTCCTTCGGCGATCTTCAGGTCCGAAGAATTCGAGGACGTATGATCGGCGCGCTGTCACGCAGAGGGCTTCTATGGACCGGCTTGGCCCTCACGGCCGCTGGCTGTGTCACGAGGCCCAGGCTGGTCGCGTCGGATCAGGGGTGGCCGGAACTTGAACCGGTTGATGTGACGGCCGGGCGCGACGGCTTGACCTTGCTTATGGCCTCTCAGGGCTGCACGGGCAGGTCGGACGTCACCTTCTACCTTGATCGCACCCAGAAGACAGCGGTGTTGGCCTTCGCCCGGCGGCGGCTGGAGACCTGCCGGTTTGGCAAGGCTGGGGTGATCGATCTTGAGTTCAGCTATGACGAGCTGGGCCTCAGGCGCGGTGAACGGTTCAAGGTGGCGAACCCGTCCTTCCGCTAGCCCAGGTTCCGCAGGAGCGCGAATGTTCAAACGGATTTCAGAGGCGTTCGGGCGCCTGGCGGCCGATATCCAGCGAGAGACGGCCGAGTGGAAAATACGCTGTACGGCCTGCGGCCGGCAAAAGTCTCTAGCTGCCGTCGGCGGCGTTCGCTACGGCGCTTCTGGAACCAAGCACACGCTGGGCTATTGCTCCGGCTGCAAGGGCCTTCGGATGTTGAAGATCTATCGGCCTGCCGAAGAGGCGGCCGTTCCTCCGCGCGGTCCTAACCTTTCGGCGTGAAGCGCTCGATCATCCAGGGCAGCACGCGCGCCGGGCGCTTGGCGGCGATGTCGATCAGCACCCAGTCGGTGCGGACCTGGGCGCACATCTCGCCGTCCGGGCCATCGATGCGGATGTAGCGCTCGAAGCGCGGGCCCTTCAGTTCGCCGACCCAGGTGTAACCTGTGGCGGTCTCGCCGGGCAGGAGTTCGCGGCGATAGTCGACCTCGTGGCGGCGCGCGACCCAGCTCCAGGGCGCGCGTTCCTCGGGCGAGGTCCAGGCGTCCCAGTGGGTGATGGCCAGGTCCTGCGCCCAGCCCAGATAGACCACGTTGTTGACGTGGCCGTTGGCGTCAATGTCCGACGCCTTGGGCGTGAAGGTCAGGGTGTAGGCGTCCGATGGCGGGACGAACAGGCGGCTCATGCCGAGACGGCCGCCCTAGGCGGCGATCACGCCCTGTTCGGTCAGGAAAGTCTTCAGCTCGCCCGACTGGAACATCTCGCGGACGATGTCGCTGCCGCCGACGAACTCGCCCTTCACATAGAGCTGCGGGATGGTCGGCCAGTCGGTGAAGGTCTTGATCCCCTGGCGCAGATCGTCGTCCTGCAGCACGTCGACGCCGACGAACTCGACGCCCAGGTGATCCAGGATCTGCACGACCACCGACGAGAAGCCGCAGCGGGGCTGGTCCGGCACGCCCTTCATGAACACCACCACCGGATGGTCGGCGACGGTCTTGGCGATGAAGTCCAGGGCAGGGGAGGAAGCGGCGGCGTCGGTCATGGCGAGTTCCTAGTCGAAGCCTGTCAGCTAGGCGCCGCGCGCGCCGGGGTCAAGGGCGACGGGCCGCCTTCTCGCGTTCCTGAGCCGAGAAGCGGGCCATCTCGATCTGGGCGCAGACGCCGGTGGGCAGATCACGCTCGACCACCTCGGCGAGGCGCTCGACCTCCTGGCGGGTGTCGGCGGTGATCCGCACGGTGGCCAGAGACGGTTCGGTCAGGGCGTAGCCCAGGCAGATATCCTCACCGCTCCAACCCGGCGTCTTGCTCAGAAACTCATAACCGCCCACGTCGGCCAGCGGGTCGGTGCGCCGTTGCCAGAATGAGGGGCGGCGCGGCGCTTGGTCGGCGAGTTCGCGCAAGGCCTGGGGCCAGAAATCCTCGCCGATCACCGCGAAGTTGTTCTGGGAGGCTTGGCGGATGCGATGGCGTTCCGCCCACCCCGAAGACAAATTGTAGGGCGACGACACAGCGGTCACCAGTCCGTTGGCGAGCAAGCCTGGATGGATATCGCCCCGGCTGGCGATGCCCAGCCCGCCCAGGGCCCGCGCGCTCCACAACGTCTGGAGGCCCGCCTCGAAACTCATCGGCAGCGACGGCGACTGTGGATCGTTGATCAGCACCAGGTCGAGATAATCCAGCCCAAGGCCCTCGTAGGCCCAGCGGCGCAAGCTATCCAGGGTCTGCTGGCCAAGCTGGTTGGCGTCCTGGCGCACGCGCCACGTCAGGAACAGCAGGCGGCGCTCGACGGATGCGAACGCCTCGCCTGCGCCTTGCAGCATTTCGGGGGCGTCGCCGTCGATCTGGAAGCTGTTGACGCCGTTTTCCAGCGCCGTGAACACCAGCGCGCGCCAGTCGCTCGCCCGCAGCCGCGAGCTGTCGGCCAGGCGCAAGGTCAGCGCCGAGACCGCGATGCCCGTGGCTCCGAAGGGACGATAGCGCAAGGGGCGACGGCTCCTTACTCGGCGGGCGCGGCGGTTTCGAGGGCCAAGGCGTGCAGGGTTCCGCCCAACACGTCGGCCAAGGCCTTGTTGACCAGTTGGTGCTGGCGCACGCGCGGCAGGCCCTTGAAGGCCGACGAGGTGATCCGCGCCTTCCAGTGATCGTTGTCGCCGACGAGGTCGGTCAGCACGATCTCGGCGTCCGGAAAAGCCGCGGTCAGGCGGGCTTCCAGTTCGGCATGGGACATGGGCACGGGAACGATACTCCGATCCTTGAGCGGCCTATGTGGCCGAGATTCCTTAAGAACGGCCATACACGCCGTCACAACCTGACAGCGCTTGTCATAAGCGCACTTGTCGTATGGGCCGAGAACTAATTGAACATCATGGGCGGCGCAGGGCATGTAACCCCCATGACCCTTTCCCGCCGTCCACTGAGTCTGCTTGTCGCCGCCGTCCTGGCCTTCGCCGCGCCCGCCTGGGCGGCCCCGGGCGACAAGGCGCTCGACGATGTCCGTATCCTGTCCGCCGACGACATGCAGGGGCGGGGCGTCGGTTCGCCCGGATCGGAGAAGGCGCGGGCCTACATCCTATCGCGGTTTGCTGAGATCGGCCTGTCGCCGGCGGGAGCGTCATTCGAGCAAGGTTTCGACTTCACCCGACGTGACGGTTCGACGGTGCGCGGCGTCAATCTCGTGGCGCTGATCAAGGGGAGCAAGGCGGGCAAGACGATGGTGGTCACCGCCCACTACGACCACTTGGGGCTCCGGAACGGGGAGACCTATAACGGCGCCGACGACAACGCCTCGGGCGTCGCGGGCCTGCTGGCGGTGGCCGAAGCCTTCAAGGCCCATCCGCCCACGCACGACGTGATCCTGGCGGTGGTCGACGCCGAAGAAAGCGGCCTGCGCGGCGCCCGTGCGTTTGTCGCCGCGCCGCCTGTGCCGTTGGAGACGATCGCGCTGAACGTCAACTTCGACATGCTCAGCAAGAACGCCAAGAACGAGCTCTATGCTGCGGGCGCCTCGCCCCATCCCGCGCTGCGTCCCATTCTCGAGGCCGTCGCCGCAACGGCTCCGGTCTCGCTCAAGCTGGGCCATGACACCGACGCCGACGGCGCGCACAACAACTGGACCAACCAGTCCGACCACTACGCCTTCGCGGAGAAGGGCGTGCCGTGGGTCTATTTCGGGGTCGAGGATCACGCCGATTACCACAAGCCGGCCGACGATTTCGCGACGATCCCTCAGGACTTCTTCAAGCGCTCGATCGCCACCGTGGTCCAGGCCAGCCTGGCCCTCGAACGCGGACTGGATAGCCTTCCCGCGGCCGCGCCTCGCTAGTACGCCCGCTTTCGGCGGTTTCGGCGCGGCGGATTGTCGCCGGACTGGCTTCCAGCGTCACCTGTCCTTAATCTGGGTATCGTCTTCTGACTTAGACGTTCTCGGGAGCCTGACGATCTTCTCGCCGGCCATCAGAGCCCGACTTGTTCGCGCCGCGCCTGCGGCATGCGTCATCGTGGGCGTCGCCATGGCGGCGGACTTCATCGTCAACATCCTGCTGCTCAACGATCCCGAGGTTTACGCCCCGGTCACCACCCTGGTCCTCTCAACCCTAATCGCCGCCCCCTTGGCCTATTGGCTGGCCAGCCAACGCGTAAGCCTCGACGTCATGCACGCCGACCTCCGAGCCAATGTCGAAGCCAAGCAAAGGGCTATCGAGGAAGCTGAGGCGGCATTAGTCAAGTATCGGGAGATTGATCGGCTCTATCGACTGCTGGGCGACAACCTCACCGACCATGTCGCCCTGTGGTCCCCTAAGGGCGAAAGGCTCTACAGCTCGCCCAGCATCGCGCGTATCACCGGTTATACCCTGGAAGAGTTCATGGCGTTGCCGCCGCAAGCCATGGTCAGCGACGCCGATTTCAAGCGCGTGCAGGGCATCATTCGCGGCCTTACTCCCGGTGGCGCGCCCGTCAGCACCGACTACGAAAGCATCCGAAAGGACGGCTCGGTGATCTGGCTGGAAAGCACCTACTCCCTGCTTGGCGACGGGTCGGGGATCCTGCTGGTCACCTCGCGCGACATCACCGAACGCAAGCGCCTGGAGCTCGACATCGCCAAGGCCTTGGAAATGGCTGAAGCGGCTTCGGCGGCCAAGTCGGACTTCCTGGCCAACATGACCCACGAGCTGCGTACGCCGCTGACCGCGATCATCGGCTTCGCCGAAGTGCTGCGCCGCTCACGCAACCTCAACAAGACCGCCACCCGGCAGGTCGGCCACATCCTCGAGGCCAGCAATACGCTGCTGAGCGTCGTCAACGACGTACTGGACTTCTCGCGCCTGGAGGCCGGCGGCCTGGAGCTGGATCCCGCGCCGTTTGACCCGGCCGCCATGGCCTCATCGTGCGCCGCCCTGGTGACCGAGCGCGCCGAGGCCAAGGGGCTGACCGTCGATGTGAAGGTTCCGGGCGATCTTCGGCCGATGAACCTGGATGGACCAAGGCTCAGCCAGGTGCTGCTGAATTTCCTGTCCAACGCGGTGAAGTTCACCGCCAACGGCGCCATCACCGTGGCCCTTGTTCAAACGGTCGAAGGCGGTGAAGCGGTTCTACGGGCCGAAGTGACCGATACGGGCATTGGGATCGCGCCGGAGCATCGCGAGAGCATCTTCGACCGTTTCTCGCAGGCCGACGCGGCTGTCTCGCGTCGCTTCGGCGGTACGGGCCTGGGCCTGGCGATCTCGCGGCGGATCATCGAGCGCATGGATGGCCGCATCGGCGTCGATAGCGTCGAAGGGCAGGGCTCGACCTTCTGGTTCGAGGTGCGTGGGCCACTTGCTGAGCTGCCGACCCAGGAGGCCCAGGACACCTCGCCCCTCGACGCCGACGCTGATGTGCGGTTGCTGCTCGTCGAGGACAACGCCGTCAATCGCGAGCTGATCTGCGCGATGCTGGAACCCTTCGGCGTCGCCGTCGAGACCGCCAACGACGGCGTCGCTGGCGTCGAGGCCATGCGCCAGGGGCAGTACGATCTGGTGCTGATGGACGTGCAGATGCCGGTCATGGACGGTCTGACCGCCACCCGCGAGATCCGAGCCCTGGAAGGCGCGCGCGGCGCCTCCACGCCGATCATCGCCATGACCGCCAATGTCCTCCCCGAGCAGGTCGCCAACTGCCTGGCCGCTGGCATGGACGACCACCTTGGAAAGCCGATCAGCCCCGCGAAACTGCTGGAGGCGGTGGCGCGGTGGTCGGGGCGGAGCCACGCGGCCTAAGGCCGCCGCGTGCTCCCCCTTATCGATCCCTACGCCTTCGGCGCGCTCATGTAGCCCGGCAGCCAGGCCTCGTGCGCCGTGCGGAGGGCTTCCAGCGAGACGCTGAACAGGCCGTCCGACGCGAACGCCTCACCGCCGGCGACACCGGCGATGTTGGCGTGCACGCCAGCGTCCTTGGCCGCTTCCAGCACCGCATCGGGATCGGGCGTGGCGATCAGGTAGCGGGCCTGGTCCTCGCCCAGCAGATAGGCGTGGGCGTGCGCTTGGCTTGTAGCGTTCAGGGTGATCCCGACCTTGCTGGCCAGGGCCACGTCGGCCGCAGCGACCAGCAGGCCGCCGTCGGAAAGGTCGTGGACGCCGGCGACGAGGCCCGAGCTGATCAGGCCGCGCACGAAGTCGCCGTTCTTGCGCTCCAGGGCCAGGTCGACCGGAGGCGGGGCGCCGTCTTCGCGACCCAGGATTTCACGCAGATAGATCGAGGCGCCGAGCTCGCCCAGCGTGGCGCCGATCAGCACCAGCGTGTCGCCCTCGGCCACATTGCCGAAGCCGGTGCGCAGATCGTAGTCCTCAAGCAGGCCCACGGCGCCGACGGTCGGGGTCGGCGGAATGGCGACGCCGTTGGTCTCGTTGTAGAGCGACACGTTCCCTGACACGACCGGGAAGTCCAGCGCGCGGCAGGCCTCGGCCATGCCGTCGGTGGCGCGGACGATCTGGCCCATGGTCTCGGGCTTTTCGGGGCTGCCGAAGTTCAGGTTGTCGGTGATGGCGATAGGCAGGGCGCCGGCGGCCGTCAGGTTGCGCCAAGCTTCGGCCACGGCCTGCTTACCGCCTTCGTAGGGGTCGGCCTGGACGTAGCGCGGGGTGCAGTCGCTGGTGACCGCGATCGCCTTGCCGGTGTCGTGGATACGGACGATGCCGGCGTCGCAGCCGGTGGCGCTGTCTTCCAGCGTGTCGGCCATGACGTGGCGGTCGTACTGCTCCCACAGCCAGCGCTTGGAAGCCATGTCGGGGCAGCCGATGATCTTCAGGACCGCTTCGTTCCAGTCGATCGGGGCCGGGATGGCGGCCGGGTCGAGGCGCGGCTGCAGCGCAGGTTGCACCCACGGGCGGTCGTACAGCGGCGCGTCGTCGAACAGCGGGGCCAGCGGCACGTCGCAGACCGTCTCGCCGTGATGCTTGAGCACAAGACGGCCGGTGTCGGTGGTGTAGCCGATGACCGCGGCGTCCAGGCCCCACTTTTCGAAGATGGCATGGCCATC
Source organism: Pseudomonadota bacterium (assembly GCA_020161365.1). Taxonomy (GTDB): domain Bacteria; phylum Pseudomonadota; class Alphaproteobacteria; order Caulobacterales; family Caulobacteraceae; genus Caulobacter. The sequence goes on along the minus strand of JAIUNU010000002.1, from coordinate 16,530 downwards.
CTGCTCGCGGCCGGGCTTCAGGACCGCCAGCATGCGCTCCTGGCTTTCCGACAGCATCATCTCGTAGGCGCTCATGCCGGTCTCGCGCTGCGGGACCATGTCCATGTTCAGCTCGATGCCGACGCCGCCCTTGCCGGCCATCTCGACCGACGAGGAGGTCAGGCCCGCCGCGCCCATGTCCTGGATGGCGGCGACTGCGCCCGTGGCCATCAGTTCAAGGGTGGCCTCGATCAGGAGCTTCTCGGCGAAGGGGTCGCCGACCTGGACGGTGGGGCGCTTCTCCTCGGAGTCCTCGGAGAACTCGGCAGAGGACATCGTCGCGCCGTGGATGCCGTCGCGGCCGGTCTTGGAGCCGAAATAGACCACCGCCAGGCCGGGGCCCGGAGCGGCCGAGTAGAAGATGCTGTCGGCCTTGGCCAGGCCCACGCACATGGCGTTGACTAGGATGTTGCCGTTGTAGCCTTTGTGGAAATTGGTCTCGCCCGCGACCGTGGGCACGCCCACGCAGTTGCCGTAGCCGGCGATGCCGGCGACCACGCCGTCGACGAGACGCTTGGTCTTCGGGTGGTTGGGATCGCCAAAGCGCAGGGCGTTCAGCAGAGCGATCGGACGCGCGCCCATCGTGAAGACGTCGCGCATGATGCCGCCCACGCCCGTCGCCGCGCCCTGGTAGGGCTCGATGTACGAGGGGTGGTTGTGGCTCTCCATCTTGAAGATGATCGCGTCGCCATCGCCGATGTCGATCACGCCGGCGTTCTCGCCCGGGCCGCAGATCACGCGGGGCCCGTCGATCGGGAACTTCTTCAGCTGGTTCTTCGAGGACTTGTACGAGCAGTGCTCGGACCACATCACCGAGAAGACGCCCAACTCCACCAGGTTGGGCTCGCGACCCAGGCGCTTGAGGACAACGTCATATTCGGCGGGTTTCAGGCCGAACTCGGCGGCCATCTCGGCCATGGGCTTTTGGGGCGTGCTCATGGGCGCGCCTTCTAACCCGGTCGATCAGATTCCGCCACAGCCGTCGGCTGATTACGGGCCTCTATCGCTTCGGAGAGGCCTGGCTTTCCTTGGCCTGGCCGGCGGCTTCGTCCCACTGGGCCTTGGCCATGGCGATCCAGCCGTCGACCACGGCGCCGCCCCTCTCGACCGAACCCATGCGCAGGGAGACGCCGATCATCACCGCGCCGAACAGGGCCAGGAGTACGACCAGCGTGCTGATCAGCGGGTGCGGGCCGGAACGCTTGCGGCGTCGCGACCAGACGGGAACGCCGCTGACATAGGTCTCGGGAAACCGAAACTCGGGATCTGACATGGTGTCGTTAACTCTGCGCGTCGAGAAGGCTCCCGCCGCAGCCTCCCGTTTCGTGTTGAGGCCAAGCTGTCGCGCATCGGGGTGAAATGTTCCAGGCGTCTCGCCCACGCGGTGCGGCTTAACCTTAACCCTCCCGCACCACGCGAAGCTTTTCGCGCCATAGCTCTGCCATGGGGTGAACCGTTCTCTCGCGAAGAGGGGCGGGAGCGGCGTGGTCGCGGCCGCGCCGTAGCGACGCCAGGGGCGTGAAAAATCTCAGAAAAACGGAAGCTTAGCTGCAGTAACCGAGCTTGGCCGGAGGAACGACGTCCCTCTCAGGTCGTTCGTCCTTGGTGCGCTTCAAGCGCACGGCACGCAACGGAGAAGACTGATGGCCGAAGAGAACCGCAATCCTCAGCAACAGCAGAACGATCCGCAGCGCCAGGCGCCCGATCAGCAACAACAGCAAAAGGGCGGCCAGCAACAAAACGAGCAGGGCCGCAATCCGGGCGGCCAAGCCAACCAGCAGGACAACGCCCAACGCGGCGAACGCTGACGGGTCTTCGCTCCGCGGAAGAGGGGCCGGCGTTTCGACCGCCGGCCCTTTTTTGTATTACTTCGCGTCCACCACCGGCAGTTCGATGAAGCTGGCGGTGTCCCCCGCGTGGAACACCCGCTGCGTCGCCTTCACATAGTCTCCGGGCTTGGCGAAGAAGATGTTCGGCACGAAGGTCTGCGGATTGCGGTCGTAGAGCGGGAACCAGCTCGACTGCACCTGCACCATGATCCGGTGACCCGGCTTGAAGGTGTAGTTCGCCGTCGGCAGAATGAATTGATACTTGAGCGGGGTGTTGGGCTTGAGGGCCTTGGGCTCGCTGAAGCTCTCGCGATAGCGGCCGCGGAAGATGCTCATGCCGACCGCCAACTCATAGCCGCCCAGTTCGGGCTGGCTGGGGACCTCGTCGGGATAGACGTCGATCAGCTTGACCACCCAGTCGCTGTCCGTGCCGCTGGTCGAGGCGAACAGGTTCACCTTCGGCACGCCGGCGATCTTGAGCGCCTCCGTCAACGGCTCGCTCACATAGGTGAGCACGTCCGGACGCCCGTCGACCGAGCGCTGGTCGGTCACCAGCCACGGGGTCCAGCGGCTGCGGTCGGCGAACTGCAGCGGGCGAGGGATGTAGGGCACGGGCTTGGCCGGGTCGGAGACGTACTCGTCATAGGCGGCCGCGCCCTTGCCGCCGGCCGGAGCGCTGAAGCCCAGCCCGCCGTTGGCGCCGAAATAGAGGTTCTTGCTGACCTTGCCAGGACCCGCGCCGTCGGCGCCGCCTTGCGGCCAGCTGGCGTAGCGGTTCCATTTGTTCTGGCCGGGGTCGTAGATCAGCACGGGCGGCGTATCGGCCTTGGGGCCGTCCTTGAGATGCTGGTCGAAGAACGGCTTCAGCACATCGCGGCGGAACTGCAGGGCGGTGTCGCCGTCCCACTTGAACGGACCGAGGTTGTAGCCGTCGTAATTGACCTGGCTGTGCCGCCACGGACCGAGCACCAGATAGTTCTTGTCGTTGTTGGTGTCCTTGGACTCGAGGGCCGGATAGCTGTGAACAGCGCCCCAGATGTCCTCCTGGTCCCAGAGGCCCTGGATCCACATGGTCGGCACCTTGAGCGGCGTCTTTTCCATGGTCTTGTCCAGAGCCTGTTCGCTCCAGAAGCTGTCATAGGCCGGGTGGGCGAAAAGCTTCTGCACCCAGGGCAGCTTGTCCAGGCCGTGGTTCTTGGCGTAGTCGCCGGCCGAGCCTTCGCGCAGGAAGTTGGAATAGTCGTCATAGCCCTGGCGCTGGACGGAGCCGCCGGAGCCGCGCACCGCCGTCTGACCGCTGAAATAGTCGAAGTTGATCTGGCGGAACGCGCCGTACTGGAACCAGTCGTCGCCCATCCAGCCGTCGACCATCGGGCTCATCGGCGCGGCGGCCTTCAGAGCGGGGTGCGGATTGACCAGAGCCATCACCACGGTGAAGCCCTCGTACGAGCTGCCCAGCATACCGACCTTGCCGTTCGTCTCCGGCACGTTCTTCACCAGCCAGTCGATGGTGTCGTAGGCGTCGGTCGAGTGATCGACCTCGGAGCTGTTCAGCGGGCCCTTGAGGGGGCGTGTCATGACATACTCGCCCTCCGAGCCGTATTTGCCCCGGATGTCCTGGAAGACGCGGATATAGCCGCCGTCGGCGACGAAGGGCTCGTCGCCCTGCGGCATGGCGGCCACCATGCGCGCACTGTCGGCGCGCGCGGCGCGGCCGGCGGCGTTGTAGGGCGTGCGAGTCAGCAGGATCGGCAGGTTCTTGCCGCCCTTGGGGACCACGATCACGGTGTAGAGCTTGGTCCCGTCGCGCATCGGGATCATCACCACGCGCTTGTCGTAGTCGTAATTGACCTTGGTCTGGACGAACTTGCCGTCGATGTCCGGCGTCATCGGCGTGACTTGAGCCGCGACCTGGGCGTGGGCGACAGCGCCGAAGGCGCAGAGCGCGGCGGCGGCCAGCAGCCCCCCGCGCAAGGTGGTGATGAGACTCATGATGGCCCTCCTACAGAGGAGGGAAGCTTAGGCCTGTGTTATGGGCGCTGCTATATTATAACGCACTTAGGTCGCCCACTTTTTGAGCTGAGCCTGGTGTCGCTCTCAGGCGCTCTGAAACACGCTGCGGAACAGCACCGCGCCGTCTTCCGAACCGAGATCCGCATCGAAGGCGCGGTCAGGGTGGGGCATCAGGCCCAGGACGTTGCCGCCCTTGTTGACGATGCCGGCGATGTCGCGGGCCGAGCCGTTCGGGTTTTCCTTGTAGCGGAACACCACCTGGCCTTCGCCTTCGAGGCGGTCGAGGGTTTCCTCGTCGGCGAAGTAGTTGCCCTCGCCGTTGCCGACGGTCATCATCGCCTGACGCTGCTCGCCGTAGCCGGCGGTGAAGCGGGTCTGGCCGTTAACGATGTCCAGCTCGACGGGCTTGCAGACGTATTTCAGGCCGGCGTTGCGCAGCAGGGCGCCGGGCAGCAGCCCGACCTCGGTCAGCACCTGGAAGCCGTTGCAGATGCCGACGACCGCGACGCCCTTGTTCGCGGCCGTGACGACTTCCTTCATCACCGGGCTCTGGGCGGCCATGGCGCCGCAGCGCAGGTAATCGCCGTACGAGAAGCCGCCGGGCAGGACGATCAGGTCCAGATCGTCCGGCAGCGCCGTCTCCTGGTGCCAGACCATGTCGACGCGCGCGCCGGCGGAGCGCTCGATGGCGACCTTGCAGTCACGATCGCAGTTCGAACCCGGAAAAACGATGACGGCGGCTTTCATGGCGCGGGCGTGTAGCACCGTTCGGGCGGGATGTCAGGGGGCGAGCGCTTTAAAGCGCCCCCCTCCGTCACGTCGCCTATCGGCGCCGCGCCACCTCTCCCGCAAGCGGGGCAGGAGGGAAGCGGCTCCCTCCTCAGCCGTGAAACGGGGGAGGAGGCGCGATGCGGATACGCAGCGCGACGGAGGGGGCGCTTGGGAGGCCTAAGCGCACTGTTCCAACTCCGGCTCCACCGCCTCGCCGCTGGGCGCGGGGAAGGGGACCTTGAAGGTGAAGGCCGTGGGCGTGGGGCCATGAGCTTCCAGGTGCGCCAGCTGCTCCAGGGCTTCTTCGACGGTAGGCGTATGGCCGACCGGAACCCACCAAAGCGCCATGTAGAGATCCATGTGCTCGAACCACTCGCGACGGCGACGCATGATCTCGACGTGGCCGCTGCGATAGACGAAGGCGCCGAGTGAGGGGATGTCGGTCCAGACCGACAGGTTCGGAATGAACAGGGGGTCGTTGTCGATCGCCAGGTCGGTGGCGTTGTTGCCGTCGCCCGTCAGGCGCCAGACGAAACCCGGTGAGGCCTCAGCCAGGGCGTTGATGCGATCGAGATTGTCGGCGAAGCCCTTGATCAGCGGATGATCGATCGGGGCCTTAAGACGCCCGACATTGACCTGGGCCAAGTGGAACTTCGCGCTCATCGACGGTCTCCCTTCCGCTCGCCTCCGAACATCGTGCGGCGATGCTTCGAGCGGAAGGGGGGCGGGGGGTGTTTCTACAGCTCGATCATGTCGAAATCCGACTTCGGCGTGCCGCACAGCGGGCAGACCCACCCCGCCGGGATGTCTGCCCAGCGGGTCCCGGGCGCCAGGCCTTCGCCGGGATCGCCCTGTTCCTCGTCATAGATGTAGCCGCAGGTGCGGCACTGCCAGACCTTGAAGGGTTCCGCGCTCATCGCCGCCGCCTCAGTGCATCTTGAAGCGGATCGGCACCGACTTGGGCCCGCAGACGAAGTTGGCGACCATGCGGGTGGGTTCGCCGTCGAGCTCGACCCGGTCGAGGCGTGCGAAAAGCTCCTCCCACAGCACCCGCATCTCCATCCGCGCCAGGTGCTGGCCCAGGCAGATGTGGGCGCCGTAGCCGAAGGCGACGTGTTTGTTGGGCGTGCGGTCGACCTTGAAGCTGAACGGGTCCTCGAACACCGCCTCGTCGCGGTTGCCGGAGGGATAGGACAGCATCATCCAGTCGCCCTTGGCGATCTTCTGGCCCGCCAGTTCGGCGTCGGCGGTCGCGGTGCGCATGAAGTGCTTCACCGGCGTGACCCAGCGGATCGACTCCTCGATCAGGCCCGAGATCAGCGACGGGTCGGCCTTCACCTTGGCGAACTGGTCAGGGTTCTCGGCCAGCGCCCACAGCGCGCCGGCGGTGGTCGAGGAGGTGGTGTCGTGCCCGGCCGTGGCGGCGATGATGTAGTAGCTCATCGCCTCCAGGTGGCCCATCGGCTCGCCGTTGATCTTGCCGTTGGCGATCAGGGTGGCCAGGTCGTTGCGTGGCTTGGCGCGCCGGTCTTCGGTGATGGCGTTGAAGTACATCATGAAGTCCATGACCACCGACTGGATGCTATCGACGCCCTCGCCGACGTCGGTCACTGACTTGCCGGTGCGGTTCAGGTCCGGGTCGGCGTTGCCGAACAGTTCCTGGGTCAGTTTCAGCATGCGGGGCTCGTCGCTCTCGGGAACGCCCAACACTTCCATGATGACGTGCAGCGGATAGAGAAAAGCCACGTCGCGGGCGAAGTCGCAGCGGTCGCCATGCTCGGCCATGCGGTCGACGAATCCGCGGGCGATCTCGCGGATCCGCGCTTCCAGCGCCCGCAGGTTCTGCGGCAGCAGCGCGCCTTGGGTGATCTTGCGGTAGGCGAAGTGGTCGGGATTATCCATCTGCACCAGCGAGCGGACGAGGTGAGGGGACCCGCCCATCATCTCGCGCACCTTCTTGTCGGCCTCGATGGTGGTCACGACCGTGGCGCGGTCACCGTTGTGGAACAGCTCGTTCTGCCGCTCGACCTCCAGGATGTCAGCGTGGCGCGTGACCACCCAGAACGGATCGAAGCCGTCCGGCTGGGCGACCGCCAGGGGCGCTTCGCGGCGCAGTTGGGCGAAGGCTTCGTCGATCCGGTCGCCGTCGGCATAGGCCTTGGGATCGACAATGGTGTTGGCGACGTCGGTCGAGATCGTCATGCAGGCCTCCTGGTTCTCCCGAGGATGGCTCTTTGGCCATCTCAATTATTTGCTTGTTGTCCAACAAATAACTAGGTTCGACAAGATGACATCGTCCCTTAAGGTCCCCGAGCGCCGCACCCAGTCCGACCGCCGCCAGCAGTCGGAGGCCGAACTGCTTCGCGCTGCGGCCGAGCTGATCGCCGAGCAGGGAGTGTCGGCGGCGACTTTCGAGAACATCGGCGCGCGGGCGGGCTACAGCCGAGGTTTGGCCACCCAGCGGTTCGGATCAAAACAGGGGCTGATCGAGGCGCTGATCGTGCGCCTGCAGGCGCGTCTGGAAGCCCAGATGGACGACCGGCGGCTGGACCAGATGAACGGGCTCGAGGCCGTGCTGGGCTTTGTCGACGCCTTCCTGACCACCCTGACGGAGGACGGCGAGCTGCGCGCCTATTTCGTGATGATGGCCGGCGCCGTCGGCGACATGTCCGAGCTGCGCGCGCCCTTCGCCGCCGCTCACAAGGAGGCCGAGCAGCGGCTTGAGTCGATGGTTCTGCGAGGGCAGGCCGAGGGCGTGATCCGCCCGGGGCTCGACGCCGATGCGGCGGCGCTGATGGTGGGGTCGCTGCTGTTGGGCGTATCGACCCAGCTACTGATCGACCCGGGCATGGACCTGGAGCCTATTCGGCGGACCAGCCTGGCGACCTTGAGGGCCAGCTTTGGGGGTGAGGCCCCGATGGGCTCGCCTTCGGCTCGCTCAAGGGGAGGAGAAGCGCGGTTGCTGCACGCCTCATCCTGAGGTGCGCGCTCTTGAGCGCGCCTAGAAGGAAGCAGGACTACAAGGCGCTGGCCGTTGCTTTTACGACTTCCCCGGCGAATGCCGGGGTCCAGGTCGAGCCCACGGGTGTTTCTTAGAAGAGCGCCGCGCCTGAGCGCGTCAGCCCCAAGCTCACCGGATGAATCTGGGCCCCGGCATTCGCCGGGGAGATCGGTGTTTGGGGGCGGTGCTTCTAGGCGATATCGATGCGGTAGCTTTCGATGACCGTATTGGCCAGCAGCTTCTCGCACATGGTCTTGACCTCGGCCTTGGCGGCTTCGGGGTCAGTGGCGTCGAGGTCGAATTCGATGACGCGGCCGACGCGGGCGTCCTTCACCGACGGCCAGCCCAGGCCGTGCAGGGCGTTCTCGACAGCCTTGCCCTGAACGTCGAGCACGCCGGGCTTCAGGAACACGTGGACGGTGGCTTTCATCATCTTACCTTTTCGCGACCCTCTCCCAGAGGGAGAGGGAGGGGCCCATGCGCAGCATGGGAGGGTGAGGGGTTACGGGGCTGTCCGGACGGGGTGAAACCCCTCATCCTCCCACGCGTCCCGGAACGCGCGGGCCCCTCCTTCTCCCTATGGGAGAAGGTTTTTTCTAATGCACGCCGCCCTGAATGACGGTCGGCATTTCCTTCATGATCCCGAGGCGGCGGGCCACCTCGGTGTAGCTTTCGATGACATTGCCCAGATCCCGACGGAAGCGGTCCTTGTCCAGCTTCTCGTTGGTCACGGTGTCCCAAAGGCGGCAGCTGTCGGGGCTGATTTCGTCGGCTAGGATGACGCGGCTGAAGTCGCCTTCGTACACGCGGCCGAACTCGACCTTGAAGTCCACCAGGGTGATGCCGACGCCGGCGAACAGGCCCGATAGATAGTCGTTCACCCGCAGGGCCATCGCCATCATGTCGTCGATCTCCTGGGTCGCGGCCCAGTTGAACGCGGTGATGTGCTCCTCGGTGACCATCGGGTCGCCCAGCTTGTCGTCCTTGTAGTAGAACTCGATGATCGAACGGGGCAGGGGCTGACCCTCGGTCAGGCCCAGACGCGTGGCGATCGAGCCGGCCGCGATGTTGCGCACCACGACCTCAAGCGGGACGATCTCGACTTCCTTGATCAACTGCTCGCGCAGGTTCAGGCGGCGGATGAAGTGGTTCTGCACGCCGATGCCGTTCAAGCGAGTCATGATGTACTCGCTGATACGGTTGTTGATGACGCCCTTGCCTTCCAGGATGGCCTTCTTCTGCGCGTTGAACGCGGTAGCGTCGTCCTTGAAGTACTGGATCAGCGTGCCAGGCTCTGGACCCTCGTAAAGGATCTTGGCCTTGCCTTCGTAGATCTTCTTGCGACGGGTCGTCATGGCTCTCGTCGAGGCCCTTTCCGGAATCGCGCGCCGCCTGGGCCGGGATCCTCCCGGAAAACGAAAAGCGCGCGCGGCGGATAGCTGCGCGCGGCGTTCGACTCAAGGCCGCTCACTGAAAAAGTCGCTTCGAACCTACCTGAATGAGCGCGGGTTCGCAAACCTGGGGCCCGGCGCGGCGAAGGCGGCGCCCATGAAACGTCACCTGCGGCTTATCCGCCGATTGCGGCGGCGAGCGCCACGATATATGCAGCCCGCGTAGGCGCATGATTGGCGAAAGCGAACGCCCGTTTCGGCGATCATCATGCTCTAAATGTTTTTGAATTGGAGCCTGTCGCGGCCAGATGGATCAATCTGGACGTTCCTTGCTCCGGACGACTTTGGGGTTTCCATGACCACCTTCGACGAACGCGAACAGGGTTTCGAACGCAAGTTCGCGCACGACCAGGAACTGGAATTCAAGGCGGCCGCGCGCCGCAACCGCCTGCTGGGCGAATGGGCGGCCGGCCTGATGGGCCTGGCGACGGTCGAGGAATATGCGCGCGCTGTCGTGAAGTCCGACTTCGAACAGCCGGGTGACGAGGACGTGTTCCGCAAGGTCTTCGAGGACCTGAAGGGCTCGGGCGTCTCGATTTCCGAGGGCGAAGTCCGCATGAAGATGGCCGAGCTGCTGGCTCAGGCCCGCGAGCAGATCAAGGGTGAGTAATCGCCTGATCGCGAGCGAACGATAACGGGAAAGGGCCGCTCTTCGGAGCGGCCTTTTTTATTGGCCTCAGGCCGACAGCGCCTCGCGCATCCGCCGCCAGACCGCCGCCTTGTCCGCGAAGGACCGCGCCGCGTGGGCGGGGCTGGACGAGGGAAGCGGCAGGGTGGCGACCCGGTCTCCGACCAGCCGGCCGCCCAGCTTCGCCGCCGCGCCGCCGTTGAAGGCCACCAGCCGCAGCGCCGGGAGGGTGTCGATCAGGGCGACAAGGTCGTTGGCGGTCGGGTCCCGGATGGCGGCGTCCAGGCTGCCGGCGCGGTGGGCCTCGCCGATCACGTCCCATAGGCCAATCCCGTGCGCCAGCAGGGTGTCGAGGCGCAACTCGTAAGGCAGCGGCGCGAGCTTGGCGTCGATGACGTCTTCCATCAGCCGCCAGAAGGCGTTGCGGGGATGGCCGTAATACTGTCCCGCCGCGAGCGAGGCGTCGCCGGGCAGGCTGCCGAGAATCAGAACGCGCGTGCGCGCGTCGACGACTGGTGGGAAGCCTCGTTTAGCCGCGTCCATTCGGCGGGTCGTTGCGCAGCCAGCCGGTGACGGTCAGGCGCAGGGCGCCGGCATAGGGCGCCACTGGGGCGACAGAGTGTTGCTGCGGCACCTTGAACAGGGTCAGCACGTTGAAGGCCGGCGCGAAGCCGCGCGTCACGTCGCCGTGCTCGTCGTGAAACAGCAGTTGGCCGCCCCAGTCCGGCCGCCACTGGCGCGTCAGGCCCAGGGTGTAGGCGGCCAGGCGCTCGCCGACGCCGGTGTCGTCGTGCTGTGTCAGAAAGTCGCCGGGACGATAGCAGGTGGCCTGGCCGTCGATCTTGGTGACGCCCGTCTCTCCCGTGACGGCGGCGACAAACTCGACAAAGCCCTGGCTGTTCAGGAAAGCGGTCAGGGCATGGATCGGATGGCCGGGATCACGTCCCGCCACATAGGCGTCGATCATCGGATAGCCGAGATAGACATAGGCAAAGCCGCTGCGCGCCCGCAGGGTGGCGGCGTGCAGGCGACCGGCTACGGCCTGGTCGCCCAGCTCGGCTCGACGCGCCCGGCTGATCACCTCTGCGCCGCCATGTTCGTTGGAGCAGATGATGTCCCAATCGATGGTCTGTTCGAGAATGCCAGCCAAGCGTTCGACGACGGCCGGTTCGAATACCTCAGGGATGCGCACCACGCCCTCGCGGGCGTAGGCGTCGGCGAACGCCGCCGGATCCAGCGCGGGATTGAGGCGCAGGACCGGCGGCTCGCTCATTTCAGCCCTGCTCGCCGAAGACGCGCTGGAAGATCACGTCGACGTTCTTGGTGTGGTAGCCGAGGTCGAACAGGTCTTCGAGTTCACTGTCGGTCAGGGCCTTGGACACCACCGGATCGGCCTTCAGGAAGTCGAGGAACCGGCCTTCGCCGCGCCAGACCTTCATGGCGTTGCCCTGGACCGCCGCATAGGCGTCCTCGCGGCTGACGTCCTTGTGGGTCAAGGCCAGCATCACGCGCTGCGAGAAGACGAGGCCGCCCAGCTTGTCCAGGTTCTTGGCCATGTTTTCGGGATAGATGTTGAAGCGTTCGATGACGCCCGCCAGGCGGCGCAGGGCGAAGTCGAGGTGGATGGTGGCGTCGGGGCCGATGCCGCGCTCGACCGACGAGTGGCTGATGTCGCGCTCGTGCCAGAGGGCGACGTTCTCCATCGCCGGCACCACGGCCGAGCGGACCAGACGGGCGAGGCCCGTCAGGTTCTCGGTCAGGATCGGGTTGCGCTTGTGCGGCATGGCCGACGAACCCTTCTGGCCCGGATCGAAGGGCTCCTCGGCTTCCAGGACCTCGGTGCGCTGCAGGTGGCGGATCTCGGTGGCCAGGCGCTCGACCGACGAGGCGACGACGCCGAGGGCCGCGAAATAGGCCGCGTGGCGGTCGCGCGGGATCACCTGGGTCGAGACCGGCTCGACGGCCAGGCCCATCTTGTCGGCCACATGCTGTTCGACGCGCGGGTCGACATTGGCGAAGGTGCCGACGGCGCCCGAGATCGCGCAGGTGGCGATTTCGAACTTGGCCATGGCCAGGCGCTCCTTGGCGCGCTGGAACTCGGCGTAGTAGCCGGCCAGCTTCAGGCCGAAGGTGATCGGCTCGGCGTGGATGCCGTGGCTGCGGCCGACGCACACGGTCATCTTGTGCTCGAGCGCGCGGCGCTTCAGGGCGGCGAGGACCAGGTCGACGTCTTCGAGCAGGAGGTCGGTGGCGCGCGAGAGCTGCACGGCGAAGCAGGTGTCCAGCACGTCGCTGCTGGTCATGCCCTGGTGCAGGAAACGGGCTTCGGGCCCGACGATTTCCGACACGTGGGTCAGGAAGGCGATGACGTCGTGCTTGGTGACGCGTTCGATCTCGTCGATGCGGTCGCTGTCCCAGACCGCGTCGCGGCCCTTTTCCCAGATCGTCTCGGCGGCGAGCTTGGGGATCACTCCCAGCTCGGCCATGGCGTCGGCGGCGTGGGCCTCGATCTCGAACCAGATTTTGTACTTGGTCTGGCTGGACCAGATGGCGGCGGCTTCGGGGCGGGCGTAGCGGCTGATCATGGGGCGGCCGTTTCGGCCCGACCGCCCCGCGAGTCAAGGGAAGAGGCTTATTACTTACGCCGCCTTGCGCTCCTCGAAGTGCTTGACCATGCCGATCGCGGCCAGGGCGTAGTGGACGCCGGCCCAGGCGTAGAAGCACAGCGAGACGATGATGCCCTGCTGGCTGGCCACCGACAGGGTGGTCTTGCACTGGGCCGCCAGTTCGGCCGACGCGCCCTTGGGCGCGATGCCGCCTGGGCAGGCGCTGGCGAAGCTCTGGCCGGCCTCGCCGCCGAACGAGCCCAGCACGCTGGCGATCACGCCGCCGCCCGGGTGGTTGAAGTGGAACTGCGCCAGATGGTCGATCAGCCAGCCGGTGAACACCGGTCCGCCGCCCAGGGCGATCAGGTTCAGGAAGAAGAACAGCAGCGCCGTCGCGGTCGCCCGGCGACGCGGCTCCACCGAGTTCTGCACCACGCCGAAGGTCGGGGCCAGATAGACATAATGGAAGATGCCAGGGACCAGCAGGATCATGGCGGTGGTCTGCCAGTCTGTCTGCAGATAGGCCGCGATATAGATCGGCGTGCAGAGGATCAGGCCGATGGCGGGGGTCAGGGCGTACCACTTGGCGCTACGCTTGCCGGCCCAGTCGCTCAGGAAGCCGCCGACCAGGGTGCCGAGGCCCGCCGAGAAGCCGCCGATCAGGCCGGTGATCAGGCCAACCTGCGCGAGGCCCAGGTCAAAGGCGCGGACGAAGTACGACGGCACGAACGCGCCCGAGCCGTAGGAGCCGAACGAGGCGATGGTCACGCCCAGCACCATGTGCAGCACCGGCCACTTGCCAAACAGGATCTTGGTGACGGCCCACAGTTCCTTGAACTCGTTGGCCATCGAGAACGCCGGCTTGGCCGGCTCGACCACCACGTTGTCGGCTTCAAGGGGGCGTTCGACGATCTCGGAGTGGCCGCGCGGCGGCTCCTTGACCACCAGCTTGACGATCAGGGCCAGCAGGATGCCCGGCAGGCCGACGATGACGAAAGCCACGCGCCAGCTGAACTCCTGGGCCAGCCAGCCCCCGGCCACCGCGCCGAACATGGTGCCCAGCGGAATGCCGAACGAATAGATCGACAGCGCCGTGGCGCGCTTCTTGGGCTCGTAATAGTCGCTGATCAGCGAGTGGCTGGGCGGCGAGCAGCCGGCCTCGCCGACCCCGACGCCGAAGCGAAACAGGGCCAGCTGGGTGAAGTTGACGGCCGCGCCGCACAGGGCGGTGAAGCCCGACCAGATCACCAGCGACACCGAGATGATCGTCACCCGGTTGTAGCGCTCGGCCAGACGGGCGATCGGGATGCCGAGGATCGTGTACAGCAGAGCGAAGTAGAGGCCGCCCAACAGGCCCAGCTGCGTATCGGTGAGCTTCAGGTCAACCTTGATGGCCTGACCGATGGTGGCGATGATCGTCCGGTCGATGAAATTGAAGGTGTAGGTGGCGAGCAGCAGCCCCAGCACCGCGGCCTTGTAACCGTTCGAGTAAAGCGGCCGATCGCCGCCGGACGCACGCGCGTCGGCCATACTGAATCTCTCCCTTCAAACATTTGTTCTAATTGTTTGAAGGGACTGTGACCGAGCGGAAGGCAAAGCGCCAGAGGGGATTTTCGGAGGGCGATCCTCTCCCCGGCGGAGGAGATGATCGCGAACCGACCGGAGGGGGGAAGAGCTTGCTGAGCCGGTCTCTTCCCCCTCCGTCGCCTCGTTGAACCGACACCTTCCCCGCTTGGGGGAGGATGTTCTATCAGCTGACCATTTCGTCGCGAATGGTCTTGCGGGCGGCCCAGAACAGCCCGAACGCCAAAAGACCTAGCGTGGCCGATATGATCAGGGCCCAGCGCACGCCCTGCGCCTCGCCCAGTCCCACCGGACCGGCCAGGATGTCGCTGAGCAGGCCGACGGCGACCGGGCCTAGACCCAGACCGATCAGATTGATGATCAACAGCAGCACCGCCGACGCTGTAGCCCGAAGCGCCGGATCGACGATGCTCTGGGCGGTGGCGTAGACGGGGCCGTACCACAGGGTCGCCAGCAGGGCGTTCACGGACAACAAGCCAATGGCGGCCATCGGCGCGTCGAGGCTGACGGCGGTGATGAAGATCGGAATGGTCACAACCGAGGCGATGGCCGGCACCGTGACGTAGGCGCGCAGGTCCTTGGCGCCCAGGCGGTCGGCGAAGACTCCGCCCAACCAAGCGCCGATGACGCCGGCCGTGCCGCCTATAAGCCCCAGCGCGAGACCCAGGAAGCCGGCCGACTTGAGACCGAACATCCCGGCGAGCTGGGCGATATCGGCGCCGTGGACGCGGAAGAAGAAGGAAGCGGTGAACGGCGCGTGGCCATAGCCGATGAACGCCTTGACCGAGGCCGCCAGCGCCACCAGCCAGAAGGTCTTCTTGGTGGCCAGCACCGCGAGGGCGGCGGCGAAGCTGATCTGCGAGCTGGCGCGGGCGGCCATCTCGGCGGCCAGTTTCTTGCGCGGCTCCACAAGCGTGAAAGCGGCAATCAGGGCGAAGACGATGCCTGGCGCCCCTGCCACCATGAACGCCACGCGCCAGCCATAGGCGTCGGCGACCAGCCCGCCCATCGCCATGCCGGCCAGCGTGCCCAACGGCGTGCCGATCGAATAGAAGGCGATGGCGCTGGCCCGCTTTTCCTTGGGCACATAGTCAGTGATCAGCGAGTGGGCCGGCGGGGTGCAGCCGGCCTCGCCGACGCCCACGCCGATCCGCGCCAGGATCAGTTGCCAGAAGTTCTGGGCGAAGCCGCACAGCACCGTGAAGGCGCTCCACGCCGCCACCGAGATCCCGATGATGTAGGGCCGGTTCTTGGTCTCCGCGATCCGCGCGATCGGAATGCCCAGCACGGTGTAGAAGATCGCGAAGGCCAGGCCCGTCATCATGCCCAGCTGCCAGTCGGCCAGGCCCAGATCGCGTTTGATCGGCTCGGCCAGGATGTTGACCACCTGCCGGTCCAGGAAGTTGAGCGTGTAGATGATCAGCAGCACCCAGAGGGCGTAACGGCGGTAGGCCGTCGACACCGGGGCGATCACGGGCGACGGCGTGGCGGGTTGCGCCATGGACTCTCTCTCCCTCGAACATTTGTTCTAATCGTTGAGGGCAGCTTAGACGCAGGCTAAGCGAAAACGCTATCCGGCATTTACGAAACGGCGTGAGGAGCGTGGCGTGGAACTTGTGATCGGCACCAAGCGGTGGTCCACCTGGTCGCTGCGCCCGTGGCTCGTGCTCAAACGGGCGGGCGTGGATTTCGCCGAGATCGAGATCGAGCTTCGTCGCGGGGACGCCACGGGCGACGAGATCGGCCGCATCTCGCCCAGCCGCCTGGCGCCGGCTCTGCGCGATGGCGATCTGGTGATCTGGGACTCCCTGGCGATCTGCGAATACCTGGCGGAAAAGTTCCCGGACGCAAAGCTGTGGCCGGATGATCCGAGCCGGCGCGCGCTTGGACGCTCCGCATGTGCGGAGATGCATTCCGGCTTCCAGGCCCTGCGCAGCGAATGCCCGATGGCGCTGGACGAGTCGCCCCGTGTGCTTGAGCTTTCCGAAGCGACCCAGAAGAACGTCCGCCGCATCGTGGCGCTATGGACCGGCCTGCTGGCCCGCTCGCATGGCCCGTTCCTGCTGGGCGACTGGTCGATCGCCGACGCCTTCTACACGCCCGTGGCGACGCGGTTCAGAACCTATGGCGTCAAGCTGGCCGACTACGGCGACGCCGGCGCGGCCCAGGCCTATTCGGAGCGATTGCTGGAGACGCCGGAGTTCCTGGAATGGGAGCGCGCGGCGCAGGCGGGGTGACGGCCCCATCGAGACACCCTCTCCCATGGGGAGAGGGCCGGGGAGAGGGTGTGCGGCCTTGGCCGGCGCGCCGGCAGGGCGGCGACTTTGAAACCCCTCTCCCGACCGCTTCGCGGCCACCCTCTCCCTCTGGGAGAGGGAACCGGTTTCCGGGGATTGGCGGGCGTGAACGCTTGGAATTGGCGGAACCGAAGCCAATGCAATCAAACACTTCTCACTTTTACGCGTCGCTGAATGATCCGCGTTCAGAACCGCCCCCATACTGAACTCATCCCCGTCGCGGGGGAGGGCGTTTGGATCCGGCCCAATACGGCGGCGGGGCTAGGTTGAGCGGGGCCGCGTGGTCTCGAAGCGGTTTCGACCGGGGTCTG
>JAIUNU010000001.1 GCA_020161365.1 Pseudomonadota bacterium | reverse complement strand
TGAAGGCGGCCGCACCGTCGGCGCCGGCGTCGTCGCCAAGATCGTTGAATAATCCAACGATCTCAGCGCACGCTGAAATGATCTAAGCGAAGGCCCCGGAGAGCAATCTCCGGGGCCTTTTGCTTTGGCGTCGAAAGGTCGAAAGTCGGATCATGGCGATGATCACCGATCCCGACGACTTCTTCACCAAAGGCTGCGGTCGCTGCGACCGGTTCGCGACGCCCGACTGCTCGACCCGCCCGTGGATCGATGGCCTGAACGCCCTGCGCCGCCTCTGTCTGGAGATGGGGCTGGAGGAGACCGCCAAGTGGGCCCATCCCTGCTATATGCACGCAGGCCGAAACATCGCGCTTCTGGGCGCGTTCAGGGGCGACTTCCTGATCAGTTTCCTGAACGCGGGTCTGCTCATCGATGACGCGGGTGTGCTGAAGGCGCCGGGTCCCAATAGCCAAACCCCCAGCGTCATTCGCTTCACTACGGTCGCCGCAGTCGAGGCGCTCGATCCCACGATCCGCGCCTATTTGCGCCAGCTGATGGATCACGCCGAGGCAGGAACCAAGCCGCCCAAGACGGTCCGCGAGATCGACATGCCCGACGAACTGACCGAGGCGCTCGACGCGGACCCCGTGCTGGCCGAGGCCTTCCACGCGCTGACGCCCGGTCGGCAGCGCAGCTATCTGTTTGCTTTGAACCAGGCCAAGCAGTCGGCGACCCGGGTGGCGCGGATCGAAAAATTTCGCGACAAGATCATCGCGGGCAAGGGCGCCTTGGAGCGATAGGGGGCGCTCCGCGTCTACGGGCCGGAGCAGGTCTCCTGAGCGGACACAGGTCTAGCCCAGCCCCCAAAACGAGACCGCCGCTGCGGACGCCTCCCACAAGACGTCCGTAACGGCGGCATGGGTCTCCTGGACCCGTTCGCGCCCCCACATCGAACGCGATTGGCGCTAAGGGATAACGGTGTCATGCGGGCGTCGACCAGTTTCTCCCCTTGGGCGAACCTTCATATTGCCTTGCCCCGGCGGCGCGCTATCTACGCGCCATGGCGTTGCACATCATCAAGCTGGTCGTCGGTTGCGACACCATCGACGACCTCGTGGCCTGGCACAGGACGGGCGAGCCATGGGTGATGCACACCCGCATGACGCCCAAACGGATTGATGAAGTGCTGGACGGGGGCTCACTCTACCGGGTGTTCAAGGGACAGGTGCTGTGCCGCCAGAAGATCCTGGCCATCGACACGGTCGGCTCCGGCGCCGCCTCACGCTGCGAGGTGACGGTGGACCCGCCTATCATCCGGGTGGCTCCGCAGCCACGACGTGCGTTCCAAGGCTGGCGATACTTGAAACCCGAGGATGCGCCGCCGGATCTCAGCGAGACCGAGGCTGCCGATCTTCCCGCTGATCTGGCGCGTCAACTGCGCGAGCTTGGGGCCTGGTAACCCAGGCGGGCGCGTTAGCGGTATGGCAACTATCGCGAGTGCTTCCTGTTCCGTGAGGGAACAGGAGGAGCTGTCATGAAAGCCGGTTATGCCGCCTTGGGCGTGGGTATGCTGTTCGTGGGACTGATTGGCGGGTTGCTGATCGCGCTTCGCCCGATCGGATAGCTCAGTTCACCGCCATGTTGTCGATCAGGCGGGTCTTGCCCAGCCAAGCGGCGACGAGAATACGTCCGGCTGCTCCGGCGATCGGCCCCGGACCCAGCCGCGAGAGGTCGCCCGCTTCGCGAACCTCCACATAGTCGATCTGACCAAAGCCGGCCGCCTTCAAGGCGGCCACCGCCGCCTGCTCGGCCTCGTCGATCCGAGCGCCCGCAGCCACGGCGGCCGCGGCGGCCTTCATCGCTGTCGGCAGAGCCACGGCGGCTGCGCGCTCTTGCCCGGAGAGATAAGCGTTGCGTGAGGAGAGGGCGAGGCCGTCCTCAGCGCGGGCGGTGGGCGCACCGATGATCTCCACAGGGAGGTCCAGATCGCGGGCCATGCGTCGAACGACCTGAAGCTGCTGATAGTCCTTCTCGCCGAAGACCGCCACGTCAGCCTGCGACTGGATGAACAGCTTGGCGACCACCGTCGCCACCCCGCCAAAGAACTGAGGCCGGGCGGCGCCCTCCAGCGGCTCGGATACGCCGGACACGCTGACCAGGGTCGAGAAGCCGGGGGCATACATCTCGGCGGCGTTCGGGGCGAACATCAGGTCGCAGCCCACAGAGGCCAGCTTCTCGGCGTCGACAGCCTCGCCGCGCGGATAGGCGTCGAAGTCCTCGTGGGGGGCGAACTGTTTGGGATTGACGAAGACCGTGGCGATCACGCGCTGGGCGTGCTGCTGGGCAAGGCGCACCAGCGACAGGTGGCCGTCGTGCAGGGCGCCCATGGTCGGAACGACCGCCACGCGCTGTCCGGCAGCCTTCCAGGCGCGCACATGCTCGCGCATCTCGGCGACGGTGCGGACGATGATCGGGCTGGTCATGGCGGGCCTCCACGCGAACTGGCGAGCGCTTATGGCCTCACAGATGGGGAAGGTCCACCATCCCCTAGGAGAAGGCCTCCACAGCCTGCGACAATAAGGTCTGTGGATTGAGACCTTTAGGCCCCTCTAGGGGTTGCGGACATCGTGTTAACCTTCGATTAAGAGTCGCTGAGTCGCGACGCAGAGGGACCCAAGCCATGGCCGAAACGCGCGTTATCGTCGTCGGCAACGAGAAGGGCGGCGCTGGCAAGTCGACCATCGCCGTGCACCTCGTCACCGCGTTGCTGTACGGCGGCGCCAAGGTCGCCGTGATCGACCTGGACCTGCGCCAGCGCACCTCCGCGCGGTTCTTCGAGAACCGTCGCGCGTGGCTGGACAACAAGAAGATCGAGCTTCCCGAGCCGCTCGCCCTGAACCTCAGCGATAATGACGTCGCGCTGGCCGAAAGGTCGGAAGAGGAGCAGGTGGCCGGGTTCGAGGCGGCTTTCGCCAAGGCCCTGGCCGAATGCGACTTCGTGCTGATCGACACTCCCGGCGGCGACAGCGCCATCACCCGCATGGCGCATGGCCGCGCGGACCTGGTGGTCACGCCGATGAACGACAGCTTCGTGGACTTCGACATGCTGGGCACGGTGGATCCGGTGAGCCTGGAGCTGACCAAACCCAGCCTCTACTCGCTCACCGTTTGGGAAGGCCGCAAGCAGCGCGCTCTGTCGGGCCAGCGCCAGGCGATGGACTGGGTGGTGCTGCGCAACCGTCTGGCCACTACTGAAGCCCGCAACCGCAAGCGTCTCGAGGACCGCCTCAATGCGCTGGCCAAGCGCGTCGGCTTCCGGATCGGACCCGGCCTGCGCGACCGGGTGATCTATCGCGAGCTGTTCCCCTTCGGCCTGACCATCGCCGATCTGTCGCCGCAGGTGCGTCCGGTGCCGGTATCCCTGCAACACCTGGCGGCGCGCCAGGAGCTGCGCGCGCTGATGCACAGCCTGGGTCTCTCGGCCTATTCGGGCGAAACCATGCTGGCGGCGCAGTAGACGCGCGGCTACACATTGAAGCGAGCGGGCGGCCGGGGTGACCTCGCCGCCCGTTTTCGTTCTTGGAGCGTCGATGATCTATCTGCTGCTGGGCGCGGTGATTATCACCTTCCTGCTCTGGCCGCGTGGCCGGACGCTGTTGAAGGGAGACGGCTGGCGCGTCGGCGCAGGGGCTGCGGCCATGGTCGCCTTCGCGGTGGCGGCCTATGCGACGATCCGGGGCGCGTGGGGAACGGGGATCGTTCTGGGGGTTGTCGGCCTGTGGAGCGTCACCGAGGCGCGGCGGCGACCGATCGTGCGCCGTGAGGTAGTCCACCCGCCCAAGCCTGAGCTCAGCCTCGCCGAGGCTCGGGCGATCCTCGGCGTCGGGCCCGAAGCCAGCCTGGCCGAGGTCAAGGCCGCCTACACCCGCTTGATCCAGATGGCGCATCCCGACAAGGGGGGCACCGAGGGCTTAGCCGCCCAACTGAACGCGGCGCGGGATCGTTTGATCAAGCCGCGCGGCTAAGCTAGGGTTTCAGCATGATCAATCGCGAACGCTTCTGGCGCCGCCGCTCGTCGGGCCAAACCTGCTCGGTATGACGCTCTGAACCTGGTTCAGGACGAGCCGCGACCTGTGGCTCCCGATGTCATTCTTCAGTTCGGATTTTGATCACTCCCATGACGACCCAGACCCAAGAGCGCGCCCAGGATTGGGCCGGCCGCTTCAGCGAACGCATGAGCCGCGTCCGCGCGAGCGAGATCCGCGAACTTCTCAAGCTTCTCGACCAGCCCGACATTCTGTCCTTCGCCGGCGGTATTCCTGATCCTGGCCTGTTCCCGGCGGAGGAAATCCAGAAGGGCTACGACGCCATTCTCGCCGATCCCGTCCTCTCGCGGCAGGCGCTGCAATACTCGGTCAGCGAGGGATACCTGCCGCTGCGCCAGTGGATCGCCGAGCGGATGACCCGCGATGGCATGCCGTGCGATCCGGACAATATCATGCTGACAGCCGGCTCGCAGCAGGCGCTGGACCTGATCGGCAAGCTGTTCCTGACCAAGGGCGACACGGTGATGGTCGCGCGGCCGACCTATCTTGGGGCCCTGCAGGCCTTCAATGGCTATGAGCCGGCCTACCTGGATCTGCCCGAGACGGCGCTGAGCCAAGGCGTCGACGAGGCGGCCCTGATGGCGGGGCGCGCCCCGCGTCCGCTGGGCTATTTCGTTCCCGATTTCGCCAACCCGACGGGCGTCAGCCTGACCCTGGCCGAGCGCGAGGCGCTGCTGGCCATGGCCGACCGCCTGGACATGACCCTTGTCGAGGACGCCGCCTATCGCGAGCTGCGGTTCGTGGGGGAACCGACGCCGACGGTCCTGGGCCTCGACATCGCCCGCTCCGGGGGGATCGACAGCACCCGCACGCTGTTCCTGGGCACGCTGTCCAAGACCCTCTCGCCGGCCCTCCGGATCGGCTGGGTCTGCGGTCCCAAGCCGGTGATCGAGAAGCTGGTGCTGCTCAAGCAGGGCGCGGACCTGCACGTCTCGACGATCAACCAGATGGTCGCCCATCGCGCGGTGACCGAAGGCTACGACCAGCACCTGCATCGCCTGCGCGGAGCGTATGGCGCCAAGGCCCGGGTCATGCTGTCAGCGCTGGAGCGGACCATGCCCAAGGGCGTGACCTGGTCGCATCCGGAAGGCGGCATGTTCGTCTGGATCGATCTGCCCGAAGGCATCGACGGGGCGGCTCTGCTGGCGCGAGCGATCGAGGAGGAGCGGGTGGCCTTCGTGCCGGGCGCGCCGTTCTTCGCCGAGAAGCAGACCCCCAACGCCATCCGCCTTAGCTACTCGTTGCCGACCGACGCTCAGATCGAGGAGGGGGTGCAGCGGCTCGCGCGTCTGATCAGCAAGGTGATTGCCGGCGAATAAGGCTTCGCGGAAGGGGCCTCAGAAAAAGGCGCTGGGCTTGATCGCTCAGCGCCTTTCTTGTCGGGGAAGGCCCGATCAGAGGGCGTTTACGGCTTCAGCACCATGCAAGGCACCCGCTTGGCCTTCAGGGCCGAGCAAGCTTCGCGGGCGGCGTCGTTGGTCATGCCCTGGAACTGCGCCCGGAAGGTGCCGCCGGCCCCTTCGACGGCGGCTTCGGCGTCGTGCACAAGTTTCGAGAACCGGCCGCGCACCAGTTTCAGCTGGTCGTTGGCCAGGGACTTCGAGCGGAATGCGCCGACCTGTACCGCAAATTCGCCCTTTGGCTTCTTGACGACCTTGGCCGACGTCGTCGCTTGAGCGCCCCGCAGGGTGGGAGAGACCTTCACGGGTGCAGGACGCGGGTTATCGGTCAGCACGATCCGAAGGCCGGCTTGGTCACCGTCGCCTTGCTCGACCGAGGGACGCTCGACCGGGCCCGACGGCTCGTCCTCATAGATGTTGGCGGCGATCGTGGTGCGTTCCCCGCGCGCGCGCCGCTTGATCACGTCAAAGCCGGTCAGCAACAGGTCTTCCATGTTGTTGTCGCGCCAAGCGGTCGAGGGGCCGCCCAGCACCACCGCGATCAGGCGGCGGCCGTCGCGCACGGCGGAGCCGGCGAGGTTGAAGCCCGAGGCGTTAGTGTAGCCGGTCTTGAGGCCGTCAAACCCCTCCATGCTGTCCAGCAGGCGGTTGTGGCCCTTGATGTAGTTGCCCCGAAAGTAGAAGCCCTTCACCGAGAAGTAGCTGTAGTACTGTGGGAAGTCGCGCATCGTCGCGCGCGACAGGATAGCCAGATCGCGGGCGGTCGAGATCTGCCGGCTGTCGGGCAGGCCCGAAGCGTTCACGAAGCGCGTGTTGCGCATGCCCAGTTCCTGGCCGCGCAGGGTCATCAGGGCGGCGAAGCGCGACTCGCTGCCGGCCAGCCGTTCGGCCATGGCGGTGGCGACATCGTTGGCCGACTTCACGGTCATGGCCTTGATGGCCTCGTCGACGCTCATGCTCTCACCGGGGCGCAGGCCGATCTTGGTGGGAGCTTGCGCAGCGGCGCGCGGCGACATGGTGATCCGGTCGGTCAGCTTCAGCCGACCTTCGCTCAGAGCCTCGAAGGTGAGGTACAGCGTCATCACCTTGGTGACCGAGGCGGGATAGCGAGGGCTGTCCCCACGTTTGTCGTAGAGAACCTCGCCCGAATTGGCGTCGATCACGATCGCCGCATACTTCGGCTCGGAGGCATTCAGTTGAAGATAGGGGACGGCCGCCGAGGCGGTCGAAGGCGCGAGCGCGCCGGTCAGGCACGTCAGAGCCATGCCGGCGGCGGCGAGCAGGGAGCGGGCGGAGGTAAGCCTGGCGAACATGAAGCGACGTCCGTCATTTGAACTGGAAGCGGTTCCGCACCGCCACACGCGTAGAGCCTACCATGATGGATGCGGTGTTTCGCTAAAGTAAACAACTGGTGAGCGATCATGCCGCAGACGCTAAAAAATGAGGCGCGTGCTTCCCATGCTGCAGCTTGCCCCTAGGTTATGGTGCGCTGCACAAAATTCTTGACTGCTGCACTGCAACATGACAAAACGACGTTGTTCCAAGCGCAGAGGGGCGAGTTGCAGCTCGACCTTCCGCCCCGCCTCCTTTCCTCCCCAGGAGACTCCCCATGGCCGCCGCCGAAACCATGAAGACCACCGTCGAGCAGTTCACCACCGCCTCGAACCAAGCGTTCAAGGACGGCGTCGAAAAGTCGCTGGCCGCGCTGGCCGAAGCCAACACCCACTCGAAGAAGAACCTGGAAGCCGTCGTCGCCTCGGTGACCGCCGCCACCAAGGGCGCTGAAGCCCTGGGTGCTCAAACCTTCGCCTACTCGAAGAAGGCCGCCGAAGACCAGGTCGCCGCCGCCAAGTCGCTGGCCGCCGCCAAGAGCGTCCAGGAAGCTGTCGAACTGCAGACCGCTTGGGCCAAGTCGGCCCTCGAAGCCTACATCGCCCAGGTCAGCAAGGCCTCGGAGATTGTCTCGGCCTCGATCAAGGACTCGGTGAAGCCGCTGAACGAACGCGTCAGCGCCGCTGTCGAAAAGTTCCAGGCCGCCCGCTAAGGCCTGACGTCGCGCGCGCCGCTTGGCGCGTCCGCGACACCAAAGCTTGAAGGCCCGGATCGTAAGGTCCGGGCCTTTTTGTTTGGGGCGGCCCGCCCTGTCAGGGCCGTGCGGCTTAGACCTTTTGCAGGGCGGTGCGGCGCGGTAAGCATGCGGCCTGAAATCTGAGTGGAGCGCACGCATGTCGACCGTCGAGGACCGCCTGAAGGCCATGGGCGTGGAGCTGCCGCAACCGGTGGCGCCGGTGGCCAACTACGTGCCCTTCGTGCGCTCTGGAAACCTGGTCCATATCTCGGGCCAGATCTCGATCGCCGCCGATGGCGGCATCAAGGGCACGGTCGGGGTCGATGTCGATCTGGAGACTGCCCAGAAGGCGGCGCGCCTCTGCGGAATCAACCTGCTGGCCCAGATGAAAGCCGCCTGCGACGGCGACCTTGAGCGCGTCGTCCGCGTCGTCAAGCTCGGCGGCTTCGTTCAGGCCGGTCCCGACTTCATCGACATTCCCAAGGTCATCAACGGCTGTTCAGACCTGATGGTCGAGGCTCTGGGCGACAAGGGCCGGCACGCCCGCTCGGCGGTAGGGGTCTACAAGCTGCCTCTCGGCTTCGCGGTCGAGGTCGACGCGGTTGTGGAGATCGCCTGATGCCCCGGCGCGAACGCCCTCCGGTCGAAACCTTCGGAGCGGCGTGGGACGCGCTCTTTGATCGACCAATCGCCCACCGTGGTCTCTGGACGCGCGACGGCGCGCCGGAGAACTCGCTCGGGGCCTTCCAGGCCGCCTGCGCGCACAACTACGGCATCGAACTGGATGTCCAACTCACCGCCGACGGCGACGCGGTGGTGTTCCATGACGAGCGTCTGGAGCGGATGACTGGCGCCCCGGGGCGCGTGCGCGATCATACCGCCGCCGAGTTGCGCGCCCTGGCTCTGAAAGGCTCCGACGAGACCATTCCGACTCTTGCTGAAGCGCTTACGGTCGTCGGTCACCGGGCGATGGTTCACATCGAGCTGAAGACGCCCTTCGGTGAGGTCGGGCCCCTGGAGAAGCGTGTTTCAGAGATTCTGATCGACCATAACGGCCCGACCGCGATCATCGGCTTCAATCCCTATTCCCACGCCTGGTTCGCCGATCACCACCCGCAAATCCTGCGCGGCCTGGACAGCTACGGCTGGAACGACGAAGGCGCGCGCCATGTCGCCCCGGAGATTCGCAAGGCGATGGCCGCCCTGGAGCACGTCGAAATCGCGCGGCCCGACTTTCTGGCCTTGGGCCTGGACATGCTGCCGAGCCCCAAGGCCGACGTGCTCCGCGCCAAGGGCATGCCGGTGATCGCCTGGACGGTTCGAAAGCCTGAACAGTGGGACGCCGTGAAGGATCACTGCGACAACCTGATCTTCGAGGGTTTCCACGCGTGACATCCCATCCCGTGGGGGTGCAGTCGTCGGTTCGTGTCCATCGCACGATCAGCGAGATTGGTCGCGAGGCCTGGGACGCCTGCGCCGCGCTGACCGGTGACCCGTTTATCTCCTACGATTTCCTGGCGATCTTGGAGGAGAGCGGCTGCGTCGCTGCCCGCACCGGCTGGGCGCCGCAGCATCTGTCTGTGCTCGATGAGGCTGAACAAGTCGCCGGCGTCATGCCGCTGTACGTAAAGTCCCACAGCCAGGGCGAATACGTCTTCGATCACGCCTGGGCCGACGCCTATGAGCGGGCAGGGGGGCGCTACTATCCCAAGCTCCAGTGCTCGTCGCCGTTTTCTCCGGTGACCGGCTCCCGTCTGATCGTCCGTCCCGATATCGACCTCGACGAGGGGCGCTCGGCGCTGCTGGGCGGGGCACTGACCCTGTGCGAGCGCATGGGCGCTTCGTCTTTGCACGTAACCTTCCCGGTCGAGGATCAGTGGCGCTGGATGGGCGAGCGGGGGATGCTGCTCCGCCAGGATCAGCAGTACCACTGGGAGAACCGCGACTACGCCACCTTCGACGCGTTTCTGGGCGCGCTATCGGCCAATCGGCGCAAGACGATTCGCCGCGAGCGCCGGGACGCCCAGGAGGGTCTCGAGATCGTCGCCTTGACCGGCGAGGAGCTCACGGAAGACCACTGGGACGCGTTCTTCGCGTTCTACATGGACACCGGCGGCCGTAAGTGGGGCCGGCCATATCTGAATCGGCCGTTCTTCTCGTTGCTGGGGCAGCGGATGGCCGACAAGGTGTTGTTGATCATGGCCCGGCGGCCGGGTGGTCCCTGGATCGCCGGCGCCCTGAACCTGATCGGCCGCGACTGCCTCTACGGCCGACATTGGGGCTGCGTCGAGGACGTGCCGTTCCTGCATTTCGAGCTTTGCTACTATCAGGCCATCGAACACGCGATCCGCCTGGGCCTGCCGCGCGTCGAAGCCGGCGCTCAGGGACAGCACAAGATCGCGCGGGGCTATCTGCCGAGCCCCGTCTATTCAGCGCACTGGATCGCCGACCCGATGCTGCGCGAGCCGGTCGCACGCTATCTGGAGCGCGAGCGGGCGGCCGTGGAAAGCGATATGGAAATGCTCACCGAGGAGTATTCGCCCTTCCGCGAAGAGCGCTAGCGCCCGACCCCGCCGCAGGCGAAGGCGGCGTTTAGTGTACCGTGCGTGGCGCGCCCGGCCAGGTGTCAAAGGCGCGCGCTTCGACGCGGTCTAGTTCCTCGTCGAGGCCCATCTCTTCAAGAAGAATGGCCGCCAGCAGCCATTCTTCAAGATCCTCGACCGTCGCGCGGCCGTCTTCGATCGCTTCCTTGACGGTGTCGAGCAGCCATTCAACGGCGACATCGGGGGACTTGGTCATGACGCATGTTTCCTGAACCAGCGTCGTTAACCTTACGCCCCGCTCGTTCCATCGCCCCTGCGACATAAGGTCGAGGCGTGGTGGCGCGATGTCGCACCGAGGCCGAAAAAGCCCGCGCCAGAGGGCGCGGGCTGTGGTCACAGTCTTATCGGCTCTTCAGTTTGCGGTCGAAGAACTCCAGGTGGGTCTTGAGCACGCTGAGGCCCTTGGTCTTGCTGCCCGGCGCGCTGTGGCGCTCGCCCGGGTACAGAGCCATTTCGAACGGGATCGCCTTGCGCTGCAGCGCCGCCATCAAGCGCGTGCTGTTCTCGAAAATCACATTGTCGTCGGCCATGCCGTGCAGCAGGAGCAGGCTGCCCGGGGCCAGCTTGTCGATGCGGTTATTGATGTCCGAATAGGCGTAGCCGGCGTTGTTCTCGTCCGGCTTGCCCATGTAGCGCTCGGTGTAGGCCGTGTCGTACAGGCTCCACTCGGTCGGCGGCGCTCCGGCGGCCCCGGCCTTGAACGGGGTGTTCTCGGCGGTCAGCAGCATCAGCGTCATGAAGCCGCCATAGGACCAGCCCATGACGCCCAGCTTGTCGGCGTCGACATAGGGCTGGCTGGCCAGGAACTTGGCGCCGAGCAGTTGGTCCTCGACTTCGACGGTGCCGAGCTTGCGGTCCAAGGCGCGCATGAACTTGGCCGAACGGTTGCCGCTGCCGCGGTTGTCCAGCTTGAAGATCATGTAGCCGGCTTCGAGATAGGTGCGCTCCGACGGGCTATGCCAGCTCTTCATCACGCGTTGGGCGTGCGGGCCGCCATAGACCGAAACGATGGCCGGATACTTCTTGGCCGGGTCGAAGCCGACCGGCTTGAGGATCTCGTAGTGTAGCGTCTCACCGTCCGCCGCCTTCAGCGAGCCGAATTCGGGC
The DNA here is from genome assembly GCA_020161365.1 of Pseudomonadota bacterium. Lineage (GTDB taxonomy): Bacteria > Pseudomonadota > Alphaproteobacteria > Caulobacterales > Caulobacteraceae > Caulobacter. Next base: position 538,757 of record JAIUNU010000001.1, on the reverse strand, counting down.
TGGGGCAGATTGGCGGCGTAGGGCCAGTAGGGGTGACCCTCGGCCAGCTTGTTCTCTTCGATCCAGCGCACCCGCTTGCCGTCGGCCGCGTAGAGCGCGGTCTGCGGCGGGGTCTTGGGGTCACTGTACGTGCCCGCGAACGCGCCGCCGTTGTCGGCCACTTTCGCGCCCCACCAACCGCCGGCGGATGTCAGGGCTTTTGGCTTGCCGGGCTTAGCGTAGCTCACCTCGTACAAGCGCCGCTCAATGGGCGTGTCGATCGAGGCCGAGAAGATGGCGACCTTGCGCGCCTCGTCGACGCCTTCAAGACCGATGACCGGCCAGTCGCCCTTGGTGACCTGGGCGATCAGCTTACCGTCGGCGGCGTAGCGATAGAGGTGCTGGTTGCCGTCTTTCTCCGAGCCCCAGAGGAAGGTGCCGTCCTTGAGGGGGCGGAAGTCGTTACCGACCTCGATGAAGTGCGGGTCGGTGTCGGTCAGGACCGTCTTGCCCGCGCCGGTGGCGGCGTCGAAGGCCAGCAGGTCGAGCGTCTTCTGATCGCGCGACAGGCGCTGCACATAGATCGTCTTGCCGTCGGCCGACCAGGCGACGCGCGCGACGTAGATGTCCTTGTTGGCGCCCAGGTCGAGCGCAGTGACCTTGCCCGACGCCAGATCGCGGACGAACAGGTCCACCACGGCGTTGGGGCGGCCGGCGCGCGGGTAGCGCTGGTTGACCACCGTGGCGCCGCCCGGACCGATGTCGGCGCGCGGCACGATGTCGACGCCGCTCTCATCCACGCGGGTGTAGACGATGCGGGACTCGTCAGGGCTCCACCAATAGCCGGTGAAACGGTCGAGCTCCTCCTGGACGATGAACTCGGCCACGCCGAACGACAGCGCGTCCTTACCGTCGGTGGTCAGGGCGACCTCGGCGCCGCCGGCCACCGGCTTGATGTAGAGGTTTTGGTCGCGGACGTAGGACACATAGCCGCCCTTGGGCGAGACCTTGGCGTCGACCTCGTCGCCGGGGGTCTGCGTCAGACGCGTGATTTTCCCGTCTGCGACGGCGTCCAGATAGAGGTCGCCGTCCAGCGGGACCAGGATGAAGCGGCCTTGGCGGTCCCAGCTGTATTCAACAATGCCGCGGGCCGAGACGCGGGCGCGCTCACGACGCGCCTTCTCGGCTTCAGAGAGCTCCTTGTCGCCCGACGACAACGCGGCGCTGTCGATCAGACGATAGGGCTCGCCGCCCTTCACATCCGCCGCCCACAGATCCTGGATGTTCGCCGCCTCGGGCTTGCTCTTCAGGTAGGTGACGCGCTTGCCGTCCGGGGAGAGCGCCACGCCCCTGGCCGTCGGGCCGCTCAGGCTGGGATCGGCGAAGATACGTTCGGGGGTGAGTTTCTGCGCCAGAGCCGGCGTGGACAGGGCGAGAACGGCCGCGAGCGCCGTGAGCGAGGGCTTTTTCATGGCGCGGGACGCTAAGCGGGCGCGCCGCGATTGTCAGCAGTGAAGTTGTTTCGGGTTTGAAATGCGGAGGACGCTCACCGGCACATCGCGTCGAGCGGCGCGAGGTCCATGCGATTGGGCGGAACAGGCAGGCCCTTGGCGCGCAGCGCGGCTTCCAGCGTAGTCGGGCCTGGCGGCAGTCCGGGGTCGGTGTCGGTCTTGTAGAAGGGATGTGTCTGGGCCTGCGCCAGGGTCGTGAAGCCAAAGCCCTTGTCCTGGTAGAGCTTGAAAAGACGCGGCGCCATGCGCGCGTCGAAGGCTCCGCCGTGCATCAGCAGCACATAGGGAATGTCCTTGCCAAACAGCGCATGGCTCATCGCCCGCGCGCGGTCGGCGTCGGCGCCCGCGCCCGCCAGAAAACGGCGTTCAAGCTCAGCGATGGCGGTTTGGTCGCCCTTGGCCATGCAGCGGGCGTAGGGCTCGTTATAGGCGTAGTCGCCAAAGCTCATCGTGACGCTGGCGACCTTGTAGTGGTTGGCGGCGAGCCAGGCCCGCACCGCCAGGCGCTTCTCCGGTGTGTCGCCCTCGGACAGGAACGGATAGCGCAACCAGCGCCAGTCTTCCGGGCCCATCAGGGCCTTCAGCGCCGGCTCGTTGCGTTCGATCTCGGCGATGAACGCCTCGGGTGTCAGGTTGGCGAGGTTCTGGTGCGACCAGGTGTGATTGCCCATTGGCTGGCCCGCGTCGCGCCACATCGTCAGGACCGGCGCGGAGTCGGGTTCCCGTTCGTTCTGCACCGCGTTGATGAAGCCGAAGGCAGTCGCCTTGGCTTCCGCCGAGGCCTTCAGAAGATCAGCGGCGACTTGCACGCGGGTGACGCCGCGGGGCAGGGCGCTGTGGGCGGGCAGGTCGTCCCAGGTGACGGCGATGACCGGCTTGTCCGCCGCTTGGGCCGCAGCCGCCAGCGTCAGGGCCAGGACGGCGGAAAGCAGGATGCGCATGGGTTAGGGGCTTTCGAACAGGCTCAGCGGAATGGCGTCGGCCATCGCCTTGTAGCCCGCCATGTTGGGATGCAGGCCGTCATTATCATAGGCCGGCAGCAGATGGGTCGGACGCGCGGGATCTCGCAGGGCGGCGTCCCAATCGATCACGGCGTCAAAATTGCCCGGTGCGCGGATCCAGGCGTTGACCGTCTGCCGGGCCGCCTCGGCCTCTGCGGGCGGGTGATAGTACGCGGAGCCGGAATAGGGGAGGATCGTCGCGCCGATAGCCTTGATGCCCTTGGCGCGAGCCTTAGCGACCATGCTGGCATAGGCGCTGATCAGGTCCTGGGCCATGCGGGCGTTGGCGGACCCGTCCTTGCTCTGGTCGCGATTCAGCACGCCCAGGTCGTTGACGCCTTCCAGGATGATGAAATGGGTGACGCCCGACTGCGAGAGGACGTCACGGTCGAAGCGCGAAACGCCGCTCGGCCCCAGCCCGTCGGCCAGCACGCGGTTGCCGCCGATCCCGAGGTTCAGGACGGCGATGTTCTTGCCTTTGAGCCGCTCGATCAGCCCGTCGGTCCAGCGCAGATTGGTGTTCGGCTGGACTCCGTAGCCATCGGTGATGCTGTCGCCGAACGCGACGATGGCCGAGGCCTTCCGGGACGCCACATCGACGCCAGCGATCTGGAACCACCGATCTGCGGTCTTGGCGCCCGGCAGGTCGGTCGCAGCGGTGTGATCGCCCGGTAGGATATAGGAGGTCGCTCGCGAGCCCGGATGCCCCGTCTGGACGCTGGGGGCGGCGGGGTAGTGAAGACTGATGGCGAGGTGCGCAAGAGGCGCTACCTTCAGCTTAACCGGATCCGACCAGGTTTCGCCGCCGGCGGGGATCGTCACCCGCGCGCTCGCGGAGAAGGTGAGCGGGCGGTCCGTCGCGGGGTCGATGCGAGGTGTCGACGGTTCCGCCGAGACCGCTATGCGCGCTGCGTCGATGGTCAGCGGCTGGGTTCCAAAGAGGTTGGAGAGCTTGACCCGCAGGGTGTCGCCACCGATGGACACGCGCACAACCTGCCGCAGCGTGGCGTTGGGGTAATCCTCCGGCGCCAGGCTGTTCTTGGCGTCGGGCGCCAGTTGCGCGCTGGAGTAGGCCCCGACCCAGCGCTGGGTCTCGGCCTTGACGGATTGTGGGAGGGCCATGGCGATCGCCAGGCCGGCGGCGACAAAGGCTGACCGCTTGAACATCTTCATGAACGTCTTCTCCCGCCCCGTCGTCTGTTTCGCTCGGTAGCGGTAACATTCGTAGGGCGCCCGGTGGGGCGCGTAAAGCGTCCGGCGTGAGGCGGGTACAGCTTCATCTCCTGCGACCGCTGGTCGCGGTTGATAGGAATCGCTTGCAACTGAACACATGTTAGCGCTATCAATCCCTTGTGAGGCGCCGAGCGCCTCTGCCCTTCCTGGGCGTTTCCTCCCTATGACTTTAAAGCCCGGTCTTGATGGCCGGGCTTTCTTTTTGCGCGCGACGCGCTTGCTGGCTTAGACTTCGTCGGTACGTTCGGAGATCCGTGATGCCCGTCGGCAAGCCGTCCAAGAAGACTGAAACCCTGGAAATCCGTCTGCCGCCGGAGACGAAGGCCGCCTTCATGGCCCGCTGCCAGGCCTCACGCCGTACGGCCAGCGAGGCGCTTCGCGGGTTTATCGAGCAGGACCTCGTCGCTCCGAAGGTGGGGCCGCGCCGTCGCAGTCTGGCTTGGCACGCGCTCGCCGCCGCAGTTGCGGGCCTGGCCGTGGGCGCGGTCGCCGCACCCTCGCTGGCGCGCACGGCGACGTCCGACGCGGCCTTCGAGCGCCTCGACCTGAACCATGACGGCGTCCTGAGCATCGAGGAGTTCCGCGCTCGCTAACGGATCGGCCGCGCGAACCGATCCCACTGCAGGTTCAGCCAGGTCCAGGGCTTGTAGAGCGCCGCGCCGGGTTTCCAGGACGCCAGGACGAAACTGGCCTTGCCCACCACATTATCGGCCGGCAGGAAGCCAACGCCGACTTCGCCTGGCCACCGGCTGTCGAGCGAGTTGTCGCGGTTGTCGCCCATCATGAAGTACTGGCCGGCGGGCACGACGTAGGTCTCGGTGTCGTCGCCTGGCTGGCCCGCACCGCCGTCGTAGGTGACGTACGCGCGACCATCGCCCTGCCGCTCGCGCACTTGCAGGACAGTACGGTCTGGCGCGTCGTGATCCTGCGTCAGGCCAAGCTGAGCCTGAGGCAGCGCGACATCGTTGACGAACACCTGGCCGCCCTGCACGCGAATGCGGTCGCCAGGGAGTCCGATCACCCGCTTGATCCAGGTCTGGCTCGGATCGCGAGGCAGGCGGAACACCACGACGTCCCCGCGCTCTGGCTGCCTGCTCATCAGGCGGCCAGAGGGTAGTGGCGGGTGGAACGGGATCGACGCGCGGCTCCAGCCATAGGCGAACTTCGACACCACGATGTAGTCGCCGATGACCAGCCCCGGCTCCATCGAGGATGACGGAATGGTGAAGGGCTGAAAGACGACGACACGCAGGGCCAGGGCGATCGCCAGGCCCGCTCCGGCAACGCGGAGCGTCTCAAGAATTTCGTGGCGAAGCGAATTTGGCGCTTCGGGTGGGGATGGGGCTGTCTGGGTCATGGGGGCAGTGAGACGCGACGACCTGCGCTTCGCCAGCAAGACCGTGTGGGGACGGCCGGATTTCGTGTCCGGACACGCCGTTGAGGCGCGGGCTCGCCCCCAAAAAGAAAGGGCCGGACGACGTGCGTCCGGCCCAAGTTCGAGGGGAAAGAGCGTGACTTAGAAGGACTTCTTGATCGACAGGTAGACCTGACGCGGAGGCGCGGTCAGCACGGTCTGGGCCTCGCCGGTCGGGTCGCTGTTGACGAAGCCGCCCGAACCGATGGTCGAGATGTAGTCCTTGTCGGTGAGGTTGGTGACGTTGATCTGGATCTGCGTGCCCTTGGCCCAGCCGTCGCCCTCGAAGCGATATCCAAGCGTCAGGTCCGCGACCGTCGTCGACGGCGCCAGGCCGCCGATGTTCTCGTAGGTGTAGTAACGCTTGTCGGTGTAGGCGACGCCCAGCTTGGCGAAGAAGCCGGCTTGGTCGAACGCGATCTCGCCCTTGAAGATGTTTTTGGGCGTGTTGACCACGGTCTTGCCCTTGGTGCGGGCGCGGATCGTGCCGTCCTGGGCGACGACGTCGTTCTCGTACTTGGAGTCGTTATAGGTATAGGCGCCGTAGAGGCTCCAGGCGTCGGTCAGGCGGTACGTGCCGGCCAGCTCAATGCCCTTGGTCTCGACCGAACCCACGTTCGACAGCACCGGGGCGTTGCCCTGGATCGCCGAGCCCTGCGCCACCGCCAGCAGACGGTTGTCGAAGGTGACGTGATAGGCCGCCGCCACGCCCTGGAAGCGTTCGGTGCGATAGCGACCGCCCAGTTCGAAGGTCTTGGAGCTTTCCGGCTTCAGGGTCCGGGCGATGTAGTTGACGCGGTCCTGGTTTTGCGAAGCGAACGGACCCGACGTGGCCGCCGAAACGTAGGCGCCCATGTTCTCGGTGTAGCCGCCGAAGACTTCGAAGTCCGGGGTGGCTTTGTAAACGAAGCCGACCTGCGGCAGGAAGTTGTCCTTGCTCTCGATCGTGCCCGCCAGCGCGCTGCCAACCACCGTCTTGACGGTGTTTTCGACCTTGATCGCCTTGAAGCCGAAGTTGACCTTCAGCGCGTCGCTAATCGTCCACTCGTCCTCGATGTGACCGGTCGTGGTCTTGGTCTGGAACCCATACTCCCACTGGGTGAAGAACGGGTTCGACTGGAAGTCCAGCGGGTTGCGCGACGGCGCAGCGGCCGTCTCGGCGTAGAAGCGGCGAGCCTGATTGAAGTTGTTCACTTCGTGCCAGAAGCCGCCGCCCAGGCGGTGCGCGCCGATATCGACCGTCAGGCCGGCGGTCAGGCCGCCCCGGTCGATGTCATACTCGGTGGTGCGGATGGACAGGGGCGCAGCGGTCGAGCCGGCCGTGCCAAAGCCCGGGCTCGGCACGTAGGGGGTGTACCACAGGCCCTGGCCTTCGTTCTTGTGCTGGTAGGCGGTGGCGTCCAGGGTGACGCGGTCGGTGATGTCGAGGTTCAGCTTCGTGCCGTAAAGGTCGTCATTACGGACGCCGGCGCCAGCGTAGTAGGCGTCATCGACGGTCTTGAACGGCGCGGGGAGAGCGGCGCCCGGCGTGTTGTAGGCGCGGGCCGCCGCGATCGCCAGGCCCCAGTTCGGCTGGGTGTTGTCCCAGTCGCGGCCCAGACGCTTGATCATGTCGAACGACAGATCCTGATAGTCTTGCTCACGACGCTCCGACCGGTGGTAGAAGCCCGTCAGGTCACCGCGCTCGCCGAGCGGCAGCACCAGCTTGGCGTCGTACTGGCGCTGCTTCTGCTCGCCGCCACCCTTCCACTTGTCGCTCTTCTGGTCGGCGACGGAGACGTAGCCGCGCAGGCCGCCCAGTTGGCTGATGGCGCCGGTCTCGAAGCGACCGAACACGCGGTGCATGTTGTCCGAGCCGCCCGTCAGATCGATCTCGCCGCCCATCGTTTCAGACGGATCGCGCGAGAAGAACTGCAGCGTGCCGCCCAGGTTCGAAGTCGAAGCGGTGCCCAGCGCGCCGGCGCCTTGAGCCAGCTCGACGCGGCCGATGTTCTCGCTGGCGACGGCGCGGCTGATGTGCAGGCCGTTGTGGTTGCCGTAGCTCATGTCGCCCAGCGGCACGCCGTCGAGGGTGAAGCCCAGCTGGTTCTGGTTGAAGCCACGGATCGAGATGCGGGTCGACCACTCGTAGGCGCCAAAGGCGTCGGCCGATTGGAAGGTGACGCCCGGCAGCTTGTCGATCGCCTTCAGGGCGCTCGTGCCGGCGGCTTGTTCGGTGATGGCGTCATTGTTCAGCGTCTGAACTTGGCGGCTCTGACCTTGGCCGATGATGATGACCGCATCGACGACCGAGGTGTCAGGCGACGCAGCGCTCGTGGCGACCGGCGCGGTGTCGGCGGTCGGCTCGGCCGCGAAGGCCGGCGCGGCGACGATCATGAGCGCGCCAGCGGCGGCGCCCAGCAGCAGGTGGTTCTTCATTTCAGTCATCCCCTTTGTCCCGACGTCGAGAGGCGTCGGCTGTGGGGCTCGGCTAACAGCGCATGGCGACGCCACGGCGAAGCTTCCGTGTCGGGTTTCCGACGCTGTCGCGACGGATCGATGACAGCCGTCCGGCCTCTGAACCCTTGAACCCGCTCTGGCGACGATTGCGCGAAGGCCTCCGGACCGCTATTTCAGCGCCCAATCCCCGAAACATCGTCCCAGCGAGATCGCGAGCCTCATGGCGCAGCAATACATTTTCCAGATGCAGGGCCTGACGAAGGCCTATCCCGGCGGCAAGAAGGTCTTCGAGAACATCTGGCTGTCGTTCTACTCCGACGCCAAGATCGGCGTCGTGGGCGTCAACGGCTCGGGTAAGTCGACCCTGCTGAAGGTCATGGCCGGCCTCGACAAGGAATTCTCCGGTGAGGCCAAGGCCGCCGACGGCATCAAGCGCGGCTACCTCCCGCAGGAGCCGGTGCTGGATCCGACCCTGGACGTCTGGGGCAACGTCATCGCCGACTGCGAAGACAAGAAGATTTTCGACAAGTACAACGAACTGGCGGCCAAGCTCGGCGAGGACTACTCCGACGAGCTGATGGAGGAGATGACCAAGCTCCAGGAGATCATCGACGCCAAGGATCTCTGGGACATCGATTCCAAGGTCGAGATGGCGATCGACGCCCTGCGTTGCCCGCCGAACGACGCCAATATCGAGACCCTGTCGGGCGGTGAGAAGCGCCGCATCGCTCTGGCCCGCCTGCTGCTCAGCAAGCCCGACATGCTGCTGCTCGACGAACCGACCAACCACCTGGACGCCGAGTCGGTGGCCTGGCTGCAGCACCACCTTGAAGAGTTCCCGGGCTGCGTCATCCTCGTGACCCACGATCGCTACTTCCTGGACCAAGTGACCAAGTGGACGCTGGAGCTGGATCGCGGCAAGGGCATCCCCTACGAGGGCAACTACTCGGGCTGGCTGGAGCAGAAGCAAAAGCGCGTCGTCCAGGAACAGTCGGAATCGGAAGCCCGCCAGCGCGCGCTCACCCGCGAACTGGAATGGGTCCGCAGCTCGCCCAAGGCCCGTCAGTCCAAGTCGAAGGCGCGTCTGGCCTCGTACGAGGAAATGGTCGCCGCGCAGGAGAACGCCCGCGCCGCCCAGACCCAGGCCCACATCCAGATCCCGCCCGGCCCGCGCCTCGGCAACGTGGTGCTCGAGGTCAACGGCCTGGAGAAGGAGTACGGCGACAAGGTGCTATTCAAGGACCTGTCGTTCCGCCTGCCGCCGAACGGCATCGTCGGCGTCATCGGCCCGAACGGCGCCGGTAAGTCCACCCTGTTCAAGCTGATCACCGGCCGCGAGCAGCCGGACCAGGGCACGATCAAGGTCGGCGAGACCGTCAAGCTGGCCTATGTGGACCAGTCGCGCGACGCGCTCGACCCGAACAAGACCATCTGGGAAGAGATCAGCGGCGGCACCGACGTGATGATCGTCGGCAAGCGCGAGATCAACAGCCGCGCTTACGTCGGCAGCTTCAATTTCAAGGGCGGCGATCAGCAGAAGAAGGTCGGCCTGCTGTCGGGCGGTGAGCGCAACCGCGTCCACCTGGCCAAGACCCTGGCCACCGGCGGCAACCTGATCCTGCTCGACGAACCGACCAACGACCTGGACATCGAAACCCTGCAGGCCCTGGAAGAGGCGCTGGAAGAGTTCGCCGGCTGCGCCGTGGTCATCAGCCACGATCGCTGGTTCCTGGACCGCCTGGCGACCCACATCCTGGCCTTCGAGGGCGACAGCCACGTCGAATGGTTCGAGGGCAACTTCGAGATGTACGAGGAAGACAAAAAGCGCCGCCTGGGCGCCGACAGCCTGATCCCCAAGCGCATCAAGTTCCAGAAGTTCGCGCGGTAGGGCGCGAGGCTCCAAACGGTGAAAAGGGCGGTGGTTCTCCACCGCCCTTTTTCTTTGCCGCCGCCGTGGGTGCTTCGGGGCCACAGGCGGCGACCCTAGGGGGGGCAGCCGCAATGCGCGCCACGCCGCGGGGGCGCCGGGAGCGGCGGAGGAATGGTCGCCCGGAACCGCCGACGTGGCGGAGGGTTGTTGGCTGGCCCTTTCTCGCCCCCACAGGAGTTCCCGCCATGACCGATCAAACCCTCGCCGGCCGCAAGGTCGCCGTCCTCGCCACCGACGGCTTCGAGCAGTCTGAACTGGAAAAGCCGATCGAGGCTTTGAAGGCCGCCGGCGCCATCGTGGAGGTGGTCTCGCCGAAGTCGGGCGAAATCCAGGGCTGGGAGCATCACGACAAGGGGCGGGCCGTGCCGGTCGATCGCGAACTTTCGTCCGCCCGTCCCGAAGACTATCAGGCGATCATGCTGCCGGGCGGCGTGATCAACCCCGACGCCCTGCGTCTTGAGCCCAAGGCGATCGACTTCATCCGCCACTTCGTGACCGAAAAGAAGCCGATCGCGGCCATCTGCCATGGGCCGTGGACCTTGATCAACGCCGGCGCGGTCGAGGGACGTGAAGTGACCTCATGGCCGTCGTTGGAGGCTGATCTTACGAACGCCGGAGCCCGCTGGGTCGACCAGGAGGTCGTGGTCGACGATGGTCTCGTCACGTCGCGTAAGCCCGACGACTTGCCGGCGTTCTGCGCCAAGATGATCGAAGAGTTCGCCGAAGGGCGGCACTAGCGGTCGCAGAGCCTTCGGGCGAGGCGGCGCGGACGGCGACAAGCCGCCGCGCCGCTTTGGCCTGTGCAAACGCCGCAGGTGGAGTAGCTTGGACGAGACGCTTTTGACGCTGGCGCTTTCGACCGGCGCTTCGGAGGAAACGGATGCCGCAAACCGCCACCGAGAAGCCCCATGTCCTGCTCTCGCACGAGATGCTGATGCCGCTGCAGCCGCTGCTGGAGAGCGCGTATGTCGTGCATCGACTCTGGGACTATCCGGATCGGATGGCCTTCCTTGAAGGGCCGGGACAGAGCGTTCGCGCGATCGTCCATGCGGGCGAAATGGCGCTCAGCCGGGACATGCTGGCGGAGATGCCGCGCCTGGGACTCATCGCCTGCGTCAGTGTCGGCTACGACGGCGTCGACGTGCCGTGGTGCAAGGCGCACGGCGTCGCGGTGACCCATTCGACCGGGCTCAACGCCGCTGACGTGGCCGACCACGCTGTGGGTCTGGTGCTGGCCGCGTGGCGCGGGATCGTCGAAGGCGACCAGCGGCTGCGCGCCGGCCGATGGTCTCACGCCGAGCGGATGACGCCCCGCCATGGTCTTCGCGGCCGCAAGGCGGGGATCGTGGGACTCGGCCATATCGGCGAGGCGGTCGCCCGGCGCCTGAGCGCGTTCGACATGAAGGTCGCCTGGTGGGCGCCGCGCCCCAAGGAGACGGACTACCCTCGCGCCGAGAGCTTGATGGCGCTGGCGCGGGAAAGCGACGTTCTGGTCGTCTGCGCCCGTCCTGACGAGACCAATCGCCACCTGATCAATAAGGCGGTGATCGAGGCGGTCGGGCCGCAAGGCTTGATCGTCAATATCGCGCGCGGGTCGCTGATTGATGAGGACGCTCTGATCGCGGCGTTGCAGTCGGGGGCTCTTGGCATGGCCGCGCTGGATGTCTTCGAGACCGAACCGACGCCCGCAACGCGATGGTCGGACGTTCCCCGTACGGTTCTGACGCCCCACACCGCCGGCGCGACCCTGGACAGCATCCCCGCCATGGTCAGCCTGACGCTTGAGAACCTGCGCCGTTACTTCCATGGCGAGCCGCTCGCGACCCCGGTGGCGGCCTAGCCGGGAAACGGGACGGCGAAATCTTCAGGCTCCAGGCGTAGGCCGTTCGCCAGGAGGCTGACCGTCCGGTAGAAGCCGGCGAGCATCATCAACTCGATCCGGGCCTCTTCGCTGAAGACCTTGCTGAGGCGCGCCCAAAGTTCGTCATCGATGGCGGCGCGAGCGTTCACGGCGTCGCAGAAGGCGATCAGCAACGCTTCGTCCTCGGTCCAGCAGTCGGCAACGCCGGGGGCAAGGGTTGCGGCGAGACGTTCGGCGTCCAGACCGACCGCCGAGGCGAATATCGCCGCGTGGACGCCCCACTCGTAGCCGCAGCCGTTGAGGGCGCAGATGCGGTGGATGACGATCTCACGGGCTCTCAGCGACAGGTGGCCCGGATCCAGCAAGCCGCCGCCGGTGAAGCGCGCAAAGAGCCGCTCGTCGCGGGCGAGGGTCCGGAACAGCGACAGGGGCTCATCTCCGGGCGTCTTCAGCCGGCCCAAGGCCTTGGCGACAGAGGGCGGGTAGGGTGCTTTTGCGGGCTCGATCCTTGGCGACATCTGAAATCCTCCATGCTACAAAATTTGTATCATGCAAGATCGCGGCGATGCTACAGAAAATGAAGCGCCTCTTCCGGGCGGTCCCGTTCGTGGCTCGGACTCTGGCCGCCCCATCATGGCCGCCCTCGACCTGTTGGGGCGTCGTGGCGCCCTGCGGATCGTCTGGGAGCTGCGCGAGGCGCGCGTATTGACATTCAGAGCGCTGCAGGCGGCGGCTGAACTGCCGCCCGGGACCCTGAACACCCGTCTGGCGGAACTGCGAGCGGCGGATATCGTCGCTGTTGACGGCGGATATCGCCTGAGCTCGCGCGGCGCGGACTTGATCATCGCGCTGTGGCCCCTGCTAAGGTGGTCCGAGGATTGGGCGAGCGCGCTGGAGACCTGACGTGGCCAAGGTGCTGGGACTGGGCGGGATCTTCTACAAGGCGCAGGACCCAAAGGCGGTCCGTGACTGGTACGCGCGGGTGCTAGGTTTCGAGATCCATGACTGGGGCGGGGCGGTGTTCGAACATCCCCGGTCGACCTCGACGACCTGGTCACCCTTTGCGTCGGACACGCAATATTTCGCGCCATCGACGTCGCCGTTCATGATCAATTTCATTGTCGATGATATGGACGGCGTCCTGTTCAAGGCGGCCGCTGAGGGTGTCGAGCCCATCGGGCGTCAGGACGAGGACGGCATGGGTCGGTTCGCTTGGCTCATGGACCCCGCAGGGGTGAAGATTGAGCTCTGGGAGCCCGTCAAAGGCGACTCAGAGGCATAAGTTCCTCTTGCCAAATCGGACATAAAGATATCTTTATGTCCTCATGAAGCTTACCGCCGAACAGGTTGTTGAGGTGCTGCGCGCCGCCGGCGAGTCCACGCGCCTTCGGCTGCTGGCCTTGCTGGCGGCCGAGGAACTGTCGGTGCTGGAGCTGTGCCGGATCCTCGACCAGAGTCAGCCGCGCGTATCGCGTCACCTGAAGCTTTTGGCAGAAGCGGGCCTCGTGGAGCGGTTCCCGGACGGCGCTTGGGTGTTCTACCGTCTCGCCGCCAAGTCGCCGGGGCGATTACTGGTCGAGCAGGCGCTGGACCTGATCGACGCGCGCGACGAGACCATCCAGGCCGACGCCGACAAGCTGGCCGCCGTTCGGGCCGAGCGTTCGACCGACGCCCAGGCCTATTTCGCGCGCAACGCCGCACGCTGGAACGAGATTCGCTCGCTCTATGTCGATGAGGCCGAAGTCGAAGCCGCAATCCTGCGCGCTACCGGCGAGGGGCCGTTCGACGAGATGGTCGACCTGGGCGCGGGCGCAGGGCGGATGCTGACGCTGCTGGGTAAGCGCGCCAGCAATGCGCTGGGCCTGGATCTTTCGCAGCAGATGCTGAACATCGCCCGCGACGAGGTCGCCAAGGCCGGCCTCACCGCCTGCGAGCTGCGGCATGGCGACATCTTCCGGACCGGCCTGCCAGGCGGCTGCGCCGATCTCGTCACCGTCCACCAGGTGCTGCACTACCTGACCGATCCTGCGACCGCCGTCGCCGAAGCCGCCCGCCTCGTGACGCCAGGCGGCCTGCTGCTGATCGCCGACTTCGCCCCGCACGATCACGAATTCCTGCGCGAGGTTCACCAGCACCGCCGCCTGGGTTTCGACGACGCCGAGATCGTGGCCTGGATCGAGGCCGCCGGGCTTGCGCTGGAAAGCAATATCGCGCTCCCGCCTGCCACGGCCGAGGGGCTGACCGTCAAGATTTGGACGGCGCGCCGTCCCAGCAAGGCATCCCTCGAAAGGAGCGCCGCATGACTCTTCCGCCTACCCGTCGGGTGATTGGCCCCGTGGCGCGCGCCGGCGAACGTACGGGGCGTCCGCGCGTATCGTTCGAGTTTTTCCCGCCCAAGACCCCACAGATGGAAGAGAGCCTGTGGGCGGCGATCACGCGCCTGGCGCCGCTAGATCCGGCTTTCGTGTCCGTGACCTATGGCGCGGGCGGCTCGACGCGCGAGCGCACGCACCGCACCGTCAAGCGCATCCTGGACGAGACCAGCCTCAAGCCGGCGGCGCACCTGACCTGCGTTGGCGCCAGCCGCGACGAGGTCGACGACGTCATCCGCGAGTACTGGGAGACGGGCGTTCGCCACATCGTCTCGCTGCGCGGCGATCCGCCTCCAGGCGAGGGGGGTATCGGCGGGGTCTATGTGCCGCGCGCCGACGGGTACGCCAACGCCACAGAGCTGACCAAGGCCGTGCGCGGGATTGCGCCGTTCGAGGTGCTGGTCGGGGTCTATCCTGAGAAGCATCCCGAAAGCCCCTCGCTGGAACACGACATCGACGTCCTGAAGCAGAAGGTCGACGCTGGGGCGACCCTGGGCATCAGCCAGTTCTTTTTCGATCTCGACGCCTTCCTGCGGTACGTCGACAAGGTCCGCGCCGCCGGGATCACCATCCCGATCGTGCCGGGGATCATGCCGGTCACCAATTTCGTGGGCTTGAAGAAGATGGCGGCCGCCTGCCAGACGGCGATCCCGGCCTGGCTAGGCAACCTGTTCGACGGCCTGGAGCACGACGCTGAGACGCGCCGCCTGATCGCCTGCTCGGTCGCCGCCGAGATGTGCGCCAAGCTTCAGGAGCAGGGGTTCGAGGACTTCCACTTCTACACTTTAAACCGGGCCGATCTGGTCTACGCCATCTGCCGTGTGCTCGGCGTGCGCGAGGTGTCGCCCGCCGCATCGGAGGCCGCCGCATGAAGCGCTTGATTTTGGCGGCCGCCGCCTCGCTGCTGGCCCTGACCTCGGCCGCCCACGCCGACGGCATGCCGGCCAGCTGGACCAAGCCGACCAAGCCCTATCGGGTGGTCGGCAACATCTATTATGTCGGCACCGAGGGCATCTCGTCCTGGCTGATTACGTCTTCCGAGGGCCATGTGGTGCTGGACGGCGGGCCGAACGCGGAGACCGGCAAGCAGATCGAGCGGAACATCGCGTCGCTGGGCTTCCAGCTGACTGACGTGAAGATGCTGATCAACACCCACGCTCATTTTGACCACGCCGGCGGTCTTGCCCAACTCAAGGCTGACATTCCGGGCGCCAAGCTGTGGATTTCGCGCGGCGATGAGCCGGCGATGGAGCAGGGCCATCACATCGGCGATAACGAGAACGGCCCCACGCCCATGCCGGCGGTGAAGGTCGATCGCGCCTTTGGCGACCAGACCAAGCTGAAGCTGGGCGAGATCGCCATGGTCGCCCACCTGACGCCGGGTCACACGATTGGCTGCACCAGTTGGACGACGGCGGTGGTCGAGAAGGGGCGGCCGTTGAACGTGACCTTCCCATGCTCGCTGTCCGTTGCCGGCAATGCGCTCGTGGGTAACAAGACCCACCGCACCATCGTCGCCGACTATCGCGCCAGCTTCGCAAAGCTGCGCGCCATTCCCACCGACGTCATGTTGCCCGCGCACGAGGAGCAGGGAAATCTGCTGGCCAAGCGCCAGAAGCAACTGCGCGGCGACCCCAACGCCTTCGTCGATCCGGCCGAGCTCGCCCGGTTCGTCGACGCCTCCGAAGCCGCCTTTAACAAGGAGCTCGCGCGCCAGCAGGCGGCGGGGCCCAAGCGATGACCGACCTCTCCATCCGCGCCAATCGCGTGGCCGCGCTCAAGGCCGCCGCGAAAGAAAAGATCCTGATCCTCGACGGCTCCTGGGGCGTGATGTTCCAGAAGAAGGGTCTAACCGAGGCGGATTACCGCGCCCAGCGGTTCGCCGCCTACAACGGCCAGATGAAGGGCAACAACGACATCCTGTGCCTGACCCGGCCGGATCTCGTGGCCGAGCTGCACGACGCCTATTTCTCGGCCGGCGCCGACATCTCAGAGACCAACACCTTCTCGGGCACCACGATCGCCCAAGCTGACTATCACCTGGGCGAACAGGACGTCTGGGACATCAACATCGAGGGCGCGAGGATCGGCCGCTCGGTCGCCGACCGCTGGAACGCTGAGAACCCGGCAAGTCCGAAGTTCATCGCCGGCTCCATGGGACCGCTGAACGTCATGCTGTCGATGTCGTCCGACGTGAACGATCCGGGCGCGCGCAAGGTGACCTTCGACCAGGTGTACGAAGCCTATCGCCAGCAGGTGGACGCGCTCTACCAGGGCGGGGTCGACCTGTTCCTGATCGAGACGATCACCGACACCCTGAACTGCAAGGCCGCGATCAAGGCGATCCTCGACTGGCGAGATGAAGGGCACGAGGAGCTGCCGATCTGGATCAGCGGCACGATCACCGACCGCTCGGGCCGCACGCTGTCTGGCCAGACGGCCGAGGCGTTCTGGAATAGCGTCAAGCACGCCAAGCCGTTCGCGGTGGGCTTCAACTGCGCCTTGGGCGCGGACCTGATGCGACCGCACATCGCCGAGATGGCCCGCATCGCCGACACCCTGGTCGCGGCCTATCCCAACGCCGGCTTGCCCAACGCCATGGGCCAGTACGACGAGGAACCGCACGAGACCGGCCACGCCCTGCACGAATGGGCCAAGGACGGCCTCGTCAACATCCTGGGCGGCTGCTGCGGCACGACGCCGGACCACATCCGCCACGTCGCCGACGAAGTGCGCGGCGTGAAGCCCCGCCAGATCCCCGAGCGCCCCAGGGCCATGCGCCTGGCGGGCCTCGAACCGTTCGAGTTGGCTTAGAGTTTTCGCGGCCTCGGTCTTCTCCCTTCCCCCTTTGATGGGGGAAGGGCGGGGATGGGGGTGACAGCGCTTGAAGATTGAACGCCGTGGTCGGGGCAGGCTGCGGTGTCACCCCACCCCAACCCCTCCCCATCAAGGGGAGGGGCGTGAGATCCGATCATGAGACCCGTCTTCGTCAACATCGGTGAGCGCACCAACGTCACCGGCTCGGCCAAGTTCAAGAAGCTGATCGTCGAGGGCAACTACGCCGAAGCCCTGTCGGTCGCGCGCCAGCAGGTAGAGGCCGGCGCCCAGGTCATTGACGTCAACATGGACGAGGGTCTGCTGGACAGCCAGCAGGCCATGGTCACCTTCCTGAACCTGATGGCTGCCGAGCCTGACATCGCCCGCGTGCCGGTGATGATCGACAGCTCCAAGTGGGAGGTGATCGAGGCTGGTCTCAAGTGCGTCCAGGGCAAGGCGATCGTCAATTCGATCAGCCTGAAGGAAGGCGAAGAGAAGTTCCTCCAGCAGGCCAAGCTCTGCCTGCGCTACGGCGCGGCCGTGGTGGTCATGGCCTTCGACGAGGTCGGCCAGGCCGACACCGAGGCGCGCAAGGTCGAAATCTGCGAGCGGGCCTACAACACCCTGGTGGAGAAGGTCGGCTTCCCG
Organism: Pseudomonadota bacterium; assembly: GCA_020161365.1. Taxonomy (GTDB): domain Bacteria; phylum Pseudomonadota; class Alphaproteobacteria; order Caulobacterales; family Caulobacteraceae; genus Caulobacter. The sequence continues at coordinate 521,552 of JAIUNU010000001.1, read as the reverse complement.
CCCGAGGACATCATCTTCGACCCCAACATCTTCGCCGTGGCGACGGGGATCGAGGAGCACGACAACTACGCCGTCGACTTCATCGAGGCGACGCGCCGCATCAAGCAGATGCTGCCCTACGCCCGGGTGTCGGGCGGGGTGTCGAACGTTTCGTTCAGCTTCCGCGGCAACGAGCCGGTGCGCCGGGCGATCCACTCGGTGTTCCTGTACCACGCCATCAACGCCGGTATGGACATGGGCATCGTCAACTCCGGCGACCTTCCGGTCTATGACGACATCGACCCCGTGCTGCGCGAGGCCGTTGAGGACGTGATCCTAAACCGCCCGCAGCGCGACCCGAACCAGACCAACACCGAGCGGCTGGTCGAGATGGCCCCTCGCTACAAGGGCGAGAAGGGCCAGCAGCAGGTCGCGAACCTGGAATGGCGCAAGGGCACGGTGAACGAGCGCCTGACCCACGCCCTGGTCCACGGGATCACCGAGTTCATCGACGCCGACACCGAGGAGGCGCGCCTGGCCGCCGAGCGTCCGCTGCACGTGATCGAAGGCCCGCTGATGGACGGCATGAACGTCGTCGGCGACCTGTTCGGCGCGGGCAAGATGTTCCTGCCCCAGGTCGTCAAGTCGGCCCGCGTGATGAAGCAGGCCGTGGCCTGGCTGATGCCGTTCATGGAGGCCGAAAAGGAAGGCCAGGAGCGCCAGGCCGCCGGCAAGGTGCTGATGGCGACCGTGAAAGGCGACGTCCACGACATCGGCAAGAACATCGTCGGCGTCGTGCTGCAGTGTAACAACTACGAGGTCGTGGATCTGGGGGTCATGGTGCCCGCCGACCGCATTCTCGATGAAGCGAAGAAGCACAAGGTCGACATGATTGGCCTGTCGGGTCTGATCACGCCGTCTCTGGATGAGATGGTGTTCGTGGCCGCCGAGATGGAGCGCCAGGGTTTCGACATCCCGCTTTTGATCGGCGGCGCCACCACCAGCCGCACCCATACGGCTGTCAAGATTGAGCCGGCGTACCGTCGCGGTCCCACGACCTATGTCGTAGACGCCAGCCGCGCTGTGGGCGTGGTCTCGGGCCTGCTGTCGGAGGGCGAGCGCGACAGGATTATCGCCGAGACCCGCGCCGAATACGTGAAGGTTCGCGAGCAGTATGCTCGGGGCCAGACGGTCAAGGCGCGAACCTCGATCGCCGAGGCTCGCGAGCGCGCGTTTGCGATCGACTGGAAGGGCTACGCGTCGCCTAAGCCGGCTTTCATCGGCACGCGGGTGTTCGAGCCGTCGCTGGCCGAGCTCGTACCGTTCATCGACTGGTCGCCGTTCTTCGCCAGCTGGGAGCTGATCGGCCGGTTCCCGCAGATCCTGGAGGATGACGTGGTGGGCCAGGCCGCCACTGACCTCTATCGAGACGCCCGTGCCATGCTGGACAAGGTGGTCGCCGAGAAGTGGTTCGGGGCCAAGGGCGTAATCGGCTTCTGGCCGGCCCAGGCTCAGGGCGACGACATCGTGCTCTACACCGACGAAACCCGCGTGGCCGAGTTCTCGCGCCTGCACACTCTGCGCCAGCAGATGGACAAGGGGGAGGGTAAGTCGAACGTGGCGCTCTCCGACTTCGTCGCGCCGATCGGGCAGGGGGCGGACTATGTCGGCGGCTTCGCGGTCACCGCGGGCCATGGCGAGGACGAGATCGTCAAACGCTTCAAGGACGCCGGCGACGACTATAGCGCCATCATGGCCTCGGCCCTGGCCGACCGCCTGGCCGAAGCCTTCGCCGAGTGGCTGCATCACAAGGCGCGCGTCGAGCTTTGGGGCTACGCGCCCGACGAAGACGCCGATGTCGATCGCCTGATCGCCGAAAAGTACCAGGGCATCCGCCCCGCGCCCGGCTACCCGGCCCAGCCCGACCACACCGAAAAGGGCACGCTCTTCAAGCTGCTCGACGCCGAGGCGGCCACGGGCCTGCAACTGACTGAGAGCTACGCCATGACCCCCGGCGCGGCGGTCTCGGGCCTCTTCTTCAGCCACCCGCAGGCGCACTATTTCGGCGTCGGCAAGATCGACGCCGACCAAGTCGAGGACTACGCCCGCCGCAAGGGCTGGGACCTAGCCACCGCCGAGCGCTGGCTCTCGCCGATCTTGAACTACGACCCGCTGGCCCGGGCCCGCGGCGCGGCGGCGTAGGGCTGAAAATCCTCCCCCTAGAGGGTGAGGTGGCGCGAAGCGCCGGAGGGGGAAGTTACTTGAGGCCTAGCTCTTCCCCCTCCGTCGCCGCTGCGCGCCGACACCTACCCCGCTAGGGGGAGGATTGCGAACCGCGATATCCGAACGCATGCTCCTCTCGACAAGTAACGGGAGGGGACGGCATGGAACGCCCAGGCGTGAGCCGGAGGGCGCTGGGGGCTTTGGCCCTGAGCGGCGCGGCTGTGGGGCTTTCGGGATGTGAGGGGGCGGGCGACACCGACCTCAACCCCAAGAGCCGGCAATTCCCCAAGGACTTCGTCTGGGGCGTGGCCACCGCCGCCTTCCAGACCGAAGGCTCGCAGACCGCCGACGGGCGCGGGCCTAGCGTTTGGGACGTGTTCGAGAAGGTCCCCGGTCGCATCAAGGACGGCTCTGACGCCACGGTCGCTACCGACAGCTATCGCCGCTTCCAGGACGACGTCGACCTGATCGCCGGCGCCGGTCTCAACGCCTATCGCTTCTCGATCAGCTGGTCCCGCATTTTGCCGACGGGCGAGGGGCCCGTGAACGCTGCTGGCTTGGACCACTATTCGCGACTGGTCGATGCATTGCTGGCCAAGGGCGTCACGCCCTACGCCACGCTTTTCCACTGGGACCTGCCTCAGGGCCTTCAGGCCAAGGGCGGGTGGGCGAACCGCGACACCGCCCAGCGCTTGGCGGACTATGCGGGCGCGGTGGTCGCGAGGCTGGGAGACCGACTGAAGAACTACATCATCCTGAACGAGGCGGCCGTCCACACCGTGTTCGGCCACGTGCTGGGTGAGCACGCGCCGGGGCTCAAGGACGCGGCGCTGCTGGGGGCGGTAACCCATCACATGAACCTTGGTCAGGGCCTCGCTATCCAGGCGTTGCGGGCGGCGCGGAGCGACCTGGCGGTAGGCACCACCATGGCCTTGCAGCCGTGTCGACCTGCTGGCGGGCCGCTGGCCTTCTGGAACCGCCTGGCCTCGGATGGGCTCGATCAGATCTGGAACCTGTCCTGGCTGGATCCTCTGTTCAAAGGCGCCTATCCGAAGGCGATGGAGGAGCCGCTGAAGGGCGTTCTGCGCGATGGCGATCTGAAGATCACGCGGCAGGCCGTGGACTTCCTGGGCGTGAACTACTACGCGCCCGCCTATGTGCGGCTGGACCTATCCGCGCCGAGCCGGATCGCCGCCGCCCCGGCCCCTGGCGGCGCCGAGCAGGACGCGTTTGGTCGTCATGTCGACCCATCGGGCTTGTTCGAGGTCCTGAACCGTGTTCGGCGCGAATACGGCGCGCCCAAGATGTTCGTGACCGAAAACGGCTGCTCCGACCCCTTCGGCAGCGGTCCCGCTATTCTGGACGACACGTTCCGCATCAAGTACCTGCGCCGTCATCTTCAAGCGGTGCTGGCGGCCCGCGAGGCCGGGTGCGACGTGCGGGGCTATTTCGAGTGGACCCTGATCGACAACTTTGAATGGGACCTCGGCTACACCTCGAAATTCGGCCTAAGCGCCATGGAGGCCGCAAGCGGCCGTCGCATTCCGAAGGCGTCCTATGCCTGGTTCAAGGCCTTGGCCGAGAGCGGCGTACTGCCCTCGGCCCCCTGATCTCTGCCGGTTCAGTCCGCCTTGCAGATCAGGACGTCCTTGCCGCCACGCTTGGCCGGAACCAGGCTGCCCGCGCAGGGGACCGGATTGGCAGGATCAACGATGACTTCAGTCGAGGCCGTTGGTTTTGCCGCCGGCGCTTTCACCGTCGGTTTCGCCGGGGCGGGAGCGGCCTTAACCGCAGGCTTGGCCGGCGAGGCGGGAGGCGGCTCCGGCAGGGTCGCCGCCGGGGGAGAAGCCTCAGCCGCTGACGGAGCGCTCGTGGGCGCCTCAGTCTCCGGGGGCGGGGCTTGCGTCGTGGCCGAGACGGCGTTGTAGTTCAGAGCCTTGCCGAGGATGGAGGACTTGATTTCAAGCGCCTTGGCGCGCTTTTCGCAGTCGCCGGGCGGGCTCCAGCTCATCCACATCTGGGCCAGGCGCGCCTTGTCGATCGAGCCTGCGCCCTGCCAAATGGCCGCGCCGCGTTTGACCTGTGAGCCGCCATATTCTGAGATGGGGCGCGGGCTGGCCTTCTCGGCCGCCGTGATCGCCGAGGCGAAGGTTTTCAGGTCCTTCCGGGCCTGGGCGCGAAGCTCGGGATAGGTCTTCAGTGAGGCTTCCACGCCATCCGGACCAGGAAACGCCTTCTCGATCCGAGTCACCTCCGGCATCACCTGATCGTACAGCGAGGCGTAGCCGCCCAGGGCGCCATAGCACCAGGCGACATAACCATACTCGTCCGATGGCGGCGCATTGGGGCTTTGGGTGCTCGCTTGGCCGTCTTGGGCCAACAAGGCCAGGGCGAGGAAGAGGGCGTTCGCCATGCGGGCGGAGGTCCTTTCTGATTACCGGGTGTCTTCACTAGAGTATTTCGATCCGGATTGGGACCGTTGCGTGGCGGTGGCGCTTCACCGACAAGCGGAGCCATAACGATCAATTCCGCGTTCGGCTCCCGTGCGATATCGGCGCGGGCGGTCGCCGCATTGCACTAAAGTCATGTGAACGATCATTCTCATTGTGCTAGAAGCGCGGAATGAGGTGATCCGGTCGCTCTGTCGTGCGTATCTCTCTTGTCCGTTGCTGGTTTCGAGGCGACCCATGTCCTTCTGGCGCAACATCGCGAGCATCGCCGCCCGGCGCCTGGACCTGGCCGACTGCACAGAGTGTCCCGGCGGTCTGCCCGGCGAGGATCCGGCGTTCTCCACGGCGGTGACGGCGCTCGGCGCCAAGCTGGCCAAGGTCGACGGTCGCGCGGATGGCGGGGAATTCGCCGCCTTCACCGAGGTGTTCCAGCCCGACCCTGCCTCAGAACCCAACATCCACCGTCTTTATGACTTGGCGCGGCAAACGACGCACGGCTTTGAGAGCTATGCCAAGCGTCTGGCCAAGCGCTACTCCAGTTGCCCGCAATTGCTGGAAGACGTGGTCGACGGCCTGTTCCACATCGCCAAGTCCGACGGCTTCGTCTCGCAGGACGAGCTCGACTATCTGGAGCGGGTGTCGAATCTCTTCGGCATGTCGCCGCTGGCGTTCCGTCGCCTACGCGCGACTCATCTGGGCGTGGGTCCCGACGACCCCTACGCGATCCTAGAAGTGCCGCCCGACGCGGACGACGCCACGGTGCGTTCGGCCTGGAAGTCGGCCCTGTCGAGCGCCCACCCTGATCGCGCCCGCGCCCGCGGCTTGCCGTCGGAGTTCATCGAAGTCGCCGAGGCCAAGGCCGCTGCGATCAACGCCGCGTTCTCGACGGTGATGAGAGAGCGGCGGGAGCTTGGCTTGGCCGCCGTGGGCTGACCGAGACAATCCGTCCCGCACCGACCTCGTAAAAAGGCTTTCCATCCTTTGCGAGGGGGTGTTCAGTTGACGTTCAGCGCTTGTGAACCAACTTGTTTGACCATGAGCGCCGACGAAAGGATCCAGATGAGCACCGTCGCTTCGCCCCTGCGAAACCTGGCTTGGCTGGCCGGCGCCCTGGCGACTTCGGTCGCGGTGGTTGTAGGCGCGGTGCTGGCGGTGATCTTCGCAGCGACCGTGGTCGTGGTCGGCTTTATCGGGAGCGCGCTGTTCGGCTTGGCCGCCTTCGCGTTCCGCGGGCGCAAGGTCGCCAAGTCGCCGGCGGACGACGGCTTGATCGAAGCGCGCAATGTCGGCGGCCACTCCTGGGTCGCCTATGGCTGGAACGAGCGCTCCTAACCCGTCTCGTCCGATTATCGTCCGGGGAAAGGTCTTCGGACGCACTTCCGCTACGTCTGGCCTTGCCGCGCGCCGCGCACTCCCGCATCCTGCAATTCAAACAATTGTTGGGAGGAAGACATGATCGGCGTTGTCGCGACCTTGAAGGTCCAGCCGGCCAAGGCTGCGGAATTCGAAAAAGTGTTCCTGGATCTCGCCGCCAAGGTGAAGGCCAACGAGCCGGGCTGCCTGATGTACCAGCTGACGCGCTCCAAGAGCGAAGAGGGCGTCTACAAGGTGCTGGAGCTTTACGCGTCGACGGATGCGCTGAAGCACCACGGCGGCACCGACTATTTCAAGGCCGCCGGCGCGGCTATGGGGCCGACCATGGCGGGCGCGCCGGTCATTGAATATCTCGACGCGGTGGAGTAGGGCGCGATGGATCTGGCGTTCTCGGCCGAGGACCTGGCCTTCCAGCAAGAGGTGCGCGACTGGATCGCCACCGCCTATGACGACGATCTGCGCCGCCAGATGAGCCAGTCCAAGAACGGCTATCTGGACAAGGCCGGGCAGGTGAAGTGGCAGAAGAAGCTGGCCGAGCGTGGCTGGGCGGCGCCGGACTGGCCCGTTGAGCTGGGCGGCGCGGGTTTCACGCCCTCACAGCGCTACATCTTCAACATGGAGATGAGCCTCGCGGGCGTGCCGACCTCGTCGCCGATGGGTCTGAAGATGGTCGCTCCGGTGATCATGGCGTTCGGCTCGCCCGAGCAGAAGGCCCAGCACCTGCCGCCGATCCTCAACTCCGACATCTGGTGGTGCCAGGGCTATTCGGAGCCTGGGTCCGGTTCGGATCTGGCCAGCCTGCAGATGCGGGCCGTGCGCGACGGGGACGACTATGTCCTCAACGGCTCGAAGATCTGGACCACCCACGCCCAGTGGGCCGACTGGATGTTCTGCCTGGTGCGCACCTCGACCGAGGGCAAGCCGCAGGAAGGCATCTCGTTCCTGCTGCTGCGGATGGACACCCCCGGCATCCAGATCAAGCCGCTGCCCACCCTGGACGGTCCGCCGGACAATGAGCAGGAGATCAATCAGGTCTTCTTCGACAATGTCCGCGTGCCGGTCGCCAACCGCATCGGCGAGGAGAATAAGGGCTGGACCTACGCCAAGTACCTGCTCGAGTTCGAGCGCGGCAACGCCTATGCGCCGGGCCTGATGAACATGCTCAAGAAGGTCAAGCGCATCGCGGCCCTGGAGCGGGCCGACGATGGCGGACGCCTGATCGATGATCCGGACTTCCGCAGCAAGATCGCCAATCTCGAGATCCAGGTCGAGGCGCTCAACGCCTCTGAACTGCGCATCTTCTCCGGACGTGGCGCGGGCAAGAACATCGGCCCCGCCTCGTCGATGCTGAAGTGCGTTGGTTCCGAACATCAGCAGGCGATCACTGAGCTGACGCTAGAGGCGGTTGGCAATTATTCCGCGCCGTTCGTGCGAGACACCTGGTCGCCCGCCAACGATGGCCGAGCGGGTCCCGACTATGCCGGCCCCGCTGCGCCAGCCTACTTCAACTACCGCAAGGCCTCGATCTACGCCGGCTCCAACGAGATCCAGCGCAACATCATGGCCAAGATGGTCCTGGGCCTCTGAGGATCGACGAAAGGGGGCTCAGGCCTGCGTCTGGGCCCCTTTGGATTTGCCGAGCCAGCGGATCAGCAGCGGCGGTGCGGCTACGCCCACCACTACAAGCAGCGCGAACCAGATCTTGTTGAAATCCGTCGCCGGCAGTCCGCTGCCGAACCAAGCCAGAGCGTTCAGGGCCGCGCCGACCAGCATCAAGGGGTAAGAAGCCTTGAGGTTGGCGATCAGACGTTCGGCAGGCCAGATCGACCGCATCAGGGCGGTCATGAACAGGATCACACCGATCAGCGCCTCGCCCACCTTGTGGTGAATGGTTGGGGAGGTGAGCAGGCCCTTGTAACCCGCGTGCGCCAGGATCGCGTGGCCGTGGTCCATGAAGTCCTTCAGCAGGAACACCGCAGCGAAAATCCCCGCCGCCAGCATGATCCACCAGTTCGCCGGCTTGCCGCCCATAACCCGCCCTCCCATCTGAGCCGCGCGTTTGTCGCGTTCCCGTCGCGCCGACGCAAGCTTTCACGCTCGGAACCGTAGCCGTTGCAGTTTTTCTGCCTTGGCTTAGATTTCGAACGCGTGTTTGAATTTCGACAGCAATTCTTTCTCCCCTGGAGCCCTCATGTCGCTCGACGCCCTCTTCAAGCCCTTCGAGTTCAAGTCGCTGAAGCTGCCCAACCGGGTGGTGATGGCGCCGATGACGCGATCCTTCTCGCCGGGCGGCGTGCCGACCGATGAGGTCGCAGCCTACTACCGTCGCCGCGCCGAGAATCAGGTCGGCCTCATCGTGACCGAGGGCACGGGCGTCGCGCGCGCCGCCTCGCTGAACGACGCCAACGTGCCGCGTTTCCACGGCGAGAAAGAGCTCGCGGCGTGGAAGAAAGTGGTCGACGAGGTTCACGCCGCCGGCGGCAAGATCGCGCCGCAGCTTTGGCACGTCGGCGCCGCCAAGGGTAAGGACGTGCTGGGCAAGGTCGACAGCCCGTCGGGCCTGTCCAAGGCCGGCGGCAACCCTTTCACCGAGCCGATGACCGACGCGGAGGTCGCTGACACGATCCAGGCCTTCGCCACCGCAGCAGCGGACGCCAAGCGCCTTGGCTTCGACGCCATCGAACTGCACGGCGCCCACGGCTATCTGATCGACCAGTTCTTCTGGTCGGGCACAAACGTCCGCAGTGACGCCTGGGGCGGTCCGACCATCGGAGAACGGGGCCGTTTCGCCGCCGAAATCCTCAAGGCAGTGCGTGCGGCCGTCGGGCCGGACTATCCGGTCATCATCCGCCTGTCGCAGTGGAAGCAGCAGGAATACACCGCCCGCCTGGCCCAGACCCCGCAGGAAATGGAAGCCTGGCTGCAGCCGCTGGCCGACGCCGGCGCCGACATCTTCCACTGCAGCCAGCGCCGCTTCTGGGAGCCTGAATTCGAGGGCAGCGATCTGAACTTCGCCGGTTGGGCCAAGAAGCTGACCGGTGCCCCGACTATCACGGTCGGTTCGGTCGGCCTTTCGGGCGAGTTCATCGCCGCGTTTGGCGGGGAGGGCAGCCAGCCGACCTCGATCGATAACGTCATCGGTGGTCTGGAACGCGGCGAGTACGACATGGTCGGCGTGGGCCGCGCGTTGCTGCAGGATCCGGAGTGGGTCACCAAGATCCGCGAGGGCCGCTCTGACGAGCTGAAGGCGTTCGAACGCGCCGCGCTCGGCACCCTGTACTAACCCCCTTGTTCCGGGGCTGTCCGGCTGGACGGCCCCGGCGCATCGTCACCTCCGATCTTGGGAGGTGAACGATGTCCTGGTTGCCCTATTTGTCAGGTCTTCTGGCCTTGCTGGCCGTGGCCCTGCTGATCGCTGGCTCATTCCTGCGCGAAGAGTAGTCCGGCCTACGCGTTGAAGTTCAGCTTCAGGCCCGGTCGAGGCCACCGCGCCTTGTAAAGCTTGCCGGTGCCCGAGGCCGTGATCCACGCATCGCGCATGTCCGCGCCGCCGAAGCAGATGTTGGTCACGATCACGTCCGGGAAGGCGTAGTGCTCGGTCGAGCCGTCCGGCGAAAACGCGGTGATCCCGCCGTTGATGATCGTCGCCACGCACACCTTGCCATCCGCCTCGACCGCCAGGCTGTCCAGCAACTGATAGCCTGGCAGGTTGCAAACCACATTGCCCGGCAGGAGCGGGAGGGCGTCCGCCAGGACCCCCGGCGAAGCGACATCGAATGACCACAGCCGTCCCAGCATGGTGTCGGCCATGTAGACGGTCTTTTCGTCGGGCGAGAGGCCCACGCCGTTGGGCGAGACGAAGTGGTCGCGCCAGCGGGTGATCTTCGAGCCGTCCGGCAGGGCGTAGTACAGCGCTCCGTACTTGCGGCCGTCGGGCGTGGAGCAGCCATGGTCGGTGAACCAGAAGCCGCCTTGCTTGTCGAAAACCAGATCGTTGGGCCCCACCAGCGGCTTGCCATCACAGTCGGCGTAGAGCGTCGTGACCGCGCCCGTCTGGAGGTCCACCCGCTGAATGGAGCCGCCTGTGTGGCTCGGGGGCGTGGGGCCGGGAATGTTCAGGCCGTTGGCCTCGAAGAACTGGAAGCTGCCGCCATTGTTGGTGACGTAGATTGCGCCGTCCGGACCGATCGCCGCGCCGTTCGGGCCGCCGCCAGTTTCGGCCACGGTCTCCGTGCGACCGTCCGGCCAGACGCGGGTCAGGCGCCGCCCCTGGATCTCGGTCAGGATCACCGAGCCGTCGGCCATGGCGATCGGGCCTTCCGGGAACTGCAGGCCTTCGGCCACCAGCTTGATATCCATGTTGCGTCTCCCTGCACGCCTCTGACGGGCGGTCAGGAGACTATAAACGCCCGTTTGAATCTGGCCAGGGTGACTTGCGCGCGACGCGCTTTCGCGGTGAGTCGGGGACCCACTTGCGGACAAGGGATTCTGCGATGCGTTTATCTGTACTGGCGGCGGCGGCCATGGGTTTGGTCGTGACGGGCTGCGGCGCCAAGGTTCCCTTCCTCCCGCGTCTGTCCGCTCCGCTGTCGACGCCCAAGCCTGCGGTCAAGGTTGCCGCGATGCCGACGCGCCCTAGCTGCCCGGCTTTGAAGGACGCCGATTGGAAGCCGGTGTTGGACGGCGCGGTCCACAAGGCTTTTGATCGGGATCTCAGCAAACGCTACGGCGATACTAGTGTGCAGTTCCGCACCGGCTGGGATCGTGACAACCAAAGCAACATCGTCATCACCGCGCACCGGATCGGTCCGGCCGGTTACGCCTTGCCCGCGCCCGGGCGAGGCGGGAAGGTCGCAGTTACCTTCCGCGCGTGCACCGGCGAGGTTCTCAAGACGCGGAAGCTCGCCAATCTGGAGCGCAGGCCTAAGGCGTGACCCCTAAAGTGGGCTTGCGAGGCTCTAGCGCCGTTCCAGCACCCGGAATGTAAAGGCGTGATCATCGCCGACGCCGGCGGGATGCTCTTCCCGCCGAACCTCGGCCCAGAGCGCTTCATCGAATTCGGGAAAACGCACGTCACCCTCGACCTCGGCGGCGACCTCGGTCAGGTACAGGCGTCGGGCCTTGGGCAGGGCCAGTTCGAACAGGGCGCGGCCGCCAATCACGCAGACTTCGTCCGCTCCGTCGTCTGCGGCCTGCTCGCGTGCGATCTCCACCGCCTCCATCCAGGTTTCGCAGGCCACCGCGCCCTCGGGTTCAAAGCTCTGATCTCGGGAGAGGACGATATTGGTCCGCCCGGGCAGCGGCTTGCGCGGCAGGCTGTCCCAGGTCTTGCGGCCCATAATGATGGGCTTGAAGAGCGTGTTGGCCTTGAACAGGGCTAGATCGGATTTCAGCCGCCAGGGCAGGTCGCCATCGCGACCGATCACCCCGTTGGCGGCGCGGGCGACGACAATGGCGAGGGTGGGCATGCTCATGTCTCCTGATTAGCGAGCGTCGCCCCTATGCGCCATGCCTTGATCCAAACCTGAACGTCGATAACTCTGTTCGCCGAGGTAATGGTCGGGGGGGCGTGATGTCGGTGACGGCGTTCGAGATGCACATGGCCCGTACGGGTGGGGTCGAGGTGCTCACAGGGCGCGAGGTCGCTCTGCCGCCGCCCGGTCCTGGCGAAGCGCGGGTGGCGATCGAGGCCGCCGGCGTCGCCTTTGCCGATATCGTGATGCGCACGGGTCTTTATCCGGGCGTGAAGGCGCCGGTGACGCCGGGCTACGATTTCGTGGGGCGGATCGAGGCCCTTGGTCCCGATGTGCAGGGCTTCACCGTTGGGCAGCGGGTTGCGGCCCTGACAGTGACCGGCTCGTACGCCTCGCGCCGTAACGTCGAGGCGCGCTATCTGGTGGCCGCGCCCGAGGGCCCGCCCGCCGAAGCCTTGGTCGCTGGCGTGCTGAACGGTCTGACAGCCTGGCAGATGTTCCATCGCGTCGCGACAGCCGCGCCGGGAGAGTGGATCCTGGTCCACGGCGCCGCCGGCGGCGTCGGAGGGCTCCTGCTGGACTTGGCGCGCCTGGCGGGGGTGCGGGCGATCGGTACGGCCTCAGCGGGCAAAAAGGCCGACGTAGAGGCCAATGGCGGCGTTCATGTAGACTACCGCGCGGAGGCTGTCGCCGAGCGGGCGCGGACTCTATCTGGAGGCGGCGTCGTCGCGGCCTTCGACCATGTGGGTGGCGCGCACCTCAAGACCGCCTCGATGGCCGCTCTGCGTGATGGTGGAACGGCGGTGCTGTACGGTGGCTACGACGCCACCAAGGGGGGCAAGGCGCGTCCCGCTGCGATGCTCAAGATGCTACTGGCCGATCGGCTGTCGGCGCTGAAGCTGTTCAGTGGCAGCCGGGGCGTGGTTGGATACAACGTCACCTCGTGGCGCAACGCCCGTCCAGAGCCTTACCGCCAGGATCTGGCTCGGGTGCTCAGCCTGATCGGCGAGGGTGCGATCCGGCCGAAGATCGCCAGGGTCCTGCCGCTCGATCAGGCCGGCCAGGCCCAAGCCCTGCTGCAGTCCGCCCAACTGGCGGGGAAGATCGTTCTCAAGCCCTAGACCGAAACCTCGGCCTTGATGTGCGGGTGGGCCTGATAGCCCTCCAGCGTGAAGTCCTCGTACTCGAAGCCAAAGAGGTCGCGCTTGTCGGCGATCTTCATGGTCGGGAAGTCGAAGGGCTCGCGCGTCAGCTGTTCGCGGGCCTGGTCGAGGTGGTTCAGATAGAGGTGCGCGTCGCCAAAGGTGTGCACGAATTCGCCGGGCTCCAGGCCGACGACCTTTGCGACCATCAGGGTCAGCAGGGCGTAAGATGCGATGTTGAACGGCACGCCCAGGAACACGTCGGCGCTGCGCTGGTAGAGCTGGCAGCTCAGTTTTCCGTCGGCGACGAAGAACTGGAACAGGCAGTGGCAGGGCGGCAGGGCCATGTCGTCGACATCGGCCGGATTCCAGGCCGTGACGATGTGGCGACGGCTGTTGGGGTTGGTCTTCAGGTTCTCGACCAGGGCCGAGATCTGATCGATCACCCGGCCGTCGGGCGTGGCCCACGAGCGCCATTGCTTGCCATAGACCGGGCCAAGGTCGCCGTTCTCGTCGGCCCACTCGTCCCAGATGCGCACGCCGTTGTCCTTGAGGTAGGCGATGTTGGTGTCGCCCTTCAGGAACCACAGTAGCTCGATGATGATCGAGCGCAGGTGCAGCTTCTTGGTGGTCAGGACCGGGAAGCCCTTGGCCAGATCAAAGCGGATCTGCCGGCCGAAGACGCCGAGCGTGCCGGTGCCCGTGCGGTCACCGCGCTCAACCCCGTTGGCCAGGATATCGGCCAGCAGGCTCAGATACTGCCGCTCGGGATGGTCGGCGGCGGCGGCTTTCGGGGCGTCAAGGACGGCGGTGCTCATGGCTGACACTGTGGCGGCGAATCGTCTCGTTGAACACTGCGGCGCCTTGGCCCGTCCACAGCCGGAGCGGACTGACTCAGCGAGGCGTCACCCCGCAAAGCCGCCCTCGTCCAGGAACTCCTGCTCGGCCTCGGTAGTCTCGCGGCCCAGGCCCAGGTTGCGGTGGGGGAAGCGGCCGAACCGGGCGATAATATCGCGGTGGATAATCGCGTACTTCATCGACTCCTCGTCGCCGGTGTCGGCCTGCAGCGTGGCGAACAGTTGGACGCTGAACTCCTGGTCGACCAGCGACTCCGAGTGTTCGAACGGCAGGTAGAAGAACCTGCGCAGCTCCAGCGGGATCGCAGGGTCCTGGTCATGCCCGGCGGCGATGGCCTCGCGCGCGAACATTCGCGCCAGCGGATCGGTGGCGAAGGCGTGCGGGGTGCCTCGGTACATATTGCGCGGGAACTGATCGAGCAGGATCAGCAGCGCCAGGGCGCCGTGAGGCGTCTGGTTCCAGGCGTCATACTTGCGCATCGAGGCGCGATAGTGGGTTTGCTCGAATTTCAAGGCGATCGCGGCGTCGAACGCCTGATCCTTGGCGAACCACTTGCTGGGGCCGGCATGGCGCCAGAAGCCGACGATATCGTTGGGGTGCGCGCTCATCCTGGCTCCGTTCAAGCTCGGTTCATCCGGCGAGTCCGATGCTGCTATCAAGGGACAAGCCCGGGCCATGCTTCAAGGCCCTTCGGAGCAGGAAATGAAACGTCTGATCACGACCGCGATGCTGCTTTCGCTGATTGGGGGCGCGGCTGCGGAGGCCGGCGCCGCCGGGGCGGTGGTCGCCCAACAGCAGCAGGCCCAGCGCGAGCAGCGCGATGGCGGTCCGCGCGGCGATCGAGGTGATCGCGGCGGCTGGCAGGGCGGTGATCGTGGCGATCGCGGCGGTCAGGGCGGTTGGAACCGGGGCGGAGATCGTCCGCAACCTCAACCGCAGGCGCAACCTCAACCGCAACAGCAGCAAGGCGAGAGCGGCTGGAATCGCGGCGATCGGGGAGAGCGTGGTGATCGGGGTAACCGTCCTGACGGGAACGGTGGCGGGTGGAACCGTGGCGGAGACCGACCCCAACCTCAACCTCAACCTCAACCGCCTCAGAGCAATGTCGGCGGAAGCGGCTGGAACCGCGGGGACGATAACAACCGCGATCGGAGCGGCTGGAATCGCGACAACAACAATCGCGGCGGCTGGAACCGGGATGACAATCGGGGGGAGGACCGGGACCGCGGCAGGGACGATCGTCGCGGCCGCGACAACGATCGTTGGGACAATCGTGGCGGTTGGGATCGCGGCGGCTGGGATCGCGACGACCGTCGCCCCGGGTATGGACAGTATCGCGATCGTGACCGCGGGCGTCAGCACTATGATCGCGGCTACTATCGCCCAAGCTTCCGGTCGGCCCAACGCTATCGCGCGCCGGCCTATCGCTATCCGAGCGGCTGGTATGCCAGGGCGTGGTCGTTCGGTGACTACCTTCCGTATGGCTGGTACTCGCCGTCCTACTATCTGGATGCTTGGCGCTATGGCTTGCCGCAGCCCCCGATCGGCTGCGAGTGGGTCCGGGTCGGTGACAACGCTCTGCTAGTCGACGTCTGGAGCGGCCAGGTGCTGAGCGTCTACTACGATCTGTTTTGGTAGGCCGGCGCGGCGGTGAACCGAGGGGCGGACGCGATAGCTTCCGCCCTTTTCTCGTTGCAGCTCCATATCCACGAATTCGCGCTTGCGAAGGGGTTCGCGTGCAGCGCCGCATGGCGCAGCTCCGCCGGAGCGCGTAAAAGCGGACGCAAAGGCTTCCGTATTTCGGCGTTCTGTCGGCTTCGCCTTGACGAAACGGCAAAAAAACGCTCAAACGCCCGGCCTTTGTCGCTCTGCCGTTGCGCCGTGCGGCCATGATTGACCAGTCTTGGAGAAAAAATATGCGCGTGTACTACGACCGCGATGCTGATCTGGCCCGTATCCTGGACCGGAAGATCGCCATCGTAGGCTATGGCAGCCAGGGCCACGCCCACGCGCTCAACCTTCGGGACTCGGGCATCAAGAACGTTGCGGTCGCTCTGCGCGCCGGCTCGCCGACCGCCAAGAAGGCCGAAGGCGAGGGTCTGAAGGTGATGACGGTGGCCGAAGCCGCCGCCTGGGCCGACCTGATCATGATCCTGGCGCCCGACGAGCATCAGGCCGCGATCTACAAGAACGAAATCGCCCCTAACATCCGCGACGGCGCGGCCCTGCTGTTCGCCCATGGCCTGAACGTCCACTTCGGCCTGATCGAGCCCAAGGACACCATCGACGTGCTGATGGTCGCGCCGAAGGGCCCGGGCCACACCGTTCGCGGCGAGTACCAGAAGGGTGGCGGCGTGCCGTGCCTGATCGCGGTGCACCACAACGCCACCGGCAACGCCCTCGACCTCGGTCTTGCTTACGCCTCGGCCATTGGCGGCGGCCGCTCGGGCATCATCGAGACCAACTTCCGCGAAGAGTGCGAGACCGACCTGTTCGGCGAACAGGCCGTCCTGTGCGGCGGCACGGTCGAGCTGGTCCGCGCCGGCTTCGAAACCCTGGTTGAAGCCGGCTACGCTCCGGAAATGGCCTATTTCGAGTGCCTGCACGAGCTGAAGCTGATCGTCGACCTCATGTACGAAGGCGGCATCGCCAACATGAACTACTCGATCTCGAACACGGCCGAGTACGGCGAGTACGTGACGGGTCCGCGCATCATCACGCCCGAAACCAAGGCCGAGATGAAGCGCGTGCTGGAGGACATCCAGTCGGGCAAGTTCGTGCGCGATTTCATGCTGGAGAACGCCGTCGGCCAGCCCAGCTTCAAGGCCACGCGTCGTCGTTCGGCCGAGCATCAGATCGAAGAGGTCGGCGCCCGCCTGCGCGGCATGATGCCCTGGATCGCCAAGAACAAGCTGGTCGATCAGGCCAAGAACTAAGTTTCAGTCCCCAAACTGATCCCGCGAAGCCCTCGGCCTCAGGCCGAGGGCTTTTCGTTTGCCGCTTGCACGGGGCGGGCTTGCGTGCATACTAAACCAAATGGTTCAGCAAAGCGCCGCCCGCCTTGATGTGTCTTTCGCCGCCCTGTCGGATCCGACGCGCCGGGGCGTGCTGGAGCACCTGGGACGAGGGGAGGCCTCGATCACGGATCTGGCGCAGCGGTTCGGCATGACCCTGACGGGCATGAAGAAGCACGTCAGCCTGCTTGAGGAGGCGGGGCTGGTGATCACCCAGAAGGTCGGACGCGTCAGGCTCTGTCGCCTACAGGACGGCGGCCTCGAGGCTGAAGCCGCTTGGATCGAGCGGTATCGCCAGCGCTGGGCGCTACGGTTCGATGCGCTCGACGACGTCGTCGAAGACTTGAAACGGAGGGAGGACCGTGATGGTCGGAAAGAATGAAACTGCGGTGGAGCGAAGGTCGGATTGCGAATTGGTGGTGACCCGCCTTTTCGACGCCCCGGTCGAGATCGTCTTCGAGGCTTGGTCTAAGGCTGAGCTCTTTCAGCGTTGGTGGGTTCCCAAGGCGTTGGGCGTGCCTCTGCGAGCCTGCGAGATGGATGTCCGCACGGGCGGCGGCTATCGCCTGGAGTTCGGGCTCGACGCGGCCAACGCCATGGCGTTCTACGGCAAGTACACGGACGTGACGCCACCCTCGCGGATCGTCTGGACCAATGAAGAGAGCGGCGAGATCACCGTGACGACGGTGACCTTCGAGGATCGGGCCGGCAAGACGTTGCTGACGCTCAGCGAACTCTATCCCAGCAAGGCGGCCTGCGATGAGGCGCTCCAAGGGTCCGCCGCAGGTCTGCCGGTCCAGTTCGAGCAACTTGATGAGCTTTTGCCGGAACTGGTGGCCTGAGATCGACAGGAAAGAGGCTGGCGTTTGTGGGTTGCGCGGTTCATCGCCGCACGGGAAGCTCGCCGCCGCTCCCGCCTGGGAATGACGAAGGAGACGCTCCATGAAACGCCTGCTCGCCGCCATGATCGCCGGCGCCGCCCTGTCGGTCGCCGCCGCCCCGGCCTTTGCCGAAGAAGTCGCCTACAAGCTGGATTCTTCGCACACCGAGACCTTCTTCTCGATCGACCGGATGGGCTTCACCTCGATCCTGGGCCTGTTCGCCCAGTCGGAAGGCACAATCTGGCTGGACGAGGCGGCGCCGGAAAAGTCGCGCGTCGAAGCCACCGTCGCCGTCGGCAGCATTCTCACCGCCAACACCGCTCGTGATGAGCATCTGAAGGCCGAACGCTGGCTGAACGCCGCCAAGAACCCGACCATGACCTTCAAGTCGACCAAGGTCGAGAAGACGGGCGAAACTACCGCCAAGGTCACCGGCGACATGACGGTCATGGGCGTGACCCAACCGGTCACCCTGGACGTCAAGCTCAACAAGATGGGCGTCGGCAACAATCAGAAGAAGCAGGCCGGATTCACCATCACTGGCCAGATCAGCCGCAAGGCGTTCGGCCACACCATCGGGGCGGGCGCGATCGGCGATGCGGTCAACATCCGCATCGAGGCCCTGGCGGTGGCCCAGTAGGGCTAGCCGAGCACGAATACAGGTCCCCAGGCCACCTGGTAGCGGTGCTCGCCGCTCGATAGGTGAGGGCGCAACTGCCAGGCGCCGGGCTTGAGCGCCGTGGCGGCGCGATCCTCCAGATAGGTCGCGGTCAGCACCTCGCCGCCGGGTTCGGAGACAGAGAACTGCCGGATCGCCGGCGTCGCGTACGATAGGGCGCGGGCGATCTCGTCGGTCGTCCGCACCCGCAAAGGCGCGGGACCGGCGAGGCGGGCGCTGACCTCGGCGTAGGCGCCGACAGCGATGACGCGCGGTCCCTGACGGAACACCCCGTAGCCGACATGGGTGAAACCCGGCGCCAGCAGATTGGCGCGGTGGCCGGGGCTGGTCTTCCACTGGTTCATGATCTGGTCGTAGGTCACGGCGCTGGCAGCATTGCGACGCATCGCGATGTTCTCGCCGGGCGCGCCCACCAGATCGCGCGCGAACAGGCCCACCCGTCCGGCGGGAGAGAACCCTTCGCGGGTCATGTGCTCGAAGACGCCAGTGACCGCGACATCGGCGGCGTGTGCGCGGGCGGCGAGCCTGAGGCCCTCGTCCCAGGCCAACGGCGCGGGGCCCTGGCGCTGGCGGTAGATGTTGTTCAGATCGAGCAGGGTCTCTTCGAAGTCGGGATCGAAGTCACCGCCCGGCGGATCGGACAACAGCCCGCGTAGACGGCGCTCGTAGGCGATCCAAGGGGCTGCCGGCGCCGCCAAGGCGGAGGAGGCCGCCAGGGCCAAACCTGTGGTCAGCAAGGTTCTGCGTGCAATAGTCCGCATTCGATCTCCGCAGCCCGAAAACAGGCCCAGCATTGACACCCGCCTCTCGGGACCAGACCTAAGGCGGCATGAAACCCGTTCGTTCCCTATGGCTGGCCGGCCCAGAGGTGTGGCTTCCCGATTTCGACATCCAGGCGTCGCGTCAGCGGGCGCTATGCCTTGAAGCCGGGCTCGAGGCCCTGGTCCCCGCCCGCATGCCTGTCGGCGATACGGGCGATGAACTCGAGGCTAGACAATTCTACGCGGCCCGCATGGCGCAATTGCGCCAGGCCGACGCCGGCGTCATCAATCTGACCCCATTCCGGGGCCCTACGGCCGACACCGCGACGGTGTTCGAGGCGGGCGTGCTGGCGGGATTGGGCAAGCCGACGTTCGCCTATATGAACGTGACCCACGAGATCCAGGCCGAGTATGTCGCGCGCGTCGATACCGCGCTCGGCGCGACCCTGGACGAAGACCGTGTCTGGCGTGATGGCGACGGCTGCGTGATCGAAGACCACGGCCTTCCCGAGACCGTCATGCTCTGGGGCGAGGCGCGGCGCCTTTTCGTGATCGTCACCGAAGATCCGTTGCGCGACCTCACCGGCCTGGAATTGTGCCTTGAGGCGCTGGCGCTGTACGCCGAATAGGCCCCTGGCTTGACCTGCATCAAGGTGGGAACGGTGAATGGCTCCACCTTAGCCTTTTCGGAGGGGTGGCGATGCGTGTGGGGATCGGGCTTGGCCTAGCGCTATCGAGCGTAATCTTGGGACTCGCGTCCGTTGGTCAGGCCGCGTCGTCGCCGGATCCCGTGGACCGGGGCAAGGCGATCGTCTCCCGCGACTGTTCTGGCTGCCACGCCGTAGGGACGACTGGCGACAGCCCCAATCCCAAGGCGCCGCCGTTTCGGAGGCTTCAGAAGCGTTACGACGTCGAGGCGCTCGCGGAGGGTCTCGCGGAGGGGCTGACCGTCGGCCACGGCCCGATGCCCGAGTGGACCTTTCCGCCTGAGGACGTTACCGCCATCGTGGCCTATCTGAAGTCGATCCAGACCCGTAGCGGCGGGGCGACGACGGCCCCGCCAGACCCGCGCCCCTGACGCAGGGCGGGTTACCAGGGCAGGTCGAGCGCGCCCCGCAGAATCGCTTCGGCTTGAGCGGTGTGTTTGCCGCCTTCGCGATCATGCATCACGAGCGGCGGCAGAAGGACCAGCGGCGCCTTGCCGGTCTTGATCGCGCGCACGATCACCCGCTTGGCGGGCGCGTCAGCGAAGGGGGCCACCGGGCGAATTCGGAATGATCCGGCCTTGGGCGCCAGGAGGCCCAGAATATCGGCCAGCCGATCGGCGCGATGAATCAGAGTGATCGTCCCGCCCTCGCGCACGGCTTTCAGACAGAAAGCTGTCCAGGCGGCCAATCCTCCGTCCGCCATCCATGCGCCGCTCTTGGCGGGGGAGGGCGCGCGCAGGGCGCTTGGGTCATCGAAATAGGGCGGATTGGCCATCACCGCGTCGAAGGTTGGCAAGCCGAGTGCGCGAAACCCCGCCTCGACATCACCGGTCGAAATGCTCGCCCGTGCGGATACGCCATTCAGTTCAATGTTCTCTGCGGCGAGGGTGGCGGCCGCCGCGTCGCGCTCCACCCCGTGGAAGATCGTCTCCGGCCGGCGAGTCGCCGCCGCCAGCAACGCCCCGCCGACACCACAGCCCGGCTCAAGCACGCGATGGCCCGGCAGCGCGTCACAGGTCGCCGCCAAAAGGGCGGCGTCCATGCCGGACCTGTAGCCATCCGGCGCCTGACGGAGCCGTACCTGGCCGCCCAGAACTCGATCCTCGGTCACGCCTGCGTCGTTCAATGCTTTCTAGGCCTTGTGCTCGCCTTGACCCTGACCTATCCCGCCACCATTGTCCCTCGCAATGGTTCGCGGGTGGCCGTCTTAAGGAGAGCATGGTTTTGGACGCAGCCGCAGCGACCCTGCCCCGGAAGTCCGGATCGGTGGATCGTCTCGTGCGCCTCGCCGAGGCCGACATGGCGGGCGTCAACCGCCTGATCACCGATCGCATGCAGAGCGATGTGGCGATCATCCCCGCCCTGGCCGAACATTTGATCGCCGCTGGCGGCAAGCGCCTGCGTCCGCTGATGACGGTGGCCGCCGCCCGACTGGCCGGCGCCGACAACGATCACTTCCAGAAACTGGCCGCCGCCGTCGAGTTCATCCACACCGCCACCCTGCTGCATGACGACGTTGTGGACGGCAGTCAGCTGCGTCGGGGCAAGGTCGCCGCGCACCTGATCTGGGGCGGCGCCCAGAGCGTTCTGGTCGGCGACTTCCTGTTCGCTCGGGCCTTCGAGCTGATGGTCGAGACCAACTCGATGAAGGCGCTGGAGATCCTGGCGCGCGCCAGCCGTGTCATCGCCGAGGGCGAGGTTCTGCAGCTGATGCGCAGCCACGACCTCAACCTGTCGCAGGCCGTCTATCTGGAGATCATCCAGGCCAAGACGGCTGAGCTGTTCGCCGCCGCTTCGGAGGCGGGGGCCGTGTCGGCGGGCGTCGAGGCCGCTCAGTCCCAGGCGCTGCGCGACTATGGCCTGAACCTGGGTCTGGCGTTCCAGCTGGCCGATGACGCCCTGGACTACGGTGGCGCGACCGAGACGCTGGGCAAGAACGCCGGCGACGACTTCCGAGAAGGCAAGGCCACCCTGCCGCTGCTGTTGGCGATCGCTCGCTCGGGCCCGCGCGAGGCCGAGTTCTGGGAAAGGGCCATCGGTCGCCGCGAACAGACCGAGGCGGACTTCCGCCGGGCGCGAGAGCTGATTATCGGTTCCGGCGCGCTCGACGCCACGCTGGATCTGGCCGCCGACTACGCCGACAAGGCCAAGGCCGCGCTGGCGATGTTCCCGGCCAACGATTGGCGCGAGGCGCTCGAGGAGCTGGCCGACTTCGCGGTCAGCCGCCGCGCCTAGATGACGGCCCGGAAGTCCATGATGGGCGGACTTCCGCCGCTGAGGCCGGGCGAAAAGCCGCCGCGCCTTCAGACCGTGATCGCCACCTCGCCTGAAAATCCGGCCGGGGACCCCAATATCCGCCCGCACGAGGCTGGAGAAGCGGCCGGCAAGGTGATCGGCGGCGGGCTAGGTGTCCTGCTGGTCACGGTCTGCGTCTTGCTGCTGTTGGGTCCCGTACTGTGGGGGCCGAGCTGGGCGGGCCTGCGGGTCGCGCGGTTTCTGAGCGGACCCTGGCAACCCTGGCTCGCGGGCGTGGCCGCCTTCGTTGTCGTCGCCGTGCTTCAGACCTGGTTGCTGGTCCAGCGCCACCCGGCGCTGCGTTATCCCGTGGTGGCGTTGTTCGCCGTGCTTTGGGTCGGAGGGCTGTGGCTGGAGTTCAACTCCCCCCGGCACGACTGGGTGACGACGGCGCCGACCCTCCAGATGCCGGGGCCCTGGTCGTGGGTTCTCATCGTCATGGGATCGATTGTTTATGCCGGTATCTATCTGCTCGCCCTGGGGCCGGTGGTGAAAAGCCGTTGGGCGCGCCGATGGCAACTGATCAAATAGGGAGGTGAATTCGGCGTAATGCATGCCGAAGACCCTTCACAGCGACGCCTTGTGAAGCCACCTCTAGGGTCTGTCTTTGGGGCAACACATGATCCGCTTCATCCTGAACGTTCTCTGGCTCATCTTCGGCGGTCTGCTGACGGGGCTTGGCTGGCTGCTCGCCGGCGTTATCCTGGCGATCACCGTCGTGGGTCTGCCCTATGCTGGCGCGGCGTGGCGGATCGCCGGCTTCGCCTTCTGGCCCTTCGGCAAGGAGATCGTCAGCCGTCAGATCGTCACGGGCCAGGAAGACCTCGGCACGGGGCCCATTGGCGCTGTGCTGAACGTGATCTGGTTCCTGCTTGCGGGGTGGTGGCTGGCCTTGAGCCATCTGCTGGTCGCGGTCGCCGAGGCGATCAGCATCATCGGCATCCCCTTCGCCATCAAGGACCTGCAGCTGGCGCGCATCGCCCTGGCCCCGATCGGCGTCGCGGTGGTCAAGCGGTAGTCTGGACGCCTAGCCAGGCCAGACCGCCAGGAAGTTCGAAGTCCGCGTAGTCGACTTGAAGCACTCGTCTGCGGCGGGGCGGGTTCGCGCGATCGGAGGCGTGCAGAATAGGCGTCGCATAGACCCAGACGTCTCCGGCTTCCGCCAGGCAAATACAGTGATCCAGCTTGGATGCCTCTTCGGCGGCGACGTCAGCGGACACTCGGCCCAACTGATGGGATCCAAGCGCCACACGCAGGGGGGCGTTGGCGGAGTCGACGGCGTCGAGATGCACCCGGATCGTTAGCATGCGCGCCAACACTTCGAACGGAGGTGCGACATGCAGCACCCCATCCTTAGTTGACCAAGGGCCAAAGCCCGCCGTTTCGATCCGTTCACGCACTGGGATGACCCGGTCTTGATGCCAGGCGACGAGCCAGTTGCTGTCCGGTGTCTTGTCAAACATCACTGCACGGACGGGGCGCGTAGCCCTGGAGGAAAGACGGGCGGCCAGCGCGCCGACTACCCCATCGGTCGATAGGATCGCCATAAGGCCGGCGTGACCCTGTAGACGAGCACCAGGACGCCCTGCGACGGCCTCGTCGGCAACCTTGCGCAGGCTTTCGAGCTCACCTTTTGAGAGAAGACCCCCGACATGAACCGCGCCGTCCCGCTCAAGAGTTTGTCGCATGGTCATGGCTGTCTCATCACGTGCGTCCAAGGCCCGCCTGCGTCGCTTTCAAACCCCTGCGCCTCCCAGAACGACGCAGCGGCGTCCGAGGCGCGGGCGTTGACGGTCAGAAGCCTGACGCTGTCGAAGCCTTCGTGGATCAGCGCTGAGGCGAGGGCGGTGGCGACGCCGCGCCGGCGCAGGGCGGGGCGGACATAGAAGCGGCGCAGACGCCGCGAGGGTTCGAGGGCGGCGGGTTCGGGCGTCATGGCGCCGATCCCCGCCAACTCTCCGGCCAGGAAGGCGGCGAGCAAGGCCTCGCCGTCGCCTTCAAAGCGCACGCCGGCACGCCAGCTCTCGGCCAGCAAGGCCATGTTGCGCACGCCTTCGCCGGAGGCTTCGGCGACCAGGTCGCCAAAGCCTTCCGGCAGCTCGTCGAAGATCCGGACGAGCTGGAGCATCGGTGGATCAGCCCGGCGAGATCATCTTCTCCGGACGGACGTACTGGTCGAACTCTTCGTTCGTCAGATAGCCGCCGCCGACGGCCTCTTCGCGCAGGGTGGTGCCGTTCTTGTGCGCGGTCTTGGCGATCTTGGCGCAGGCGTCATAGCCCAGCTTGCCGTTCAGGGCCGTGACCAGCATCAGGCTGTTCTCGACGCCCTTCTTGATATTGTCGACGCGCGGCTCGATGCCGACCACGCAGTTGTCGGTGAAGCTGATCGCGGCGTCGGCCACCAGGCGGACCGACTGCAGGAAGTTGTAGGCCATCACCGGGTTGAAGACGTTCAGCTCGAAGTGGCCCTGGCTGCCGGCGAAGGTCAGGGTCGAGTGGTTGCCGAACACCTGCGCGCAGACCTGGGTCAGGGCTTCGGACTGGGTCGGGTTGACCTTGCCCGGCATGATCGACGAGCCGGGCTCGTTCTCCGGCAGGGCCAGTTCGCCAAGGCCCGCGCGCGGGCCCGAGCCCAGGAAGCGGATGTCGTTGGCGATCTTGAACAGCGAAGCGGCCACGGTGTTGATGGCGCCGTGGGTGAAGACCATGGCGTCGTGGGCGGCCAGGGCCTCGAACTTGTTCGGGGCGGTGGTGAAGCCAAGGCCCGTGATGCCAGCGATCTTCTCGGCCACCAGTTCAGCAAAGCCCACCGGGGCGTTCAGGCCGGTGCCGACGGCTGTGCCGCCCTGGGCCAGCTGCATCAGCATCGGCAGAGTGCTTTCGATGCGGGCGATGCCGTTCTCGATCTGCTGGGCGTAGCCACCGAACTCCTGGCCCAGCGTCAGCGGGGTGGCGTCCTGGGTGTGGGTGCGGCCGATCTTGATGATGTCCTTCCACTCGGCGGCCTTGGCGGCCAGGGCCTTGTGCAGGTGCTTGAGGGCCGGGATCAGGTCATGGACCACCTGCTCGGCGCAGGCGATGTGCATGGCCGTCGGGAAGGTGTCGTTCGACGACTGGCTCATGTTGACGTGGTCGTTCGGGTGGACAGGCTTCTTGCTGCCCATCTCGCCGCCCAGCATCTCGATGGCGCGGTTCGAGATGACCTCGTTCGCGTTCATGTTCGACTGGGTGCCCGAGCCGGTCTGCCAGACGACCAGCGGGAAGTGGTCGTTCAGCTTGCCTTCGATCACTTCATTGGCGGCGGCGATGATCGTCTCGGCGATCTTCGGGTCCAGCTTGCCCAGGGCGAGGTTAGCCTCGGCGGCGGCGCGCTTGACGATGCCCAGGGCGCGAACGACGGGCAGCGGCTGCTTTTCCCAGCCGATCTTGAAGTTGCCCAGGCTGCGCTGGGCTTGCGCGCCCCAGTAGCGGTCGGCGGCGACTTCGATCGGGCCAAAGGTGTCGGTCTCGATACGCGTGGCGGTCATGCGGCGTGTCTCCCAAAAACGGTCGAGCGCGGTCTAGACCTTGCGCGGCGGGAGGGCAATGTTCGCAAGCGCGAAGGAGACCCGCATGAGCCCCTATTTGGCGCTGCCCCGTTCAATCAATACCGGCAAGCGCAAGGTGCTTAAAGACGACCTGCTGGGCGTCGCGCGGGATCTAGGCTTCACGAGCGCCAAGACCTATCTGGCGAGCGGCAATCTCGTCCTGTGGGGCGACCACGAGGGCGGGCTGGTACTGGAGAAGGCGCTGGAGGACGCGCTCGAGGCGCGGATGGGTCTTAGGACCGACTTCATGGTGCGATCGCCCGCCGAGCTACGAGCGATCATCGACGGCAATCCGTTCAAGGCCGAGGCTCTTGACCATCCCAGCCACGTAATCGTCAATTTCCTGAAGAGGCCGCTGCCGGCCGAAGACGAGACGATCCTGCGCGAAGCGATCACGGGGCCGGAACGCTTTGTTGTCGGCGCCCGAGAGCTCTATCTGGACTTCCCGATCAGCATGGCCGACTCGGTGTTGGATCGGGACTGGAAGAAGACCAAGCGTTCGCCCGTCGGGACGACGCGGAACTGGAACACTGTGATGGCTCTGGCCGGGATGATGGACGCGTGAGCCAGGCGCTCGATGGCATGGACTGGACCCACCACGGAAAGGTCCGCGCCCGCGAGGCGGGCGGCGAACTGACCCTCGTGGTCGATGGCCTCACCACCCAGGGCAAGTACTACAAGCCTCTGATCTACGAGTTCTTTCGCAAGTCCTGGCGCGGCTCGCGGCCGGCCTGGGGTGAGTTCAGCGTCGAGATCGGCATGGAATATGTCGGCGAGCCCCCTTGGATGGACCTCGACAACCTGGCCAAGGCCCTGCTTGACGCGATCAAGGGTTACGCGTTCCACGATGACGCCCAGGTGGCCCGACTGCTGGTGGAGCGCCGGCCGGGCGATCGCGAGCGGATCGTGATCCAGGTGCGGAAGCTGACCTCAAGCCTTATGCGGCGCACGCTCGAAGACTGACGCCGCCACGGCCACGTACAGGACGACCAGAAACGCGCCGTAGCGCCCGGCGCTGACCGGATCGGGCGTCGGCATGACCTCGGCGTAGCGCGACACGACCAGCGCGCCGGCGACCAGGCCTGGCGTCGAGAACATCAGCATCGGAAACAGGCGGCGGCGGCGCGGCGTGTGCGTCAGCCGCGCCACGGCCTGAAAGGCGAACGTCACGGCCGCCGCGGCCGCAAACGCGTTGAGGGCGTAAAACCAGAAGGCGCTCTCGAGAACGCCCCCGCCGAACGCCGCGTAAAACAGGGTGGCCAACGACCAGGCGACCAGCCCGGTTCCCCCAAACGCCAGACCGTCCAATTTTGACACGTCGCGTCTCCTTCTCCCGCTCCCGGAACGCCGGTCTGCAAAGTCCGCGCCTGGGAAAGGAAGCAGGGCGCGGCGAGCCGAAGCCGCTGGCGCTAACTCCAGGGCAGTAGGTAGCCCCAAAGGCCCAGGAGCAGGCTCAGGAAGGCCAGGAGCAGGGCGGTGAAGGTAGAGGCGACCTTACGACCCTCGCTCCAGCTGTCGACGCGACGCCCACCGCGCCAGGCCATGGGGAGGAGGCCCAAGGTCAGGACGCCTAGCGCAGTGGCCACGAGCGCGCACGCCGAGCCGCTGAGCAGCCAGCCGCTGGGCCAGTCGAAGAAGGTCGTGGTCTGGTCCGCCGCCTTCATCGCGAACATGCCCATGCAGCCCGCGGAGATCAGCCAGAGCACCGACTGCATGACTTGCATCTGACTGGCGCGGGCCTGGGTCGGCGTCTGCCGCGCCTCGCGACGATTGCGGAACAGCGCGCCGAGGATCGTGGCCACACAGGCCAGGGCGGCCAGCACGATCGTCCAGGACAGCAAGGAGGCGGAGCGCAGGAAGCCAACCCGCTCATAGGTCGCGAAACCGCGCGCGGCGTAGAAGCGCGACGGCCGGTCGCCGTTGGTGTCGAACACCAGGGTGAGCGGGCCATCCACCGCCTTGAACACGCCCGGCCGTGAGGTTCCGTTGAAGAGGGAGGTGACGCCGCCGTCGGTGACCGACAGACGTCCCTCTGGCGTGGCGCGCACCTGGGCGCGGCCGATGAGCCGGTTGGTGAAGCCTTCCAGCCCGCCATAGGCTCGGCGGGTGGTCAGATAGTCGCCTTCATAGACCTTGGCCTGGTCGTAGGTCAGGGCGCTGCTGGCTGGCAGGGCCGGCGCAGGGGCGTAAAAGTGTTCCACGATGGTCGCGGGCAAGGTCGCGGGGAGGTTCGCGCCGCTGTCGGTGTTGACCGAGACGAAGATCCCGAGCCCCAGGTCGGGCACGATCACCATGTTCGAATGAAAATACAGCGTCGCGCCCTGGTGACCGAAACCGCGACGGCCGCCCGGCAGAGGAACGTCCTGGAAGCCCGCGTTCCAGCCCGCCGCGTCGGGCGCTGGGCGATACATCGGCGTACGGAAGGCTTGCGCAGTCTTGGGCGAGAAGATCGTCCTGCCGTCAAGGGTTCCGCCGTTCAGCAGCAAGGTCATGTAGCGAGCGATGTCGGCGGCGGTGCTGGAGGCCGAGGCCGCCGGCGCTGCCTGACCCATGAACTCGCGCGGTTGGGTCTTCCATCCCATCGCCGTCCAAGAGAAGGCGTCAGAAAGGTCTGCGGCCAGGGTCTCCGCCATCGGCGCGGGGAGACCATCCCGCCACGGACGCGCTTCACGGAAGGTGGTGCGGGTCATGCCCGCAGGGAGGATGATCCGTTCACTGATCAACTGCTCGAAGGGTTTGCCGGTGACATTGGATACGACAGCGCCGGCCAGCGCGGCCCCATAGTTTGAATAGCTGGGCAACAAGCCAGGTTCGCGGACTCGGCGCGGGCGCTCCTGCCTTAGATAGTCTGCCAAGGGGCGGACACGGTTCGGGTCGCGCTCGAACAGCTGCCCGAGGGCGCGATCCTCGAACCCGGAGGTGTGCGTCATCAGATCACGCAGGCGGATCTGGGTCTTCTTGCCCTGGTCTTTCACCTGCAGCGCCTCTGGCAGGTAGAGATTGACCGGACCATCAAGGCGCATGCGGCCGGCCTCGATCTCATTCATCAGAGCGATCCAGGTGAACGTCTTCGAGATCGACGCAACCCGGAACAGCGTCTTGTCGGGATCGACCCGCTTACGCTGGCCGAGGTTGGAAAAACCGTAGCCCTTCTTCAGCACCACTTCGCCGTTCTGGACGATCGACAGGGTGACGCCGGCGATGTGGTCTCGGGTCATGGCGCGTTGCACAACACCGTCCACGAACGCTTCCAATTCGGGTCGCGGGAGGGCAGCCCCCCCCGGCGCAGGCGGCATGGCCGGCGCTGGCGCCGCCGAAGCGAGCGTCACGGCGGGGATAGGCGTTGGGCGGGGCGCTACCGGGACCGGCGCGACGCGACGCGGTGGGCGTGTCCGGCGCTGTCGCAGACTGGCATACGGACGGACGGTGGATTCCGAGGCCGTGGCGGCGGGTGTCGTCGCGGCTGGGGAGGCGTCCTGCGCCCACGCCTCCGATCCGCCAGCGGTGGAGCAAAGTGCGAGCATGGCCGCAATCAAGGCGGCAGCGAGCGAAACGCGCGACGTCAACGATGTCCCCTGGGTGAAGCGGAAACTTCTAGGGTTTGTGTAGCGTGCTGACCGCCAGGGTCAAACCCGATCGCGCTTCAAGGCGCGTTGGGCGATGTTCGATTGAAGGCGTAGAGCGGCAGTAGCGGTCGGAGCGCTGGGCCGACCCAGATCTGAGGCTCGGAAGCGGGCTCCGCCCCTGTCTCCTTCTCCTTGCGCGCCACACAGGCCTGGACACCGGCGCCGAGGGCGGCGAAGTCGCGTGCGCCAGGGGCGGCGGACAGGAAGCACTCGTCAAAGAACGGATACTTGTCGCTCTCGCCGCATCCGAATGACGCGCGGTCAGGCCGGGCGGCCGTCAGGATCAGCCGGTCCGGCTTCTGCAAGGGCGGGATGAAGACGCCCGAAAAGCAGGCCGAAATCACAACGATGCTAGGCCTCGCGGGGCAAGCCTCGTTCAGCATCGCCGCCAGCAGGTGTGGGCGAAGCAGTTCCTTGCCCAGAATCACGCCCTCGGGGCTGCCATGGGTGCTGATGTAGAAGAGGCAGCCGGACTTGGCGGTCTCTGCCCGTGTGCGAAGCGCTTCGTAGATCGTCTGGGCTTCGGCCCGCGCGGGGGCTTCGGCGGGATAGCGCTCGGGGCGGACCGAGAACTGCTGGATCGATGCGCTCGGGAAGCCCATGCCGGCCAGCGTCTTGGTCACGTCGCGGCGGGCGTTGTCGAAGGCTTCGGTCGGGCCGCCCGAGTGAGCATGGAAATCACCAGCGATGACGGCGGCGGTCCAGTTGGAGAACGGCCCCCCGGCGAGCGCCGCCGAGGCGGGCGAGAAGAGCAAAACCAGAAGTCCGATGACCGCCGCCGCCCTTCGCATCGCTTGGCCTACTTCTTCTTGAAGTTAGCGAAGGGGGTGGGCATCGCGGTGCCGGTGGACTTGGCCAGCAAACGACCCTCGGCGTCGTACAGCTCGCCTTCCATGAAGCAGATGCTTCGCCCCCATTTCACGACCCGGCCGACCCCGCGCAGCGAGCCCGGCATGGCCGGTCGAAGGAAGCTGGTCTTCATCTCCAGCGTGGGGACGACGTGGGTCATGCCGGAAGTGATCATGCCGGCGACCGACATGCACTCGTCCAGCATGGCGCAAACATATCCGCCCTGGATCTGGCCCATGGGATTGCAGAGCAGTTCCGCGCGGGCGTTAAAGCCGACCTCCACTTCGCGTTCGGCCTGCCGGACCGCCAGCAGCTCAAAGCCGAGGGTTTGGGAGCCGGTCGGCTGTCGCTTGGACGCGCGAAAGCGGGCGAGGATCGCCTCGTCCGTCAGGGTTTCTGGCGCGTCCGAGGCTACATCGGTCATTTTTTGCGGAACTGGTCCAGGGAGACGATCTTGGGTCCATCCTCGCCCGAGGCGGCGCTGGGCGCCTTGTCTTCGGGTTCGGGATCCGGCTCGGGCTCGTCCTCGACGATTTCCGGGGCGGAGAATTGCAGGGCGAACTGGACCGACGGATCGTAGAAGCGAGTCAGGGCCGCATAGGGCACCGACAGGCGCTTGGGCTGGCCGCCGAACTTCAGGGTCACCGAAAAGAAGGTCTCGCCCGGCGCAAGGTCCCAGTACTGGTGCTGCAGGACGATGGTCATCTCGTCGGGATATTTCGACAGTAGGTCCTGAGGACCCGATACGCCGGCGGCCTTGGTCTTGAAGGTGATGTAGAGGTGATGCGGTTCGGGCAGCCCCCCCGGCGCGGCGGCCTTTTTCAGGGCCGCCTTGACCACGCCGCGCAGGGCGTCCTGAGCCATGGCCTCGTACTGCATGAGGTCTTCGGGCGGTTCGGTCTGGGACATGCTCGGCGTGAAACTTCGAACTGAAAACGAGATTCCGAACCTAGCGCGTCATGAGCCACGCGCAAAGCGGGGGTCGCCGGAATCCCTTTCGATCCTCGGCAAAGGCGGAGGGATTCTGTTGGCAGGCTCCCTCCATGCTCTCCTGAAGAAGAGGAGGGAGTCTCGGCGATGTCGTTGAAAGTGGAGGGATTCTGTTGGCAGGCTCCCCCATACTCTCCTGAAGAAAAGGAGGGAGCCTCGGCGATGTCGTTGAAAGTGGAGGGATTCTGTTGGCAGGCTCCCCCATACTCTCCTGAAGAAGAGGAGGGAGCCTCGGCGATGTCGTTGAAAGTGGAGGGATTCTGTTGGCAGGCTCCCTCCGGGCCCCGCCTAGGGATCTGAACCCCTAGGACTTAAGAGGCGAATTCACCTGCACCGCATTACGCGGCGACGGCGAACTCTTCAGCGAAGTTATCGTTCGCATTTAGATAAAGGCCCGAAACGGTGGGCCAAGCCGAGAGAAAGCAGACACCTTTACACGTCTGTCGATGCTGATCGGCCCCATGCAGTCCCAGATAACTTGGGAGAGATTTGGTGGAGCCGCCGGGAATCGCACCCGGGTCCAGTCCGCTTATTACGTGCGCGTTTATCCCCATAGTTCGGCCGAAGCCGGACGCGTTGAATATAGGGTGCGAAGGGCGCGTAGGGAAGGGTCTCGGCCGCTTTGGCGCTCATAGGCGAGGCGGGCGGTTCCCGTCGGGGCCGGAGTCGGTGGTCCCAGCAAGCGGTTGAGAGCGGTTGCTTTCCACGAGACGTCCGCCGGACTTCAGCAGCGTTTCGTAGGCGGCGGCCTGGCGGGCAAGGTCCGAACGCTTTGGGACCGCGGCGTCGAAACGGGCGTCGTGGCCTAGCGCAGCGCCCACGATCGTCGCCAGCTCGGGTGCGATCGACCCGATCTCGGAATCGTCGCATGCGCGGCGGAGGTGACGGGCGACGCTCGGAACGAGAACGGTGACATCCCACGAAACCCCGCTGACGCACACCGCTGAGACCGCTCCGCCGCCATAGTCGACCGTGACCGACTGCGGCTGGCTCCAGGCAGACGACAAAGCCAGCGCCTTTATCCCGGGCAGGGCGGATGGCGGCAGGTCTGCGTTGATGTCGACCCGGCGACCGATCTCAGGCGTGCAGCAGCCCAGGCCGGCGCGCGCCTGAACGAACGCGCGGCCGTCGCGACGAACCGTAATTCGTATGACAGCCTGCCGCACGTCGCCGGAGGGGCGCGCCCAGGCCTCGATCACCTGTTCGCCCTCCCGGACGATCTGGGATTGAAGCGGTGGAAGTCCCCAGAGGCGATAGAGCAGGGGATCCACGCCATTGTTGATGGGAATGGGGCGTTCATCGCGCGCCCATCGGCGTCCGCCCAGCGGATCCAGGACGGCCGGCGGGCGGGGGACTTCCGGCGACCACCACGCGGCGGCGTCGGGCGTGGCGTCCTGCTGAGCGATGGCGAGGGCCAGCCCCGCGATCAGTCCGGTCAGGGCCATCGCCTGCCTCCGCTACATGCCTTCGAAGCCCCGCTCGATGGAAAGGACGCCGGTGCGTGAAAGTTCCACCAGGCCCAGCGGACGCATCAGGTCGAGGAACTTGTCGATCTTGGACGGCGCGCCAGAGATCTCGAAGACAAAGCTCTCCAGCGTGGTGTCGACGGGCTTGGCGCGGAAGATCTCGGCGATCCGAAGCGCTTCAAGGCGATCAACGCCCGAGCCGCGCACCTTAACGAGCGCCAGCTCGCGCTCGACGCCGTTGGGATCGCGGGTGACGTCGTGGACGCGGCGGACGTTCACCACCTTGTTCAGCTGAGCCTCGATCTGGTCCAACACCTGACGCGTGCCGCGGGTCACCACGGTGATACGGCTGGTGTGGGCCTTGCGGTCGGTCTCGGCGACCGTGAGGCTTTCGATATTGTAGCCGCGCGCGGCGAACAGGCCGACCACGCGGTGCAGGACGCCGGGCTCGTTGTCGACGAGAAGGGCGAAGGTGGCGGACTGTTCGGCTTGGTCCTTCGAACTAAGGTCGTAGGCCGAGGCGGGAGCGGGTTGGACGTTGGCGGTCATGGATCGCTTCTAA
Organism: Pseudomonadota bacterium; assembly: GCA_020161365.1. Taxonomy (GTDB): domain Bacteria; phylum Pseudomonadota; class Alphaproteobacteria; order Caulobacterales; family Caulobacteraceae; genus Caulobacter. The sequence goes on along the minus strand of JAIUNU010000001.1, from coordinate 488,635 downwards.
GCCAAAGGGTTGCAGAAGAGCGAGGGGTCTTAGACCAGCCCCGCGCCGTCCTCGCCGATGACGTTGCCGATATCCTCGACCTCGCCCATGATCATTTCGTTGTGCGCCTTGCCCGACGGGATCATCGGCAGGCAGTTCTCGTGTTTCTCGACGCGGCAGTCGAAGATCACCGGCTTGTCGCTGTTGATCATCTCCAGGATCTTGGCGTCCAACTCAGCCGGGTTGTCGCAGCGGATGCCATGCGCGCCATAGGCGTCGGCCAGTTTCACGAAGTCGGGCAGACTGTCCGAATAGGAGTGGCTGTAGCGCTCGCCGTGCAGCAGTTGCTGCCATTGGCGGACCATGCCCATCCATTCGTTGTTCAGAATGAAGATCTTGACCGGCAGGTCGAACTGGATCGCTGTCGACAGCTCCTGGATGCACATCTGGATCGAGGCTTCGCCGGCGATGTCGACGACGAGGCTGTTCGGATGCGCCAGTTGCACGCCCAGGGCTGCGGGCAGGCCATAGCCCATGGTGCCGAGTCCGCCGGAGGTCATCCAGCGGTTCGGCTGCTCGAAGCGGAAGAACTGCGCGGCCCACATCTGGTGCTGGCCGACTTCGGTGGTGATGTAGACGTCCTTGTCCTTGGTCAGTTCGTACAGGCGCTCGATGGCGTACTGCGGTTTGATGACCGAATCCGAGCGGCGGTAGGCCAGGCACTGACGGGCGCGCCACTGGTCGATCTGCGCCCACCAGTCGCTCAGGGCGGCCTTGTTGGGCTGCAGGTTCGCGGCCTTCCAGGCGGCGATCAGGTCTTCCAGGACCGAGCCGGCGTCGCCGACGATCGGCAGGTCGACGCGAACATTCTTGTTGATCGACGACGGGTCGATGTCGATGTGGATCTTCTTGCTGCCCGGCGAGAAGGCGTCGAGGCGGCCCGTGACGCGGTCATCAAACCGCGCGCCGACGCAGATCATCACGTCGCAGTCGTGCATGGCGTTGTTGGCCTCGAAGGTGCCGTGCATGCCCAGCATGCCCAGCCAGGCCGGATCGGCCGCCGGGAAGGCGCCCAGGCCCATCAAGGTCGAGGTGACCGGCGCGCCCGTCAGGGCCGCGAATTCCCGCAGCGCCTGACTGGCCTTCGGGCCGGCGTTGATGACACCGCCGCCCGTGTAGAAGATCGGACGGCGGGCGCCGGCGATCATCCTGGCGGCCTCGGCGATGCGGCCAGCGTCGCCCTTCGTCCGCGGCGCATAGGCATGGTTCGAGGCGACCTCGGTCGGCCCATAGTATTCGCCCTTGGCGAACTGGACGTCCTTGGGAATGTCGATCAGCACCGGGCCCGGGCGGCCCGTCGTGGCGATCTTGAACGCCTCGTGGATGATCTGCGGCAGGTCGCGGACGTCTTTGACCAGATAGTTGTGCTTGGTGCACGAGCGGGTCATGCCCACGGTGTCGGCTTCCTGGAAGGCGTCGGTGCCGATCAGGTGCGTCGGGACCTGGCCGGTAATGACGACCATCGGGATCGAGTCCATCAGGGCGTCCATGATGCCGGTGATGGCGTTGGTCGCGCCGGGGCCCGAGGTGACCAGGACGACGCCGGGCTTCCCGGAGCTCCGGGCGTAGCCCTCAGCCGCGTGCGCCGCGCCCTGTTCGTGGCGGACGAGGATGTGCTGCAGGCGCGGCTCATGGAACAGCGCGTCGTAGATTGGCAGGACCGCGCCGCCCGGATAGCCGAAAAGGACTTCCACCCCTTGATCGACGAGGCCGCGAACCACGATCTCGGCGCCCGTCATGGCGCGATCGTTGGTTTCGGTCGGAGCTTGGCTCTCGATGGTCTGGTGGGCGGTCATGGGACGATCCGGTGGATGGGAGGCGAAGAGGGGGCTGGAAAAGAAAAAAGGTCCCGAAGGACCTTTGCGCGCGCGACCGAGCTACGAGGTGACTTCGAGGTCACCCCGCGAACGGCCGCTCCATAAGTACGATCATGGTTTTGCGCACTAGTCTTGCTCCAAAGCTACGGAATGGCTCATGACATGCGCAAGAAGGAGCGTCAAGGCGCTCTTTGCCGCAAGGTTCTGCCTTTTCAGCCAGTGTGACCTTGCCCGCAGCGGGCTTGCTGGGGGCACGTTTCACCGGCTGGGGCCGCCGCCACGAAACATGGCGTCGCCACCCTGATCTTCGCCGCGATTTTTCTCGCCAGCGACGTTACGCTTTCAGCGCTTCGAGAAGAAGTTTGAGCGCCGTATCCCGGAAGGTTTCCATATTAGCGGCGCGATTTCCGTGGCCCGTCTCGATGACCAGGCTCAGCGACGCGGGGCCGGACACCGCCACGCAGCAGTGGCCGGCGGCGTCGCCATAGGCGTTCCCGGAAGGTCCCGTGGCGCCGGTCTCGGCCAAGCCCCACGTGGAGGCCATACGCTCGCGCACGGTGCGCGCCATGAACTGGGCGTAGGGCTCGCTGGCCGAGCGCATGTCGCCCATCTCCTCCCTGCTCAAGCCCATCAGAGCGGCGCGCGCCTTGGGCGTGTAAACGATCGCGCCGCCACGGTAGTAGGCCGACGCGCCCTCGATGCTCAGCAACGCGGCCGAGATCAGTCCGCCGGTCGATGACTCCGACACGGCGATGGTCTCGCGCCGCGCCTTCAGCAGGGCGCCGATCTCTTCGATGAGGGTCACGGCGTGATCCTTTCCCAGTCGGGGGTCTGGTTGCGAAACCAGGTCAGCTGCCGCTTGGCGTAGCGCCGGGTTTCCTGGCGAGCGGCGTCCAGCGCCTGATCAAGCGTCGTTTCCCCGCGAAGGTGGGCTGCGAACTCGCGATAGCCGACCGCCTTCAGGGCAGGGAGCGCGGGATCCAGGCCCCGGGCTTCAACGGCGCGGACCTCGTCCAAGGCCCCTTGTTCGACCATGATCGCCAACCGCGCGTCACAGCGCGCATAGAGCTCGGCCCTCGGCGGATCCAGGACAATGCCCTTCCAGGACCCCGGAGCGAGCGCCGGCTTGGTGTCGGTCTGCCAGGCGGTGAGGGACTTGCCGGTGGCGATAGCGACGGCGTGGGCCCGAACCAAGCGCTGACGGTCTCCCGTCTCGATCCGCCCTTCGGCCTGAGGGTCCAGCGGCTTGAGGATTTCTCGGAACTCGGCTTCGCCCCGCGCCGCGTAGAGCAGGCTGGAAATCTCGCGTTGCGTTTCGGGCACCGGCGGCACGTCGGCGAGGCCGTGGGTCAGGGCGCGGAAATAGAGGCCGGTGCCGCCGACCACGATCGCCGGCCTCCCTCGGGCTTCGATCTCGGCGAGCGCCTGGGTCGCCGCCTCCAGCCAGCGTCCGACCGACCAGCCGATGGCCGGGTCGACGACCTGAAACAGGTGATGCGGCGCCCGGGCGCACTCCTCCGGCGACGGTCCGGCCGTGAGCACGCGGAGGCCCGCATAGATCTGCATGGAGTCGGCGTTGATGATCTCGCCGCCGGTCCGCTCGGCCAAATCCAGGGCGTAGGCGGACTTGCCGCTTGCGGTCGGGCCCGCGATCAGCCAGATGCGGGACGCGATGTCCGAACTCTCCACCATGCCGACCGTCCTCACCGTCGTGGGGGCAAACCCCGACGCTTACGCACAAGCCGTTTCGCGCGTCGAAGCGGCTCTGTCCAGCCGCCGCGAGGGTCTGGGGCCTCTGGCTGCGGACTTCTTTGTCGACGGCGGCGATCTGGAAGTCGTCAAGACGGCGTTGTCGGATCTCGCGGCGGACTTCGCGATCCAGCCAGCGGCGAACCGTCGCAAGGGCCTGCTGATCGCGGACATGGACTCCACGATCATCAACGTCGAGTGCCTGGACGAGCTCGCCGATTTCGCCGGGGTCAAGGCGCAGGTCTCGGAGATCACCGAGCGCGCCATGCGCGGCGAACTGGCCTTCGAGGGCGCATTGCGCGAGCGGGTCGGCATGCTGAAGGGGCTGGGCGTTTCAGCGCTGCAGGCCTGTTATGACGAGCGCGTGAAGCTCAATCCCGGCGCGGAGACGCTGGTGCGGACCATGGCCAAGCACGGCGCCCGCTGCGCGCTGGTCTCCGGCGGCTTCACCTTCTTCACGAGCCGCGTGGCCGAGGCGGCGGGCTTCCATTTGAACCGCGCCAACACCCTGATCGAGCAGGACGGCGTGCTGACCGGCGCGGTCGGCGATCCGATCCTGGGCAAGGAGGCCAAGCTGGCCGCCCTGCGCGAAGAGACTGCGGCGCTTGGCCTGACGCCCGCTGACGCCCTGGCGGTCGGCGACGGCGCAAACGATCTGGCGATGATCGAGGCGGCGGGTCTGGGCGTGGCCTACCGCGCCAAGCCGATCGTGGCGGCGCAAGCCGACGCGAAGGTCGATCACACCGACCTGACCACCTTGCTCTACTTCCAGGGCTACAAGGCCGAGGAGTTCCACCCGTGAGCTTCCCCCGACGCGTCGAGGGCGTGGTCTTCGACATGGACGGCCTGCTGCTGGACACCGAGATCGTCTATCGCGCCGCCATGATCGAGGCCGGCCAGGTGTTCGGCATCGGCTTCACGGGCGAAATTTACGCAGCGATGGTCGGCAAGACGACGCCCGAGTGCGGCGTCATGCTGCGGGAGTTGTTCGGCGAGACTTTCCCGGTTCAAAGCTATTTCGAGCGGGTCTGGGCCGATGTCGAGGATCTGCTGGAGGCCGAGACGCGCCTGAAGGCGGGGGTGATTGAAATCCTCGACTTTCTCGACGACCAGGGTCTGCCGCGCGGCATCGCCACGTCAAACGGCAAGCCGGCGGTGGAGCGCTATCTGGGTCGCTTCGACTTGCTGCCGCGCTTCAACGCCATCGTGGCGCACCATGACGTCACCCGGCACAAGCCGCACCCCGATCCCTATCTGGAAGCGGCGCGCCGCATCGGCGTCGATCCGCTCGCTTGCCTGGCGCTGGAAGACTCGCACCCCGGTGTCCGCGCCGCTCATGCGGCGGGGATGATGACGGTGATGGTGCCCGACATCCTCGATCCGAACGAGGAGATGCACGAAAAGTGCGTGCACATCGCTGACAGCCTGCACCACGTCCTGGATTTGCTGAAGGCTGCGACCTGAACGATCAGGCGATCCGCCGGCTCTCAGTGTCGACCGGCAGGTCGATCGGCCACGCGTCGAGGAACGCGATCAGGGGTTCGACGGCCAGCGGCTTGGCGACATGATAGCCCTGTGCGAGGTCGCAGCCCATCAGCTGCAGAGCGGCGATCACCTCGCGAGTTTCGACGCCCTCGGCGGTGACCTTCATGCCGAGGCTATGGGCCAGGTCGACCGTCGACTTCACGAGCAACGCATCAGTGCCGCCGGACGCCAGGGCCGTCACGAACATCTTGTCGATCTTCAGTTCGTCGGCGCGGATCTGTTTCAGATAGGCCAGAGACGACAGGCCTGAGCCATAGTCGTCGATCGAAACGCGGATATTGGCCTCGGCCAGTCGGGCGAGGACAGCCAGGGCGATGTCAGGATTGCCGATGACGGCGGTCTCGGTGATCTCGAAACAGATATTGGCCTTGGCGGCCGAAACCTGCGCGATGGCGTGCTCGGCGAAGGCTTGATCGTCGATCAACCGGCCTGAGATGTTGACCGACACCATCACCTCGTGGCCCGCCGCGCGCAGACGCGCCTGGTCCTCGATGGCTTGGGCCAGGACGTAGTCGGTCAGGGCTCTGATGTGGCCTGTTTCTTCGGCCATGCCGACAAAGAGGTCCGGCCGCAGAAAGCCTCGGGTCGGATGGTTCCAGCGGACCAGCGCCTCGACGCCAGTAATGCGGCCCGAGCGAAGGTCGAGCTTGGGCTGGTGGTTCAGCAGCAGGCCGCCGTGGCGGACCGCCTCCAGCATCTCGCTCATCAGGGACAGGTTGGAGGCGGGATCGCCGTAGGCCTCGGCGTCGAACACCATCAGCTTCTTCTGACGGGCGCGGGCTTGATCCAGTCCGATCAGCGCGTGCTCGATCAGCCGCGCGGCGTCGCTGTCGCCGACCGTGGCGGTCGCCATGCCGAAGCTGATGTGCACATCGACCGGCTCGCCGCCGATCTGCACGGGCGCTTCGAGGCTGGGAAGAAGGTTGTCGGCGCGCGCGAGGACCTCGTCGATATGGGTGGCTGTCGAGATGACGCAGAGGACCGAGGTAGTCAGTCGCCCCACAACGAGGCCGGGGGCCGTCTCCGCGACGCGTCGACCAAGCTTGGCGACAAGCTCCGTCGCCAGTTCGTACCCGATCGCCGCACGCACTTGGGTGAAGCGGTCGAAGCCGATCGCGACAATGACCAGCTGTTCGCCCTCCGCCACGCTGAGCAGGCGGGTCTGGATGGCCCGTTCCAGCGCGCGGCGGTTTGGCAAACCGGTCTCAGCGTCGTGTAACGCTTGATGGATCATCTCCGCCTCACGGTCGCGGATCTCTCCGGCCATCAGGTTGAAGCTCTCGGCGAGGCGGCCGATCTCGTCGCGTGTGGTGACCTCGACCGCGACATTCTCGCCCCGCTGCAGGCGGCGGGCCGCCTCATCCAGCGCGGTGATCGGCTTGGCCAGGCCTCGCGAGAGCGCCCAGCTCGCGGCGGCGACGAGGGCCGCGCCGATCAGTCCCACGACGATGACCGCCGCCATCAGCGGGCGGTAGGGCGCCATGGCCAGCGCCATAGGATAGCGCAGCACCAGGGCCGCGCCGCGTGTCGGGTCCAGGGCGCGGATCGGCTGAACCAGCACGAGGTTGTCGCCATCGCTACGAAGCCTGGAGGGCGCGCGGGACTTCTCCTGCATCGCCTTCGCGACGAACGCGACGAGAGCATTGGTGGCGGGCGCTTGGTCGGCGGAGACCCAGACACGGCCGCGCTGGGTGAAGACCTGGGCGTCCAGGCCGATCGCCGAAAGCTTCTCGAGCGCCTGCATCTCGCGCTCGTCGAGCTTGGCGGCGAAGACGACCCAGCCGGTGAGGGTCGGCGACAGGATCGGCGCGGAGATCAGCTGATAGGGCTGCCCGTCAATCGCGAACACGCCCTGGGCGCCGTCTTCGGCGTCCAGAGCGGTCCACAAGGTTTCAAGATCCAGGCGGCTCGGGTCGAGCCCAACCACATCTCCATCGACGCCGACGGTGAAGGCGAGGTCCAGGCCAAGGCGCTGGCGCAGATTGGTGACGGCTGACTCCACGGTCGCCCGGTCATGGGTGGCGACTGCAGCGCGGAAGCCAAAGTCGCGGGATAGCAGTTCGGCGCCGTCTTGCAGGCGCCGTGAGCGAAGCGCCCAGACCCGATCGAACACAGTGCCGGTCGCAGCCAGCTCCTGGCGAACGGCGCGCTGGGCGTTGTTGGCGATCGCCACATAGACCGTCACGGCCACGACACTCAGCGCCAGGGCGAAGAGGCCGGCGTAGAGGACGGTCAGTTTGGTCTGGAGGCGCTTGAACATCGCCGGCCTAATGGTGGCCGGAGGGCTGGCGCAGTTCGACGGTCACCGCTTCGCGCGCGGCGCCTGCGCCGACGCTGGTGATCGCCAGGGCCTTCTCGTTTTTCATCCCACGCAGATAGGGGTGCCAGACCTTGGCCGTAATCGCACCTGTCGGCACGTCGCGGACCGTCACCACCCCGTTTGCATCGGTCTTGGCGGCGTAGGCCGTGTCGACGACGCGGATGAAGCTGACCATCTGGTCGTGGATGTTGCAGCCGATGGCCACGACGCCCGGCGCGTTCATCTTCGCCGTCCGGTTCTCTTCGTGACCGTAGAGCTTGATCTCGAACTTGTTGCCCGGAGAAAACGAGTAGACGTGGTGCCGGACCTTATCGAGGTTCGGAAACTGCACGTCCGCCCCGACCGGCACCACAAGCATGAACGGGCTGAACTGAATGTTCTGCTGCGAGACCCGGTAGGCCCATGGGAATTTGATCGGGCCCTTGGAGGGCTGTCCGTTCGGATAGACCATGACCACGGCGTCCGGAACGGGCTTGCCATCGGCGCCACGCACCGAGACGGTCACCTCGCCAGCATAGGCGGACCCGCCGATGGACAGAGCAATAAGGAATGTCGCCAGACGCTTCATGCGTTCAGCTCTACCTAGTCGCCGGTGAAATCGCCGTTAATGCAGATATTCCAATCAGATGAAACTGGATTGAAAAGTTCATGGCGATCGCCTGATCGGAAACCTTCTGTAAAAGCTTTGGATAACAAGGTGTGAACGTCCGGTGCGGGACGTCGGACTCGCGATCGGCTCTCTTGGAGGGGGCTATGAAGCCAGTTACAGCGGCGACGATCTTCTTATTCACGGCTCTGGCTGGGGCGGCGTCCGCGCAAGAGATAGAGACTGGCGGGAAGCTTCTGCTGACGCACGGCGTCAGCGCGCTGGAGGGCGGCGCAGGCGGGGGTCTGGCGACCTGGGCGGTTATCGCCGGTGGAGCGACCAATCGCGGTGTCGGCGGCGAGGTCCACTACACGCACGTCGGCGTCGATGACTACAAGCTGCGCGCCTTCGGCGCAGCGGTGGGCTATCGCGATCGCGTCGAGCTCTCGGCGACCCAGCAGGTGTTCGACACCGGCGCGACCGGCGCCAAGCTTGGTCTTGGGCGCGGCTTCAAGTTCAAGCAGACCGTTTTGGGCGCTAAGGTGCGGGTGATCGGTGACGCGGTCTATGACCAGGACCGGTGGCTGCCGCAGATCGCGGTCGGGGCGCAATACAAGGACAATAACCAGGGCGCGGTTGTCCGGGCCGTCGGGGCCAAGAAGGACAGCGGGGTCGACTACTATGTCGCCGCCACCAAGATCCTGCTCGACAAGTCCCTGGTGCTGAGCGGGGCGGTGCGACTGACCAAGGCCAACCAGACGGGCCTGCTCGGGTTCGGTGGGACCGAGGGCTACAAGCCGCAGTTCGAAGGCTCGGCAGGCTATCTGCTGAGCAAGCGGCTGGTGGTCGGGGCCGAGTACCGGACCAAGCCCAGCAACCTGGCGTTCGCCAAGGAGGACGACTGGATGGACCTGTTCGCCGCCTACGCCATCAACAAGAACCTGTCGGTGACCGCCGCCTATGTCGATCTCGGCGACATCGCCACCTTCAAGAACCAGCGCGGCGTCTACCTGTCGCTCCAGGCCGGCTTCTAGGGAGAAGCGACCATGAAGACCGTCAAAGCTCTCGCCGTGGCCAGCGTCGCCACGATCCTCTTGTCAGGGGCCGCCTTCGCGCAGGAGGTCACGCCGCCCGGTGAAAAGCCGGTGGATCCCTACACCCAATCACCGGCCAACGCCGGGGCCGCGCCGCTGTCCGACTCGGCGACCTTCCAGGCCTTCCATGGCAAGGAAGGGTTGGCGCGGATCGCCTCTGACCTCGTCGATCGCAGCATCGCCGATCCGAGGATCAAGGAGATCTTCGCCACCACCGACGTCCCGCGCCTGAAGCGGACCCTGACCGAGCAGTTCTGCTACGTGCTCGGCGGCGGCTGCGTCTACACCGGCCGTGACATGGCGGCGGTTCACAAGGACATGGGCGTCACCAATAAGGACTTCAACGCCTTGGTCGAGAACCTGCAGTGGGCGATGGACAAGGAGGGCGTGCCCTTCGCCGTCCAGAACAAGCTGCTGGCCAAGCTGGCGCCGATGCAGCGCAAGGTGGTCGAGCGGTAGGGTCGCTCCGCACTTGAAATGCCTGGCGCTCGCGCGGATATGAGGCCCCCGAACAGGAGGCCTCGCCCGTGACCGCAACCCTCGACGACGCCCGTGCGGCGCTGGACCGCATCGCCGACCCGGCCAGCGGGCGAGGGCTGGTGACTGCTGGGCTGGTGCAAGGCCTTGTCGTCCGAAACGGCCGCGCCGGATTCATGCTAGAGGTCCCGGCCAACGTCGTGGCGTCCTACGCCCCAGTGCGCGAGGCCGCCGAAAAGACGCTGGCCGCTCTGCCAGGCGTCGAACAGGCTCAGGTGGTCCTCACCGCCCAGGCCGCCGAGGGCGCGACCCGGGTCCGCAAGGGCGCCAAGGTCACCGAGGATCCCCAGGCTCGTATGGCCCCGCCGCCCGAGGCGGAGAAGCCCAAGCATGTGCGCCATGTCATCGCCGTGGCCTCGGGCAAGGGTGGGGTCGGCAAGTCGACTGTCTCGACCAATCTCGCCGTGGCCTTCGCCAAGATGGGGCTGCGCGTTGGCCTGCTGGACGCCGACATCTATGGCCCTTCGGCGCCCAAGATGATGGGCGTGGACGGCGATCCGCTGTTCGAGAACGAGAAGCTCCAGCCGCTGGAAGCCCACGGCGTCAAGCTGATGTCGATCGGCTTCATCGTCGACGAGGGCAAGGCGATGATCTGGCGCGGGCCGATGGCCTCCTCGGCCGTTCGCCAGATGATCCACGACGTCGCCTGGGGATCAGAGGCGCAGCCGCTGGACGTGCTGGTCGTCGACCTGCCGCCCGGCACCGGCGACGTGCAGTTGACCCTGGTGCAGAAGCTCCGCATCGACGGCGCGGTGCTGGTGACCACGCCGCAGGAGATCGCCCTGATCGACGCGCGTCGGGCGGCCTCGATGTTCGAAAAGACCGCGACGCCGATCCTCGGTTTGATCGAGAACATGGCCTTCTTCGCCGATCCCTCGACCGGCGCGCCGATCCCGATCTTCGGCGAGGGCGGCGGCGTCGCCGAGGCGGCGCGTCTGAACGTGCCGCTGCTGGGCCGCGTGCCGATTGAGATCGCCGTTCGCTTGGGCGGCGATCAGGGCGTGCCGGCGGTCATCGGCGAGCCCAAGGGGCAGGCCGCCCAGGTGTTCGTCGGCGCCGCACAGGTTCTCTGGGAAGCGATCGACTAAACGAAAAGCCCGCCTGGATCGCTCCAGGCGGGCTTCTCGTTTCAGGGGCGTGCAGACCTAGAAGCTGAAGCGCGCGCCGGCGGCCAGCACCACGGCTGAGCCTTCGACATCGCCGCGCAGACGGACGGTCGAGCTGGTGGCGGTGACGTCGGTGCGGTTGATCTGGCTCTTGTCGAACGCGATGTAGCTGATCGCGGCGTCGAGCTTCAGGTTTTCGGTCGCGGCCCAGGTGGCGCCGGTGGCGTACATCATGCGGTCGCCGTCCGGCACGCGGGCGGTGCGGCCGATGTCCGGCGTCGGGGTCGGGTCGTACTGGACCCCGGCCCGCAGCGTCAGGCGCGGCGAGGCCTGGTAATCCACGCCGGCGGCGTAGGTCGTGACGTCCTTGTAGTTCTGCGGGCTGGTCGAGCCGCCGCCCGGGAAACTGACACGGATGGCGTCGAACTCGCCCCAGCCCACGCGGCTCACCGAGCCGTTCAGGGTCCACTGGTCGTTCACCGCCCAGCGGGCGCCGAGGTTGGCGATCCAGGGCAGGGTGATCTTGGCCTGGCCGTCGACCGTGAAGTTGTTGGCGGCGGGGATCGGGGCCAGGAGGCCCGAGACCTTCACCGTGCCATCCAGCTTGTGGTCGATCTTGCTGCGGTAGCTGGCGCCGATCGTCAGCCTCTTGGACGGGTGGAGCTGAGCGCCGACCGTGTAGCCGTAGGCCCAGCCGTCGCCCTTCAGCGACTGCGCGCCGTCGGGTTGCAGCGGCGAGATGTTGGGCAGGGCGTTGGTCAGTTCAGCGTCGGCGTACATCGCCGTGACGCCGACGCCGAGGTCCAACATGTCGTTGACGCGATAGGCGACCACGCCTTCGACGTTCACCGTGCGCAGCTGCGACTTCAGCGCATCGTAGCGGGTCCAGCTGTCGGCGTTGTACTCGGTGGTGAAGTTGTAGGGCGCGGCGACCGACAGGCCCAGCGACAGCTTGTCGTTGACCTTCCAGGCGCCGCCCAGGTTCGGCACGATCCCGTCATTGATCGGATCGAAGGCGGTGTTGGCGCCGCCGACCGGCGTGGTCAGGCCCGTGGGCGGAACCGGACGGGTGATGGTCGAACCGGTGTTGGTGACCTTGGAGTCGACCTGGATCGCGTTCAGGCCGAAATAGGCTTCGCTGCGGGCGATGCCGGCGATCGAGGCCGGGTTCCACCACAGGCTGCCCACGCCCTTGTCGGCGACTTCGCCCGAATAGGCGCGGCCGGTGCCGCGCACGGATTGTTCCTGCAGGTAGAAGGCCGAAGCAGAGGCCTGGGAGGCGGCGACGAGCGCCACGAAAGCCACGCCGACGGCGAGGCGGGTACGCGTGAGAGACATTTTGACTTGCGACCTTCTTGGGGAGGAGGAGGTCCGCCGGACGCCGACTGGCGCTCGAGGAGCGCCGCCTGTAACGCATTCAGTCAAATACCGTTGCTATTATTGATGCGTGCCGTGAATTTTGTCAGTCACGTAAAAGAAACGGGGGCGCAAGGCCCCCGTATTAATCGCTGTTATGTCAAATGCAGGTCGAACGCTGCTTTTTGATCTGTGTTTTATTTGTGGCGCCTTAGCCGCCCGCCATCTTGCGGAAGAACTTCTGGCCTTGCTCGCCGCCGTTGAAGTAGGCCTTCTGGCCATCCTCGGCGGTGATCTTGTCCCAGCTGTCGCGGACTTCCTCGGCCGACAGGCCGCCTTCGCCGAGATAGACGCCCTCGGTCTCGTAGATCCGCGACAGGGCGAAAGCGCCGGCGCCGGCGGTGAGGATGGCGCCGGTCGGGGCCTCGTCCGAGCACAGGTAGACGACGCCCGGCGTCACATATTCCGGGGCCAGCTTGGCCAGCACTTCGGGCGGCATCAGGCCTTCGGTCATGCGGGTGGCCGCGACCGGGCTGATGGCGTTGATCTTCACGTCGTTCTTGGCGCCCTCGAGCTTGAGGGTGTTCATCAGGCCCAGCACCGCCATCTTGGCCGCGCCGTAGTTGCTCTGGCCGAAGTTGCCGTACATGCCCGACGACGAGGTGGTCACGACGATGCGGCCGTAGTTCTGGGCCTTCATGATGTCCCAGACAGCCTTGATCGGCTTGAAGGTGCCCCAGACGTGGACCTGCATGACCGCTTCGAAGTCGGCCAGTTCCATCTTGGTCAGGGTGCGGTCTCGCAGGATGCCGGCGTTGGCGATCAGGATGTCGATACGGCCCCAGGTGTCCATGGCGGTCTGGACCATGTTGGCCACGCCCGCATCGTCGGTCACCGAGGCGCCGTGGGCGATGGCTTCGCCGCCGAACGCCTTGATCTCTTCCACGACCTTCTGAGCCGCCTCGGACGAGCCGCCCGAGCCGTCGACGCTGCCGCCCAGGTCGTTGACGACCACCTTGGCGCCGCGCCGCGCCAGTTCCAGGGCGTGCTGTCGGCCAAGCCCGCCGCCGGCGCCCGTCACGATCGCCACCTTGCCGTCGAAGCGGATGTCCGCCATGCCGAAGTCTCCCTCAAACGTGTGTTTGGTTTGGCGCGTTTGTGCGGCGCGGGAGAGGGCAGGTCAAGGGGAGGGGGCTTCCATCATTTCGCAGCGCTTGAATCTCCCTTCCCCTTGATGGGGAAGGGCCGGGGATGGGGTGACCTTCTGAGCTGGCGGCTGTGCGCGGCGTCTGCCGCTGTGTTCACCCCACCCCTACACCTCCCCATCGAGGGGAGGGGGCATGACCTAACGACTTCATGCGGCTCGCCGCTGAAGGTCTGGAAAGGGACGCGGAGCGCCGGACATCCGTCCGGAGTGTGAGTTTGTAGATACCGTTTCGACGAAGCCGACGCTCCGCGCAGCCGTTATCCGCCAGCGTCCCGTCAGGTGGCCTTGTTCAGGCCTTACCGGGACCCGGGCTTGCGAGTTTCCTCGAAGCCCAGCGGTCGGAGAGGACGAGCCACTACAGGCTAAGACACATCCTTTTGCCTCCAACCACGCCGACGGCGGGCGGGTGAGCCCAGCAAGCTCAGCCCCGGACCGTTCGAGTATCCCCCTCGAACCTCTTCCCGCTCGACCGCCCCCCGCCGCCGCAAATGGTCGCTGGCCATGCGCCCTTTCCTCGCGACGAGGTGGAAGCATTGTGAGGGTGGTTTTGCGGAGGATGCGTCGATTTTGGATGGCCCCGTCGCTCGGTGGGATAAGGCGTTGATTGTGTTGGGGCGGGAAGGCGGCGATCCCCGTGAGACGCCGGGGATTGGGGTGTCCAGAGCGCATGTTCTGAAGCGGACGTCACCAATGTCGGTGAAGGTTGGATGTCGGTCATTGCTCCCTCTCCCAGAGGGAGAGGGTTGGGGAGAGGGGTTACAGCGTCCGACGGAGCGCCGGCACGCCGTCAGCCCTCGTAACCCCTCTCCCTCCCACCGCTTCGCGGCGGGCCCCTCCCTCTCCCTAAAGGAGAGGGAGGCAAAGTCCGCAAAGGGTCGTGAGCAGCGCCTAAAGCCCCTCCAGAAACCCGACCTTCCCGGCGAATGCCGGGATCCAGATCGAGCCCGCCAGTCGCTGTCCGATGAGCGCCGCGTGACGTCGCATCATCCCCAGCCGCCCCAGATGAATCTGGGCCCCGGCATTCGCCGGGGAGGTCGGTCGTTAAAATATCCGACTAGGGTCGCTAGCCGACCCGCGCATTCTCCAGCGCAGCAAAACAAAAACGCCGCGCGGGGGCCGCGCGGCGTTTCAAGGCGGTGGGGGTTGAGCGCGCGTCTTAGCCCTTCTTCTTGGCTCCGCCAGCCACCGGCGGGGTCGGCTTGTCGCGCTTCACGCCGGCCTTCTGGCCGGGCTTCATGAACTTCACCAGCACGCGCTGGCCGACCAGCAGCGGGGCGCCGTCGGCGCTGACCACCACCTCGACGACGCGTTCGTCGCTGCGCTGGCTGGGGTCGTCCGAGGCCAGCTTGCGGGCGCCGAAGACCGCGGCGCGGCGCAGAACCTTGCCGACATAGGTCTTGTCCGGATCACCTTCCGGCTGGATCTCGACTTCCTGGCCGATCGTCACATTCGGGATGTCGGCCTCGACGATTTCAGCGCGGGCGATGCGCTGGGTGTTGGGCTCGAGGTCGAACATGGCGGTGACGTTCAGGGTCGAGGCGCCCGAGCCCGGATTGGCCTGGCGGCGGGCGATGCGGCCGTCGGCCGGTGCGCGGATCACCGTCAGTTCCTGAGTGTACTGAGCCTGGGCCAGCTGGGCCGAGGCGACGCTGATCTGGGCCTGCTGGGCGCCGATATTGGCCTGCGCCTGGGCGATCTGGTCGCGGGCGGCGTCCAGCTTCTGCGCGGCCACATAGTTGGAAGCGGCCAGGCCCTGCAGGCGGTTGAACTCCCGCTGGGCGGTGCGCAGCTGCACCTGGTAGAGCGCCAACTGCGCCTTGGCGGAGGACAGGTTCGCCGCCGCAGTCTGGGCGGCCAGGCGGGCGTCATCGTCTTCCTGCTTGGCCAGGGGCTGGCCGGCTTTGACGATGTCGCCTTCCTGGACGAACACCTCGCGGATGATGCCCTGGCGGCGCGCGGCCACCTGGATCACGCCGCCCTCGACGTCGGCCTTGCCCTGGGCGATCGCCGCATAGGGGGAGGGCTCTTCTTGGGCGGCGGCGGCCTCAAGCTTCTTCTTCTTCTCGGCCTGTTGGCCCTTGGCGTAGAAGAAGCCGCCGCCGAGCAGAAGCACGACGACCAGGACGATGTAGAAGGCGGGTCGGCGCAGGAAGCCGGGCATGTGGAATTCCCCCAGAAAATCAGTGGCTGAGCGGCGCGGGATCGGCGTCGGGCGTGCGTCGCACGTCGTCCAGGATCCGGCCGTCTTCGATGTGGATGACGCGGTCGGCATAGGCCTCGAGCCGCGGGTCGTGGGTCACGCAGATCACCGCCGCGCCGCGCACCGACGCCGCTTCGCGCAGCAGACGGATGACGATCTGGCCGTTTTCGCCGTCCAGAGCCGAGGTCGGCTCGTCGGCGAAGATCAGGTTCGGGTTCTTGGCCAGCGCCCGGGCGATGGCCACGCGTTGCTTTTCACCGCCTGACAGCTCCGACGGGCGCTGGTTGACGCGCGGACCAAGGCCCACCGACTCCAGCGCCGCCTGGGCGCGGCGCGCCTGCTCGCCAGGGCTGGCGCCCTGGTATTTCAGAGCCGTCATCACTTGCTGCTTGGCCGTAAGCGCCGGGAACAGGTTGAAGCCCTGGAAGATGAAGCCGCAGTGGTCGAGACGGAACTTGTCGATCTTGCCGCTGGACAGGGCCCACAGGTCCTTGGCGTCGAGCGCCGAGACCTTGCCTTCGTCCGGCTTCAACAAGCCCGATAGCGCCGCCACCAGGGTCGACTTGCCCGAGCCCGACGGACCCATGACCATGGTCACGTCGCCATGCTTGGCGTCGAAGTCGATGCCCTTGAGCACCTCGATATAAGAGCGGCCGGTCTTGAAGCGCTTGACCAGGCCCTTGGCTTGCAGGGCGGTTTCGCCGCGCTTGTGCGCGTTGTCACGGGTCATCGCAGCAGGTCCGCGGGTTGGCTGTTCTTGAGGACGCCGAGCGACAGGAAGCCCGACAGCATAGCGATGGCGACGAGGAAGCCCGCGACGATGGCGATCAGGGTGGGCGGGAAGTACATCGGGACCCCGCCCATGGCCGCCAACAGCGACACGCCCCAGGTCAGCAGTCCGGCAGCGAACACGCCGACGATCCCGACCCAGAAGCTGAGCTCCATGACGATGTTGCGCAGGTCGCCCATCGACACGCCCAGGGCGCGCAGAGAGGCGAACTCCTTGATGTTGGCCATGATCGCGCCGCGCAGGGTCTGCCAGGTGATCGCCACGCCGATCAGCAGGCCCAGGAACGCCGAGAAGCCCAGCATGATGCCGATGATCTGGTCGTCCAGCATGGCGCTGGAGTTGGCGTCGGCCAGTTCCTGGCGGGTCCAGGCCCGGAACTTGCCATCGGCCTTCTTGTTCAGTTGGGCCGCGACGATTTCGGCGCGGGCGGGATTGCTGATCTCCACCATCAGAGGACCGACGCGCTGGCCGGTGTCGGCCTCGCCCAGCATCCGCAGCGTGTCGCGCGACATGACCAGGGTGGGCTGGATGATGTTCGGATAACCCGTTGTCACCACGGCGATATTGATGGTCTTGCCGTTATAGATCGCCTTGTCGCCCTTCTTGACGCCCAGGCGCTTGAGGGCGGTCTGGTCGACGGCGACCGCGTAAGGACGGCGCAGGGCCTCGACCATCTCGGGCGTGTAGTCGGTGGGCACGGTCACATAGCCCGGGATCGCGTCGATCACCGTGACATTGACGAACTCGGTCTTGCGCCCGCCGCCGCCCGGGGGGGGCGACTTGCCGCCCTTGGCCGCGGCCTTGGTGCGCGCCTCGATCTTGGCCTGCTCCTCGGGCGACAGGATGTTCTGGAACCGACCGCCCGAGCCGTCCAGCGGGGCGACCTGGGTGACCTCGGGGTGGCTGTAGACCAGCGGAATCATCCGGCGCGGTAGACCCGAAGGGCCGCCGAACAGCGCCTTGGCGCCTGGGCCGAGCACCATGATATCGGCGCGCGCGCGGTCGATCTGGGCGGTGAAACCCTTGCCGATGCCCACGAACATGCCGACCTGCGCCAGCACCAGAAGGCCTGAAAAGGCCAGGGCGACGACGGCCGCCATGTAACGACGCCACTCGTATAGAAGTGTGGCCAAGGCCAACGACATTTGCGGACTCGCGCTCCCCAATCGACGGTTGCAGCAATGAACGGCGATCGGCGAGCGGCCAAGTTAAATCGGGGTAAGGCGAATTTCAGGGCTGAAACGATCCGCGCGGAGGGCTTCAAGCGCAGATCCCACCGCCTTCCACGCCGCGTGCCGCTGACCCGGCGTTTCGTAGGTAAGAGGCTTATGACTTAGGCGACTTGCGGCCTGGTTAACCATTCCTTACGCAAGGCGCTTGCGTGGGACGCCGCAGATGGTGTCAATCTTCGCCTCTTGGTCGGCGTCGCGGGGGCGTCGCCTCATTGTAAGGTCTTCGTCTTGATGTTCCGTCCCGAGAACGTTCAGGCCCTCGCGGGTCTGGCGCTCACCCTGGGCCTCTGCTGGCTCGTATCCGAGAACCGCAAGCGGTTTCCCTGGGGCCTGGCCATCGGCGCCGTCGTGATCCAGGTCGCGCTGGTCATGGTGCTGTTCGGCCTGCCGCAGGCCCAGAAGCTGATGCAGAGCGTCAATGGGGCGGTCGAAGGCTTGGCCGCTTCCACCCAGGCCGGCACCGCCTTCGTGTTCGGCTTCCTGGCCGGCGGCGACCAGCCCTACACGGTGAGCAACCCTGGGGCGGGCTTCATCTTCGCGTTCCGGGTGATGCCCGTGATTCTCGTGGTCTGCGCACTGTCGGCGCTGCTCTGGCACTGGCGGATCCTCAAGTGGCTGGCGCAGGGCTTCGGTTTCGTCTTCCAGAAGACGCTGGGTCTGCGCGGTCCGCCCGCCTTGGCCACCGCCGCCACCATCTTCATGGGGCAGATCGAAGGTCCGATCTTTATCCGCGCCTATCTCGACAAGCTGAGCCGCTCGGAGCTGTTCATGCTGATCGCGGTCGGCATGGCCTGCGTCTCGGGCTCGACCATGGTGGCCTACGCCACGATCCTGGCCGACGTCCTGCCCAACGCCGCCGCCCACGTGCTGACCGCCTCGATCATCTCGGCGCCGGCCGGGGTGCTGCTGGCGCGGATCATCGTGCCGTCCGACCCGATGGAAAAGGGCGCCGATCTCGACCTCGCCACCGAGGACAAGACCTATGGCAGCTCGATCGACGCGGTGATGAAGGGCACGACCGACGGTCTGCAGATCGCCCTGAACGTGGGCGCCACCCTGATCGTCTTCGTGGCCCTGGCGACGATGGTCGACAAGATCCTGGGGGCCTTCCCGCCGGTGGGCGGCGAGCCGCTGAGCATCGCCCGCGGTCTTGGCGTGATCTTCGCGCCGCTGGCCTGGGCCATGGGCGTGCCTTGGAAGGAGGCCGGCACGGCCGGCGGCCTGCTGGGCGTGAAGCTGATCCTGACCGAGTTCACGGCCTTCATCCAGCTGTCCAAGGTGGGCGAGTCGCTGCTCGACGAGCGCACGCGGATGATCATGACCTACGCCCTGTGCGGGTTCGCCAACATCGGTTCGGTCGGCATGAACGTCGCCGGCTTCTCGGTTCTGGTGCCGCAGCGCCGGCAGGAAGTGCTGGGCCTCGTTTGGAAGGCGATGATGGCCGGCTTCCTGGCCACCTGCCTGACCGGCTCGCTGGTCGGCCTGATGCCGCGAAGCCTGTTTGGGCTGTAAGCCACTTTTCTTCCGCTACGAAAACCCAGCATCCTCCCGGTCAAAAGCCGGGAGGATTTCTTTTGAAACTCTACGATTGCCTTCGCGCCCCCAATCCTCGGCGTGTCCGCTGGTTCATGGCCGAGAAGGGGATCGATGACGTCGAGATCATCACCCTGTCGATCATGGGCGGCGAACACAGGTCGCCGGAGTATCGTGGCAAGGCCGGCCTCGCGCACATGCCGGCGCTGGAGCTGGACGACGGGACGGTGATCACCGAGTCGGTCGCCATCTGCCGCTATCTGGAGAGCGTCTATCCCGAACCGAACCTCTTCGGTCGCGACGCCAAGGAGACGGCGATCATCGAGATGTGGCTGCGGCGCACCGAGATGATGGTCGCCACGCCGATGATGCAGGGCGTGCGCCACAGCCACCCCGGCATGGCGGCGCTGGAGGCGCAGGTCCCCGAGGTCGCCGCCTACAATCTGGAGAGCGTCAGAAAAAGCCTGAAGGTGCTGGACGACCGCCTAGCCGCCAGCCCGTTCATCGCCGCCGACCGCTTGACGATTGTCGATGTGGTCGCCGTCACCAGCCTCGACTTCGGCCGGATGATCAAGTGGCGGCCGGATCCGGCGCTGGTTCACGTCAACCGCTGGTTCGACGCGATGCTGGCGCGGCCCGCCGCCGCAGCGGGCATGACCGCCTGAGGGACTAGCGCGAACGCATCCTCTTGATCACGCCCGAGAAGTTCAGCATCGGGCTGGAGCCGGTCGAGATCAGGCCACGCACGAACAGCAGCGAGCCGCCGGCGCGCACGACCTCGCCGGTGGCGGTGACCAGGTCGCCGGGGCGGGCTGGGCCGACGAACTCGCCGTTCAGGCTGACCGTCACGGCGTGGGTTCCCGCCAGATCGCGCCAGGCGATGGCGAACAGGCAGAAGTCGGCGAAGGTCATCATGCAGCCGCCGTGCATGAAGCCGCCGCCGTTCATGTGCTTGGGCTCGGCGCGGAAGGCGCAGGTCACGCGGCCGGTTTCATCCTCGCGGAAATAGAAGGGGCCGGACTGGTCCTCGAACGGGTCCATGCCCTGCCAGGTGCGCCAGCCGGCCCATTCGCCGGTCTCGACCAATCGCGAGCTGCTGGAAACCTCGGCGCCGCCGTCCATGTCGTCCCCTCCGAAACTTATCGGGGTTCAGTTAGAGGCGTCGTCGCGCGCACGCAAGCCGCGCCTCGCGTTTGAGCGCGATCCGTGGCATGGCGAGGCGCATGACCACCCCGATCCAAGACACCATTCTTTCCCAGCTGGCGGCGCTGCCCGCCGGCAAGTCGATCGACCCGATGAACGTCGCCAAAGCGATCCAGCCCGAGCGCTGGCAGCAGCAGCTGGGCCACGTGCGCACCAACGCCATCGAGCTGGCCCGCGAGGGCAAGGTCGTGATCCTGCGCCACAACAAGCCGGTCAATCCCGAGAAGTTTCGCGGCGTCTATCGCATCCGCCTGCGCCTGGAAGGCGATCCGACCAGCTTTGAGGATACGGTGAGCGACGAGGACTAGTCGCGGTACGCGTTCGTCTTGAAAAGAAACTGAGTCCGTGGCCTATGGTCTCCCAAACTTGGGAGGCCATTGATGCTCATCTACGGTTCGTCGCTTTCGCCGTTCGTCCGCAAGACCATGGTGTTCGCCACCGAAAAGGGTCTGACGTACGACAACAAGGTGGTCCGTCTCGGCCAGCCCGACACCGAATTCGACGCCTGCAGCCCCTTCGGCAAGATTCCGGGCTTCCAGGACGGCGATTTCAAGATCTCGGACTCCTCGGCGATCATCACCTATATCGACGCCGCCCATCCCGAGCCGAACCTGATCCCCACCGAGCCCAAGGCGCGCGCCTGGACCGTCTGGTACGAGGAGTATGCGGACTCGATCTTCGTCGGCGCGGCGGGCCCGATCTTCTTCAACCGGGTGGTGGGGCCGCGCTTCATGGGCGCCGAGCCGGACCTGGCGGCGATCGAAAAGGGGACCAACGTCGCCATGCCGCCGGTGCTCGACTATCTCGAGCGCACGATCCCGGCGAGCGGCTTCCTGGTTGAGGACCGTTTCACCCTGGCCGACATCGCCGTGGCCAGCCCCTTCGTGAACCTGGAACACGCTGGGTTCGACTTCGCCAAGTGGCCCAAGGCCAAGGCCTATGCCGACGCCATCCTCGCCCGGCCGTCGTTCGCCGACATCATCAAGCGCGAGCGCCGGATGCTCGGCGCTTAAGGCTCCGCTTGGGGCAGGGGGCGGGATCGCCTACATCCCGTCCATGCCGCTCGAAGCGCTTCTTGAGGACATCGCCGCCTGCCGGGCGTGTGCGCCCTATCTGCCGCACACGCCGCGGCCGGTAACCCGCGTCAGCTCCGCGACGCGCATCCTGATCGCCGGCCAGGCGCCAGGGCGGATCGTCCACGAGACCGGGCTGCCTTTCAACGACCCGTCTGGCGTCCGCCTGCGGCAGTGGATGGGCGTCGACCGTGAGACGTTCTATGGCCGATCCGAGATCGGCGTGGCGGCCATGGCCTTCTGCTTTCCGGGAACCAACCCCAAGGGCGGCGATTATCCGCCGCCGCCCCGTTGCGCGGGGTTGTGGCGAACCCAGTTGCTGGCGGCGCTGCCCAACGTCGAGCTTACCTTGCTGGTGGGCAGCTACGCCCAGGGCTGGGCGCTGGCCGGCCGAACCGGCAAGACCATGACCGAGACGGTCGCCCGCTGGCGTGAATTCGGGCCGAACGTCCTTCCGCTGCCGCACCCGTCTTGGCGCAACACGGCCTGGCTGAAGCGCAATCCCTGGTTCGAGGCGGAAGTCACGCCCTTCCTTCGTGAACGCGTCGCGGACATTCTGGGCCGATGAACCGCCGCGCCCTGATCCTGACCGCCTCGGCCGCCGCGCTGTCGGCGTGCGCGCCACTGCGCCAGAGACCGGAGCTGGCGGCGCTGGGCTTTCGCGGGCCGCGCCTGACGGACGACGGCTTTATCAGCTTCGACGGCGCTCAGTTGGGTCTGATGCGCTGGCTGCCGGCGAGCGAGCCCGAATGGGTGATCGTCGGCCTGCACGGCATGAACGACTATTCCAACGCCTATCATTTGGCCGCCGACTGGTGGGCGGGGAGGGGGATCGCGACCTACGCATTGGATGTGCGCGGGTTCGGCCGGTCCCCCGAGCGCGGCGTCTGGGCGTCTGCCGATCTGGTCATCGAGGATGTCCGTCTGCTGGTCGAGGCGGTTCGTGAGCGGCATCCTGGCGCCAAGGTCGCCCTGGCGGGGGTCAGCATGGGCGGCGGCCTGGCGATCAGCGCGATGTCGTCCGCCGATCCCCCTCGCGCGGACAAGGTCCTGCTGTTCGCGCCCGCGGTCTGGGGGTGGTCGAACCAGCCCTTGCCCAACAAGCTCAGCCTGTGGATCACCGCGCATACGGCGGGCGGTTGGGTGGTCAAGCCGCCCGAATGGCTGGTGCGTGAAGTCATGCCGTCCGACAACATCGACGAACTGCGCCGCATGGGTCGCGACCCGCTGATGATCTGGGGCGCGCGCTCCGACACGCTGTATGGGTTGGTGGGTCTTATGGAGCGGGCATGGCGCTCGACGGGCGCGGTTGCGGCGCCCGTCGCCTGGTTCTACGGCGCCAACGACCACATCATCCCGCGCGCGCCGACGGTCGAGGCGGCGGGGCGACTGAAGCCTGGCGCGCGAACCGCCTACTATCCCAAGGGCTACCACCTGCTGCTTGTCGATCGGCAAGCCGAGACGGTCTGGTCGGACGCCGAGGCGTTCCTGCGAGATGCGCCCGCAGCGTGGCCGCCATCGGGCGTTCCCGCCATTCCAGACAGCGTGGCGGCGATGACAGCGTTGGATCCGCCCAAGGTGGACAAGCGCAGGGTGTCGCAAGGTCAGCCTTCGGGCTTGTGAGCCAGAGCAAGCCAGCGTACACCGCCCGCCAACTTCATTCTGGCTGAGGCGAGACCGGCAGCATGACCTTGTTCGATTCCCCCGATTTCGAGGGACACGAAGGCGTTCACGCTTTCTTCGACGAAAAAACTGGTCTTAAGTCGATCATCGCGATCCATTCGACCGCGCGCGGCCCCGCCGCCGGCGGTTGCCGGATGTGGGACTATTCCAGCGCCGGCGCGGCCCTCACTGACGCGCTGCGACTGTCGCGCGGGATGTCGTACAAGAACGCCATGGCCGAGCTCGATCTGGGCGGCGGCAAGGCTGTGATCATCGGTGACAGCCGCAGCCAGAAGACGCCGGAACTGTTCGAGGCCTTCGGTCGCGCCGTCGACAGCCTGGGCGGCCGCTACTGGACCGCCGAGGACGTCGGCGTCTCGCCTTCGGATCTGGTCAGCACCCGCAAGACCACCCGCTTCGTCGCCGGTCTGGAAGCCCATGCGGCCGCGTCGGGCGATCCGTCGCCGGTGACGGCCGAGGGCGTCTTCCGGGGCGTACGGCTCTGCGTCGAACGCGCTCTGAACCGTGACCTCCAAGGGGTTCGCATCGCCATCCAAGGGGTCGGCCATGTCGGCGCCTACCTCGCCGAGAAGCTGCACGCCGCCGGCGCCCAACTCATCATCGCCGACGTCAATCAGGTCGCCCTGGCCGAGGTGGCCGCCAAGACCGGCGCGACGATCGTCCCGACCGATGCGATCTTCGATGTCGAGGCCGACGTCTTTGCGCCTTGCGCTCTGGGCGGAGCGATCTCGAACGCGACCCTGCCGCGCCTGAAGGTCAAGGTGATCGCAGGCGGGGCCAACAATCAGCTGGCCGACGCGATGATCGGGCAGGCTGTTTTCGATCGCGGCATCCTCTACGCCCCCGACTACGTCATCAACGGCGGCGGCATCATCAATGTGGCCGCTGAGATCCGCGCTCTGGAAGCCGGCGACGCGTTCGACGGCGGCTGGGTGGCGACCAAGCTCGACCGCCTGGCTCAGACCCTTGCCGAAGTGATCGATCAGTCGATCGCCGAAAAACGCCCGGCCAACCTGGTGGCCGATGAAATCGCCCGCGCGCGGATTGCCGCAGCGAGGGGCTGAGCCGCCAGGAGCGGCCGGTAAGGGACGCGGTGAAGATCCAGTTCGGCGCTAACGGCCCTGGATCGACACCGTGACCCCGACGACCGTGTCCTTGTCGGAATAGTCGATCGACTTCAGATTGCGACGGGTCGCCGACAGCGAGACCTGCTTGTTATCCTTGCGATAGCCAAGGCCGACCTGCCGGCTGCCGAAACGCGCCAGCTTGTCCTCGCTGAAGCCGGCGCTTCGCCAGCCATTGATCGTGTCGCGGATCAGGTTGAGGCTATAGGCCTTGCCCGAACTGGCGGCGAAGATCATCCACCGCCCGCGCCGCAGATCCTCGGCCGAGGCGCTTGCCTTGGACATCAGGTTCGAGGCGTTCAGGGTCAGACGTTTCACGGCGCTGGGCTGCAGGCCCATCGGGGTGAAGGCCAGCGGCCGATCATTGACCTCGACCTTCAGCACCTTGCCGTAGGGGCGATAGGTCTTCACGTGAGCCAGAGCGAGCACCGGACGCGCCTTGGCCGGCGAGCTTTCAGCCAGGATGCGCTCCGCCGGACGCGCGGGTGCGGGTGCGGGCGCGGTCTCGGTCGAAGCTTGGACGCGGCTTGCAGATGGGGCGGGGGCGCTCGGCGCTGCGCCGGCCAAACCTGGCTCCGCCGGGCCGCCCGCCAGCGCCAAGGTCGCGACGGCCGGGGTGGCGACGGTCTCGGCCGCAACGGCGCGCGAGCGCTCACCGCCATAGCGCGCCGTGGCGATCGGCGCGTCGGGATCGTCTGCGTCAGCCGTCGGCCCGCCGGCCAGGGTCAGTGTCTGGTTGAATTCTTCAGGAACACGAGTCGAGAGCGCCGTCGCGGTTCCCACGCCCGCGAGACTGACCGTCACCATCAAACATCCGAGCGCGACCCGTCGCATGCCCGTCAGCTCCCCCATTCCCTACACGAAGGTTAAGAGTGGCGTGCGGCGCTGTACAGGCGTTTAGCCTGTGGGTTGAACGGATTTGCCGCGTCGATACCCGACTTTGGGGATTAGTGACCCGGCTTGGGTTGGAAGCTGCGCGTCTCCTTCAGCTTCACGCATTCCGGGGCCGGCTTGCCGCCGTGCTGCGGTTTGGGCGCTGACTTCGGGAAGGACAGGTTCTTGTCAGGGTTCTGGTTCTGAAAGCCGCTGGTCATGGCTTTTACTCCACCGGGCACGCTACTTTAACACGGGTGTCAGGGCCGTTTCGTCCAGCAACTGGACGTCCACGGAGACGTGAAGACGAGCGGCGCCTGGGTCGCCGATGATGGCTCCCGACACCGGAAGGGCCTGAGCGGGGGTTCGGGTCGCCGCGACACGGATCAGATCCGGCGACTCCGCCAGTCCATTGGTCGGATCGAACTCCAGCCAACCCAGGTCAGGCAGGAACACCTCGCACCAGGCGTGCGTGGCGCCGGCGCCGCGGATCTGCGCGCCGGGGGAATGGATGTAGCCGGTGGCGAAAAGCGCGGCGTAGCCCAGGCGACGCAGGCCCTCCACCATCAGCCAGGCGAGATCCCGACAGGCGCCGCTTTGCTTGCGCAGCGTCTCGACGGGGCTCTGAACGCCTTCCTCCTCCCGGGTGACATAGTCGAACTGCTGGTGGATCAGTTCGTTGACGCGCAGCAGGAAAGCCAAGGCCGGCTCGTCGCTGTGCGCCGGGAGGCTTCGCAGCCAGCGTAGAAGCTCGGCGTCCGGATCGTCGGTGACCGGCGCGATGAACGGCTCAAGCGTCAGCCGGTCCTCCTGCGCATAGACGATCGGCGTCAGGGTGTGCGGGTCCTCCGCGCGTTGCAGCGCCAGAGGGGCAGGGTAGCGGTCGATCACCAGTTCGCTGACGACGCGCATCGCGTCGGCGCCTTCGGACGGCTGGAAAATGCAGACGCAGTTGCCGTTGGCGTCGTAGCTCCAACGGGTGGCGCCTTGGGGAAACAGGCTAAGCGAAGCCTCAACGATCCGCAGGGCGTGGCTATCCCGCGGGCGGATCATCAGCCGTTGGGGACCAAAGCCGACCGGATGGTCGTAGGTGTAGTGGGTCTCGTGAAGGATGCGCAGCCGTCCCATGCGCGGGCCAAACGCCCGACACGAACGCCTGTTCCGGCTGCGTCCCCGTTTAGGCTCGGAAGCCGGCTTCGGCGAAGCTCAGCATGCGATCCAGCAGGGCCACGACGTCCGCTTCGCTGGTCTGCCCTTCGGACAGGACATTGAGGCGGTCGAACTCCGCAAAGCGGTTGTTGTGCAGCATGCCCAGGGTGAAGTGCAGGCGCCAGTAGACCTCTTCCGGCGACAGGTCGGGGCGGGCGCGAAGCAGGGCGTCCGAGAAGCGGCGCAGATGCGAGACATCGGTCTTCAGCACCTGGCGGATCTCGTCGGTGCCCTCGCTGCGGGCGCGGATCAGGAACTGCAGCGAAATCCGCCGCTCGTGGTCCGGCGCCAGCCAACGCAGGGGCGGGGTCAGCAGCGCCGCCAGGATGTCGCGCAGGGGCGGCGCGCCGGCGTTCCGGTCATTGGCTTCATGCAGCATCTTGGCCCGCTCGCGATTGAGCTCGGCCGTGCGCCGCTTGAAGATTTCGAACAGCAACGCGTCCTTGGAGCCGAAGTGGTAATTCACCGAGGCCAGGTTGACGCCGGCGGCGGCCGTGATGTCGCGCACTGAGACGTTCTGGAACCCGTGCAACGCGAACAGGCGTTCGGCGGCGACGAAGACCAGATTCTTGGTGACGGCTTCGGTCTCGGCGGCCTCGACCTCATGCGAGGCGGTGGCGTCGTTGCTCGGACTCACTACAGATTCCCCTTTACCCACGGGGAAGTCTTACGGGCGTTCGAATTTGGCGCAAGCGTCAAGATCGTCGGTGTAGCGCGTAATGGCGTCCCGCCCTGGTCCCTTCCGCCAAATCGGCGCTGGCGGGATGTCAGCTCGGGACGGGAAGCAGGCGCTTGGCTGGGCGTCGCGCACCGCGATGAAACAGCTGTCGGGCAAGGGGCCGAGCCAAGGCCGCCGCCAGGATCAGCGGCGCGAGCAGCGCCGTCAGCGCCTTGTGCCGCTTGCGGTGCGCGCGCTTGAAGAAATAGCGGATCAGGCCCTTGCCCTTGTGCCACTCGATGACGAGCGGGCTTTCGCGGCTGGTCGAACCGACGTGAACGATCCGCGCCTTGGGCTGGAACAGGACCGATCCGCCCGCCTGGCGCGCGCGCCAGCACAGGTCGATGTCCTCGACATGCAGGAAGTAGCCCTCGTCAAATCCGCCCAGGCGCTGGAAGTCGCGCCCCGTCATGTAGAAGCACGCGCCGGAAATGGTCGGCGTATCCACCGGGTAGGGCGGCGGGGGCTCGCCCTCCCGGTGGATCTCGAAGCGGCGCAGCGGGGGCAGGGTGGCGCTAAGCTTCGAGAGGGTGAGCAGGGTGGTGACAGGCGTGATCTCGCCGCGTCGTCCGCCCCGCTGTTCGGTGCCGTCGGTGTTGAACACACGCGCGCCCACCACGCAGGGCGAGGGCCGGTCGCGGGCAGCGTCTCGCAGAGCCGAGATGGCGCCAGGCGTCAGGAAGGCGTCGGGGTTGAGGAACACCAGCTCCCGCCCCTTGGCCGCCAAGGCGCCCAGGTTCGCGGCGCGCGCGAAGCCGATGTTGCCCAGGCCCTGAAGCAGGCGCACCCGGGTCTCGCGTCGCGAAAGGTCCCGGAGCCACGCGGCGTCGGCGGGCGAGGAGCCGTTGTCGACGACGACGAACTCGTCGACCCGAGGTTCCGCCAGCACGTGGCGGACGCTCTCCATCAGCGCCGGACCGGTCATGTAGACGACCATCACCACCGACAGGTGGGGCGAGGCCGTTGAGGCGAGATCGCCTGAGTCGGCGCGGGCGTGGGGTGCGAGCATGATTGTGCTTCGTTCAAAATAGTTGCGTAAAAACTGTATACGCCGTGTGGCCGCCGGGCAAGGCGGTTTAGGCGCATGCAACGGGTTGTTGCGTTTTTATGCAATGTGTAACAACTAGTCAGCGCCCGCAGGTGGGCGCGCGAACGGCGTTGCGATGTCACGAACGGCGATGAACCCCGCCAAGGCGGCCCTGACCAAGAGCTTGCGTCGCGAGGCCGGCCGTTGGCTGAAGGCCGCGCGCGAAGCCGCAGGTCTCACCCAGGCCGAATTGGCCGAGAAGACCGGGCTCCGCTACTACACCTTCGTTTCGCAGGTGGAGAACGGCCTGGGTCGCGTGCCGATCGAGGCGCAGGCGGTTTGGGCGCAGAGCCTGGACCTTGATCCCAGCCAGTTCGCGCGCACCTTGCTGCGCTACTACGAGCCGGAACTGTATCGCCTGCTGTTCGACGGCGCCGCCGACGAGGCAGAGCCGGCCCAGCCCGAACAGGCCGCGCGGGCCTGACCCGTATCGCCATGGGTGATATCCTTCCCTTCATCCCCCGGCCTCTGGTCTCCGACTGGTCCGCCAATGAGCGAGGTCTGCTGCTGCTGCTCACCCAGCAGCTGAAGACCAGCTATGGCGAGGTCGACGGCGTGTTCGGCCTCAGTGACTCGGGTGATCCCTGGTACGTCGTGACCGACGCCAACCAGGACGTTCTGGTGCATATCGCACGCATCGAGGGGCAGTTTGTTGTTCACGACGCGGCCGTCGACATGTTCCACCAGGTCGGCAGTCTGTGGAGCGCGCTCCGGCAAGTGATGGCGCCCGACGCGCCGAAGGATCCGAACGGCGTGGTCGTGGCGTTCAACCCGGCCAGCCGCGAGGCCCAGTCGTTCCTGTCGCTGGTCATCGCCGTCGGCCTATTCCTCGAGATCCGAGGCGGGGAGTTCGCCAACATCGCGTCCTCGATGGGCGACGGCGCGCCCCGTGGCGGCGAGGTCCCGACGGAGACGCTGGCCTCGAAACTGATTGCGGCGCTGAGCCTGGAGGCGGACCGCGGCCAGATCGAAGCCCTGATCGCCGCCGCCACCGCGCGCGAGGCTGCGCCGCAAGCCCCTCCGTCGCCGGTCAAGGCCGATAGCGCGCCGGCCCACGCATCGCAGACCGAGTCTCCGAGTCTCGTTGTCTTCAAGCCGACCAGCGCGGCTTCTGCAGAAGCGGCTTCCTTCCCGCAGGCTCAACCCAAGTCGGCTCCGCCGCCAGTCCAGGGGGCTGGAGAACACGACGCCGCCGCAACCGGCCTCGCGGCGACCAAGGCCGTTCTGCGGGGAACCCCGGGAGACGATGTCCTGATGGGATCTCGCGCCGGCGAAACGATCAACGGCGGCGCCGGCGACGACCACATCAACGGCGGCGGCGCCGGGCCTGGTCAGATTGACCGCCTCAACGGCGAGGCTGGCGACGACCACATCGTCATGGACGCGCGGGTCGTGGCCAGCGGCGGCGCGGGCGCGGACACCTTCCTGATCTCCGCTCACCCATCCGCCTCTGGGGGCGAGGGTCTGCTCGGGGTGGTGCTCGATTTCTCGGTCGTGCAGGGCGACCAGCTCGCCGTGTCGGGCGATACGAAAATGACCGTGGTGAGCACCACAGCGGTCGGCGATGTTCTGAGCCTTCAAGGGACCGCGCTGGGCGAAGCCGACATCGCCGTCCTGGCGGACGTCAGCCAGCCCACCCCGGGCGCGCGCGTGGGTTTCGACGTCAATGGCGACGGCCGTGAGGATGTCTTCATCCTGCTGGGCGGCGCGACGGTGACGGCCTTCCGCGTCGGCGAGACGATCGGCCCCGATCATGCGCCCGCCTCGACGCAGATGGTGCCCCTGGTGGGCCAACCCACGACCGAGGTCGGTCCGCTCGGCGAACCGCCGCCTCGTAGCTGACGGGGCTAACCCCGCACCAGTTCCCGCATCGCCTTGTCCAGGCCCTCGATGGTCAGCGGGAACATCCGGTCGGCCATGATCTGGCGCATCACGCCGATCGACTGGGTGTAGTCCCAGTGGCGTTCGGGTGTCGGGTTCAGCCAGATGCAGCTCTGGTAGATCTCGGTCACCCGCTGCATCCAGATCGCGCCGGGCTCTTCGTTCCAGTGCTCGACGCTGCCGCCCGGATAGGTGATCTCGTAGGGACTCATGGTCGCGTCGCCGACAAAGATCACCTTGTAGTCGGCCGGGAACTTGTGGAGCACGTCGAAGGTCGGAATCTTCTCGGTCTGGCGACGCTTGTTGTCCTTCCACACGGCCTCATAGAGGCAGTTGTGGAAGTAGTAGAACTCCATGTTCTTGAACTCGGTGCGCGCGGCGCTGAACAGCTCCTCGCAGAGCTTGATGTGACTGTCCATCGAGCCGCCGATGTCGAAGAACAGCAGCACCTTGATGGCGTTGCGGCGCTCGGGGCGTAGCTGGATGTCGAGATAGCCCTTCTCGGCCGTGCCCTTGATGGTGCCGTTCAGGTCCAGTTCGTCGGCCGCGCCGGTGCGGGCGAACTTGCGAAGGCGCCGCAGGGCGACCTTGATGTTGCGGGTGCCCAGTTCGACGCTGTCGTCGAGGTTCTTGTACTCGCGCTTGTCCCAGACCTTCACCGCCCGGCCGTGGCGGCTCTTGTCCTGGCCGATGCGCACGCCCTCGGGATTGTAGCCGTTGTTGCCGAACGGGCTGGTGCCGCCCGAGCCGATCATCTTGTTGCCGCCCTCGTGGCGCTTCTTCTGCTCGCGCAGGCGCTCCTGCAGGGTCTCCATCAGCTTCTCGAAGCCGCCCATGGCCTCGATCTGGGCCTTTTCCTCATCGGTGAGGAACTTCTCGGTCAGGGCTTTCAGCCATTCCTCGGGGAGGTCAGCGGCGAGACCGTCATTGACCGTCTCCAGCCCCTTGAAGACATGGCTGAACACCCGGTCGAACTTGTCGAGGTTCTTCTCGTCCTTCACCAGGCTGGCGCGTGAGAGGAAGTAGAAGTCCTCCACCGAGCGGTCGATGACGTCCTTGTCCAGCGCCTCCATCAGCAGGAGGTATTCGCGCAGGCTCACGGGAACCTTGGCCTGACGGAGCTCGGTGAAGAAGTTGAGGAACATCGGCGCGGCTTTCGAACAGATGTTCGGATTGTGCTGTGTTCCGGTGGCCGACGCAATGCAATCCTCCCCCCCAGCGGGGGAGGCGGCCCGAAGGGCCGGAGGGGGAAGTGCTTGCGCGCCCGCCTCTTCCCCCTCCGTCGTCTCTTCGAGCCGACACCTTCCCCTCTAGGGGGAGGATTTGGGTCCTTCCCTCACCCCCGCCGCAGTATGAACTCCAGATCGTTCGTCTCGCCCACCGGGAAGAAGTACTCGGCGACCTTCTCGAACCCCAGGCGGCCGTAGAGCCGCTGCGCGCCGTAGTTCTCCGACCACACTCCGATCCACAGCCGGCGCTGGCCGGCGGGTTCCAGCCAGTCGAGCGCCGTCTTCAACAGCGCCGAACCGCGGCCGCCGCCCTGGTGGCTTTTCAACACATAGATGCGCTTGAGTTCGCCATCGTCCGGCGAGACCTCGTCGTGGGGCAGGTCGCACGGGCCGGCCAGGGCGTAGCCGATCGCCTCGCCGTCCTCGTCCTCCATCAGCCAGGTCGCCTTGTCGGGATCGACGAGGTCGTTGCGGGTCCGCTCCAGGCCATAGGCATAGGCCAGGAACGTCTCCAGATCCTCAGGCGGGTAAAGGTGCGCGAAGGTCTCGCTGAAGGTGCGCGCGCCCAGGCTGGACACAGTGTCGGCGTCATCGATAGTGGCCCTACGAATGGTGTAGGCGGCGGTGGTCGGATCGGCGTTCACGGTCTAGGAATCTCCGATGGCTCTCGCGCTTTATACGCATTTGGACATGTTGGACCACCGGCCCGGCGATGGGCACGTCGAGCGCCCTGAGCGCCTGCGCGCGGTGATCGACGCCCTGCACGATGATCCGAACCTGGCGCTCGATCCGTTCGACGCGCCGTTGGTCGAGGTCGAGGATCTGCTGCGGGTTCATCCCAAAGCCTATGTCGACGCCGTCTTCGCCGCCGCGCCTTCGACGGGGCGAGTGGCGCTGGATCCCGACACCGTTCTCTCGGCGGGAAGCCTCACGGCCGCTCGCCGGGCCGCCGGCGCCAGCGTCGCGGCGGTGCGGGCCGTGGCCCTGGGCGGCGCCGAACGCGCCTTCTGCGCCGTACGGCCGCCGGGGCATCACGCCGAGCCGGGCGTGGCCATGGGGTTCTGTGTCTTCTCCAGCGTCGCGGTGGCCGCTCGTGCGGCGCAGGCGGCAGGCCTACAGCGCGTGGCGATCGTCGATTTCGACGTGCATCACGCCAATGGGACCCAGTCCGTGTTCGAGCACGATCCGACCGTGTTCGTGGCCTCGATCCACCAGTCGCCGCTCTATCCCGGCACTGGTGATCCCAGCGAGACGGGCCTTGGCAACATCGCCAACGCCACCGTGCCCGCCCATGCGTCGCGCGAGACGTGGCGGGCGCGATTCGAGGGGCTGATGGACAAGGTCGACGGCTTCGCCCCCGAACTTGTGATCATCTCGGCCGGCTTCGACGCCCACGCCCGCGATCCCCTGTCGGCGCAAAGCCTTGAGGAAGACGACTTCGCCTGGGCGACCCGCGCGATCCTTTCGGTGGCCAGGGCGCGCGCCAGAGGGCGGGTTGTGTCCTCGCTCGAGGGCGGTTACGACCTTCAGGCGCTAGGGCGTTCCGCCGCCGCGCATGTCCGCGCTCTTCAGGAGGAGTGAGGAGGCGCTTTGGCCCTTGGGTCGCGCGACTTCTCTTCAACATGGCCGACGCCACCATCGCCGACCACCAGTCTCCGCCCGCGCGACCGGGCGTTATCACCCTGGCGCGCCATGGCGAACCCGCCCTGTCGCGCAAGGTCCGCCTGAACGCGCCCGAGTATGGCGAGTGGTGGGGCCGCTACGAAGAGGGCGGCCTGAAGGCCGGCCAGACGCCGCCGGCCACGCTTGTGGAGATCGCTCGGAGCGCCGACGCCATCATCGCTTCCACGCGTCGTCGCTCGATCGAGACCGCCCAGGCGGTGGTGGGCGAACGGGCCTTCGCAACCGATCCGACCTTCATAGAGGCGCCGCTGCCGCCGCCGCCCTGGCCTCTGTGGGTGAGGATGTCGCCCAAGCGACTGGGGTTCTTCGCGCGCTTTTGGTGGTGGTTCTTCGACAACCACGGCGGCCAGGAGACCCGAAAGCAAGCCGAGGCGCGCGCCGGCCAAGCCGCAGACCTCCTGATCGAACTCGCGATGAGCGGCCAGGACGTGCTGGTCCTGGCGCACGGCTTCTTCAACTGGATGATCGCTGACGCGCTGAAGGCCCGGGGATGGGCGAAAATCGTTGATGAAGGTCACGCCTACTGGAGCATCAAGCGCTTCCGCCGCGCCTGACCGTTCAAAGTCTCTTCCCTTAACCACGCCTTGGCTCTAGGCCGTTGCCCGCGCCGCCTGTCGCCACTAGGCTGACGGCTGTTCACCTGAGAGTTGAAATGACCGACGCCGCGAACACGCCCGCTGACATCTCCGCCCTCAGCTTCGAGGAAGCGCTGTCGCAGCTGGAGCGCATCGTGCAGGAGCTGGAGTCGGGCCAGGCCGCCCTGGAGCGCTCGATCGACATCTATGAGCGCGGCGCGGCCCTGAAGGCGCACTGCGAGAAGAAGCTCGAGGCCGCGCGTCTGAAGGTCGAGAAGATCGTGCTGGGGCAGGGTGGCGCGGTGGCCGCGGAACCGGCCGAGTTCAACTGATGCCTGGCGACCGCCCGGCGTGCGAGGGAAGCCCCTCATGAGCGACCTCGCCAAACGCATCGTGCAGGCGGCCGACATCGTTACGGTGGCGCTGGACGAGCTGTTGCCGCGCGCCGACGGTCCCGAGAGCCGCCTGACCGAAGCCATGCGCTACGCGGCCCTTGGGCCGGGCAAGCGCCTGCGGCCGTTCTTCGCGCTCGAGACCGGCAAGATGTTCGACCTGCCCGAGCGGCCGGTGCTGCGCGCGGCCTGCGCGCTGGAATGCATCCACGCCTACAGCCTGGTCCACGACGACCTGCCGGCCATGGACGATGACGACGTGCGCCGGGGCCGTCCGACCGTTCACAAGCAGTATGACGAGGCGACGGCGATCCTGGCGGGCGACGCCCTGCAGACCGCCGCCTTCGAGATCATGGCTCACCCCGACACCCATGATGACGGCCATGTCCGCTCGGAGCTGGTGCGCAGGCTGGCGATCGCGTCCGGCGCGCGCGGCATGTGCGGCGGGCAGATGATCGACCTGCTGGGCGTGCGCGACGACCTGGGCGCGGTGGCGCGCATGCAGCGCCTGAAGACCGGCGCCCTGATCGCGTTCGCTTTCGAGATCCCGCTGATCATCGCCCGGGCCAAGGACGCCGAGCGCTCGGCGCTGATGGCCTTCGCGCAGGACCTGGGCCTCGCCTACCAGATCGTCGACGACATCCTGGACGCCGAGGGCGATGAGGCGACGCTCGGAAAGGCCGCCGGCGGCAAGGACGCCGCCAAGGGCAAGGCCAACTACGTCACCTTGTTGGGCCTGGACGCGGCCAAGGAACGCGTGAGCCTTTTGGCCGAACAGACGCGTTCCCATCTCGAAATCTTTGGCGAACGAGCCGAACATCTGCGCGACAGCGTTGATTTCGTGCTGGACCGCCGCAGCTGACCGCGCTTTTTACAGATATGTCATCCAAAACGCCTCTCCTCGACACCATCGCCTCGCCCGCCGACACGCGGGGGCTGTCTCTCGCCGAGCTGAAGCAGCTGGCGGCGGAAGTCCGCGCCGAGACGATCGACGCTGTGTCGGTGACGGGCGGCCACCTGGGCGCGGGCCTGGGGGTGGTCGAGCTGACGGTCGCCCTGCACCATGTGTTCGAGACGCCCAAGGACATCGTCATCTGGGACGTCGGTCATCAGGCCTACCCGCACAAGATCCTGACCGGCCGTCGCGACCGCATCCGCACCCTGCGCCAGGGCGGCGGCCTGTCGGGCTTCACCAAGCGGGCCGAGAGCGAATACGACCCGTTCGGCGCGGCCCACGCGGCGACCTCGATCTCGGCGGCGCTGGGCTTCTGCGCGGCGCGGGACGCGAAAGGCGAAGACAACAGCGTCATCGCCGTGATCGGCGACGGCTCGCTGGGCGCGGGCATGGCCTATGAGGCGATGAACGCGGCGACGGACACGACCAAGCGCCTGATCGTCATCCTCAACGACAACGACATGTCGATCGCCCCGCCGGTCGGCGGCATGAGCGCCTATCTGGCCAATCTTGTCTCCGGCGGCGCCTATCGCTCTGTGCGGAAGCTGGGCAAGACGGTGGTCGAGAAGCTGCCGAGCTCGATGCGCGAGGCCGCCCGCAAGGCTGAGGAATACGCCCGGGGCATGGTCACCGGCGGCACCTTCTTCGAAGAGCTCGGCTTCCACTATGTCGGCCCGATCGACGGCCACGACATGGACGCCCTGGTCAGCGTGCTGAAGAACGCCAAGGCGTTCGGCGACAAGCCTGTGCTGGTTCACTGCGTCACCCAGAAGGGCAAGGGCTACGCCCCGGCCGAGGGCGCGGCCGACAAGCTGCACGCGGTGGTCAAGTTCGACGTCGTCACCGGCCAGCAGCAGAAGCCGGCCGGCGGCCCGCCCAGCTACACCAAGGTCTTCGCCCAGGAACTGATCAAGCAGGCGGAGCAGGACGACAAGATCGTCGCCATCACGGCCGCCATGCCGTCGGGCACGGGCCTGGACCTGTTCCAGAAGGCCTTCCCGGATCGCACCTTCGACGTGGGCATCGCCGAGCAGCACGCGGTGACCTTCGCGGCGGGCCTTGCGGCCGACGGCATGAAGCCGTTCGCGGCGATCTATTCGACCTTCCTGCAGCGCGGCTACGACCAGGTTGTCCACGACGTCGCTATCCAGGGCCTGCCGGTGCGCTTCGCGATGGACCGCGCGGGCCTGGTCGGCGCCGATGGCCCCACCCACGCCGGCAGCTTCGACATTGGCTTCATGGGCGCTCTGCCCGGCATGGTGCTGATGGCCGCCGCCGACGAGGTGGAGCTGGCCCGCATGGTCGCCACCGCCGCAGCGATCGACGACCGCCCCAGCGCGTTCCGCTATCCGCGCGGCGAGGGCCTGGGCCTGGATATGCCGGCCATCGCCGAGCCGCTGGAGATCGGCAAGGGCCGCATCGTCCGCGAGGGAACCAGCGTCGCCATCGTCTCGTTCGGCACGCGCCTGTCGGAAAGCCTGGCCGCGGCCGACCTGCTAGCCGCGCGTGGCCTCTCGGCCACCGTCTGCGACGCGCGCTTCGCCAAGCCGCTGGACCTTGACCTGTTGCTGCGCCTGGCGCGCGAGCACGAGGCCATCGTCACGGTCGAGGAGGGCGCCATGGGCGGCTTCGGCGCCTTCGTGCTGCAGGCCCTGGCCCAGCACGGCGCCTTGGACCGCGGCCTTAAGATCCGCACCCTCTGCCTGCCCGACATCTTCCAGGACCAGGACAAGCCCGACGCGATGTACGCCCAGGCCGGTCTCGACGCCGAGGGCATCCTGCGCGGCGCGCTGTCGGCGCTGGGCGTGGACAATGTCAGCGCGGCGGGCGCGGGCCGTCGGGCTTAGGTCCCTGCCGACACCCTGCGTCTCGGCCTTGGCTTCGGCAACCGTTTGGGGAGTTGAGGGATGGCGTCGGTGACGAGGTTTGGCGCAACGCTTCGCGCGTTGTCCTGCGGCGTGCTCGGTCTTGTGATCTTCGCAGCAGCTTCCCCGACCGCCGCGCAGGTCTGGCGCTCTGACAGCGGCCGGGGAACCTACGCCAATCCGCCGCTCAACGCCGACTATCCCGATCCCGACATCATCCGGGTCGGCGACGACTTCTATTTCGCCTCGACGACCTTCGTGAACACGCCGGGCTTGGTGATCCTGCATTCCAAGGACCTGGTGAACTGGGACATCGTCGGCCACGTGATCCCCAGGCTCACGGGCAATCCGAAATATGATCTCGCGGACGGGGGCGACTATCGCCACGGCGTCTATGCGCCGAGCCTGCGCTACCACAAGGGACGCTTCTATATCGCCGTCACCCCGGTGGGCGGTCATACGCGGATCTACTCGGCCGCCAAGATCACCGGTCCCTGGACCATGCGGGAGCTGGATCGGGAAGCCTTCGATCCGGGCCTCTTCTTCGACACTGATGGCAAGGCCTATATCGCCACCGCGATAGGCTCGAACGGCACGATCACGCTGCTGAGCCTGAACGACGACCTCTCCGCCGTGGTCGACGCTCGCGTCGTTCACTTCAACAAGGGCGCGGAAGGGTCCAAGCTGATCCGGCGGGGCGACTGGTACTATCTGTTCAACGCCATTCCATCGCGCCTCGGACTGACCGTCTCGCGCGCCAAGAGCCTGACCGGACCGTGGGAGACGCGCCCTCAGATCGACGACAAGACGGGCGGCCACCAGGGCGCGCTGGTCGATCTTCCGGACGGGGGCTGGTACGGCTTTGTCATGCTGGACGCTGGCGCCGTGGGCCGCGTGACCAATATCAGCCCCGTCTTCTGGCAGGATGACTGGCCGGTATGGGGCACGCCAGAGGCCCCGGGACGTGTGCCCGCCATCGCCACAAAGCCGATCCAGGGTCACCCTTTCCAAGAGCCGCCCAGCTCCGACGCGTTCTCAGGCAGCGTGCTGGGCCGTCAATGGCAGTGGAACCATAATCCGGACGACCAGCGTTGGTCCTTGACCGAGCGGCCGGGCTTCATGCGGCTGAAGGCCACCCGCAGCGAGACGTTCTGGGCCGCTCGCAACACGCTCGTCCAGAAGGGGCAGGGCCCGCGCAGTCGCGGCGTGGCCAAGCTGGATCTGCGCGGGCTGGCCGTCGGCGACCAGTGCGGCCTTGGCACGTTCGGAAAGTTTTCCGCCCAACTTGTGGTGACCCGGACCACGGACGGCCAGGGCGAGGTGAGCGCGCGGCTGATCGAAAGCACCGTCCAGGGCTCAAAGACGGTTTCGCTGTCCCAGCCCTACAAGGTCGGTTTGACGGACCTGTGGCTTGCTGTGACCATGGACTTTACGACCGACAAGAGCACGCTGAGCTATAGCCAGGACGGCAAGACCTGGGTGTCGTTGCCGGGTGACTTCCCGCTGGCGTTCGACTGGCGGACCGGCACCTTCCAGGGCGAGCAATACGGCCTGTTCTGCCACAATCCGACCGGCGGCGAAGGCCGGCTGGATATCGACAGCTTCACCTTGGAGAAACCGTAAGGCCGCGAGGTCTAAACCCCGCAGGCCTTGAAGAACGCCTTGACCTGCCCCCGATCTCCGGCCGTCGCCGCCAGGCTGTGGCGTTCGCCCCTTGTCACCACGGCGAGGTCGCCGGACCGGCGGAAGGCTGCGAGCGCCGGGGCGCTGGCCTTGCCGCGCGCCTCCAGAAGGTCGCCGCTCATCGGATCCTGGACGGTCACGCCCTCGAAGCGGCTCTCGGAGCGACCGGAGGCGAGGAGGAGACCGGTGTCGTTCAGGCCTGTCGCCGAGACGTCGATGGCGTCCAGTCCGGGCTGGCAGCGGATCATCAACATCACGTCGTCGCTGTTTGGACGTCCGTAGGCGAGACGGGGCTGGACCGCATCGTCGCCGAGATAGGCCCACTGATATCCCGTATTCGCCACCTTCTCATGCGCGCAGCCGGCGAGGGTGGTCGCGAGCATCAGGGCGGCGAGGGCGAGGCTACGGGGCGACATGGCGGTGATCCTCCTGCCTGGATCAACGCTGAAGCCAACTGAACGGCTCCTGAAACAGATCGAGCGCGGAAGCCTTGCAGCCGCCGCGCCCGAATTTGTGTCCGGAAGGTCGCGCTTAGAAGGGCGAGAACTTCTCGACCAGCGACTGACCGGCCGGCGTCTTCTGAACGCGGCTGATGTCGCCGCGGCCGCCGTAGCTGATGCGGGCTTCGGCGATCTGGGTGTGGCGGATAGTGTTGGCCGACGAGATGTCCTCGGGGCGCACGATACCGGCCACGGTCAACTGGCGCAGCTCGGCGTTGGTGCGCACCTCCTGGGTGCCCTGGATGACCATGTTGCCGTTCGGCAGGACCTGGCTGACCACGGCGGCGATCGTCAGGCTGATCTTTTCCGACCGGCTGACGCCGCCTGAGCCGGCGTTGGTGGTGGTCGATTTGGTTTCCAGCGCGTTCTCGGGATCGAAACCGCCCGGCAGGAACTTGCCCAGGCTCGATTCCATGCCCAGCAGGTGCGGCACACCCGCCTTCATGTTGGCTGTGCGCGAGCTGTTGGTGGCGTTCTTGGTGCTGGCGCTGTCGTCAATGTCGATCATCACGGTGACGATGTCGCCGACGCGGCTGGCGCGCTGGTCGTTGAAGAAGGCGCGGGCGCCGACGCGCCACAGCGAGTTGGCCGAGGCCGCCTGCGGGGCGGGCTCGCGGGCCGACACGTACTGCTGTTGCATCGGGGCCAGCTGGGCGGGGTAGCCGACCGGCGCCAGATCAGGGCCCTTCACGGCTTCCTTGACGGTGGAGCAAGCGGCCAGCGGGGCCAGGAGGACGGCGACGGCGAGAACGACGGGACGACGCATGATCTGGGCCTCTTAGCGAGCAGCGAAACGGACGGGTTGAGAACGGGCGAGCAAGGTCTGGGCCTGCGGACCGACGGCGGCGGTTCCGGGGCCGACGGCGACAGCCTGGATGACCTTCTTGGAGAGGGTGTTCTGGACGGCGAAGACTTCGCCAGCGACGGCGCCAGCCATGGCCTTGCCTTGCAGCGACAGGGAAATGCCGCCGTCCTGATAGTTGATGGTGATCAGATCACCAGTTTTGATGACTTGCGGCGCGGCGACATCGCGCAGTCCGACCGCAGCGCCTTCACGCAGGGGGCGCTTTGCGGCCATGCCGATTACGGCGTCGGCGTCGCGCGGGGCGTCGGCCGGCGCGCCGGCCATCTTGATCCAGACCAGGTCCTGCGGCTGGACGATTTCGCCGGCCGAGAGGCTGCGGGCGTAGGCAAGAACTTCCACATTGGCGCTCGGGGCGCCCGCGAGCGCTGCGGGGCTCGCCGTACGCACGCCGCTGGAGACGCCGCCGTTATCGGCGCCTTGGCGCACGATGATGCGGCGCACGCCATTGGCGTTGGTCCAGTCATAGCCCGCGCGGCGGGCCGACATCTGCACCTGACCGGCGTCGAGCACCGCCGTGGGACCCATGCGGGACGCCACGACCAGATTGGCGGCTGGCCCGCTGACGCCGTCGAACAGGTCGCCCAGCGTGATGCGGCCGTCCGTGTCGGTGGTGTCGAGGCGCAGGGTCACCGGCGTTCCAGCGAAGGCGGGGGCCGAGAGGGCGGTGATCACCAGGGTGGCGGCGGCGGCGAGGAGGAGGGCCTTCATCAGCTTACGACCGCAGCTGCGAGGTGGTTTGCAGCATCTGGTCCGCCGTCGAGATCACCTTCGAGTTCATCTCGTAGGCGCGCTGGGCTGTGATCAGGGCGGTGATTTCCGAGACCGCGTCGACGTTGGAGGCTTCGGTGTAGTGCTGCAGCAGCACGCCGAAGCCCGGCTCGCCCGGCGCGGCGATGTTGGCCGCGCCCGACGCGGCGGTTTCCAGGAACAGGTTGTCGCCGATGGCTTCCAGGCCGCCTTCATTCAGGAAGTTGGCGAGCTGGATCTGGCCGACGGTCTGGGGCGCAGTCTGGCCGTCCATCTTCACCTGAACGAGGCCGGTCTTGCTGATCGTGATGTCGGTGGCGTTCTGCGGGATCGTGATCCCGGGCTGCACCGTGTAGCCGTCCTCGGTGACGATCTGGCCCTGCTCGTTGGTCGAGAAGTTGCCCGCGCGGGTGTAGGCCGTCTCGCCCGACGGCAGAAGCACCTGTATGTAGCCCTTGCCCTGAATGGCCACATCGAGGGGGTTGTCGGTCAGGGTGGGCGTGCCTTGCTCGGTGATGCGATAGGTCGAGCCGGCCTTGACGCCGCCGCCCACCTGCACGCCGGTCGGGACGATATTACCGTCGCTGGACGACTGCGAACCGGCGCGCTCGATCGTCTGGTACAGCAGGTCCTGGAATTCGGCCCGTTGGCGCTTGAAGCCAACGGTGTTCATGTTGGCGATGTTGTTCGAGATGACTTCGACGTTCAGCTGCTGAGCAGCCATACCCGAAGCGGCGGTGCGGAGAGCTTGCATCGGCTAGCGTTCCCTAGTTGACCTTGCCCAGACGCTCGACGGCGCTGCGCGACAGTTCGGAGGTGTTGTCCATCATCTTGGCGACGCTCTCGTAGGCGCGCTGGATCTCGATCAGCTTGGTGATCTCGATGACGGGCTGGACGTTCGAGGATTCCAGCATGCCCTGGTGGATCTGGGCGTCCGTGACGGGCTGCAGGGTGGTGTTGGCGGTGTTGCGGAAGAGGTTGTCGCCATCCTTGGCCAAGCTGGACAGGTCGTCCGGGCGGACCACGGCGACGCGGCCGGCGCGCAGGGCGCCTTGGCTGACAATACCGTCCTTGCCGACCGTGACGGGTCCCAGGCGAGGATCGATGGTGATCTGGCCGCCGCCCTCGTCCAGCACGGGATGGCCGGCCTGAGTGACCAGCACGCCTTCGGGGTTAGTGGTGAAACGGCCGTCGCGGGTGTAGCGCTCGCCGCCGGCGGTCTGGACCTTGAAAAAGCCCATGCCGTTGATCGCCAGATCGTAGTCGCCGCCCGTCTTGGTCATCGGGCCCTGGCTGAAATTGCGGGCGACGCCGGTGTCCATGACGAACTTGACGGGCGCGGAGCCGTCCAGGGTCTTCGCCGGCTTGGCCTGCTCGGTGCGGACCATCAGATCCTCGACCTTGAAGCCCGTCGTGTTGGCGTTGGCGATGTTGTTGGCCACGATGTCGAGCTCGCGGCGCAGCGTCATCTGACGCGAAAGGCCGACATAAAGCGCGTTGTCCATGGCGAGTTAACTCGGGCGGCTGGCGCGACAAATGCGCCGAAAGCCTTGAAGCAATCTTCGTGCCAGCGGTAAAAATTCAGCGTTTTCAATGAATAGGAAGGTTAACGGCGAGCGCTGGGTCGGACTCTGCCGGGCAGATTCAGCCTGCGACCAATTGGCCGCCAAAACACATCGTTAACCATGCCTCGCGCATGAGTACGGGTACAGATTCCAAGGAACCGCGCGCGTGGCCAAGAAACCCGAGAAGGAAGCTCCCGCTCCCGAAGGCGAAGAGGGCGCTGAAGGCGAAGCTCCGGCGAAAAAGAAGCCGCCGATCCTGATCATCGCCATCGCCGCAGGCGTGCTCGTTCTGGGCGGTGGCGGAGCCGCAGCCTTTTTCCTGATGAAGCCCAAGCCAGCTGCGGAAGCTGGTGAGCACGGCGCGGAAAAGGAAAAAGAAAAGAAGGAAAAGAAGAAGGAAAAAAAGGAAGAGGGCGAGAAGAAGGAAGGTGAAAAGGGCGCCGAAGGGGCCGCCGGCACGCCGGTGATCAAGGAAGGGCCCGACGGCGTCGTGTTCTACACGCTGCCGGACATCGTCGTGAACATGCAGACGGCCGAGGGCAAGTCGACCTTCCTGAAGCTGAAGCTGACCTTCGAGCTGCCCGACGAGGAAACGGCCGACGAGCTGACGCCGAATCTCCCCAGGTTGCAGGACATGTTCCAGACCTTCCTTCGCGAACTTCGTCCTGAAGACCTGAACGGCAGCCAGGGCACCTACCAGCTGCGCGTGGAGCTGCTGCGCCGGGTGAACCTCGTGGCCGCGCCGGCCAAGGTCAATGCGGTCCTCATCGAGGAGATGCTGATCAACTAGTCCTGGGGGCGGGTTGGGCGAACGATCATGGCGGATGAACTCGACGATCAGGCGGCAATGGCCCAATGGGCCTCGCAGAACCCCCCCGGGGCTCTGGGCGAGGGCGCAGAAGGGACCAATGAGTTCGGCGACTTTTCCGGCGGCATGGGCGGCTGGGATGACGCCGGCGGCGACGGCACGTCCGAACGTATCCTGAACCAGGACGAGATCGACAGCCTGCTCGGCTTCGATCTCTCCGGCGACGGCGGCGACGACCGCACCGGCATCCGCGCCATCATCAACTCGGCGCTGGTCTCGTACGAGCGCCTGCCCATGCTGGAAATCGTCTTCGACCGCCTGGTGCGGTTGATGACGACGTCCTTGCGGAACTTCACCTCCGACAACGTCGAGGTCAGCCTCGACAACA
Source organism: Pseudomonadota bacterium (assembly GCA_020161365.1). Lineage (GTDB taxonomy): Bacteria > Pseudomonadota > Alphaproteobacteria > Caulobacterales > Caulobacteraceae > Caulobacter. The sequence goes on along the minus strand of JAIUNU010000001.1, from coordinate 445,418 downwards.
TCAGTTCGATCCGCTTTGGCGACTACCTGAACTCGATCCCTCTGCCGGCCATCCTGGCTGTGTTCCGCGCCGAGGAGCTGGACAACTACGGCCTGCTGACGGTCGACTCGAACCTGATCTATTCGATCGTTGACGTGCTGCTGGGCGGCCGTCGCGGCACGGCGGCGATGCGCATTGAAGGTCGCCCCTACACGACGATCGAGCGCGTGCTGGTGCAGCGTATGATCGAGGTCGTGCTGCACGACCTAAAGAGCGCGTTCGAGCTCCTGCATCCGGTCAGCTTCTCGCTGGACCGTCTGGAGACCAACCCGCGCTTCGCCGCCATCGCGCGCCCCGCCAATGCGGCGATCCTGGTCAAGCTGCGGATCGACATGGAAGACCGCGGCGGCCGCATCGAGCTCCTGCTGCCCTACGCCACGCTGGAGCCCATCCGGAAGATGCTGCTGCAGCAGTTCATGGGTGAGAAGTTCGGCCGCGACAACATCTGGGAAGGCCACTTGGCCACCGAGCTGTGGACCACGCAGATGGAGGTCCGCGCCGTGCTGGATGAGCAGCAGGTGCCGTTGTCGCGGGTGCTGAACATGCAGGTCGGCGACACCCTGATGCTGAACGCCACGCCTGACAGCCTGGTCGAACTTCGCGCCGGAGCCATCCCGCTGACGCGCGGCCGCATGGGCCGCCGAAATCATGCGATCGCCGTGCGGGCCGAAGCGCCCCTGACGCCGGCGGCAAAGAAGGCCGTGCAGAAGCTGAAATGAGCATCGTCGCCCTCGCCATGAACGGTTTCCTGGCGGTGCTGCTGATCGCGGCGCTGATCTTCGGCTGGCGCCTGGAGCGCCGCCTGAAGGCGCTGCGCGACAGCCACGAGGGCTTCGCCAAGGCCGTCGCCGATCTTGACCAGGCCGCCGCTCGCGCCGAGCAGGGCTTGGCGGACCTGCGCGCCGCCACCGACGAGGCGGCGGAAACCCTGGCCGTACGAATCGAACGCGCCCAGGCCCTGGCCGCCCAACTCGAGGAACGGGTGAACCGCCCCGCGCCCGACCGGTCGCAGGAGGCCGGGGCTCGCGAGCCGGCGCAACGGCCCATTCGCGCCAGCGAGGCGCCGCCCGCGCCCCCGGCGGGCGAGCGACGTCTGTCGGCGGCCGACTTCGAAAGGTTGCTGGAGCGCGAGGACCGAGCCGAGCGCGCCGTACGTGGCGAGCCGATTCCGCGCCCCGCGCCTCGCTCCAACCCCATCCCGGAAACGCCGCGTTCACGAGCGCGGATCGATGATGACTTGTTCGAGGGACCCGGCGAGAGCCCGCGTCCTGGCAGCAATCCAAGAGCGCCGCGCCGATGAAGAATATTCCGCGAATCCTGCCCCTGATCGGGGTCGCCGCCGGCGGGGTGCTGGCGATCAACGCCATGTCCGGCGCCAAATCGCTGCCCGACCTCGTCAGCGGCGCGAAGGCGTTCGCCGAGGGCGTCGCCAAGCCGGAAGGTAAGGAAGCCGCCGAAGGCGAGGGCGCTCCATCCGCCGAGGGGGCAGCCCAGCCCGCCGCGGCAAAGGCCCCCCCGCCGCGCGTCTGCGCGCCGTCCGCCGACGCCCTGGCCCGCGAGGCCGGCCTTTCCCCCGCTGAACTGCGCATCCTGCAAAGCCTGGGCGCGCGTCGGGGGCAACTGGATCAGCGCGAGCAGGACATCGATGTCCAGCTGCAGTTGCTGGCCGCCGCTGAAGCCAAGCTCGACGCCAAGATGAAGGCGCTCACCGGTCTGAAGGGCGACATCCAGGGGCTGCTGGGACAGGTCGACGCGCAGAAGCAGGCCGAGGTGGATCGGCTCGTCGTCGTCTATCAGGGCATGAAGCCCAAGGACGCCGCGGCGCGGATGACGCTGCTGTCGGACGAGGTGCGTCTGCCGATCGCGGCGAAGATGAAGGAAAAGACCCTGGCGATGATCCTGGCCAATATGGCGCCGGGCGACGCCAAGATCCTCACCGAGCGTCTGGCCTCGCGCCTGGTCAATCCTGCCGTCGACAAGGGCAAGGCGGCGGTCGCCGACAACGCCGCGCCCCGGGCGGGCGGGCAACAGGCAGCGGGCGGGCTGGCGGGAGCCGCGCCCGCCGCCGCAAAGCCGCCTGCTCCCCAGGCCGGTTAAGGGAGGCCCATGACTCTCCGCCAGCTCCTGCGCTCCAGCGTCGCCGCCGCATGTATCGCGGGCACGCTGGCGCCGTCCGGCTACGCCGCCGCGCCGCCGAGCGCGGCGCGCGGCGCGCTGGACGTGCGTGTGGCCCAGGCGGCGGCGTTTTCGCGGATCGAATTCCACTGGGCTGGCGGCGCCCGGATGACGCCGGTGCGGCAGGGCCAGTCGCTGGTTCTGCGCTTCAGTCGGGACGCCAATCCAGATCTTTCCGCGCTGAAGATCGCCCCGCCGCGCTGGGTCAAGTCGGCGGAAGCCCGTTGGGTGAACGGCAAGCTGGAGCTGGTGATCACGCTGACGGACGACGCCGACGCCAAGCTCGGCACGGCCGACGGCGTCGATTTCGTCAATATCTATCCCAAGGCCGACGCGGCGCCCTCGGCCACCCCGTCGCCGACGACCGCCCCTGCGCCGATCGGCCGCCCCAATCCGATGCCGCGCGACGGCGTGGTGCGCGCGGGCATCGAGCGGCGCGACGGGCAGGTGACCCTATCGTTCGACTGGGCCGCGCCCGCTGGCGCGGCGGTCTTCCGGCGCGGCGAGGCGGTCTGGATCGTCTTTGACACCCCGGCGCGGCTCGATATTTCCAAGCTGCCCGGCACGACGCCTCGCTACTCGAAGCTGCAGGTCTATCGCGGCGCCGATTACGTCGCTCTGCGCGTGGTCGCCCCGGCGGGAGAGCCCTTCGTCGCGGTCGGGACGGGACCGTCGTGGCGGATCAGCTTCGGAGCGGGTCCTCAGCAGAGCCCGGACATCATCCAGGTCACGCGCGCCGAAGGCGCGGCTTCCGCAGCGCTGTCGGCCGCAGTGGCCGGCGTCACGCGGGCCATCTGGGTCGATGATCCGGCCGTCGGCGACCGGATCATCGTCGCGCCGGCCCTGGCTCCCGCCAAAGGCCTGCCGTCCCGACGCGAATATGTCGAGTTCGCGCTTTTGCAGTCGGTTCAGGGGCTTGCGGCGGAAGCCTACGCCTCGGACCTGATGGTGCAGGCCCAGGCCGACCAGGTTCGCATCGGCCGTCCCAAGGGTCTGGCCCTGTCACCGGCCTCCGCCGCCGCGCCGCCTGAAGAGGCCAGCGCCGGCGCGCCGCAGCCGCTGTCGATGCCGGCGCTTGTCGACCTGGAGAACTGGCCCAAGACCGGGTCGGGCGGATTCCTGGCGCGTTACAACGCCTTGCAAGGCGCGGTGGCCGCGGCGGGCGACGAGCAGGCCGATGTCGGCGCGCGGCTGGCCCTGGCGCGCTTCTTGGTCGGTTCGGAGATGTCATTCGAAGCGATCGGGGTGCTGAACGCGGCCGCTCGCAAGCATCAGACCCTGGTGGGCAATCCCGAGTTTCGTGGCCTGCGTGGCGTGGCGCGGGTTCTGGCGGGGCGCCTCTCTGAGGCCGACGCCGACTTCTCGTCGCCGGTGCTGGCCGATGAACCGTCAAGCGCGCTCTGGCGCGGCTATATCTCGGCCAAGAACGGCCAGTGGCTGGACGCGCGGACCCAGTTCGCCAACGGTTCGCGGGCGCTGGACCTCTTCCCGCCGGTTTGGCGCGCGCGCTTCCTGAAGGCCCAGGCCGAAGCGGCGCTCGGGGTCGGCGATCTGACCGGCGCCATGCAGGCGGTGACCAAGGCGCTGGCCCAGCCAAAGATCTCGGTCGAGGATCAACTGGATATCCGGCTGGTCCAGGCCCGGATCTTCGAGGCCAAGGGCGAGAAGGCTCGCGCCCAGCGCATGTTTACGGCCATTGCCGGGGCGCCGATCGACCGCATCGCCGCGCCCGCCATGCTGCACGCGACGCAGCTTCAGTACGCGCGCGGTCAGATCAACGCGACCAAGGCCGCCGAGACGCTGAATCAGCTTCGCTACCGCTGGCGCGGGGACGGGGTGGAACTCGAGGTCATCCGGGCGCTCGGCAAGCTCTATATCGACCAGGGCCGTTATCGCGAGGCGCTTGAAGCGCTGCGGTCGGCGGGGCGGCGTCTGTCCGACCGTCCCGAAGCCGTGGCCCTACAGAACGATCTATCCGAGGCCTTCCGCCAGTTGTTCCTTCAAGGTCTGGCGGACGGGATGCAGCCGATCCAGGCGGTGGGTCTGTTCTACGACTTCCAGGACCTGACCCCCATCGGCGCGGACGGCGACCAGATGGTTCGCAATCTTGTCCGCCGTCTGGTCGACGTGGATCTGCTCGGCGACGCCGCGAAATTGTTGAAATACCAGGTGGAAAACCGCCTCAATGGCGTTCCCAAGGCTCAGGTCGCCACCGATCTGGCCTGGATCTACCTGATGGACAAGAAGCCCGAGGACGCGCTGAACACCATCAACGCAACCCGCACGACCATCCTGCCGCCCGCCCTGAACGCAGAGCGGCGTCTGGCGACCGCGCGGGCCTTGATGGGGCTTGGCCGTTACGATGCGGCGCTGGAACTGGTCGAAACCGACACCAGCCGCGACGGCCAGGAACTGCGCGGCGAGATCGCCTGGAAGCAACGGGCGTGGCCGGCCGCCGGCGCGTTGTATGAGCGGTCTCTGGGCGATCGTTACCGGTCAGGCGGAGCCCTGAGCGCCCCTGAGGAAGCCAGGCTTCTTCGCGCCGCCGTCGCCTACAGTCTGGCCGATGATGACGCCGGCCTTGGTCGCTTGCGGGCGCGTTGGTCGGGTTTCATCGACACCGCCAAGAATCCCGACGGACTGCGGGTGGCGCTGCAAGGCATGTCGATGGAAGCAGTCTCGGCGTCCGACTTCGGCCGAGTCTCTGCGGACAACGAGGCGTTCAACGGCTGGATCGGCCGGATGAAGGAAAAGTTCCGTACCGCCCAGCCGGCCGGTGCGCCCGCACGGGCCGGGCGCTAGGGCGTTTCCGTTCTCAAACTCGCGTCGTGTTCGGCGTTTGTGGGCAGGTCCTTTCGGGCCCCTGCTTCCGCGCGCAAAACCTTGCTGCCAAAAGCGCATTGGTCTTATGGCGGGGCGTCGATGTTTGGCCTAGTTAAGGCCCGCGCTCTCCGATCTCGGGAGCCTTGGGTCGCGGCCGCTTGCCTTTCTGCCGCAGTCATGTCATGACAACGTTGTCATAGGGTGGACGACATTGGCTAAGAACAACGACGACGGCGATAACGGCCGCGAAGTCTTGGTGCTGCTGGGCGGAGCGGGCGATCTGGCGCTCCGGATGCTGCTGCCTTCGCTGTATTTCCTCGAGCTCGACCGTCTGCTGCCGCACGACCTGCGGATCATCGGCGTGGCGCGGGCCGATCACGACGCGGCCAGCTATAAGGCGCTGGTGCGCGAACAGCTGGGCAAGCGCGCCACGGTGGAAGAGGCGGTCTGGAACCGCCTCGCCGCGCGCCTGGACTATGTGCCGGCCAACATCACCAGCGAGGATGACACCCGCAAGCTGGCCGAGCGGATCGGCGAGCACGGGTCCCTGGTGATCTTCTTCTCTCTGTCGCCGAGCCTATATGGTCCGGCCTGCCAAGCGCTGCAGGCCGCCGGCCTGACGGGGCCGCAGACCCGCCTGATCCTTGAAAAGCCGCTAGGCCGTGACCTGGAAAGCTCCAAGGCGACCAACGCCGCCGTCGCCGCCGTGGTGGACGAGAGCCAGGTCTTCCGGATCGACCACTATCTGGGCAAGGAGACGGTTCAGAACCTGACCGCTCTGCGCTTCGCCAACGTGCTGTTCGAGCCGCTTTGGGATCGCAACACGATCGACCACGTGCAGATCACCATCGCCGAGACCGAGAAGGTCGGCGATCGCTGGCCCTATTACGACGAGTACGGCGCGCTGCGGGACATGGTGCAGAACCATATGCTGCAGCTCTTGTGCCTGGTGGCGATGGAAGCCCCGTCGGGCTTCGACCCCGACGCCGTGCGCGACGAGAAGGTCAAGGTGCTGCGCAGCCTGCGGCCCTTCACCAAGGAGACCGTGGCTCACGACACGGTGCGCGGCCAGTATGTCGCCGGCGTGGTCGAGGGCGGCGCGCGGCCGGGCTATGTCGAGGAGGTGGGTAAGCCCACCAAGACCGAGACCTTCGTGGCCATGAAGGTGGCGATCGACAACTGGCGTTGGGACGGGGTGCCGTTCTTCCTGCGGACGGGCAAGAACCTGCCGGATCGCCGCACGCAGATCGTCGTCCAGTTCAAGCCCCTGCCGCACAACATCTTCGGCCCGACGACGGATGGCGAGTTGGTCGCCAACCGCCTGGTGATTGACCTGCAGCCGGACGAAGACATCTCGCTGACCATCATGAACAAGCGTCCGGGCCTGTCGGAGGAGGGCATGCGCCTTCAATCGCTGCCTCTGTCGCTGTCGTTCGGCCAGACCGGCGGCCGCCGCCGGATCGCCTACGAAAAGCTGTTCGTCGACGCGTTCCGGGGCGACCGCACGCTGTTCGTTCGCCGCGACGAGGTCGAGCAGGCCTGGCGCTTCATCGACGGTGTCTCGGCCGCCTGGGAAGAGGCCAAGATCGAGCCTGCGCACTATGCGGCGGGCACCTGGGGCCCCCAGTCGGCCCAAGGGCTCATCTCGCCCGGCGGCCGGGCCTGGAAGGCCTGAGATGCCGTCGTCGCCCATCAAGCTGGAGGCCTTCGGCTCGCGCGAGGACCTCTATGACGCCGCTGCTTCGATCCTCGTCGGCGCGCTGACGACCGCCGTCGCTAGTCACGGTCGGGTCGGCTTCGCCGCCACGGGGGGAACCACGCCGGCGCCGGTCTATGATCGCATGGCGACCATGACGGCGCCCTGGGACAAGGTCACGGTCACCCTGACCGATGAACGCTTCGTTCCGGCCAGCGACCCCAGCAGCAACGAGGGGCTGGTGCGTCGGCATCTGTTGGTTGGGGAGGCAGGCAAGGCCTCCTTCGCGCCGTTGTTCTTCGGCGGTGTCAGTCACGATGAGAGCGCGCTGAAGGCGCAAGCGGGGGTCAAGGCCGCCCAGCCGTTCGGTGTTGTGCTTCTGGGCGTCGGCGCCGACGGCCATTTCGCCTCGCTCTTTCCGGGTAATCCCATGCTTGAAGCCGGGCTGGACCTGACGTCGGACCGCTCCGTCCTGGCCGTGCCGCCGAGTGACCCCGCGCCGGACATCCCGCGTCTGAGCCTGACCCTCGCGGCCCTGACGCGCACGGATTTGATCGTGCTGCTGGTGACCGGAGCGGCCAAGAAAGCGTTGTTGGAAGGCGACGTCGATCCGGCCCTGCCGGTCGCCGCTATCCTGAACCAGGACCGCGCCAAGGTCCGCATCCTCTGGGCGGAGTAGATCGCCATGAGCCTGAACCCGGTCATCGCCGACGTCACCGCCCGCATCGTGGCGCGTAGCCAGGAAAGCCGCGCGGCCTATCTGGCCAATATGGAACGGGCGATCGAAAACCAGCCGGGACGCGCCAAGCTGTCCTGCGCCAACTGGGCCCACGCCTTCGCGGCCTCGCCGGGCGTCGACAAGGTGCGCGCGCTCGATCCGAACGCGCCCAATATCGGCATCGTCTCGGCCTATAACGACATGTTGTCGGCCCACCAGCCGCTGGAGGCCTATCCCGCGCTGATCAAGGACGCGGCTCGGGAAGTGGGCGCGACCGCTCAGTTCGCCGGTGGGGTGCCGGCCATGTGCGACGGCGTCACGCAAGGCCGTCCAGGCATGGAGCTGTCGCTGTTCTCGCGCGACGTGATCGCCATGGCGACCGCCGTCGCCCTGACCCACGACGCCTTCGACTCAGCGCTGTACCTGGGCGTCTGCGACAAGATCGTGCCGGGCCTTGTCATCGGCGCCCTGACGTTCAGTCACCTGCCGGCGCTGTTCGTACCCGCCGGTCCGATGACCTCGGGCCTGCCCAATAGCGAGAAGGCCCGAATCCGCGCGCTCTACGCCGAGGGCAAGGTCGGCCGCGCCGAACTGCTGGAGGCCGAGAGCGCCAGCTATCACGGCCCGGGCACCTGCACCTTCTACGGTACGGCCAACACCAATCAGATGCTGATGGAGCTGATGGGTTTCCATCTGCCCGGGTCGGCGTTCGTCCATCCGAACACGCCGCTGCGGGAGGCCCTGGTCAAGGAATCGGCGCGTCGCGTCGCCGCCGTAACCAACAAGGGCAACGAATTCATCCCGGTCGGTCGGATGATCGACGAGAAGTCGATCGTCAACGGCGTGGTGGGGCTGATGGCCACGGGCGGCTCGACCAATCTGGCGCTGCACATCATCGCCATGGCCGCCGCCGCAGGCGTGCAGCTGACGCTGGAGGATCTCGACGATATCTCCAAGGCGACGCCGCTGCTGGCGCGGGTCTATCCGAACGGGTCGGCCGACGTGAACCACTTCCAGGCCGCCGGCGGCATGGCCTTCGTGATCCGCGAGCTGCTCAAGGCGGGTCTGGTCCACGAAGATGTCCAGACGATCGCCGGCGCGGGTCTGTCGCTTTATGCGCAGGAGCCAGTGCTTGAAGACGGCGTTCTGACGTGGCGCGACGGCGCCCACGAGAGCCTGGACACCGCCATCGTGCGCCCGGTTTCCGATCCGTTCAGCAAGGAGGGCGGCCTGCGCCTGATGGCCGGCAATCTGGGACGCGGCGTGATGAAGATCTCGGCGGTGAAGCCCGAGCACCATGTCATCGAAGCGCCGTGCGCCGTATTCCAGGAGCAGGAAGACTTCATCGCCGCCTTCAAGCGCGGCGAGCTGGATCGTGACGTCGTGATCGTCGTCCGCTTCCAGGGGCCGTCGGCGAACGGCATGCCCGAGCTGCACAACCTGTCGCCGTCGATCTCGGTGCTGCTGGATCGCGGCTACAAGGTCGCGCTGGTCACCGACGGCCGCATGTCCGGCGCCTCGGGCAAGACGCCCGCCGCCATCCACGTGACGCCGGAAGCCGCCAAGGGTGGGCCGCTGGCCTATGTCCAGGACGGCGATGTGATCCGCGTCAACGCCGAGACCGGCGAACTGAACATCCTGGTGGACGAGGCGGTCTTGCTCGCCCGTACCCCAGCGAACGTCCCGGCGTCCAAGCCGGGCTTTGGTAGGGAACTGTTTGGATGGATGCGGGCAGGGGTCGGCGCCGCCGACGCCGGCGCCTCCGTCTTTGCTTGAGGAAGCGCTAGGTCATGGACGGTAATCATAGCGGCGGGCTCGGCCTCGTCGGCGATATCGGCGGCACGAACGCCCGCTTCGCCCTGGTCGAGTTCGACGGTCCGGACCCGCGCCTGATCGAGCCCACCGCCTACAAGGGCGAGGACTACGGCACGGCCGAGGACGCGATCGAGGACTATCTGCGCAAGGTCGGGGTCAGGCATCCCGACCAGGCGGTGGTCGCCGTCGCCGGTCCGATCGACCATGGCCAGGTCCACATGACCAATCTCGATTGGCGGATTTCCGAGGACGGCCTGCGTCGCGCGGGGGGGTTCCGGAACGCCAAGCTGATCAACGACTTCACCGCCCAGGCGCTTGCCGCGCCACGCCTGAGCCCCAAGGACCTGCGCCAGATCGGTCAACTGCCGACCTCGGGCGAGGGTGACTTGGCGATCCTCGGCCCAGGCACCGGTTTTGGCGTCGCGGGCCTGGTGCGCCGCCACGGCCAGGAAATTCCGCTGGCGACCGAGGGCGGCCACGTCGCCTTCGCGCCCGTCGACGACGTCGAGATCGAGGTGCTGCGGTCCCTGAGTAAGCGCCTGGACGGTGGCCGGGTCTCGGTCGAGCGCATCCTGTCCGGGCCGGGCATGGAAGACCTTCACATCGATCTGGCGGCCGCCGAGGGACGCCAGGTCGAGGCGCTGAGCGCCAAACAGATCACCGAGCGGGCGGTCGAGGGCTGCGGCGACAGTCTCGCCACCGTGAACCGCTTCTGTGCGATTCTTGGCGCAACGGCGGGCGACATCGCCCTGACCCTGGGTGCGCGCGGCGGGGTGTTTATCGCGGGCGGCATTGCGCCGCGCATCATCGACATCCTCGAGAAGAGCGCGTTCCGCGAGCGCTTCGAAAGCAAGGGCCGCCTGTCGGGCTTCACCCAGGCGATCCCGACCCACGTCATCCTGCACCCCCACACCGCCCTGATCGGCGCGGCGGTGGCGCTGACGCCGGAGGGCCGCGCCGCCGTTTCGTAGTCGTTTTCTTGGGGCTCGCCATGACAGCCTTGTCATGGCTAAGTACGCGCCGAACCGAACGAATCGGGGCGGTGAGGGACGGAATTGAGCGCCAAAGTCACGATCCACGACGTGGCCCGCGAAAGCGGAGTCTCGATCAAGACCGTTTCGCGGGTCCTCAATCGCGAGCCCAACGTCAAGGCCGACACCCGCGACCGGGTGCAGGCCGCCGTGGCCGCGCTGAACTATCGGCCCAACATCTCCGCACGTAGCCTGGCCGGGTCTAAGGCCTATCTGATCGGTGTCTTCTTCGATAACCCCAGCCCAGGTTACGTCACCGACGTGCAGTTGGGCGCGATCGCGCGCTGTCGCCAGGAAGGTTTTCACCTGATCGTCGAGCCGATCGACTCGACGGCGGACGTCGAGAACCAGGTGGCGCCGATGCTGGCGACCCTTCGCATGGACGGCGTGATCCTTACGCCCCCGCTCAGCGACCACCCGGTGGTGTTGGCTGCGCTGGAGCGTGAAGGCGTGGCCTATGTCCGCATCGCCCCCGGCGGCGATCTGGACCGGGCGCCGTGGGTTAGCATGGACGATCGCCTGGCGGCCTACGAGATGACCAAGCATCTGATCGATCTTGGCCACAAGGATATCGGCTTCATCATCGGCCACCCGGATCACGGCGCTTCGCATCTGCGTCATCAGGGGTTCCTCGACGCCATGCGCGACAGCGGCTTGCTGGTTCGCGACAATCGGGTGGAGCAGGGCTGGTTCTCGTTCAGGTCAGGCTTTGAGGCCGCCGAGAAGCTGCTGGGCGGATCCGACAGGCCGACGGCGGTGTTCGCTTCCAACGACGACATGGCGCTGGGGGTGATGGCGGTCGCCAACCGTCTGCGCCTGGACGTCCCGTCCCAACTCTCGGTCGCCGGCTTCGATGACACCCCCGGCGCGAAGATCACCTGGCCGCAGCTCACCACCGTCCGGCAGCCGATCCACGCCATGGCCGGCGCCGCCGCCGACATGCTGATGCAGGGTGTCGAGCGGGAGGAGGGGGCGCCGCCGCCCTCGCGGCTGCTCGACTTCGAACTGGTCGTGCGCGAGTCCACCGGCCCCGCGTCTCGCTGAGCGAGAGACTGATGGCGCTATGTTACCGTGATCATAATCTTCTTGACAGCGCTGTCCGATCAACGTGAGATCGCCATGATCAAGACAGTCGCCAAGACAAGGCGGCGTTAGGAGGAAACGCCATGACCTCGCCTGGCCAGTCCAGCGGCTGTCGCGCCCTGTGCGCACGATCACTCCCCTCCAAGCGGACCTGAACCGCTTTTCTTCGCTCGGCGCGGTACCCCGCAAGCGCCGCGCCGAGCGCCTTTCTTCACGACATCGCTCCGCAAGACGGACACCCCTCAAGGATCGCCCATGCCTCCGCGCCGTTTCGCCTTCGCTTCCGCCCTGGCCCTGACGATCGCCTGTGGATCAACGGGCGGGGCCTTGGCCCAGACGCCGCCGAGCGCCACCGCGAACCCTGCTGTCTGGCCCAAGGCCGCCAGCCCCAAGACGATCACGGACGCCAAGACCGAGGCCTTCATCACCGACCTGATGAGTCAGATGACTGTCGAGGAGAAGGTCGCCCAGACCATCCAGGCCGACGGCGCCTCGATCACGCCCGAGGAACTGAAGCAGTACCGCTTGGGCTCGGTGCTGGTCGGGGGCAACTCCGCCCCGGACGGCAACGACCGCGCGACCGCTCAGCGTTGGATCGAGTGGATCCGGGCCTTTCGGATGGCGGCCCTGGAGAAGCGGGGAGAGCGCCAGGAGATCCCGATCATCTTCGGCGTCGACGCCGTGCACGGCCACAACAATGTCGTGGGCGCCACGATCTTCCCGCACAATGTCGGGCTGGGCGCCGCGCGTGATCCGGACCTCATTCGCCGCATCGGCGAGGCCACCGCCAGGGAAATGGCCGCGACCGGCGCGGACTGGACCTTTGGGCCGACGGTGGCCGTGCCGCGCGACGAGCGCTGGGGCCGCGCCTACGAGGGCTATGGCGAGGATCCGGAGATCGTGAAGGCCTATTCCGGGCCCATGACCCTTGGCCTGCAGGGCGCGCTGGAGGCCGGCAGGCCGCTGGCGGCGGGACACGTGGCCGGCTCGGCCAAGCACTTCCTGGCCGACGGCGGCACCGAGAACGGCCGCGACCAGGGCGACGCCAAGATCTCCGAGGCCGACCTTGTCCGCCTGCACAATGCCGGCTACCCGCCCGCGATCGAGGCCGGAATCCTGTCGGTGATGGTCTCGTTCTCCAGCTGGAACGGCGTCAAGCACACTGGCAACAAGAGCCTCCTGACCGACGTGTTGAAGGGGCGGATGGGCTTTGAAGGCTTCGTCGTCGGCGACTGGAACGCCCACGGCCAGGTTGAGGGCTGCACCAATACCAGCTGCGCCCAGGCCTACAATGCGGGCATGGACATGATGATGGCCCCCGACAGCTGGAAGGGCCTGTATGAGAACACCCTCGCGCAGGTGAAGGCGGGGCAGATCTCCATGGCGCGGCTTGACGACGCCGTCCGCCGTATCCTGCGGGTCAAGGTCAAGGCGGGGCTGTTCGGCAACAAGCGCCCCCTGGAAGGCAGGCTCGACCTGCTGGGCGCGCCCGAGCATCGGGCTGTGGCCCGCGAGGCGGTGCGCAAGTCTCTGGTGTTGCTGAAGAACGAGGGCGTGCTGCCGCTGAAGAGCTCGGCCCATGTGCTGGTGGCGGGCGACGGCGCCGACGACATCGGCAAGGCCTCCGGCGGCTGGACCCTGACCTGGCAGGGCACAGGCAACAAGAACAGCGACTTTCCGCACGGCCAGTCGATCTATGCCGGCGTCGCCGAGGCCGTGAAGGCGGGCGGCGGCAGCGCCGAACTGTCGGTGGCGGGCGACTTCCAGAAGAAGCCGGACGTGGCGATCGTAGTCTTTGGCGAGAACCCCTATGCCGAGTTCCAGGGCGACATCACCAGCATCGAATACCAGGCCGGCGACAAGCGCGATCTGACGTTGCTGAAGAGGCTGAAGGCCGCGGGTATCCCGGTGGTGTCGGTGTTCCTGAGCGGGCGGCCCCTGTGGACCAACCCCGAGCTGAACGCGTCCGATGCGTTCGTCGCGGCGTGGTTGCCGGGTTCGGAGGGCGGCGGCGTCGCAGACGTGCTGATCGGCGATAAGGCCGGCAAGCCCCGCCATGACTTCCAGGGCAAGCTATCCTTCTCCTGGCCCAAGCGCGCCGACCAGGAGCCGATCAATGTGGGTGATCCCGGCTATGATCCGCTGTTCGCCTATGGCTATGGGCTCAGCTACGCCAAGCCCGGCAAGGTCGCCCGTTTGACGGAAGAGCCGGGCGTGGCCTCTGCAGCCACCAATGTCGACCGCTACTTCGTCGATGGACGCACGCCGGCGCCGTGGATGATCAGCGCGTCGGGCGCTGCGTCGCTGAAGACCATCGACGCTGGCGCGCAAGAAAACGCGCGCCAGGCGATCTGGAGCGGCGAGGGCCCCGGCGTCGTCGGCGTCAACGGACCCTCGGTCGACCTGTCACGCCAGACCACGGGCGATATGGCCCTGATGATCCGCTACCGCGTCGACGCCGCCCCGAAGAAACCGGTGTCACTCAGCCTAACCTGTGGCGAATCCTGCCGCGCGACGGTAGACGTAACGTCAACGTTGTCAGGTGCGAAAACGGGCGAATGGCGTACGGCCAAGATCAAACTTTCCTGCTTCCAAGCCAAGGGCGCGGACATGGCGCACATTTCGTCCCCGTTCGGACTCTGGACAGCAGGGGCTTTGACGCTGTCGTTCACCGAGATCCGCCTGACTTCGAACGAGGGCGACGCCTTCTGTCCCATCTAGCCTTGGAAGGAGCGACGGCATGATCCGCGCCCGTCGCTCTCGCATCGTCGCCACCCTGGGTCCGGCGTCGAGCTCGCCTGAGATGATCGTCACCCTGGCCAAGGCCGGGGCGGACGTCTTTCGCCTGAACTTCAGCCACGGGGCGCACGAAACCCACGCGGCTGTCTATGCGGCTATCCGCGAGGCGGAGAAGGTCGTCGATCGCCCGCTGGGCGTGCTGGCCGACCTGCAGGGGCCCAAGCTGCGTGTCGGCAAGTTCGCCGATGGTCCGGTGATGCTGAAGCCGGGCCAGGCGTTTCGGTTCGACAGCGATCCCACGCCGGGCGACTCCACGCGCGTGCATCTGCCTCACCCGGAGATCCTCACGGCCATGCGGCCGGGCGCGACCTTGCTGCTGGACGACGGTAAGTTGCGGATGACGGTGACCGAGGCAGGGCCTGGTTACGCCGACACCACGGTCGTCAACGGCGGCAAGCTATCGGAACGCAAAGGCGTGGCGGTGCCTGACGTCGTGATCCCGATGTCGCCCCTGACCGCCAAGGACCGCGAGGATCTGGCCTTCGCTCTGCGCCTGGGCGTGGACTGGGTGGCGCTGTCGTTCGTGCAGGCCCCGGAAGACATGGCTGAGCTGCGACGGATCGTGGAGGGCCGCGCGGCGGTGCTGGCCAAGATCGAAAAGCCGCAGGCGCTGAAGGTGCTGGGGCCGATCCTCGACCTCTGTGACGGCGTCATGGTGGCGCGCGGCGACCTCGGTGTCGAAATGGCGCCCGAGGAGGTGCCGGTCGCCCAGAAGGAAATTCTTCGCGCCGCGCGTGAGCGGGGCATCCCGGTGATCGTCGCCACTCAGATGCTGGAGTCGATGACCAGTTCGCCCACCCCGACGCGGGCCGAGGCGTCCGATGTCGCCAACGCGGTCTATGAGGGCGCGGACGCTGTGATGCTGTCGGCCGAGTCCGCCGCCGGGGACTATCCGGAGGAGGCGGTCTCAATGATGAACCGCATCATCGAGCGGGTTGAGCGCGATCCGCGTTGGCCTGAGCTGATGTTCGCCGAACAGAGCCACGGCGACGTCGACGCCGACGTTCTGGTGGTCGCCGCCGCCGGCGCGGCCAAGGCCGGGTCGACCAAGTGCCTGGTGGCCTTCACCACCACCGGGGCCACGGCGCGTCGCCTCGCGCGCGAGCGGCCCTTGCAGCCGGTGCTGGCCCTGTCGCCTGAGATCAACGCGGTGCGTCGGATGTGTCTGGTCTGGGGCGTAGAGGCCCGGGTCAGCGCCCAGCCGGACAGCCTGGAAGTCGTGACGACGGACGCCTCCAACAAGGCGCTGGAGTTGGGCCTCGTGGCGCCGGGGGAGAGGCTGTTGGTCGTCGCGGGCACGCCGTTTGGCGCGCCGGGCGCAGCGAACCTGCTGCGCCTCGCGCACGCGCCTGCGCCGGTCCGTCGCCGCTAGGCGAACGACGCCGGCAGCAGCCGTTCGTAGCCCCGCCGGACCGTGCCGTAGCATTCACAGGCGAGGCCTTTGAGACCCTCGCGGTCGAGGATGTCGACCACGCCGCGTCGATAGCGGATCAGTCCTTTGTCCTGGAGCGTTCGCGCGACGGCCGTCACGGTCGTCCGTTGAACGCCCAGCATGTCAGCCAGGAATTCCTGGGTCAGGCTGATGGTGTTGGTGTCGATGCGGTCCTGGTACGACAGGAGCCAGCGGCAGAACCGAGCCTCGACGGGATGGAGCGCGTTGCAGGCCGCAGATTGGATCGCGTGCCCGAACAGCGCCTCGTTGTGGCGGTCCACCATGTCCCTGAGCGAGGCGCTGCGGTTCCAAGCCTCGTTCAGGCTTTGAGCGGCCATCCGGAAGGCTCCGCCCGGCGCCTGTACGACCGCCCGGCTCAAGGACTGGCGGGGACCAGCAGCGGCCATCAGGCCGAGCGCGCCTTCCCGCCCGATGGTGGCTGACTCGATCGCCGCGCCATTCTCCATCAGGGTCATCAGCGAGATCACGCAGTGCGCTGGGAAATAGACCTGATCAATCACGTCGCCGGGATCGTAGAGCAGGCGGCCCTTTTCCAGTTCGACTGGAGACAGATGCGGCGCTAGGAGCGCCTTGTCGTCCGCGGGCAGGGCTGAAAGAAAACGGTTCATCAAGATCGGCAAGGGCCCAGTCATGCGGAATCGAACGTGATTCTACGGCAAGGGTTGCAAGCCTTAGATGAAGTGGAGAACAGATGCCGTCGCTTAGCCGACACAGGCGCGTCTGATGAGGTATAAAAGCAGAAGAGTCCGCAGCAGTTTCCCTCAATCGCTTTTGCTGAACTTTCCGCGATTTGTCGGGTGCCCGACTTAGTGGTCTAGGCGTGGCTGCAGACTACATATTGTCCCTCAGTCCAGATAAAGAAAGAGCCGCCCTTTCGGGCGGCTCGAGAGATATCGAGAGGCGGAAAGCCTAGGCCAGGTTGATGTGTTCCTGCCGGCCCACATCCGGGGTGTCGCCCGTCAGATTGGCCTTCGCGATCTCCCAGGCGAAGCGAACGCCGCCCTTGGAAGCCCAGGTCTCGGCGTCGATCATGTCGAAGCGCAGCAGGGTCAGGCTGGGGTCGTCCTTGCCGCGCGGAAACCAGGCCGCGACCATGGGATTCCAGTAGCGCTCAATCCGGGCGCGGTCCTTGTCTTCGGTCAGGCGACCGCCGATGCAGGCCTGATAGTCCTGATCCTTGGCCTGAACGATGAACATCGCCGCGTCATGACCCTCGCCCACGGCGCGGATCAGGCCGTTGTCCTCATTCGTGAAGAACCACAGCGCGTTATCGTCGGGTTCGGCGAAAGCAGTCATGGGTTGAAAGTGGTCGCTGCTGGCCGGGACGCCGAGCATGCCGAACCGGACATCGTCGATTTCCTTCCAGAGCCGGCGTTCGGCTTCGGCCTTGTCGTGAAGGGTGTCTTGCATGGGAGGTCTTCCTTGCGATCGGGGAATCGCAAGGAAGAACCGATGGCGCGGGCGGCGGTTCCGGCGCTTCAGGTCCACGCCTTATCCCGGGGCGAGAAGAGCGTGTGGCCTGCTCCCACGCAGCAGGCCCGCCAGCTACCCTGAAGGCGGAGCCCTTGCGTCGCGCGGCATGAAGATCGCGCCGCCGCGCGATCCGGCCGGAGGTCTATTTGGCTTTGGCGAAGGCCGAGGACATCCAGCCACGGGCGCCGTTTTCGTCGTCAACTTCCATCCAGACGCCGTTGCGTTGCCCGGTCGGATAGATTGATGCGCCCGCCTTGACCGAGCCGACCACGGCCGCCGTCGGCGAGGCCGAGGCGCGCAGCGCGACATCCTGGGTCGTCGCCAGCAGGTTCGGCGCGCTGCTCGAGGCCGGTGCGGTCGCCAAGGTGGCCGACACCGCCGTCGCGGTCGGCGCGCCGGCGCACTTGCCCTGATAGAGGCCGCCCATCACCGCGCGCCGTTGCTGAGCGATCTGGATGTTCTGGGCTTCGCGTTGGGCTTTGGCGGCCGCGGCCGCCTTGGCCTGGGCCGCAGCGGCGTTGGCGAACATGCCAAGGCCCGGAACGCGACCGAGCGCCCCGCTGTAGAGGGCGGCGTTCACGCCCAGGCTCGCCGCTGTCTCGGCCCCGCGCGCGGCGCCTTCAGCGCTGGCGATCGCGGAGTTCGAGAGGCCCATCAGCTGGTCCATGCGCACCATTTCCGCGCTGATCTGCTCGCAGGTCATCGACGCATCGGTGGGGTAGCTCATTTGAAGCGGGGTCTGGGCGTAGGTCGTCGTGGCGCTCAGGGCGAGGCCCAGCGCGGCGAGGGTGGCCAAGGTCTTGGTCATGTTCGGCTCCGCATGACGGCAGCCGGCGACCGTCTAAGCCCACCGCGGGCGGCCGGTCCGTCATTACGCGAACGACGGTATCCGGCGGCTGGCGCGGCGGCCTATCCCCTGAACGGGGGGTTAGAAACCCATAAGTCGGGCGTAACGGTCGCGATGGAAGCTGGCGCCGCCGAACAGGGCCTCGGTGACGCGCGCGCGCTTCATGTAGAGGCCGGCGTCATGGGCGTCGGTCATGCCGATGCCGCCGTGCATCTGAACCATCTCGTTGGACGCCAGATGCACCAGTTCGCTGGCCTTGGCCTTGGCGAGAGACGCGAGCGCGCGGCTGTCGGCGCCGGCGTCCAGCGCTTCCAGAGCGGCCTCGACGCAGGAGCGGGTGGTCTCCAGGTCGGTGAACCATTTGGCGGCCCGATGCTGCAGGGCCTGGAACGTGCCGATGACCTGGCCAAACTGGGTGCGGGTCTTCAGATAGTCCAGGGTGATGTCGAAGGCGGCGCTGGCGCTGCCCAGCATCTCGGCGGCGAGGCCGGCATAGGCGCGATCCAGGGTCGGCTCCAACACGGCCCAGCCATTGTCGACCTCGCCGAGCACCGCGTCTGCGCCAACCTCGACGCCGTCAAAGGCAATCTTGGCCGCGCCGCGCGAGTCGATGAGCGACAGGTGTGAGCGGCTGACCCCGGCAGTGTCGGCGGGAACGACAAACAGGGTCAGGCCCGCCGTATCGCCAGGCTGGCCGCCGGTGCGCGCCGCGACGATCAGCAGGTCGGCGGCCTCGCCATCCAGAACCAGGGTCTTGGTCCCGTTCAGCACATAGCCAGCGCCGCTCTTGGTCGCCGACAGGGCGGTGCGCGCCGGCGCATGGTGTGAGCCTTCGTCGATGGCGAGGGTGGCCACGGCTTCGCCGGTGGCGATCTTGGGCAGCCACGCCTGCTTCTGAGCGTCCGAGCCGCCCAGTTGCAAAGCCGACGCCGCGATCATCGCGGTGGACAGGAGCGGTGAGGCGGCCAGGGTGCGCCCGGTCTCTTCCAGGATCAGGCCCAGGCCCAGATAACCGAACGCCGAGCCGTCATAGGCTTCTGGCACGATCACGCCGGCCCAGCCCATCTGGCCCATCTCGGCCCAGGCGGCGGGATCGAAAGTCTTCTGGCTCTTGCTATCGCGCAGCTTGCGCAGGGCGCCGACGGGGGCGCTTTCGCTGGCCCAGCCCTTGGCGGCGTCGCGCAGCATCGTCTGTTCTTCGGTCAGGACGGCCATGTTGAGGCTCCTCGAAAAGTCTTGGTCTGGGCGCGCCGTTCCGACGGCGCGCACGGGTTGCGGTGCGAGGGGGCTACTGGTGGTCCAGCAGGCCCAGGACCCGCTTGGCGACGACGTTCAGGTTCACCTCGCTGGTGCCGCCCTCGATCGAGTTGCCCTTGGCGCGGAGCATGGCGCGCGGCGCAGCCAGCTCCTCGGCGCTGAATCCATCACCCGACCAGCCCAGCCCCTGCAGGCCCAGCGCCTCGACCAGCAGTTCGGTGCGCTCTTGGTTCATCTTGGCGGCGGCGTACTTGATGATCGAGACGGCGGCGCTGGGGCCCGAGCCCTGCTTGGACTCCGCCTCGGCGCGGCGCACGGTCAGCATGAAGGCGTGGGCGTCCATCGAATGGGCCGCCAGGCGCGCGCGGAAGTCGCCGTCGGCGATCCGGCCTTCGCCGTCGACGCCGATCTCCTTCTTGGCCGCCTCGACGACCGAGAGGCCGCCGCCGCCGCCGAAGCCCGAGGCGCTGATGTTCTGGCGCTCGTACTGAAGCAGGCGCTTGGCGATGTCCCAGCCACCGTTCAGCTTGCCGACCAGTTGCTCCTTGGGAACCTTCACATTGTCGAAGAAGGTCTCGCAGAACGGCGAGGAACCGCTGATCAGCTTGATCGGACGCGCCTCGACCCCCGGCGTGGTCATGTCGAACAGCACGAACGAGATGCCTTCGTGCTTCTTGCTCGTGTCGGTGCGGACCAGACAGAAGATCCAGTCGGCTTGGTCGGCGTAGCTGGTCCAGACCTTCTGGCCGTTGATCAGGTAATGGTCGCCCTTGTCTTCGCACTTGGTTTGGAGGGAGGCCAGATCAGAGCCGGCGCCAGGTTCGCTATAGCCTTGGCACCAGCGAATCTCGCCGCGCACGATCTGGGGCAGGAAGCGCTGCTTTTGCTCTTCGGTGGCGTATTCCAGCAGCACCGGACCGAGCATCCAAACGCCGAAGCTCATCAGGGCGGGACGCGCCTTGATCCGGCGAAGCTCCTGTTCGAGCACCTTGTTCTGGGCCTTGGAGAGGCCGCCACCGCCGTATTCCTTCGGCCACATCGGGGCGGTCCAGCCGCGTTCGGCCATGCGGTCGAGCCAAAGTTTGGCGTCGGGGTTTTTCCAAACCATCTTGCGGCCGCCCCAGGGGGCCTCGTCCTCGCCCATTGGCGCGTTCAAGGACTTCGGATAGTTGGCCTCGAGCCAGGCGCGGGTGTCGGCGCGGAAGGCGTCGAGTTCGGTTCCTCCGAAATCGGCCATGGTCTCATCTCCCTAAGCGGACCGGTGTTTGGCCCACACACTACCCCTCACCACGGAGGCGGCAAGCTGATTCAAACAATCGTTCGCATGTTGGCGCGCGACCAGGCCGGGCAACACGCGGTATAGAAATGGCTGCTCCTGGATCCCTCGGGGATTCGCGATTTCGGGATCTGGATGTCCTCGACAGTTTTCAGGCCCGCGGCCCATGCGATCGCCCCAACCGTGGCGGCGATTTTGGCTGCGTCGGCGGGTGTCATGCTGTTGGCCTCCGGGGCGACGCCTTCAGAACCGACGCGCTTTCTGCTGCTCCTGGCCTTCGCGCCGGATCTGCTGATCGAGATTAGCCACTTCTTTTCCTCCATCCTTGGTCTGGTGTTGCTCTTGCTGGCCTTTGGCCTGCGAGCGCGGCTCGGCGCGGCGTGGTGGGCCGCCCTGATCGTACTGGGCGCTTCGGCCGTTCTGGCGATCTTCAAGGGTTTGAATTGGGAAGAGACCGCGATGCTGCTGGTCTGCTTCTTCCTGATCCTGCCGTTCCACGACGCGTTTCCGCGCAAAGCCGCGCTGACCAGGATGGAGATTACGCCCGGATGGCTGCTATCCGCAGCCGCCGCGATCGTCGGCGCCTCTGTTCTGGGCTGGTGGTCGTTTCACCATACCGAGTTCGCCGACAAGTCGTGGATCAGGATCCTTCAGGACCACGACGAAGCGGCGCGGGCCATCCGCTCGTCGGTCGCCGCCGCCATTGTGCTGCTGGCTGTTGGCGTCTGGCGCCTGATAGCGACCGCAGCGACGCCCTCTGTGGTTGATGACACCGACCCCGAGTTTGATCGAGTGCGCGCCATCCTGGCCAAGGCCGAAGGGGCAGAGCCCAGCGCCAACCTCGCGCTTCTGGGCGACAAGCGTTTCCTGTTTTCGGCTTCGGGCGAGACCTTCCTGATGTTCGGGGTTCGGGGACGGTCATGGATCGCGCTGGGGCCACCGGTCGGTAAGCGCGAGGAGCGCATGGAGCTCTTCTGGCGCTTCCGTGAACTGGCCGACGCCCACGCCGCGCGCGCGGGCTTTTACGGACTGGGGCCCGACGATCTGCCAGACACGGTGGACCTGGGCCTGGCGATCCAGAAGACCGGCGAAAGCGCGGCCGTGCCGCTGGAAGCGTTCAGTCTCGTGGGGCGGCGCCGGGAAGTGCTTCGGCGGAACTGGCGCAAGGCCGGGGAGGGCGGCGCGGCGTTCGAGGTCCTGCCCGTGGGCGCGGCGCCGGCGCTCATGGATGAGTTGAAGGCCATTTCGGACTCCTGGCTCGCGCATCACGCCGGGGGTGAAAAGAAATTCTCCATGGGCGGCTTTGAGCCGCGTTACGTCGCCGAGTTCCCTGTCGCGGTCGTTCGCAGCGAAGGCAAGATCGTGGCGTTTGCGACGCTGTGGACCACCGCCGCCAAGACCGCGTTTTCGATGGACCTGATGCGCTACTCCGACGAAGCGCCCAAGAACGTCATGGATTATCTGTTCGTCGAGTTGCTCCAGTGGGGCAAGGACGAGGGGTACAGCGCCTTCGAGTTCGGGGTCGCGCCGTTGGCGGGCCTGCAGGATCGGCCGCTGGCGCCGATCATGTCTCGCGTCGGACGGCTGCTCTTCGAGCGCGGTGAGGAAATCTACAATTTCCAGGGCGTCCGCCGCTACAAGGACAAGTACGATCCGGTCTGGCAGCCGCGCTACATCGCCGCGCCTCAGAAGTGGGCCATCCCGTTCCTGCTGGCTGATGTCGGCTTGCTGTCATCGGGAGGGGTGTCGGGACTGGCCAAAAGGCCCAAGAAGACGCCCGAGAAAGCCGCGACCTAATAACGCGTCTGGCCGCCGGTCTGGACGCCCAGCAGGTTCACGAGATGCACCATCATGAGCATCAGGCCGACCACGCAGATCATCATCAAAGGGCGCCACGGAATCAGCCGCGGACCCTTGAGAACGTTGATGGGGCGGGCGCCGAGCCAGCCGAAGAGCACGGCGAGGATCAGGAACAGGATCGCGGCGGCGGCGGTGACGGTCAGGTCCATGCGTGCTTCTAGGCCTGCGACAATCCGCCTGGCAAATGGTTAACCTGCGTTAACCCTCTTGCTTTTGAACCGCGATACAAAGTCATGGGACTCTGTCCTGATTCCTCCACAGTGAATCGCACAGCCACTACATCTGGCGTTTTCGTCGCGTTTACACCCCAGGAATCGGTGACTAGCGTTTTCCCCAGGTGCGGGGAGATCGATTCGCATGACGGCGGCTTCGCCATGGAGCGTTAAGGGGATTGACCCCAAGGCACGGGAGGTCGCGAAAGACCTCGCGCGTCGCTCCGGCATGACTTTGGGTGAGTGGCTGAACCGCATGATCATCGAGGGCGATGGTCAAGGCGCCGATGTGCGTCCGGCTTCAGACGAGACCCTTAACCGCGCTTATCTCGAGATCGCCAAAGAAGATGCGCCGCCGCGTATCGAGATCGCCGAGCATCCCGCCGACGAGGTTGGTCGCGTCGCCTTGGCGCTGGACCGCCTCACGCAGCGTATCGAGGCCGCCGAGGGCCGCAACGCCGCCGCCATCACCGGCATCGACCATTCCGTCCGTGACGCCTTGGCCCGGCTGGGCCAGTCGGAGCGCGAGCAGATCGCCGTCGCCGCGCGTTTCGAGGGGGCGGTCGACGAACTGAAGACCGAACAGGCCCGGACGACCGAACGCCTGCGCCGGATCGAGGCCGAAGCGGCCGGCCCGCGCTCGGCCGAGGCGTTGCGGGCGCTGGAAGGAGCCCTGGGCAAGGTCGCTGGCCACCTTTATGAGGGTGAGGCCCGAACCCGGGAGGCCATCGCGACGCTGGAGTCGCGGCTGAACCAGCAGGTCGCCAGCGATCCGAGCGCTCTTGTCGATGCGGTCGTCGCGCGCCTGGGCGAACGCCTGGAAGCCGCCGAAAGCCGCACCAGCGAAGCTCTGCGCGAGCTTGGATCCTCATTCCAGGCGCTGGATCAGCGTCTGGGCGCGGTGGAAGCCGCCAATCCCGCATCGGGCGTGCAGGAGCGTCTGGACAGCCTCGCGGCCACCCTGACGCAAAAGATGGAAGCCGCCCGCCTGGAGATGGCGGCGAAGCTTCGCGAGAGCGCCGACGGCCGCTTTGACCGCATGGAGCGCAAGCTGGGCGAGATGGCGGCCCATGTTCAGGCCGCCGAACAGCGCTCGGCTCAAGCCATCGAGCGGATGGGGCGCGAGATCGTTGGCGTCGCCGACGCGTTCAACCGTCGTGTCCACGCCGCTGAGAGCCGTAACGCCAGCGCCATCGAACAGGTCGGCGGCGAGGTCGCGCGCATCGCGGCCAGCGTCGAGCACAAGCTCAATCGCGCCGACAGCGTGCAGGCCCAAGCCCTTGAAAAGCTGGGCGGTGAGATCGCCCGGATCACCGAGAAGCTGGCCGAACGGATCGGCAGCGCCGAGCGCCGCAATGCCCTGGCCATCGATGATGTCGGCGAGCAGGTGGCCCGGGTCACCGAACGCCTGAATCAGCGCCACGAACGCTCCAGCCAGGAGCTGGTGGATCGGATCCGTCAGAGCGAGGAGCGCACGCTCCGGATGCTCGAGGAGGCGCGCGAGAAGATCGACAGCCGTCTGTCCGACGCGCAGCGCAAGCTGGAAGCAGCCGCGCCGGCGCCGATCGCCCCGGCCGCGCCGACGCGACCCGCCGCTCCGGCGCCGTCGCCGTTTGACGACAGCTATTTCAGTCAGGCCGCATCGTTCAGCACGGTCGACGACGAGGAAGAGGTCTTCGACCCGCCGCCGGCGCCCGCCCGGAGCTTCGAGGTCGAGGCGTTTCCGGCCGTTGAGCCCGAGGACCGGGGTTTCGCTCAGGACGACTACGCCATCGCCGACGGCTTCGAGCCCGAAGGTCAGCGCTACGAGGTCGAGCAAGAGGTTTCCGACTTCGCGCCGGCCCAACCGACCCGCCCGATGTCGACTCGCGACATCATCGAGCAGGCTCGCGCCGCTGCGCGCGCAGCCGCCGCGTCGGAAGGCAAGAGCCCAAGCAAGGGCAAGGCCGACAAGGCCGCCAAGAAGGAAAAGAGTCCCAAGTCCAGCGGCTCGCTGTTCAGCGGCTTTGGTGGGTTCTCGACCAAGAAGCCCAAGGCGCGTATCGGGGCGACCCTGAGCACGGCGTTTATAGTGTTCGCCGCTGCGGGCGCGCTGGGCGCGGGTGTGGGCGGTCTGCTGCTCCTGAACACGGAGGGCGCCAATACGGCGCCAACCCGCGTCGCTCAGGCGATCGCCGGGCGCAAGGCGGATGTCGAAGTCAACGGACCCGAAGCCGACACCACGCCGGGCGCACCGCGCGCGGCCGTGGCCCTGACCACGGGCCAGGTCACGCCCGCGCCGACGGATAACGCCGCCGCGCCGCCGACGAACGAGTCGAAGGCTCTGTTTGAAGACGCCGTCCGCAAGATCGAGTCGGGTGACCGGACCGGTGTCGAGCTTCTGAAGCGCGCTGCGAACGGCGGTTATCCGGCCGCGCAGTTCTACCTCTCGAAGATGTACGAGGGCGGAAAGAACGGTGTGAAGGTCGACATGGCCCAGGCCCGGCGCTGGAGCGAGCGCGCCGCCAACGGCGGTGACCCGCGCGCCATGCACAACCTGGCGCTCTACTACTTCAAGGGCGAGGGCGGTCCTCGCAACTCGACCACCGCCGCGACCTGGTTCCGCAAGGCCGCCGACATGGGCCTCGTCGACAGCCAGTTCAATCTTGCGCAGTTGTACGAGAGCGGCCTGGGTGTCAGCCAAAATCCCGCCGAGGCCTACAAGTGGTACGTGATCGCGGGCCGGGCCGGCGACTCGACCGCCCGTGGCCGCGCCAACGCGCTGCGCTCGCAACTGACCGCGGAAGCCCAGCAGACCGCCGACCGGTCCGCCTTGGCGTTCCGTCCGCAGACGCAGGTTCAGACCGCCGGTCTATCGACCGCCGCGCCCGCAGCCGCCAACGCCAATCTGGGCCTGGCTCAACGCGTTCTGTCGCAATTGGGCTACTACCAAGGTCCTCGCGATGGTGTTTCGTCCCCGGCTCTGCGGATGGCGATCTCGGCGTATCAGCGCGATCAGGGACTGCCTGCCACCGGCGCGGTGGATGGCGAAACGCTTAATCGGCTGTCGGTCTACGCGCGCTGACAGCCTCGCGGGCTAAGGCTTCCGACAACGCGAAACGGGCGCGAGGCGCCCGCCGAAGGCGGCGCACGGACAAAAGTCCATTGCATTCAATCGCCTTTCTGGGCCACTTCAGGTCATAAACCATCTAGCCGGTCGCCGAAGATCGTCCGTGGACCTATCGCGTCCGGTCGGTAATAGTCGCGATAGGGGCAGGGCAGGCGGCTGTGGTCGCCCGCCGAAGGAGTTGTGGCATGAACGAGTCCGCGGGCGGGCGGACGCCGGTTCCTCCGGCGGCGTGGGTCTTTGGTCTTTCGACCTTGATCCCCTTCTTCTTGGCGTCGGGTCTGTTCTGTTACGGCCCCGCCGCGATTCAGAAATCCGCGCTGCTGGGGCTGCTGGCCTACTCTGCGGCGATGGTCTCCTACTTCGGCGGGGTCCGCACGGGCCTGGAGATCGAAAACCCCAGCCCCCGCTGGTCGGTGTTGGGCATCTCGCTGCTGTTCCCGCTCGCCGGCTTTGGCTTGCTGCTCGGCGAACTGAAGTTCGAGCCCGCCTGGCAACTGTCGGGTTTCCTGCTGGTGTTCCTGCTGCAATGGGTCTGGGACGTCACCGACCATGAGGGCCCGGGTTGGCGCCCGCGCATGCGCACCTTGTTGACCGCCGGCGCGGCCATCTCTCTGGCCTTTTCCCTGGAGCAGGCCCTGCACATGTGATCCGGCGTCAGTCGGGTCTCAAGGATTTCGCGCCCACCGCGTGCACCCTGCGCGGCCCCAGGGCGCCGGCCATGACCGGTCCCTCGAAAAGGTTCGAGAACGCCTTGTCCAGGACATTCAGACCTCCCGTATAGGCCCCGAAGGCCGGCAGCACGATGCGGGCGCCGTCCGTGACGAAGCAGCGCCGGCGCACCGTGGCCCGTCCGCTGGAAACCTTGGCCGCAGGATGCAGGTGGCCGGCCACTTCGCCGGGCTGCGCGCCGGCCAGTGGTTCATGCCGTAGAACGAGACCCGCGATATTGGCCTCATCGATAACATCGCCAGGCAGTGATTGGGGCCCGTCGGAGTCGTGGTTCCCGACCGCCCAGATCAGCTCTCGTCCCACAGCCAGCCCTTCGAGGCGTCGGTAGTCGTCCGTCGCCAGCCGAGTTTCGCCCTGGCCGTCATGGAAGCTGTCGCCGAGAAAAATCAGCCGTTCGGGCGCAAGCTGGGCGATCTCGCGATCAAGCCGGTCGAGAGTCTCGCGCGTGTCGTAGGGCGGCAGCATCTGACCAAAGCGCGCGGCGTAGCTGCTGCCCTTCTCGAAGTGCAGATCCGCGACGATCAGCGTGCGCTCGCCCTCCAGCCACATCGCGCCGGACCAGCGCAGCATCACTTCGACATTGGCCAGCGCAACGCGGAGGCCGCCACACGCCGAGGGCTCAAAGCGGGTCATGGCCGCGCCTCTGCGATCAGGTCTTCCTCGGCTTCGGCCAGGATCATCTCGCCGGCGGCGTCGCCGGGCGCGCGCTCGCGGCCGATCTCCAGCATCATCGGCACGGCGAACGGCGAGACACGATCCAGGGCGACGTGCCGAATGCATCCTTTGACCCGGGTGAGCATGTCACCCAGACGGGTGATGTCGAGAAGGCCCGTCGCGGCGTCGAACCGCGCGCAGCGCAACATCAGGTGATCGGGTTGGTGTTTCCGCAGCACGTCGTAGATCAGGTCCGTGGAGAAGGTGACTTGCCGGCCCGACTTCTCGGCGCCGGGATGACGGCGCTCGATCAGGCCGGCGATCAGTGCGCAGTGCTTGAACGAGCGCTTCATCATGAAGCTCTCGTCCAGCCAGGCCTCCAGGTCGTCGCCCAGCATGTCCTGCGCGAACAGCGCGTCCAGGTCGAGCTCGTCCATAGGCCTTAGCGACCAGAGGTTCAGCGCGTAGTCGTTGCAGACAAAGCCCAGCGGGCCCACGCCCAAGCGATCAAGGCGCCGGGTCAGCAGCATGGCCAGGGTCGTGTGCGCCAGACGCCCGTCGAACGGATAGCAGACCATGTGGAACCGCTTCCCGCGCGGGAAGGTCTCCAGCAGCATCTCGCCTTCCGTTGGGATCGCCGAGCGTGTCTTCTGCCACGACAGCCATCCCTGCACGTCTCCGGGCAGGGCGCTCCACTCGCGCTCGTCATGCATCATCTGGCGCACCCGACCGGCCAGATAGGTCGACAACGGGAACTTCGAACCGCCCCAGCTGGGCATCTTCGGATCGTCGTTCGGCGCGGGCGAAACAAAAGCGTCGGCGCCCACAAGGTTGTTGTAGCGCCACACCTGACCGGCGAAGACGAAGGTGTCGCCAGGCGTCAGTTGTTCGAAATAGCCTTCTTCGGCCTCACCGATCTTGCGACCGCCGACCGGTTTGCGGCCCCCGCCGATCCGGATGTTGATGGTGGCGGGGGAGATGATGGCTCCGACGTTCATCCGGTGCTGCTGCCGCGCCTGGGCGTTGCGCGCGGTCCACAAGCCGTCGGCGGTCTGCACGATCCGGCGAAACTTGTCGTAGGTGCGCAGCGCGTAGCCGCCGGTCGACACAAAGTCGACGACGGCCTCGAAGTCTTCCCAGTTCAGATCCGCGTAAGGTCCCGCAGAACGGACCTCGTCATAGAGGTCGGTCAGCTTGAACGGTTCGGAGCAGGCGCAGCCCATCACATGCTGGGCCAGCACGTCGAGGGCGCCGATGCGGGGCGGTTCGCCGTCGAGGTGGTTTTCCAGAATGGCGTCGGCGGCGGCGCGGCACTCCAGCATCTCGAAGCGGCTGGCGGGCACGAACAGGGCGCGGCTGGGCTCGTCGAGGCGGTGGTTGGCGCGACCGATGCGCTGGACCATACGCGAGGCCCCCTTGGGCGCGGCCAGCTGGATGACGAGATCCACGTCGCCCCAGTCGATCCCCATGTCGAGAGTTGAGGTGCAGACCACCGCCCGCAGCTCCCCACGCGCCATCGCCGCCTCGACCTTGCGTCGCTGCTCCGCCGAGAGACTCCCGTGGTGCAAGGCGATCGGCAGGCCCTCGTCGTTCAGCTCCCACAGGCGTTGAAAGGCGAACTCGGCCTGGAAGCGGGTGTTGACGAAGACGAGGGCGGTCTTGGATCCCTTGATGATCTCATAGACCTCGGCCATGGCGTGCTCGGCCGTGTGGCCAGCCCACGGGACGCGTCCGCCTGACACCAGCACCTCGACCACCGGCTGCGCGCCGCCTGAGCCGAGGACGAGGTCGATGGATAAATCCCGCCCCTCAGGGGGAGGGTTTTGGGTCACGCCCAGCCACTTCCTCACCAGGTCCGGATCATCGACCGTCGCCGACAAGCCGACGCGTCGCATCCTCGGCGCGAACTGCTGCAGGCGCGCCAGACCCAGCGCCAGCAGGTCGCCGCGCTTGCTGGGCCAGATCGCATGGGCTTCATCGATGATCACGCAGGAGAGGTCGGAAAAGTATTCCCGCGCGCCCTCCCAGGCGCAGAACAGCGCCAGCTGCTCGGGCGTGGTCAGCAGGATGTCCGGCGGTCTCACCCGTTGGCGGGCCTTCCGGCTTTCGCCGGTGTCGCCGGTGCGGCTTTCGGCGACGATCGGCAGCCCCATCTCACGGATCGGCGTCAGCAGGTTGCGCTCGACGTCGACGGCCAGCGCCTTCAGGGGCGAGATATAGATCGTATGAACCCCGGCCGGGGCGTTGCGGGGCGGACGCTCGGCCAGTTCGATCAGGCTGGGCAGGAATCCCGCCAGCGTCTTGCCACCCCCGGTCGGCGCGATCAGCAAGGCCCCGCGACCGGCCCGCGCCTTTTCCAGCATGGCGAGCTGATGTTCACGCGGGGTCCACCCGCGCTTTGCGAACCAGGCCTGGAACCGGGGAGGAAGGGCGTTCGCCGCAGACATTGGTGGCGATATAGCATGTTCCCTTTCTGTTTCATCTGTCTTTTGCGCGCGCCCTGCGCGAGTTCGGTTGCATCGGCCACTGCTCGCGGTTGTCTATGCCGATGCTGGCGAGGTTGACCTGACGGCCCCGGCGAAGATGGGGATCTGATGCGTCCGGGATGGTGGATCACGCTGGTGCTTGTGGCTTTCGGGCCCGTCGGCGCGGCGTGGGGCGAGGACTGGCGACCCCGGATCGACTGCGACGCCGTCGAGCGCGTGGCCCTGCAGGGCGATACGTCCTTCTATGTCGACCTGGCCATCTGTCACCTGCGGGGCGAGGGGCGTAAGCCTGACGTCGCTCAAGGTCTCGTCTGGCTGCGAAAGGCTGTGGCGCTGGGCGACACCGACGCGATGGTCGAGCTGGGCAACCTCTATCTGCTCGGCGCTGAGGGGCTCGCGGCTAACACGCGCGACGCCGTGGCGCTCTATGCACGCGCCGCGCGGCGGGGTGATCCGAACGCGATGTTCAACCTCGCCGTCATCCATCGTGGCGATCACGGCCTGCCCGAGAACCCTCGCCTGGCGCGGGCCTGGTATATCCGGTCGGCGGAGGCGGGATCCGCCACGGGCGCCTTTGGCGCCGGCGTGGCCTTGATGACGGGGTACGGCGGGCGCGCGGATACAAGGCGGGGCGTTCTCTGGCTACGGCGGGCTATCGAGATGGGCTCGCCTGAGGCGATGAACGAGCTGGGTCGTCTGCACGCCGAAGGAACCGGCGTTCCGCCGGACCCGGCCAAGGCGATAGATTTCTATCGGGCCGCCGCGTGGAACGATCTGCCGGACGCGATGTATCGGCTGGGCGCTGCGCACTACAATGGGCAGCTAACGGCCAAGAACTACATCGAGGCGATGCGCTGGTTTCAGCTTGCCGCCGAGCGTGGCGATCATGACGCCTGGTTTGCGCTGGGGCTGATGTGCGAGACAGGCCGAGGCATCCCGGCCGATCCTGACCTGGCGCTGGAGATGTACCGCCGCGCGGCCGACAGCGCCGACCCCGCGCTGCGCGAAAAGTCGCAAAGAGCGATCGACCGCCTCCTGGGTCTCGCCGAGGACGACGAAGAGCCGGTGGGCTGAGACGCGCCTGCGCGTTCCCATTCTGTTTCGAGCCGGGTTCTGGTAACGAACCTGGGTGACTGCTTCGCCGCCGACTCTGGATCTGGCTCCGGCCCTTGTCGTCCTCCCCGGACCGCGCGCCGGCATCGCGGACGGCGGCGAGGCTCGGATGCTGCGTGCGCCGGATGCGCGCGACCTGTTCGAGCACGGCCCGGTGCTGGTGGCGCATGCGGCGATGACCGCTCGCCGCCTGAACCTGTCCCCGCCGCCGCGTTCTCCACGTCTGTTCGACGTGCTTGAGCTGCACGCCTTTGTCCGCCCGGCCGCGTTCTGCGCTCCCTCGGCGGTGGGGCTGGCCACGGCTCTGGGTCTGCGCGAGCCGCACGGTGCGGCCGAGCAGGCGCAGACCCTGCGCGAAGCGGCTGACGCTTTGCTGCGAGAGCTGGCCCTGACGCCAGTCCCGTCCCGCGAGGAGGCGCTGGCGATCGCCGAAACCCTGGCCAAGGCCGGGTGGTCCTGGGGACCTGCCGCGATTGGCGCTCTGCGCTCCGTGCCGGTCGGCAACCAGTTTCGTGGATCGGGCCTCGATGTCTGGGCCCGGCTGGTCGAGTGGGAGGATCAGGCGCCGCCGGGCGAGGCGGGCTCGCGCCCCATCGACCCCGAGCGCGCCGGCGAGCGCCTGGCCGAGCTGCTGCAACGATCGGGCCTGGAAGAGGTTCGTGAAGCCCAGGCGACCTTCGCCAAGGAAGCCGCCTTCGCCTTCCAGCCGCGCGAGCGCGAAGGCGAGCCGCGCATGATGTTGGCCGAGGCGGGCACCGGTGTTGGCAAGACGCTCGGCTATCTGGCCCCGGCGTCCTT
The DNA here is from genome assembly GCA_020161365.1 of Pseudomonadota bacterium. Lineage (GTDB taxonomy): Bacteria > Pseudomonadota > Alphaproteobacteria > Caulobacterales > Caulobacteraceae > Caulobacter. Next base: position 413,972 of record JAIUNU010000001.1, on the reverse strand, counting down.
GTGGGCCGAGGCCAACGGGCCGTCGGTGTGGGTCAGCACCTATACGCGCGCGCTGCAACGGCAGATCGAGCGCGAGAGCCGATCGATCTATCCCGATCCGAAGGAGCGCGCCCGCAAGGCCGTCGTTCGAAAAGGTCGGGAGAACTATCTGTGCCTGTTGAACTTTCAGGAGCAGGTCAACGGCGCGCAGCTCGGTAATGGCGACCTGATCGGCTTGGCTCTGACGGCCCGCTGGGCCCGCGCGACACGCGACGGCGACATGACCGGCGGGGATTTTCCCGCCTGGCTTCCGACCCTGACCGCCGTCCCGCCCTCGATGCAGGCCAGCGCCGCCAACCTTGTCGACCGACGCGGCGAGTGCATTCACGCCGGTTGCCAGCACTATCGCATCTGCTTCATCGAGAAGGCGGTCCGCGCTTCGAAACGTGCGGATCTGGTGATCGCCAACCACGCTCTGGTCCTGACCCAGGCGGCGTTCGACGGCGCGCGGACCGCGCGCGGGCTGAAAGGCGACAACGAGACGACCAGCCTCAAGCGGATCGTCTTCGACGAAGGCCACCATCTGTTCGAGGCGGCCGACAGCGCCTTTTCGGCGGCTCTGTCCGGCGCGGAGGCGGCCGAACTGCGGCGGTGGATTCGCGGACCTGAAGGGCGGGGGCGTCGCGGTCGGGGGCTCGAGGCGCGACTGCTGGACATCCTGGGCGACCGGGAAGGCGCGCGCGGCGCGATGAGCCAAGCCATCCAGGCGGCGGCCGCCTTGCCCGGCGAGGGCTGGTCCGGCCGCGTCGCGCCGCCTGACGGCCAGATCAACCCGATCGGCCCGATCGAGAACTTCCTGGTCGCCGTCATCGAGCAACTCCGCGCCCGCAGCGGCGAGCGGGGTGGGGCCGATCTTGGCCTGCAATGCGATGCTCGCCCGCCGATCGATCTCGTCCGCGAGCGTGCGCCAGAGGCAGCAAAGGCGCTGGCGGCGATCGAGGCCCCGCTGCTGGCCCTGGCGCGTGCGCTGGAAGACGTGCTCGACGAGGACGCCGAGCACCTGGGCGCCTCGGAACGCGCGCGGATCGAAGGCGCGCTGCGCGGGTTGGATCGGCGCGCGCGCATGACGCTGCCGGCCTGGCGCTCGATCCTCAAAGCGATCGAAGACGACGATGTCGAGCCGACCGAAAGCGATCCTGACTTCGTCGACTGGTTCGAGGCCACCTTCCTGTATGGGCGCGTGGTGGACGCCGCCTGCCGCCGCCACTGGGTGGACCCGACCGAGCCGCTGCGCGCGGCGGTGTTGTCGCCCGCCCATGGGGTGCTGGTGACCAGCGCCACCCTGGTCGATCCCGCGCTGGAAGATCCGTTCGCCCTGGCGGAGATGCGCACGGGGGCGGCGCGGCTGCCCTCGGCGCCCAAGGTCCTCCGGCTGGTTTCGCCCTTCGACTACGAGAACAACGCCAAGGCGTTTGTGGTCACGGACGTGAACAAGGAAGATCCGCGTCAGGTCTCTGCGGCCATGCGCGAGCTGTTCCTCGCGGCGGGAGGCGGGGGGCTGGGCTTGTTCACGGCCATCCGCCGCCTCAAGGCCGTGCACGAGCGCATCGCCGCGCCGCTGGCCGATCAGGGGCTGGCGCTCTACGCGCAGCACGTCGATCCGCTGGAGGTTGGGGCGCTGGTCGACATCTTCCGCGCTGAAGAGGACGCCTGCCTCCTGGGCACCGACGCCATTCGCGACGGGGTCGACGTGCCCGGCCGCTCGCTGCGGCTCTTGGTGTTCGACCGCGTTCCATGGCCGCGCCCTGACGTGCTGCACAAGGCCCGGCGGCTGCGCTTCGGCGGCAAGGGCTATGACGACGCGGTGGCGCGGGCCCGGATCAGCCAGGCGTTCGGTCGCCTGATCCGCCGGGCCGATGATCGCGGGGTGTTCGTTATGCTGGACGCCGCCGCGCCGACCCGACTGTTTTCCAGTCTTCCCGAAGGCGTGACCTTGGAGCGGGTCAGCCTGGTCGAGGCTATCGAGGCGACCGCCGCTTTCCTGGCCAAGGCGAAGGCCTGAAGGACGCTGGAGGGGCGGCTGGGTAAAAGGCCGGTCCATGCATCCATGGGATACACGCGACCGTAGCACCTCTCATCAGAGGAGTACGACGCGTGCGAGTTTTCGGTCCCCGCGCCATGGTCGGCTTGGCGTTCGCCCTTCTGATCGCGGGTCAGGCTCAGGCCTTTGAGCTTTCAACCAAGGCCAAGGCGGCGCTGGCCAAGGGCGAGGCCTATGCCGAGGTGACGCCGGATCCCGACGGCATTTCGGGACATGTGCGGGGCGTCGTGGACATCAATGCGCCGCCGGAAAAAGTCTGGCGCATGATGACCGATTGCGCGGCGGCCAAGGTGATGATCACCACGCTCGCCATCTGCCGCATCGTCGAAGGGGATATGGCCCGCGGGTGGGACATCCGCGAGCATGTGACCCGTCGGAACCTGGTGTTTCCAGGCATGCGGATCGTCTTCCGGTCCGACTACGAACCCTACAGCCGCATCAAGTTCAAGCTGGTCGGCGGCGACCTGAAGGTCGAGCAGGGCGAATGGAAGCTGCAAGCCTTGGCCGACGGCCGGCGGACCCGCGTCTTCTACGACAACCGTCTGGCCGTGGACTGGCCGGTTCCCAAGGCGCTGATCCGCGAGGCTCTGCGCAAAGACACGCCCAAGGTGCTGATGAACCTCAAGCGCCTTTGCGAATAGCCGGAGCCTTCTAGCCCGCCGTCACATACTTGATCAGCGCGGCCATGTTCTCGATGTAAGTCCCCGTCGAGATGCCGATTTTTGGCGTCTCGGTGATGTAGGGCGAGGTGTCCGTCGCATCGCCGACACGCGTCTGGCTGAAGTCGCCTGGCGCGGGCGTCGGCGAGCCGTCGCCGATGTAGGGATTGCTGGTCGCCTTCAGTTCGGTCGGCCACCATCCCTCGGCGTTCAGCGACGCGATCAGGCTGGCCACTTTATCGGGCGAGGTCTGGCCGGCGTCGGCCTTCAGCGTGTCCACATTCAGGTCGGAGACGGAGATGTCGCCGGTCGTGAAATACTTCGGCAGCGCCTTGCGCCCCCCCTTGAGCGGCGAGTCCTTGCTGGCGACCTCGGCGGGCGTGCCCTGAAGCTTGGCCAGCCGCTTGCGCAGGCCCGCGACGTTCACCGCGCGGAACGACGAGTAGTGGATGACCGTGCCCTGCGGGTTCTGGTCGGCGTAGTACTCGCCGTTGACGACATTGCTGCCCCGACGATGGATGTAGAGCGGCTTGCCCGTTCCGACCTGAATGAAGGTGGGGTAGGGACGCCCCTTCTGGATTTCCTGCGGCAGCTTGATGCTTTCCAGCCACTCCAACGCCTCGCCGAGGCGCGCCAGATACTTGGGATCGCCCGTCAGCTCGTAGAAGTCCATGCAGGCGGCGATGTTGGCGCCGGTGGTGTGGGAGGCGAAGGCCTCGGGCTCGTAGCTGCGCGCGGCGGCGGGTTTCAGCGTGTCGACATGGTGCTGCAGACCCCAGGCCGGCTGTGGTTGCGGCTGCTGGCAGATCACGAAGCAGTCCATCGCCTTGTTGATGGCGGGCAACGCGCGCGGGTCGCCCAGGGTCTGCCAGACCATGATCAGGAACTTGATGTTCTCGCCAGCCACATCGTCGTTGAAGGTGATGTAGCCCGTGTAGTCGGCGTGGCCGTGGTTCTGGAAATCGCTCTTCAGCGGGAAGCGCTGGGGCCAGCCGCCGTTGGGGTACTGGCTGTCCAGAACAAACTGCAGCGCCTTGTCCAAGGCCGGTTTGAAGCGCTTGTCCTGCTTTTCGGCGTAGAGGCGCAGCAGGAACTGCGAACTCTCCGCCGTGCCGGCGTCGTCGAAGGTGGCGTTGCCGTAGTAGTGCTGGAATTCCTCAAGCCGCCAGCCGTTCTTGCCGATGGTGTCATACCACTTGCGGATCGAGGCCTCGCCGGCGAGGTCGCCCAGGTAGTTCCAGCCGCCTGCGGGATGTTGGATGGCGATCAGGGCTTGGGCGGCCTTGCAGGCGGCGTCGTAGTACGCCTCGTCGCCGGTGGCGTGATAGGCGTCCAGAAACAGGTGCCCCATCGTCGCTGTGCCCGGCGGCTGCACCCAGATCATCGTCGGATAGGCCTCCATCTCGCCCCAGCGGCGCGAGAAGTCGGGCAGATAGCTCCAGACGTAGCCGCCCTTGTAGGCGACCTTGTCGACCATGAAGCGCGTCGCCCTGCGCATCGTCTCCAGCGCGGCGTCGCGGGTCGGCGCGGCGAACGCACGTCGCGGCGCCAGGGCGCCGGCCGCGGCGAAGGCCGCCGCTGAAGTGGCCAAGAGGCGACGGCGTGAGAGCGGACTGACGGGCATGAATGAACTCCGATCGGCGCGGAGCTTACATCGAGGGTTGGGTGAGCGAACCTCCCTGGCCAGCGATGGCTCCGTCATCTTCGACGTGACGTTGGAGACAATATGCTACCGGTGTCATGATTTTGGCCATCCACTTTTCGCCGATGGCGGACAAAGGAAATCAGTCGCCCCGGATGACGCGCCGCGCGTGGGCGGACGGCCTGCGACAGGGGGACGCGTTGCCTGTTGATCCGTGTTCGGCGAGGTTCGGGCCGTTCATTTTGAGGCGACGCCGCCGCGCTCGGAGCAGCGTGGCCGACGCCGTCCTGTTGGGGAACAGGACGACGCCCCCGGGGTCCCAAGAGGCCCCCGGGGGCGTTTTCATGTCGCGCGCAAGCCGTGATCGAGCTCCGGCCACACCAAGGTGATCACTCTGCGTCTAGCGGTCGCATGGCAAACCGGCGTTCATGTCTTGTAAACATTTGGGCCATGGGGACACGCGACGATCATCTGACCGAAGCCGAGGGGCTCGAGCGACAAGCCGAGATCGCCGACAACGCGCATGCGCGCGCCGCCCTGCTGCGGATGGCGCAGGCCTCGCGAGGGGCTGCTGCGCTCCTAGGCCTGTTCGAGGCCAGTTATGACGAAGCGCTAACGGTCTCGCGCGGCTAGCGGCTCAATCGCCGAGACAGACCTCGACGCATCGAACCGCCAGGGTTTGCGTGGCGTCGAGAAACGGCGTCGACAATTCGGTCTGAGACAGGACCAGAGGCACTTCGGTGCAGCCGGCGATGACCGCTTGGGCGCCCTTGTTAATCAGGCGGTGGGCCAGGGCGGCCATGGCGTCGCGTGACGCCTGCCCGACATCGCCCCGCTTGATCCGGTAAAGCAGGGCCATGAACTCGACCTGCTCATGATCATCCAGCGTTACGACCTCCAGTCCAAGCTGAGAGAACCGGTCTCGATAGAGCCCGAGCGCCAGGCTCGTGCCCAAGACGCCTACGACGCCGGCGCCTTGAGCGCGTGCGGCGAGGCCGGCCGTCTCCAGCATGTCGATCAGTGGCAGACCCGACGCGCGAACATCCTCCGCATAGGCGTGAGCAGTGTTGCACGCGATCGCCAGCACTTGGGCGCCTGAAACGCGCAGGCCGGAGGCCATCGCCGCCAGCACCGGTCCAGGGGCAGAGCCGTCGACATTCCGGTCTGGGACCTTCGGATTGATATCCACCAGCACCCGCAGATGGTCCTGCTCACGGCTCACTGGGGTTGCGGCCTGCAGCTTGGCCAGGAAGTCGAGGGTGGCGGCCGGACCCATGCCGCCCAGAACGCCCAGAACCTTGCTCATCCTAAACGCTCCTAGCCTAACGCTGGCTCCAGCACCGTCTGATAGCCGAACAGCCCCTGAGCGCCGCCCGTATGCAGGAAGACGACGCGCTCGCCGGCAAAGGCGCCTTTGCGGGCCTGGTCGATCAGTCCCTTCATCGCCTTGCCCGAATAGACTGGATCCAGGAGCAGCCCTTCGGTACGGGCGGCGAGCGCTAGGGCGTCGATAACGCCTTGATCGACGAGGCCGTAGCCTTCGCCCACATAGTCGCAGTCGGCCACGACCGCCTCGCGGCGAACCCGGCCCACGGCGCCGATTGTCTCGGCCGTCGCGACAGCGAGGTTATAGACGTTCTCTTCCTGCCTGGGTTTGGGCGCGCGCACGCCGAAGCCGAGGATCGGAATATCGACCGAGAGCGCCGCGAAGCCGGCGACGAGGCCTGCATGGGTGCCCGCGCTGCCAGTGGCCGTGACCAGGCGATCGATCTTCAGGTCCATCTGATCGGCCTGGACCACCAGCTCGCGCGCGCAATCGACATAGCCGAGCGCCCCGACCGTGTTCGACCCGCCGCCCGGGATGACATACGGCTTGCCGCCGCGCTGGCGCACGCTCTGGGCGGTGATCTCAAGCTCCGCGACCATGTCGGTCCCGCCCGGCACGTAGCGCAGCGACGCGCCCATCAGCTTGTCGAGCAGCACATTGCCGTTGCCCATGTAGTCGCTGGCCTTCGACCCGGTGCGCTCCTCCAGGATCACTTCGGTCCTGAGGCCAAAACGGGCCCCGGCGGCGATGGTCTGGCGAACGTGGTTGGACTGCACAGCTCCCTGGGTGACCAGGGTGTCAGCGCCCTGGGCCAGGGCTTCGCCGAGGAGAAACTCCAGCTTGCGGGTCTTGTTGCCGCCACCGGCGAGGCCGGTGCAGTCGTCGCGTTTGACCCACAGATCAACGCCCAGTTCCGCGCCAAGGCGGGGGAGGGGCTCCAGGGGTGTCGGCAAGTGCGCGAAGCGGGCGCGAGGAAAGCGGGCGAGGTGCATGGGCGCGGTTCCTGAACGAGTCGCGCTCTTGTTATCACGTCCGACGCGGTGGTCGCCTGAATGACTTCAGGGCTGCTGGGCCTCAGCCTTGGCTTCAATGCGGCGTCGAGCACGCTCAGCCGCCAGGGCGCGCGCTTCAGGGTCTTTTAGCCGCTTCTTGATCATCTGGACCAGCTCGTAGGGCGGGTCGGCGGTCGGCGGGTGTCCGCTCGGATCACCCATGATCTCGGCCACGACGTTCGCCGTGTCCCTGGCCTTTTCCTGATCGTACCACTGGCGAAGCGTACTGCAGACCGTCTTCGGGATGATCGTGCCCCCCATGGTCTTTTTCACGCAGACCACCCGGTCGGGCTCGGCTTTGTGGAGGGCGTTCAGCTGCTCGATGATCTGTTGATCGGGAAGGGTTTTCTGGAGAACCTTGCGAGAAGCCTCCACCGTCACCGCATCCACTGGCGCGTCCTGGGCGGTCTGGCCCGACAAGGCGATAAGCAAAACAACGATCAGCATGGTGACAACCTGCGGGTGAGCACACCTGTATCGCCTAGTTTCGCACGCTCGCACAGGGGGCTCGCGGCTTGAGTTGAATTGGCCGCCGTTCGGCCGCCTCGTCTCCGGTGTGCCTCTCGGTTCTTGGCGCGGGCGAAGCGTGCTAGGCTGCCAACACGACAAGAGCTGATCGGCGTCCGTCACAGACGTGCGTGGTCAACCGCTAGCAATGGGAGGAAGTCATGGCTCAACGTGGCCTTCTGGTGAGGGCGGTTATGGCGGCGGCGCTACTGGGCGCTTCGTCGCTTCCGACCTTGGCCAGCGCGTCGACGCTCGTGATCGGGGGCGGGCTCGCCAAGGAGTGTTCTGACGCCGCGATCGACGGCCGATCGGACAAGGCGTCGGTCGTGACCTGTACGACGGCGCTGGAGACCGAGACCCTGAACTTCAGGGATCGTGCGCGCACCTTCGTCAACCGGGGCGTCCTCCAGATGCGGCAACGCGATTTCACGGGGGCCCGGGCCGATTTCGACACCGCCTCGAAGCTGGATCCCAATCTCGGTGAGGCCTGGGTCAATCGCGGCGCCGCCTATGTCGGGGAAAAGCGCTACCGCGAAGGCGTCGAGCAGATCGACAAGGGCCTCGCGCTCGGCGTCAAGGATCCGGAACGGGCCTGGTTCAATCGCGGTCTCGCCAACGAGGAGCTGGGCGATCTGAACGCCGCCTATCGCGACTATTCGCGGGCGGCCGCCTTGAAACCGGATTGGGCGGCGCCGAAAACAGAGCTCGCGCGTTTCACGGTCAAACGGCCCTGAGACTGAAACAATCGAGAGACCCGGATGATCGTGTCCCGCTGCGCGAGGGGCGTCATATGATGCGTTCAGGCGCTGCTTGTTTGGCGACGATTGGGTTCGTGGTCTCGCCTCTTTCAGCCGGAGCGCAGGATCTGCGGGACCTTCAGGCGCGAAACGCCGCCGCCCACGCCCTTGAAGACATCCGTCGCGAGGCGGTGCAGAACCAGATCGCGGCGTCCAACGCTCAGGAGCGGGCGCGCACCCAAGTCATCCTGCGCGACCTGAACGCGGGCGTGGTGACCGGACCTGTCGTGTTGAGGGAGTCGACCCCGCCGCCGGTGGATGCTGAAGCGATGCGGCGGGACCTGGATTTTGACGCCTCTATGGAGCGCCTGGAACGGCTCACTCAAGAGGCCCTGGCGCAGAGCAATGCTCGGATGCGGGCGATCCGACCCGCCAGCGAGCCCAAGGAGTAGTTATTTCATGGAGTGGGAAGGCGGCCGTCGGTCGGGCAATATCGAGGACCGACGTGGGCTTGGACCGGTCGGGGTCGCGGGCGGCGGGATCGGCGCGGTGGTGCTGGCGGCGATCGGCTACTTCGTCTTCGGGGTCGACCCTCGGACAACCCTTGAGGCGACCCAGCGCCTGCAGCAGCCCGTTCAACAAGAAGGCGTGCGTGGTCAGGTGTCCGACGCGGAGGGTCAGTTCGTCGATGTGATCGAAACCTCGAACCGAGACGTCTGGACGCCGATCTTCCGTCAGGAAGGCGTGGACTACAGGCCGCCCGCCGCCATCGTTCTCTACGAGCAGAGCACGGGCACCGGGTGCGGTACGGGCCAATCGGCGATGGGCCCGTTCTACTGTCCTGCCGACCAGAAGGTTTATCTGGATCTTTCGTTCTGGCAGGAGCTGGAAGCGCGCTTTGGCGCCAAGGGCGAGTTCGCGCGCGCCTATGTGATCAGTCATGAGGTCGGCCACCACGTCCAGCATCTGCTGGGCGCAGATCAGCAGGCCCGGCGGCTCGGGGCGCGCGGCGAAGAGAGCGGGTCGGTCAGGCTGGAGTTGCAGGCCGACTGCTACGCCGGGGTGTGGGCGGCGCGAGCCGGAGACGCCTCGGGCGGTGGTATCGTCATCAATCCCGCAGACATCGAGGACGGCCTTGGCGCGGCTGCGGCGGTGGGCGACGACACCATCCAGAAGCGCTCCCAAGGTCAGGTCGTGCCAGACAGCTTCACCCATGGTTCCAGCGCCCAGCGCATGCGCTGGTTCCGGCGGGGTTTTGAGCAGGGCGATCCGGCGGCTTGTGACACTTTCTCGGCGTCGCGGCTCTGATCGCAGGGCCGCACTTGACCTCTACGTCAGCAGGCCTAGTCTCCGCCCTCTGTTCACCGGGGGGTCGCTTGCGCGGCTGAGATTGGGCCCAGGCCCTGACCCGTAGAACCTGATCCGGGTCATGCCGGCGAAGGGAGGGAACGCGGACGGAAGCGTTTGTTTCGTCCGTAAACCGACTCAAGCACGCACGTCCGGGTCTCCTTGGAAGCTTGAGGAGCGCCCGAAATGAATATCCAGACGACCATCAAGGCTGTGGCCGAGACGATCTCGACCGGTCCGATCCCCGGTTCGCGCAAGGTCTACCAGGCCGGCGAACTTTTCCCCGAACTGCGCGTGCCGTTCCGCGAGGTGGCCGTCCACCCGTCCGCCAACGAGCCGCCAGTCACGATCTATGACCCCTCCGGCCCCTATAGCGACCCGACCGTCCAGATCGACATCGAGAAGGGCCTGCCGCGCACCCGCGAGGCCTTCGTGCTTGCGCGCGGCGACGTGGAAGAGGTCACCGATCCGCGCCAGGTGAAGCCGGAAGACAACGGCTTCGCCCAAGGCAAGCACCTGGCCCCGGAGTTCCCGGACACCGGCCGCAAGATCTATCGCGCCAAGCCGGGCAAGCTGGTCACCCAGCTGGAATACGCCCGCGCCGGGATCATCACGGCCGAGATGGAATATGTGGCCATCCGCGAGAACCTTCGCCGCGAGCAGACTCGCCCGTGCGTGCGCGACGGCGAGGACTTTGGCGCGTCGATCCCGGACTTCGTGACCCCCGAGTTTGTGCGCCAGGAAGTGGCGCGCGGCCGCGCCATCATCCCGGCCAACATCAACCACGGCGAGCTGGAGCCGATGGCGATCGGCCGCAACTTCCTGGTCAAGATCAACGCCAACATCGGCAACTCGGCCGTGCTGTCCACCGTCGCCGACGAGGTGGACAAGCTGGTCTGGGCCACGCGCTGGGGCGCCGACACGGTCATGGACCTGTCGACCGGCCGCAACATCCATAACATCCGCGACTGGATCATCCGCAACAGCAGCGTGCCGATCGGTACGGTGCCGATCTATCAGGCGCTGGAGAAGGTCAACGGCGTGGCCGAGGACCTGAACTGGGAGGTCTTCCGCGACACCCTGATCGAGCAGTGCGAGCAGGGCGTCGACTACTTCACCATCCACGCCGGCGTGCGCCTGCCGTTCATTCCGATGACCGCCAAGCGCGTCACCGGCATCGTGTCGCGCGGCGGCTCGATCATGGCCAAGTGGTGCCTGGCGCACCACAAGGAGAACTTCCTCTACGAGCGCTTCGACGAGATCTGCGAGATCATGCGCGCCTATGACGTGTCGTTCAGCCTCGGCGACGGCCTGCGTCCGGGCTCGACCGCCGACGCCAATGACGAGGCCCAGTTCTCGGAGCTGCGCACCCTGGGCGAGCTGACCAAGGTGGCCTGGAACCACGGCGTCCAGGTGATGATCGAAGGGCCGGGCCACGTGGCCATGCACAAGATCAAGGCCAACATGGACGAGCAGCTGAAGCACTGCCACGAGGCCCCGTTCTATACCCTCGGCCCGTTGACCACGGACATCGCGCCTGGCTACGACCACATCACCTCGGCCATCGGCGCGGCGATGATCGGCTGGTTCGGCACGGCGATGCTCTGCTACGTCACGCCCAAGGAACACTTGGGCCTGCCGGACCGCGACGACGTGAAGACCGGCGTCATCACCTACAAGCTGGCCGCCCACGCCGCCGACCTCGCCAAGGGCCACCCCGGCGCGGCGATGTGGGACGACGCGATCAGCCGTGCGCGGTTCGAGTTCCGCTGGGAGGACCAGTTTAACCTCGGCCTTGACCCGGAAACGGCGCGCAAGTTCCACGACGAGACCCTGCCCAAGGAGGCGCACAAGACCGCGCACTTCTGCTCGATGTGCGGTCCCAAGTTCTGCTCGATGAAGATCAGCCAGGAGGTCCGCGACTTCGCGGCCGCCAAGGCTCCGAACGACGCCGAGCTGGGCATGGCGCAGATGAGCGAGAAGTTCCGCGAGCAGGGCTCGGAGATCTATCTGAAGGCTGAGTGACGTCATTTTCACTGGCGCGGCGGCGGAGACGCCTCCACCGTCGCGCCCATGAAACGCTTGAGTCTTCTCGCGGCCGCTGCGGCCGTCCTGCTTGCTTCGCCAGCCTTGGCCGAAAGCCCGTTCTGGCCGGTTCAGCCAAAGAACGCGCCGGTGGCGGCCGAACTCCGAGGCGCCTGGAAGTCGCGGGGCTATGGGTGGATCGTCCTGTTCGGACCGGACGGCGCGCAGCTCTTCCACACCGCCGGCGGCGCTTGCTATCCCGATCCCCGGCGCGAGCCCGACCCGGATGGCGTCCTGGGTCTCTGGCGCGCCGAGGGGCCGGGCGTGATCAGCCTGACCGGCGATCCTTCGGGGACACGATACCAGTTCGACCGACTGCCCAATCTGCCGACGGACTGCATCTCGGCGGCGGGCTGGACCCCCGACCGCGTCGTCGCCTTCGCCGCCGACACCTTCGCTGAAGTCTATCCGCGCTCGGCCGAGCGCAAACTGGACTGGGCCGCGCGGAAGGCCAAGGCGCTGGCGCGGGTCGGTCCGAGCGCCACTGATGATCAGCTGTGGCTGGCGCTGACGGATCTTCTGAGCGGACTGGATGATCCGCATGTCGAACTCCACGGCACGGTGCAGGGCGCGCGCCGGGACTTCGAACCCGGCGAGGCGCCGACCCTGTTGCGTGTCCGCGCGGCCGACCCGGCCGGCGAGGAGAAGGCCTGGCTCCAAGCCTATCGCGAAGGGATCCTGACCGGCGTGCTGAAGGGGCAGGGGCGTCAGGCGGCCAACAATCGTGTCTTCTGGGGACGAGTCGACGATGTCGGCTATCTCAACATCGTCACGATGGGCGCCTTCGCGCGCAACGCCGCGCCAGACGATCCCCGCCCGTTGGATGCGGTGCTGGACGAGGCCCTGGCCGCCTTCGTCGGCGCCAAGGCGGTGGTGGTCGATGTCAGCAATAATCGAGGCGGCTACGACACCATCAGCCGCCGCATCGCGGCGCGATTCACGGACCAGCCGCGCATCGCCTACGCCAAGGTTCCGGTCGGTGGAAAGGGCTCGCCGCAGGTCATCCGCGTGGAGCCGTCAGGCGCGGCCGCATTCACCGGGCCGGTCTATGTGGTGACCAGCGACATCACGGTCAGCGCCGGAGAGACCTTCACCTTGATGATGAAGGCCTTGCCGAACGTCACACAGGTGGGCGGAACCACGCGCGGCGCGTTTTCGGACCAACTGCCCAAGCCGCTGCCGAACGGCTGGACGCTGGCTCTACCGGCGGAGCTTTATCGATCCGCGAAGGGGCAGGAGCTCGAAGGTCGCGGGTTGACGCCCGACGTCCAGATGACGGTCTTCCCGGAGGAGGAACTTTTGGGCGGGCACGCCAAGGCCATCGCGGACCTCATCGCGAGGATCCGCGCGGGCGGCGTCGCAGCCCCAGTGCGCTAGGGGCAGCCGTCCGTCAGGCGTCCCGTGAGGCGTGCGCGACGCGACCGACTACCCATGCTCGCCATGATTGTGGCCTCTGCTTTCATCACCGTTTAGCCGGGCTGGTCGGGAGTGTATCGGTTGGCGTCCGCTCTGAGGGCGGGTGCGATTGTTTCTTGATCGAAACATCGTGTCGTGTCGCACATCTCATTCCGCCAAATATGTCGATTTTTCAAAGCCTAGGCCGTATTTGGCGCGGAAGGGGACACACCAGTGTGTGGTTTATGGTGCAATAGCTGAGCTTGTTCCCCATGGCTGTTGCGGTGGTTTCCGCCGAGCCGTATGGAGCGACAACCCAGCGTTGGCGCCGTCCGCGTCGGCGTCCTTCGAAACTTAGACATTTGTGGGCCTGAATGACCCTTTCGACCGTGCTCCTGTATGGGCTGGCCGCTGCTTCGCTCAACCCGGCCGCCGTCGGTTCGGCGCCGTCGTCCAGCGTCGCCGTGGCCGCCGCTGGCGTTGGGCAGACGAAGGCTCAGCAGAAGGACGAGGTCCCCAACGAGGTCGAGGGTCTGGTCATCCAGGCCGACCCGCGCGGCAAGGTCGAGGGCAATATCCAGCCCGAGCTTGAGCTGAACGAGGAAGAGATCAAGAGCTTCGGCGCCAACAGCATCGGTGAGTTGCTGAACCTTCTGACGCCGCAGACGACCAGCACGCGGGGTCGCGATGGGGGCGGCGGGCCGGTGATGCTGATCAACGGCCGCCGGATCTCGGGCTTCCAGGAAATCCAAGGTGTCCCACCCGAGGCGATCGAACGCTTCCAAGTGCTGCCCGAAGAGGTGGCGCTGAGCTACGGCTACAAAGCCGACCAGCGGGTCGTGAACATCATCCTGAAGAAGAACTACAACGCCACCACAAGCCAGGCGGCCGCGACGGTCGCCACGGACGGGGGGCGCACCTCGCTGAGCGGCGGCGGCAACCGGGTTCGCATCGACGGCGACAAGCGCTGGAACCTTGACCTTCAGCTGCAGCACGAGCCCTATCTGCTGGAAACCGACCGCGACATCGTGCGCTCCCCCAACGGTCAGCCCTTCGATCTGGTCGGAAACATCAGTGGCGTGAACGGCGGTGAGATCGATCCCGCTCTGTCCGCTGCGGCGGGCGGTCTCGTGACCATCGCCGGTGTTCCGGACGCGGCTCAGGCCGGCCGGGCTGGCCTTTCCGCCTTCTCGCCCCTGGCCGGGCGCTACAACACCGACGACCTGACCGCCAGCCGGTCCCTGATTTCCAAGTCCGACCGCGCGACACTGCGCGGGTCGATGAGCCGGGACATCAACAAGTCCACGCAACTCACCGTCACTGGCAATCTGGAAGACACCAGCAGCCATGCGCTGCTCGGCCTGCCCGGCGTGACCTTCACCCTGCCGGCCGGCAGTCCGTTCTCGCCGTTCTCCAAGCCTGTCACCGCCTACCGTTACATTGACGCACCCGGTGCTCTGGCGCGGGACACCGATGTCCTGCGGACGCAGCTGAGCATGGCCGCCAACGGCCGTGTGAACGATTGGCGTTGGAACCTCACCGGGGACTTCGATCGCGTCGCCACCGACACCACGACCGGACGAGGGCTGGACGCTTCTGCGTTCCAGGCGGCCGTCGCCGCCGGCGATCCCAGCCTCAATCCTTTCGGCGCCATCCCGACGAACCTGTACAAAAACGTTGCGGCCGACACCGCTCACTCGGTCTCCACCTCCGCCAGCGCCGAGTTCGTGGTGAACGGCAATCTCTTCCAATTGCCGGCCGGCGGGGTCCAGACGAGCTTCAAGCTGGGCGCTGACACCCGTACGCTCGACTCCAAGACCGTGCGGTCAGGCGTCACCACGCAGCGGAACGTCAAGCGTAGCCGGGAAAACTTCCAAAGCAGCTTCACCTTGCCGCTGACCAGCACGCGCAACGACGTGCTGGCCAAGCTCGGTGACCTGTCGGCCAACTTCAACGCGGGCTATGAGAACCTTTCGGACCTGGGCGGCCTGACCACCCTGGGGGCGGGTTTCAACTGGGCGCCGATCAAACCGCTCAGCTTCATCGCCAGCGTGACCGACGAGGAGGGCGCGCCCTCCACGAACCAGATCAATGACCCGCTCATCGTGACGCCGAACGTCTCGGTGTTCGATTTCACGACGGGCCAGACCGTTCTGGTCACCCGGACGGACGGCGGCAATCCGACCCTGCGCAATGACAATCGCCGGGTCTCCAAATTCCAAGTGAACTACAAGCCGCTTGAAAAGGTCGAGCTGACCTTCAACGCCACCTACACCCGCGCTGAAACGACCAATGTGATTTCGAGCTTCCCGGCCATTACGCCGGACCTCGAGCGCGCTTTCCCTGAGCGGTTCACGCGCGATGCGACGGGCCGTCTGCTGGCGATCGACGCCCGGCCGGTGAACTTCGCCAGCGCCGAGCGCGAGGACATTCGCTGGGGGTTCAACCTGTTCAAGCCGGTCGGCAAGCCGACGCCGGGGGCGACGTCCGGGCCGGGCGGCGGCCGCTTCGGTGGTCCTCCGGGCGGCGGCATGGGCCCCATGATGCGTTTCGGCGGCGCTGGCGGTGGTCCCGGCGGGGGCGGCGCCATGATGGGCGGAGGCGGTCCCGGCGGCATGATGCGGCCGGGGCAGGGCATGCTGCAGCTGTCTGTCTACCACACCTGGCGCCTCACGGACGAGCTGACGACCCGCAAGGGCCTGCCCGTGCTGGACCAACTGGACGGCGCGGCGATCAGCTCGCGTAACGGCCAAGCCCGTCATGAGGTGCAGGTGCAGGGGGGCTACTTCAAGGACGGCCTTGGCATGCGCTTCAACGGCGCTTGGAAGGCCTCGACCTGGGTCAATGGCGGCGCCACGGGCGGTCAGACGCTGTATTTCTCGGATCTTGCCACGCTGGGCGTGAGCTTCTTCGCCAGCTTCAACGCTCCGGCCCGTAAGCCGCTGGTGGACAAGTATCCGATCCTGAAGGGCGCGCAGGTCTCTCTGAACGTCGAGAACCTGTTCGACGCCAAGCAGACCGTGCGGGATCAGAACGGCGTGACGCCGCAGGCGTATCAGCGGGACTATCTGGATCCGCTGGGCCGGACGGTGCGGCTGGGCTTCCGCAAGCTGCTTTAGCCGGGGCGAGAGCGCATCCGCGCTCTCAACCCCTCCTTAAGCAGTCGAGCGCACGCTAAAGGCCTGAGCGGCCGGCTCTCGGCCGGATCGGAGGCCGTCATGGCGACCATGACTTCCAGTACGCGGCGTACCGGCGACCACTTCGAACCCACCGACGCGGACCCGCAAGTCCAGCGCCGCCTGCGGGGCTATCTCGAGCAGATCGACTACACCGCCTATGCGTCCAACAAGGCCGTGCTGGGCGCGACCTTGCCGAGGGTCGAGGGCGTACAGTTCCAGCGCCTGGCGGTGGCGGCGGCGACAGCGCGGGCCAGATGGGTCAGCGAGGCGGCTCAGATGGCGGAGGCGGGGGCGTCGTTGTCCGAAGCCCAGGTCGCGCGCTTGGCGCACCTGCGCAGCACCTATGAGGAACTCACGTCGGTTTACGAGGCGACCCGTCGCATGGTCGAGCGCGGTTACGTCGCCTACCGGCCCATTCCGGCATAATTACCCGGGCGATATTGACGCCGAGTTTTGTCCGGGTAAAAGCGATCCAGGAGGTTCGCTATGTCCGGACGCGATGCGCTGCTGCGCGCTTACAAGGAACGCAAAGTCGAGGCGGGGGTCTATGCCGTCCGCTGCGCCGCCACCGATGAGGTGTGGGTCGGCGCGACGCCCGATCTCTCGACGCGACAGAACGGAATCTGGTTTTCGCTGCGGCTGGGCTCGCATCGCGAGCCCAGCCTGCAGGCGGCGTGGAACATCCACGGCGCCGACCGCTTCGCCTACGAGACCGTGGAAACGGTCGATTTGGACGGCCTGGACACGTTCGGCCGAGTCTCGCGCCTGAAGGACCGACGCGCCCATTGGATCGAGGCGCTCGGCGCGCGAGGGCTGAATTGATGGACGGGGTCTTTGTGGTGTTCCAGGGGGGGCGGCGCGTGGCGGCCGGCTCCCAGGTCGAGGCGGCCTTGGCGGCGCAGGCCCTGACGGGCGAGCCCGACGTGCTGATCTTCGACCCTCAGGGGCGATCGGTGGATTTCGACCTTCGGGGCGGCCCCGAGGCGGTGCGGGCGCGATTTGCGTCCGAAGATGAAGCGCCGCGCGGACGGGGTCGACCCAAACTGGGCGTGGTGGCGCGCGAGGTGACCCTGCTGCCAAGGCATTGGGAGTGGCTGGCCGAACAGCCGGGCGGCGCTTCGGTCGCGCTGCGGAAGCTGGTCGAGGCCGCGCGCCGGGCCTCGGAGGGACCTGATCGGATGCGAGCATCCAGGGATGCAGCCTACCGTTTCGCCTCCGCCATGGCGGGCGACCTGGGGGGCTTCGAGGAGGCCATGCGCTGCCTTTTCGCCGGCGATGACGCCGGTTTCAAGGCTCGGATCGAGACTTGGCCGGGCGATATCGCGTCTCAGCTCAGAACCTATGCCGCCGAAGCCTTCGGGGCCGACGACGCGACCGCCTAAGGTTCTGAACGGGCGAGCACGTCGGCGAGCACGGCCTGATAGGCGACTTCGAAGGTGCGCTTATCGTTTTCCGGTTTCGCCGGCCAAAGCGGGCGCAGGGCCGCGGTGCGAGCGGCGGTCTGCAACAGCCATGCCTTGTCGGTTCCGGCCAGCCTAGCGATCCGCGCCTCGACCTCGGTTTTCGGAAGGCCCTGGTAGGCCAGCAAAGACCGCAGCGCCCAAAGCGCTTGCTCTTCCGGGTTAGGCTTAGCCGAGCCCGGGATGCGATGGGCCGCCCAGCGTATCGCGTCCAGCAGTTGGGCGCGGTAGCGCGGGTCGTTCCAGGTGCTGGGCGTATGCCCCAGATTGGTGTGGAACAGACGGCCCTTGCCGATCTCGCGCGCCCAGGTGACCGGGACGAGCCAAGGACGTCTCAACGGCGTCTCGGTGAAGTCCAAGGCCTGAAGCGCCCGCACCTGCGCCGGGTCATAGTCCGAGTACTGATAAATCTCCTCGGCATAGGCGAAGCGGCGGGGCCAGGCTTTGTTCACCGGGCTGGGGGCTCCCAGCGCCTGTATGGTCACCGGCGTACCCTCGGTCCAAGGGTGGCCGGCGAAGCGGCCGTTGATGAAGGCGGTGTAGGTCTGGCCGGGCCCCGAATAGTTCCAGTGCGTATCCGTGGCGCTGTGCAGGCCGACAAAGCCGCCCTTGCCGGCCGAGACCCACTGCTGGATCGCTTGCCAGGCCTCCGGCGAGATCGGGAGTTCGCCGGTCGTGTAGAAGACCAGAACATCAATGGCCTTGAGCTTTTCGGGCGTGATCTCGCGCGCGTCCTGCGTCGACTCCACGGTGAAGGCTCCGCTACGCGCGCCGATCTCGGCCAAGGCGATTTCGGACAGCGTCGGGCCGTTGCTGTTTTTGGGACGGGTGACGGGAGCGTGCCGCCAGCCGACCGACTGGTCGAGATAGAGCACGCGGATCTTTGGCGCCGCTTGCGCCGCCGAACAGGCGAGGGCGGTGACGAGCGCGACGAGGAGAATGAGGCGGTTCATGGCGAGTTCAGGCCTTGGGCTGCATCAGGTCCCAGCGGTTGCCGGAGATGTCCTCGAAGACTGCGACCGTTCCATAAGCCTCGTGGCGCGGCTCTTCGAGGAACCGGACGCCTGCGGCGCTCATGCGGGCGTAGTCGCCGGCGAAGTCGTCCGTATGCAGAAAGAGCCAGACGCGCCCGCCGCCCTGCTGACCGATCGCGGCCGCTTGCTCGCCAACGGCGCGGGCGAGAAGGAAGTCGGTTCCATCCTGCCCCGGCGACACCACCACCCATCGCTTGCCGTGACCCATGTCGGTGTCCTCGACCAACGAGAAGCCAAGCTTTCCAACAAAGAAGCCTATCGCCTCGTCATAGTCGGCGACCAGCAGAGAAACGAGCGCGACGCGGCGGGACATGCTTGGGACTCCTAAGGACGAGTGAACTGATAACACGCGTCTGCGATACCGCCTTTGCATCGTTTCGGGCGTGGAGGCCGGGTATGGTCTATCACCCGCCCTTCCAGGAGTTCACCGTGACCCCCCATCTCATCTCGGTTCTCGCCATGATCCTGGCCCCTGTTGCGGACACCAAGATCACGCCCGTAGCCGTCAAAGATCTTCCGCCGTCGGTGATCACCGTCATCAAAAGCGCCGCGCCGGCGATGACCATCAAGGCGGCGGAACTCAAGGAGCGCGAGACCCGCCGCTACTTCGACGTCGAGGGCGTGATGCCGGATGGCTCGGAGATCGAGTTCGACCTGCTCGAAAAGGACGGGGCCTGGATGATCGTTGAGACCCAGCGCGACATCGCCTGGGGCGACGCGCCCAAGCCAGTGCGAGAGGCCGCCGCAGCGTCGGGCAAGGCGATCGCGCCAGTACGGGTCATCGAGAGTAAACAGAACGACGGCATGGTGATCTACGAACTGTTCGCGGCAGGCAAGCCGAGGGAGCCCTCGATGGAGGTCAGCTTCAAGGACGGTCGGGCCAAGGTCTTGAGCGAGGTGTGGCCGCATTAGTGGCCACTCCGTTGCCCGGCGTTTACCCGCCTGAATAGCCGCCGATGATCGGCAGGATCTCTCCGGTGATGTAGCTGGCGGTCTGGGGGGAGGCGAGGAACACGTAGGCCGGAGCGATCTCCTCGGGCTGCGCCGCGCGCCGCATCGGTGTCTTGGCCCCGAACTGGGCGACCTCCGGCGCCGATTTGTCGGCCGGGTTGAGCGGCGTCCAGACGGGCCCCGGCGCAACGGCGTTGACCCGAATGCCCTTGTCGATCAGGTGGGTGGCCAGCGAACGGGTGAAGGCATGGATCCCGCCCTTGGTCATCGAATAGTCCAGGAGGTCCTTGTTCCCCAGCAAGCCGGTCACCGAGCCGGTGTTGATGATCGCCCCGCCGTTGGGCAGGTGCTTCACCGCCGCCTGCGCCATATGGAAATAGCCATAGAGGTTGGTGCGCAGGGTGTGGTCGAAGTGTTCGGGCGTCAGGTCCTCGAACGCGGTGACGTGTTCCTGAAAAGCCGCGTTGTTGACGAGAACATCCAGCCGTCCGAACGCCTCGACGGTGCGTTCGACCGCCGCTCGCGCGTAGCCCGGATCCGCCACGTCGCCGGGCAGCAGGATGGCGCGACGGCCCTCCTTCTCGACGGCGGTCTTCGTGTCCGCCGCGTCACGGTCCTCGTCGAGATAGGCGATGGCGATGTCGCACCCTTCGCGGGCGAACAGGACCGCTACGGCCCGACCGATGCCGCTGTCGGCGCCGGTGATCAGCGCGACCTTCCCCTCGAGCTTTCCCGAGCCCTTGTAGAACGGCGCTTCGTACATCGGTGCGGGATCCAGGCGGCTCTCCAGGCCGGGCTTTGCCTGATGCTGCGCGGGATAAGGTGGCGCGGGATAGACCCGTGCGCCGGCCTGCATGGCCTTGGGCTGATCCGCCTCGTCCTTTTCCTTCGGTTGGAAGGAGCGCGCCTCCTGGGCGTCGAGCGGCGCCTGGATGTCGCGATAGGCTTGGGCGACCCGTTCGCCGGTGTGTTCGAACTCCGGGGTGTCGGTCTTGGTCATGGCGCGCTCCTGAGGGATGGGATCGGGTAACCGTCGGGGTCGCGCGATGTTCCAAGCGCTGCTAAATGCGGGTTGCCCGAAAAACGGGCATGGGCCACCCTGCGCCCCTTCTTTGACAATGGTGACGACCATGCCGCGCGACGCGGCCGGAGCGGCGCTCTCCCCAGAGCGGCCGCGCGGCCCCATCATGACCGATCTGATCGAACTGCTCCGCCTGGCGGGGCCGGTCGTGCTGTCGCGTCTGGGCATCATGGTCATGGGCCTGACCGACGCCATTGTCGTCGGACACTTCTCGGCGCAGCAACTGGGCTACCACGCCATGGCGTGGGCGCCGTCCTCGGTGTTCGTCACGGCGACCGTCGGCCTCCTCGTTGGCGTACAGGTCATGACCGCGCGCGCGATGGGGGCGGGGAATCCGCATGAGACCGGCGCGGTGCTGCGGCGCGGCCTGGTCTACGCCGCCTGGCTCGGCTTTGGATCCATGGCCCTGCTGGCGCTGCTGGGGCCGATGTTCCTGCAAGCCATGGGGCTGAAGGACGGCCTCGCCGAGGGCGCGACCCTGCCGCTGATCGTCTTCTCGCTGTCCCTGCCGGTCTATGCGATCTCGGTGGTGCTGACCTTCTGGCTGGAGGGGCTTTCCAGGCCAGGACCTGGCGCGGCGATGATGTGGCTGGCCAATGTGGTGAACCTTGGGGCCAATCTGCTGCTGGTGCCGGGCGTGCTAGGCTTGCCGGCGCTTGGCGCGGTGGGCGGGGCCTGGTCGACCTTTATCGCGCGGTCGGCGCTGGCTCTGGCGCTGGCGATCTTCGTCATCCGCATGAAGGAGGCGCGCGAGCTGGGCGTGTTCGACAAGCCCGCCCGAGATCGGCCAGCGGAGATTGAGCAGCGCCGCATCGGCTATGGCGCAGGCGCGTCCAACTTCTTCGAGGTCTCGGCTTTCGCCGGCATGAACCTGATCTGCGGCTGGATCAGCGCTCTGGCTGTGGCCGCCTATACGGTGGTGCTGAACGTTTCGGCGATCATCTTCATGGTGCCGCTGGGCGTGGCCTCGGCCACCGCCGTCATGGTCGGTCGCGCCTATGGCGCGCGGGATCCGGCGGGCATGACCCGCGCCGGCTGGATCGCCTTCGCGGTGATCGCGGTGATCGGCGTGTTGTTTGGCCTGTTGCTCTATCCGACCAAGTACTGGGTGGCCTTGGCCTACACGACCGATCCTGCGGCGCTCGCCCTGATCCTGCCGGCCCTGGTTCTGGCCTGCCTGTTCTTTGCGCCCGACGCGGTTCAGGTCGTCGCGGCCCAGGCCCTGCGCGCCCGCGGCGAGGTCTGGGTTCCGACGATCACGCACCTGATCAGCTATGCGCTGGTCATGGGGCCGTTGGCGTGGTGGCTGGCGATCCCGAAGGGCATGGGCCTCAACGGCGTGCTGATTTCGATCATTGTCACCAGCTTCCTGGCGGCCGGCTTCCTGCTGATGCGGTTCCGGATGCTGGACTGGCGCGATCGAAAGGCGGGAGCCGGGGCTTAGGCCCCCAGGATCCAGCCTTCTTCGCTTGCGGCCGCTGCGAGGGCGTCTTCGGCCAAGCCCTTGGGCGCATCGAATGTCACGCCGAGCTTGCCGGCCTCGTCGAGCTTGGCGAAGTGTTCGGCCAGGCTACGGACCTGGGCCAAATCCTTGACCTCACCCGGGGCCGGGGTCGGCTTCAGCAGCGACGGATAGACCTCGGCCACGACGACCTCGACGCCGTCGAGGTCGGTTTCCGTCAGCGCCTTGAAGCCGGTCTCGAACGGCCAGACGCGAACGGCGTCGCCGCGCGCGTCCTTCAGGCGGCGTACGGCTGGGATGCCCATGATCGCCTGACCGCCCACCGAGCCGTTGTAGTAGAGTTTCCAGATCGAGTGCGCGCCCTTGGCCGCTTGGTCGGCGTAGCGGAACTCGGGGAGGTCATCGGGGCCGTGCTCACGCGGGCGTTTAGGCTGCAGCGTGGTCAGGGCGTCCTTGGGCGGGCAGCCCCAGAACGGAAACGGGCCGCCCGTGAGGCGGCGGTTGATCTCCGAGCCCACGCCAAAGCGGTTGTTGGTGTTGTCGGCCTTGTCCTTGACCATCTTGGCCAGTTGGTCCCACACCGCACGCCACGGCGTTTCGCCCGGCAGAGCCAGGGCGGCGGCGAGGCCGCGCGGGAAGCCGAGCGGGAAGTCGAAACCCACCAGAGCGCGTTCGCCGCGCTTCTTGAGGTCGTCGAGGATGGCCGCCAGCCTGGTCTCGGCCTCGCCGCGCGTCGCCGGATTGTAGCTCTCGAAGCTCAGGCGAAAGCGGACGTCGCGCTTCAGCACGCCGATCCAGATGGAGTCCGCGCCCGTGGTCGGCTTGGCCGCCGCGCTCCAATCGACGATCACATAGGCGCTGAACAGACGCGACACCGTACGCGGCTCCGAGAAGGCAAACGAAGCCGCGCTTCTACCGCTCCAGGTCGGTTAGGACCAGTCGGATCGGTAAATTCTCGGTGGATTAGGCCGCGTCTCGCACATCCGCCGTGGGGCCGATCGGGCGACCATTCCGCGCGAACCAGCGGATCGGCGGCTCGCAGGCCGCGCCGACGGCGGCGCGGACGATCGCTGGCGGGCGGCGTTCTTCCGGGGTCATGAACAGGCCGTTGGTCTTCAGCTTCAGGCCGGCCACCTTGTGTGCGCCCAGCATGGTCAGCGGAACGGCCAGGACGAGACCCGCGAGGATCGGCGCGGTCGCCGTCAGCAGGTCTGGCGTGAACCAGAACGAAGCGGCGAGGATCAGGCCCGACAGGCTGATCCAGCCCATGGCGGCCCACGCCTCCTTGAAGTCGACCTTGTCGGCGTCGCGGCGCTGAGCGGCCCAGCCACCGACCTTACCGGCCAGGATTTCGACGATGGCGCGGGTCTGGGTGAACATCAGCATCGGCGCGACCAGGGCCGAGAAGAGCATCTCGACGGCCAGACCGGCGGCCATGCGCCGCTTGCCGCCAAAGCCCTTGACTTCACCCTTCCGGGCCAGAACCAGGATGGCCCCCAGGATCTTGGGTCCGAACAGCAGCACGAAGGTGATGATCATCGCCCAGGCGGTGGCCTGGATCTCGCGCCAGTCGATCAGGGCGTGCGCGGCGGCCTTCAGGTCGGCCATGGTGAACGCGGCCTTCTTCAACTCGGGCATCAGGGCGCGAGAGATCAGGCCGGCGGACAGACAGAAGAACCACAGCGGCGAGAGGGCGTAGCTGAGCACGCCGATCACCAGGTGCATCCGGCTCATCCAGTGCAGACCGGGCAGGGCGATCAGCGGAACGTGCTGAATGTTGCCACGGCACCAGCGACGGTCACGCGTGGCGAAGTCGAGCAGGTTCGAGGGGCTCTCCTCGTAGGAGCCGTCCAGATAGGGCGCCAGATGCACGCTCCAGCCCCCGCGGCGGAGCAGGGCGCTTTCCAGCGCGTCGTGGCTCATCACCTCACCGCCGAAGGGCTTGGGGCCCGGCAGATGCGGCAGGCCGCAGGTCTCGGCGAAGGCGCGGGTGCGAACGATGGCGTTGTGGCCCCAGAAGGAGCTTTCCGAACCCGACCACCAGGCCAGACCCGTCCAGGCGACGCGGCCGTAAAGGCGCGTGGCGAACTGCAGGGTGCGGGCGAAGATCGTCTGGCCGTTGATGATCATCGGCATGGTCTGGATCAGACCCGCGCCCGGGTGACGCTCCATCGCGTCGGCCAGACGCACCATGGCCTCGCCGGTCATCAGGCTGTCGGCGTCCAGCACCAGCATGTGCTCGTAGGCGCTGCCCCAGCGGCTGACCCAGTCGGCCACGTTGCCTGCCTTGCGGCCGGTGTTTTCCTTGCGGATGCGGTAATAGACGTTGCAGTTGGCCTCGCGGCGGAAGCGCGCGAAGCAGGCCTGCTCGGCCAGCGCCACCTGCGCGTCGCGCGTGTCGCTAATGACGAAGATGTCGAAGTTCCGCGCCGCGCCGGCCTCGGCGATCGAGGCGTCCATGGCGCGCAGGCGCGCGAACACCGCCGCAGCGTCCTCGTTATAGACCGGCATCAGAATGGCGGTGCGCGTGTGCAGCTTGGGCATCGGCGTTTCGCCGTCGATGCCCAGCGGATCCTTTGGACGCCCCATCAGCACCACAAAGCCGATCAGGGCGGTGCAGAACCACAACGACAGCGCCAGGAACAGCGGGGCCAGCAGCGTCACGACGACGGCCTCCAGCCGTGTCACGCCGCCCAGCGCGATGGTGTCGAACGAGGCCTTCCAGCCCGCGACGCCCATGGCGATGGTCATCAGGCCCAGCATCCAGCGGCGCAGGTTCATGTCCTGGATCAGCGCAGTGGCGCGTCGCGCGCCGCCTTGCCAGAAGCTCAGCGGCTGCACGGGCATGGCCAGAGGCGCTTCGGCCGGGATCTCGACCGTGTCACGGCGAACGACCTGATCGAGGCTCACGCTGGTGGAGGTGCGCACGTCGAAGAGGGCGGAGCGATCGCTCATATCGTCAGATCTCGGACTTTTCCGGCGAGCCGGGCTCTCTCCGCGCGCTCCTTCCGCCGATGCCTCTTTTCGCTGGCCTGCGGGTTCGCTAGGGAACAGGGCAGGCGCGTTAAGCGCTTCGCGACGGACGAGAACCGGCGTGGAGAGCCGCCGGTCTCTCTACAGTAAAACTTCGATCACAAATTCGCTACCGGAAATCACGCGGATTTCGCAGTTGCGAGAAGATTTCGTGACGACACGATCGGCGCAAATCAGGGAGTCGGCCTCAGGGTCTAGTTAAGAGTATGAAAAATATAAAGATTGCCGTCCTCGTTTCGCTTGTTGGCCTCGTAGCATGCGGGAGGGAGGCTTCGGTCCCGGATCCTAACGGCAACGCCGTGGAGCCTGTTTTTTCGTCCGAAGGACTGCAGCGCTATGAATCGCAGGGCACCATCGCCAGCGTGGAGGGGCAGATTATCACGCTCGATCACGAGGGCGCGAGCGCTGCGGCTCTGAATCCCGGCCGCGACCGGTTCCGCGCCTACGCCGATGTTCTGGCGGAGGCGCCCCTCACGCCCGGATCGCGCGTGACGTTTGCGTTCAAGAAGACGCCCCAGGGGCTGGAGCTTGCCGAGCTTCGCGCGCGACCCTGAATTCAAAACGGGCGGCTGGTCGCCCAGCCGCCCGTCTGATCGCATCCGCGTTCGAGGTTGTCGCCCCGAACCGATTAGCTCAGCTTCACGAGCATCTTGCCCAGGTTCTCGCCCGTGAAGAGCTTGAGGAACGCGTCCGGGGCGCGCTCGACACCTTCCTCGACGGTTTCCTTCCAAGTGATCTTTCCGGCCTTGATCCACTCGGCCATGTCCTTGGCGAACTGGGGGTACAGGTCGAAGTGGTTAGAGACGATGAAGCCTTCCAGGCGCAGGCTCTTACCGACGGCCAGGATAATGTTCGACGGACCTTCCGGCTTACCGGTCTCATTGTATTGCGAGATCATGCCGCACAGCGCGAAGCGGGCGAACGGGCGAGCCGAGTTGATGGCGGCCTCGAGGTGCACGCCACCGACGTTCTCGAAATAGACGTCGATACCCTTGGGCGCCACCTTGGCCAGTTCGGCGACCACGTCGGGCGTGGCCTTGTAGTCGATCACGTGGTCGACGCCGATCGACTTCAGGAAGGCGACCTTCTCCGGACCGCCCGCCGAGCCGATCACGGTGTGGCCCTTGAGCTTGGCGATCTGGCAGACGATCGAGCCGACCGCACCGGCGGCGGCCGAGACGAACACCACGTCTCCGTCCTTCAGCGCCGCGACGCGCAGCAGGCCCGCATAGGCGGTCATGCCGGGCATACCGACGACGCCCAGGAAGGCTTGGGCTGGGATGCCGTGGGTCTCGATCTTCGTGATCGCACCCATGCCCGCGGCGGCCAGCGACTTGGGATGAGCGTTAAAAGCCTCACGCCAGCCAAACATCGAACTGACCATATCGCCGGGCTTGAAGTCCGGGTCGTTGGAGGCGATCACCTCGCCGATCGCGCCGCCCTGGAGGGCCTCGCCCAACTGGAAGGGCGGGACGTAGCTGGGACGGTCGTACATGCGGCCGCGCATGTAGGGGTCGACCGACATCCACAGGTTCTTGACCTGGATCTCACCGTCGCCGGGCGCCGGCAGCTCCACGGTCGCCAGCTCAAAGTCGGAATCCTTCGGCATACCGACGGGACGGGCTTTCAGACGGATCTCGCGCGAGGTGGTCATGGGGGTCCTCCCTGCCTTGGTCATGGCCAGGCGTTGCAGATTTAAACGGATGTTTAGCGCGCCCTTACGCAAGTCACCAGTGCTTCTAAGCCACCGCGAAGCGCGGTAGACAGCGACCATGATCCAGACTCTGAAAGCGGGCGTCGTGGGCGCTGGTGTGTTCGGCGGCTACCACGCCAAGAAGTACGCCGAATTGGGCGGCGTGACCCTGGTCGGCGTCTTCGACATCGATCTGGCGCGCGCCAAGGCCCTGGCCGAACCACTGGGCGCTCAGGGCTATGACGACATGGACGCCTTCCTGGCCGCCGTGGACGTGGTCACCGTTGCCGCGCCGGCCGTCCATCATGCCGCGCCGGCCCTGGCTGCGCTAAAGGCCGGCAAGCCGGTCTATTCGGAAAAGCCGATCGCGGTGTCGCCTGACGACGCTGACAAGATGGTCGCCGCCGCCGCCAAGGCTGGCGTCCCGCTCGCCTGCGGGCACCAGGAGCGGGTCGTCTTCCAGGCCATAGGCCTGCTGGACATTCCCGAACAGCCGCTGCGCCTGGAAGCGGTGCGTCGCGGCACGCCGTCGGACCGCAATCTCGACGTCTCGGTCGTGCTGGATCTGATGATCCACGACATCGACCTTGCGCTGGCGCTCTGCGATGGCGAGCCGATCGCGGTGGAAGGCGAGGGGGCGATCACGCGCTCGACATCGCTGGACTGGGTGAAGGCCGAAGCCACCTTCGACAACGGCTTCACGGCCGTATTCGACAGTTCGCGCGTCGCCGAGGCTCGGGAGCGGACCATGAAGGTCGTCTACCCCTCGGGCGAGGTCGAAATCGACTTCCTGCAGCGCACCTTCCGCAACACGATGCCCTATCCGCTGATCGAGAACTTCACCGAGACCCCGGCAGGCAAGGACCCCCTGGGCCTGTCGGTGGCGGGTTTCTTGGCCGCCGTGCGCGGCGAGACCCCTCGGCCGGTCGTGACCGGCGAGGACGCCGCGCGCGCGCTCGATCTGGCGCTGGCGGTCGAGCAGGCGGTCGAGGGCTAGGCGCCCTCCGACCGCGCACGCGATATCAGGCGGGGAACATCGTCGCCAGGGTCTGCTCCAGCACCACCAGCGGCATCGGACCTTGCAGCAGCACGTCGTGGAAGGCCTTCAGATCGAAGCGTGCGCCGGCGCGCTTCTTGGCCTCGTCGCGCAGTCGCACCCACTCGACGTGACCAATCTTGTAGCTACAGGCTTGGCCCGGCCAGATGCAGTAACGGTCGATCTCCCGTTGGACGCGGGCGCGCGGCATGCCGGTCTGGTCGACCATGTAGTCGGTCGCCCGGGCGCGGCTCCAGCGCTTGAAGTGCAGCCCCGTGTCGACCACCAGGCGTACGGCGCGGAACTGCAGAGACTGCAGGTAGCCGATCTCGCCCAGCGGATCGCCCTCGTAGACCCCCATCTCGGCGGCCAACTGCTCAGCGTACAGCGCCCAGCCCTCGCCATAGGCGGCAAAGCCCATCCCGGCGCGGCGCAGCATCGGAATCTGCTGCGAGCCGAGTGAGATCGACCCCTGCCAGACGTGGCCGGGAAGGGCCTCGTGGTAGGTCAGGGTCGGCAGATTGAACTTCGGCCACTCGGCCGTGTCCTTGAGGTTGATGTAGAACCGGCCCGGCCGCGAGCCGTCGAGCGCCGGCGCCTGAGCATAGCCGTTCGGCGCGCCGTCCTCGATCTCCGGCGGCACCCGGACGATTTCGACGGGAGCCGCGGGCAGGGTCCTAAACACCGTGCCCATGCGGGCCCGGATGGCGGCGGTCTGGGCGTTGAGGTCCGCCAGCAATTGGGCGCGACCGGCGTCGGTATTGGCGTACTGCTGGTCAGGCCGCGCCGATAGCGCCGTGAGCCGCTGCGCGACGGTTCCTGTGGTCAGGCCCAGGCGGCGAAGGCGCGTATCGATCTGCGCTTCCAACTCGGCCACCTGTTGAAGCCCCAGGCGGTGGACTTCATCGGGCGTGCGACGGGTCGTGGTCTGGAAAGCCAGAGCGTCGGCGTAGAAGGCGCCGCCGTCGGGCAGTTTCCAAGCGCCCGCATCGCTCGTGGCCTTGGCGCGCGCGGCTTCCAAGGCGGCGATTTGGCGATCGAGCGCGGGATACACTGCGGCGCTGACGATTGCCGCTGCGCGTCCGGCCCAGTCGCCCGTCAGACCGGTCTTGGCGGCGCGGGTGGCGAGCGACCGGGTTACGCTGGCGTCCGTCGCCCCGACGGCGCGTTGTCGGCGCAGCTGCGCGAGGCCGGCGTCCAGCGCGAAGTCCGGCGCCAAAACGCCCTTGGCCGCGTCCAGCTCCAGGGCCTGCGTGTTTGCGTCCAGCGCCGTCGCGTAGCCTTCGAGGCGCGAGAGATAGGCTTCGGCGTCCTCCGTCGTCCGCACGGGATGGCGGGAATCAAGGAAGTCCGGGATCGCCTGATAGGCCCCGGTCAGCTGGCTGAGCACATAGGGCGAGTATGGCGCATAGCCAAAGCCGGCCTGGCCTTCGCCGAAGTCATATTTCAAGCCACCATCAACGGCCCGCCGATAGGTGTAGGTGGTCACCTCGTGGTCGACCCGAGCCGCGGGCGAGAGGTCTTCGGGCGATATGCGCGCGAGCGCTGCGAGGCGCTCCTTTCGCGCCCCGATCCAGGCATTGCGTCCGGCCCGCGAGGCGTCATTGAGCTTCCCGCGCTGGGCGGCGCGTGGGCCGACGTCAAGCCCGCGTTCGGTAGCCATCTGCGGCGCGGCGTCGAGGTCGGCGTTCCAGAAGGTGTCGAGCAGCGCGCGGAGTTCCGCGTCGCGAGGGCCCGGCTCCGCGCCAAAGGCCGAGCGCGCGCCCAATAGCGGCGCCGCAGCCGCCGCGCCGAACAGAAACTGGCGTCTATCCATCTTGTCTTGTTTCCCCACTTGAACCTTCACGCTAAGCCCATTCGTCGCCCTTTCGCCATAGCCGAGAAGACGAAGAGGCGACTGTCGCCTTCAATGACCGCCGCGCCTGAGGAGAGCCTGTTTGTCGCACGACGCCTGGCCCGTCGATCCTTCCGCGATCGCGCCTTTCCTGGCGGCGATCGTGCTGATCGAGCTGACCCCCGGCCCCAATATGGGCTACCTGGCCGGTTTGTCGGCGGTCGAAGGACGTCGCGCGGGGCTGGTGACCATCACCGGGATCACTGCGGGCCTGCTTGTCTACATGCTGGCCTCGGTGGCGGGGTTGACGGAAATCCTGCGCCTGAACCGCCCGCTCTACGAGGTGCTGCGTTGGGCGGGAGTCGCTTACATTTTCTGGCTGGCGTTCGACGCTTGGCGAGGTGAGAAGCCGACCGACTGGCAAGGGGAGGACGGGCGTGCTTGGGTGCATTTCCGACGCGGGCTCCTGGCGAACCTGCTCAACCCGAAGGCCGCGCTCTTCTACGTGACCTTGTTGCCGGGGTTCATTCAGACCGGCCATGCATCGCCCACCGTTCAGGCGCTGATCCTAGGCGGTGTCCACATCGCGGTCAGCATCGTCGTGCATGGGGCCATCGTCCTGTCGTCGGACGGTCTGGCGCGGCGGTTGATCGCGACCGGTTCCAGCCCGCTCAGCCGACGCCTCTTCGCGCTGGCGCTGGCGGCTACGGGTCTCTGGATTGGCATCGAAACAGGTCGATAAACGCGGCCTAACCCGGCCTAGTCGTCAAGATCGAACGGTAACTCGTCCTGGTCGTTCGATGTCTCGCGGCGCGCCTTGGACACCGGTTGATAGGTTGGTGGCGTCGCTTGAGGGCGCGAAGATTGCGTGGGCTCGTCCTCATCCCAAGGCGGATCGCCAAACATGTCCGGCTCGCGATCCGGGGCCGGCGCGGGCGCGGGCACGGGCGCGACGCGCGACCCGGGGCGCGAGCCGCCGGGGCGGCGCGGATCGTCCAGCGAAGGCCGCCTCGCCAGAGGCGGTGGTGTGTCGGGCAGGGGCTGTGGCGGGGCGCGGAAATCGTCGTCGTCTCCCGGATCGACAGGCGCTAGGTCCTGCGGCGGGCTCGGCGGCGAGGCGACCGCCGGTTCTGTCGGTTTCGGCGCGGGACGTGGCGGCAGTGGGCGGCGCACGATCGCTTCGCAGCGCGCCAGCCAGCGATTGGCTTCCTGCATCAACTCAGCTGGAGAACGGCTCTCACGACGCAGTTCGTCGCCGGGCGCCCAAAGTTCAAGCGCGAAATCAGGGTGGCGCGGATCGTCGAAGATCAAGCGCAGGGTGACGGTCTGGGCCTGCGGCGCGACATGATCGATCGCTCGACGGCCTTCGCCCCGAAACACGCGCCCCATCACCTGGCCGTCGACCAGAAGCTCGGCGCCGACAAGTTCCTCCAGGCGGTAGAGCAGGCACCATGCGCCTCGATCCCAGGCGACCGCGAGCAAGTTGGTCGAAAAGGAAAAGCCGGCTCCCCGTCCGCGGCCGCGGGCGACCACGATGCCCTCCGGCTCACTTCTTAGGACGTTGCGAAGGGCCCGGCGAATCCGCCGGTCTTCGTCGCCGTACCAGATGGCCAGGCTGCCGAGGAACGTCACCGCCGAGCCGGCGATGGCCACGAACAGCAGAAGACGCGCGAGTTCGCTCATGGTGGCGCGAAACTAGCGAGAGTCGTGACGAGGGGACAGGCGGGCTAGGGCGCGCGGCAAATGTCCTGGCCATCCAGCAGCGAAAACTGCAGCGGCGCGCCGCCCTGACCGCTTGAACTGGAAATCAACGCCGCCATGGAACGGCCAGCCACCTTTATGCAATGCAGTTCCTGGCGCATCGGCTTGGAACCTGGACCGCTATCCTGAACCACGCGCGTTGGCGCCTCTGCCGCCAGCAAGCCCAACGCCATCCGACGCAGGTCTTCGCCGTTTCCCTGTCCGACACGCATGTAGCAGCCCACCTGAGGGGGACTATCGGACATCAGGATCTGACCGGCGCCTTTCATCGCGTAAAGCCCGCGAACCTTCTCGCTCAGGACAATGGACGGGTTGGAGAGCGCGGCGAGCTTCACGTCTCGACGCGCCGCCGCGAGGCAACCGTGGGTCAGAGCGTAGCGTGCGGCCTCCGTGGGCGAAGTCGCTGCGGCGGGCGGCGGTGCTGGCGGTATGCTCGTCAATAGGGCGAAAGCCATCAAGCCAGCAGTGAGCATCTGAAACCTCCGGGCGGCTCCAGAACCTTCTCGCTAAACCCTAGGTAAGTCCACTGCTCTAATCGCGAAAGTGACCGACGACCGGTACGTGGTCAGAAGGCTTCTCCTTGTCGCGCTCGTCGCGGTGAATGACAACGCCGGTCAAGCGGTCCGCCGCCTGGGGCGACAGCAGCAGGTGATCGATACGGATGCCGAGGTTCCGCTGCCAGGCGCCGGCCTGGTAGTCCCAGAAGGTGTAGCCGCCCGGCGCGCCGTCAGCCTGCATATAGGCGTCGGCGAAGCCCAGGTTCTTCAGCGCGCGGAAGGCTGCGCGGCTCTCTGGTTGAAACAGGGCGTCGCCCAGCCAGGCCTGCGGGTTGGCCACGTCCTCGGCTTCTGGGATGACATTGTAGTCGCCGGCGATCACCAAGGGCTCCTCGAACGCCAGTAGTCCTTGGGCATGGGCGTGCAACCGGCGCATCCAAGACAGCTTGTAAGCAAACTTCTCGGTCCCGATCGGGTTGCCGTTCGGAAGGTAGATGCCGACTACGCGGAACGGAGTGGGCGCGGCGATGACCGCCTCGATATAGCGCGCCTGCTCGTCGACTTCGTCCTCGGACAGGAAGGGCAGACCTTTGCGGACGTCCTCGATCGGGTGCTTCGAAAGCAGCGCCACGCCGTTGTAGGTCTTCTGGCCGTGAACCGCGACATTATAACCAAGACGTTCAAAGGCTTCGGTCGGGAACTTCTCGTCGACGCACTTCAGCTCCTGCAGCACCGCCACATCGGGGGCTTCCGATTCGAACCACGCCAACACGCCTTCCAGGCGAGCGTTGATCGAATTGACGTTCCAGGTGGCGATACGCATTGACGGCTCCGAGATGCGGCGAGAGGCTAGGGCGCATGAAGGCCGCGCTCAAGTCGGGGAAGGTTTCTAAAGACCGCACTCAGCTAGCGCTGATGGCGTTGGCGACGTGTGTCAGCGTCGCCCTGGCGATCGTTGGAGCCATCCTGGCGATCTTCACGCCCCTGGTGTTCGATCGTGCAGGTAACGTGCTGAACCCCTTCGCTTGGCTCAGCTTCGCCTTTGCGGCCCTTTTCTGGGTTGTCTGTCTGCTCGGCCCTCTCGCCGGCTGGATCCTTTGGCGCAAGGGCGCGACGCAACTGGCCTGGGCCGCGATGGTCACACCGCTGGCCTGGGGCGCGGCCACGGTCACGCTTCTTGGCTTCGTGCCGGCCTGACGGATCAGATCGAGAAGCTGACGCCGCAACCGCAGCTGGACTTCGCGTTCGGATTGCGCACCCGAAACTCCGCGCCGGCCAGTTCGTCGACGAAGTCGATCTCGGAGCCCTTCAGGAGGGCCAGCGACACGACATCAACCAGGGCCGCAGCGCCATCGCGCTCGACCTTCAGGTCATCGTCCTGAATGGTCTCGACGAGATCGAAGCGATACTGAAATCCCGAGCAACCGCCGCCGTCGACGGCCACGCGCAGCATGAGGGGCCGCCCCTCGGTCTCGGCGATGGCCCTGATCCGGCGCGCGGCGTTTTCGGAAAGCGTTAAGTCGATTTGGGTCATGGCTGTGGAAAACTCACCTTCGGCCTATATGAGGGTGTCGTGGCCTCTTCGGAAGGGGCCAAATCGTCCAATGCGATAAAGGCGGTCTATGTCTCAGACTCCGTACTACGTTCCGCGCGCGCCCTACGCCGAAGATCCCTCCAAGTCGAAGGGGCGTCGGTTCAAGGAGGACGAGAGCCGCACGCGTACGCCGTTTGCGCGTGACCGCGACCGGATCATCCATACCTCGGCGTTCCGGCGGTTGAAGGAAAAGACCCAGGTTTTTGTCGCCCACGAAGGCGACAATTTCCGTACGCGCCTGACCCACACGTTGGAGGTCGCGCAGGTGGCGCGTTCGCTAGCTACGGCGCTGGGCCTGGACGCCGACCTCGCCGAGACCATCGCCCTGGCGCACGATCTGGGCCACCCGCCGTTCGGCCATGCCGGCGAGGATGAGCTCGAAATCCAGATGCGCGAGTACGGCGGCTTCGATCACAATGTTCAGACCTTCCGGGTCGTGACTGAGCTGGAGCACCGTTACCCAGACTTCGTTGGCCTGAACCTGACCTGGGAAACGCTGGAAGGCGTGATCAAGCACAATGGGCCGGTCACCAACAAGCTGGGTAAGCCGTCCTGGAAGGCGATCTCCAAGTACGACAATGAGTACGAGCTGGGCCTGAACACCTGGGCCTCGGCCGAGGCCCAGGTCGCAGCCCTGGCCGACGACATCGCCTACAACAACCATGACGTCGACGACGGTGTGACGGCCGGCCTGTTCACGCTGGACGAGCTGATGGACGTGCCGCTGATCGGACCGATCTTGGCGGCGGTGAAGAGCGAGCGGCCCGACCTGGACGCGCGGCTGACCCATCTGGAGGCCGTGCGCCGCATGATCGGGGCCATGGTCGACGACGTGATGGGCGAGACGCTGCACCGTGCGGCCGCCAGCGGCGTCCAGTCAGCCGACGACGTGCGCGCGCTGGACCATGCCCTCGTCGCCTTTTCCTCGGACATGGCCGAGGATCTGGCGAGGCTTCGGGGCTTCCTCTACGAGCGGATGTACCGCCATTGGCGCGTCAACCGCACCCGCAGCCAGGCTCGCCGTATTCTGGGCGAAATGTTCTCGCTCTTCTTGCGCGAGCCGGAGGTGTTGCCCACCGTCTGGTTTGCCAAGTCGCAGAACCGCGACGAAGCCGGCCGAGCCCGTGTGGTCTGTGACTATATCGCGGGCATGACCGATCGCTTCGCGATAGAAGAACATCGCAAGCTGTTCCATCTCGACGTCTGGAACTGACCCTCTAGGGTCAGGCGCCGCACCGTTGAGGCGAACGGCCGATCGTCCGCCACCGGAGCGGGGCGGACGCTTCTGAGACGGGCCGGCCTTGGGTAACCTAGGGTCGCGCGCGTCTGATTCGATGCGTCGTTCCGTGCGCCGCTCGCCGGCGCGCCGAGTTTTGGAGCCTATCTGAGATGTCCGATCCGCACCGCGGGGCTTATACGCCGCCTACCGACGCGCCGTTGTCGTTCGATGCGCGTCAGCCCGTGCGCGGCGCGCGGCCGCTGCCCATGACCCTGATCATCAGCGCAGTCGTCCTCGTCACGCTGGTTGTCGCGGTGGTCATGATCTATCGCGGCGGCGTGCGCGGTCCGAACGATCCACCGCAGACGGTTGGAACCGAGGTCGCGCAGATGAAGACGCCGCCGGCCGAGGGCAGCCAGCCCAAGGACCCGGCCTCGGGCCTCCAGATCTATCACAATGAGGATCCGCAACCGTCGGCCACCTTCGCCGCGCCGCCGGAAACGCCCCAGGCGCGTCCCGTCGCGCCGACGGCCGCCGCGCCGGTCGAGACCGCCAGTCTTCCCGCCGCCAAGCCCGCAGCGCCCGCGCCGACGATCGAGTCGCTGGCCACGGCCGCGGCGACCGCGAAGCCGGCGCCCAAGCCCGTACAGGTGGCTCAGGCCGCCGCCCCGAAGCCCGTCGCCGCGGCCCCGGCGGCCGCGACGACCGCGCCGAAGCCCGCAACGGTTTCGACCGGTCCAGCTTCGGTGCAGATCGGCGCTCTGTCGTCGCCCGCCCTGGCGGACAAGGCCTGGACCGACGCGGTGCGTCTTGCTCCGGGCCTCGCGGCCGGGAAGGGCAAGAAGGTCGAGACGGTCGAGAAGAACGGGACCACTCTGTATCGCACCTCGGTCACGGGCTTTGCGACCCGCGACGCGGCCAAGGCCTTCTGCGAGGCGATCGCCGCCTCGGGCAAGTCCTGCTTCGTGAAATGAGCCTTCTGATGGGCGCGCCTTCCGCCGCTATTCTCGGCTGCGCCGGGACGACGTTGACGGCCGAGGAGGTCGCCTTCTTCAAGGATGTGAAGCCCTGGGGCTTCATCCTGTTCAAGCGCAACATCGCCGATCCCAACCAGGTGCGAGCCTTGACCCACGCCCTGCGCGAGACGGTCGGCCGCCCTGACGCGCCGATCCTGATCGATCAGGAGGGCGGTCGCGTCGCGCGTCTGCAGCCGCCGCACTGGCGCACCTATCCGCCGGGGCGCGCCTACGGCCAGCTGGTCGCCAACGATCCGCTGGTCGCGCGCGAGATCACGCGGCTTGGCGCGCGGTTGATCGCCCACGACCTGCATGCGCTTGGCGTCAATGTCGACTGCGTCCCGGTGCTGGACGTCCCCGACCCCAAGGGACACGAGATCATCGGCGACCGCGCTTACGGCGACACGCCCGAGCAGGTGGCGACCTTGGGGCGCGCCGCCGCAGAGGGCTTGCTGGCTGGGGGGGTGCTTCCGATCATCAAGCATATCCCGGGGCACGGCCGCGCCATGGCTGACAGCCATCTCGAACTGCCGGTGGTGAACGCCAAGCTGGCCGAGTTGGACTCCCGCGACTTTGCGCCGTTCCGGGTGCTGTCGGACATGCCGATGGCGATGACCGCGCACGTCGTCTACACGGCGATCGACCGCAAGAACCCCGCCACGACCTCGAAGAAGGCGATCAAGAAGATCATCCGGGAATCCATTGGCTTCGACGGGCTCCTGATGAGCGACGATCTGTCGATGAAGGCGCTGTCGGGCGACTTCAAGCAACGGGCCAAGGACAGTCTTTCGGCGGGTTGCGACGTCGTCCTGCACTGCAACGGCGACATGGCCGAGATGAAGGCCGTGATGTCGGGTGTCGGACGGATGGGCAAAGAAGCTCGTCGCCGCGCGCAGGCCGTGATGGGCCGCCTGGTCAAGGTTCCCGAGCCGTTCGATGTGGCTGAGGCCCGCGCGCGCTTCGACGCGGCCTTTGACGGAAAGTACGCTTGAGCACGGGCTTTCAGCCCACATTCGACTTCGAGGCCGCCAACGAGGCGGCCGAAGACGGCGCGGCGCTGGTCATCGACATCGACGGATATGAAGGTCCGCTACACGTGTTGCTGGCCCTGGCGCGCAGCCAGAAGGTCGACCTGCTGCAGCTGTCGATCACGCGCCTGGCCGAGCAGTATCTCGCCTTCGTCCAGCAGGCGCGTCGCGTGCGCTTCGCCCTGGCGGCCGACTATCTGGTCATGGCTGCGTGGCTGGCCTATCTGAAGTCCCGCCTGCTGCTGCCCAAGCCCGAGCGCGCCAAGGCCGAGGAACCGCCGGCCGAGGAGATGGCGGCGCAACTGGCGTTCCGGCTGGCCAAGTTGGACGTGATGCGCAAGGCCGTCGAGGCCTTGAAGGAGCGCCCCATCCTCAAGCGCGACGTCTTCATGCGCGGGGACCCGGATGCGGTGAGGATCGTTTCGTCGACGCGGCTTGAAGGCGACCTCTACGGGCTGATGAGCGCCTACATCACCCAGCGCAAGCGTGAGCACAGCCGCCACTATGCGCCCCGGCCGCCCACGGCCTATCCGCTGGAAGACGCCCGGGACCGCCTGCGTGGCCTGTTGCCCAAGATGGAGGACTGGACCGTCTTGACCGCGGTGGCGCCTATTGATCGGGTGCTGGAGGAGGATGACGGTCCCTCGGCGGCGTCGTATCTGGCCTCGACGCTCTCGGCCTCGCTGGAACTGGTGAAGGAGGGGGTGCTGGAGGCGCGGCAACTCGAGCATTTCCAGGACATCTATTTGCGGACGCGCGCCGAGCCCTTGGAAGTGGCCGAATGACCGTCGCGTTGGATCCTCTCTTCGTCGAACGCTGCATCGAGGCGCTGTTGTTCGCGGCGGCCGAGCCGCTGAGCGATGTGGATCTTGCCAAGCGCCTTCCTGAGGGCGCGGATATCGGCGAAGGGATTGCTGCGCTACGCGCGCGCTATGAAGGGCGCGGGATCGAGCTGGCCTGCGTCGCGGGACGCTGGCGGTTCCAGACGGCGGCCGACCTCTCGTTCCTGATGACTGAGGAACGCGAGGAGCCCCGACGCCTCTCCAAGGCCGCACAGGAGACGTTGGCGATTGTCGCCTATCACCAGCCCGTCACGCGCGCCGAGATCGAGGCCGTGCGGGGTGTTCAGGCCAGCCGGGGCACGATCGACGTTTTGCTGGAGCTGGGACTGATCCGCATGCGGGGGCGTCGGCGGACACCGGGGCGGCCTGTAACCTTCGGCACCACCGACGCTTTCCTGGAGCACTATGGCCTGGCGACCTTGGCTGACCTGCCCGGGATCGCCGAGATGAAAGCGGCGGGGCTGTTGGAAATGAACCTGCCTCCCGGTTTCACCGTGCCCGATCCGCTTGGGCTACGGCCCGGCGAAGAGGAGGATCCTCTGGACCTCGATGACGCTGACGCGCCCGAATTCGCGCAGGATTTCCTGGGCGAGCCCGAAAAGGGCTGACGGGCCCGGCGACGCCGCCGATAACATTCGGCTCCGCTTGGCTCTAAGCCTCGCGAACGCCTATATTGAGACAGAGATTGTAACGGCGCGGCTCACGGTCTAAAGCGCCGCTGTCGCAAGGAGCACCGACGCTATGGGTAGCATGAGTTGGATTCACTGGGTGATCGTGATCGGGATCGTCGCCCTGTTGTTTGGCGGTCGCGGCAAGCTCTCCAGCGTCATGGGTGACGCCGCCAAGGGCATCAAGGCGTTCAAGGACGGCCTTAAGGACGACACCAGCAGCGAAGTCGCCGACAACAAGGCCAAGGGCGCCTTGCCGCGCACCGAGGCTGAGGCGGAAGAGCTTCGCAAGTCGTAATCGCGGCGCGCGGAGCTTTGCTTTGCGCGTTGGTCCAACCTCGCGGGGAGCCTTCGGGCTCCTCCGCTCTAGGGCGCGTCCATGCTTCCTGATATCGGCGGCACTGAACTTCTCATTATCGCCGCCGTCGCCCTGATCGTGGTGGGTCCCAAGGATCTCCCCGTTCTGTTGCGAAAACTCGGCCAATTCGTTGGGCGCATGCGTGGCATGGCGTCGGAGTTCCGCGCGAGCTTCGACGAGATGGCGCGCCAGTCCGAGCTCGACGAACTGCGCCGCGAGGTCCAGGCGATGCGGTCGGGCCAGTTTTCCAATCCGGTGCAGGAGGCCGCTGACGCCGCGCGGGACGTGAAGGTCGACGATGTGTTCGCCGATATTGACGCCTCGCTTTCCAGTGGCGCAATGCGGGCTCATCCGTACGCCGCCGGCGAGGTCCATAACTCGATCCTCCCCACGGCTGAGCCGTCGGCCGAGATCGTCGAGGCCAAGCCCAAGCGTGCGCCTCGCAAGAAGGTCGCCGCCGAGCCTACTCTGGTGGAGCCGGTCAAGGCGCCGCGCAAGCGGACCAGCGCCAAGAAGGACATCACTGTGGAGGCGCCCAAGGCCGTTCGCGCGCCGCGTAAGCGCGCCAGCAAGGCCGGCGACTCCACCGCTTCGGATATCGTCTCGTGAGCAAGGCCATCGGACACGACCCCGAAGAGGAAATCGAGGCCTCGCGGGCGCCGTTGCTGGATCACCTGATCGAGCTCCGCACCCGTCTGATTATCTGCGTCGCGGCCATCGCGGTGGCCTTCGGTGTCTGCTTCGCCTTTGTGAAGCCGATCTTCCTGTTTCTGGTGCGCCCCTTCACCGTGGCTGAAGGCCTTAAGGCCATGCAGGACACGAGCGGTCAGCACGGCCCATTCGACCTGCTTCTGGCCCTCGTTGGGGTGAAGAAGGTTGCGACCGGCGCCCTCGCCAATATCACCTTGCAGGCCACCGCGCCGCTGGAGCAGTTCTTCACCAATATCAAGCTGTCGGCGTTCGGGGCGATCATCCTGGCGTTCCCGATCATCGCCTGGCAGCTCTATCGTTTCGTGGCGCCGGGCCTCTACAAGAAGGAGCGTAATGCGTTCCTGCCGTTCCTGATCGCCTCGCCGGTGCTGTTCCTGATGGGCGCGTCGCTGGTCTATTACGTGATGCTGCCGTTCGTGCTGTGGTTCTCGCTAAGCCAGCAGATCGTGGGCGACGGCGTGAAGGTCGTTCTGCAAACCCGCGTCTCGGAATACCTGACGCTGGTCACCACGCTGCTCTTGGCGTTTGGTCTCAGCTTCCAACTGCCCGTCGTCTTGTCGTTGGGCGGCCTGGCGGGGCTGATCACGTCGCAGATGCTGCGCACAGGACGTCGCTATGCGATCGTCGCGGTGTTCGTGGTGGCGGCCATCGTGACGCCGCCCGATCCGATCAGCCAGATCACCTTGGCGCTGCCGCTGTGCCTGCTCTACGAAATCTCGATCTGGTGCGTGTGGCTGATTGAGCGCCGCCGGAAGGAAGAAGACGAGCAGGCGGGTACGGATCTCGTCGCCTCGTAACAGAAAGGGCTCCGCGATCCTGTCGCGGAGCCCTCCTTGTTTTCGGTCAGTTCGGGTGGCTTTAGGCGGCGGCGCCCATGCGGGCTTGCAGCTGAGCCTTGGCGTCGCGAACGGCGTCGGCGACGCATGCTTGATAGCTGGCGACGCTGAAGCGCGGCTGGGCCTTGCAGACCGTTTGGGCGGCGACGCGAATTTCCGAGTGGATCTGGTCGCGGGTCTTGCCCTTCAGCGAGATGCGGACGACCGAGAGGGTTTCCGACGACAGGGCCTTACCGGTCTCGCGGGCGCGGACGATCATGGCCAGCTGGCGGTTGGCGCCGGCGACCGCGCTGTCGACGCAGTCCTGAGCGATCAGCTTGCCGTTGGCGGTGCAGACGGTGGCGGCGGCGGCCTTGATCGCGGTCTGGATCTCGACCGAGTTCTTGCCGGCGATCGAAACGCGGACTTCGTTGGTCTTGGCGCTGGCCGGGGCGGCGACAGCGGCGGCGATGGCGAGGGCGGCGAGAGCGGCGAACGTCTTCATGGGGTTCGATTGGTCCTTGGAGGGGCGAGCGGGCCGGGGAGGGCCGGGTGAGAAGCGAAAAGCGCACTGAATTGAGCGCGGCTTCTCGACGCTCGGCGTTAAACCCATGTGACAAAGCATGATTAATTCGCATTAATAATTGGAATCATGATGCTGAAAGCGGCCAAGAACGGGGAATCTTGCGCTCTCGAACCGTGCGTCATGCGGTCGCAGTTGGCGAAAAAGGCGTAGTTTAGTGCAATGAACGTTCCTGAAGGTTCGCCCCGGACCGGATCACGAAGCCGTTGAGACGGCGGCGCGCGGTCCGGAAAGCTTGGCGCCCCCGCCGACGCGCCTTAGAGAGGGCGTTTCTTACCGCCTCTTCCGAGCTAGCGTTCGATGCACGACATCAAGGCCATCCGCGAAAATCCTGAAGCCTATGACCGCCACTGGTCAGCCAAGGGGCGTTCGGGCGCGGCCGCCGAGGCCGTCAAGCTGGACGCGCAACTTCGGGCCGCTCAGACCTCCCTGCAGGAGGCCCAGGCCAAGCGGAACGAGAGCTCCAAGCTGATCGGCATGGCCAAGGCCAAGAAGGATGAGGCCGAAGCCCAGCGCCTGATGGCCGAGGTCGAGTCGCTGAAGGGCGTCATGGCCACCGCCGCTGAGGAAGAGGCCCTGGTCGGCGGCAAGCTGAAGGACCTGCTGGCCAGCCTGCCCAACATCCCCGCGCCGGAAGTGCCCGCCGGAGACGATGAGCATGGCAATGTCGAACAGCGCGCCTGGGGCGACGCCAAGGCCCTGCCAGCCGGCAAGCTGAACGCGCCGAAGGACCATGTCGACCTGGGCGCGGCCATCGGCGGCATGGACTTCGAAGCCGCCGCCCGCATGAGCGGCGCGCGCTTTGTCGTCCTCAAGAAGGAAATCGCCCGCCTCGAGCGCGCCATCGGCCAGTTCATGCTGGACCTGCAGACGGTCGAGCACGGCTATATGGAGGTGAGCCCGCCGCTCCTAGTGAAGGACGACGCGCTGTTCGGCACGGGCCAGCTGCCCAAATTCGCCGACGACCTTTTCCACACGACCGATGAGCGCTGGCTGATCCCCACCGCCGAGGTCTCGCTCACCAACATCGTCCGCGAGCAGCTGATCGCCGAGGAGGAGCTGCCCATGCGCCTGACGGCCCTGACGCCGTCGTTCCGCGCCGAGGCCGGCTCGGCCGGGCGCGACACGCGCGGCATGATCCGCCAGCACCAGTTCTACAAGGTCGAGCTCGTCTCGATCACCACGCCCGACCAGTCCGAGGCCGAGCACCAGCGCATGGTCGAGTGCGCCGAGGCGGTGCTGAAGAAGCTGGAGCTACCGTTCCGCACCATGCTGCTGTGCACCGGTGACATGGGCTTTGGCGCGAAGAAGACCTACGACCTCGAGGTCTGGCTGCCGTCGCAGAACATGTACCGCGAGATCAGCTCGTGCTCAAACTGCGGCGACTTCCAGGCCCGTCGCATGGACGCCCGCTACCGCAAGACTGGTGAAAAGGGCGGCCACTTCGTGCACACCCTGAACGGTTCGGGTCTTGCGGTTGGCCGCACGCTGGTGGCGGTGCTTGAGAACTATCAGGACGAGGGCGGTCGCATCCACATCCCGGCGGCGCTGCAGCCCTATATGGGCGGCGTGACGCACATCGGGGGGCAGGCGTGAGGATTCTCCTCACCAACGACGACGGGATCAACGCTCCCGGCCTGCAAAGCCTGGAGCGCATCGCCCGGGCGCTCACCGATGACGTCTGGATCTGCGCGCCCGAGTACGAGCAATCGGGCGCCAGCCGCGCCCTGACCCTGGCGGATCCGATCCGGGTGCGAAAGCTCGACCCGCGCCGCTTCGCCGTCGAGGGCACGCCCACCGACTGCGTGATGATGGCGGTTCAGCAGCTGATCGAGGGCGCCAAGCCGGACCTTGTCCTGTCAGGCGTCAATCGCGGCCAGAAC
Source organism: Pseudomonadota bacterium (assembly GCA_020161365.1). Lineage (GTDB taxonomy): Bacteria > Pseudomonadota > Alphaproteobacteria > Caulobacterales > Caulobacteraceae > Caulobacter. Next base: position 371,403 of record JAIUNU010000001.1, on the reverse strand, counting down.
ATCGCCGAGGACGTCACCCTGTCGGGCACGGTGGCCGGCGCCATCGAGGGGATGGCGCTGGGCATCCCGTCGATCGCCCTGTCGCAGTCGATGAACTATTTCCACGATGAGATCGTGGCCCACTGGGAGACGGCCGAGGCGTTCGCGCCGGGCATTATCCAGCGCCTGCTGGAGGTGGGCTGGCCGGCCGATGTGGTCATGAACGTGAACTTCCCCGCGCTGGCGCCGGAAAGCGTCAAGGCGGTCGAGGTCACCCGCCAGGGCTTCCGCGACGGCCACATGCGCCACATGGACAAGCGCACCGATCTGCGCGGCCGTGACTATTACTGGATGGGCTTCACCGCCAAGGCGTCGCAGCCGGCGGAAGGCACCGATCTTCGCGCCATCTACGAAGGGCGGATTTCCGTCACGCCGTTGCACATCGACTTGACGCACTACGAGACCGCCCATGCGCTGAAGGGCGTCCTGGGCGGCGCGCCGCCTAGAAAGGTGGGCGCATGAGCGGAGGGACGACGAAGGCCGCTGAAAACGCCAAGGCCGATCTGCCGCGCCTGATGAAGGCGTTGCGCGACCAGGGCGTGACCGATCCTCAGGTGCTGAAGGCCATCGAGACCACGCCCCGCGACCTGTTTACGCCGGACCTCTTCAAGGACCGCTCGTGGGAAGATTCGGCCCTGCCGATCGCTTGCGGCCAGACCATCAGCCAACCCTTCATCGTCGGCCTAATGACCCAGGCCCTGACGGTCGAGCCGCGCTCACGGGTGCTGGAGATCGGCACCGGGTCGGGCTACCAGACGACGATCCTCAGCAAGGTGTCGCGGCTGGTCTATACGATCGAGCGCTACCGCACCCTGATGAAAGAGGCGGAGGCGCGTTTCAACACGCTCGGCTTGACCAATGTCATCACCAAGTTTGGCGATGGCGGGGAAGGATGGGCCGAACAAGCGCCCTTTGACCGCATTATGGTCACGGCCGCAGCGGAAGATGACCCTAAGCGACTGCTTTCGCAGTTGAAGCCGAACGGCGTGCTGGTCGCGCCGGTCGGGAAGGGGCCTGTCCAGAGCCTTCGGCGCTACGCCGGGGATGGAAAAGGGGGCTTCCGGGTCGAGATCCTGTGCGACGTGCGCTTCGTGCCCCTGCTGGCCGGCGTCGCCAAGGATCAGTGAGTTTCTGGGGACGCGTCCACGGCGCGCTCCGGATGTTAAAGGTTGGTTTACCCTGGCGGGGCGTTCTGGCGCTCCGGCGGGAAAGGAGAGGCTATGAGGCAGTTGTGGACGCAAGCGGCGGTGATCGCCCTGACGGCTGGAACACTCGGCGCTCCCGCGCACGCTGCCGGACTGGCCGCGCAGCGGTTCACGCCCAATTTCCCGATCACGCAGCCGGCTACGCCGGCGCCCAGTGAGGCGACCCCGGTGCCGGCCGGCGAGGCCGAGGCTCTGCCGGCTCCGACACCGATCGCGACCCAACCTGCGCCCGCCGTGAGCCAGGCCGAGTTGCCGCCTCCCGCGCAGACTGCGCCGCCCGAGCCCAAGCCGGTGCTTCGTCCCGCGCCGCCTAAGACTGTCGTGACCACCACGGTCACCGGACCGGTGGTCGAGCTGCAGGGCAAGCCGCAGGTGCGCGTGGTCGAATCCGGCGACGCGCTCGACGCCATCGCGCGCGGCATGGGGTCTACCCGCGCCGAATTGGTCAAGCTGAACGACCTGCAGCCGCCGTATCGCCTGAAGCTTGGTCAGAAGATCAAAGGACCGGCGACGACCGCCAAGGCCTATGTGGTCCAGACCGGCGATACGATGTTTTCGATCGCCAAGCGGTTCAACGTCACTGCCGCCGCCCTCGCCGAAGAAAACGACCTGAAGGCGAACTCGGCCATCAAGAAGGGCCAGAAGCTTCGCCTCCCTGACGGCTACAAGGACAAGGGGCCGATCAAGACCACCCAGGTGATCCCGGCCGCTCCCGCGACGACTGTCGCCGAGGCCGAGTCCGCGCCGGCCACGCAGCGTCCTGCGTCGCCCACCGCCTCGCGCCCCGCGCGTCAGACGGTCTCGGAAGAAGCTCCCGCACCGATCGCTACCAGCACCACCACCTTGAGCGTGACAGGTTCGGTCGTGAGCGTGGCGGGGCCGCGCCAGATCCACACCGTCAAGTCCGGCGACACCCTGACCGCGATCGCGCGCAAGTTCGACATGAGCGTCAGCGAACTCGCGGAGGCCAACAAGCTCGACACCGACAAGCCTCTGAAGCTGGGCGCCAAGATCAAGGGGCCGGCCACCACGCAGAAAGCCTATGTCGCGCAGAGCGGCGATACGCTGTCGGCGGTGGCCAAGCGGTTCAACGTCAGCGTCAAAGAACTGGCGGCGGAGAACAACCTGCGCGCCACGGCGGCGATCAAGAAGGGCCAGAAGCTCGCGCTGCCGGACGGTTACAAGGACAAGGGGCCGATCAAGACCACCACGACGATCGTCGCGGCGGCGCGTCCCACGCCCCCGCCCGCGAACACTCCCGCAAATACCTATGCACGTGTCGACAGCAGCGCGCCGTCAGCGGCCGCGCCGGCCTTGCCGTCGAGCCCCATTCCCTACACCGCTAGTGGCGCCACGCCGCCGCGCCCCAGCGCGCCTGTGGCGGCTCAGCCGATCACGCCTCCGCCGGCCGCGCGGCCGATCATCGAAAGCGCCGCCGCGCCGACCGAGGCCGAGATTATTGCGTCAGGCAAGGGCAAGTTCGCCTGGCCGGTGCGGGGTGAAATCATCTCCGGCTTTGGCGTGAAGGGGACGGGTCAGCGCAACGATGGCTTGAACATCCGCGCGCCGCAGGGCTCTCCCGTGCTGTCGGCCGCCGACGGCGAGATCGCCTATGCGGGCAACCAGGTGCCGACGTTTGGCAATCTGGTTCTGGTCAAGCACGCCGATGGCTGGGTCACGGCCTATGCGCACCTCTCCAGCACGTCGGTGAAGATGCGCCAGCAAGTCAAACAAGGCGAGCAGATCGGTACGGTCGGCGCGACCGGTGGGGTCAACGAGCCTCAGCTGCACTTTGAAATGCGCTATGCGCCGACGGCCAAGGACAAGGCCAAACCGGTCGATCCGGGCTTGGTTCTGCCGCGCTGATCAGGATGGGCCCGCTTCATTGGAGCGGGCCTTTTCTTTGCGCCCTTAGAGCGTCCGGGTCATGAAGACGCTGTTGGGATCGGGCTTGTAGTCACCAAAGGGCTCGCAGGTCTGGAAACCGTTGCGGGCGTACATCGCCCTGGCGGGAACGAAGAAGTCGCCGGCTCCGGTTTCAAGGCTGAGGCGGCTCAAACCCAAGGTGCGGGCGTGCGCCACCAGATGGTCCAGCACAGCTTGGCCCACCCCCTGGCCCCGGCGCGCTGTGGCGGTGTGCATCGACTTGATCTCGCCATGGCCGTCGCCGAGCCGCTTGACCGCGCCAAACCCGGCCAGTGTCTCGCCGTCCCAGGCGGCGAAGAAGTCGAGATCGGTCTGGCGCATGGCCTCCAACGGCATGACGTGACAGCTCTCTTCCGGGCCGGTGGAGCGCATGGTGGCAAAGTGGTGGGCCAGGAGGGCGACGATGCGAGGGTCCTCGAAATCACCGGCGATGATGCGGAGCTGCGGCTTGGTCATGGCGTCTAGACCGTCGTGGTGTTGATGATCAGATAGCGGGCGGGGACGGACCCGGGGTTGGCGATCCGTGTGGCGTCGACGCCCTGATGGCGCAGGCAGTCGCCGGGGCTCAGCCGATAGGTTTCGGCCTCGATGTCGAGACTGAGCTCGCCCGTGAACAGATAGAAGAACTGCTCGCGCCCTGCGGGGGCGCATCCGCCGCGCTGCGGTTGATCGAGCGTGTAACGGATCTCGGCCCCAGTCGGCAGTTCGCCCAGCGCCAGCTCGGTGGCGTAGCCCTCGGTGGGCGGCGCGATCAGGGTGCGTAGAAAGCCGCTCTCGGGATCGCGCCAATGCGTGGCGTCCGCTCCGCGCAGAAGCCGAGGGGCCGTGCTCTCGACCGCCGCCAGCAAGCGCGACATCGTCAGGCCATAGGCGTTGCAGAGCCGTCCCAGGGCGTTGGCCGTAGGGCTGGTCTCGCCCCGCTCGATGCGCGAGATCGTCGCCCGGCTAAGCCCCGTCAGGGCGGCGGCGGCGTCCAGCGACAGGTCGCGTTCCCTGCGCAAGGTCTCAAGCCGGGCGGCCAGAGCCAGGTCAGCGGCGGTGTCGACGTCTGTGGACGGCACTCGGGCCTCCTCTGCAAATCTCGCAGAAGAGAAATTTTCTCAAATTTGATCGGATTGCAAGGGGCTCGACCCCGCCCCTAGCTCGGCACCCCGACGCCTAGCTCTCCCGCCAGATCCCGGACGAACTGCCAGGCCACGCGGCCCGAGCGTCCTCCGCGCATCTGCGACCACTGAAGGGCGCGCCGATCCAGATCGGCGGCGTCGAGGCCGAACCGCTCGGCGTAGGCACGGATCGCCTGCAGGTACGTCGCCTGGTCCATCGGCGGAAAGCCGATCCACAGGCCGAAGCGGTCAGAGACGCTCATCTCCTCCTCGGCGTTCTCGGCCGCCGCGATAGAGCCCTGACGTTCGACATGATCGCGCGGCATCAGGTGGCGGCGGTTGGAGGTGGCCACGAACAGCACATTTTCGGGCGGACCCGAAACGCCGCCCTCCAACGCCGACTTCAGCGCCTTGGCCGCCGCCGCCCCGTCTTCGAAGGAAAGGTCGTCGCAAAGGACCACGAACCGTTCGGCTCGCGCCCGCAATAGATCAAAGAGCGGCGGCAAAGCCGCGACCTCGTCGCGATCCACTTCGATCAGCTTCAGGCTTGGATAAGCGTCGGCCAGGGCCACGAACGCGGCCTTGGTGACCGAGCTCTTGCCCGTGCCGCGCACGCCCCACAGAAGCACGTGGTTGCTGGGCAGGCCCTCGGCGAAGCGCCGGAGGTTCTCGACGAACCGCGCCTTCTGGCGGTCGATGCCGACCAGCAAATCCAGCGACAGCGGATAGTCCGGGGCCGCGACGAACGCGCCGGTCGCAGCCTCGTGTCGGAAGAGGCGCGCCGCCGTGAAATCCGGCGCTTGCGGGGCGGGCGGGGCCAGGCGCTCCAGGGCGTCGGCGATACGGGCGAGGAGGGGGGCGATCGCGTCGGTCATGTGTGGCTGCATACCCTCACGCGCTCGCATTGCAAAAGAGAAGGCGAACGCATAGCTTCCGCCGGCTCAGCGCGACCCTATTTTAGGCGGCGCGCATATCGGATTTTTGGAGAGACCATGCCCACCGGTTCCACCACGGCGACCCTGATGAACATCCTGCCCATCATCCTGATGGTCGTGCTGTTCTACTTCATGCTGATCCGTCCGCAGCAGAAGCGCCAGAAAGAGCATATGAACATGCTCAACAACCTGAAGCGTAACGACACCGTGGTGCTGTCCAGCGGCATGATCGGCAAGATTGTCCGCGTCGAGGATCGTGAAGTGGGCGTCGAAATCGCCACCGGCGTGACCGTGAAGGTCGTCAAGGGCATGATCGCCGAGGTTCGCGCCAAGGGTGAGCCGGCCGTCGCCAACGACGCCAAGGGCTGACCCGACGTTCGCTTCCTGTCGCCTTCGGTTGAGAACTCCGGCCGAACGGCTTCAACCTACTGATGAGAACCGACCTCAGGCGCTGATGTCCTGAAGGTCGGGCCTCAGTGCTAAATCCAGGCGTCTAAAGGCGTCGCTCCGAGCTCTTATCCATGCTGACACTGTCTCGCTGGAAGATTGTCTTGGTCACCTTGTCGGTGATCTTCGGCATCCTCTTCACCTTGCCCAATCTCCTGCCGCAGAAGACGCTGGATAGCTTCCCGGGCTGGCTGCCCAAGCAGAAGCTGAACCTAGGTCTCGACCTGCAGGGCGGCTCCTACCTGATGTACGAGGTCGATACCGACGCCCTCCGCAAGGAGCGGCTGAAGAACCTCGTCGAGGATGTCCGCACCGTCCTCCGCGGCGAGCAGATCACCTTTGGCGAGCTCGCCGAGGTGAACGGCACGGTCCGGCTTCGCATCGCGGACGCCGCCAAGGTCGACGAGGCCGCCAGCGTGCTGCGTCGCTCCGTTGGCTCGCCGTTCGCCGGTTCGGTCAGCGGCCGCGACGTCACGGTGAACAAGCGCGACGACCAGCGCCTCGAGCTGTCGTTTGTGCCGGAAGCTGCGGCGCACGACGCATCCTTGGCGGTGGATCAAAGCATCGAGACCATTCGTCGACGTATCGACACCCTGGGCACCAAGGAGCCCAACATCACTCGTCAGGGCGCCGATCGCATCGTGATCCAGGCCGCCGGCGAGAGTGACCCCGAGCGCCTCAAGGCCGTGGTCGGCAAGACCGCCAAGCTGACGTTCCAGATGGTCGATGACTCGGTGACGCCCGAGGACATCGCCGCCGGCCGCATCCCGCCCGGCTCTGAAGCCCTGCCTAGCGATGATCGCTATCAAGCCGCCTACGTCGTGCGCAAGCGCGCCCTGGTGTCGGGCGACGAACTGGTCGACTCCCGCCAGAGCTTCGATGATCGCGGCGCGCCCGCCGTTTCGTTCAAGTTCAACGGGTCGGGTTCGCGCAAGTTCGGCGACGCCACCGCGCGCAACGTCGGCAAGCGCTTCGCCATCGTTCTGGACGGCCGCATCATCTCGGCCCCGACCATCAACGGCGCCATCCTGGGTGGCAGCGGCATCATTACCGGCTCGTTCACGGCCGAGAGCGCCTCTGACCTCGCCCTGCTGCTGCGTTCAGGCGCGCTGCCCGCGCCCCTGAAAGTCGAGCAGCAAAGCACCGTCGGCGCCGAACTGGGCGCAGACGCCGTGCGCGCCGGCGCGGTGTCGACCCTGGTCGCCTTCATCACGATCGTGGTCTTCATGATCCTGAGCTACGGCCTGCTGTTCGGGGGCATCTCGGTCATCGCCCTTGTCGTCAACGGCATGATGATCGTTGCGGCCATGTCGCTGACCCAAGCGACGCTGACCCTGCCCGGCATCGCCGGTCTTATCCTGACCCTCGCCGTGGCCGTCGACGCCAACGTGCTGATCTACGAGCGCATGCGCGACGAGGCCCGCGCCGGCAAGTCGCCGATCATGGCGGCCGACGCGGGCTTCTCGCGCGCCATGGGCACGATCATCGACGCTAACGTCACGACGCTGGTGGCGGCCGCGATCATGTTCGCTTTTGGTGCGGGACCGGTTCGCGGTTTCGCGTGGACGCTGTCTATCGGCGTTTTCACTTCGGTCTTCACCTCGGTGATGATCAGCCAAGTCCTCATCGGATGGTGGTTCCGCGCCGCGCGTCCCAAGAAACTGCCGATCTGACGGAGCGCCCCCATGTCCTGGCCCCTGATCAAGCTGCTTCCGCAGAAAACCAATTTCCAGTTCGTCCGGTTCTCGCGCCTGATGGGCATCCTCAGCGCCGTGCTGGTCGTCGCATCCATCGTCGGCTGCTTCTATCCCGGCCTCCAGCTCGGTATCGACTTCAAGGGCGGTACGGTGATGGAGGTCTCGACCGCGCCGCGCGCCGCCGACCTTGGCCTGATCCGCGAGACTCTGGATCGCCAGGGTCTGGGCGACGTCCAGGTCCAGCAGTTCGGTTCGCCGGACAAGGCCCTGGTGCGCTTCCAGACCCCGGCCGGTATGGAGGCTGACGCCACCATGACCAAGGTACAGGGCGAGCTGCGCAAGTCGCTCGGCAATGAAGCCCGTTTCCTCAACCCCTCAGTCGTGGGGCCGAAGGTGTCGGGCGAGCTGTTCCGCAGCGGTCTGCTGGCCCTCGGCTTGGCGATCGCCCTGATGTTCCTCTACATCTGGTTCCGGTTCGAGCCGCAGTTTGGCCTCGGCGCCGTGGCCGGCCTGCTGCACGACCTGGTGCTGACCTTTGGCTTCATCGTGCTGTTCAAGATCGAATTCAGCCTCAACACCGTGGCCGCGCTGCTGACGGTGATCGGCTACTCGATGAACGACACCGTCGTGGTGTTCGACCGCCTCCGCGAGAACCTCCGCAAATACAAGAAGATGCCGCTTGGCGAAGTGATCGACCTGTCGATCAACGAGACGCTGTCGCGGACCATCATTACAGGCGTGACGGCGGTCATGGCGCTGGCGGGTCTGGCGATCTTCGGCGGCGACGCGCTGTTCGGCTTCTCCGTCGTGATGATGTTCGGTATCGCCGTCGGCACCTATTCGTCGATCTATGTCGGCGCGCCGATCATCCTGCTCTGGGGCGTCAAGCGTAACGACGAAGAAGCCACGCCGATCAAGCTCGGCGCGGCCTCGCGTCCCTGATGCGCCAGCCGCCGTCCATCGACGCCTGGGGCGGCGGCGGCTTTCGGGTCGCCGGCGTCTGGCGGCCAGGCTCGCTGCTGATCCTCGATGATCAGCCGCGCGACTGGTCCGTCTCGTCGCTTTCGGAGCTGACGCCCGAGGCTTTCGCGGAGGTTTTCGCGGCGGGCGGCGCGGTCGAGTTCGTGTTGCTGGGCGTGGGCCTCGCCAACGCCCTGCCGCCACGCCCCGTCCGCGACGCCCTCAAGGTCGCCGGGGTGGGCCTGGAGTTCATGAGCACCGAGGCGGCCGCGCGCACCTACAACGTCCTGGCCAGTGAGGGCCGCAGGTTGGCCGCGGCGCTGATCGCGGTCTAGCCGTCGTCTCGCCGACTCTCGGTATCCCGGCTTTGCCCGACTCCGAAACATCCCTATGGTCCCCTTAAGGGAAATGGGATCCGAGGGGGAAACCGATGACTGGACTGCTTTCGAACTTCCGCAACACGATCATTGTCAGCTTCGTGCTGGCTCTGGTCATCGTGATTGGCTACGGCCACAGCCCGCACGGGCATGACAGCACCTATTTCCAGGCCATCTTCCGCTGGCTGCACGTGCTGTTTGGCATCCTGTGGATCGGCCTGCTGTACTATTTCAACTTCGTGCAGATCCGCGTGATGCCGCAGATCCCGGCCGAGCTGAAGCCGGCCGTCAGCAAGTATATCGCCCCCGAGGCGCTCTTCTGGTTCCGCTGGGCCGCCCTGGCGACCTGGGTGATGGGCGTGCTTCTGGCCTACAACCGTGGCTATCTGGTTGAGGCCTTCACCCTGGGTCTCGCCGGTGGCTACACGCCCGGCGTCGACATGGGCTTCACCTTCATCGGCACCGGCATGTGGCTGGCGACGGTGATGTTCTTCAACGTCTGGGTCTTCATCTGGCCGAACCAGAAGATCGCCCTGGGTATTGTCGAGGCTGATGCGGACGCCAAGGCCAAGGCGGCCAAGACCGCCATGCTGTTCTCGCGCACCAACACCCTGCTGAGCATCCCGATGCTGGCCACGATGGCGATGAACCAGACGCTGTTTGGCTAAACGCGGCGCGAAAATGCTGTAAGGGGAGGGCCCGCCGCGACTCGCGACGGGCCTTCCTTGTTTTGGACATCATGGCCGACACCGAGACCCTCGACGACCTCGTGCGCCGCGTCGATCCCGACCGCTGGCTGGCGACCCGGTTCATCGCCGATGCGGCGGCGCGCGCCGATGTGATGGCTCTCTATGGCCTGAATTATGAGTTGGCCCGCGTGGCCGGCGGTGTGTCCAATGCTCTGATGGGTGAAATCCGTCTGACCTGGTGGCGCGAGGCGATGGAAGAGATCGCCGCCGGTAAGGCGCCCCGCAAGCATCCCAATGTCGAGGCCTTGGCGTCTTCCGGCTTTGATCCCAGCGCCCTGGCTCTCTTGGCTGACGCTCGCTTCGTGGACCTGGACGAGGGCCCCCTGAAGGATGAGGCCGCGGTGTTGGCCTATATCGATGGGACGGCTGGAGCGCTGGCCGTGCTGGCGGCGCGACGCCTAGACTCGCGCGCTGATCCGCACGCCGTGAAGGGCGCGGCGCGCGCCTGGGGCCTTGCGGGTCTATGGCGGCTGAAGCAGGCGGGACGCTCGCGTCTGCCGGAAGACTGGACTCAAGAAGCGGTGGAGCAGCGGGTCCAAACGCAACTAAGGGCCGCGCGCGGTGAGGTGAAGCGCCTGCCGGTTGCGGCCTTCCCCGCCGTGGCCCCGGCGGCTCTTGCTCGCGCCTACGTGTCCGGGCGCGAGATAGGCGAGCTCGAGAAAAAGGCTCGCCTGACCTTCTCGGTAGCGACGGGGCGGCTTTAGCGCCGCCCCGTCACGCCGCGTATTCGCGGCGCGCCGACTCCTCGCTTCACAGGTGAGCAGGAAGCGCCATCCCGCCATGAAACGGTGGAGAGGACGCTAGGCCGCGATCACTTCCCCGGGCGGGTGTTGCCTGTCCACTGGTCCAGCCAGTCCAGCACTTCCTTGTGCCACTGCACCGAGTTCTGGGCCTTGAGCACCCAATGGTTCTCGTTCGGGAAGTACAGCAGCTTGCTGGGAACGCCCCGACGTTGCAGCGCGGTAAAGGTGGCCAGTCCCTGTTCGACGGGGATGCGATAGTCCAGCTGACCTTGAACAACGAGCTGCGGCTTGACCCACTTGTCGACGTGAAGCGCGGGATTGAAGGTCTCGTAGGTTGTGCCGGCCTGCCACGGCGGGCCGCCATTTTCCCATTCGGTGAACCACAGCTCCTCGGTCGAGTATCCCATGGCGCGGGTGTCGAAGACGCCGTCGTGATTCACGAGGCACTTCCAGGGCTCGTTCCAATTGCCCGCGATCCAGTTAACCATGTAGCCGCCGTACGATGCGCCAAGCGCGCAGGCGCGATCACCGTCCAGGAAACCGTACTTCGAAAGGGCGAAGCTCCAGCCCTTCTTAAGGTCCTCCAGCGGGCGATCGCCCCAATGCTGGCTGATGGCGTCGGTGAAAGCCTGGCCGTATCCGGTCGAACCGTGGAAATCGATCATCACCACCGCGTAGCCGGCGTTGGCGTAGACCTGCGGGTTCCAGCGGTAGGACCAGCTGTTGCTGAACGAACCCTGCGGGCCGCCGTGGATCAGGAACGCGACGGGGTATTTCTTGGCCGGATCGAAGTTGGCGGGCTTCAGGACGAAGCCGTGGACCGTCTCATCGTTCCAGCCCTTGAAGTTGAACTGCTCTGGCTCGCCCCAGGCGACGTTTTTCAGCGCTTCGCTCGACACGCTGGCGACTTTCACCGCCGGGCCCTTGGCCGGCAGGAAGAACAGTTCAGACGGGCTCTTGAGCGAATCCGAGGCGTAGACGATCCCGCCCGGGCTCACATCGAAGGCGGTGACATGCCCATCGCCGGTCAACGCCGTGACCTTGCCGGACTTTACGTCGATGGCGAAGAGCTTGCCCTGACCGACATCCAGCGCGGTGGCGTAGATCGTCTTGCCGTCGCGGCTCCAAGCGATCGCGTCTGCTGAGCGATCCCAGCCCGGCGCCAATTCCCGTTCCTGTCCGCTGATGACATCGCGCAGCATGATTCCGAAGCGGTCGGCCTCGAAGCCAGGGCGCTTCATGGCGCGATAGGCCGCCCACTTGCCGTCGGGCGAAAACACCGGCGCGGCATCCCAGGCCTTGTTGGCCGCCGTCAGGTTCTGGAGCTTTTCCGAGCCGTCCAGCGGACGGGACCAGATATCGAAGTTGGTGGTCCAGGCTTCGTCCTTGCCCGCCACCTTGGCCGAGAAGGCAACCGCCTTGCTGTCCGGCGTGATCGTGAAGTCTTCATCGCCACCATACGGTTTGGTCGGTGAATCGCCGTCGAAGCCCTTCATGAGCGCCACGGGTTGGCCCTGGGCGACGCCGTTGGCGTCCAGGCCATAGGCGAAGAGGTGGTTCTTCGTCCCGTCGTTCCAAGTATCCCAGTGGCGAACGAACAGGCGGTCGTAGACAACCCCGGTCGCCTTCGTCGTCCCCTTGGCCGCGAGTCGCGCCTCGGTGCAGGCCAGGTCGGCGCAGTCGGGGAAAACCGCCATCGCCACGACAATCGTCTTTCCGTCCTGCGCGACCTTGTAGGCTTGCACATCGAAGGGAGCCGTCGTGACCTGCGTAGCGGTTTCGCCCTGGGCGTCGGTCTTGAACACCTGCTCGGTCCCGCCCGCGCGGCTGGACGTGAAGTAGATCGTCTTGCCGTCGGCGCCCCAACGGCCGCTGGCCGCGCCCCCATCCGAGATTTTCAGGCGCCGAGGGGCCATCTTGGTCTTCAGGTCCGCCACCCAAAGCGACATCGACGCCCTGTTGGCGGGGTAATCCATCGTCCGCACGCTGTAGAGCACATAGCGACCATCGGGCGAGACGCGGGGGTCGCTCAGCCGATCAAGGCTGGCCATATCCTTGGCGGTGAAGATATCCGCCTTCGCGGGGGTCTGGGCGGCGGCCGCGCCGACCACGGCGACGGACAGGGCGAGGACGGAGGCGGCGACGCGCAAGCGCTTGATCATGAAACCCGATTTCCTGGAAACGGTTATGCTCACTGGCGGCGGAGCCTAGACCTGCTTAGCGTCCGCCGCTAGGCCCGCCGAAAGTCTCGCCCAGGGCGCTGAACAACGATCCGCGTTCGCCTCTTCGGCGCGCAGTCGCGTTATAAAAGTGAAATAAATACAGCCGCTTACGTGGTAACAATCCGAAACAGACTTTGCTTTGCCGCAGCGCGGCAACGCTCCTAAATGCTAAGCGGGGGCGAAAGGTCGGCTGCAGAGTCGTCCGTAGCCAATAAGGGTTTCGAGTGTCGGCTTCGGGTTATTTTCAGCACACGGTCGCCGGACCGGTGATCTTCGCGGGGATTGGCCTGCACACGGGCGCACATGTGCGCGTCGCCGTGCGCCCGGCGGTCGCCGACATGGGGATCGTCTTTGTGCGGACCGACGTACATGACCGCGACAACCGCGTGCCGGTCACGGCGGAAGCCGTCTGTCAGACCCAGCTCGGCACCGTAATCAACAACGCCGACGACGTGCGGGTCTCGACGATCGAGCACCTGATGGCGGCGCTGGCGGCGCTGTCGATCGACAACTGCATCGTCGAGGTCGACGGCCCTGAAGTGCCGATCATGGACGGCTCGTCCGAGCCCTTTGTGCAGATTTTGGACCGCGCGGGCCGTCGCCGGCAGGAAGCTGTTCGCCAGTATATCGAGATCCTGGCTCCGATCACCGTGGAGGACGGCGACAAGCGCGCCGCGCTGCTGCCTTCGGATCGATTCGAAGTCGCCTTCGAAATCGCCTTCGCGAGCAAGGCCATCGGCCGTCAGGCCGTGGATCTGGTGGTCGACGAAGACTCGTTCCGCGCCGAGCTTTCCAACTGCCGCACCTTCGGTTTTGTTCGTGACGTCGAGGCGCTGCGGGCCATTGGACTGGCGCGCGGCGGTTCGATGGAGAACGCCGTGGTGATCGACGGCGATCGCGTTTTGAATCCGGAGGGCCTTCGCCGTCCGGACGAGTTCGTTCGCCACAAGGCGCTGGACGCCGTCGGCGATCTCTACGTCCTGGGCAAGCCGATCATCGGCCGCTTCGAAGGCGTTCTGGCCGGCCACGGCCTCAATAACGCCGTGGTTCGGGCGTTGCTGGCACAGCCGCGCGCCTGGCGCCTGCGCGCCCTCGCGCCGGCCCTGGCGGAAGCGGTTTAGAAGCGTCTCCGAAAAGTCGGGTTTCGGCCTTCGCATTTGCGCCTTTGACGGCGTGGTGTAGAAGCCTTGCACGGCGCAGGGGCGCGCGTTTGCTTCGAGGGTGAGAGACTCCGTGCTTCGTATTTTCCAGGGACGTTCGGCCGTCACTATCGCCGCTGTCCTCGTCGCCGCCTCAGTCGCGGGCTGCGCCGGCAAGGCCAAGAAGCCGACCCTCGCCTACGAAGAGCGTCCCGTTGAGCTCCTGTATTCCACCGGCGCCGACCGCCTGGACCGTGGCAACTGGAACGAGGCCGTCGACTATTTCCGCGAAGTCGAGCGCCAGCACCCCTATTCGGAATGGTCGCGCCGCTCGATCCTGATGACCGGCTACGCCCACTACATGGGCAACCAATACGCCGAAGCGATCGGGGATGCGGATCGCTTCATCTCGCTCTATCCCGGCAATCCCTCGGCCCAGTACGCCTTCTATCTGAAGGCTATCTGCTACTTCGAGCAGATCGTCGACGTGAACCGCGACCAGGCCGCGACCGAGCAGGCCCTTGCGGCGCTGCGCGACGTGGTTCAGCGCTACCCGAACACCGAGTACGCGACTGACGCGCGCCTGAAGATCGACATGGTCAACGATCAGTTGGCCGGCAAGGAAATGGCCATTGGTCGCTGGTACCTGAAGAACGGCCAGACGCTGGCCGCCATTGGTCGCTTCAAGGCCGTGATTGAGCGCCACCAGACCACGTCGCATACGCCCGAGGCGCTGTTCCGCCTCGTCGAAGCCTATCTGACGATCGGCCTCACCGAGGAGGCCAAGCGCAACGGTGCGGTCCTGGGCTACAACTTCCCGGGCGACCGCTGGTACCTCGACGCCTATCGCCTGTTGAACGACAACGGTCTTCGCCCGGCTGTCGAGCCGCTGAAGGCCGGCGCCAAGCGCAACGCGCTGGAGCGGATTCTGTCGAAGGACAAGACGACGACCCTGGCCCCGCCTGGCGAACGCAAGGCCCGCAAGGGCCTGACCGGCATCCTCGGCATGTAATCGGCGCGGGGTCGCAGAGCGATCCCGTTTCGTTCCGCCTTTACGCTTCCAAAAACCGCGATTCCCGGCGATCTTGCCGCCATGCTGATCGGCCTATCCATCCGTGACGTCGTGCTCATCGAGAGCCTGGACCTCGCCATCGGCGAAGGCCTTACGGCGCTGACCGGTGAGACCGGCGCGGGCAAGTCGATCATCCTTGACGCCCTGGGGCTGGCGACGGGCGCCCGCGCCGACGCCGGACTGGTTCGCCGCGGCGCTGCAGGCCAGGCCTCGGCCACGGCGATCTTCGCGCTGCCGGCCGATCATCCCGCCTTCGCCTATCTCGACGAGAAGGGCCTGTCGTACGCGCGCGATGAGGATTTGGTGCTGCGGCGCCAGTTGTCCGCCGACGGCCGCTCGCGCGCGTTCGTCAACGACCAGGCCACCAGCGTCGGCGTGTTGAAGGATCTGGGCGCGCTGCTGCTGGAGGTGCATGGCCAGCATGAGACCGTCGGCCTGCTGGACCCCAAGACCCACCGGGGCCTGCTCGACACGTTCGGCGGGGTCAGCCTGGGCCCGGTGGCGTCGGCCTGGAGCGCTTGGCGCGCCGCACGGGACAAGGCTGAAGAGCTTCGCGATCTCGCGGGCCGCGCGGCGGCCGAGACCGAGGAACTGACGCTCAGGCTCTCCGAATTGGATCGTCTGGATCCGCGTGAGGGTGAAGAGGCCAGTCTCGCCGAGGAACGAGCCCTGCTGAGCTCAGCCGAAAAGGCCATGGCCGATATTGCCGCCGCCCAGGACGCGCTGGGCGGAGACAATCTATCCGGCCGACTGGCTCAGGCCTATCGCGCCCTCGAGCGCGCGCGCGATCGTGCGCTACAGGCCGGCGCGCCTGCCGAAGGCGCGGCGATGACCCGTCTGTCGGCGGCCTGCGAGGCGGTGGATCGCGCCCTTGTCGAGGCGCAGGAGGCGTCGGCCGCCATCGATTCCGTCGCCGAGACCTTCGAGTTCGAGCCCGATCGCCTGGAAAAGGCCGAGGAACGCCTGTTCGCGCTGCGCGGCATGGCGCGAAAGCTGAACGTGCTGGTCGATGATCTGCCAGCCAAACGCGCCGAGTTCGCCGCCCGCCTACAGGCCATCGAAACGTCGGAAGACGCGCTACGCGCCGCCGAGAAGGACGCTGCGGAAGCCCGGGAGGCCTATCTCTACGCCGCCGAAGCCTTATCGGCCGAACGCCGAGCTGCGGGGGACGCCCTGGCCAAGGCCGTCGAGGCTGAACTGGCGCCGCTGAAGCTTGAGAAGGCCAAGTTCCGCGTCGCGCTTGAGTCGTTGGGCGAGGATCGCGCGGGGCCGTCAGGGCTGGATCGGGTGGCCTTCGAAATATCCACTAACCCGGGCGCGCCGTTTGGGCCGATGGAAGCGATCGCCTCCGGGGGGGAACTGGCGCGTTTTGCGCTGGCCCTCAAGGCGGCCCTGGCTGGTCGCGGCGGGGGGCCGCAGCCGCTGATGATCTTTGACGAAGTCGATCAGGGTGTTGGCGGCGCGGTGGCGGATGCGGTGGGTCTGCGTCTCAAGCGGCTGGCCGCGAACGCTCAGGTCCTGGTGGTGACGCACTCGGCCCAGGTCGCCGCGCGAGGCGATGCGCACTGGCGCATCTCGAAGTCGGGTGACGACACCTCGACCCGCACCAAGGTTGAGCCGCTCTCGCCTGCGCAGCGGGAAGAGGAGATCGCCCGCATGCTCTCCGGAGCCGAGGTGACCGAGGCCGCGCGCGCCGCCGCCCGCGCCTTGATGGCCTAACCTAGGCCTGACGAACTTGGGCCAAACGCGGTGCGACTGGCCGGACTGCTCGTGACTTGATCCAGGTTTGCAGCGGCGCGTCGACCAGGCGCTCGAACAGCCAGGCGGCAATGATGGTCGCCGGGATTGTCACCGCCCATAGCGCCCACTGCGCAGGGAGGGGCAGGCCAAGCTTGGCGTCGAGTAACCGCACGACCCCAAACCAGACCATGGCGGTCAGGGTGTTGGTCAGGAACAGAGGGAATGACAGACGACCGGCCGCGCCCGCCCAGCGCCAGGCGCGCGGCTTGGCGGCGCCGGCGGCGTAGATCAGGAACGCCAGCAGGGCGAGGCTGAAATAGTCGAAGTTTCCGACGGGTTGGACGCCGATGACGATGGCCAAGCTGGCCGCCGCCAGCGGCAGGGCTTGTTGCTCAGCCAGGCGTGTGACCGGCAGACGCGCGACCAGCACGCCGATCAGGAACAGCGGGACGCCGCGGATCAGGCCAAAACGCAGCGGCAGTTGATAGCCATGAACGCCGAAGACCGTCAGCGCGACTTGGTCGACGGCCACCCAGGCGCAAACACCCATGGCCAATAGTCCGAGCGGCCGCGACGTGGCGGCGACTTTGCGCCAGACCATCGGGAACAGCGCATAGGCGACGATCAGGGCCGAGAGGGTCCAGGTCGGCATGTTCCAGCCCGAGGTCCCCGGGACGAACCAGGCTTGAACCAGGAAGATTTGCGGCAGCAGTTGGTCCCACTGGAACCATTGGGGATTCTGCGGGGCGAGGCCCACCGCCGTGGTCGCCAGGAAAAAGGCGATAAACAGGGCCAGCATCACCAGATGCGCCGGCCAGATCCGCTGCACGCGGCGCTTCAGGAACGTCCAGGTGTCGACGTCACCCCTCAAGATGCGCGCGCCATAGGTCCGGGCCAGCACATAACCCGAGAGCATCAGGAAGAAGTCCGTGGCGAGGTAGCCACGGCCGAACGCGGGTGACAGGCTGAACAGCGACACCGGCGCGCGCTCGGCCACGTGGTACAGCACGATGAACAGCGCCGCCAGGAAACGAAGGGCGTCCAGCGGACCGTCGCGCGACAGCGCGGGCAGGGCGAGGCTTGTGCCGGCTTTGGACATCGAGGGCTCCTTCGCGCCCCGAGCCGCAAGGAGCGCGCCAACCTCTCCCGCCGGGCGGGTGAGGTTGCTAACGTGCTATCCCGTCTTCCGCCGGATTCGCCCCGTGTCCCAGATCCCCGTCGCCGATCTCACCGAAACCCAGGCCGCCGAGGAACTGGAGCGTCTGGCCGACCTCCTGGCCGCGCACGACATCGCCTATCACCAGCAGGACAATCCGACGATCAGCGACGCCGAGTATGACGCGCTGAAGCGACGAAACCTCGATATCGAGACCCGCTTTCCGCATCTGGTGCGCGACAACTCCCCGTCGATGCGGGTTGGCGCGGCGCGGGCCGAGCAGTTCGCGCCGGTGGAGCACGGCGTGCCAATGCTCAGCCTGGACAACGCCTTCTCGAACGAAGAGGCGATCGAGTTTGACGCCCGCATCCGGCGCTTCCTGCGGATCTCGCCGTCCGAGACGGTCGCCTATACCGCGGAGCCCAAGATCGACGGCCTGTCGGCCTCGCTACGCTATGAGAAGGGCGTACTGATTCAGGGCGCGACGCGGGGCGACGGGCGCGTGGGCGAGGACGTCACCGCCAATCTGCGCACTATCGCTGACATTCCCCACCGCCTGAAGGGCTCGGGCTGGCCCGACGTGATCGAGGTACGCGGCGAGGTCTATGTCGAGCTCGAGGCCTTCGCCGCCTTCAACACGGCCGCCGAGGCGGCCGGTCAGCGCACCTACGCCAATCCGCGCAACTTCGCCGCCGGTTCGCTGCGCCAGATTGATCCCAAGATTAGCGCCCAGCGACCGCTAAGGTTCTTCGGATACGCGTGGGGTCTGGTCTCGGAAGGCTTCGCCGAGACCCAGTGGGGCGCGCTGGAAAAGCTGGCCGAATGGGGCTTTGTGACGACGGCGCCCCCCGCCCGACGCGTGGAGAACGCGCAAGGTCTGCTCGACATCTACGCCCAGTTCGAGGTGTTGCGACCGACGCTGGGCTTCGACATCGACGGGGTCGTGTATAAGGTCGACGACCTGGAGCTTCAGCGCCGCCTGGGCTTTGTCTCCCGCTCGCCGCGCTGGGCGATCGCCCGCAAGTTCCCGGCGCAGCGCGCGCGGACGGTCCTGGAAGCCATCGACCTTCAGGTCGGCCGCACCGGCGCCATCACGCCCGTGGCGCGGCTGAGGCCGGTGACGGTCGGGGGCGTTTCGGTCACCAACGCCACGCTGCACAACGGCGACGAGATCGAACGGCTCGATGTCCGGATAGGCGATACCGTGGTGATCCAGCGGGCCGGCGATGTGATCCCGCAGATCGTTGAAGTCGCGTTGGACGCGCGGGCCGATCCCGCGCCGCCGCCCTACGAATTCCCCCATGTTTGCCCGTGTCCGCTGCAGACTCCGCTGGCGCGCGAGGTGACCGCATCGGGCCAGGAATCTGTGGTGCGCCGCTGCACCGGCGAGTTCGCCTGTCCGTTCCAGCGGGTCGAACACCTGCGCCATTTCGTGTCGCGCCGGGCGTTCGACATTGAGGGCCTGGGCGAAAAGCAGCTTCAGGCCTTCTTCGAGGAAGGCTGGATCACCGAGCCCGCCGACATCTTCAAGCTGGCCCGCGACGAGGAAAAGCTGGCCGCCCTGCGTGAACGCGAGGGCTATGGCGAGACGTCGGTGGCCAATCTGGTCAAGGGGGTCGAGGCGCGGCGCACGATCGGCATGGACCGGATGATCTACGGCCTGGGCGCGCGCGACATCGGCGAGACGACCTCGACCGTGCTGGCCCGCAACTTCGATCGCTTCGAGGACCTGCAAGCGGCGGCCGAGGCCGCCGCGCGGGCGCTGCCCGGCGAGACCTATCTTGAGCTCTCCACCGCGCCGGGCGTCGGACCCAAGGCGCTGGACATGCTGATCGAGGCGGGGAGGGGCGGGCTCGTCGCCGATCCCTGGCCGCAGACCGAGGACCTGGAAATCAAGATCGGCCACGCCGTGCCCAAGCTGACCAAGCCCGCGCGTGCGGCCCTGGCGCAGCGCTACGAAACCTGGACCGCCTTCGCCGAGGGCCTGGCTGCCGCTGCTTCGGGAGCGCCGGGCGATGACTATCTGCATCTGGCCGCCATCGACGGTGTCGGTCCGGTCGCGGCTCAGTCCTTGGCCCGCTTCTTCGCCGAAGACCACAACCGGCAGAAGGTCGCCAATCTCGTCGCCGAGCTCGATATTCAGCCGGTGGCCAAGCCCAAGACCGACACCGCAGTGGCCGGCAAGACCATCGTCTTCACCGGATCGCTGGAGAAAATGACTCGCGACGAGGCCAAGGCTCAGGCCGAGGGGCTGGGCGCCAAGGTTGCCTCGTCTGTGTCCAAGAAGACCGACCTTGTAGTGGCGGGGCCCGGCGCAGGCTCCAAGCTCAAGACGGCCACAGAACTCGGCATCCAGGTCATGACCGAGGACGAATGGTTGGCGTTGGTGGCGGGCTGATCGCTTTCCGAATTCTCGCCGCGATTTCGTGCGAACGCTTGTTTCGAGAGACGTGATCGCGCAACCAAGCGGTCGATACCCGCGCTGAACGCGTGACCAGGGAGACTTTGATGATCCGCACCGCCATGATCGCAGCCGCCGTGCTCGGCGCCAGCCTCGCCGCCGCAGCACCGGCCTTCGCCGCCGACGTCACCGGCCTCTGGGCCACGCCCGGTAACGGCGGCCAAGTCGAGATCTCGCGCTGTGGCAACAGCCTGTGCGGCAAGCTGATCACGTCCGACCACATCAAGACCAATCCGGGCCTGAAGGACATTAAGAACAAGGACGAGAGCCAGCGCGGCCGGACCTTGAAGAACCTGCAGATGCTCTACGATTTCAGCGGCGGGCCGACCAAGTGGACGGGCGGCAAGGTCTATAATCCCGAGGACGGCGGCACCTATTCAGGCACGATCGAGCTGCTCAGCAACACCGAGCTGAAGCTCAAGGGGTGCATCGTCGCGCCGCTGTGCAAGACCCAGAAATGGACGCGTATCCGGTAGGGCGTATCAATCCTCCCCCTAGCGGCGGAGGCTGTCGCGAAGCGACCGGAGGGGGAAGAGCGACTTAGGTTCCACTTCCCTCTCCGTCGGCTTCGCCGACACCTCTCCCTTGGGGAGAGGATTTCTCCCTAAAGCGGCGCGCAGGCCGTTTCCATCCAAGCCCGAACCTCCGGCTCCACGCGCGGACCGATCTCCCGCAGCACGCGGGCGTGGTAGGTGTCGAATTGGGCGATCTCTTCGGCCGTGAGCAGCGTCTTGTCGATCAGGCGACGGTCGATCGGGGCCAGTGTCAGGGATTCAAAGCGGTGCATCGGGCGCTCGCCGCCGGCGATGTCCTCGGCCGGCATGACGACTTCCAGGTTCTCGATGCGGATGCCGTATTCGCCGTCCTTGTAGTAGCCGGGCTCGTTCGAGACGATCATGCCGGGCTGCAGGGCGATGGTGTTCGGGGCCTTGGAGATCCGCTGCGGACCCTCGTGGACACCCAGATAGACGCCGACGCCGTGGCCGGTGCCGTGATCATAGTCCAGACCGTGCGCCCACAGCGCCATCCGCGCTAGAGCGTCGATCGCGGAGCCGGTGGTGCCGGCCGGGAAGCGCAGCCGGGCGATGGCCAAGTGGCCCTTTAGCACCAGGGTGTTGCGCTGGATCATCTCGGCCGTGGGCTCACCGATCGCAACCGTGCGGGTGACGTCGGTCGTGCCGTCCAGGTACTGGCCGCCACTGTCGACCAGCAGGAGCGAGCCCATCTTCGCGCGCTCGTTGGAGCGTTCAGTCGGACGGTAGTGGGGCAGGGCGCCGTGGCCGTTGGCGGCGCCAATGGTGTCGAAGCTGAGATCCTTCAGCACGCCAGTCGCCTCGCGGAAGGCTTCCAGCTTGGCGACGGCTTCCTTTTCGTCGGGCGGATTGACCTGACCGTCGGTGGCCAGCCAGTGCAGGAAGCGGGTCAGTGCCGCGCCATCGCGGCGGTGCGCCTCGCGCGTTCCCTCCAGCTCAACCGCGTTCTTGCAGGCGCGCGGCATGGTGCAGGGATCCATCGCCCGCACGACCTTGGCGCCGGCGGCGGTCAGGGTGTCGAAGTACCAGGCCGAGGATTGGGCCGGGTCGACTACGACGCTCTTGCCCGAGAGCTCGGCGAGCGCCGCCTCCAGCTTGTCCGGCGTCTCCAGCGAGACCTGATTGCCCAGCCACGCCGGCAGGTCGATGGTGACCTTGGCCGGTTCCAGGAACAGTCGGGCCGTGCCGTCGGCGTTCACGATCGCCTGCGACAGGGGCAGCGGGGTGCGAATGACGTCGCCGCCGCGCACATTGAACAACCAGGCGATCGAGGCCGGAGCCGTGATCACCGCGGCGTCGGCGCCCAGCGCCGCAACCGAAGCGCCGACACGAGCACGCTTGGCGCTGGACTCTTCGCCGGCGTGTTCGAGGGGCTGGGGGACCACAGGCGCCATCGGCTGGGCCGGGCGAGCCTCTCCCCAGGCCTGGTCGACGGGGTTGGCGTCGACGGGCTTGAGCACCGCGCCGGCACGGCTGGCGGCGGCCTTCAGGCCGTCCAGCGCGGCCGGGCTGTGCAGGCGGGCGTCGTATCCGATGACGGCGCCCTTCGAGACGGTTTCCAAATAGGCCGGCACGCCGCCCTCGACGAGATCGCGGATCTCGAACACGCCCTGATCGACCTGCTCGCGGACCTGCAGCGTATAGCGGCCATCCACGAAGACGGCGGCGCGATCCTTCAGGATCACACCCGCGCCGGCTGAGCCTGTGAAGCCGCTCGCCCAGGCCAGCCGGTCGTTGGCGGCGGGCAGGTACTCGTTCTGGTGCTCGTCCTCGTGCGGCACTAGGAAGCCGTCCAACCCCTGAGCGGCCATGGCCGCGCGGATCAGCGGAACGTGCTTGGGGCCGAAGGAAGGATCGGTGGATTCGTCGAAGGTCTGGCGCATGGCTCGGATTTAGAGTCTCGCCGCCCAAACGCCAAGGGGCCTCGGCTCCGCGTGGGCGATGCGTCCCGACGTCACATGGCCACGTTCTGCGGACAATGAAACTGTCTAGCTTCACTCAGGGGAGCGAAGCCCATGCACGACTGCTGTTCTCACAAGGTCGCCGGATTTTCGCGTCGACAGGCGTTCGGCATGATCGCGCTTGGCGGAGGCGTCAGCCTGCTTTCCACTCTTGCCCCAGGCGTTGCGCGAGCGCGCGGTCATACGGACATGCTGCTGCTGACCTGCATGGATTATCGCCTCACCGAGGAGACCATCGCCTACATGGACGGGCGGGGGCTTCGCGATAAATACGATCATGTGGTTTTGGCGGGCGCTTCGCTCGGCGCCTTGACGGACAAGTACCCCAGCTGGGGTGAGACCTTCTGGAGCCACCTCGATGTGGCGATCAGCCTCCACGCCATCCACAAGGTGATGGTGCTCGATCACCGCGACTGCGGAGCCTACAAGGTTATCCTCGGCCCCACCGCCGTCGACAGCGCCGACAAGGAGCTCGCGGCCCACACCCAGGCGCTTCAGGCGCTTCAGCGGGAAATTAAGCGTCGCCACGAGCACCTTGAGGTCGAGCTTGGCCTTATGGCGCTCGACGGCAAGGTGCGGGAAATCGCTTAAGCCGCCGCCGCGCGATCCGCGCCGGCCTACCGCCTACGGTCTCTGCAGCACCAGCGTCGCCCAGGCGTCGCGGTGGATGCGGGTCACGACCTTGAAACCGCGCGACAGATAGGCGGCCTTGACCATCCGTTCCTGGGTGCGCAGCAGGCCCGACAGGATGACCGTACCGCCCGGAACCAGCGCGCGCTTGATGTCCTGCGCCAGGCTGATGAGCGGGCGAGCCAGGATGTTGGCGAAGACAAGGTCGTAGGGCGCGTTTTCGGCGACAAGACGGTTAGACAGGCCCGAGGCGTGCACGAAGCGCGCATTGGCCTTGTTGACCTGAGCGTTCTCCTTGGAGATCCGCACGCTGGGCTTGTCGATGTCGGTGCCGACCGCCAGCTTGGCGCCAGTGCGGGCGGCGGCGATGGCCAGCAGGCCGGTGCCGGCGCCAACATCGAGCACCTTGTTGAACTTGCGCGCCTTGATGAGGCGGTCATAGGCCTGCAGGCAGCCGACGGTGGTGCCGTGGTGGCCTGTGCCGAACGCCGCGCCGGCCTCGATCCGCAGGTTCACCGTGCTGGCCGGCAGGCGGCCGCGGTCGTGCATGCCGTAGACAAAGAAACGACCCGCGCGCACCGGCGGCAGGCCCGACAGCGCCATGGCGAGCCAGTCGGCGTCGGCCAGCGTGTCGCGTGAAACCTTCAGGTCGTACTCGGCCAGCAGGGCCATCAGGCTGGCGTCTTCCTCATCTGTCGTAGGGAAGGCGTCGATGCGCCAGATCCCGCGATCCTCATCCTCTTCCAGGATGGAGTAGGTCGCGCCTTCGAGGCCCGGATGGTTGTCGATGGCGTCGGCGGCGGTCTCGGCTTCGACGCGCGAACCACGGGCGACGATCTGCTGGGGCGTATAGTCGGTCATGCCGCTCCGTTAACGGCAAAGCCGGCGAAAAGCGAGCCTTCAGCGTGACGTCATGCCTGTGGCGGCTGCGTCGGCCAGCATCGTGGCGTCGGAAGCTCGTGGTCGATCTTCAGGAAGGGAAATGTCGAGGATGTCGCCGCGCTCCGAAGCCCATCGGCCTCCGTCTGACGCGGTTGGCATGTCGGCCGGCCCATGGCGAGCCGGGATGTACGCAGGGAGCTCGGGCGGTGGGGGGACGGGCGGCGGCTCGTAGCTTGCATAGATTGCTGTAGGAGGTTGGGTCGCTTTCAGAAAGTCGGTTCCGACGACATAGTCGGGGAGATTGCCTGAGGGGTAGACGATAGGCTCGACGGTCGCCTCCATCATGGCCCTGGCCGGCTCCATCTGTGGCTGAAAGGGGCCGTCTTGCGGACCCGTCTGCATGGCGAGGCCGGCCAGTGCGCCGATAAAAGCGCAGGCCGGCGCGCCGAAGGCGACGGGCTTGGTTTCGCCGAAGGCTTTCAACGAGTCGAGCAAGAGGTTCAGGCGTTCCATAGCGGCATAGCGCGCCAATAAGACTTTGGTTCTCGGTTCCCGGCCGGCGTCTATGCGTTAGGGTGACCGACATGACGAAGACCACACCCAGCCTGCTCCGCGCCCGCAACGCCGACGAACATGCGCGGGTGACCTATGCCGAGCTGTTCTTCGATCTCGTCTTCGTCTTCGCCGTGACCCAGCTCTCGCACGTCGTCCTCAAGCACCCGGACGGTCCGGGGCTTCTGCACGCGGCGGTCTTGCTGTTGGCGGTGTGGTGGTCGTGGATCTACACGACCTGGGTCACGAACTGGCTGGATCCGGAGCGTGGGCCGGTTCGACTGATGCTGTTCGTCATGATGGCCGCCGCCATGGTGCTGGCGGCCTCGATCCCCGACGCTTTCGGCGCGCGCGGGCTCGCCTTTGCCGCCGCTCACGTCTTTGTCCAGGTTGGGCGCAGCGCCTTTTTCCTATGGACGGCTTGGACGGACAAAGGGCACCGCGCCAATTTCCTCCGCATCACCGCCTGGCTGGCCTTTGCCGGCGTGTTCTGGATCGCAGGCGCTTTCGTTGAGGGAGAGGCGCGTCTTTTGGTCTGGGGGCTGGCGCTTGCGATCGAGTATCTGTCGCCCGCCGTCGGGTTCTGGACCCCTGGTTTGGGGCGCACCAAGACCTCGGAGTGGAATGTCGAGGGCGGCCACATGGCCGAGCGCTGCGCCCTGTTCACGATCATCGCACTGGGCGAGTCGATCATTGTCACCGGCTCCACCGTGATGGGCCTGGAGTGGGAAGCGCCCGTGATGACCGCCTTCGCTGGCGCGTTCCTGTGCAGCTTGGCTATGTGGTGGATCTACTTCTCCTCCACAGCAGAGGCGGCCAGCAAGGCGATTGAGGACTCGAGCGATCCGGGCGCGATCGCCCGAGTGGCCTACACCTACGCCCACCTGCCGATCATCGCAGGCATCATCGTGACCGCGGTCGGCGACGAGTGGGTGATCCATCACCCGGTCGGCCATCTGGAGATCAAGGTGGCGCTGGCCCTGATCGGAGGACCTGCGCTGTTCTTGCTCGGAGCGCTTCTATTTAAGCGGGCAGTGTTCAGGCGCTGGTCCAGGTCCCGTCTGTTCGGCCTCGTGGCGCTGGCGGGCCTGGGCTTAGCGTCGCCGCATCTTCAGCCGCTGGCGTTGTCCTGGCTGACGACCTTGGTTCTGGTCGCTGTCTGCGCCTGGGAGAGCCTGACGCCACGCCCGGCCGAGGTCCCCCCCGAACACGATGGCGTACGCCCCGGGCTCAAGCCCGAAGCGTGATCAGGCCTTTTCGACGAAGCTGTCGATCACCTTCTTTTCGCCGGCCTTGTCGAAGGCGACCGTCAGCTTGTTGCCTTCGATGCCGGTGACCTTGCCGTAGCCGAACTTGACGTGGAACACCCGGTCGCCGCGCGAGTAGGCGCTGTTGGTCGGCGCTGAGACGGCGACCAACCGGCCTTCGCCCTCGATAGGGGCCGAGCGGGCGGACGAACCGGCGCGCACGCCGCCAGAACGCCAGGACCCGCCGCGTTCGGCGAAGCCCGAGGTTCGCTCCTGAGCCCGCTTCCAGCCCGGACTGTCGTAGCTGCCGGCCTGGAAGGCCGAGGTGCCAGGATCGTCCCAGCGCGAGGCGGCCGTCGACTGCATGCCGGGACCGCCGCCGTAATAGCCGGTCTCGGACGCCGCATCGACGTGGGCGATCGGCAACTCGTCGACGAAGCGGCTGGGCAGCTGGCTGGTCCAACGGCCATAGACTTGGCGGTTGGCGACGAAGCTGATGCGGGCCTCCTCGCGGGCGCGGGTGATGCCGACATAGGCCAGCCGCCGTTCTTCCTCGAGACCCTTCTCGCCCTTGTCGTCCATGCTGCGCTGGCTGGGAAAAACGCCTTCCTCCCAGCCGGGCAGGAAGACCAGCGGAAACTCCAGGCCCTTGGCCGAGTGCAAGGTCATGATCCACACCGCGTCGCCGGTGGCCTCGCGGTCGAGGTCCATGACCAGCGACACATGCTCCAGATAGGCCTCCAGGGTATCGAACGATCCCATCGACTGGACCAGTTCCTTCAGGTTCTCCAGCCGCGTCTGGCTGGTGGGACCCTTGTCCAGGCGCAAGGCGTCGGTGTAGCCGCTTTCCTCGAGCACGGTCTCAAGCAGGCGCTGATGGTGCAGCGTTCCAACCAACGAGCGCCAGCGGTCGAGGTCGCGAATGAAGTTGCTGAGCGCCGTGCGCGTGCGGGCCGGAAGTTCGTCGCTGCCGATGATCGCCCTAGCGGCGTCGACCGTCGAAATCCCCTCCAGCCGCGCGATCTGCAGCAGCTTCTGCACGGAGGTGTCGCCGATGCCGCGCTTGGGCGTGTTGACGATCCGCTCGAAGGCCAGATCGTCGTCGGGCGACTGGATCAGGCGCAGATAGGCGTGGGCGTCGCGGATCTCGGCGCGCTCGAAGAAGCGCGGACCGCCGACCACCTTGTAGGGGATCTGCAGCATCACAAAGCGCTCTTCGAAGGCGCGCATCTGGAAGCTGGCGCGGACCAGAATGGCCATCTGGCTATACTTGCGGCCGGCCTTCTTGGCGCGCTCGATCTCGTCGGCGATCAGGCGGCTTTCGGCCTCGCCGTCCCAGACGCCGCTGACCTTGACCTTCTCGCCGCCCTTGGCCGGGGTCCAGAGGGTCTTGCCGAGGCGCCCCTTGTTGGCCGTGATCAGTCCCGAGGCGGCAGCCAGGATGTGCTCGGTCGAACGGTAATTGCATTCCAGGCGCACGACCTTGGCGCCCGGGAAGTCGCGCTCGAAGCGCAGGATGTTGTCTACCTCGGCGCCGCGCCAGCCATAGATCGACTGATCGTCGTCACCCACGCAGCAGACGTTCTGGCGACCCTGGGCCAGCAGGCGTAGCCAAAGATACTGGGCGACGTTGGTGTCCTGGTACTCGTCGACCATCACGTATTTGAAGCGCCGCTGGAATTCGTCCAGCACGTCGGAATGGCCGGTGAAGATGCTGATATTGTGCAGCAGCAGGTCGCCGAAGTCGCAGGCGTTCAGGATGCGCAGGCGCTCTTGGTACTGGCGGTAGAGGGTGATGCCCTTGCCGTTGGCGAACTCGCCGGCTTCGCTGGTCGGCACCCGCTCGGGCGTCCAGCCGCGGTTCTTCCAGCCGTCGATGATCTGCGAAAGGATGCGGGGCGTCCACCGCTTGGCGTCGATGTTCTCCGCCTCGATCAGCTGTTTCAGCAGCCGTTCCTGATCGTCCGTGTCGATGATCGTGTAGTTCGACTTCAGCCCGATAAGCTCGGCGTGGCGGCGCAGGATCTGGGCGGCCACCGCGTGGAAGGTGCCCAGCCACCGTAGGCCCTCGGCCTCCGGGCCGATAATGTGGGTGATCCGCTCGCGCATCTCGCGCGCGGCCTTGTTGGTGAAGGTGACGGCCAGCAGCTCCCAAGGACGAGCGCGGCCGGTGGCCAGGATGTGGGCCAGGCGCGTGGTCAGCACGCGCGTCTTGCCGGTGCCGGCGCCCGCCAGGACCAGAAGCGGACCCTCAGTGGTCTCGACAGCTTCGCGCTGCTCGGGGTTCAGGCCGTCCAGATAGCCGGGCGCGGCGCTGAGGGGCGGGCGGGCTCTGGCTAGGTCGGAGATGCGAGGGGAGGGGAGGTCGCCGGGGAAATCCTCGATAGGGCTCGGCGAGTCGGTGTCGGGAAACATGGAACATATGTAGCACAAAGCGCGCCGGGCTTAAGCCCTTCACGGCGCATCGGATCATGCGTCCCCGGGGCTTGGGGGAACCTCCGCTATCGCGCGCCGTTGATCGGCCATCACACACATGGCCGAAGGGCGCGGAGGTTCATATGGCGGATGATGCCAGCAAGGGTGGAAATAGCGGCTTGGCGTTTATCGTCGGCGCGTTGGTGGTTGTGGTCGCGGTACTGGCGTTCTTCATGATGTCGGGCGGCTTCACCCAGCAGAAGAAGGTCGATGTCGATATTTCGGCGTCGGCGCCGAAGCTGCCGGACGCGCCGAAGCCGACCGGAAACTGAGGATCGCCATGCGGTCGCCGGCCCAACCTGATGATCGACGCGCCGCAAGACCACGCCGGGGCGCCTGGACGGCGCTGGGTCTGTTGGTCGCTGTGGTCGTTGCGATCGCGGGCGCGTGGCGCCTGGGCGTCATGGCCGGCGACCAAGCTCAATGGCGGCAGGGCTTGCCGCCTCTATCGCGTCTCGCGCCGACGGCGCCGGGGCCACAACCGCCGCCTCTACCGACCCAAAAGCGACCCCAGATCACCGTGGGTGACGCGGCCCGTTAGCGGCGTTCCGGGCGTCATCATGCTGCGCCTTCCCGGGCGCGGGACAGGGCGAAAACCCGACAGGCGGACGCGAGCGGTCTGTCCCTACGCTTTAGGTCGATGCGCTGGATCAGCCCGGCCAGACTGACGCCCTCCTGTTGGGCAGCCCGGTCCAGCACCGCCCAGAACTCAGGCTCCAGGGCAAGCGATGTGGCATGCCCGGCCAGGTTCACCGACCTCTTCTTCAAACCAGCCAGACGTCAATCCTCGCGCTTTGCGCCGTCCAAGTCCCGACGAAGCTTGTCCGACCGCGCCGCATCCAGGCTCTTCTCGGCCTTGGTGCGGCCAAATCGGGCGCGGTTCTCGGCAGCGCGGACTTTGTCGTCGGCCTTGGCCTTGGCCTTGCGGGCCTGGTTCAGATTGACGATGTCTGCCATGGGTCTCAGGGCTTCTTCTTGGCGACGGGACGGATGATCACGGCTTCCTGCAACCGCAGCGTCTGGCCCTTCTTGAGGATCACAGGGGCGCGGCCTGGGAAGACGCAGTTCTGCATCGAGCGGTCATTATACAACATCCAGCGCGTCACCGCCTGCCCATTGGCCTTGCAGGCGAGGCCAACCGTCCACGCCGGCGAATTGGAGCCGCCGGACCAAGCGAAGCCCATCGACTGTCCGGCGTCCATGGCTGCTCCGTTCGGGACGAGCGTCTTGCCGCCTGAAGCGAAGGTCAGATGCTCGGGATCGACCAGGCGGATCGAGAAACCGCCGAAACCGCGGTCGTCTTCACTGCCGCCCAACCCGAAGGCGTCGAGACGGGAGGTTATGGTCGTGTCGAACTCCAGCCTTCGGACGCCGGATTTGACGGGGCGTACTGTCACCTTGGTGATTTCGCGGGCGACATAAGCAAGTTCGTCTCCGGAATTGACGATCCAGTCGACCTCGACCGTCAGTGTCCCGCCGCCTTCGGGGTCGCCCAGGAAGCGCTTTTCGCGAACCGAGTAGGCCAGGTTCTTCATGTACCAGCCATCGGCGACGGACTTGCCGTCGGCCTGCACCTTCATCCAAGCCCACCAGACGCCGCGCTGATGGGGGTGGTCGCCCGGCCTGTCCTCGGTCAAGGCCGTGCCGTCCGGCGCATAGAGAGGACTGATATAGTTGGCGCGCCCCGGCTCGGTCGCGGGGTTGATCGGCTTGGTCCGATAGACGAGCACGGTCCGGCCCGCTTCGGTCAGCGTCACAGTGTCGTCGGCGAAGACCGCGTCGACCCGCTTGCCGATCGCAGGATCGGCCAGAGACGGCGAGGCGAGCGCCAGAGTGGCGGCGGCGATAAGCGTGCGCAGGCGCATGGATTTCTCCGAAGCATGGCGTGAACGTATCAAGAACAATCTCCGCGTGCATGGCAAGCGAGAAGTTTCACGACAGGTGACCAGTGGTCTTGAGGCGGTGGAGCCCCGGCCGCCTTGACCCCCAGCGGGAAGCAGCCGTCTATCCCCTGCGACGGATGGAGGGACGCATCATGTACACGCTCTATGGTTCGCCGAGCACAGCCGGTACGGCCATCCACTGGCTGTTGCTGGAGTTGGACGTTCTGTTCGAGATCCGTTTGCTGGATTTCGACAAGAGCGAACACAAGACCGCTGAGTACCTGGCGATCAATCCCGACGGCGTCGTGCCGACCTTGATCGTCGATGGCGCGCCGGTTACCCAGATGGCGGCGATCGCCATGCTGCTTGCCGAGCGTCATCCTGAGGCGGGGTTCGCGCCGCCGCCGGGTTCGCCCGACCGCGCCGCCTATCTGGGGTGGAGCTTCTGGCTGGCCAACAGCTTTCAGCCCCATTTCAGAGCCTGGTTCTATCCGCACGAGCCGGCGGGCGGCGATGCGCAGGCATCGGTCCAGAGCGCCGCGCGCGCCAAGATCGAAGCGGGTCTCGCGCGCTTGGACGCGCATCTGAAGGACAGGGATTTCGTGGTCGGCGAAGGCTTCACGACGGTGGACCTTCTCGCGACGATCCTCTGCCGCTGGACGCGAAACATGCCCAAGCCCGCAACGGAGTGGGCGAACCTCAAGCGCTATCTTGATCGGATGCGTCAGCGACCGGCGCTGCGCGAAGTTCACGTCCGCGAGGGCCTGACCGACTGGATCGATGGGTAATCGTTGAGAACCTTTCCCCTCGCGGGGAGGTGGCGCAAAGCGCCGGAGGGGGAAGGGCTTGAGCGCGTGCCTCTTCCCCCTCCGTCGTCTCTTCGAGCCGACACCTTCCCCTGGAGGGGGAGGATTAGGGTCTATTTCACATTGGCGCAGAAGCGCTGAATGCGCGAGCAGGCGTCTTCCAGCACATCGCTGCTGGTGGCGTAGCTGATGCGGAAGAACGGGGACAGACCGAACGCCGCGCCGTGCACGACGGCCACGCCTTCGCTTTCCAGCAGCTCCGTTGCGAAGTCCTCGTCGCTCGCGATGACCTTGCCCGAGGGCGCGGTCTTGCCGATCAGGCCGGCGCACGACGGATAGACGTAGAACGCGCCTTCCGGCGTCGGGCAGTGCAGGCCGGTGGCCTGGTTCAGCATCGACACCACGAGGTCGCGGCGTTCCTGGAACAGCTTGGCGTTCGGCTTGATGAAGTCCTGCGTGCCGTTAAGGGCCTCGAGCGCGGCCCACTGCGAGATCGAGCAGGGGTTCGAGGTCGTCTGGCTGATCATCTTGCCCATGGCCTTGATCAGCGGTTCCGGACCGCCGGCGTAGCCGATGCGCCAGCCGGTCATCGAATAACCCTTCGAGACACCGTTCATCGTCAGGGTGCGGTCATAGAGCTTGGGCTCGACCTGGGCGATGGTGGTGAATTCGAAGTCGTCGAACACCAGGTGCTCGTACATGTCGTCGGTCAGCACCCAGACCTGCGGATGGCGCAGCAGCACGTCGGCGATCGCCTGCAGCTCGGCGCGGGTATAGGCGCCGCCCGAGGGATTCGACGGACTGTTGATGATCAGCCACTTGGTCTTCGGCGTGATCGCGGCTTCGAGGGCGGCCGGGGTGATCTTGAAGCCGCTTTCGGCGGTGGTTTCGACCGAGACGGGCGTGCCGCCGGCCAGCAGGGTCATGTCGGGGTACGACACCCAGTAGGGCGCGGGGATGATCACCTCGTCGCCCGGGTTCAGAGTGGCGACCAGGGCGTTATAGATCACTGGCTTGCCGCCCGGGGCGACGTGGATCTGGCTCGGCTTGTACTCCAGGCCGTTCTCACGCTTGAACTTGGCGCAGATGGCGGCCTTCAGCTCGGGCATGCCGTCGGGGTCGGTGTACTTGGTCTTGCCGGCCTTGATGGCCTCGATGGCGGCGTTCTTGATATTGTCCGGCGTGTCGAAGTCTGGTTCGCCCGCAGACAGGGCGATCACGTCACGGCCGGCGGCTTTCAGCGCGCGCGCCTTGGCGCTGATGGCGATGGTGGCCGACGGTGCGATACGCCGCAGGGCGGCGGACTCGAGCGACATCTTGCAGGACTCCCCTGTGTTTGCCTGGTCCGACAACAGGACCGTTTCAGGATTGCGGCGGTCTTACGCCCCCGTTCGCCGTGGTGCAACGCGGCAAGGTCGTGGTTTGAGACATTTTGGCGAAGTTCGGCGCCGAGGGTTCTTGCGCGGTAGCGCCCCGGAAGATACCGCTACCATTTGTAGGATCGATCCCGGGAAACGCGGACGATCCTCGGGGGAAACGCACGGCTGCCGGACGGCCACGCAGGGGGAACACCGCCTATGAATTGGAAGCTACTGTACATCGCGCTGGCAGCCTTGGCCCTGGCGATCGGCGCCGCCTCGCCGGGCCTGGCGCGCCAGTCGGGCGACGGCGACATCCTGCAAAAGGCGATCAACAAGCCTTCCGCGACTTGGGGCGTCTATGGCGCCGGGCAGAAGAGCGCGCCGGTGAAGGACGCGACGGTTCAGGGCGGCGCAGCCACGAAGGTCGAGGTGCTGAGCGTCGGCGCCAACCCCTGGGACGTCGGGGCGTCGCAGCCCCTGACCGGCAAGATCACCAAGGGCGACGTGCTGCTGGTGGCCTTCTGGGCCAAGGCCGAGCCTGTCGGCGGCGGCCCGGCCAGCGCCGACATTCCGGCCGTCCGGATCCAACACTCCGCCGCGCCCTATGACGCCGCGCTGCAGGGCGGGATCAAGGTCGGCGGCGAGTGGAAGATGTACACGGTGCCCGGCCGCGCCCTGATCGACATTCCGGCGGGCCAGGGCGCGGTCGGGCTGCATCTGGGCTCGGCCAAGCAGACAGTCCTGCTGGGCGCGCTGTTCGTGCTGAACTTCGGGCCCGACTACGACCTGCGCAAGCTGGCCGGCGGTTAAGCCCGGGCGCGAACGATCTCGACGAAACTCGCCAGATGTCGTGTGATCGCCTGGCGGGTGCGCTCGTCGGTCAGTACGCCGTTCTCGATCTTGGTGTGGGCCTGACCCACCAAAATGTCCGACAGCGGCGCAAGATCACAGCCCGCGCGACGTAGGTTCAGACGAAGCGCGTCCTGGGCGCGGACGGTCCCGGTCATCCCGGGGCTGGCGCCCATGGCGCAGGCGATCTTGCCGTCCAGGGGCGCAGGCTTGCCGCGGGACGCCCAGTCGATGGCGTTCTTCAGCGACGCTGTCAGGCCGCCATTGTACTCCGGACATGCGATCAGCAGCGCATGGGCGGCCCGAACCGCGTCCTTCCACGCCATGACCGGCGGCGGATCGCCCTGGGCCTCCACGTCCTCGTTGAAGAACGGGAGGTCGTGCAGGCGGAAGATCTCGATCTCGACTCCCGCCGGGGCCACTTCGCGGGCGGCTCGGAGGAGAGCTGAATTGTAGGAAGCGGCTCTAAGACTACCGGAAACGGCAAGGATCTTCATGCCGCAAGCCTACCCTGCGCGGACCCGGATGTCCTCTTGTCCGAGCAGCATTGGCGCCAGGAGCGTCCAAAGACGCGAAATCTCTTCAGCGGCAGGTGATTTGGGCTCCCACTCGCAAACAGATCGGCCGTGGGCGATCGATTGCTGAAAGACGTTGCGGGCGCGCAAGCCCACGCCAGCCAGCGGCATGCCACTGAAGCGAAGGGCCTCCACCGCTTTCAGCACAGCGGGCGGCTCAGCCCCATTGCGGCGCGGCGGCGCCTGGTTGAGCACGATCAGCCCCTTCTTGCCGAGACGGCGCACAGCCTCCGCGGAGCGAACGACTGAGGCGATATCGAGGAAAGTTGGCCGACACACGAGCACGCAGAGATCAGCGCAGTTGATCGCTTGCAAAGCCTCGGCTTCCGGGGAGGCAGGCGTGTCGATGACGATCACGTCGAAATCGGCGCTCTTGGCCTGCACCTGCGTCGAGAAGAGCTTGCCCGCGTTGATTTCGGCCAGAACCGGACCATCGCCCGCGCGGGCCCTTAGGGCGTCCGAGGCTGAGCGCTGCGGGTCGATATCCGCCAACATGGTCCGGAGGCCGGAAAGGTGCGCGGTAATCGCCAGATTGACGGAGAGCGTCGTCTTGCCGGCGCCGCCCTTGCGGGAGATGACAGCCAGGGTTTTCACGTCCGCACTCCTTGCCGCGCCGAGGTTCCAAGGCCTTTGAGCCTGTGGATAAGTAACGCCGTCATGTTAAACCGGCGCAACACAAATGTCGCGATGAGCGAGTTCTGGCGTCCCCGGATCGCGGTTTAGAGGTATTGGTCGGAAAATCGCCCGTTTCGTTTGCATCTGTCGAACTTGCGCGGCTTGACCCCCGACGACGCCTGGGCGAGGAGGGCCCGTGATCCGCCGTATTCTCGATTTCGTGACCAACATGGACGCCCGCGCCTGGCGAACGGTGGCGGTTTCGTTCGTTCTGTTCGGCGGTGTGGGCGTCGTCTTCCTCTTTGGGGCTCAGGTGCTGGGCGTCAATGGTGAGGCGACGGTCGAGCATTGGCTTGGCGCGGCCACCGGACCATGGGCGCTGCCCGTGGCGGTTGCGGCTTTCGCCGTCATGGCGTTTCTAGGTGTTCCGCAGTTCGTGCTGATCGCGGCGGCTGTTGTGGCCTTCGGGCCTTGGACGGGATTTGCTTACAGCTGGATCGGCACGCTGATCTCGTCTCTGGTCGGCTTCTGGCTTGGCCGCGCTTACGGCGCCCGCATCCTGCGAGACTTCGCGGGCGAAGGCGTCAACAAGTTCATGCGGATGATCGGCAAGAACGGCTTCATGGCCAGCCTGATCGTTCGCCTCGTGCCGAGCGCGCCATTTATCGTCGTCAATATGGCCGCCGGCGTTACACCCATGCGCCTGAGAGACTTCACCGCCGGGACAGCGATCGGCATCATCCCGAAGATCGCTCTCACGGCCTTCGCCGGCAACTCGATCGTTCAGGCCATGCGTGGCGGGGGCAAGCAACACATCATCATGATCGTGCTGGCGATTGTGATCTGGCTGGCGATGGGTTTGCTCAGCCGCGCCTGGCTCAAACGCCGGGAGGCTGGGGAAGCGGAAGCGGGCTGAGCCCCGCAGCAGCGTAGGTCGCCTCTCGCCAGGCGCGGACGATCTCGCCAAACCAGCGGGTGCGGGTCACGTCGTCCATGCCGTCGCTCTCCTCGATCCCCGCAGCCCAGGCCTCGATCACGAACGGCATGAAGGTGCGCGCGGCGTGGCGGCAGGTGGCGCGGGCCATGTCCGAAGCGTCGGGCGGGGCGGCGACGAAGGGTTCAATCAGGCGTGTCAGCAGGTCTTCCAGCGCCGTGCGCCAGGCGACGGCCTCGGGCGCGGCGCGAGCGTCCCGCAGGAGAAGCAGCGCCAGCTTGGGATTGACGCGTGACATGGTCACCAGACGGGCGATGCTCGACCCATAGCCGCCCCAAGGGCGCTCCGCTTCGGCCTCGACCCGCGCCAGCATATCCGCGAACAGCGCATCGATGAGGGCCTGGCGAGATGGGTAGAGCCGATAGATCAGGATCTTGGCCACGCCCATACGATCGGCGACGTCCTGCATCGTGGCGGCCTGCAGCCCCTTCTCGGCGAAAACCTCGACGGCGGCTTCCAGCACGGCGAGGCCGCGCGCTGCCTTGTCCACCCGGGGCTTCGGCTGACCAGGACGGCCTCTGGGCGCGCCTGAGGATGGGGCTTTCGCGACGGGGCTCATCGGTGATATGTAGAATGAAACTATAAAGTTTCAAATAGGAGGGGTGAGATGCGCAGGGGAATGTTCGCGGCGACCGCGCTGGCGACGCTGTTGGCGGCTGGCGTGGCCATGGCCGGAGACCCGGCTTCTCCTATCACCGTCGAGCGGCAGAAGGCCTTCGCCCAGACCCTTCCGATGAACGACCGGCAGGACTTCGAGTTTGCCGACAAGGGTTTCATGGGCACCCGTGCAGACCCCGTCATCAAGCGCGCCGACGGGCAGGCGGCCTGGAATCTGGCAGCCTATGACTTTCTGAAGGCGGAACCGCCGGCGACGGTGAATCCAAGCCTCTGGCGCCAGGCGCAACTTCTGTCCAAGCACGGGCTCTACCAGGTCTCGGATCGCGTTTATCAGGTGCGCGGCTTCGATATCTCGAACATCACCTTCGTGCGGGGCGACACCGGCTGGATCGTCATCGATCCCCTGACCATGCAGGAAACCGCCCGCGCGGCCCTGGATCTGGTCAATGAGAAGCTCGGCAAGTTGCCGGTTACGGCGGTGGTCTATACCCACAGCCACAGCGATCACTTTGGCGGTGTGCGTGGCGTGGTCGACGAAGCCGACGTCAAGAGCGGGAAGGTGCCGATCATCGCGCCGAAGGGCTTCATGGAAGAAGTCGCCGCCGAGAATATCCTGGCGGGTAACGCCATGAGCCGGCGGGCCCAATATCAGTTCGGCGTGATGCTGCCGCCTGGCGTCGAGGGACAGATCACCTCGGGCATCGGCCAGAACATCGCGCGCGGCTCGATCACGCTCATCCCGCCGACGATCATCGTCGACCATACCGGTCAGGAGCTGACCCTGGACGGCGTCAAGGTGCGGTTCCAGTACACGCCCTCGACCGAGGCCCCGGCCGAGATGAACCTCTATTTCCCGGATCTACGCATCCTGGACATGGCCGAGAACGCCAATGTCTCGATGCACAATATCCTGACCCCCCGCGGGGCGCTGGTTCGGGACAGCAAGGCCTGGGCCGAGGGATTGACCGAGGCGCTTCGCCTGTTTGGCGACGCTTCGGACGTCATGATCACCAGCCATGGCTGGCCGCGCTTCGGCGGCGCGGTGGTGAAGGACTTCCTGGCCGATCACCGCGACGCCTACAAATATCTGCATGATCAGACCGTTCGGATGATGAACCAGGGGCTGACCGGCGACGAGATCGCGGCGAAGATCCAGCTGCCGCCCAGCTTGGCCAAGAACTGGTTCAATCGCGGATATTACGGCTCGATGAGCTTCAACAGCCGGGCCGTCTATCAGCGCTACATGGGCTGGTACGACGCCAATCCCGCGCACCTCGTCCCGTCGCCGCCAGCCGACGCCGGCAAGCGTTATGTCGCCGCGATGGGCGGCGCGCCGAAGGTCAAGGCGATGGCCAAGGAGGCTGTGGCCAAAGGCGACTATGGCTGGGCCGCCACCTTGTTGAACCACGCGGTGATGGCCGACGACCGTGACAAGGAGGCCAAGGCGCAGCTGGCCAGCGTCTATGATCAGCTCGGCTACCAAACCGAGAACTCGCTGTGGCGCAACATGTACCTGACTGGGGCTGACGAACTGCGCGACGGGGTTCGCAAGCTGCCGCCCTCGATGGCGCCGCTGGACATGATCGCCGCGCTCGAGAGCCAGATGATCTTCGACGTGCTGGCCATCCGCCTGAACGCGCAAAAGGCGGGCGACGCCAAGCTGCGCATGGTGTTCGCGTTTCCGGATCGCAATGAGCGGTTCCTAGTCGAGGTCCGCAACGGGGTGCTGGTCGCTCAGCCATCGAAAGGCGGGGAGGGCGCTGACGCGACGCTGATCGTCGATCGGCCGGTGTTCCTGGACTCGCTGTTCCGCGGAACCTCGCTGTTGCCTAAGATCCTGAAGGGCGAGGTCAAGCTGGAGGGGGATCGGGCGGCGATGAGCCGCTTGGCGGGGTGGTTTGACACCTTCCCGACAGACTTCCCGATCGTAACGCGCCCCAATTGATCAATCTGGGGGAAGAAAATTGCGGCGCCTGCGGCGGATGGTGCGGGTGGCGCAAATTGCTTGCTCGATTCAGGGCCTCTGTGTAGAAAGTCCGGCATGACTGTCGCGCGCGACCTGCTTTCGCTTCGGCTTATCAGCCCCTGGGCGCTCTAGGGGCCGCGCATCGTCGTGGCCGGGCGCACAGGGGATGATTGAACCCGGAGCCCGCACGCAGACACACCCCTTTCGACGAGTACTCCCATGACCACCGTACCCGCTGGCGCTATCAGCAAGCGCGACAACGTCGTCGTATTTGACACCACCATGCGCGACGGCGAGCAGTCGCCCGGCGCCTCCATGTCGCTGGAAGAAAAGCTGGAACTGGCCAAGATCCTCGAGGAGATGGGGGTCGACGTCATCGAGGCCGGTTTCCCGATCGCCTCGAACGGCGACTTCGAGGCTGTCCGCCAGATCGCCGAATTGATCACCGAGAGCACTGTCTGCGGCCTGGCCCGCGCCGCCGCCGGCGACATCGACCGCTGCGCCGAGGCCGTGCGCCGCGCCCAGCGTGGCCGCATCCACACCTTCATCTCCACCAGCCCGGTACACATGAAGTACAAGCTGCAGATGGAGCCGGACGCGGTGCTGGAAGCGATCACCCGCTCGGTCAGCCACGCCCGCAACCTGGTCGGCGACGTCGAGTGGTCGGCCGAGGACGCCACCCGCACCGAGCGCGACTTCCTGAAGCGCTGTGTCGAGGCCGCGATCAAGGCCGGCGCCACCACGATCAACCTGCCCGACACGGTCGGCTACTCATATCCGTCGGAGTACGGCGAACTGTTCCGCGACGTGATCACCAGCGTTCCAGGGGCTGACAAGGCGATCTTCTCGGCTCACTGCCATAACGACCTGGGTCTGGCGGTCGCCAACTCGATCGCCGCCATCGAAGGCGGCGCACGGCAGGTCGAGGTGGCGATCAACGGTATCGGCGAGCGCGCCGGCAACGCCGCGCTGGAAGAGATCGTGATGGCCCTGCGTGTGCGCGGCGACCATCTGCCCTACGGCACGAACGTCGATCCGGTGCACATCACCCGCGCCAGCCGCTACGTCTCGGCGATCACCGGCTTCCCGGTGCAGTTCAACAAGGCGATCGTCGGCAAGAACGCCTTCGCGCACGAGAGCGGCATCCACCAGGACGGCATGCTGAAGAACGCCGAGACCTACGAGATCATGAAGCCGGAGGACGTGGGGCAGGGCGCCACGAACCTGGTGATGGGCAAGCACTCGGGCCGTCACGCCTTCCGCGAGAAGCTGAAGGCCCTGGGTTACGAGCTGGGCCAGAACGCGCTGAACGACGCCTTCGGTCGTTTCAAGGAACTGGCCGACAAGAAGAAGCACGTCTTCGACGACGACATCGTCGCCCTGGTCGACGACGCCCTGGCCCGTGGCTCGGAAAAGATCCGTGTCTCGCGCCTGCGCGTGGTGGCCGGCACCGACGGCCAGTCGGCCGAACTGACCCTGGACATCGACGGCGTCCCCAGCACGGCCGAGGCCACCGGCGACGGTCCGGTCGACGCGGTGTTCAACGCCATTCACAAGATCGTGCCGCACAGCGCGGCTCTGCGCCTGTTCCAGGTGCACGCTGTGACCGAAGGGACCGACGCCCAGGCTCAGGTCTCTGTGCGTCTGGAGGAGGACGGCCGCATCGCCACCGGCGCGGCCGCGGACACCGATACGCTGACCGCCTCCGCCAAGGCCTATGTCAACGCGCTGAACAACCTCTTCGCCCGCAAGGAAAAGAGCCGGCCCGAGGCGGCGATCGCCAGCGGGTTCTAGGCCGCCGCGCCATCACGGCTGAACCGTCGGGTCGCCAGGACCTCAGCCCCCAGGTGCGCCTGGGGCTGAACGTCCAGGCCCAGCTCCAGCAGGCTCTCCAGAAGCGCGCGTCGCGCAGGCTCGTCAAGCAGCGCGCCGGCGTCCACCACCAGAGCGCCGCCCGGGCGCAGCATGGTGAAGGTCGCCGCGACGACGGCGCGCATGTCCGGCACGGTCTGGCACCCGAGCACTATCAGCACGTCGCTGCGCTCATCTGCGGCCCCGCAGGTGGCGCGCCGGGCGGCTTCGACCCGCTGGTATCCGCGTCGCCACAGATGGCTCATCGCATCGCCTGCGCGCGGACCCGCCACCGCCACAAAGCTGATCGGGGTCACCTGCGCCAAATCCAGCATGCGCTCGAGGACCTGATTGAGGCCGTCGGCGGGAACGCCGAGCATGAACTGGGCGGCTTGGCGGATGGGGGTCCATCCCATGGGGCGGGGAGGCATGACGTGAGGCCTTCTGAAAGCGAGCGCCGCGCGACGGCGGTGAACACCTCTGTCTTGCGCCAATGGGCCATAAAGGCTCCATGCGCAAAGCGCCCGCTCGCCTAAAGGCGGCGTAAGGACCAACCATGATCTGGATACCCATCACCATCGGCGCTGCGGCCCTGCAGGTCGCGCGTAACGCCGCCCAGCGTTCCATCATGGGCGACGCCGGACCCTGGGGCGCGACCCTGGTGCGGTTTCTATTCGGGCTGCCCTTCGCGACCCTCTTCGCGACGATCGCCTGGCTGGTGACGCCCGGCGCGACCGTGCACCCTACGGTTCATTTCTGGATGGCTTGCGCGGCGGGAGCGGGGCTGCAGATCGCCGCGACGGCCGCCCTGCTGACCGCCATGCAGCGTTCGAGCTTCGCGCTGGGCACCGCCATGCAGCAGAGCGGTCTGCCGTTCGCGCTGGTCTGGGGCGTGCTGTTCTTTGGCGACCATGTGGGCCTCGTCACCTGGGCGGGAGGGCTGATCGCCACCCTGGGCCTTGCGATCCTCACCTGGCCGCGCGGCGAGGTCGTAATGCGCAAGGGCGCGGTCTCGGCCGGGCTGGGATCGGGTGCGATCTTCGCGCTGAGCGCCAACTGCTTTCGGCAAGCCAGCCTGGCCTTTGACCCGGCACACCCGGCGGCCTCGGCCTTCGTCACGGTGATGGTTGTGCAAGCCATCCAGACAGTCGCGCTGACCAGTTACCTGGCCTGGCGCGACCGCGCCGCGCTCAGGGCGGTTATCGCCGCATGGCGACAGTCTCTGGGCGCGGGCTTTTGCGGGGCGGCGGCCTCTGGCCTGTGGTTCACCGCCATGGCGCTGTCGCCCGTGGGGCCGGTGAGGGCGGTCGGCGTGATCGAGATGCCCATTGCGGCCGTCGCTGGGCGACGTCTGTTCAAGGAGCGCCTGACGGCCTTGCAGATCGTCGCCGGGGCCATAACGGCGGTCGGCGTCGTCATGGCGGCGCTCGGCTAGATTTCGCCACTTTCGGATGCTTGGCGGGTTCGTCTGCAAAAGCCTTCAAAAGCCCCGCGAATAGACCTTGAAATCAACGCTTTCGCAGGGCAAACGGGCGGCGTCGGCGCGTTCTTGTCGCTCGGACGACGGCGCGGCCAGGGGGCGGCGCTCCCGTCGGGAGGTTAGACGCGCGGACCGGGTCGAAATCCCCCAAATGCGGGAATCATGTTGTCCTCGCATTGATTTGAAGTAGGAGCCTTTTCTTCTCCGCCGATACCGTCTTCCGGACAGAATTGGCCCTAACTTCGACGACCTGCCCTTAGATCCGACCGCTCGTTACGCCCCTCCTACCCCTCAGTCAGGGCTTTCAATGTTTTCTTCCCTCTTCGGCGTGATCTCGAACGACATCGCCATCGACCTCGGAACGGCCAATACCCTTATCTATCAGAAGGGTAAGGGCATCGTGCTGAACGAGCCGTCGGTGGTGGCGCTGCGCAATGTCGGCGGGCGCAAGATCGTCCACGCCGTAGGCATCGAGGCCAAGCAGATGCTGGGGCGCACCCCGGGCCACATGGAAGCCATCCGCCCGATGCGCGACGGCGTCATCGCCGACTTCGAAGTCGCCGAGGAGATGATCAAGTACTTCATCCGCAAGGTTCACAACCGCAAGGGCTTCGTGAATCCGAAGGTGATCGTGTGCGTGCCGTCGGGCGCCACCGCCGTGGAACGTCGCGCCATCAACGACAGCTGCCTGAACGCCGGCGCGCGTCGCGTGGGTCTGATCGACGAACCGATGGCCGCGGCGATCGGCGCGGGCCTGCCGATCCACGAGCCGACCGGCTCGATGGTCGTCGACATCGGCGGCGGCACCACCGAAGTGGCCGTGCTGTCGTTGTCGGGCATCGTCTATTCGCGCTCGGTCCGCGTGGGCGGCGACAAGATGGACGAGGCGATCATCAGCTACATGCGTCGCCACCATAACCTGCTGATCGGCGAAACCACTGCCGAGCGCATCAAGAAGGAAATCGGCACCGCCCGCGCGCCGGCCGACGGCGAGGGGCTGTCGATCGACGTCAAGGGTCGCGACCTGATGCAGGGCGTTCCGCGCGAAGTCCGCATCAGCGAAAAGCAGGCCGCCGACGCCCTGGCCGAGCCGGTTGGTCAGATCGTCGAGGCGGTGAAGGTCGCGCTGGAAGCCACGCCGCCGGAACTGGCCTCGGACATCGCCGACAAGGGCATCATGCTGACGGGCGGCGGCGCGCTGCTGCGCGGCCTGGACGCCGAGATCCGCGACCACACCGGCCTGCCGGTGACCGTCGCCGACGATCCCCTGTCGTGCGTGGCCCTGGGCTGCGGTAAGGTCCTTGAGCATCCGAAGTGGATGAAGGGCGTGCTGGAATCCACCCTGGCCTAGACTTAGCGTTCCGCTAGAGGCGCCGGGGGGCGCCAGGAGAGAAGTCCTTGCGCTTTCGCGAAGGTCCCCTTGGCGACCTGAAAGTCCCGCTAACCTGGACGGCGGCGGTGGCGCTGATCGTGGCTGCGGTGATCGGCGTCGCCTTTCTGCTGGCCGATCGGCGCGAGACGCTTCAGGAGCAGGCCTATGGCGTGACGCGGCAGACGGTCGACACCGTCGCACGGCCGGTCAGCGGGGCCATCGCTGCGCCCGGGCGCTGGACGGGGCTCGGGCTTGATTACGTCCGCAGCTACTTCTTCACCGCGTCGGAGAACCGCCGGCTGAAAACGGAACTGGCGGAGATGCGGCAGTGGCGTGATCGCGCCCTGGCGCTGCAGGACCAGAACGACCGCTTCAAGAGCCTTCTGGGCCTGCGCACCGACCCGCCGATTCCGATGGCGTCGGCCCGCGTCGTCAGCGACAGCCGTGGCCCGTTCGCCAACACCCGTCTTGCCGACGCCGGCTCGGAGAGGGGGATCGTCGTCGGCAATCCCGTGCTCAACGAGCGCGGTCTCGTGGGGCGGGTTGTCGGCGTCTCGCGCGGGGTCAGCCGGGTTCTGCTTCTGACCGATATCGCTTCGCGTACCCCGGTGATGATCGATCGCACCAACGCGCGCGCTATTCTCACCGGCGACGGCGGGCCCAATCCCAAGCTTGAGTACCTGCGCGGCGTGGACCCCATCCAGCAGGGCGACCGGGTCGTCACTTCGGGCGATGGCGGCGTGGTGCCGCGCGGCCTGCCGGTCGGCGCGGCCGTCAAGGGTCTGGACGGCCGCTGGCGTGTGGTGCTGTTCGCTGACCAGTCCTCGATCGACTATGTGCGGATCCTGTTGTTCAAGGACTTCGCCCAGCTCGCCGATGAGCAGCAGTTGCAAGCCAAGGCCCT
The DNA here is from genome assembly GCA_020161365.1 of Pseudomonadota bacterium. GTDB lineage: Bacteria > Pseudomonadota > Alphaproteobacteria > Caulobacterales > Caulobacteraceae > Caulobacter. Next base: position 327,878 of record JAIUNU010000001.1, on the reverse strand, counting down.
GCCGCCGGTGACGACCGAGGACCCCAAGACCTCGATCCTTTCCGCCCCGGTCGCCGCGCCGCAGCCCTCTGCTCCGAAACCTCCTGCCCCGAAGCCGCCGGCCAGCGCCGCCCAGCCGCAAGCGGGAGCGCCGCGATGAGCATGAGCGGCGCTCGGCCTCTGAACCCAGGGCGCTGGCTGGGCGTGCCGATGCTGATGTGCATCGGCGCGACCATCGTTTTCGCCGCTCCCATCCGGATCTGGGGGCTGCAATTACCGGAGCCCGTCTTCGCGATGGTGCCCGCTTTCGCCTGGGCGATGATCCGCCCGTCTATCCTGGCGCCGTTCGCCCTGCTGGTACTGGGCTTGTTTCTGGACATCTTCTGGGGCGGCCCGACGGGCCTTTGGGGTCTGTCGCTGCTGGTCGCCTATGCGATGGTGCTGATCCTGCGCAACGCAATGACCGGCCAGAGCCGGCCCATGCTTTGGGCCTGGTTCGCGGGTGTGACAGGCATCGCCATGATCGCGGGCTTTCTGTTCACCATGCTAGACAGCCTGGCCATGCCCAGTCTCCTGGCGGTGTTCTGGCAGTTTCTGGTGACGGCCTTGCTGTTCCCTTTCGCTCACCGGCTCGTCGATCGTTTCGAGGACGCCGACGTGCGGTTCCGGTGAGGCGATGAGCGAACCGTCCATCTTCTTTTTCGAGGTCAACGAGCGCCAGGGTGTCTTCCACCGGCGTGCGTTCCTCTTGGGCGGCCTGACCGGCATGGGCCTGCTGGCGCTGGGCGGAAGGCTCGCGCAGCTCCAGTTGGTGGAAGCCCAGCGCTACCAGAAGCTTTCGGCCGGCAATCAGTTCAACTACCGCTTGGTGCCACCGCCCCGCGGCCTGATCATGGACCGCAACGGCGTTTCGCTGGCCTCCAACCGGCCGAACTTCCGGCTAATGATCAACAAGGACAAGGGTCTCGAGGCCGAGGCTGTCCTTGACGATCTTTCCAAGCTCGTGCCGATCGACGGCACGCGCCGCGCGCGGATCCTCAAGGAGCTGGACCGAGCCCCACGCAAGGCTCCGGTCGTGGTGATGGAAGACCTCTCGTGGGAGGAGTTCTCCCGCGTCAACATCCGGGCGCCGGAACTTCCCAATGTCACCGCCGACATGGGCGAGGTTCGCGTCTACCCATTCGGCGGCGCTTTCGCGCACGTCATCGGCTATGTCGCCAAGGTGTCCGATCGCGATCTGAAGGCGGCTGAAGGCGATCCCACTCAGGACCAGGACCTGCTGCACCACCCGGGCTTCCGGATCGGCAAGCAGGGCGTTGAGAAGGCTTTCGACAAGGAACTTCGGGGTCGAGCCGGCGCGACGAAGACCGAGGTCGACTCCGTGGGGCGTGTCGTCCGTCTCGATCCGGCCGGTGATATTCCGCCCGTGGCGGGCAAGGCGATCCACCTGACTCTGGACGCCGATATCCAGAACCGCGCGCTTGAGGTGATGGGTGAGGAGAGCGGCGCCATTGTCGTGATGGACTGCCGCACGGGCGACCTGCTGTGCATGGCGTCGGCGCCCAGCTTCGACGCGAACCGTTTCGTGCGCGGCCTGTCCGGACCCGAGTATAAGGCGCTTGCCGAGTACGAGCGAAAGCCGTTGCTCGACAAGGCGATCACCGGGGTCTACCCGCCGGGCTCGACCTTCAAGCCGACGGTCGGCCTGGCGGCTCTTGCCGCAGGCATCGATCCCGAAATCCGCGTGAACTGCCCGGGCAGCTGGTACTATGGTGGTCGTACCTGGCGCTGCCACAAGAAGGGCGGGCATGGCTCACAGAACATGCACGAGGCGATCAAGAACTCGTGCGACATCTACTTCTATCAAACCGCGCTGAAGATTGGTCCGACGGCGATCGCGAATGCTGCGCGCTCCATGGGCTTCGGTCAGCTCTACGACATCGGCATACCTGGCCAGAAAAAGGGTCTGGTTCCCGATCCCGCATGGAAGAAGCGCGCGTTCAAAAAGAATCCCGCCAATCAGATCTGGTTTCCAGGCGAGACGCCAAGTTTCGGGATCGGGCAAGGCGCGCTTACGGTCAACGCCCTGCAACTGGCCGTGATGACGGCGCGTCTCGCCAACGCCAAGAAGGCGCTCGTGCCCCGCTTGATCAAGTCGATTGGCGGTGTCGAGCGGCCTGCGGGTTCGGATGTGCCGGACCTCCCGTTCTCGCCCGAGCATCTGGCCTATGTCCGAGCGGGCATGGCCGCTGTGGCCAACGACGTCACCGGCACCGCCTATCGCAACAGCCAGCTGGGTCTGGGCGATGTGCAGATGGCTGGCAAGACCGGCACGGCCCAGGTTCGCAGCTATGACAAGGGTGTTTCTCGCGACAGCAAGGACGTGCGTTGGCGTTTGAAGGACCATAACCTGTTCGTCGCCTTCGCCCCCTACGATGATCCGCGCTATGCCGTTTCGGTCATCATCGAGCACGGCGGTTTGGGCGGCGGGACGGCCGGCGCGCCGCGTGCGCGCGAGGTGATGCGCGTGGCGTTGCTCAAGGACCCTGAAATGCGCGCGCGGATCGAGAAGCCCGCGCCCATGCCGGAAGCAGTTCCCGACGATGTCATGGAAGGCGCAGCGCCTGAGGAGCCCACCGTGGGCCCCCCGCCGCCTGCGCCAACAACCCCGCAGGGAGGGCAATTATGACCCTGAGCGGCGGCCTTTCCCGGCCCGGCGAGCGCGACCGGCCGACGATCAAGTTCATGGAGATCGACTGGACCTTCTGTCTGGTCCTGTGCCTGATCGCCGGCGCCGGCGCGCTGATGCTCTTCTCGATCGCTGGCGCGTCCTGGAAGCCCTGGGCGGCCAATCACCTGATCCGTTTCGGGCTCTATTTCATCATGATGGTCGTGCTGGCTATGTGCGACCTCCGCTGGTGGTTCATGGCCGCCTACCCCATCTACGGGGTCGGCCTACTTCTGCTGATCGCCGTCGAGGCTGTGGGCGACATCTCGTTGGGCGCACAGCGTTGGCTGTCGATCGGCGGTTTCCGCTTCCAGCCATCCGAAATCATGAAGATCGGCCTCGTCCTGGCGCTGGCCCGCTACTATCACGGCCTGTCGGCCGATAGCGCGCGGATGTCCTGGCGCCTGCTGATCCCTGCGGGGATGATCGCGGCTCCGGTGCTTCTCGTTGCGCACCAGCCCGACCTCGGGACCGCCATGCTGATCGCCGCGACAGGCCTTTCCATTGTCGTCCTGGCTGGCCTTTCCTGGCGCATCATCATCGCCGGTATCATCGCGGTGATGGTCGCCATTCCACCGTTCGTGATGTTCGTGTTGCACGACTACCAGCGGCACCGGGTCATGACCTTCCTGAACCCCGAAGGCGACCCTTCTGGGAAGGGCTACCAGATCGTTCAGTCGAAGATCGCCCTGGGGTCAGGCGGCCTGCTCGGCAAGGGCTTTGGCCTTGGGTCGCAGAGCCAGCTGAACTTCCTGCCGGAAAAGCAGACCGACTTCATCTTCGCCACCCTGGCCGAGGAGTTCGGTTTCGTCGGCTGTTTTACCGTGTTGTTCCTCTATGGTGCGGTGATCTTCATGGCGCTGCGCATCGCCTCGATCAGCCATAGCCACTTCGGCCGTCTAGCGGCTGGCGGCACGATCTCGACCTTCGCGGTCTATGTGCTGATCAACGGCGCGATGGTGATGGGCATGGCCCCGGTCGTGGGCGTGCCGATGCCGATGCTGTCGTACGGCGGCACCGTCATGCTGACGGTGATGATCGGCTTTGGCCTGATCCAGGCCGTGCGGGTCCACCGCTACACCGAGGTGACCAGCGGCAAGGGCTCGCTGGTCTGATGGCGGCCGACGGGGAGGAGTTGCTTCCCGTTGTCGTTACGCCGCGACTTCGGCTCCGCTGCTGGCGTTCGAGCGACGCGGCTGTTCTGTCGGCCAATATGACCTCCAGGGTGAGCCGTTGGCTCAGCTCATGGCCAGATCCGACATCAACGGAACTCGCGCTACAACGCATCGTCGAGGCGAGGGCTGGCGTATGCGAAGGCTGGCACGTGAGCTACGCCATCGAAAGGCTGGCGGATGGTTTGGTGATCGGCGGCTTTGGCGGCGGCGCGAGAAACCAGCGGACCCGCGTCGAAATCGGCTACCATCTCGCGGAGGCGGCGCACGGCCAAGGCTACATGGGGGAGGCCGCCCAGGCAGGGCTTTCCGCCTTGTGGTCGCTGCTGCCGGCGGCCGAAACCATCGAAGCCCAGGCTCACCCTGATAACGCAGCCTCGCGAGCGATTCTGACCGCGCTGGGTATGAGGTTTGTTGGCGAGCGGCCTGTCTTCGCTTCCGCGCGGGACACCTGGGAGCCCGGCTGCTGGTACGAGATTGACCGGCCTAGCTGACCAGGGCCGCTCCTGATCGCGCGGCCCCCAGTTCCGATTCCGGAGTGTGCTAACCCGTCTCGCCCAGATAAGCCTTCACCCGCGCGAACAGGTCCTCGAACATCGGCGTCGTCAGGCGGCCGGTATTCGTGTTGAGCCGCGAGCAGTGGTAGCTGTTGAAGATCCGATACGGCCCCGCCTGGAACTCCGAGCCGTGACCGGGGACGCCGGCCGAGGCCTTCAAGCCCAACGTCTTGAGGACATTGCGGCGCGAAACGTCGCCCAGGGTGACGATGACCTTCAGGTTCGGGAACATATCGAGCCGCGCCTTCAGGAACGGCCGGCAGGCGTTCTCCTCCGAGGTCTCAGGCTTGTTGCCGGGCGGGGCGCAGCGGACGGCGTTGGTCACCGCCGCGTCGATCAGCTTCAACGAGTCGTCGGGCCGCGCCTCGAACTGGCCGGTGGCGAAGCCGAACTTGATCAGCGTCTCGTAGAGGAGGGCGCCGGCGAAATCGCCGGTAAACGGACGGCCTGTGCGGTTGGCCCCCTTGCGGCCGGGCGCCAGGCCCACGACCAGCAGACGGGCGTTCTTGTCGCCGAAGGACGGCGCAGGGCCGTTGAACCAGTCCGGATACAGGTCCTGGTTCTCGCGGCGATAGGCGACGAGGCGCGGGCAGAGTGGGCAGTCGCGCGGCGGCTCGGCGGGATTGGGGACGACTTCACCGACGATGTTGGAGGTCTGGGACATGCTCAGTACTCGTCGTCGGCGTCACGTTCGGCGGGGGTGCGGTTGTCCATAACCTGACGCGGCGGCGTGCGCTGCGGTCGGCCGATGATGTTTCCAAGATCGGCGAGGTCGACGAAGTTGTCGGCCTGGCGGCGCAGGTCGTCGCTGGTCATCGGCGGCTGGCTCTTCATGGTCGAGACGACGGTCACCCGGCGGCCCTTGCGCTGCACCGCCTCGACCAGGGCGCGGAAGTCGCCGTCGCCCGAGAACAGCACCAGGTGATCGGCGGTCTCGGCCATCTGAAGCATGTCGACGGCGATCTCGATATCCATGTCGCCCCGCCAGCGCTTGCGACCCATGCTGTCGGTGAACTCGCGGGCGGGTTTCGTCACCAAGGTAAAGCCGTTGTAGTCCAGCCAGTCCACGAGGGGGCGGATCGGCGAATAGTCGTCATTTTCGGCGATCGCGGTATAGTAGTAGGCGCGGATCAGAATCCCGCGCTTTTTGAACTCGTCGAGCAGCTTCCGATAGTCGATATCGAAGCCCAGCGCCTTGGCGGCGGAATAGAGATTGGCCCCGTCGATGAACAGGGCCAGGCGGTCGGTTGGATAGAAGGTCACGGTATTCCTTGAAAAATCAGGTCGTTCGAAATGACTTGGACGAGGCCGTGCTCGTGGCGCTCGGCTGCAATCTGCCTGGAGCCTATACGAGTCGCGAAGCCTTGTTGGAAGCCGCCGTGGCCGCGCTGCCGCAGGTGGGGCTAGAGGTTGCGGCGCGCTCAGGCTGGTGGGTCTCGGCCGCCTGGCCCGACCCGGCGGGACCGGAATATCTCAATGGCGTCGTGGTCGTACGGACGGACCTCTCGCCGCCGCAGGTCCTGGACGCGCTACACACGCTGGAGGCGCGGTTTGGGCGAGCGAGGGGGGAAGCCAACGCCCCGCGCACCCTGGACCTGGATCTTATCGCCTACGGTCGCGCCGTCCTCGATGGCGACCTCATCGTGCCGCATCCGCGCGCCCACCAGAGGCTCTTCGTGATGGGGCCGCTCGCCGAGTTGGCGTCCGCCTGGGTTCACCCGGTGACGGGTGAGTCGGCTTTCCGTTTGGCCGCCAACGCCACGGTGGGGCGTGACGCGCGGCCGATGGCGGCGCCTCGCGCCTAGAGGGTGGACATTGACCCCCGAAGCGGGCATAAGCGCCCGCTCGCGAAAGCTGGATGATCGTGCGCGGCGTTGCGTGTCGCCGCACAGAAGCCTATTTTGCGATTGCTCATCGGCAGCCCGAGGAACTCATGGCCCGCGTCACCGTCGAAGATTGCGTCGAGAAGGTTCCGAACCGCTTCGCGCTTGTCCTGCTCTCGGCTCACCGCGCCCGCGGCATTTCGGCCGGCGCCGCCCTGATGGTCGACCGCGACAACGACAAGAACCCGGTCGTGGCCCTGCGCGAGATCGCCGACGACGTGATCGACCATGAGGGCCTGAAGGAACACCTCATTAGCACGCTGCAGCGCGTTGACGAGCACACCGAGGCCGAGGAAGAGGCCGAAACCCTGGCCCTGCTGGCCGATCCCAGCCACATGCAAATGAGCGAGCTGGAACTGGTTCGCGCCCTGCAGAGCGACCGCGACGGTGGTCAGGAGGAGCGGTACTGAGCCCCGACGGCGCAGACCCTCTGACCCTTGAAGCGGTCGACCAGACCGCTCCATCCGAACGCGCGCCCGATCACGAATCGGGCGCGTCTTCGTCTGCGGCCCCCGCCGCCACGACCGAAGCGCCGGCCAAGCCGCGACCCAAGTTTCTTCGCCAGTACGAGCTGATCGAGCGGGTCCATGCTTATGACCCGACCGCCGACGAGGCGCTGCTGAATCGCGCCTATGTCTATGCGATGCGCATGCACGGCTCGCAGACCCGCGCCAGCGGCGACCCGTACTACGCTCACCCGATCGAGGTGGCGGGCATCCTCACCGAGTATCGCCTCGACACCGCGACCATCGTCACGGCGCTGCTGCACGACGTGATCGAGGATACCCCGGTCACCAAGGAAGAGATCGCCAAACTGTTCGGCGAGGAGATCGCCGAGCTTGTCGAGGGCGTCACCAAGCTGTCCAAGCTCGAGCTTCAGGCCGAGCACATGCGGCAGGCCGAAAACCTGCGTAAATTCATCCTGGCGATCTCCAAGGACGTGCGCGTCCTTCTGGTGAAGCTGGCCGATCGCCTGCACAACATGCGAACGCTGCACTTCATCAAGAACCAGGCCAAGCGCGAGCGCATCGCCCGCGAAACGCGCGACATCTACGCGCCGCTGGCCCGGAACATCGGCTGTCACCGTATCTGCACCGAGTTGGAGGAGCTGTCCTTCCAGCACACCAACCCGGTGGCGCGCGACGCCATCCTCCGTCGCCTGGACGTGCTGCGCGAGGAGCAGGGCGGGGCGGTGGCGCTCGTCAGCCAGGAAATCTCGGCGCGTCTGGAGTCGTCGAACCTGCCTGCCCGGGTCTTCGGTCGCGAGAAGTCGCCCTATTCGATCTGGCGCAAGCTGCAGCGCAAGTCGATCGGCTTCTCGCAGATGTCCGACATCTATGCGTTCCGGGTGATCGTCGACAGCGAGGAAGACTGCTACCGCGCGTTGGGCGTCGTGCACCGGGCCTGGTCCAGCGTGCCTGACCGCTTCAAGGACTACATCTCGACGCCGAAGCGGAACAACTACCGCTCCCTGCACACCACCGTCGTCGGACCGCGTGGCATGCGCATCGAGATGCAGATCCGTACCGAGGCCATGGACCGCGTCAACGAAGAGGGCGTCGCCGCCCACTTCCGCTACAAGGACGCGTCTTACGGCCTCGACCTCGAAGGCATGGAAGCCGCCGGCGGCCGCGACCCGCTGGCCAACCTGCGCCAACTGGTCCAGGTGCTGGAGCACGGCGGCGACAGCGAAGAGCTGGTCGAACACGCCAAGCTCGAGATGTTCCTCGACCAGGTGTTCGTCTTCACGCCCAAGGGCAAGCTGGTCAGCCTGCCGCGCGGGGCCATGCCGCTGGACTTCGCCTATGCGGTCCACACCAGCGTCGGTGACACCTGCATCGGCGTGAAGATCAACGGCGAGCTGAAGCCGCTGCGTACGCCGCTTGTGAACGGTGACGTGGTCGAGGTGGTGCGCGGCTCCAAGCCCGTGGTGCCGCCCGACTGGCGCTCGCTGACCGTCACGGGTCGCGCCCGCTCGGCCATTCGTCGCCACATCCGGCAGACCGAGAAGGAAGAATTCCTGCGCCTGGGTCGCGCGTCGCTGGAGCAGGTGTTCGAGCGCGCCGGCAAGAAGCTGAAGGACGTGTCGCTGCGGCCGATCCTGGAGCGCTTCGTGCTGGACAGCGATGAGGCGCTGTTCGACGCCGTTGGTCGCGGACGCGTGTCGCCCAGCCAGGTACTGGAGACGGCCTATCCCGGCATGAAGGACTCCGAGCGCGAGGCGGCGACGGCTCGTCGCAAGATCGAGGGCGGTCCGGAGGCGGCGCGCCTCTATGTGCGCGGCGGGGGGCTGACGCCCGGCGTCTCGCTGCACTTCGCGCACTGCTGCAGCCCTGTGCCCGGCGATCGCATCGTAGGCATCCTCCGCGAAGATGGTGAGGGGCTGGACGTCCACACCATCGACTGCCCGCGCCTGGCCGAGTACGAAGACCGCGAGGAGCTCTGGCGCGACCTGAACTGGACGCCCGAAGCCGAACGCTCGACCATCTCGCTGACCCGACTGCACGCGACGATCCAGAACGCGCCGGGCGTTCTGGGCATCGTCTGTACGATCATCGGCGAGGCTGGCGGCAATATCGTCAATCTGCGCATGCATCACCGCCAGAGCGACTTTTTCGACACCGACATCGATGTCGAGGTGCGAGACGCTAAGCATCTGACCAACATCCAGGCCGCCCTGCGGGCGTGTCCCTCGGTCGAGACCGTGGACCGCACGCGCGGTTAGCGTTTTGGGTGTTTTGTTGATTTATTCTCGCTAAAGATGCATCTTTGCCGCCGGCTCCTAGCTGGAGGAGGCGACCATGCAAGATGTGCGGGTCTATTTCGCAACCAACCGCAATCATCAGTCAGAGAACAGCAAGCTGGTCTTTGGGCCACGTTTCAACGCCGACGGGGTGGCGGCGCTGCGCTACGGCCATGTCGACTTCGCATTAGGCGTCGATAGCCTTCAGGCGGCGGAGGTCGAGGTCTATGAGGACGCCATGGGGGCGGAGTCCGACGTCACCAAGGGCGGCGCGAAGTTGCTGGAGGCGCTGCGGCACGGCATGTGCGATCAGGAGCGCGACACGCTGGTCTTCGTTCACGGCTTCAATGTCAGCTTCAACGGCGCGATCGAGGCCGGGATGCGGCTGGCGCGCGAAGTCAGCATCCGCGAGACCAATGGCGTCGTCCGGCCGGTCAATGTGGTGGTGTTCAGCTGGCCTTCGGACGGGGCGGCCATCCCATACATGTCTTACTACAGCGACCGTGAAGATGCGCGAGCGTCGGGTCCGGCGCTGGCGCGAGCCTATCTGAAGCTACGCGATTTCCTGGCTCAGTTGCCGCCGGCGCAGCGCTGCGGTCGCCGCATCCACCTGCTGGCGCACAGTATGGGGGCCTATGTGTTGCGCCACGGCGTCCAGGCGATCTTGGCGAAGGACGCGGACGGCCTGGTGCGACTGTTCGACCAGATCCTGCTGGCCGCGCCCGACGAGGACGACGACACCTTCGAGCTCGACACCAAGCTCAAGCCGTTGCCCCGGATCGGGCGGCAGGTGACGGTCTATTTCAATCCGTCGGATCTCGCGCTGGTGACCTCGGACAAGACCAAGGGCAACCCAGATCGGCTGGGGTCTGACGGCCCACGTCTGGTCGACCTGATCCCGAAGAAGGTCGTGCTGGTCGACTGCCGCAACGTCGCGCGCGACGCCGACATGCTGATTGGCCACAGCTACTATTCGCGCAGCGCGGCCATGGCCTTTGACATTGCCTCGGTGCTGGAGGGCGTCGAGCCCGAGCGGATTGGAAACCGCGTCTATATGCAGTCGCTACGAGCCTGGAGGATTGTCGAAGATCGCGCCTAGCGCCTTTGGAGCGCGCTGACGGCGTCACGGGTGGCGGCGGTCAGCGGCGAGGGCAGGGCATCCAGTGCGAACCAACCCCATTCATGAAGGGCGTGCGCCTCCTGGATGGCCGGTTCTCCCCGCCAATCGACCGCCAGATAGGTGATCGCCACCCAGTGATAGTCCGGCGCCACCATGTCGGTGACCGCCAGCACGCGTCCGGCGGTAAGGCGGATTCCGAGTTCTTCATGGATTTCGCGCTCTGCGCAGGCCCGTGCGGCCTCGCCCCAATCAAGCTTGCCGCCCGGCACGCCCCAATGATCGGCCTCGGGATTCTTGATGCGCTTGACCAGCAGCAAGTGGCCCTGGTCGTTCAGGATCGCCGCGCCGCAGCCGACGCGGGGACGTTGCAATTCCTCGCTCATGATGCGGTAGAGCCCGAAACCGCGAACCGAGGCAACCGGCATTTGAAGACTCGCCGCCGTGGTCTATAGGCAGCGCTCATGACCAACGATGACGTCCTCGACGAATTCCGCGCCGCAGGAGCCCTGCGCGAAGGCCACTTCGTGCTGTCCAGCGGCTTGCACAGCCCGGTCTTCCTGCAGAAGAACCTGGTGTTCATGCGCCCTGAGCGCTGCGAGCGGCTCTGCAAGGCCTTGGCGGAGAAGATCATCGCCACGGTCGGTCAGGTCGACGTCGCCGTCTCGCCCGCCGTAGGCGGCATCATCCCGGGCTACGAGACCGCGCGACACCTCAACGTGCCGTCGATCTACGTCGAGCGCGAGGGCGGCGGCTTCAAGTTCCGTCGCGGCTTCCATCTGGAGCCCGGCCAGAAGGTCGTGATGGTCGAAGACATCGTCACCACGGGCCTGTCGTCGCGCGAGTGCATCCAGGCGATCAAGGACGCAGGCGGCGACGTCGTGGCCGCCGCCTGCATCGTCGACCGCTCGGGCGGCAAGGCCGATGTCGGCGTCCCGCTGATCGCCCTGGCCAGCCTCGAAGTCCCGGCCTATCCGGCCGACGCCCTCCCGCCGGAGCTGGCCGCGATCCCCATCGAGGATCCCGGCAGCCGCCGGCTGCGATAGGAGCGACGAGAGCCACCCAAGGTCGCTCATAAACCGTGTCATCCCGGAAAGCGCGCAGCGCTTGTCCGGGACCCAGGGGCTGGCGCATCGCGGTTCCCCCTGGGTCCCGGCTCTCCGCTGCGCTGCGGTCGGGATGACACGTGTTTTAGTGGCGGAGACTGTAGGCCCAAGCCTTACTTCGCGCCCGTCGGCGGCGTAAGCGTCTTGACCGGCCAGGCGATCCCCAGCTGCTCCAGGTACGTCCCGTACTTGTCCGGGTCGTAGTAGAACGCCTTCATCTCGGGCCGGAAGGTGGCCATGATGTTGGCGTTGATCTGCGTCTGAGGCTTATCCGTCGCCGACAGCATCGGCACGTACTTCTGGTCCTTGGTCTGGACGTTGGTGAAGTAGGCCTTCGACTCCGCCAGCAGTTTGGGCTGGGTCAGCAGGTCCAGCGCCGTCATCGCCACCACCTTTGACCCGGCGACCACGCCCTTATGCGCGATCGGCGTCGCCATCGAGATGGCGTTGGCCCAATGGTGACCCGGCAGGTCGGGGATGTTGGACGGATAGTTGATCGTGATCGTCGGCATGATCCAAGAGATGTCGCCGATATCGTCCGACCCGCCGCTTTCCGGCTTTTCTTCCGGGGGCTTGAGGCCCTTCAGCTTGACGTCCAGGCCCTCCTGCTTGGCGGAGCCGACGTTCCTTTGCACCGCCTTGGCGAAGGCCTGCTCGTCGTCGTTCCATTTCGGCAGGCCGACCAGCTCGATATTCTTCTGGGCGGCCTCCGCCATCGGGCGGTTGAAGTGACGCGGCGCCGCCGTGCCGACGACGGCGGAGTCGACCTGGGTGTCGGTCATGTCCGCAGCGGCCTTGGCGATCTTGTCGCCGATCGCCCTGTTTTTCTTGATCGCGTCGAAGGTCTGTTCCCGGAAATAGTACCAGACGGTCGCCTCGGACGGGACGACGTTGGGCTGGTCGCCGCCGTCGGTGATCACATAGTGCGAACGCTGCTCAGGCTTCAGATGCTCACGCCGCATGTTCCAGCCCATGTTCATCAGCTCGACAGCGTCCAGGGCGCTGCGGCCCCGCCAGGGGGCGCCGGCCGAGTGCGCGGACTCGCCGTGGAAGCTGTACTTCACAGAAACGAGACCGGTGCCCGACGCCTGTCCCCAGCTGGTCTGCAGGTTCGAGCCGACGTGAGTGAAGATCGTCGCGTCGACGCCTTTGAACACGCCGTCACGGACCATGTAGGCCTTGCCGGCCACCAGTTCCTCAGCGACACCCGGCCACAGCACCAGTGTCCCAGCGATGTTCTGCCTGATCATGATGTCCTTCACCGCAAGCGCGGCGACGACGTTGAGGGCCTGACCGGAGTTGTGGCCCTCGCCGTGTCCCGGCGCGCCCGGGATGATCGGATCGTGCCAGGGCACGCCGGGCTTTTGCGAAGCTTTCGGAATGCAGTCGATATCGCTGCCCAGAGCGATCGTCGGGCCGCCCTGGCCGTGGGTCCACGTCGCCGTCCAGGCTGTCGGGATACCCGATACGCCACGCTGGATGGTGAAGCCGTTCTCCTCCAGCACCTTGGTGATGTAGGCCGAGGTCTCGACCTCCTGGAAGCCCAACTCGCCGAACGAGAAGATCTTGTCGTTCATGACCTGGGCCAGCTTGGTCCGGCTTTCGACTCCCGCGACGGCCTCGGCTTTCAGGCTCTTGAGCTTGCCGGCTGAAACCTCGGCGGCGGCGCCCTGGCCGGCGACGAGCGTTAGCAGGCTCACGGTGATCGCGAGCGTGGTCTTTCTGAACATGGCCTGGCGTCTCCCCCAACTGGACCCGCGACACGATCCGACGCGAGCCAGACTTTGTCCATCCAGGTCGCGAGCCTTGGCCATGTCCATCTCCGCCGGCTCAATTGAGGCGCGATCCGCTGGAATTCGGCGCCCGGCGGGAGTAACCCTGCCGTTGAGGCAGGAGGACCTGAGCGCATGAGCTTGCGACTGGGCGTCAATATCGATCACGTGGCCACGATCCGGAATGCGCGCGGCGCTTCGTATCCAGAACCCGTGCGCGCGGCCGAGCTGGCCTTGATCGCCGGCGCCGACGGTATCACCGCCCACCTGCGCGAGGATCGTCGCCACATCAGCGACGCCGACATCGCCGTGCTGACCGACCTCTGCCACAAGCGTGGCAAGCCGCTGAACTTCGAGATGGCCGTCACCGACGAGATGGTCGGCATCGCGATCGGCGCCCGTCCGCACGCGGCCTGCCTCGTGCCCGAGCGCCGCGAGGAGGTCACCACCGAAGGCGGGCTGGATGTCATCAAGGGTCAGAACCGTATCGCCGACGCCACGGCGCGCCTGCGCACCGCCGGTGCGCGCGTGTCGCTGTTCATCGAACCCGATCCCGACCAGATCCGCGCAGCGGCGGCAGCGGGCGCGCAGGTCGTGGAGCTGCACACCGGCGCTTACTGCGACGCAGCGCGGGCGGGTGAAGAGGCGCGGGCCGAGGCCATCCTTCAACGCCTGAAGGTGGGAGCGGCGCTCGCCCACGACCTGGGCCTGGAGGTCCACGCCGGCCATGGCATCGACTACGCCACGGTCAAGCCGATCGCCGCCATCCCGCAGATCGCCGAACTCAACATCGGTCACTTCCTGATTGGCGAGGCGATCTTCGTGGGCTTGCCTGAAGCGATCCATCGCATGCGCTCCTTGATGGACGCCGCCCGTCTGGAGATGGCCGCGTGATCATCGGCATAGGCTCCGACCTCTGCGATATCCGGCGGATCGAGAAGTCGTTGGAGCGCTTCGGCGACCGTTTCACAAACAAGGTCTTCACCGAGATCGAGCGCGCGCGCTCGGAGCGCAAGCCTGACCGGGCGTCGAGCTACGCCAAGCGGTTCGCCGCCAAGGAGGCGTGCTCCAAGGCTCTGGGCACGGGTCTCAAGCGCGGCGTGCATCTCGCGGGCATGGGCGTCGTGAACCTGCCTTCGGGCAAGCCGACCATGGCTCTGACCGGCGGCGCGCTGGAGCGGCTGAACGCGATGGTTCCGGACGGCATGGAGGCGGTGATCCACCTGTCGCTGACCGACGACCACCCCTACGCCCAGGCCTTCGTGATCATCGAGGCCTTGCCCAAATCCTGAGGAGGCCGGCATGGCCGACTACATCCTGCTGATGCATGGCGACGGCGGCGAGGAGAGGGCGGCTGACTGGGACGTCTATCTGGAACGACTTGCCGATGCTGGACGCCTGCGTGGCGGCAGCGCGATCGGCGCGGGCGACTGCTACCGGAAAAGCGGTGCGCCAGGGCCAGTCTCCACCCATGTGACAGGCTTCGTCAGGATCGTCGCCGCCAGCCTTGCTGAGGCGGAGACCTGTCTGGCCGGAAACCCGGTCTATGAGGCCGGTGGAACAGTCGAGATTCGCTTGCTGCCCGAGGACGTTTGACGTCGTAGCCCAAACCTCGCCATGAAGCTTGGCTACGCGCCGCTCTTGCCCGTCCGGCCAAGCCCGTCTAGCAAAGCCGAGCCGGTTCGCTGGCGTTTCATTTTCGAAGAGCTCCGCGCCCGCATGACTGACGCCGCCGACGATTTTACGCCGCCCGAAGAGAAGGGCGCGATCGCCGAGTTGATCGAGATCGTCAAGACCGTCGCCTACGCCCTGGGCATCGCCCTGGTGCTGCGCGTCCTGCTGTTCCAGCCGTTCACGATCCCGTCGGCCTCGATGGAGCCGAACCTCTACCAGGGCGACTACATCATCGTGTCGAAGTTCAGCTACGGCTGGAGCAAGCACTCGATCCCGTTCAGCCCGCCGATCATCAAGGGCCGGATCTTCGACCGCGCCCCGACGCGCGGCGACATCGTCGTGTTCAAGCTGCCGCGCGACAATCGCACCGACTACATCAAGCGCCTGATCGGCATGCCGGGCGACAAGGTCCAGATCCGCGGCGGCCAAGTCTACATCAATGGCAAGGCTTTGCCGCGCAAGGCGCAGGCGCCGGCCCTGGTCGATACGGGCTATGGCTTCACCCAGCAGGTGCAGCGCTTCCAGGAGACCAATCCGGAGGGACGCCAGTACAACATCCAGGATTTTGGTCCCGATAGCCGAGGCGACAACACCGGCGTCTATACCGTTCCAGCCGGCTGCTACTTCTTCATGGGCGACAACCGCGACAATTCGGCCGACAGCCGCTTCGATCCGGGCGTCTCACCCTACAAGGAAAGCGCCTGCAAGTGGGACTACGAGCTGGACCAGTACATCGGCGACGAGATCGGCGTCGGTTTCGTGCCGGCCGAGAACCTCGTCGGCCGCGCCCAGATCATCCTGCTGTCGTGGAACGCCGAGGCCAGCCTGTTCAAACCCTGGACCTGGTTCCTGAACGCGCGTCCCAGCCGCTTCTTCCACGTGCTGAAGTGATCGCCACCAATGGATAGACGGGTCGCCGCCGTCGGCGACCTGGAGCGCCGCATCGGCCACAAGTTCGAAGACCGCGAACTGCTCGAACGCGCCCTGACGCACGCCAGCGTCGGTGACGGCGCCAAGAAGGTCCGCGACAACGAGGTTCTGGAGTTCATCGGCGACCGCGTGCTGGGCCTGCTGGCCGCCGAGGCCCTGGCCGAGCGGTTCCCCAAGGCCAAGGAAGGCGAGCTGGCGCCGCGCCTCAACGCCTTGGTCAGCCGGGAGACCTGCGCCCGTGTGGCCCGCAAGGCCGAGCTGGGTCCGGCGCTGCGCCTCTCGGCCTCGTCCAGCAAGATCGGGGGGCGCGAGACCGACTCGATCCTGGCCGGCGCCACTGAAGCTCTTATGGCCGCGCTCTATCAGGACGGCGGGCTGGAGACGGCGCGCAGAGTGTTCCTTGATCTCTGGGCTGACGAGTTCGACCGAGCCAAAGAGGGCCGCCCGCGCGACCCCAAGACCGCGCTGCAGGAATGGGCGCAAGGTAAGGGGCGCCCGCTGCCGACCTATCGCGTGCTGGACCGCACCGGCCCTGACCACGCCCCGGTGTTCACTGTCGAGGTCGTGGTCAAGGGCGTGGACCCCGCCATCGCCAAGGGCAAGTCGCGCCAGGAGGCCGAGAAGGCCGCCGCCAAGCTCTTGCTGGACCGGGAAGTCGCCGGAGATTCCTGACGCCACGGTCCGAGCCGGTTGCGCTCCCAGCGATATAATGGCACGCTTTGTGTCATTACTGCGGGGGCGGCGATGGCGAGTTTCTGGACTTGGGCGGCGGCGGCGATCCTCTACGCGGTGTTTCTGGCCTGGCACCAGAACTGGCGCGGCCGGCTTTCACCGGGAGAAATCGAGGCCACACTCGCGAAGCTCCGGGCGCAGGGCGCGGGGGACAACGGTCGTAACGACCTGTCGACGTTGAAGGCGTTCCTTCAGGCGGACGACGGTCGGCCCTTCCACATGCTCAACGTTGTTCGGCTTGCGAGCGGTCCGGTGAGGGATCCTCTGGGCCGGGAAGGCTCGGCCCGGCAGGTCATGGCCGGTTACACGCGGATGTTTCTGCCCGCCCTCCTGGCCCGAGGCGGCTATCCCGCCTTCGCCGCGCGCAAGGTTGGCGGCTATTTCGATACGTGGGGCGTCGAGCCGGGCCCGGATTGGTCGTTCATTGCTCTGATGCGTTATCGGAGCCGGCGCGATCTCGCCAAGCTTGTTTGCGATCCGCGCTTTTCCGGCGCCCATGAGTTCAAGTTCGCGGCCATGCCGCAGACCTTCAACTTTCCGGCCCATCGCCTGGGCGGGCTGATGATTCAGCCACCTGTCTGGGTGGCGATCGTTCTGGGGCTGGCGGCCGCCGTGGCCCAGATCGGCTGGTTGCTGACCGGCGCGGGGACGGCGCAATGAGCCTCCTCCCGCCCTCGACCAATTCAGGCTATGCCGGCTCTCGTCTGGCGGCCTATGGGCTGATGTTCCTTGGTGCGATGACGATCGTCGTCGGCCTCATCCACTTTGCCCTGCCCGACGGCGGTATCGGCATCATCGCGGGCGTGGACCTCTCCGTCGGCCGCGAAACGATCGTCAGCATGGCGGCCTGGATGGGGGCTTTGCAGATCGCCCACGGCCTCGCCCTGCTCATCGTGGGCTGGCGCTACCGGACCCTGGTTCCGCTGCTCCTGCTATTGACCGCGCTCGAGCGGGGCCTGATGGCGCTGGATGGCTGGCTTCTCAAGGGCCCCCAGGCTGGCCATCACCCGCCGGAACACTATGGTAGTGTGGCCATCGTCATCCTGTGTCTGGCCCTGTTGGGCCTTTCCTTGCGGACAGGGACCTCGAAGTCCTGAACGATCGCGGGATTTTCTGGCGCATTGGTGCTAAACGCACGCGCAATGACTGACACCACCTCCAAAACTCGCGCGGGTTTCGCCGCCATCATCGGCGCGCCGAACGCCGGCAAGTCCACCCTGGTCAACCGCATGGTCGGGGCCAAGGTCTCGATCGTGACCCAGAAGGTCCAGACCACCCGCTTCCCGGTGCGCGGCGTCGCCATCGAGGGCGACACCCAGATCGTCCTCGTCGACACCCCCGGGATCTTCAGCCCGCGCCGCCGTCTGGACCGCGCCATGGTCCGCGCCGCGTGGGCCGGATCCGAAGAGGCCGAGGCCACCGTCCATCTCGTCGACGTGCAGGCCGAGCTGGCCAGCCGCGCCGACAAGGCCACGCCGGGCGAATACCGCTCGGCCCAGGACGTGCAGACCATCATCGAGGGTCTGAAGGCCGCCGACCGAAAGGTGATCCTGGCGCTGAACAAGATCGACGGCATCAAGCGCGACACCCTGTTGGCCGTGGCCAAGGACTTCTTCGATACTGGCGTCTACAGCGACGTCTTCATGATCAGCGCCTCGACGGGGGCGGGCGTCGAGGACCTGACCGCCAAGCTCGTTTCGATGATGCCCGAGGGCCCCTGGCTCTATCCGGAAGACCAGACCGCCGACCTGCCGGCCCGCCTGCTGGCTGCGGAGATCACCCGCGAGAAGGTCTATCTGCGCGTCCACGAGGAGCTGCCCTATGCGGCCACGGTTGAGACGACCGCCTTCGAGGAGCGCAAGGACGGCTCGGTGCGGATCGAGCAGACCATCCTGGTCGAGCGCGAGGGCCAGCGGGTCATCGTCATCGGCAAGGGCGGCCAGACGCTGAAGTGGATCGGCCAGGCCTCGCGCGAGGAGCTTTGCGACATCCTCGACCGCAAGGTTCACCTGTTCCTGCATGTGAAGGTCAAGGAGAACTGGGCCGAGGAACGCGGCCTGTTCAGCGACATCGGCCTGGATTTCGATGTTTGACGCGCCGGCCCCAGCTGTCGACCTGGACACCTATTTTCGCCGGATCGGCTATGACGGCCCGCGCGAGGCGACCCTGGATGTGCTGCGCGCGATCACGTTTCGCCATCCGGACGCCATCCCGTTTGAGAACCTCGACGTCCTTCTGGGGCGCGGGATCAGCATTGTCCCGGCCGATGTCGACGCCAAGCTGATCGGCGCCGGGCGGGGCGGTTACTGCTACGAGCAGAACGGGCTGCTAAAACGCGTGCTGCAGGCGCTGGGCTTCCAGGTCGAAGGCCTGATGGCTCGCGTCTTGTGGATGGCCCCCGACGGCGCGCCGCCGCGTCCGCGCTCGCACCAGGTGCTGGGCGTGACGATTGACGGCGAGACCTGGCTGGCCGACGCGGGCTTTGGCGGCTGCGTGCTGACCGCGCCGCTGCGCCTGTTTTCCGATGAGGTCCAGGATAGCCCGCACGGAAAGTTCCGAATTGTCGATACGCAGACGAACGGCGTCGCCGAGCGTCAGGTCCAGGCCGATCTGTCGGGCCGCTGGGCGCCACTTTACCAAGTGTCGCAAGGCGCCTGGGCCGAGGTCGATTACGAGCAAGCCAATTTCTATACCTACACCCACCCCAGCTCGCATTTCACCTGGAGCATGACGGTGGGGCGCACGACGCCGAAGGCTCGCTACGCCCTAAAGAACAACCGCTTTACGCACCGCGACGTCACCGGCGCGGTCGTTGAGCAGCGCGACCTTTCCGTCGATGAGCTGGAAGCGACCCTGCGCGAGGTGATCGGTTTGCCGGTCGAGGCGGACTGGCGGCCGGTCCTCGAAAAGGTCGTGGCCTGGGGAACGCCCGCTTGAGTTTGGAGTGGGAGGACGAAGCCTATGTCCTCTCGGCCCGCTCGCACGGCGAGACGGGAGCCATTGTCGAGCTCTTGACCGAGATGCGGGGCAAGGTCGCCGCGCATGTGGCCGGAGCCGCATCGCGGCGGATGAAACCCTTCCTGCAGCCCGGTGCGCGGGTCATCGCCCGCTATCGGGCCCGGGTCGAAGGGCAGCTGGGCTCGGCGAGCCTGGAGCCGATGGGCGAGGGACCCTCGTCGCTTTTCGACGATCGGTTGGCCCTGGCCGGACTCTCGGCGGCAGCGGCCGTCGCCGCGGCGGCGTTGCCGGAACGTGAGGCTCACCCCGGCGCCTTTCACGCGCTGGAGGCCCTGATCCGCGTGCTGGAAATTCCTGACATCTGGCCGGCGGTCTATGTGCGCTACGAGGCGGGACTGCTGCAGGAGCTGGGCTTTGGCCTGGACCTTTCGAAATGCGCGGCGACGGGGACGTTCGACGATCTCGTCTATGTCAGCCCGCGAACCGGACGCGCTGTCAGCCGCGAGGCGGGCAAGCCCTATCACGACAAGCTCTTGCCGTTGCCGCCGTTCATGCTGTCCTCGCAGGGCGGGCTGGCGGAAGGCGACGTGAAGGCGGGTCTGGACATCACCGGCCATTTTCTTGAGCAGTTTGTCTTCGGACCCCTGAACCGCCCGCTGCCGCCGGCCCGGCTCTGGCTCTTGGACCGCCTGACCGACGCAGGACGACTTTAAGAAGCGTCACAAATGCGGTTTATCCCGAGGCGGAAGTTTCGGAGCCGCTTGATGTCTGTCCTTGATCGCTACGCCCTCAGCCGTCGCCGCCTGCTGTCCGTGTTCGGCGGCGCCGCAGTCTCCGCGCTCGCCATCCCGATGGAACGCGGCAAGGCCCTGGCCCAGGCCGTCTTCTCGACCTACCCGTTCCAACTGGGCGTGGCCTCAGGCGATCCGTCACCGGACGGCTTCGTGATCTGGACGCGCCTGGCGCCCGAGCCCTTGGAGATCGGCTACGGCATGCCCAGCGCGCCTGTCGCCATCGAATGGGAAGTCGGCGACGCGCCGAACATGCGCAACATTGTGGCCAAGGGCCGTGCGATCGCCCCGCCCGAGTTGGGCCACGCGGTCCATGTCGAGGTCAGCGGACTGCAGCCGGGGCGCGACTACTGGTATCGCTTCACTGCGGGACGGGAGCGCAGCCTGACAGGCCGGGCGCGCACCACGCCGGCGCTGGGCGCGGTCGTGGACCGGGTCCGCTTCGCGGTCGCGGGTTGCCAGAACTACGAGCAGGGCTTCTACACCGCGCACCGTCGCCTCGCGGCCGAGACGCCGGACTTCGTGTTCTGCTACGGCGACTACATCTACGAGGGCCGCGGCAACCGGGTCTGGAACAGCGCGGACGGCCCCGTGGAGAACGTCCGCCAGCATTTCGGCGGCGAGATCTACAGCCTCGACGACTATCGGCGTCGTTACGCCCAGTACAAGATGGACACCGACCTGCAGGCGGCTCACGCCGCTGCCCCGTGGTTCACGGTGTGGGATGACCATGAGGTCGACAACAACTGGGTCAGCGATCACGACCAGGACGGGGTCGACCCTAAGCTCTTTCTGCTGCGCCGGCAGGCGGCCGCTCAGGCCTACTACGAAAACATGCCGCTCCGCGCGGCGAGCTTCCCTTCGGGGCCTTCTCTGCGCATCCATCGCCGCGCATCGTTCGGCGGCTTGATGGACATGAACCTGCTGGACACCCGCCAGTTCCGAAGCCAGCAACCGTGCGACGATCGCTACGGAACGACCTGCGCCGGCGTCGACGATCCTGCGGCTCAAGTGCTGGGGTCGGAGCAGGAGAAGTGGCTGTATGAGAGACTCGGCGCGTCGAAGGCCACTTGGAACGTGCTGGCCCAGCAGGTCATGCTGATGGATCTTGATCGTCAGGCTGGTCCGGAGGTCGGCTATAACCTCGACAGCTGGGGCGGCTATCGCTCGCCGCGGGCGCGTCTGCTCAGCGAGATCCGCGATCGCAAGGTGCGTAATGTCGTGGTGCTCACGGGCGACGAGCACCAGAACTACGCTGGGGATGTCTATCTCGATGGGGCCAAGCCAGAAGGCGCCCCCATCGCTGCCGAGTTCGTGGTCACCTCAATCAGCTCCGGCGGTGACGGGGCCGACCAACGCAGCGATATGGCGGCCATCCAGAAGGCCAGTCCGATGCTGAAATTCAACAACGCCCAGCGCGGCTACGCCATCTGTGATGTGACGCCGAAAGCCTTCGTGACCGAATTCAAGGTGCTGGACGCCATCACGCGCCGCGATGGCAAGCTCACCACCCGTGCGAAATGGGCGGCGGAGGCCGGAAAGTCGGGGATTGTCAGGGCCTAACCGCTCGAATCATCGAGGGGGTTTCTGCTAGGCTCGCGCCTCGGAGTAACGAATCCCCTCGATGAACAAGCCTGTCCTTCCTCCTCCCGGCGGCCCCGACGACGGCGACCGCATTCTCGACGAGCCGCTGACCGAGGCGCTGTCGCGGCGCTATCTGGCCTATGCGCTGTCGACGATCGGCTCGCGGGCGCTGCCCGACGTGCGCGATGGCCTGAAGCCCGTGCACCGTCGCGTGCTGTACGCGATGAGCAACATGCGGCTGAACCCCGACGCTGCGGCGCGCAAATGCGCCAAGGTGGTCGGCGAGGTGATGGGTAACTTCCACCCGCACGGCGACGCCTCGATCTATGACGCGCTGGTGCGTCTGGCCCAAGAGTTCAGCCAGCGTATCCCGCTGGTCGAAGGGCAGGGGAACTTCGGCAATATCGACGGCGATAGCGCTGCGGCCATGCGCTACACCGAATGCAAGATGACGGAGGCGGCGACGCTTCTGTTGGACGGCATCGACGAAGATGCGGTCGATTTCCGCCCGACCTATGACGGCCAGGACGAAGAGCCGGTCGTGCTGCCCTCGGGCTTCCCGAACCTGCTGGCCAACGGCTCTTCAGGCATCGCCGTCGGCATGGCCACCTCGATCCCGCCGCACAACGCCGCAGAGCTGATCGACGCCTGCCAGCTCTTGCTGGCCAATCCCGACGCCACCACCGAAGACCTGCTGGAAAAGGTGCCGGGCCCGGATTTCCCGACCGGCGGCGTGATCGTAGAGTCGCGCGCCAGCCTGCTGGAAACCTACGAGACCGGTCGCGGCGGCGTGCGGATGCGCGCCAAGTGGGAAAAGGAAGACACCGGTCGCGGCACCTACCAGATCGTCGTCACCGAGATCCCATACCAGGTAAAGAAGTCGGACCTGGTCGAGCAACTGGCCGACCTGATCGACAGCAAGAAGGCAGCCCTCTTGGGCGACGTCCGCGACGAGAGCGCCGAGGACATCCGCCTGGTGCTGGAGCCGAAGTCCAAGAACGTCGAGCCTGAAGTGCTGATGGAGAGCCTGTTCAAGCTCTCGGCGCTGGAGAGCCGCTTCCCGGTCAATATCAACGTGCTGGACGCGCGCGGCACGCCGGGCGTGATGGGCCTGAAGCAGGCCCTGATGGCGTTCCTGGCGCATCGCCGCGAGGTGTTGACCCGTCGCGCCCGCCACCGCCTGGCCAAGATCGAAGCCCGTCTGCACATCCTGGACGGCCTGCTGATCGCCTATCTGAACCTCGATGAGGTCATTCGGATCGTCCGCTACGAGGACAAGCCGAAGGAAAAACTGATCGAGACCTTTGCGCTGTCGGACATCCAGGCCGACGCCATCCTCAACACCCGCCTGCGCCAACTGGCCAAGCTGGAGGAGATGGAAATCCGTCGCGAGCACGCCGAACTGGTGGAAGAGCGCGACGGCATTCTGGCTATGCTGGCCAGCGAGGCCAAGCAGTGGAAGCTGGTGGGCGTTGGCCTCTCCGAGGTCCGCGCGACGCTGCTCAAGATCGAGCACCCGCTGGACAAGGCGCGCCCCACCGGCGTCACCGGCCGCTCGGTATTCGGGGAGGCCCCGCAGGTCGACGCCGACGCCGCTATCGAGGCGATGATCGTGCGCGAGCCGATCACGATCATCCTGTCCGAGCGCGGCTGGATCCGCGCGGCCAAGGGCAAGGTCGAAGATCCGTCCGAGCTGAAGTTCAAGGAAGGCGACAAGCTGGGCTTCCTGGTCCCCGCCGAGACCACCGACAAGCTGCTGATCTTCTCCAGCGACGGGCGCTTCTTCACCCTGGGCTGTGACAAGCTGCCCAGCGCGCGCGGTCATGGCGAGCCGGTGCGGATGATGATCGAGCTGGACGACAAGGTGAAGATCATCGACGTCTTCCCGTTCAAGGCCGGCCGCAAACGCATTTTGGCCTCGAAGGGCGGCTATGGCTTCCTGATGCCCGAGGAAGAAGCCCTGGCCAACCGCAAGGCCGGCAAGCAGGTCCTGAACGTCGGCAACGAAGGCGCGGCCTTCTGCCTGGAGGCTGTCGGCGACCAGCTGGCGGTGATCGGCGACAACGGCAAGATCCTGATCTTCCCGCTGGAAGAGCTGCCGGAAATGCCGCGCGGCAAGGGCGTCAAGCTCCAAGCCTATCGCGAGGGCGGTCTTCGCGATGGTCTCTCGTTCAACGCCGAGACCGGGGCCTACTGGATCGACACCGCCGGCCGTCGTCGCGATTGGGCCGAGTGGAAGGAATGGGTGGGCCGTCGCGCAGGGGCCGGCAAGCTGGTTCCGAAGGGTTTCGCCACCAACAAGCGGTTCCGGCCCAAATGACGATCGGACGGCTGCGTCGCCGCGCCTTGAGCCTGCTGGCCGGCGTCTTCGGCTGCGCCGCCGTCGCCGCGACTCCGGCTCTGGCCTTGCCGAAGGGCAAGCCCGAGGAGGGTGGCTTTAACGCTGAGCGCCTGAAGCGCCTGGACGACCACATGCAAGTGATGGTCGACCGAGGACAGATCGCCGGCGCCGTGACGGTCCTGGCGCGTCATGGCCGCGTGGTGCATGCCCGCACCTTCGGGCGCCGGGTGCTGGGCGGCGATCCGATGCCGATGGACGCTATCTTCCGCATCCGATCGGAGACCAAGCCGGTCACCGGCGTCGCCATGATGATGCTCTACGAGCAGGGCCTTTGGCGGCTGGATGATCCGGTCAGCAAGTACATTCCGGAATTCGCCAATCTCCAGTTCGCCAAGGGTCTCGACGAGGCCGGCCAGCCGATCTTGGCGCCGGTGTCCAGGCCGCCCACGATGCGCGAACTGATGACCCATACGGCGGGCTTCGCCTATGGACTGGCCAACGACCCCAGCAGCCCGGCGGATCAGGCTTACTTTCGTGCGGAAGTCCTGCAGTCGTCTTCTCTGAACGACCTGGTCCAAAAGGTCTCGGGCCTGCCGATGTTCGCTGAGCCTGGGCGGCTCTGGCGCTACAGCGTGGCCGCGGACATCCAGGGCTATATTGTCGAGAAGCTGTCGGGGCAGAGCCTCCCGGTGTTCATGCAGGAACGCATCTTCACGCCGCTCGGCATGAAGGACACCGCCTTCTACGTGCCCGAAGAAAAGCAGGGACGCCTCGCGGCGCTTTACGACGCTGATCCGGCCACGGGCCAGCTTGTCCCCGCCGTCGAGGGCGCCTGGCGTGACGTCAGCAAGCCGCCGGCCGCGCCGCTGGGCGGCGGGGGGCTGGTTTCGACTGCAGGAGACTTCGCCCGCTTCGCCCAGATGATCCTCAATAAGGGCGAGCTGGACGGCGTGCGGATTCTCAGGCCGGAAACCGTGGCGCTGATGACCCAGAACCACCTTCCCGAAGGATTTGTGGTCACCACCAATGGCACCACGGGCGTGCTGGCGCCGGCGTCACGGCCTTTCCCGTTCGCCGCCGGCATGGGGTACGGGATCGACATGGCCGTCGCCGTCGACCCCGCCGCATCCGGCACGCCGGTCGGGGCCGGAACCGTCAGCTGGGGCGGCAGCGCCGGCACATGGTTCTGGATCGATCCGACGAATGACCTTTTCTTCGTGGGCATGATCCAGCGCCTCGGCGGTGTTGGTCCTGGCCTCGACGCGCAGTCGCGGTCGCTGGTTTACCAGGCGATCGAACGCCCATCTGTCGCGCCCGTACAGATCTCGAACAAATCTCCCGCTCGGGCCACGATTTCCCGCTGACGCACTCTCGTACGCGACTTTAAGGCGTGGTGGCAAATAGCGGGTTCCAACCGTCGCGGCCCCGCTCTAAGGTCCTTCAAACAATTGTTTGGGAGGTTGGGTTGGCGATCCGGAAATGGGTGGCGGCCAGTGTGGTCGCGATGCTGTTGGCGGGAGGAGCGCCGGCGGCCTGGGCGGAGACCAAGGCGCCCGCCATCGCCGCCGCGTCGCCCGAGAGCGCGGGGTTCTCGGCCGAAGGTCTGAAAAAGCTGGACGCCCACATGCAAGGGCTCGTCGACCAGGGCCATCTTCCCGGCGTGACCACCATGCTCGTCCGTCACGGCAAGGTCGTGAACTTCGAGGTCCACGGCAACAAGGGCTTCGATGGTCCGCCGATGACCAAGGACACCATCTTCCGGATCTATTCCCAGACCAAGCCGGTGACCGGCGTGGCCATGATGATCCTCTTCGAAGAGGGCAAGTGGACGCTGGACGATCCTGTCAGCAAGTTCATCCCCGAGTTCGCCAATCTTCGGGTTTTCAAGAGCGTCAACGCCGATGGGTCGTTCGATACGGTTCCCGCCGAGCGTCCGCCGACCATGCGCGAGCTGATGAGCCATTCGGCGGGCTTCGCCTATGGTCTCGTCCCCGACAACCCCCTCGACAAGGCGTATGCCGACAAGGTGCTGGGCGCGCGCTCGCGCGATGACTTCGTCAAGGCGATCGCCGAGATCCCGCTGGTGGATCAGCCGGGCAAGCGCTGGAAGTACAGCATCGCCGTCGACATCCAGGGCCTGATCGTCGAGAAGCTGACCGGCCAGTCGCTGGGAGATTTCATGAAAGCCCGCATCTTCGACCCGCTGAAGATGAAGGACACCGGCTTCTGGCTGCCTGCCGAGAAGGCCGATCGGTTGGCGTCGCTCTATGTCTGGAATCCGAAGGTCAACAAGCTGGCCCCTGCCGACGGCTTCATGGTGCTCGACATCACCAAGCCGCCCGTCATGGCGTCCGGCGGTGGGGGTCTGGTTTCGACAAACGCCGACTATGCGCGCTTCGCCCAGATGCTGCTGAACGGCGGCGAGCTTGAGGGCGCGCGCATTCTGAAGCCGGAAACGGTCAAGCTGATGCGTACCAACGCGCTGAGCGACACCATCATGAATTCCAGCGATCCGCCCTTCAACACCGCGCGCGGGCGAGGGTTCGGCCTCGACTTCGCCGTGGTGCTCGACAGCGCCAAGGCGGGGCCGCAAGGCGAGGGGACCTACAGCTGGGGCGGCGCGGCCGGCACCTGGTTCTGGATCGACCCGAAGAACGATCTCTTCTTCCTGGGCATGATCCATATCCTCAACAAGGGCGGCGATCCGGCGATCAAGGACATCGACGATGACAGCGCCAAGCTCGTCTATGACGCGCTGATCGACCCCAAGAAGTAGCGGTCAACGCTTCAATCAGTTCAGGGAGGATCGCCCCATGAAGGCGGCTGTCTATTACGAAACCGGCGCGCCGGACGTGTTGCGCTACGAGGATGTGCCCGATCCCGTCTGTCACGCCCAGGGCGTGGTCATCCGTGTCGAGGCCGTCAGCATCGAGGGAGGCGACACTCTCAACCGCGGCGGCGGTCAGATGGCGGGCGTCCCGCACATTGTCGGTTATCAGGCGGCGGGCGAAATCGTCGAGGTCGGAGCAGAGGTCAATCACCTGAAGGTCGGGCAGAAGGTCGTCACGGTGAACGCCTTCGGCTCGCATGCTGAGCTGCGTTCCGTGCCGGCGCGCAACGCCTGGCCGATCCCGGAGGGCTTCGACCTCAACAACGCCGCCGCGATCCCGGTGCCGTTCGGCACGGCGCACGAATGCCTGTTCGGCGCGGGACGGCTGAAGGCCGGCGAGACCGTGCTGGTGCAAGCCGGCGCCGGAGCCGTGGGTCTTGCCGCCATCCAACTGGCCAAGCAGGCCGGCGCGACGGTTCTAGCCTCTGCGTCCAGTGATGAGCGCCTGGAGCGCCTGAAGCCGTTCGGCATGGATCACGGGGTCAACTACCGGCGCGATGATCTGGTCGAGCAGGTGATGAAGCTGACCGGCGGCAAGGGCGTCGATCTGGTCGTCGATCCTGTTGGTGGCGCCACGCTGCCAGGCAGCCTGGCGGCCTTGGGCTACCGGGGCCGGGTCTCGCTCGTAGGCAATGCCGGTCGTGAGCCGATGAAGGTCGATGTCGGCTCGCTGATGGGCGGCAATCGATCCCTGACCGGCGTGTTCCTGGGCGCGGAGATCATGACCGACCGCGTCCACGACATGATCCAGGACCTGATCGAGAAGGCCGCGCGGGGCGAGCTGGAAGTGGTCATAGACCGCACCTTCCCCTTGGCCGAAGCTGCCGCCGCCCACGCCTATATCGAAAGCCGCCAGGCCGTCGGCCGCGTGCTGCTTATTCCCTGAGGCCGATCATGACCAACCGCGTGCTCGCTCATACCGGGGCGAAGTATCCGATCATCCAGGCGCCGATGGGCTGGATTGCTCGCTACCAACTGGCCAGCGCCGTCTCCCGCGCCGGAGGCCTGGGCATTATCGAGACCTCGTCCGGCGAGACCGAGAACTGCAAGGCCGAGATCACCAAGATGGCCGAGACGGGCCTGCCGTTCGGGGTGAACCTGCCGATCATGTTCCTCCGCGACGACGCCATGCTCCGCTTCGTCTGCGACAGCGGGGTCAAGTTCGTGACCACCTCGGCCGGCAGCCCCGCCAAGTTCATCGGCCCGCTGAAGGACGCCGGCATCGTCGTCTACCACGCCGTGCCGACTGTCGACGCGGCGGTAAAATGCGTCGAGGCGGGCGTTGATGGCCTCGTGGTCGAGGGCGCCGAGGGCGGCGGGTTCAAGAACCCCGAGGAGGTCTCGACGTTGGTCCTGCTACAGGCCATCCGCGAGAAGGTCGATGTCCCGCTCGTGGCCGCCGGCGGCATCTGCGACGGACGCGGCATGGCCGCCGCCTTCGCCCTCGGGGCTGAAGCGGTGCAGATGGGCACGCGCTTCGTCAGTTCGGCCGAGAGCCCGGTTCATGCCAACTACAAGGCTGCGATCACCGGGGCCAAGGAGACCGGCACCTGGGTGCTGAACAAGAAGGCCAGCCCCTGCATCCGGGCCATCAAGTCCGATCTGACCAAGGAGATACACGACGCGGGCGTCATGCCGCCGGACGTCTTGAAGAACATCCTCGGCGTCTATTTCGGCGGCGACATGGAGGCTGCGCCAGCCTTGGCCGGCCAGACCGTGGGCCTGATCAACGAGGTCAAGCCCGTCAAGGACATCATCGACGAGACCGTCGCCCAGTTTCATCAGATCACCGGGCGCCTCGGCGCCCTGGCCGCCGCCGGCGGCTTCTAGAGGACCAGTACCATGCAAAACCTGTTTTCGCTTGAGGGCCGCGTCGCCCTGGTCACCGGCGGCTCGCGCGGTATCGGCGCGATGATCGTCAAGGGCTTCCTGACCCACGGCGCCAAGCGCGTCTACATCACCGCCCGCAAGGCCGCCGCCTGCGACGCCGCCGCCGAGGAACTCAGTCAGTACGGCGAGTGCGTCTCGCTGCCGGGCGATATCTCCACAATGGAAGGCATCCAAGGCCTGGCCGCCCGGATCAAGGAACGCGAGCCCAAGCTCGACATCCTGGTCAACAACGCCGGCGCCGCCTGGGGGGCGGGCTTTGACGAGTTCCCCGAGAGCGGCTGGGACAAGACGGTCGACCTGAACATGAAGACCCCGTTCTTCCTGACCCAGGCCCTGATCGGCGAACTGCGCGCCGCCGCCAAGGATCGCGTCGCCAAGGTGATCAACATCGCCTCGATTGACGGCCAGTCGGTGACCAAGGACGAGACCTATCCCTATGGCGCCTCCAAGGCGGGCCTGCTGCACATGACCAAGCGCATCGCCCTGCGCCTGGCGCCCGAGAACATCGCCGTCAGCTGCATCGCGCCGGGCGCCTTTGCTTCGGACATGAACAAGGTGGCGCGCGACCACGCCGACGCCGTCGCCAAGATGATACCGGCCGGCCGCATCGGCGAGGCGGAGGACATGGCGGGCGCAGCGATCTATCTGGCTTCCAGGGCCGGCGACTATGTGGTGGGCGGCGCGGTGACGGTCGACGGCGGCGTGAGCTTCGCGCGCTAGGCCTTATGGCTCCCCGTTCCGCGCGAGCGGGGAGCGCCTCTAGTCCAGATCATCGATCTCCGCCGGCTCGGCGTCGCTGAGGGGGAGGTCGCACGTGTCTTTGAGGGCGCCGGGAGCGCGTGGCGCGCGCGCGCCACGCTCGCGCGCTGACATCAACGACCAGCCGCCGGGCTTCAGGATCTCCAGGGGCGAAAAGCGCGCCTTGTAGGCCATCTTCTCGCTGCCGGGCACCCAGTAGCCGAGATAGACGTAGGGCAGGGCGTTCTGCTGCGCCTGCACGATATGGTCGAGAATGATGAACGAGCCGAAGCTGCGGCGCGGCTGGTCCGGTTCATAGAAGCTGTAGACCAGAGACAGCCCGTCGGCGAGCATGTCGACCAGCACGCAGGCGACGAGATCGCCAGGACCACGATCCACGGATTTGCGCCGGTACTCGATCAGGTGCGTGCGGACCGCTGTGTCCTCGACCATCGCGACGTAGTCGGGCCAGGTCATCTCGGCCATGCCGCCGTCCGCATGACGGGCCAGGAGATAGCGCTTCAACAGCTCGAACTGCTCCAGCGTCGCCTCGGCCTCGACCCAATGGCGCTCCAAGTCGTCGTTGCGGCTCAAAATCTTCCGTTCTGATCGCGACAGCACGTACTCGGCCGCTGGGGCCCGCGCGGACTGGCAGGCGCGGCAGGTCTCGCACGCGGGTCGATAGGCGATGTTCTGCGACCGACGGAAGCCGACCTGGGTCAGGCTGTCATTGACGATCGGGCCATCAGACAGGGGGAGGTGCGCGAATACCTTCCGCTCTTCGCGACCGGGCAGGTAAGGGCAAGGCGTGGGCGCCGTCAGAAAGAACCGAAGCTGTCGCGTCGGAAAATGCTGCGTCACGTCCGGCCGGTTCCCTTCATCTTGTTGCGGTTTAGAACGAGATTAGGGGGCATAGCGTTTCGATGCGCAAGCTTCACACGAGCGCCTCGCGGCGAACGGTCACAGTCCGTCGGGTAGGACAGGCTTCTCGCGCAGCAAAACGATCGAAATCCGGCGGTTGCCCGCCAAGGTCGGATCGTCCGCGTACAGCGGCTCCGAATTGGCCTTACCGGACACTTGATAGATGCGGTCGTCGTCGACGCCGGCGCCGCGAAGAATCTGCCGTGAAGCGTCTGCGCGTTGCGCCGACAGAGACCAGTCGCCGTCTTGCTTCTTGCCGTAAGCGTTCGCGCTGGTGTGACCAGAGATCGTCACGCGGTTGGGGAGCTGGTTGATCACCTTGGCCACCGCGCGCAGCAGAATGCGCGTGCGGTCGTTCGGCTCCTTGGAGTTCTCCTTGAACATCGCGCGACCTTCCTGGTCGACCAGCTGGATACGCAGGCCTTCCGGCGTCTGGTCGATCAGGATCTGCTTCGAGAGTTCGGCCAGTTCGGGCATGTCCTGCAACGATTGGCGCAAGGACTGGGCGGCCGAGGCGAAGCTGTCCTGTTCCTTCTTGGCCAGGGCGTCGCGAAGGGCTTGCTCGCTGGCGGAGTCCAGATTGGCGGTCTCGCTGCTCTGCGCGTCCTTACTGACGTCCTGCGGGGCCTCGGGAGCCATCTGCTGAACGACCGAGAGCTTGCCGTCGGCCTTTGCGCCGTCATCGCCGAGCGAGGTGCCGCCCAGGATGCCGCCGGAGCCGCTGGTGGTGGAGGAGATCGAAGCCGGCGCGAAATAGTCGGCGATGCCCTGCTTCTGCTCTGGGCTTGTCGTGTTGAGCAGCCACATCAGCAGGAAGAACGCCATCATGGCCGTCACGAAGTCGGCATAGGCCACCTTCCAGGCGCCGCCATGGTGTCCATGGCCGCCGCCCTTCTTGACCTTCTTGATGATGATCGGCTGTTCGCTGTTGACCGCCATCGTGCTTAAGCCTGCTTAACCTTAAGCCCGCAACCTGCCCAAAGGTCGTTAAGATGGGGTTGCCGGAATGCTCGTTGCGCGCTTTATCCCAGCGTTCTTTTCAGGAGCAGCGGCATGAAGACGGCGTTTATCGGCATGGGCGTTATGGGCTTCCCGATGGCCGGTCACCTGAAGGCGGCAGGCCACGAGGTCGCTGTCTACAATCGCTCCCCCGAAAAGGCCCGTCGCTGGGCCGAAAAACACGGCGGTCCGGCGTTCGAGACCATTGCCGAGGCCGTGTCGGGCGCCGAGGTGGTGCTGCTGTGCGTGGGCAATGACGACGACGTCCGCGACGTCGTGGCGCAGGTCTTGCCGGCCATGGCTGGAGGCGGCGTCATCGTCGATCACACGACTACCTCGGCCAAGGTGGCGCGGGAGATGGCTGCGTTGGCGGCGCAAAGCGGTCGTGCGTTCGTCGACGCGCCCGTATCTGGCGGCCAAGCCGGCGCGGAGAACGGCCAATTGACGATCATGGCGGGCGGCGAACAGGCGGCCTATGACCGGGTCCTGCCGGTAATCGATGTCTACGCCAAGGCCGTGCGGCGCATGGGCGAGGTCGGTGCTGGCCAACTGACCAAGATGTGCAACCAGATCGCCATTGCGGGGGTGGTGCAGGGCGTTGCCGAGGCGCTGCACTTCGCCAAGCGCGCGGGCCTGCCGACCGACGATGTGCTGGCGGCGATCTCCAAGGGCTCGGCTCAGTCGTGGCAGATGGAAAACCGCTGGTCGACCATGGCGGGGGGCAAGTTCGACTTCGGCTTCGCGGTCGACTGGATGCGCAAGGATCTCGGGATCGCCCTGGACGAAGCGCGCGCCAACGGCGCCAAGCTGCCCGGCACCGCCCTGATCGATCAATTCTACGCAGAGGTCCAGGCGATGGGCGGCAATCGCTGGGATACCTCCAGTCTGGTCGCCCGCCTCGAGAAGGACCGCTAAGCCGTCAGCAGGTCGATCAGCGCCCCCGCATCCCAGTTCTTGGCGCGGGGCGCGCTGAAGATCTGCGCCTGACGTTCGAACGCGCGCAACAGGTCCAGCGTCTGGTCCAGGTCCGGCGAGTCCAGACTTTCGCTGATGACGATCGCTGCGATGTCCAGCCCGCGCGCGCGCACCACCTCCAACGCCGTGAGGAGATGGCTGGCCGTGCCCAGATAGCTGCCGGCGACCAGCAGTACCGGCAGGCCTAGGGCGGCCATCAGGTCCAGATTGGTCGCCTCGTCGGTCATCGGCGACATCACTCCGCCCGCGCCTTCGATCAGGGCGATGTCCACATGGCGTTCGGCAAGCCATTGCCGGCTGTCTGCGATGAGATCGTCCATGCGCAGGGTGTCGCCTTCCAGCCGTGCGGCCAGGTTCGGGGCCAAGGGCGCTCTGTAACGAAGCGGAGACACCTCAGGCCAGGCTTGGGGGCGGCCCAAGGCGGACGCGAGCCGGGCCGGATCGCTGTCGTCGGCCGCTGCAGGGTCAAAGCCGCTGACCACGGGCTTGAAGGCGTCGACCGTCAGGCCGCGCGCGCGCGCCGCTTCCAGCAAGGCGCACGCCACGTGGGTCTTGCCAAGGTCGGTTCCCGTCCCGGCGACGAACAACGCTTTCACGACGCCCCGCCCCGCAAGGCGACGATGGCGTCGGCCAGCCGGATGACGTCGTCGTCGTCATGGGCGGCGCTGAACGCAATACGCAGGCGCGCCATTCCTTCTGGCACGGTTGGCGGGCGGATTGCGACAACCAGGAACCCTTGAGCCTCCAGTCTCGCAGAAGCGGCGAGGGCGCTTTCAGCCGATCCCAGGATGACCGGTACGATCGGGCTGGACGCTTCCGGCAGCGCCAGCCGCTGGGTGAACCGCCGCGCCTTGGCCACCGGGATCTCGGTCATGGCTGGATCGGCTTCGATCAGATCCAGCGCCGCCAGGGCGGCGGCGGCGGAGGCGGGCGGCAGGCCGGTGGCGTAGACCAAGGTCCGCGCGCGGGTCTTCAGTAGATCGATCACCGCCTGAGAGCCGCAGACATAGCCGCCGTACGAACCGAGCGCCTTGGACAAGGTGCCCATCTGCAGGGGGATCTCGGCGTTGGGAAACAGCGCGCCCGACCCGCGTCCGCCGGCCAGCACGCCGACGCCGTGCGCATCGTCGCTGAGCAGCCAGGCGTCATGGCGCTGGCAGAGATCCGACAGGACGTCGAGCGGCGCGATGTCGCCGTCCATCGAGAAGACCCCGTCTGTCGCCACCAGGGCGTGGCGGGCCGCGCTGCGCTCGGCGATCAGAAGCCGTTCGAGATCCGCCGGATCGTTATGAGCGAACTTCACGACCTTTGCGCCGGACAGCTGCGCGCCCGCCCAGATGCACGCGTGGGCCAAGGCGTCGATCAGCACGAGATCTCCGGGGCCAACCAGCGTGGGGATGACTCCTGCATTGGCCAGGTAGCCCGAACCGAAGACGCAAGCCGCTTCGGTCCCCTTGAGCCGCGCCAGCCGCTTCTCAAGGTCGGACAGCAGGGGGTGATCGCCGGTGACAAGACGCGAAGCCGCCGCCCCGGCGCCATAGTTCAGCGCGGCCTCCGCGGCCGCCGCCCGAACCAGCGGGTGCTGCGAGAGGTTCAGATAGTCGTTGCAGGAGAACGAGATCAGGCGCTTGCCGTCGCGCTCGACCACGGCGCCGTCGTGGCGTCGGGTCGGGGAAAGTCGCCGCCTGAGACTCTTGGCTTCAAGGGCCGCCAGCTTCTCACCGGCGAAAGCATCAAGGCTCCGCATGTCGTTTCCCGTTTGCCGTGGCTGGTGCGCGGGAATAGGCAAGGCGCCCCGAGTCCGCAAACGGAAAGCGTCATGTCCGATCCCCTGTGGCTGACCGAAGGCGCGCCGCACGTCTGGCGTCCGTATTGCCAGATGAAGACCGCCAGACCTCCGTTGCCGGTCGTGGCCACGCGCGGCTCGCGTCTGATCCTGGCGGATGGTCGGGAACTGGTGGACGGTCTGGCCTCGTGGTGGACGGCCTGCCACGGCTATAACCATCCGCATATCGTCGAGGCGCTGCGGCGCCAGATCGACACGATGCCGCATGTCATGTTTGGCGGGCTGGCGCACGAGCCGGCCTATCGCCTTGCCGAGCGATTGGTGCGTCTGCTGCCGGGTGATCTCGACCATGTGTTCTTCGCTGAAAGCGGCTCTGTCGCGGTCGAGATCGCGATGAAGATGGCGCTGCAGCATCAGATCAATCGCGGCGTCAGCGGGCGGACGCGGTTCCTGGCGTTCCGGGGCGGCTATCACGGCGACACCCTGGCGACGATGACGGTCTGCGATCCGGAAGAGGGGATGCACAGCCTTTTTGCGGGTGTGATGCCGACCCAGGTGATCGCCGATCTCCCGCTCGACTTAGCATCGGAAGCCGCGCTCGATGCACTGCTGGCGGCGCAGGGGCACGAGATCGCCGCCATACTGGTCGAGCCCCTGATCCAGGGCGCGGGCGGGATGCTGGCTCACCCACCGGAGGTGCTTCGGACCCTCCGGCGCCTGGCCGACAAGCATGGCGTACTACTGATCTTCGACGAGATTTTCACGGGCTTTGGTCGGACGGGATCCCTGTTCGCCATGCAGGCCGCCGGTGTCGAGCCCGATATCGTCACCCTGTCCAAAGCCCTCACCGGCGGGACGCTGCCGCTTTCGGCGGCCGTGGCGCGCCGCCATGTGTTCGAGGCCTTCTGGTCGGATGATCCGCAGGCGGCCCTGATGCATGGGCCCACCTACATGGCCAATCCACTGGCGTGCGCCGCCGCCAACGCTTCGCTGGATCTTTTCGAGGACCGCGCCTGGGCCGGCAATGTCGCGCGCTTGTCGGCGAACCTGGCCGAGGGGCTGGCTCCCTGTCGCGGCGGTGAGGGTGTCGTCGATGTCCGCACGATGGGGGCGATAGGCGTCGTCGAGTTCGCCGAGCCCGTCGCCGTCTCCGATCTCTGCGCGCGCTTCGCTGCGCTTGGCGCCTGGATCCGTCCGATGGGCAAGGTGGTGTATCTGACTCCGGCCTTCACGACACCGGATGAGGACCTGGCGCTGCTGACGCGCGCGGTGCGGCAGGTTGTCGGCGTCGATTGACCCGGCTCGCCCGGTCTGGTCCAAGCGTGACCATGTCCGGCAAGTCATCCCCGCTCTCGGTCCTGGAGTATCTGGCGATCTTCGCGATCATCATGACCTGGGGGATCAACAACGCCGCCGCCAAGGTCGCGACCGCCTATCTGCCGCCAATGACCGTCGGCGGGCTTCGCTTTCTGGCCGCGCTTGTCTTCCTGTTCCCGTTCATTCGCCCGCCGTTTCCTGAACCCAGGAAGTTGGCTGCGATCGTCTTGCTGACAGGGCCGATCCATTTCGGCCTCGTCTATGTCGGCTTCGGCATGGGTCAGTCGCTAAGCCCGCTGGTGGTGGCCAGCCAGCTTTGGATCCCCTTCACCGCGCTGGTGGCTTGGCGGCTTCTCGGCGAGACCATGAGCCTGCCGGCGGTGCTGGGCCTGATCGTCGCGTTCGTCGGCGTCGCCTGGATGACGTTGGACCCGCACACGTCTGGTGACCTGCCTGCGATCGTGCTCATCGTGTTGGCCAGCGCCTGCTGGGCGGTCGCCACGATCCTGGTGCGCATGACGCCGGGCGCCAAACCTTTGAAGGTGCAGGCGATCACCGCGCTGTTCGCAGCGCCGACGCTGTTGACGATGTCGTTCACCTTCGAGGGGCGGGTGGTGGAGCGCGTGATGGCCGCGCCGCCGATCGCCTGGGCGTGCGTCGTATTTGCGGGCGTGGTCTCGACGATCGGGGCAAGCGCGCTGCTGTTCTGGCTGGTTCAACGGCGCGAGGCGGGCCGAGTTACGCCCTATTTCCTGCTGACGCCGTTGGTGTCCTGCACGATCGGCGTTCTGTTCCTGGGCGACAAGCTGACGCCGCAGTTACTGATCGGTGGCGCGGCGACCATGGTCGGCGTCGCGCTGGTGGCCCTTACGGAAAAGCGGGCGCGCGCCGAGGAGGCGTTGGCGGAGACCGCCTAGAGCTTCGGTGGCGGGCATTGCGACGCAGCCTCGCGACGCAGCGTCGCCGCAGTCGCGTGGACCTTCAACTGTCCGCCGTCACCGCCATAGGCGCCGGTCGTGAGTTCTCCGGAAACGGTGGGCTTCTCGTCTGGTCGGGCGCGCACCAGAAATAGCCCCGCTGTATCGGCAAGATTATCGATGCCCAGGAAAGCGGCGCCGACGGTGGCGTGTCCCTCAAGCTCAGTGACGCCGGCGCCCGCGCCGGTGACGTTGATCGTCCATCCCGCTGGGACGTGACAGACGGCCAGCACATCGACCCCGGTGACCTGCAGATCGAAGGCCTGCAGGTTCTCATCGGCATTGGCCGGCGCCCAGGCCAGAGAGACGAGATCAATCAGTGCGGTGGCGCGCGCCGCGGGCGGGGGCGCGGCGGCTGTGGGCTGCGGCAGCCCGCCGGCCTTGTCCTTGCCGGGGTTGTCGCAAGCGGTTGTCGCGGCGAGCAACGCCGCCACCAAACAGGGTCGCCAGGAACGCATGGGGCCTCCCGCCAAGACTCTTAAGTCCGGGCGGGAGGTTAGGCGGCTACTTGATCACGCCGCAAGCCACGCGCGCGCCGGCGCCGCCGATGGGCTGGGTCTTGTGGTCGTCAGCATTGGCGTGGACGACGATCGACGAGCCGTCGGCGTCCAGCAGCGCCGGGCGGCCGCCGGCGCCCTTCAGCGACACCAGGGTGGAGTAGACCTCAGCGGTCGCCGAGCCGTCCGCGCCGGCGAAGATGTTGGGCAGGTCGCCGCTGTCATTAGCGTCGGGATTCAAGAGCCCGTGCACCGTGGTCGCGGCGGTGTGGACGTGAGCGCCCGCCGACTTGAAATCCGGGGTCCCGCAGTCGCCCTTCTCGTGGAAGTGCGCCGCGTGCCAGCCAGGCGTCAGGCCCTTGAGCTCGATCTTCAGGAGCACACCGTGCGGGGCTTCGGTGATGGTCACGACGCCCGCGTCCTTGCCGTCGCCGGCTTTGACGGCGGCGGTCGCGGTGGTCTGCGCCAAGGCCGGGGAGGCGGCGACGGCGGCGGCGAGGCCAAGCGCGGCGGCGGCGGGGAGACGGATCATGCGATTTTCCTTCGGATTCAAGCGAAACGACGGGGGGCAGCCCCCCGAAAGGTGGCGTCGACCCTATCCGAATGCTAACAGTTTTAGACAGTTCCGTGTTCGATTCTGACGGCGAAAAATCCCCTTGAACGACGATCACAACACCATCCCCGCTGACGGTTCGCGCGGGGATATCGCCCCGATCAATATCGAGGACGAACTCCGCCGCTCGTACCTGGATTACGCGATGAGCGTGATCGTCAGCCGCGCCCTGCCGGACGCGCGCGACGGTCTCAAGCCGGTGCACCGCCGGGTGTTGTTCTCGATGCATGAGCAGGGGCAGACGCCGGAGCGGCCTTATGTGAAGTCGGCCCGCGTGGTGGGTGACGTGATGGGTAAGTACCACCCGCACGGCGACGCCTCGATCTATTTCACCCTGGTTCGGATGACCCAGTCGTTTTCGATGGGGCTGGTCCTGATCGACGGTCAGGGCAACTTCGGTTCGGTCGACGGCGATATGCCCGCGGCCATGCGCTACACCGAATGCCGGATGGCCCCGCCGGCCATGGCTCTGCTGGCCGACCTCGACAAGGACACGGTCGATTTCGCCGACAACTACGACGGCAAGGAGCAGGAACCCACGGTCCTGCCGTCGCGGATCCCGAATCTGCTGGTCAACGGCGCCGGCGGCATCGCCGTGGGCATGGCCACCAACATCCCGCCGCATAATCTGGGCGAGGTCATCGACGCCTGTCTGCTGCTGATCGATCAGCCGGACGTGACGACCGACCAGCTGCTGGATCTGGTGCCTGGTCCCGACTTCCCGACCGGCGGTGAGATCATCGGCCGCGCCGGGCCCCGCCAAGCGCTGCTGACCGGCCGTGGTTCGGTGATCATGCGCGGCGTGGCCAGCGTGGAAGAGCTACGCGCGGGCCGCGAAGCCATCATCATCACCGAGATTCCGTATCAGGTGAACAAGGCCAATCTGGTCGAGCACATCGCCGAGCTGGTTCGCGAAAAGAAGATCGAGGGCATCGCCGACATCCGCGACGAGAGCAACCGCGACGGCATGCGCATCGTGGTCGAGCTGAAGCGCGACGCCTCGGGTGAGGTGATCCTGAATCAGCTCTATCGCTTCACCGCGCTGCAGAGCTCGTTTGGCGTGAACATGCTGGCGCTCAATCGCGGGCGCCCC
The DNA here is from genome assembly GCA_020161365.1 of Pseudomonadota bacterium. Taxonomy (GTDB): domain Bacteria; phylum Pseudomonadota; class Alphaproteobacteria; order Caulobacterales; family Caulobacteraceae; genus Caulobacter. The sequence continues at coordinate 289,115 of JAIUNU010000001.1, read as the reverse complement.
GAGCAAATGGGCCTGCACCAGCTGATCCAGCTCTTCGTCGAGTTCCGCGAGGAAGTCGTCGTCCGCCGCACCAAGTTCGAGTTGGGCAAGGCCCGTGACCGGGGCCACGTGCTGGTCGGTCTGACGATCGCCGTCGCCAATATCGACGAGTTTATCCACATCATCCGCTCGTCCAAGGATCCGACCGAGGCGCGCGAGCGTCTGGTGGCGAAGTCCTGGCCGGCCGGCGACATGCTGCCCCTGGTCGAGCTGATCGCCGACCCGCGCACCATCCAGGAAGAGGGCGGACTGATCCGTCTGACCGACGAGCAGGCTCGCGCCATCCTGGCCCTGACCCTGTCTCGCCTGACCGGACTGGGCCGCGATGAAATCGGCAACGAGGCGGCGGCGCTGGCTGACGCCATCCGGGGCTACCTGGAGCTGTTGTCCGACCGCGCCAACATCATGGCCGTGGTCCGCGAGGAACTGGTCGAGGTCCGCGAAAAGTTCGCCATTCCGCGTCGCAGCCAGATCGTCGACGGCGACGCCGACATGGAAGACGAAGACCTGATCGTCCGCGAGGACATGGTCATCACCGTGACCATGGGCGGCTACGTCAAGCGCACCCCGCTGGCCAACTACCGCACCCAGCACCGGGGCGGCAAAGGCAAGTCGGGCATGGCGACCAAGAACGAGGACGCCGTCACCCGCGTGTTCTCGGCCTCGACCCATGCGCCGCTGCTGTTCTTCACCTCGGGCGGCAAGGTCTACAAGATGAAGGTGTGGCGCCTGCCGCTGGGCGTCGCCAATTCGCGCGGCAAGGCGTTCGTCAACCTGCTGCCGATCGAGCCGGGCGAGACGATCACCTCGATCCTGGCCCTGCCGGAGGACGAAGCGACCTGGGGCGGCCTAGACGTGATGTTCGCCACCCGCTCGGGCAGCGTTCGCCGCAACAAGCTCAGCGACTTCGTGGACGTGCGCCGCAACGGCAAGATCGCCATGAAGCTCGACGAAGGCGACGGCATCGTCGGCGTGGCGGTCTGCAACGCCGATCAGGACGTGCTGCTGACCACGGCGGCCGGCCGCTGCATCCGCTTCTCGGTGGATGAGGTCCGCGTGTTCGCCAGCCGTGACTCCACGGGCGTTCGCGGCGTGAAGCTGTTGGACGGCGATCAGGTCATCTCGATGGCCGTGCTACGCAGCGTCGACGCCACCCCGGCCGAGCGCGCCGCCTACCTGAAACACCAGCGCGCCATGCTCCGCGCGGCTGGTGAAGAGAGCGATGAGGTCTCCGCCGCCGTCGAGGATGGCGAAGAAGAGGGCGATGAAACGACTCTGACGCCGGAACGGATCGCAGAGCTTGGTGGAGCTGAGGAAATCCTGCTGACGGTTTCGTCGGAAGGCTTTGGCAAGCGCACCAGCGCCTATGATTTCCGCCGGACCGGCCGTGGCGGTCAGGGCCTGGCGGCCCAGGATCTGAGCAAGCGCGGCGGCCGTCTCGTGGGCTCGTTCCCCGTGGATGAGAGCGACCAAATCCTGCTTGTGACGGACCAGGGACAACTGATCCGGGTGCCTGTCTCGCAAATTCGTGTTGCAGCGCGGAATACTCAGGGCGTAACCATCTTCCGTACCGCGCAGGACGAGCATGTCGTCAGCGTCGAACGCCTCGCCGATTCCGGCGGGGACGACAACCAGGGCGAGGACAGCGGGGCGGACGAGACCCCGTAACCCTCGCAGCCAGTAGAGGGGGTTGCATGCGGGTCGGGCTATATCCGGGGACCTTCGATCCGGTCACCAACGGTCACCTCGACATCATCGGGCGGGCCGTGAAGCTGGTCGATAAGCTGGTGATCGGCGTCGCGATCAATATCGGCAAAGGGCCGCTCTTCTCGCTGGAAGAGCGGGTCGAGATCCTGGAGCGCGAGACCGCCCATCTGAAGAAGATCGCCGAGATCGAGGTGCGGCCCTTCAACAGCCTGCTGATGCACTTCGCCCGCGATGTGAACGCCCAGATGATCGTGCGCGGCCTTCGGGCCGTGGCCGACTTCGAATACGAGTTCCAGATGACGGCGATGAACCAGCAACTGGATCGCGAGATCGAGACGGTCTTCCTGATGGCTGATCCGCGTCACCAGGCGATCGCCTCGCGCCTCGTGAAGGAAATCGCGAGCCTGGGCGGGGATATCGGCAAGTTCGTGCCGCCGGGCGTGGCTCAACAGCTGCTAGTGAAGGTTGGCAAAGCCTAGCCTTCGCCCCGATCCGGCCGAATTCCTGCGCTTCAACAGTCGCCGCACTTGTCGGGGAGGCCGTGTCGTTCTACGCCCGGCCTCGACTGTTCTGTTCGGGGTACTCCATGAAGTTCGCCACGACCGCCGCCGCGATGGCGTTGGCCGCCACCACGGTTTCCTTTGGCGCGGCCTCGGCCCAGGCTGTGTCCGACTGGCGCACGCCCGACCCGAACAATGTGCTCGTCGTCGAAACGAACAAGGGCCGGATTATTGCGGAACTCTATCCGGAGGTTGCGCCCAACCACGTCGAACGGGTGCGAGCCCTCGCCAAGAGCGGCTTCTACGATGGCCTGACCTTCTTCCGGGTCATCGCCGATTTCATGGCCCAGACGGGCGATCCCAAGAACACCGGCGAGGGCGGTTCGCATCTTCCGGACCTGACGGCGGAGTTCAACTTCCGTCGTGGCGCGGAGACGCCGCTGGGCGCGGGTTTCAAGCTTGGCAGCAACGAGCAAGGCTGGGTTAAGGCGCTGCCCGTCACCAGTCAGCCATCAGCGCTGGCGGTGATGACCGCTGACCGCAGGGTCTCGACCTGGGGCAACTTCTGCACGGGCGTTGTCGGCATGGCGCGGGCGGGCGATCCCAACAGCGCTAACAGCCAGTTCTACTTCATGCGCGCCGCCAATGCGGGCCTCGACAAGACCTACACCGCCTTCGGCCGCGTGCTACAGGGCGTTGAGGTCGTAAAGGCGATCAAGACAGGCGAGCCCGTGCCGGATCCGCAGGACAAGATGTTGAGCGTCAAGATCATGGCCGACATGCCGGCCGACAAGCGTCCCACGATCCAGGTGATGGACACGCGCGGCGCGGCGTTCAAGGCCCTGGTGACCAAGCGCCAGGGTGAGCTGGGCGCGAGCTTCACCAATTGTGACGTCGACGTTCCCGCCCAGGTAAAATGATGATGATCGCCCGCGCCCTTTTGACCGGTCTGTGTCTCGCGTCCGTGGCCCCAGCGGTGATGGCCGCCCCGAAGGTCGCCAAGCCCGCTGAGGTCGACTGGCGCACGCCGGCGCCCGAAACGGTCATGGTGATCGACACCAACAAGGGCAGGGTGCTGGTCGAGCTGGTTCCAGAGGTCGCGCCCAATCACGTTGCGCGCCTGCAGGACCTGACCCGTGCGGGCGTCTATGACGGCCGCACCTTTTTCCGAGTCATCGACCGGTTCATGGCCCAGACGGGTGACCCGACCAATACGGGCGAGGGCGGTTCGGATCGCCCGAATCTGAAGGCGGAGTTCACCTTCCGGCGCACCGCTGAAACCGGCTTCGTGCCGATGGCCGCCCCGGCCGGTCTCGAGGTCGGCTACGTCAAGTCGCTGCCGATCGTCAGCCAGAACTGGAGCTGGAGCGACGTCACCAGCGACAAGAAGGTCTCGGCCTGGGCCACCTATTGCCCCGGCGTGATCGGGATGGCGCGAGACGACGACAACAACTCCGCCAACAGCCAGTTTTTCCTGATGCGCCAACCCTATCCCTCGCTCGACAAGCGCTACACAGCGTTTGGGCGTGTGATCAGCGGTCTTGAGGCTGTTCGCGCCATCAAGACGGGGGAGCCCGTGCCCGCGCCTCAGGACATGATGCAGAAGGTTCGCTTGCTGTCGGATATCCCCGAAAGCGAGCGGCCCAAGGTGCGCGTGATCGACCCCAAGGGGCCTTGGTTCGCTGCGGAGACCAACCGGTTGCGCGTTCTGAAGGGCGCGGACTTCTCGGTCTGCGACATCGATCTTCCGGTTGAGCTTCGCTGAAGCAAACCGATTTCCGGCTGCAACTTGGTTCACAGGTGGGCGTGAACCGCGCTAGAAGCGCCCATAACACTCGCCATCCAAGGGAAGACCATGTCGGCCGACCTCGAAAACACCCTCATCCTGACGCTCGAGAGCGGTCCGGTCACGATCAAGCTGCGTCCCGATCTGGCGCCGGGCCACGTGGCCCGCATCAAGGAACTGGTCCGCGAAGGCTTCTACGACGGCGTCGTCTTCCACCGCGTGATCCCGGGCTTCATGGCCCAAGGCGGCGACCCGACGGGCACCGGTCGCGGTGGTTCGGACAAGCCGGACCTGAAGGCTGAGTTCAACGACGAGCCGCATGTCCGCGGCGTCTGCTCGATGGCGCGCACCCCGAACCCGGACTCCGCCAACAGCCAGTTCTTCATCGTGTTCGACGACGCCACGTTCCTGGACAAGCAATACACCGTCTGGGGCCAGGTGACGGAAGGTATGGAACATGTCGACGCCCTGCCCAAGGGCGAGCCGCCGCGCGCGCCGGGCAAGATCGTCAGCGCCAAGATCGCCGCCGACGCTTGATTGACCGAAGGGCCGCCCAAAGGGCGGCCTTTTTCGTTTCGGAGAGGGCTGGATGAGCGTGGACGCGCATGGGGCGGTTCCGGCCCTCAGCAGAGCTTGGCTCCGTGCGGCTTATAGTCAGCAGCATCGTCGCTATCACACGCTCGCGCATATCGAGGACTGCTTGGCGCGGCTCGACCAAGTGTCGGGTCTTTCGGCGCGGGAGCGTGCGGTGCTGACAGAGGCGCTATGGTGGCATGACGCTGTCTATGACCCCTTGCGAGCCGACAACGAAGACGTGAGCGCCGATCTCGCGGCCCAGGCCCTTGCCGCCGAGGGCGGGTCAGAAGCGGACATCGCTGAGGTTTCCCGGCTTATCCGACTCACCAAGGGGCATGAGGTTCAGGCGGGCGACCGGCTCGGCGCGTTGATGGTGTCTATCGATCTGTCGATCCTCGGCGCGAAACCAGAGACCTACGCCGCCTACGCCAGCGCGATCCGCGCGGAGTATGCGCACGTACCCGAGGACGTCTATCGCTTCGGGCGCGCGAAGGTGCTGCGGACCTTCCTCGAAGCGGCGGTCCTGTTTCCCGATCCGGCCTTCGCGGCGGCGTTGGATGCTGCGGCCCGACGTAATCTCGCGGCGGAAATCGCCGCGCTCACATCCGCCTGAACGTCACCACCACCGGCCGATGGTCCGAACCAATGGCAGGGCCGCGCTCGATCCTGACCGCGCTCCACTGCTCGCCCGCATAGACGTGATCGATCGGAAGAAACGGAGCCGGCGCCGCCACCACCCGCGAGAACTTGCCAGCCGGCCATGACGGTAGGGCGCGAGTCCAGCGTTGCAGGCCCAAGGCCTTATCCTGACGTTTCAGCGTGAAGGACCAGGGCGTGGAATTGAAGTCACCGGTCAGGATCAGGCTGTTGCGGGCGAAGCTGGACGCCAGCTTCACCAGCTTGCGGCTCTGAGCCTGCTGGGGCCCTGCGGGAACCGGCCAAGTGTAGTGGACGCCCATCACCGTGAAAGGGCCCTTCGCGTCGGCCAATGTCGCCCAGGCTGCGGATAGGTACGGGCCTTCGAACGTCGCGCCGCCGCGGGCGATCATCTTCTTGCGCGAGAAGATCCAGGTTTCACAGCGCATAGCTTTTTCGCACGAGGCGAACGGATAGCTGTCGCGCAGGGCCTTGACGATGGGCCGTGCGTCCCCGCCGCCTTCCTCAAGGACAACCACGTCTGCGTCCTGGGCGAGGATCCAGGCAAGGCTCTTCTCGGGCGTTCGATTGCTGTGCCAGACGTTGAACTGAATGAGCTTCAGATCGCTCGGGGCGACGGTCGCGGGCTTGAAGCGCGAGGCCGCCCAGAGTTCTGGCGCCATCAGCACCGCGCAGGCCAGAAGGCCGACAGCGCCCAAGGCGACCATCACCAGACGTTCGGCGTTGCGCGCGAACGCACCGCCGAGCACCACCGCCCCAAGGCTCATGACCAGCCACAGCGGCGCTGCGTGGGTGAACGCGTCAAGCCGGTCGCTGAACACCCCGCCGACACTGGCCACGGCCATCCCCGCGCCGACCAGGCCGAGCATCAGCGCGGTGCCACGAACAAGCAGGCTCAAGAGCTGGACGAGCAGACGCATGGATTGGCCATACCACGCCGGCGAGGCGGCGGAAGAACGATCTAGTCGCCGGCGAAGTAGCTGAAGCTGATATTGCGTATCCGCTCGGCGCCGACTTGGAGCCCCCCACGCAGGACGATGAGGTCTCCAACGCCCGGACCGTCCGCTTTCGCCGCCTTCAGCGCGTTCAGGTCAAACGCGCCTGAGAAGACGACCTCGCCGACGCGCGGGTCCTTGGCGCGGAACATGACCTCGCTACCGTCGACCCGATAGACCTCGGGAAGCAGGCGGAAGCTCACCGTTCGATAGGTCTGGCCCAGCTCATTCTGCGCTGTCGGACTCGTGACGTCCTCGAATTCCAGGAAGATTGGGGCGTAGGCGCTGGGGCGCTTGCCCTGTTCCCAGGCTGCGAAGTCTTCGGGCGTCCCGATGTTCAGGGAGGCCAACGCCCAGTTTCCGGACGTCACCGGCGTGGCGCTGAAATAATAGCCGAACGCGTCAAGCTTCGGGTCGTGCTGGAAGTTCGCGCCCGAGGCGTCGGCCCGAACCGCTGGCGCTGCCGCCGAGGCCGGAGCGTTCTGGGGCGTCGCCGGCGGCGCAGAGGCAGTCTTGGGCGCGTCGCAGGCGCCCAAGAGCAGCAATGGTCCCAAGGCTGAAATGAGCAGGCGTCTCACATTTTACCCCAAGCGTTACCTGACCCCGTTGCAGCATGGGGACACACCGTACTGCTTGTCTACAGGCCTCGCTTGGCGGGGTAAGTCTTGACCTTCCGGGTTCATCGTGCGCTTGAAGCCCGCCCATGCGCCTCTCCGACTTTGATTTCGAACTCCCCGAGGACCGTATCGCCCTGCGTCCAGCCGAACCGCGCGACGCGGCGCGGCTGCTTGTCGTGCGTCCGGGCCAGCCGCTCGCCGACCATGTGGTGCGGTCGTTGCCCGATTTTCTACGTCCAGGCGACGCCCTGGTTTTCAACGACACACGGGTGATCCCGGCGCGCCTGTCGGGCTTGCGCGAAGGACGCGCGACCGGTGGCGGCGACGGCGGTCCCGTCGCGGTCGAGGCCACGTTGCATCGCCGCGTGGCGCCCGACCGCTGGAGCGCCTTCATGCGCCCCGGTAAACGACTGAAAGTGGGCGATCGCATCGCCTTCGGCGCGAGGGAGGATCGAGGCTGCGACCTTGATCGTCTCGACGCAACCGTCGCCGAGAAGCGCGACGGCGGCGAGGTGATCCTGGCCTTCGACCTTTCCGGCCCGGATCTCGATGTCGGGATCGCCCGGCACGGCGACATGCCGCTGCCGCCGTACATCGCCGCCAAGCGGGGCGAGGACGAGCGCGACCGCGCCGATTACCAGACCGTCTATGCGCGCGAGGACGGGTCGGTGGCTGCCCCGACCGCCGGCCTTCACTTCACGCCGGAGCTCCTGGGGGCTCTGAAGGAAAAGGGCGTGTCGCTGCACTTCGTCACGCTGCATGTCGGGGCGGGCACCTTTCTGCCGGTCAAGACCGACGACGTCTCCGAGCATCGGATGCACGCTGAGTACGGCCAAGTCACCGCCGAGGTCGCCGGGGCTCTGAACGCGGTGCGTCAAGCCAGCGGTCGCATCGTCTGCGTCGGCACGACCTCCCTGCGCCTTCTGGAGAGCGCCACCGGCGAGGATGGGGTCGTCAGGCCCTTCGCCGACGAGACCGCCATCTTCATCACGCCAGGCTACCGGTTCCGGGCGGCCGACGTGCTGATGACCAATTTCCACCTGCCCAAGTCGACCCTCTTCATGCTGGTCAGCGCCTTCGCGGGGCAGGCGGCCATGCGCGCGGCCTACGGGCACGCCATCGCCACCGGGTATCGGTTCTATTCCTACGGCGACAGCAGCCTGCTGTTCAAAGACGAGACCCGCTGATGGCCGCTTTCCCCTTCGAGATAAAAGCCACCGACGGCAAGGCGCGGACCGGTGTACTGAAGACACCGCGCGGCGACATCCGCACGCCGGCCTTCATGCCCGTCGGCACCGCCGCTACCGTCAAGGCCCTGACGGTTGATCAGGTCAAGGAGACCGGCGCCGACATCATCCTAGGCAATACCTACCACCTGATGTTGCGGCCCTCGGCTGAGCGCGTGAAGCGGTTGGGCGGGCTCCACAAGTTTATGCGCTGGGACAAGCCCATCCTGACCGACAGCGGCGGGTTCCAGGTGATGAGCCTGTCGGGGATCAGCAAACTGACCGAAGAGGCGGTGACCTTCTCGAGCCATGTCGACGGCTCCAAGCACGTTCTGACGCCCGAGCGCTCGATCGAGATCCAGGCCGATCTGCTGGGCAGCGACATCGTCATGCAGCTCGACGAGTGCGTCGCCTGGCCGGCGGAGGAGGCCAGAGCGCGTAAGGGCATGGAGCTTTCCGCGCGCTGGGCCAAGCGCTCCAAGGACGCCTTTGGGACCCGCGACACCCAGGCCCTGTTCGGCATCCAGCAGGGCTCGACCTTCGAGCCGCTGCGTCGGGAGTCTTCCGAGCGCCTGCGCGATATCGGTTTCGACGGCTATGCGATCGGCGGCCTAGCCGTCGGCGAAGGGCATGAGGCGATGTGCGAGGTGCTAGACTATGCGCCGGGCCTGCTGCCCGCAGACCGTCCCCGCTATCTGATGGGCGTGGGCAAGCCGATCGATCTCGTCGAGGCGGTGGCGCGGGGCGTCGACATGTTCGACTGCGTGCTGCCCACGCGATCAGGCCGCCATGGCCAGGCCTGGACCTGGGACGGGCCGATCAATCTAAAGAACGCCAAGTACGCCGAGGACGATACGCCTCTGGATCCCAACAGCGACTGCCCCGCCAGCCGCGACTATTCGAAGGCCTATCTGCGACACCTCTTCAAGGCGGAGGAAATCCTCGGTCAGGTGCTGCTCTCCTGGCACAATATCGCCTTCTTCCAGGCTCTGACCGCCGCCATGCGCGCGGCGATCGCCGAAGGGCGGTTCGAGACGTTCCGACGCGACTTCGCCGTCCGCCATCTGGGGCGCTAGCTTTCGGGGCCCTTTGGAACCGTTGGGGCTTGTTCCTTGTAGATCGGGAACCGGGGGCGGCGCGGGCCGTAGGGATCGGGCGGCGGGGGCATCCCCGGGTCGACGACGGGCGGCGCGACGAGCGGCTTGTGTAGCGGTGTGGCCGGCGGGTTGCAGCCGCGCGCTTCGCCCAGGCCCTTGAGATAGGCGCGACGAACGTTGCCCGACGCGATGGCGCTCTGGACCAGGCGATCGTGCCGTTCGGCGCCGGTCAGTTTCCGCACCCACCCCCGCATCGGGATCAAGTCCTGGGCGGTGCTGGCGATCGCCCCCAGCGCCGCGTCGCCAGCAGCCTTGCGCCCGCGATCCATCAGGTCCTCGTTCTCCTGCGGCGGGTTTCGATCGATGTCCTCGCCTAAAGCCACATCCAGAGGTTCGACGAGCGCAGCCAGGGTCCGACAATCGGCCGGGCTGGGCCGCCTATAGGGATCATCCATCGCTTCGAGCAGGATGCGGGGGATCTTGGTGCGGACGATATTGACGTCGCGGAGAGGCGCGCTCATCGCGCCGCTGATTCCGTCCTTGTTCGCCTCGGACGTGGACCTGATTCGTCCGTCGTCGGCCGATGACTGCTGCGGTGGGGCAGGCTCCTGCTGCCGCGCGACGGCGTTCGCGGCGACGGCTGAACCGAAAAGAACCACGAAAAGAAAGCTTCGACGCATGAGTCACCTGACGCCTGTACAGCTTTACCATCATCCGACGGAAAAACGGCGAAACCATGCTTGCGACGCAGCCGCCCCCCGACTATGGTCCGCGCCGCTTCCACCGGTCCCCGCCGGATCGTGAGCGGGCCGGTAGCTCAGTGGTAGAGCATTCGACTTTTAATCGAATGGTCCTGGGTTCGAATCCCAGCCGGCCTACCAAATCCGCGTCCTTTAATCGCGGCGATCCAATCCCCGAACGTCTGTTAGCTGTCTCGTCCGAGGCGCGCCCGGCGCGTGGTCGCGAGACAGTTTTTCTGTGGTCTGGACAGGGCTTTTCTCATTTGCCCTATCGACAGGGTAGAGATTTAAGCGGCTCAGTTTTGTAGCGCCTCTGTCCGTTCGGGCTGGGCTATCAATCGCCAAGTCGCGCCGTGGCGCGCCCGGAGCCTGGACGACGATCAGACGATGACCGCCGAAACCGCCCTTAAGCGGCTGCCAGCCCCGTCCCGCAAGAGGCCCTTGTTCCGACGGCGCTCGGCCATTCCCGGCTTTGGATTGACCATGGGCGTGACGGTGACGGTGCTGTCGCTGATCGTGCTGATCCCCCTGAGCGCGGTGGTTCTGAAGGCGGCTGAGCAGTCGCCGGCGGAGTTCTGGGCTGTGGCGACGTCGGAGCGCGCGCTGGCGGCCTATCGCCTGAGCTTTGGCGCCGCCTTTGTGGCGGCGGCCATCAACGGGGTGTTCGGGGTGCTGACGGCGTGGGTGCTGGTGCGCTACGATTTTCCGCTCAAGACCGTGGTCAATGCCCTAGTCGACTTGCCGTTCGCCTTACCGACCGCCGTGGCGGGCATCGCCCTGGCCACGCTCTATGCGCCGACAGGATGGGTGGGACAGTTCCTGACGCCGCTCGGGATCAAAGCCGCTTACAACCCCGTCGGCGTGGTGATCGCCCTGGCCTTCATCGGACTGCCGTTCGTCGTGCGGACGATCGAGCCGGTCTTGCGCGACGCCGCCGCCGATGTGGAGGAGGCGGCCGCCAGCCTGGGCGCCAGCCGCATCCAGACCATCATCAGGATCGTCGCGCCGGCGCTGGCGCCGGCTTGGCTGACGGGCTTTGCCATGGCGTTCGCCCGGGGCGTTGGCGAATATGGCTCGGTGATCTTCATCGCCGGCAACATGCCCTACAAGTCAGAGATCGCGCCGCTGCTGATCATCATCCAGCTTGAGCAGTTCGAGTACGCCCGCGCGGCGACGATCGCGGTGGTGATGCTGGCGGTCTCCTTCACCATGCTGCTGGTCATCAACGCCGTCCAGGCCTGGGCGCGGAGGTTCGATTGATGAGCCGTGACAAGCATACGGCGCGCCGCGCCACCGATGATCCCCTATGGGCCAAGTGTCTGCTGATTGGGCTGGTCCTGGCCTTTCTGGCCCTGGTGCTGATCCTGCCGCTGGTGGCGGTGTTCGCCGAAGCCCTTCGCAAGGGACTCGGAGCGGCGATCGAAGCGGCGAGCAATCCTGACGCCCTGGCGGCGGTAAAGCTGACCCTCCTGACCGCGGCCATTGCGGTGCCGTTCAACGCCGTCTTTGGTCTGTGCGCCGCCTGGGCCATCGCCAAGCACGAGTTCCGGGGCAAGGCGCTGCTGATCACCCTGATCGATCTGCCGTTCTCGGTGTCGCCCGTCGTTGCGGGCCTGATCTATGTGCTGATCTTCGGCCTGCAGGGCTGGTTTGGCGACTGGCTGGTCGACAACGACATCAAGATCATCTTCGCGGTTCCCGGCATCGTGCTGGCGACGGTGTTCGTGACCTTTCCGTTCGTGGCGCGCGAACTGATCCCGCTCATGCAGGAACAGGGCGTGAGCGAAGAGGAGGCCGCCGTGTCGATGGGCGCTTCGGGGCTCTACACGTTCTGGCGGGTCACCGCGCCCAATGTGCGCTGGGGGCTGCTGTACGGCGTCCTGCTGTGCAACGCCCGTGCGATGGGCGAGTTTGGCGCGGTGTCCGTGGTTAGCGGACATATTCGCGGCCTAACCAACACCATGCCGCTGCACGTTGAGATCCTCTACAACGAGTACGACTTCGTCGGCGCCTTCGCCGTCGCGGCGCTGCTGTGCCTGTTGGCAGTAGTGACCCTGGTGCTGAAGACCATGCTCGAAATCGCCCAGCCCGGCGTTCGCGGGCACGGCGGACACTGAACGGATCCCGGACCCATGACCATTTCCATCCGCTCCGTCGAAAAGAAGTTCGGGCGCTATCCGGCTCTGAACAAAGTTGATCTTGAGATCGCCGACGGCGAACTCCTGGCGCTGCTAGGCCCGTCGGGTTCGGGCAAGACGACGCTGCTGCGTACGATCGCCGGCTTGGAGTTCCCGGATGCGGGCCAAGTGCTGTTCGATGGGGAGGATGTAACCTTCGCCTCGGCCGCCGCGCGGCGCGTCGGGTTCGTCTTCCAGCAGTATGCGCTCTTCAAGCACATGACCGTCGCCAAGAACATCGCGTTCGGGCTGGATGTCCGCAAGGGCGGGGACAAGCGCTCCAAGGACGAAATCGCTCGGCGCGTCGAGGATCTGCTCAAGCTGGTCGAGCTGGAGGGTCTGGGCAAGCGCTATCCGTCGCAGCTTTCAGGCGGGCAACGTCAGCGGGTGGCTTTGTCGCGGGCTCTGGCTGTTCAGCCGAGCGTACTTTTGCTCGACGAACCCTTCGGCGCCTTGGACGCCACCGTTCGGAAGTCTTTGCGCCGCGAGCTTCGCCGGGTGCATGACGCCACGGGCGTCACCACGATCTTCGTCACCCACGATCAGGAAGAAGCGCTGGAGCTGGCCGATCGGGTGGCGATCCTGAACCAGGGCCGCATCGAACAACTGGGCACGCCCGATCAGGTCCACGATCATCCCGAGACGGCCTTTGTCTGCGGGTTTGTCGGCGAGGCCAATCGCTTTGAAGGCCACGTCAGCGGCGGGCGCTTCGCAGCGGGGTCTGTGACTTTGCCGGCGGCGGGGGCGGCAGATGGCCCAGCTGTGGCGTTTGTTCGTCCGCACGATCTGGTGCTCGACGATGCGGGTTTCGAGGTGAGGGTCGAGCGCGCTCATGTGCAGGGGCCGTTAACCGCCGTCAGCGCCACGACGCTTGATGGGCGCCGCCTGGACATCAGCGCCGCTCGCGCCGACGCGGCGCGCTTCACTGGCTCTGTAAAGCTCTCCGCACGCAAGGCCCACGTTTACGCCGCTTAAGCATAGATCCGCTAAGTCCTATCGTGAGCAAGCGCGCGACCTCCGGAAGACCCGAAGAGTGCGCGCCGGCTCTGAGAACGACAGGTCGGTTTCTGAGAGCGGATTGTCATGGTCGAGACTTCGAGCGCGGAGCGGCGCGCGCATCCCCGGATGCCGGCGGCGCGCAAGATCTACGTCGTCGATGATCCAAGGTCCTGGAAGGCCTCGCTTCTCGACGTCGCCGAGAAGGGCGGCCGACTGTCGATCGCCGGCATCACGCCGCCGCCGGATACGTTCGTCTTTGTGGACGCTGGCGGTCGGCGAGTTCACCGCGCCAATGTTGTCTGGCGGTCGGGAACGGAGGTGGGCGTCCAGTTCACGGCGACGCAGCGCATCGGCCCGCGCGCCGGCGGCGCGGCCGGCGCACTCGAGATCGCCCGCAAGTTCCTCGCCAGTTTGCCCGCAGCCGCGACCAGCTAAAGCCTACTGCTGCTGTTGCTGCTGCTGATGCAGTTCCTCGCGTAGTGCCGTGTCGGGCCGCCGGCGCCCCCCCGCGAAGGTCGGGTGCGCCATACGCAGGAATTCCGGTTCCGCCAGTGCGGCGCGTGCGCGACGCACCGAGACGCCGACCGCCAGTTGGCTTTCGGCGTCGCCCTTGTAGACCCCCCGCGACGGCGTGACGTCGCCGTAGTCGCGACCGACGGCTACGGCGACATGCCGCTCGCCGGCCATCATGTTATTGGTCGGATCAAATCCCACCCAGCGCAGGCTGGGCAGGAAAACCTCGACCCAGGCGTGGGTCGCGTCGGGATCCGAGCGGTCTCCGGCCTCGCGGTCGGTGAACAAGTAGCCGGAGACATAACGCGCGGGGATCCCCCATCCCCGGCAAACCGCCAACATAATGTGGGCGAAGTCCTGGCAAACACCGCGCCCGGCGCTGAGCGCCAGATCGATGGGGCTGTCGGCGTCGGTGACCCCGGGCTGATACTCGAACGCGCTGTAGATCGTTTCAGACAGGGTGCGCACGGCGCTCAGGGGATCCCGACGCTTCAGACCATCCAGGTCGTGTTCGTTGATGAAGGTCTGTAGCGCGTCGGTGGTCTTCACGAAGCCATGAGGGCGCAGGAAGTCGAAGCACTCGCCCCGGACGAACTCGCTGCGCAGGCGATCCCATTCGCCCATGTCCAGATGCTCGGGACGCTCGCCCGGAGACTCTGTCTCGACCGCCGACCGGGCGATGATGGTCAGCTTGTCGTGCGGCTGAGGCACATCGAAGTGATAGACGGCGTTGCCGAAGCTGTCGGCGTAGGAGAACACCTGCGCTGCGGGGTTCAGGTCCAGTTCGAAGCTGACCAGTCGTTGCCGGGCCGTCTTCTGAGGCTGCATCCACAGCTCCATCAGGCTTTCCCGAACCGGGCGCTCGTAATGGTATTGGGTGACGTGACGGATTTCGAGGAGCACGATCCAGGATCCTAGGCGGGCAGACGCGTTTCGAGGGGGTAGGCCACGAAGGTCTCGTAGATGGCTTCGTGGATACGGGCGCATTCATTGACCACGGTGGTCAGCAGCGGGCCCGCCCCCACAGCTTGCAACTCATCGACGTCCGCGAACTGCAGACGCGCTTTCAGGCGACCGGCGAGCCGTTCGGGACCCGCGCGTTCGTTGGCGGAAACGCTTCTGGCCATGGCGCTGAGGTGCTGTTCGATCTGCGCAGTCGCAAAGCGGATGGAGCGCGGAAAGTCCTCGTCGAAAACCAGGAACTCCAGGATGTGCCGGGGCTCGATCTCGGCGGTATAGACCCGCAGATAGGGCTCAAGCGCGCAGGCCATGCGCAGGAGGCTGACCAGCGCGACGTGATCGGCGAGGCGGCCTTGCGTCGGCGACTCCGCGAAACAGACCTCCAGCAGCCGCGACACCAACTGGGCGCGCTCCATGTAGATGCCCAGCATCATGAAGCGCCAGCTTTCGCCGTGGCTCATGGTGGTGTCCGCCGCGCCCTTGAACAGGTGGAGGTCGGCGATGACGTCATGCAAAAAGATGTCCGAGCCCGCCGCGAAATCCTTGGGCGCGTCGGGGTCCGTAACCTTGAGATACAGCAGATTGAGCCGTTCCCAGGTCTCGGTGGTGATCTGGTCGCGCACCTGGCGGGCGTTCTCGCGGGCGCGGGCCAGCGAGGACACGACAGAGTTGGGATCGCCTCGGTTCAGAACCAGTGCTTGTGCGGCTTCGAACGAACCGACTTCGGCGCCGTCGCCGGGCTCGCCTACGGCGGCCAGGGCGATCCAGACGGCCTGAGCGCCTGAGTCGGTCTGGTCGAGCGTGGCGTTCAGCATCACCGAAGACAGGCGCGAGAGGTGCTCGGCCCGCTCGATATAACGGCCAAGCCAATAGAGGCTGTCAGCGACACGGGCGAGCATCATGAGCGGGCGCTCCCGGTCGAATGGCCATTGGCGGGCGCGTCGTCTGCGAGAACCCAGGTGTCCTTGGACCCGCCGCCCTGGCTGGAGTTCACCACCAGCGACCCACGCTTGAGCGCCACGCGGGTCAGGGCGCCCGGAGTCACGATGGTCTTTTCGCCCGACAGGATGAACGGGCGCAGATCGACGTGGCGGGGCTCGATGCGGCCGTCCACCAGGCAAGGCGCAGTCGAGAGCTGGATCGTCGGCTGGGCGATGTAGTTCTCGGGGTCGGCCTTGATCGCTTGCGCGAAGTCGTCGCGTTCCTTCTGGCTGGCGTGAGGGCCGACCAGCATTCCGTAACCGCCCGAGGCGCCGACCGCCTTGACCACAAACTTGTCGAGGTTGGCCAGAACGTGACTCAGCTGGCGGGGCTCGCGGCAGAGATAGGTTTCGATGTTTGGCAGGATCGCGTCTTCGCCGAGGTAGTATCGGATGATGTCGGGGACGTAGGCGTACACCGCCTTGTCATCGGCCACGCCCGTGCCCGGCGCGTTACAAATCACCACATTGCCGGCCCGATAGGCGTTGAACAGGCCCGCAGCGCCAAGCGAGCTGTCGCGGCGGAAGGTTAGGGGGTCGATGAAGTCGTCGTCGACCCGGCGATAAATGACGTCGATCCTGCGCAGGCCGGTAGTGGTGCGCATGTAGACCATGTTCTCGTGGACGACGAGGTCGCGTCCTTCGACGAGCGGCACGCCCATCAGTCGGGCGAGGTAGGCGTGCTCGTAGTAAGCACTGTTGTAGACGCCGGGTGTCAGCACCACGACCTGCGGGTCACCGCGCCAGTCGGCGGCCATGCTCTTCATCGTCGAGAGCAGCAGATCCGGATAGCGCTCAACGGGCCGAACGCCGGCGGCGCGATAGGTGCCTGGAAAGGTCCGCTTGGCCGCGTCGCGATTGGCCAGCATGTACGACACGCCCGAGGGGACGCGCAGGTTGTCCTCCAGCACCGCAAACTGACCGTCCTGGCAACGGATCAGGTCGCTGCCGCACACATTGGCGTACGCCTTGTGCGGAACATAGAGGTGCTGCATTTCGCGGCGATAGGACGGCGCGCCCAGCACCAGTTCGCGCGGCACCACGCCGTCCATCAGGATCTGCTGATCCCCGTAGATGTCGGCGAGGAAGAGATTGAGGGCGCGCAGGCGCTGGGTCAGGCCAGCCTCGATTCGCGCCCATTCGGCTGCAGGAATGATGCGCGGAAAGAGATCGGTGGGAATGATCCGTTCGGTGGTGTTCTCGGCGCCATAGACCGTGAAGGTGATCCCCTGGAGCAGGAACGAGCGCTCAAGCGTGCGCTGGCGGCCGGCCAGCTCGTCCGCACCAAGCGTCGACATTCGACCGTGCAGGGGATCGTAGTGCGGTCGAACCTCACCCTCCGGGGTGAACATCTCGTCGTAAGCCACGCCCGGCAGGTATGCGGCCTCCGTCATCGGTAGGGTCGGGGTGTCCGCTCGGGTTTGGGTCTTCGCCGCCACACTTTTATCCGCTTGTCTTCGATCTTGGGCGCGTGCCGCAGGCGCGCGCCGTTCAAACTCTAGAGCTTCGTCGCCACTATGCTCCTCGGATTCGACGCCCGCTGAGTGATTGCACACGACTGCTCATCATTTGGGCGCCATTCGGTCGCTTTGAGAAGCGTCGCCGACGCCGAAGCGGTAGCATTTCCGAACGTGACACGAGGCGAACCCCGGACTACAGCAGGTGCGGGGGCGCTTCGCGCGGGGAACGAGATTTGGTGCTTGGGCGGACTACCCTGGCCGTGGCGACGGCGACCTGGCTTTGCGCCTCGGTCGCTTGGGCCGACGAGCCGATGGCCCAGATTCAAGGTGTCGACGACCGAGCGCTGCGCGACGCGATTCAGCGGGCGTTGGCGGAATCCGATCAGCCTGCCCGTAGCCGTTCAGAGGCGCGACGCCGCGCCCGTCAGGCCGGTGAAGACGCGATCGCGGTCCTGCGCGCCGAGGGTTACTACGCCTATACGGTCGAACCGGACGTCACCGACGGCGAACCTCCGGCCGCCGTGGTCAAGATCGCGCCGGGACAAGTCTTTCTGATCGCGGATCCGCAGATCGCCTGGTCCGGATCACCGCCCGACGAAGGCGTTCGACAGCGCGCCGCTGCGGCCATGCGGCTGACGGTGGGCGAGCCGGGCCGCTCGGCGGACATCGTGGGCGCTGAGGGGCGGATCGTCGCGCAGGTCGCTAAGCTCGGTTATGCGGACGTCGCCGCGGAGCCGCGCGAGGTGATTGTCGACCACGCGGACCACACCGTTCGTCCGACGTTCAGGATCATGGCGGGCGAACTGGTCCGCCTGGACGGCGTCGAGGTTGTCACGAAGGGGCGAACCAACCCCCAATGGGTCGCGCGCCTGGCCCCCTGGGTCAACGGCGATGTCTACGATCCGGAAGACGTGGCCGAGTTGGAGCGTCGCCTCCGCGACACCGCCGTATACGACTCCATTTCCGTGACGCTGGCGGGGGCGGACAAGGCGACGGCGGAGGGACTGAGGCCCGTGGTCGTCACGCTCTCGGATCGCCGGGCGAGGACCATCGAACTGGGAGCGGGCTATTCCACCAGCGAAGGCGCCGGCGTCGACGCCCGCTGGATTCGTTACAATCAGCGATCCCTTGCGGACACCACCACCTATGCGCTTCGCTTCGCCAAGCTGGAGCAACGCCTGGGCGCCGAAATCTCCCTTCCGCACTGGCGTCGTCCGCAACAGACCTTGAAGCTGAACAGTTCGGTCTTCCGGAACGACACCGACGCCTACAATGAAACGGGCGCCACCATCGGGGTGGACCTCACCCGTCGACGCCAGACCACAGCCTACCGCACCTTCGGCGTATCGTTCGACCTGTCGCAGACCAAAGAGCAGGTGAGCCGCAATGGCTCCATCGCCGGGCGCAAGCTGAACCTGGCCACTCTGGCCGGTCTGGTCGCCTACGCCTGGGACTTCTCCGACAGTATCCTGGATCCGAAGCGTGGTTGGCGGCTGGAGGCGCGCGCCGAGCCCACCTATGTCGCCGGCGACACCAGTGTCCCGTACTTGAAGTTGGCGGCGCAGGGTTCGGCCTACCTGCCCTTCGGCCGCCAGGACAGCACCGTGATCGCCGCGCGCCTGAAGATAGGGGCCATCGCTGGCGGGCGTGTTCTGGATGTTCCAGCCTCCCGGCGCTTCTTCTCCGGCGGTGGCGGTTCGGTCCGCGGCTACGCGTATCAGGGGATCGGGCCCCGTCTGTCCGATAACACACCGCAGGGCGGTGTTTCCTTGATCGAGACCTCTCTGGAGGTTCGCCAGAAGATCACTGACCGCTGGAGCGGCGTCGCCTTCATTGACGCCGGCGCGATCGGCACGCAGCAGACTCCGAAACGCGAAGACCTTCGCGCCGGTGCGGGCTTCGGTATCCGTTATGACCTTGGATTTGGGCCTATACGCGCGGACATCGCTGCGCCGCTGGGACGCCGCAAAGGCGACCCCAGGTTCCAGATCTATCTCAGCATCGGACAGAGCTTTTGAGCGGCGATCAGGACAAGCCTGAGTTGGCGGAGACTGTCGCTCAAGCCGCCGAGGCGGCGGGCGAGACCGCGGTCAAGGTCGCCCGGAAGGTGGGCTGGGGCGGCGCGCTGCTGATCGCGGTCGGGATTCTGGCTGCGCTTCTGCTGGTGATGGCAGGCGGGCTGCGGCTGGCGCCGATCACGCCGCAGGGACGGATGTTCCTGGAAGCGCGGGCCTCCGGACTTAAGCTTGGCCGCATCGGCAAGCTTCGGATCGAAGGGCTTTCCGGCGACATCTGGAAGGACTTCGGCGTTCGTCGTCTGACCATCGCTGACGAGAAGGGCGTCTGGCTTGAGGCTCACGATCTGAGCGTCGCATGGAGACCCACGGAGCTGTTCGCTCGACGGTTCCATGCCGAGCGCATTGCTGCGCGCGACGTGACGGTTCTGCGCCGACCCACCTTGGGTCCCAAGGGTAAGTCCAGCGCTGCGCCCGTCTCCGTGGATCTCGACGCATTCGCTTTCCGCTTGCTGACACGCCCTGCGTTCAGCGGCGCGGAAGGCGACTTCGACGTGAAAGGCGCGTACGAGATGGCGCGGCGCGGCGGCCAGCAGGGCAAGATCGCGGTGGCCTCCAGGCTCCATGTCGGCGACTACCTCAATGTGGAGTTCGATCTTGGGCGGTCCAGATCGCTGCGTCTGCTGGCCGACGCCACGGAGGCCAACGGCGGCGCGATCGCGGGGGCGCTGGGGCTGCCGGCGAACCGAGAATTTGACCTCAAGGCCAAGGCCAATGGAACCACCAGCCGCGCGGCCTTTGATGTCGTAGCGCGGTCGGGGGCTGAGACCCCGCTTGAGGCGCAGGGCTCCTGGACTGAGCAGGGCGGATCGGCGCGAGGGCGGATTGATCTTGAGGCCTCCAGGCTGACCGAGCGTCTGGCCAGGATGTTCGGTCCGCGCGCGGACTTCACCATCGATGGCCGCAAGGCGACCGCCGACGGCCTTTCAGCGCTCAAGATCGCTGTGAATTCGGAAAATCTGGTGCTCCGGGGCGATGGCCTTGCCGATTTGAGCAAGCGCCGCACCGGTCCAGAGGGCCTGGCCTTCACTGCGCGCGTCGGCGTTCTTGGTCGTATCGTGACCATTCCGAAGATGGGGCGGGGAGACGTGAGCGGCGTATTCCGCCTCATCGACGGCGGGTTCGTTGTCGACGGGGTGGCTGACGTCAGCGATCTCGAACTTCTAGGCTACCGGCTCAAGCACGCCCGAGGCCCAGCCAAGGTCACCTGGGCCAAGGGCGACCTTGAGATCAAGGCTCAGGCGACGACGTCCGGCGGGGGCGGGACCGGCTTGCTGGCGGTGCTCGGCTCCAGTCCCAAGGCGACGTTCGAGGCCGAGCGGGTCAAGGGCGGGCGCTTCCTGATCACGGCCGCGCGGATCGACGCGCCGAACCTGGTCGTGACGGGGAAGGGCGGTCGAAGCCTGTTGGGCGGCCTATCGTTCGACGGAGAGATGAAGGTCGCCAGCCTGGCGCCTGTGAGGCCGGGCGCCAAAGGGTCCGTGACCGCGCGGTGGTCGGCTTCCAGCTTCGTGGGACGACCCTGGAGCTTCACTGTCGACGGTAAGGCCGCGAACTTCGGAACGGGCTACGCTGAGATCGATCGCCTGCTGGGCGTGACGCCGCGCCTTTCGGGCAAGGCCAGTTGGAACGCCGGCGTGCTGACCGTGGCCGAGGCCAAGCTGGACGGCGCCAACGCGGCGTTGAAGACCTCGGGGCGGCTCGGCGAAGGGCTATCCCTGGACTTCGGCCTCGACTGGACGGCGACCGGACCCTTCCGGGCCGGGCCCGTTGAGATCGCGGGCAAGGCGACGGGGGACGGGCGTGTTGGCGGAACGCTCTCCGCGCCCAAGGCCGACCTGAATGCTGCTTTCGATACGATCGACCTTCCGCGATTGCCCCTTAGCAAAGCGCGGCTTTCCTTGACGTTTGCGCGTGCCGCGAACGGCACGGACGGGATGGTCGCGCTGCAAGGCGACAGCGCCTACGGTCCCGCGCGTGGACGCGCGTCCTTCCGCTTCTCGCCCGGGGGCGTCGAACTGAGCCAGGTCGATGTCGACGCCGGCGGCGCTAAGGCGCAGGGCGCGGTGTCGCTACGCGACGGGCGTCCTGCCACCGCTGATTTGCGGTTGGCGATCGGCCCGGGGGCCTTCCTGCCCCAAGGTTCGGTGCAGGGGGCGGCGCGGCTCGTCGACACACCGGGGGGCGGTTCGCCGAGCGCAACCCTGGATCTCGTCGCCGAGAATGTCACCAGCGGATCGTGGAAGGTCCGCTCCGCGCGGATCAAGGCCGATGGCCCGCTCTCGCGGCTGCCGCTGTCCATCGACGCGCGTGGCGAGGCGCCCGGCGGGGCTTGGCGCCTCAGCGGCGCCGGGGACTTGGCGCAAGCCGGGAAGGCCTACGATCTCACCCTCAATGCGTCAGGCCGCGTTGGGCGAACCGAACTCAAAACGCTGGAGGCCGCACGTGTGCGCTTTGGCGAGGGGCCGATCCGGGCGCGCCTTCGTCTGGCCGTCGACAAGGGGCGGGCGGACATCGACGCCGACCTCGGCGGGGCCGCCACGATGCTGAAGGCCGAACTGACCGGCGTGACCTTGACCGCGTTCGATCCGGATCTGGACGGTGACATCGACGGCGCCTTCAACCTGCACGGCCAGGGCGAGACGCTGGGCGGAGACTTTTCGATGCGGCTCTCCCACGCGCGTGAGCGCGGGGCCAAGATCGAGCAATCGCTGGACGCCAAGATCCAGGGGACATTGACCGATAGCCAGCTGACCATCATCGCCGATGGCGACAACCGTCAGGGCCTGAAAGCCGAGGCTAATCTTGTACTACCCGTCGAGGCCTCGGCCGTGCCGCTTCGTCTGGCCGTCAACAAGCGGCGAGGCGTTCAAGGGCGCTTCTCGGCGCAAGGTGAAATCAAGCCGCTTTGGGACTTGTTGCTGGGGCCGGAGCGCTCGTTATCGGGCCGCATCAACCTGCAGGCAAGCTTGGGCGGCACGTTGGGCGACCCGCGCCTGATCGGTCAGGCCACGCTGGATCGCGGCGGTTTCGACGACGGGCAGTCGGGACTGCGGTTGCGGAATGTGACCTTGCGCTCGGCCTTGGCCGACAACGCCATCGATGTCAGCCAGGCGATTGGCGAGGACGGGCAGGGCGGTTCGATCTCGGGCGCGGGACGGATCAGCCTTTCGCGCGGCGGCGAGGGCAATTTCAAGCTCGACATGAAGAACTTCCGGCTGATCGACAATGATCTGGCCTCGGCGGTCGCGACGGGACAGGCCAGCGTCAACCGCTCGGCGGATGGGAAGATCAAGCTGACGGGCGCTGTCACGCTGGATCGCGCCGACGTCTCGGCCCAGACCAAGACACCCGCGGGCGTGGTGGCGATGGACGTCGTCGAGCGCAACCGCCCGGCGGATCTGGATCAAGGCCTTCAGCGCCGTCCCACGACCGGCGGGATGATCCTCGATCTGGACCTCAAGGCGCCGCGACGCATCTTCGTGCGAGGCCGCGGGCTCGATGTGGAGCTATCGCTGGACGCGCACGTCGGCGGCACATCGCTGGCCCCGCAACTCAGCGGCGTCGCCAGGATGGTGCGGGGCGAGTACGACTTCGCCGGCAAGCGGTTCGAGTTCGATGATGACGGCGTGGTCTATCTTTCGACCCAGCTCGATCAAATCCGGCTCAATCTCTCGGCGACCCGCCAAGACGCGGCCCTAACCGCGGTGGTCCGAATCCTGGGCACGGCGGCCAAGCCCGAGATCACGCTGACGTCCAAGCCGGAGCTGCCCAGCGACGAAGTGCTCAGCCAAGTGCTGTTCGGCGCCTCGGCCGCACAGTTGTCGCCCATCGAAGCCGCTCAGCTGGCCTCGGCCCTGGCCGCGCTCGCGGGCGGCGGCGGCTTCGACGTCATCGGCAACCTGCGCAGTTTCGCGCGGTTGGACCGGCTTGCTTTCGCCGAGAGCGCCACCGGCATGACCGTGGCCGGCGGCAAGTATGTCACCGACGATGTGTATGTTGAAATCATCGGCGGGGGCCGCGAAGGTCCGGCGGCGCAGGTCGAGTGGCGGATTCGCCGGACGTTGTCTCTGGTCTCCCGCATTGGCGGTCAGAACGACGCGAAGCTTTCCGTTCGCTGGCGAAAGGACTATTAAGCACGCAAGGCTGTTGCGCGGGCGCCCGGTTACCTTGTCTGAGGTAAGGACGATTTGCCCGCGGCCCTTGGTTATC
The DNA here is from genome assembly GCA_020161365.1 of Pseudomonadota bacterium. Lineage (GTDB taxonomy): Bacteria > Pseudomonadota > Alphaproteobacteria > Caulobacterales > Caulobacteraceae > Caulobacter. The sequence continues at coordinate 265,799 of JAIUNU010000001.1, read as the reverse complement.
TTGACTGAGGGAGGAACGGGGCCTTTCATGCAACTCACATCTGACGATCGCGACGTTCTGGAAGCCATCGCGCGAGACGGCGGTCGCATCGTCGATCGCGCGGTCGACTGGTGCGCGGTGAACTCCGGCAGTCGCAACCTCGAAGGACTTGAGCGTCAGAGGCGGATCCTACTCGACGAGGCTGCAAACCTGCCGGCCGCACCGGTCGAGATTCCGTTGGCCGCTTCCCGCGAGGTCGACGCCAACGGCCGTGAGGTTGAGTTCACCCATCCGCCGTCCGTGGCGGTGATCGTGCGACCCGAGGCGCCGGTTCAGGTCATCCTGACGGGCCACTACGACACGGTGTATCCGGAGGCGAGCCCGTTCCAGGTGGTGCGTACCCGGCCGGACGGGGCTCTGCATGGGCCGGGCATCGCCGATATGAAGGGCGGGATCTCGGTGATGCTGGCGGCGCTGGAGGCCTTCGAGGCGCATCCGCTGGCCGTCAATGTCGGCTACCGCGTGTTGCTTTCTCCAGACGAGGAGATCGGCTCGATCGCGTCGGGGCCCGTCCTTTCAGAGTTCGCGCAGCTCGGGCATGTAGGCCTTACCTACGAGCCGGCCTTGGCGGACGGGGCCTTGGCCGCTGCGCGCAAAGGCTCGGGCAATTTTCACATCGTCATCCACGGACGCGCGGCGCATGCCGGGCGCGATTTCGCGGCGGGCCGCAACGCCGTGATCGGCGCCGCCCGCGTCGCCGAGAAGCTTCATGCTTTGAACGGCTTGCGGGACGGTCTTACGGTGAATGTGGCGCGGATCGACGGCGGCGCGCCGCTGAACATGGTGCCTGATGTCGCCGTGGTACGGTTCAATGTGCGCTTTCCCGAGGCCGAAGTGGCCGCCTGGTTCCAGGCCCAGGTCGCTCGGATCGTCAGCGAAGTCGATCCCGAGTTGCACGCCCATTTGCACGGCCTGATCACTCGAGGCGCCAAGCCCTTCAATGCTGCGCAGCAGACGTTGTTCGGCGCCGTGAAGGCGGCGGGGGCGCTGCTGGGACAAGAGATCACCTGGAAGCCCTCGGGCGGGGTCTGCGAAGGCAACAACCTGTTCGCCTCCGGCCTGCCTAACGTCGACACCCTGGGGGTGCGCGGCGGCGATATCCACAGCGAGGCCGAGCACGCTTGGCCTGAGAGCTTCGTCGAGCGCGCCCAGCTCTCGGCGGCGATCCTGATGAAGTTGGCCAGCGGCGAGATCGACGCCAGGGCGATCCGCGCGGCCATGGAGAATGCGTGAATGCTAGTTGTCCGCCCTGCGGGGTCCGCCGACTTCGAAGCCCTGATGGAATTGGCCGTCCTCTCCGGGCGCGGGTTCACCAGCCTGCCCGAGGATGAGCCGACCTTGCGCGCGCGCCTGGCTCTGTCGGAAGCCAGCTTCGCGGCGGGTGTCGCCCCGCCCGAGGCTTGGTACACCCTTATGCTGGAAGACCTCGAGGCCGGGAGCATCGAGGGGGTCGCGGGCGTGAAGGCCGGCGTGGGCCTCAAGCGGCCGTTCTTCTCCTTCCGTGTCGTGACGCTGGCCCAGTCCTCGCCGACGTTGGAGATGCGCTTCGATCACAAGGCGCTGGTTCTGGTGAACGAGTGCGCGGGCTGGTCCGAGGTCGGTTCGCTGTTTCTCCGCCCCGAGAAGCGCAAAGGGGGCGCTGGTCGGCTGCTGGCGCAGTCGCGCTACATGCTGATCGGCATCGAGCCGCAGCGCTTCGCCGAGATGGTGCTGGCCGAGCTGCGCGGCTGGTTTGATGAGGACGGCCGTTGCCCCTTCTGGGAGCACGTCTCGCACAAGTTCTTCCGTCTGGACTTCGATCAGGCCGACCTGATGAGCGCCTCGACCGATGGTCAGTTCATCCTCGACCTCGCGCCGCGTCACCCCATCTACACCGAGCTGCTCCCCGAAGAGGCGCGTGAGGTGATCGGTCGCGTCCATCGTGACGGCGAAGCGGCTCGCGCGATGCTGGAGCGCGAAGGCTTCCGTTACCAGGGACTTGTGGATCTGTTCGACGCCGGGCCGACCGTGGCTTGTCCGCGTGACGACATCCGCACCGTGCGCGACTCCCGGCGTCTCCGGGTGAAGGCGGGCGAGGACGCCTTTGGCGAAGAGGCGCTCATCTCCACGGGGGAGGTCGCCCGATTCCGCGCCGTGCGCGCGCCGGCGCTGATCGACGGCGATACGGCGATCCTCGGGCGGGACGCGATGGACGCCCTGGGTGTTGGCGAAGGTGAAGTTGTGCGGGTGAAGGCATGAGCGGCGAGCTGTTTATCGACGGGAAATGGCGTTCGGGCCAGGGCGCGGCCCTGGTGTCTACGGACCCGGCGACGGGCGAGACGGTCTGGAGCGGCGCGACGGCGACCGGCGACGACGTCAACGACGCGGTGGCCGCAGCGCGTAGAGCCTTCCCGGCCTGGGCTGACCGTCCGCGCGAGGAGCGCATCGCCATCCTGCGCCGCTACAAGGATATCCTAGTCGAGCGCACGGCGGCCTATGCCGAGGCGTTGAGCCGGGAGACGGGCAAGGCGCTTTGGGAGACCAAGGCCGAGCTCGCCTCGATGGCCGGCAAGGTCGACCTGTCGATCCGCGCCTATGACGAGCGCACCGGCGTCACGGAGAACGCGATGCCGTTCGGTCGCGCGGTGCTGCGGCATCGGGCGCACGGCGTGATGGCCGTGCTCGGCCCGTTCAACTTTCCGGGTCACCTGCCCAACGGCCACATCGTGCCCGCCTTGCTGGCCGGCGATACGGTCGTGTTCAAGCCCTCGGAAGAGACGCCCCTGGCGGGCCGTTTGCTGGTCGAGGCCCTTGAGGCCGCCGGCGTGCCGGATGGTGTCGTCAATCTGGTCCAGGGTGGGCGCGAGACCGGTCAGGCGCTGATCGCCCACGAGATCGACGGGCTGCTGTTCACGGGCTCGGCTGCGGCCGGGACCTATTTCCGCCGCTACTTCGCCGACCGGCCGGACGTCATTCTGGCGCTGGAGTTGGGCGGCAACAATCCGCTGGTGGTCTGGAACGCTGACGATGCGCCGGAATCTGTTGCGGCTCTGGTCGTGCAGTCGGCCTTCATCACAACCGGTCAGCGGTGCTCGTGCGCACGCCGGCTGATCGTGCCTGACGACGCCTCGGGCCAGGCGGTTATCGAGGCGACGGCGGCTCTGGTCGAGCGCCTGACGATCGGCGCCTGGAACAGCCCCAGCGAGCCGTTCATGGGGCCGCTGATCTCCGCTCGCGCCGCCCATGCCGCGCGGGATGTCGCTGCGGCCATGCCCGGCGATACGATCCTGTCGCTGAAGGGCGTGGCCGGGCTCAGTGCGGCCTTTCTCACGCCGGGCATGGTCGACGTCACCGGCGTCGAGACGCCTGACGAGGAGCTGTTCGCGCCGCTGTTGCAGGTTCGCCGGGTCGCCAGTTTCGACGAGGCGATGACCGCGGCAAACGCGACGCGCTATGGCCTTTCGGCTGGGCTTATCTCCAATAATTCAAAACTTTGGGACAAGTTCCTCAATCGAATTCGCGCCGGGGTGGTCAACTGGAACCGGCCGACGACTGGAGCGGCCGGCTCGATGCCATTCGGCGGGCTGGGCGCCTCCGGCAACCACAGGCCCAGCGCCTATTACGCAGCCGACTACTGCGCCTATCCCGTGGCCAGTTTCGAGTCTTCGGAAGTGGCTGATACATTCAAGGATATCAGAGGTTTGAAGGCATGACCTTAGCCTTCGAAGCCAACTGTGACGGCCTTGTCGGGCCTACCCACTCCTATGTCGGTCTTTCGCCCGGCAACCTCGCCAGCACCCGCAACGCCGGCGAGGTGTCCAATCCACGCGGCGCAGCGCTGGAGGGGCTCTCGAAGATGCGGCGACTGGCCGACCTGGGCCTGCCGCAGTTTGTGCTGCCGCCGCATGAGAGACCTGCCGTAAGCCTCTTGAAGCAGCTTGGTTTTTCGGGCTCGGAGGAGAATGTTCTCGCATCCGCCTGGAAGGACGCGCCGGCCCTGGCGGCGGCGGCTTGCTCGGCCTCGCCGATGTGGGCCGCGAACGCCGCGACGGTCACGCCCAGCGCTGACACGGCCGATGGGCGGGTCCACTTCACGCCCGCCAACCTGCTGACCAATTTGCATCGCAGTCTGGAAGGTCTCCAGACGGCGCGATCGCTCCGACGACTCTTTCCGGACGAGACGCGGTTCGCCGTCCACGATCCGTTGCCGGCTCAGCCCCACTTCGCCGACGAGGGCGCCGCCAATCATGTCCGGCTCTGCGCTGAGCATGGCGCCGCTGGCGTCAACCTGTTCGTCTGGGGCCGCGAGGCGTGGGGTCATTGGGATGGCCGCTTCCCCGCCCGCCAGACCAAGGAGGCGTTCGAAGCGATCCAGCGTCGGCACGGCGCGGCGCGGGCGGTGTTCCCTCAGCAGGGGAAGGCGGCAATCGAGGGCGGCGCCTTCCACAACGACGTGGTCTGCGTAGGAACGCGCGAGTGCCTCTTCTTCCACGAGCGGGCGTTCGAAGATCGGCCTGCAATGGAGCGCGATGTCAGGGCGGCGGCGGCTGGGCTATTCGAGCCGGCCTTTGTCGAGGTGTTGGAAGCCGACTTGCCGATGGCCGATCTCGTCGCCAGCTATCTCTTCAACTCGCAGCTGCTGGTCGTTCCGGGCGAGGATAGGCTGGTGCTGCTGGCGCCGGCGGAGACGCGGGACAACCCGCGCGCCTACGCCGTGGCTGAGGGACTCGCGACCTCGAACGGGCCCATCGGCCGGGTCGAGTATGTCGACGTCCGCCAGAGCATGCGCAACGGCGGCGGTCCGGCGTGCCTGCGTTTGCGGGTCGTGCTGACGGAGGCCGAACTGGCCGCGGCGAATACGGCGCAGCGCTTCAGCCCGACGCTTGACACCACGCTGGCCGATTGGGTGGGCCGTCGATATCGCGACCGCCTGGCGCCTGCTGATCTGGCCGATCCGAAGCTTTTGACCGAGAGCCGCGAGGCGCTTGACGAGCTGACCCAGATCCTGGGACTGGGCGGAGACTTCTACCCCTTCCAGAGGACGGCATGAGCATTACGGTTCGTCGCGCCACGGTCGCCGATCGCGACGCGATCTTGGCCGTGCATCGCGCTGCGGCCGTGACGCCCGGCGCCTTGGCCCGCTCGCCCGAGGAGGTCACGCCGGCCTATGCCGAGGCCGCCATCGCGGCCGATGTCTGCCTGGTCGCCGTCGATGTGGACGGAGCGGTCTGCGGCGAGATCCATGCGAAGCGGGAGACAGTGGCCTTGTTCGCGCATGTGCTGGGCGGCCTTACCGTCGCGGTGCATCCGGATCATCAGGGGCGGGGCGTTGGCTCCCTGTTGTTCGAGGCGCTGATCGCCTGGGCGCGAGCGGCCGAGCCAGAAATCGTGCGCATCGAGCTGGCGGCGGGCGCGGGCAATCCCGGCGCGGTGCGTCTCTATGAGCGCTTGGGCTTTGTTCACGAGGGGCGCCAGCGCGCCCGTGGGCGGCTTCCGGATGGCCGCTTTGAGGACGACATCCTGATGGGCCTCTTGCTGCGAGAGGTCGACTAGTTTCGCGCGCGCAGCGCCGCCAGCGCCTCCGGGAACCGCCGCGACAGCGGCGCCTCCAGCGCGCCGAGCTCGATCGTGTAATCGCCTGAACCCTCGGGCCGCAGTCCCGCGACGCGCGCTTCGTTTACGAGCCAGGACTTGTGAGTGCGCACAAAACCGTGCGTCGCCAGCGCCTCCTGTATCGCCGCCAGCGAGGAGCGCATCAGGGGGCGTCGATCATCCGTGAGGATGAACTCCACATAGTTGCCCGCAGATCGGACGGCGAGGATGTTCTCCATCGGAACACGGATCAGTCGCGCGCCATCCTGAATGTCGAAGGTTGCGGGGCGGGCCGGTTCCGTCGGTTGCGGTTGCTGGCCGCTGCGTTGCAGCGCCAGCCAGAAGGCGCCGGAGGCCAGAAGATAGGCCAGGAAGTCCTTGCGGAACTCGTAAGGAAACTCGGTTGAAAGCGGCCCGTAGGTGTAGGTCTCGCCCAGAAGCGCCGCGTGGGCCCATTCGCGCAGCACCAGGAATCCCGCGACGTGGAGCGCGGAGTAGACCAGCAGCGCCGAGAGGTGCGCGGGAAGGGCGATCCACCAGCGAGCACGGGCCCGGACGGTCCAGAACGCCATGGCCGCGGGGATGGTGAAGATCACCATCGAAACCAGCGCGCTGCTGCCCTCCCAGATGATCGGACGCAGCGGACCCAGATCTGGCGAGTCGTGCTGGATCGTCAGCACGTTGACGATGCAGATGCAGCTGATCAGGCAGACGCCCAATAGCCAGGCCCGGAACAGCCACCGGCGTTCCTCGCCGGTCATCCCCAATAGACCGCCGTTCGGCTCCAAGGTCGTGCCGGTTGTCCCAGCCAGCGCCCGCTGATCCCCTGGAACTTGGACTGGGGCGGGCCGTCGCGGCAGGTCGGTGGCATCGCTCTTCACGTTGGAAGCCCCCTCATGACCTCGGTGACAGACCTCGACAGACGCCATGACCTCGATTGGATTCGGGTTGGCGCTTTCTTCTTGCTGATCCTCTACCACACCGGAATGTTCTATGTGCCCTGGGACTGGCACGTGAAGACGCCACATCCGGTCGAGGCGCTCGAGCCGATCATGCAGCTGACTAATCCTTGGCGCCTGACCCTGCTGTTTCTAGTCTCGGGCGCGGCGACGCGGTTCATGGCTGACAGGACTTCGGTGGGGCGGCTGACGACATCGCGGATTGCGCGCCTGCTGCCGCCGCTGCTGTTCGCGATGTTCGTGATCGTGCCGCCGCAGAGCTACTACGAGATCGTCGAGGCCGTCGCAGCGCGCCCTGGCGCCGGGCTGGTCGCGGATCCGTACGGCGCGTTCTGGCTGAAATACGTCACGGCGTCCGGGCATTGGTGCGACGGCGATGACTGCCTGATCACGCCCACGTGGAACCACATGTGGTTCGTGGCCTACCTGCTGGTCTATTCGCTGGTCTTGGCCGTGATGCTGCTGTTGCTTCCGCGCCTGGGCGCACGGCTACAGGGCGGCTTGGAGCAAAGCCTCAGGGGCGTCGGCCTACTGATCTGGCCGATCATCTTTCTGGCGGCGATGCGGATCGTGTTGCTGCCGCGTTTCGAGATCACGCACGATCTGGTGCAGGACTGGTACAACCACGCGGTCTCGTTCGCGGCGTTCCTGCTCGGCTTCGGGCTGGCCAAGTCCGAAGTGCTCAAGACGCGGCTGATCAAGGTCCGCTGGGTGGCGCTGGCGCTTGCGCTAGCCAGCTGGGCAGGCTGGGCGACCTATGCGTGGATATATCGCGCGGACGACGCGAACCCGCCGGAGACCCTGCGGATCGTCATGCGCTGCGTCTACGCCACCGATCAATGGTGCGCGATCGCCGCCATCCTGGGCTTTGGAGCCAAGCATCTTTCGGGCAGGGGCGGGCCGGTCCTGCGCTACCTGACGCTCGGCGTGTTTCCTTTCTACATCGTGCACCAGACCCTGATCGTCGTCATGGCGCACCACCTCGCCAAGCTCGGTCTGCCCCAGGGCCTGGAAGGCGCGATCCTGGTGGCGGCGACCTTCGCCGGATGTTTTGCGACCTATGAGATGGTCCGACGCATCCCGGTCATCCGCAATTTGTTCGGCCTGAAGGCTCAGCCGGCCGCAGCGCCGGCGAGCCGCCCGCCGGCGCTCGCATAGGCCTGGGTTCCGCGCGTCAGCACGGTGTCGCCGGGAACGATCTCGGCGACACCGATGTCGGTCGCCTTGGCCATCCGCTCATAGATCGCGCCGAAATCGCGAAGGGTCACCTCCTGCAGGGTCTGGATCGAGTCGATCACGAAATAGACCTGCTGGAAGTCGTCGATGCGGTAGAGCGTGCGCATTACGCGCTCCAGGTCGAAACCGAGCCGGTTGGGGGAGGGGTCATCAAGTGCGAAGATCGACTCGGTCCGTGAAGACACGATCCCCGCGCCGTAGATCCGAAGGCCGGCCGGCGTGTTCATCAGACCGAACTCCACCGTGTACCAGTAGAGGCGGGCGAGATTGGCCAGACGGCCCAGGCCCAGCGCGCGACGGCCGCCTTCACCATAGGCCTGCATGTAGTCGGCGAAGACCGGATCGGTCAGCATCGGGACGTGGCCGAACACGTCGTGGAAGATGTCCGGCTCCTGCAGGTAGTCCAGCTCATGCGGCTTGCGGATGAACTGACCGGCGGGAAAGCGGCGGTTGGCCAGGTGGTCGAAGAAGACGTCGTCGGGCACGAGCCCCGGCACCGCCACCACAGTCCACCCGGTCAGGCGTTTGAGCTCTTCATTGATGCGGGCGAAGTCGGGAATACCCGACCGGTGCAGGTCCAGCGCGTCAAGACCGCGGAGGAACGCGTCGCACGCGCGGCCGTGCAGCATGTCGGCTTGACGCTCGTACAGGGTGATCCAAACGTCGTGTTCGGCCTGGGTGTAGCTTTCCCAGCCTTGATCGATCGTCCAATCAGGCCGCGCGCCAGGGGGCGGTCCGTTGCTCAGGCCATCTCCGCTCATGGGAGAACGCTACGCCCCGGATTTGGCAATTGCTGTTCGGAATGTTCGCCAAAATGCCAGATCGGCGGAGAAACGTTGTTCTCAAGCGGGTAAGTTTGCAACGCGATGCCGCCGGGGCGGCAAAGCCCCGCTCAGTGCGAAATTCGCGGCCGAAGCTTGTAGAGCCCGTGATCGAACGACTCGAAGATCACCGCCGTCTGCGGGTGGCCGACCGGCTCGCCGCTGTCGTCGGGCAGCAGGTTCTGCTCGGAGACGTAGGCGACGTAGCTGTTGTCCTCGTTTTCGGCCAACAGGTGGTAGAACGGCTGATCCTTGGTCGGCCGAATATCCTCGGGAATGGACTGCCACCACTCCTCGGTATTGGCGAACACGGGGTCTACGTCGAACACCACCCCTCTGAAGGGGAAGATCCGGTGCCTGACGACCTGTCCGATCGCGAATTTGGCGAGTCGAGAATTCATGAGGCTCAGAATAACAGCCGCACCTGACTGATTCCTGAACGTAATCGTCGGAATGCGGATGGCAAGGCGGCGCCTTCCGGCGCGCGAGTGACATGCTATGGTCGACTCGAAATGAGACGTCGCAGCTGTTCGCGACGTCTGCGAGACAGGTGGTTAGGACCATGTCGGAGGCGCCGCGTGCGCCCGGCGCGCCAGGAGGGCGGCGCCGGCGGTCCCCGGAGGAGACGTCGTGCTATGCGGCGCTCGATCTCGGGACCAACAATTGCCGCCTTTTGGTGGCCACGCCCACACCGCGCGGTTTCCGCGTGGTCGAGGCCTATTCCCGCATCGTCCGCTTGGGCGAGGGCCTTTCCCAGACAGGCCAGCTTTCCGACGCAGCCATGGAGCGCTCTATGGCGGCCCTGAAGGTCTGCGCCGAGAAGATCCGCCGCCGCAAGGCGATCCGCGTGAAGGCGGTCGCGACCCAGGCCTGCCGAGGCGCGGCGAACGGTCCCGAGTTTGTTCGCAGGGTTCACGAGGAGACGGGTCTGAAGCTTCAGATCATTACCCCGCGGGAGGAAGCTCAGCTTTCGGTCGCCGGGTGTATGAGCCTGTTCGACCGCCAGCAGGACGCGGCCTTGGTTATCGATGTCGGCGGCGGCTCCACGGAGCTCTCCTGGGTGGACCTGAAGGGCGGCGGCCTGGACGCCAAGCCCCGGCAGTTCGCACCCTGGAAGCTGCCGATCAAGGCCTGGCTTTCGATCCCCGTGGGTGTGGTCACCCTGGCGGAGCGGTTTCCGGAGGGCGAGCGGGCCAATCCGGCCTGGTTCCGCGCCATGGTCGACGACGTGAAGGCTCGGATCGAGAGCTTCCCGCACGCCGAGCCGATGCGGAAGGTGTTTGCGGAGGGCCGGGCGCATCTGGTCGGGACGTCGGGAGCCATCACCAGCCTTGCAGGCCTGCACCTTGGCTTGCAGCGCTATGATCGCAACGTGGTCGATGGCCTCTGGATGAACCGCACCGATTGCGACGCGGCCGCGGATCGCTTGCTGGGCCTAACCTCGGCGGAACGCGCGGCCGAGCCTTGCATCGGGGCCGACCGCGCTGATCTGGTGCTGGCCGGCGCGGCGATCCTTCAGGCCGTACAGGAGCTATGGCCATGTTCGCGCGTGCGTGTCGCCGATCGAGGGCTTAGAGAGGGGCTCCTGTTGTCCCTGATGTCCGATCAGCAGCGACGCCCGCGCCGGCGTCGCCGCGGCGGCGCCCCGAAGAAGTCCGAAGCCGCATGAGCGAAGATCCTCCCCGCCGTCGCATGGTCAAGCCGCCGACGGGCGGCAACGAAGGCGGACGCGGCAAGCCCGCGCGCCTGAAGACCGCCTACGGCCGCACGCCCAGCCAGCAGGCCTGGCTGGAGCGGCAGATCAACGACCCGTTCTCGGCCAAGGCTCGGGCGTTGGGCTATCGCAGCCGCGCGGCGTTCAAGATCAGCGAGATCGACGACAAGTTCCATTTCTTCCGCAAGGGCGCGAAGGTCATCGATCTGGGCTGCGCCCCTGGGGGCTGGCTGCAAATCGCGGTGGAGCGCGGCGTGACGACCCTGGCGGGGATCGACCTGCTGCCCGTCGATCCCGTGGCGCCGGCGCACCTGCTCGAAATGGACTTCACCGCTGACGGTGCGCCCGAGAAGCTTCTCGAGCTGCTGGACGGCGAGCCTGACCTCGTCATGTCTGACATGGCCCCGAACACCGTGGGGCACCGCGAGACGGATCACCTGCGGATCGTCGGCCTGATCGAGATCGCCGCCGAGTTCGCGATCGATGTGCTCAAACCGGGCGGCGCGTTCGTCGCAAAGGCTTTCCAGGGCGGTGAGACGGCCGAGATCATCGGCAAGCTGAAACGCCACTTCGACAAGGTCCAGCACTTCAAGCCCAAGGCCAGCCGGCAAGACAGCTCGGAGGTCTTCCTGGTCGCGACGGGGTTCAAGGGGCGGTGAGGCCGGGGGAGCGCGTGATCGGTGGGCTGATCGCGCGGCCCTTTCGCAATCTGGCCTTCGCCGTGGCGTTCGTGCTCGCGGTGGCGGGCGTCGCGATCCTGGCTTACATGCGCGCCGGCTGGTCGTTCGACGACGCGCTCTACATGGTCACCCTGACCATTTTTACGGTCGGCTACGGCGAGGTTCGTCCGGTCGACACCGACTACTTGCACGCCGTCACGATGGGCGTGATGGTGTTCGGGTGCACCGGCGTCATCATCGTCACCGGTGCGCTGGTTCAGGCGCTAACCCAGTCTCAGTTGGAACATTTCTTCGGAAAGCGCGTGGAACGGGACATCGAAAAGCTCGACGGGCACATCGTCATCTGCGGCTTTGGGCGCATTGGACTTATGCTGGCCAACGAACTGTCCGCTGCGGGCGAGCGCTTCGTGGTGGTCGAGCGCGACGAGGCGCGGTGCCAGGAGGCGCGCGACCTCGGCTATCTCTGCCGGCACGCCGACGCCACCGACGAGGATATTCTGCGCGCCGTGCGTGTCGACCGGGCCAAGGTGCTGGCGACTGTGCTGCCGGACGATGCGGCGAACGTGTTCATCACGCTGTCGGCTCGCAGTCTCAACCCCAAGATCGAGATCATCGCGCGCGGCGAGCGACCCACGACCGAGCGCAAGCTAGTCCAGGCCGGCGCTGACAAGGTGGTGATGCCCGCGCACATCGGCGCCGAGCGGATCGCCGAGATGATCCTCTATCCGCGCCTGGCCAGCTTTCTTAAGGAGGCCCGGGCGCCGGCCGCGCACCAGAGTGAAGCTCTGGCCCAGTTGGGGCTGGACCTCGGGCTGGTCACGGCGCCGGCGTCCTTCGCCGCCCGCCGCGTCACGGTGGGAGAGTTCGAGCGGCGCGGGGGCGTGCTGGTCGTCCGGATCGAACGCGCCAACGGGGCCTTGGTCGAAAAGCCCAAGGCCGACGAGGTCATCAGCGCGGGAGACGGCGTGGCGGTTCTGTCCAAGCTCGGTCGCCTGGGCCTGGACGCCATCGCTGACTGACGCCGGGGAAGATTCCTCTCCAAATCGGCGACGTGGCGGGTCGACAACGGTCGACCTCACGGCTATATCCGCGCCGCAAAATGGAGACTCCGATGGAGATTCGCGAAGGGCTCACCTTCGACGACGTTTTGCTCGAACCCGCAGCGTCCGACGTCATGCCCACCCAGGTGACGACCGAGACCCGGTTCACGCGTGAAATCAGTCTGAACATTCCGCTCGTGTCCGCCGCCATGGACACGGTGACCGAAAGCCGTCTGGCCATCGCCATGGCTCAGGCCGGCGGCATGGGCGTCCTGCATCGCAACCTCACCAACGAGGAGCAAGCCGACCAGGTGCGCGAGGTCAAGCGCTACGAAAGCGGCATGGTCATCAATCCCCTGACCATCCATCCCGACACCACCCTGGCCGAGATCCGCGAGATCAAGGCCCGCCGCAAGATCTCGGGCTTCCCGGTGGTCGAACGCGGCTCGGGCAAGCTTGTCGGCATCCTGACCAACCGCGACATGCGGTTCGAGGGCGACGACAAGGTCCCGGCCTCGGCGCTGATGACCCGCGAGAACCTGATCACCGTCTCGGAGGGCGTTGATCACCGCGAGGCCCGTGAGCTGCTGCGCAAGCACAAGATCGAGCGCCTGATCGTCGTCGACGAGGCCTATCGCGCCGTCGGCCTGATCACGGTCAAGGATATCGAAAAGGCCCAGGCCCATCCGCTGGCCGCCAAGGACGACAAGGGCCGTCTACTGGTCGGGGCGGCCTCGACCGTGGGCGACGCGGGCTTCGAGCGCTCGATGGCGCTGGTCGACGCCGGCGTCGACGTCGTCGTCATCGACACGGCGCACGGCCACTCCAGCCAGGTCGCCGCCGCGGTGACCCGCCTGAAGCGCGAGGCCAACCGCGTCCAGATCGTCGCCGGAAACATCGCCACCTACGACGCCGCCCGCGCTCTGATCGACGCCGGCGCCGACGCGGTGAAGGTCGGTATCGGCCCGGGCTCGATCTGCACCACCCGCATCGTCGCGGGCGTGGGCGTGCCGCAGCTGACCGCGATCATGGAGGCCGTCCGCGCCGCCAAGGACAGCAATACGCCGGTCATCGCCGACGGCGGCATCAAGTACTCGGGCGACCTGGCCAAGGCCATCGCCGCCGGGGCCTCGACCGCCATGATGGGCTCGATGTTCGCTGGCACTGAAGAAGCGCCCGGCGAGGTGTTCCTGTATCAGGGGCGCTCGTACAAGAGCTATCGCGGCATGGGCTCGGTGGGCGCCATGGCGCGCGGTTCGGCCGACCGCTACTTCCAGAAGGAAGTCACCGACAACTTCAAGCTGGTGCCGGAAGGCATCGAAGGCCAGACGCCTTACAAGGGCCCGATCTCGCCGGTGCTGCACCAGCTAGTCGGCGGCCTGCGCGCGGCGATGGGCTATCTTGGCGCGCCCACAATCCCCGAACTGCAACAGCGCGCCAGGTTTGTCCGCATCACGGGCGCGGGCCTGCGGGAAAGCCACGTCCACGACGTGATGATCACGCGCGAGGCGCCCAACTATCCGAGCGCGGTCTAGCCGATGCGGATGGCCTTCGAGCTGCAGATGATCGCCGTGGCGGTCGTCATTGGGATCCTCAACCTGCTCTGGGCGTCGGCCGCCGCCCAGCCGCAGCGCGGCTTGAAGTGGAACGTCGGTCCCCGCGACGAGAAGATCGAGCTGACCGGCATGGCCGGTCGGCTCACGCGGGCCTTCGCCAATTTCCGCGAAACGTTTCCGTTCTTCGTGGCCTTGGTCATCATCGACTACCTTGGCGGTCGCCTGGGGGATCTGACGGCCTATGGAGCGGCGCTCTACGTGGCTGCGCGCGCTATCTACGTGCCGCTGTACGCGTTCGGCGTGCCTTACGTGCGCACCCTGGTCTGGCTGGCGTCGATGGTCGGCATCCTGATGCTGCTCGCGGCCCTGGTGGTCTGATGCGGGACGGCGGACGGGTTTCAGCGGCGATCGAGGTTCTGACCGAGATCGAGGCGCGGCATTTTCCGGTGAAGATGGCGCTGAAGCGCTGGGGGGAGACCGCGCGCTACGCCGGCTCCAAGGACCGCGCCTTCGTGTCGGGTCTGGTGCTGGACGCGCTGCGTCGCAAGCGCTCGCTCGGCTGGATGATGGGCGACGTTAGTGCGCGGGGCGTGATGCTGGGCGTTCTGGCCTTCCTGTGGAAGTGGCCGATAGAGCGCATCGCCGAGGCTGCCGCCGAGGAGCACGGCTTCGGCGCCCTGACGGAGGTCGAGCGCCAACGTTTGGCGGACCCGGTCTCGCTCGAAGGCGCGCCGGCTCCCGTCGCGGGCGACTATCCTGACTGGCTGGAGCCGCACCTGGCGCGCGCCTTGGGCGCGGATCAGGCGGTCGAAATGCGCGCCTTGTCGGAACGCGCCCCGGTAGATCTGCGGGTCAACACGCTGAAGACCGATGTCGAACGTTGCGCCAAGGCGCTGGCCTTGATCGACGCCGCGCCGGCGGGGGTCTTGCCGACCGCCTTCCGCATTCCAGCGCCCGCCGCCGCCGACCGCACGCCGTCGGTGGAGGCCGTGCCCGCCTTCTCGAAGGGTTGGTTCGAGGTGCAGGACCTGGGCTCGCAGATCGCCGCCGCCGTGGCGGGCGAGGTGAAGGGCAAGCAGGTTCTCGACTTCTGCGCCGGTGGGGGCGGCAAGACGCTGGCCCTGGCCGCCGCCATGGGCAACAGCGGCCAGATTTTCGCCCACGACAGCGACGCCCGTCGTCTGGCCGACACCATCCGACGCGGCCAGAGGGCAGGGGTTCGCAACCTGCAAATCCGTTCGCCGATCGAGGCCACGCCCCTGAAGGGCCTGGAAGGAAAGATCGACGTCGTCTTCGTCGACGCCCCCTGCACGGGGGCTGGCACCTGGCGCCGCCACCCAGACGCCAAGTGGCGGCTGTCGCCCGACCAACTGGCTAAGCGCCAGATAGAGCAGGACAGCGTGCTGGAAGACGCCGCCACCTTCGTGAAGGCCGGCGGGCGCATGATCTACGTGACATGCTCGCTGCTGACCGAGGAGAACGAGGACCGCGTCGCCGGCTTCCTCGAGCGCCATCCCGAATTCACCGTCAGGCCGATCGCCCTGGACGGCGTCACCCATGTGACCCCCGAGGGCTATCTGCGTCTGACCCCTCATCGCGCGGGCACTGACGGCTTTTTCGCCGCCGTGCTGCAACGCGCCTCCTACACGCCCTGACCGATAGATCAGCCCTCTTGGGCCCGACCGCTGGAGATCTCGCCATGACTCAGAAAACCGAACACCAGCGCGTCCTGATCGTCGACTTCGGCAGCCAGGTGACCCAGTTGATCGCGCGCCGGGTGCGCGAGGCCGGCGTCTATTGCGAGATCCATCCGTTCGACAAGGCCGAGGCCATGGTCGACGACTATCAGCCCAGCGCCATCATCCTGTCGGGCGGTCCGGCCAGCGTGCTGGAGCAGGATAGCCCTCGCATCGGCCGCAAGCTGTTCGACCTTGGCTTGCCGATGCTGGCCATCTGCTATGGCCAGCAACTGCTGTGCGATGTGCTGGGCGGCAAGGTCGAGGGCGGCCACGCCGGCGAGTTCGGCCGCGCCGAACTGACCATCGGCAAGCAAAGCCCGCTGTTCGCCGGCCTGGCCGGCGTCGGTGAGGTCGAGACGGTGTGGATGAGCCACGGCGACCGGGTCGTCGCTATTCCGGACGGGTTTGAGGTGATCGCCACCTCGACCGGCGCGCCGTTCGCCGCCATCGCCAACGACGCCAAGAAGATCTACGCCGTCCAGTTCCACCCCGAGGTCTATCACACGGTCAATGGGACCCAGATCTACAAGAACTTCCTGGCCCTGGCCGGTTTGAAGGGCGACTGGACCATGGCGGCGTTCCGTCAGGAGATGGTCCAGAAGATCCGCGACCAGGTCGGTTCGGGCAAAGTGATCTGCGGCCTGTCGGGGGGTGTCGACAGCTCGGTGGCCGCCGTCCTGATCCACGAGGCGATCGGCGACCAACTGACCTGCGTTTTCGTCGACACCGGCCTGCTGCGCAAGAACGAGGCCGACCAGGTCGTGACCCTGTTCCGCGACCACTACAACATCCCGCTGGTCCATGTGGACGCCGGCGACCTGTTCCTCGGCGAGCTGGCCGGCGTCAGCGATCCGGAAACCAAGCGCAAGACGATCGGCCGTCTGTTCATCGACGTCTTCGACAAGGAAGCCGCCAAGATCGACGGCGCCGAATTCCTGGCCCAGGGCACGCTCTATCCGGACGTCGTCGAGAGCGTCTCGGCGCGCGGCGGCCCCTCGGCGGTGATCAAGAGCCACCACAATGTGGGCGGCCTGCCGGACTACATGAAGCTCAAGCTGGTCGAGCCGCTGCGCGAGCTCTTTAAGGACGAGGTCCGCGCCCTGGGCGTCGAGCTGGGTCTGGCGCCCGCCTTCGTCGGCCGTCATCCGTTCCCCGGGCCGGGTCTGGCCATCCGCATCCCAGGTGAGATCACGCCTGAGAAGGTCAAGGTCCTGCAGGACGCTGACGCCATCTATCTGGAAGAGATCCGCAACGCCGGCCTCTACGATCAGATCTGGCAGGCCTTCGCTGTGCTGCTGCCTGTGAAGACGGTCGGCGTGATGGGCGACGCCCGCACCTACGAGAACGTCCTGGCCCTGCGCGCGGTGACCTCGACTGACGGCATGACCGCCGACTTCTTTGAGTTCCCGTGGGCGGTGCTCGGCAAGACCGCCACGCGCATCATCAACGAGGTCCGGGGCGTCAATCGCGTCGTCTACGACGTGACCAGCAAGCCGCCCGGCACGATCGAGTGGGAATAATTCGGGCCCTTCGGGAGCTTTCGAGAACGCTTCCGATTTGATCCGTAAGGCACTGACGTAAAAGTGAATTCTGTCGAGACCCTTCGAAGCCTTTCGGAGGGTCTTTTTTTCGTGATGCCGACCTGTCTGACGGTATCGCGTCCCGTTGCTCCCATGGAAACCGGCTCATACCGTCAGGACCACGGCGAGCCGATGACGGTATTCTTTTCGCACAGGGTGCTGGAAAGATTGAGAAATATCGACCTCGAACCCCCGAATTCCGACCCTGTCCGGTGCGAGGAGATTTTACCGTGCTTACCGACGCCGCCCTGAAGAATTTGAAACCAAAATCAAAGCCTTACAAGAGTACCGACAGGGACGGCTTGTACGCCTACATCTCGCCGGGCGGCGCGATCTCGTTCCGCTACGACTATCGCTTCAACGGCCGGCGGGAGACGCTGACGCTTGGCCGATACGGTCGGGGTGGTCTGAGCTTGTCGCAGGCTCGGGAGCGCCTGTTCGAGGTCAAGCGGACCATCGCGGAGGGCGTCTCGCCCGCTCTGGAGAAGCAGCGCGCCAAGCGTCGTCTGAAAGAGGCGCGCAGCTTCGAGCATGTCGCCCAGCGCTGGATGGACACCGCCCCGATGGCGGACAGCACGCGGAACATGCGCCGGTCGATCTTCAATCGCGAGGTGCTGCCGCAGTGGCGAAACCGCCTGCTCAGCGAGATCACCCCGGACGACATCCGGGCCCACTGCAAGACCATCGTCGATCGCGGCGCGCCGGCGACGGCGATCCACGTCCGCGATATCGTCAAACAGATCTACGCCTGGGCCATCCTGCACGGCGAGAAGATCGACAATCCGGCGGACGGCGTCGGGCCTGCATCGATCGCGACCTTCCGGCCGCGCGACCGCAGTCTGTCGCCCAGCGAGATCCGCATCATGCTCGGCCTCCTCGGTGAGGTGGCGACCCTGCCGACGATCCGCCTCGGGCTGAAGTTTATCCTGCTCAGCATGGTGCGAAAGAGCGAGCTGCAGGACGGCGTCTGGCCGGAGGTGGATTTCGAGAACGCCGTCTGGTCGATCCCCGCGGCGCGGATGAAACGCTCCCGGCCCCACAACGTCTATCTGTCGACCCAGATGCTCGACATCCTGATCGCCCTGAAGACCTGCGCGGGGAACTCCAGATACATCCTGCCGTCGCGCTACGACGCGGACGCGCCGATGTCGCGGGCGACCTTCAATCGCGTGACCTCCGCCATCGCCGAGTTGGCGAAGAAGCGAGGACTGCCTCTGGAGCCGTTCACAGTGCACGACCTGCGGCGGACGGCCTCGACACTGCTGCACGAAATGGGCTTCAACTCCGACTGGATCGAGAAAGGCCTGGCCCACGAGGAACGGTCGTCCCGGGGCGTGTACAACAAGGCGGAGTTCGAAATGCAGCGGCGGCACATGGCGCAGCAGTGGTCGGACGCGGTCGAGGCGTGGGAGGCCGGGCGGACGTTCACGCCGGTGCTCAGTGTGCCGGAGGGAGAGGGGCCTCGCTTCGATCCGAAGTTCTGACCGGTCGGCTGACGCGCCGGCGGACGTCGGGCGGGGGCGCGCGCCGGATCGGCTGGTTACGGCGCCGCTCCAGCCAGGCCTCGACCTCGGCCAGGTCCCAGACCACGCAGCGGGGCGTCAGGAGGAACCGCTTCGGGAATTCGCCGCGGCGCTCCATCTCCCAGATGGTGCTGTCGGCGAGCGGCACCATCTGGTGCAGTTCGGGCTTCTTGATCGTGCGCCGCAGGGGCGGGGTGGTCTGGGCCATCGTAATCTCCGCTTTGCTGCGAAGAATCGAACTCGAAAGAGTCCGACGGGCCTAGCCGTACCCTCTCCACCGTAGGCTTGCGCAACTCCCGGGACACGCGACTTGAATATTTCCATAATTCGACTAATATGGAATAATGGAAACCGAAGCTTCGATTCTCGCCCTGGCCGCCTTGGCGCAGTCAACGCGGCTGGAGGCGTTTCGCCTATTGGTCCGCCACGAGCCCGACGGTCTGCCGGCTGGTGACATCTCTAACCATTTGGCCATTCCGGCGAACACGCTGTCGTCCCATCTCGGCGTCCTGACCCGGGCGGGACTGATCAAGTCGGAGCGCCGCAGCCGGTCGATCATCTACCGGGCTGACCTGGACCGGCTTCGCGATCTCGTCCTCTTCCTGCTCAAGGACTGCTGCGGGGGCAGGGCGGACCTCTGCGAGCCCCTGCTGGCCGAACTTGCACCCTGCTGCCCCTGAGGATCCCGTGGACATCGTCATCTATCACAACCCCGCCTGCGGGACGTCGCGCAATGCGCTCGAACTCATCCGCCACGTCGGCATCGAGCCGCATATTGTCGAGTATCTGAAGACGCCGCCGTCGCGGACTATGGTCGCCTGGCTGGCTAAACGGGCAGGCAAGCCGCTGCGCGACCTGCTGCGCGAGAAGGGCACGCCCTTCTCCGAGCTGGGTCTCGACGCCCCCGGCCTGACGGACGAGCAACTGCTCGATGCGATCGAGGCCCATCCGATCCTGCTCAACCGTCCGATCGTCGTAAGTCCCCTGGGCGTGGGCCTCTGCCGCCCATCGGAGGCCGTGCTGGACCTGCTGCCGGCCGAGAACCTGAAGCCCTTCACCAAGGAAGACGGGGAGGTCGTCATCGACGCCGACGGCCGGCGGGTGACGCGATGACCGACGCACCCGCCGCTTCGCCGCGCCGCCTGTCGTTCCTCGACCGCTGGCTGACGCTATGGATCTTCGCCGCCATGGCGCTGGGCGTCCTGCTCGGAACCGTCGTGCCGGGCTTGCCCGCCTGGGTCGACAGCCTCTCGGTCGGGACCACCAACATCCCGATCGCCATCGGCCTGATCCTGATGATGTACCCGCCGCTGGCAAAGGTCCGCTATGAGGCCTTGCCGCGCGTGTTCGCCGACAAGCGGGTCCTGGCCCTGTCCCTGATCCAGAACTGGGTTCTCGGGCCGGTGCTGATGTTCGTCCTGGCGGTGATCTTCCTGCGCGATCAGCCGGAGTACATGACCGGCGTGATCCTGATCGGCCTGGCGCGCTGCATCGCCATGGTGCTGGTATGGAACCAGCTGGCGCGCGGCGACAACCAGTATGTGGCCGGCCTCGTGGCCTTCAACTCGGTCTTCCAGATCCTGTTTTTCAGCCTCTACGCCTGGCTCTTCCTCACCGTCCTGCCGCCGCTGTTCGGCCTGCAGGGCAGCGTGGTGGACGTCCGCGTCTGGACCATCGCCGGAGCCGTGCTGGTCTATCTCGGCATGCCGTTCCTGGCGGGTTTCCTGACCCGCCGCAGCCTGATCGCCCGTAAGGGCGCCGAATGGTACGAGCGCCGCTTTCTTCCGCGCATCGGGCCGATCACCCTGATCGCGCTGCTGTTCACCATCGTGGCCATGTTCAGCCTCAAGGGCGGAGAGGTCGTCGCCCTGCCGCTGGACGCCCTGCGCATCGCCATTCCGCTGACGATCTACTTCCTCGTCATGTTCGTCGTCAGCTTCCTGATGGGCAAGCTGAGCGAGGCCGACTACCCGCGCACCACGGCCCTGGCCTTCACCGCGGCCTCCAACAATTTCGAGCTGGCCATCGCGGTCGCCATCGCGGCCTTCGGCCTGGCCTCGCCGGTCGCCTTCGCCGCCGTCATCGGCCCGCTGGTCGAGGTGCCGGTGCTGATCCTGCTGGTGTCGGTCGCCCTCTGGATGGGCCGGCGCTGGTTCCCCGACACCGTTCCGCCGGCGGACGCCGGGTGATGGTGGTCCTGCATCTGATCGAGGCGCACGACGTCGGCCTGATCGCCGCGCTGCGGGCCGAAGGCCTGCCCGCGCCTGAGGCCGGCCGCTACTTCAGCGCCGATCACGACGGCGCCGTCGTCGGCTACGTCGGGCTTGAAGGGGAGGGGCGCGACCTGCTGCTCCGCTCCTTGGTGGTGCTCGCCGACCGGAAGGCGCGTGGCCTCGGAAGCCGGATGCTGGCCGCCGTCGAAACCGTCGCCGGTGACTTGGGCGGCGCACGCCTTCATCTGCTCACCACCACGGCCGAGCCCTTCTTCACTCGGCACGGCTACCGGGCGGCGGACCGCCAGACGGCGCCGGAGGCGATCCGGCGGACCCGCGAGTTCGCGGGGCTGTGCCCGGCATCGGCGGCCTATCTGACCAAGGACCTGTGATGACGTTCGACCGCCTGCGGGCGCTGCCTGATCCGGATCATCTGCCGGCCCTGGACAAGGCCTATTTGTCGGTCGATCCTGCTCGCGGTCTGGGGCCGCACGACCCTCCGCTCCGGATCCTGCTTCTGTACGGATCGCTGCGCGAACGGTCCTACTCGCGCTTCTGCGTCGAGGAGGCGGCCCGCCTGCTGCAGTGGATGGGATGCGAAACCCGCATCTTCGATCCGTCGGACCTGCCCCTTCCGGGGGCGCCGGGCGACGACGACCACCCGGCCGTGCGCGAACTGCGCGAGCATGCCCTCTGGTCCGAAGGCATGGTCTGGTGCAGCCCCGAACGGCATGGCCAGGTCTCGGGCCTGATGAAGCTGCAGATCGACCATCTGCCCCTCAGCATGGGCGGCGTCCGCCCGACTCAGGGGCGGACCTTGGCCGTCATGCAGGTTTCCGGCGGGTCCCAGAGTTTCAACGCCGTCAACACCCTGCGCCTGCTCGGCCGCTGGATGCGGATGATCACTATCCCCAACCAGTCGAGCGTTGCCAAGGCCTTTCAGGAGTTCGACGACGCCGGGCGGACGAAGCCCTCCGCCTACTACGAGCGGATCGTCGACGTAATGGAGGAGCTGGTGCGCTTCACCATCCTGACCCGGCCCCACGCTGTCCAGCTGGTCGACCGCTACTCCGAGCGTAGAGCCTCCGGGCTTGCGATCGACGCCGCGACGGATCTGTCGGCCATCGCCTTCAAGCCGCAGGTCCCGCAAAGTCCTTCCACGCCGACCTGACGGCGTTAGACGCGCGCTCATTAGAGATCAGGCGGCAGTCGGGGCCTTTGTGCCCGACGGCCGGGACGATCGGACGAAGCCGATCGCAAGAATGGCCACGGTCAGGATCTGGACCCCGACGCCCTCGAGCGTCGGGTAGAGGCCAAGGATCTCGATTCGGGGAAGCCAGGCGATCGGATGGACATCGATCCAGCCCGCCTCCTGCAGGGCCGCGACCCCCTTGCCGACCAGCACGACCGAAAGCACGGCCATCAGGATCGAGCTGAGGGAGAAGAACTGACCGATCGGCAGGCGCTTGCTGTAGGTCAGCAGGGCCCAGGCGATGACCGCCAGAATGGCCACGGCGGTCAAGGCGCCGGCCAGCATGCCGACATGGCCGCCTTGGCTCCAGATGGCGGCGTAGAACAGGATGGTCTCAAACACCTCGCGGTAGACCACCACGAAGGCGAGCAGGAACAGCAGCCAGGCCGACCGCCCCGACAGGGCCTTGGACAGTTTCTCGCGGATGTAGATCTGCCAGGCGTCCGCGTGGGACTTGCCATGCATCCAGATGCCGACCGAGACCAGGACCGCGCCCGCCAGCAGAGAACCGAAGCCCTCCGTCAGCTCCCGGCTCGCCCCGCTGATCGAGATCAGGAAGGTCGCCGCCGCCCAGGTGGCCCCGCCGGCGAGCAGGGCCGCGACCCAGCCGCCGTGTACATAGCGCAGCGCCTCGGGGCGTTCCGCCTTGCGCAGGAAGGCGATCATGGCGACCACGATCAGCAGAGCCTCCAGGCCTTCGCGAAGCAGGATGGTGAAGGCGCCCGCGAAACTGGCGACGTTGTCCGCCTCCTGCGGGGCCAGGGCCCGTTCGGCGGTGTCGAGCAGGGCGTTGAGCCGCGCGACCTGGGCCTGGACCTCTTCGGCGGGCGCGCCGCGCCCGATGGCGGCCCGCAGGCCGGTCATGGCGGTTTCGACACGACGCAGCAGGGCGCCGTCGCGGGCGCCGAGCGCCGGCTCCACCGGCTCGAAGCCGTCGAGATAGGCCGAGAGCGCCAGATCGGCGGCCTGTTTGCGGTCGCCCGCGCGGTAGGCCGCCAGGCTTTCCGCCAGGCGTGTGCGGGCGAGCGTGAGCGCGCCGCCCGAGGCCGGAGAGGCGGCGTCCGGATGCCGGCGGATGTAGGCGGTGACGGCGCGGGCCTTGGTCTCGCCGATGCGCGACGCCAGGTCGGCGGGCGTGGTCTGGGTGACGGAGGCCAAGGTGGGGAAGGCGGTGCGGATCGCCGGATCGCTCTCCCACAGACGTTGGCCTTCGGCGGCCTCGGCGTCGGTGAAGGCGAACCGCCCGACGTAGAAGGCCAGGGCCCAGCGATCCTCCGCCGGGAGATGCGCGAAACTGGCCATGGCGGTGCCGTCCAGGCCCTGGTCGATCACCTGATAGAGGCCGAACACGCTGCGCTGGCGGGCGCGCTCGACGTCAGCGAAGGCGATGGGCGCGGGATCCAGCCCCTGGGCGCCCTCGCCGTCGGCTCGTCCGGTGACGCCGTGGCAGACGGCGCACTGCTCCTGATAGAGGGCCTGCCCCCGGGCGAGATCGGGTGGGAAGGCCGGCGCCAGCGGGCTCGGATAGGCCGCGAGCAGCGCCGCGGCGAGGGACTTGGCCCGGGCGCCGACGTCTTCCGGCGAGGCTTTGGCGCGGATGCTGCTCTCGAGCGCTGCGGCGTTCCGCGAGAGGTCCGCTTTCGCCTCATGGGCGGGGAGGGCGGCGATCCGGGTGCGGATCTGACCGGCGAACTCGATCATTTCTCCGTATTCGGCAGCGCTGATGACCTGTCCGTTCGCGACGGCGCCGGCATAGTCGACCGCGACATAATCCAGCAAGCGCCAGGCGACCTGGGCCTCGGAGGCGGCGGGGGCTTGGGCGTGGGCGGGAATGGAGAAGCCCAAGGCAAGAGCCAAGAGAAGCGATCGGAGCAGATGACGCATGACGAGCCTAGCTGTGAACGGGTCGCATTAGCATTCGTGCGACGAGGTGTCGCGGCCAATGTCGCGCTTAGGCCGTCGGGACGGCTGCAGGCGCCGGATCATGCAAGACCTCGATGACCTTGCAGGCCGAGACGCGGCCGCCTGCGCATTCGGCGGTCATGCGGGATAGCTCTCCCTGGAGCGCCTTCAGCTGAGAGATTTTGATCGTGACATCGGCGAGGTGGCGCTGGGCGATAGCGTTGGCTTCGCTACAGGGCCTTTCAGGATGGTCGGCCAGATCCAGCAGCGATCGAATGGCGTCGAGGTCGAAACCCAGCTGACGCGCGTGACGGATGAAGGACAGTCGGCGCAACGCGTCCCCGTCGTAAAGTCGCCGATCGCTAGCCGTGCGCGGTGGGACGGGGAGCAGACCGATCTGCTCATAGAAGCGGATGGTAGGGACCTTCACCCCGGTGGCGGCCGCCAGCTTGCCGATGGTTTGCAGGGCGAAGGCGGGAGCATCGGGCATGGCGGGAACCTAGGGGGCGGGATGGTCCGCGACTAGAGGCGGAGGGCGAACTCAACGACCCAAGAAAATCTGGAAGATGGCGATGGCGTAAGCGGCCAAGGTCGAGGCGCCGGTGAGCGCCATGCCGAAGGCCCGGGCCGCCGCGCCTTTGGGGTAGGCGAACGCGAAGGTCACACGACCGAAAAGGTAGAGCGCGACGAGAGCGGGCAGGAGGACGAGCTCGGGCCCCCTCAAGGTGGTAGCCAGGATCAAATGGCCGCCGAAGGCCAAAACCGTCTGCTCCAGGGAGTTCTGCAGGACGGCCGCGGGCGCCGCCAGCCGGGCGCTCGGCGGCGCGTAGGCCGACCCCGGGCGGTCCGCGTCGGAGCGAAAACGCACGCTGGCCACTACGCGGACGCAGCCAGCCAGCCAGAGGAAGATTGGCAGATCGACCCGCAAAGCATACGCCAGCCGCTCGGCGAGCGGCGGCGCTCCGTCGATCCCCGCCCACTGCGGCGGCAGCCCCATCCAGGCCCCGACCAGCACGGCGACGGTCATTGCGATGGCGGCCATCGACCAGATGAGGATGAGCGTCTGCTCCTTGTCGAGCCTCATCATGTCGTGTCCCTCATCCCGGCGGGCGAGCGGGCCTCCGGGCGCAACTGACCTTCCGACCGCAAGCTCACCGCCGAATCTCCACGGCGCCGTCGTCCCTGGCGTTCCGCGCCGACAAGAAGATCAGGGCCGCCACGCCGAGAACAATGGCGGCGTCGGCGAGGTTGAACGTCGGCCAATGCGCCTTGCCGATATGAACGTCGATGAAGTCCGTCACCGCGCCCGATCGGACGCGGTCGACGATGTTGCCCAGCGCCCCGCCGGCCACCAGCGCCAGTGCGAAGATCATGCTTTGACGTCGTGAACGGCCGATCGCGACCAGCATCGCCGCCGCGATCAAACCGGTGACCGTTACGAGGAGCCAGCGCCCCGCATCCCCATCGGCCGACAGCAAGCCGAAGCTGACGCCCCGGTTGAAGCCGAGGATCAGGTTCAGGAAAGGACCGAGGTCCACCGGCTCGTCGAGTTGAGCGCGAGCCCAGGCCTTGGTCGATTGGTCCACGACCACGACGAACCCCGCCAGAGCAAAGCCGAGCGTTCGTGCGAGGCTGGAAGGCAAGGGCGTTTTAGTCATCGGCGCCGCCCACGGACTTGCGCGCTCTGTAAAAGGAAATCCAGCCGTTCGGCGTCGGAGGCGGTGTCGGCCACCAGGCTTGGCGAGAAGACCATTGTCTCTAAACCCTGACGGGTCGGGCATGACATCGACATTGACGTTACCGCCGTCACCGGTTGCATACGGCCAGTTGCTCGCCCGAGAGGACCGTGCCCTTCCACGAGAACTCTGTCACGGCGCCGAAACGGGCCACGACGCGGCGGCAGGCGCGCGGCGCCGGCTGATCAACACCGCCTGAGGCGGTGCAGGTCTGGCCTTCGCAGCGCCAGTTCGCACCATCGATGATGGTGGCGCGGGCGGGGACGCGCGACGCGTCCGCCAGGACCGCGCGTGTCGGCGCGGTTGACTGGGCGACGACGGGGGCAGCGGCGAAGGCGGCTAAGAGGGTGAGCATGGAGAGAACCGTGCGCATTGAAGGCTCCTTTGGTGAGGGGATGAGTCAGGGTCGAGCAGCGATAGGGCGAGCTAGCGGCTTGCGCGCCCTGTAGAGGGAGATCGAGCCGCTCGGCGTGGGAATGACCTTGCATTCCTCCACGCCCTCGAAGCCGACCTCGGCCATGAGGCCCTGGAGAACGCCTTCAGCGCTCGGCTGGGTATTTTCCCGACCGTCGAGCGCCTGGACCTGGCGGAAGAGAAATCGCATCAGCGGAGTGCGTTGCAGACCGTAGTCGGCGATATGCAGCTCGCCGCCGGGCCGGAGGGCGTCGAACATCGCGGCGAGGCCGCTCCGTTTGCCGGCGAGCGGAACCTGATGGAAGACCAGGCTGGAGACGGCCTTGTCCGCCCGGCCGGGTCCGACCAGCGTCGCCGCGTCGTCGGCGTATCCGCGGGCAAAGACGACGGCCAGGCCGCGCTTCGTCGCCCGGTTTCGGGCGCGGGCGAGAATATCCGGATCGGGATCGATCCCGATCACCTTCGCCGTCGGCGCCTCTGCCGCGATCAAGGCGGTGAGCGCGCCTGTGCCGCAACCGACATCGACGAGTGTTTCAGAAGCCCCGGGGGCGATCTGGTCGAGGAAGGCCGATCGCCAGCGGCGCTCGCGCGTCCAGAGCGCAATAGCCAGGTCGTAGAGGCCGCTCAGGCCTGAGTGACCGAGGGCGGGCGTGTAGTCGATCGTCGTCATGCGGCCTCGCGCAGTTCGTCGCGCGACTGACGCACGACCGCCCAGGAGGACTGCAGAAACACCCCGGCCAGCAGAATTCCGGCGATCAGGTCCGGCCACCGCGACGCGGTCAACCAGACGAGGGCGCCCGCCCCGGCGACCACGAGGCTCTGGATCAGGTCGTTGCGGGTGCACAGCCAGACCGAGCGGACGTTGGCGTCGCCGTCTCGGTGGCGCACCAGAAGGAGGGCGGCGATGACGTTGGCGGCAAACCCGAACAGTCCGAGGCCGGTGATCACCGAGCCCTCCGGCGGAGCCCCCGTGACCGCACGCCAGATGGCGAAGCCAAGGATCGAGAGCGCCAGCAAGCCGAGGCTGGCCCCCTTTAGAAGCGCGGCGCCCGCGCGGACGCGAACGCTCCGGCCGATGGCCCAAAGGCTGATCGCGTAGGTGGCGCTGTCGGCCAGGAAGTCGAGGGCGTTGGCGCCGAGCGAGGCGGACCCTTGTGCGATCGCACCCCCGATGATCGCCACGAACGCGAGGGCGTTGATGGCGATCACGGTCACCAGGATCCGGCGGTACGCCGGGGTGGCGCCATCGAACTTCGGCGTGCTGCAACCGCATCCTGCAGCGGGGGTTGCGTCGGGTGTCAGAGGCGTCGACATGGGGAGACTCCGGTGAGAACACCCCCCTTCTGCATCCTCTAGCAACTAGAGGATCAAGCGGAAAATGCGCGAAGCGGACGGTCGACAGCGAGCCATGCCGTTCTGATTGATCTGTCGGACAATCATGGTAAGGGGGCTTATGGGACGTTCCCGATTCCATCGTGGTCTACTGGCGACGCTTCTGGCGGCGTTCATCGCCGTTTTCGGCATGACGTCCGTCGATGCGATGGCCTGTGAATGGCCGGCGGGATCCACAACGGCCGCGACGGTGGTCGTTTCGGAACCGGCGGACTCCCGGCCGGACGAGCCCCGCCAGTGCGGGCCGTTCTGCAGCTACTGCCAGTGTCACCACATCGCCATGACCGCCGCGGACGCGCCTTCGCCTCCGGCCCTGATGCCGGTTCGCAGCGTCTCCAGCCGGGTCGCCCCGGCCGACGCCTTCGTCTCGCGCACGCCGTCCGGACCGGATCGACCGCCCCAAGGCTGACGGGACTGCGCCCTGAGCGGCGCCTTTCACGTCAACCTTTCGGGACATGAGATCATGCCTTCTCCCATTCGCCGTCGGCCGCATCTCGCGGCGGGCTGCGCGCTGGTCGCCCTGGCGACCAGTCTGACCGGTCCCGCCTGGGCCGATCCCGCGCCGAGCTACGAAACGCTTCTGCAGCGTCTCGGCCAATCACCGGCGACGCTTGAGGCCGACGCCTTGCTTGACGCCGCCGAGGCGCGCGTGCGTCAGGCGAGGGTCAGGCCGAATCCGACCGCTGCGCTCGAGGTTGAAAACGCCTTCGGAAGCGGCCCATTCGAGGGCTACAACAACGCCGAAACCACGCTCTCGCTCAGCCAGGACCTGGAATTGTGGGGTCGCCGGGGCGCCCGCGTCGAAGCGGCGCGCGCCGACGCCGGAACCGCCTCCTTGCGGCGTGACATGGCGGGCATCGAGGCCGCGGGACGTCTCGCGCTGGTCTATGCCGAGGCTGAGGCTGCGGAAAGGCGCGCGGACCTCGCTCAGGAGGCGTTATCGCTCACCGTAGCCGATACGCGGGCGGCCCTGACTCTGGTCGAGGAGGGACGTGAGCCCTTGCTGCGCGGTATCCAGGGAGAGAGCGAAGCGGCCGCCGCCCGCGCCGCGCTGGATGAAGCCCAAGCAGAACGCGATGCGGCTTTCGCCCGGCTGAGGGCGGTCGCCATGCTGACCGCTCCGGTGACCTCCATCGACAGCGGCCTGCTCGACCGCGCGCCCCTGGCGGCGAGCGACGACGGCGCAGCCGGAACGCTTACAGTACGGGTGGCGGAAGCGGATCGTGAGGCGGCGGAGCGCCGGATCGACGTGGAGCGCTTGAGGTCCCGACCCGACGTGACCGCGTCCGTCGGCGTTCGCCGTTATGAAGCCGAAGACGCCACCGCCGTCACGCTGGGCGTGAGCTTGCCGCTGCCCTTGTTCGATCGCAACCGAGGCAACATCGAAGCGGCGCAGGCCGAGTTTCGGGCCGCCGACGCCCGGCTGCTGGGCGCCCGTCAAGAGGCGCAGGCGGATCGTGACGCCGCGATGGCGCGTCTCAGCGCTTCGGCTAGGTTCTGGACTCATAAGCTCTGAGCCAAAGTCGCGTTGATGCGAGGAGGACGGCGGCGAGGAAGTTGCGGGCCAGCTTGTCGAAGCGGGTCGCGACGCGTCGGAAGTGCTTGAGGCGACAGAAGAAGCGTTCGACCTGATTG
Source organism: Pseudomonadota bacterium (assembly GCA_020161365.1). Taxonomy (GTDB): domain Bacteria; phylum Pseudomonadota; class Alphaproteobacteria; order Caulobacterales; family Caulobacteraceae; genus Caulobacter. The sequence continues at coordinate 236,797 of JAIUNU010000001.1, read as the reverse complement.
CGCTGCCGGTAGATGGCGGGGTCGATGGAGCGCCTGACCTTTCGACGGGAGCAACTGGGGATGCTGGGCTGGGCGCCGGATCGGGCGATCAGCTCAAGCACGGAGTTGGAATCGTAGCCCCGGTCGGCGACGACGGTCGTCGGCGCGGGCAGGCCGGCGAGAAGCTCGGGAACCGCGCTCATGTCGGAGGCCTGGCCGGGCGAGAGAAGCAGGCGCACCGGCAGGCCGTCCTGATCGACGACGGCGTGGATCTTGGTGCTCAGTCCTCCACGAGAACGGCCGATGGCGTGATCCGGGCCCCCTTTTTTCCACCGGCGGCGTGCTGGTGGGCCCGGATGATGGAGCTGTCGATCATCTGCATCGACTGCGGGGATCGGGCCGCCAGCGTCTCGAAGATCCTCAGCCAGACCCCGGCCTTGGCCCACCGGTTGTAGCGATTGTAGACCGTCGTATACGGCCCGTAGCGCTCCGGCAGGTCACGCCATGGCGACCCTGTCCGCAGGACATAAAAGACGCCGTTCAGCACCCGGCGGTCATCCACCCGGGCCACGCCTCGCGGCTTGTTCGGCAACAACGGCTCGACCAGCCGCCACTCCGCTTCGCTCAGATCGTATCGGGCCATCCCAAGGCTCCTTTCGGAATCCTTGAATCAAGCGTCGCCCTCGGCCGCAAGCTTTATGGGTACAGCACCTAGCCGGGTCGCCGCGGCCGACGCCGGCGTCGCCGCGGCCGAGGAGGCCTACCGGCTATCGAGGATCGGATTCGAAGCCGGCCGTATCTCACAACTCGAGCTGCGCTCATCCCGCGCTGCCTTGATCTCCGCCCGCAACGCCGCCGTTGACGCTCGCCTCGCGCGGGTCCGCGCCGAAATCGACCTCGCGCGCCTGCAAGGCCGCGCCCCTTTTGGAACGTCGCAATGAATCACACCTCGCTTCGCAAACCCTGGCTCCTGGGTGGAGCCGCCGCCGTGATCCTGCTTGGCGGCGTCGGGCTTTATTCGGTCTTCGGCCCGGAGCCCGCGCCTGCCGCCGAAGAAAGTGGGGAGGAAGGCCATGAGGCGGAAAGCGGCGCCGCCGAGGGCGTCGTGGTCCTCACTCCGGCCCAGATCCAGGCGGCCGGTATCGCCATGGTGACGGTCGCTGGTGGCGGAGGCGGCGAGACCCGGTTGAGCGGTCGGGTCGAACCGATGGTCGATGCGCGAGCCTCTGTCGCGGCGGTGATTGGCGGGCGGGTCGAGCGGGTTCTGGTGGCGCCCGGACAACCGGTGCGAACCGGACAGCCCTTGGCCATTCTGGTGAGTGGCGACGCCGCCACCTACCGCGCGGACGCGGAAGCCGCCAACGCTTCAGCGGAGGCCGCGCGTCGCGCTTACGAGCGGGATCAAAATCTGGAGCAGGCGGGCGTCGTCGCCCGACAGGACGTCGAAGCGTCGCGGGCGCAGGCGCTGAGCGCGGAGGCGGCGGCGCGGGCAGCGCGCGCCCGCACGGCTGCAGCCGGATCGCCAAGCGCATCGGGTCGCGTAAGCGTCGCCAGCCCGATCAACGGCGTTGTGACCAGCGTTCAGGTCGGACCTGGTGGCTTCGCGGCCCAAGGGAGCGTGATCGCGGAGGTCACCAATCCCGCCCGTGTCGAGATCGTTTTCAATGCGCCTCCCGCCTTGGCCGCTCAAGTCAGCCCCGGCGTCCGGATGAATGTGCAAGGGGCGAACGGCGAGTTCGCTGCGGTCGTCACCGGGGTCGCCGTCGATGCAAGCGAACAAAGCGGCGCGACGATCATCCGCGCCCGGCCCGTCGACGCAGGCTTGCCTCCCGCCGGCTCGGCCGTCAGCGGTACGGTCGTGACCGGCGCCTTGTCGGATGGTCTCACCGTGCCGTCCGAGTCCGTCCAGACCGTGAACGGCTCGGCTGTGGTCTTCGTGCAAACGGCGGACGGCTTCCGGGCCGTTCCGGTGCTGATCGGCCGGCAAGCCGGAGACCGAACCGAAATCCTGCGCGGATTGGACGGCTCCGAACGTATCGCGGGGGCCAACGCCTTCCTCCTGAAAGCGGAACTCGCCAAGGGCGAGGCCGAAGACGAAGACTAGGGATCGATCCATGTTCAATGCCGTCATTTCGGCGTCGGTCCGGTTCCGCTGGTTCGTCGTCATCGCCGTCGCCCTCGTCGCCGGACTGGGTCTGTTTGAACTGACCAAGCTTCCGATCGACGCGGTCCCGGACATCACCAACCGCCAAGTGCAAATCACCACGGTCGCTCCCGCCCTCGCGCCGGAACAGATCGAGCGCCAGGTGACCTATCCGCTTGAAACCGCGCTGTCGGGCGTTCCTGGCCTGACGAGCACCCGATCGCTATCGCGCAACGGGTTCAGCCAGATCACCGCCATCTTCACCGATGAGACAGACATCTATTTCGCGCGCCAGCAGGTCGCGGAACGGCTGGCGGCCGCTCGTGAGGGTCTGCCCGAGGGTGTCGAGCCCGCGCTTTCTCCCATCACCACCGGCTTGGGCGAAGTGCTGATGTGGACGGTCGATTATGTGCCGTTCAACAGCCAGAACCTGTCCCGACCCGGCCAGCCGGGTTGGCAAGCGGGGGGCGATTATCTGACTCCCGAAGGCGAACGGCTCGCGACGCCAGAGCAGCGCGCCACCTATCTCCGCACGGTTCAGGACTGGATCGTCGCGCCTCTGATGCGCGGCACCGAGGGACTTGCCGGCGTCGATACGATCGGCGGCTACGTCAAGGAGTATGCGGTTCGACCGGATGTAGCGCGGCTCTCCAGCTATGGTCTTGGGCTGAATGACCTGACCGAAGCGCTCGAACGGGCGAACACCCAGGCCGGCGCCGGCTTCATTCGACGGGGTGGAGAGGCCCTGGTCGTTCGCACGGATGCCTTGGCGGGCAACGTCGAGGATTTGAGGCAGGCGCCGATTGTGAACCGGGGCGGTCTCGTCATCCGCGTCGCTGACGTCGCCACGGTCGAGGTCGGGCAGGGGCTTCGGCTCGGAGCCGCCAGCCGGGATGGCCACGAGGTGGTCATGGGAACGGCTCTGATGATCGCCGGCGGCAATAGCCGCACGGTGGCTCAAGCCGCGGCGGAACGTCTAACCGAGGTCGGCGACAGCCTGCCGCCGGGGATCGTCGCAACGCCGGTGTTGAACCGGAGCGAGCTGGTCAATTCCACCATCGCCACAGTGGCGCGCAATCTGACCGAGGGCGCCCTGCTCGTGGTGGTGATCCTGTTCCTGCTGCTGGGCAACATCCGCGCGGCGAGCATCACCGCGCTGATGATCCCGCTCAGCTTTCTGTTCGCCGTCATCGGCATGAACCACTTCGGGATCAGCGGCAACCTGATGAGCCTGGGCGCCCTGGACTTCGGGCTGATGGTTGACGGCGGAGTGGTGGTGATCGAGAACACCCTTCTGCTGCTGGCTCAACGGCGCGCCCAACTCGGTCGGGTGCTTACCCGCCACGAGCGGTTAGGGGTGGCGATCCAATCCGCGCGCCAGATGGTTAAGCCAGCCGCTTTCGGCCAGTTGATCATCCTCCTCGTCTTCGCACCGTTGCTGCTGCTGGAAGGCGTGGAAGGCAAGACCTTCCAGCCGATGGGCGCCACCGTGATGCTGGCGCTCGTAGGGGCTTTCATCTTCTCCTTCACCTTCGTGCCCGCGATGACCGCGCTGCTCGTGCGAGATCCCAAATCCTCGCACGTCGGACCCGACGGGGAGGTCGTCGAACATGAAACGCGGATCCTCCGCTTCGCCCGCCGGTGGATCGAGCCGGCCATCCGGCAGGCGGTGGCCCGGCCCCAGGTCGTTCTGATCTCGGCGGTGGCGGCCGTAGCGGTCGGCGCGGCGTCCTTCATGGCCTTGGGCAGGGAGTTCATCCCCACGCTCGACGAGGGCGACGTGTCGATGTTCGTGGCCAAACCTCCGGCGACGTCACTCGAACAGTCGCTTCGAATGCAGCAGAATCTCGAACGCGCTCTTCTGGCGACGCCCGAGGTTCAATCGGTTTTCTCCAAGACGGGCACCGCCGAGGTCGCGATCGACCCAATGGGGCCGAATATCTCCGATGCGGTCATCATCTTGAAGGATCGAAACGACTGGCCCGAGCCCGGTCTACACAAGGAGGAACTGGTCGAGCGCCTCGAGGCCACCGCCATGGAGCAGCTCGGAAACGCGTTCGAATTTAGTCAGCCAATCGAAATGCGTTTCAACGAACTGAGCTCGGGCGTGAGAAGCGACCTCGCAGTCACTGTTTTCGGCGACAACTTCGTCACGATGCAGGGCGTCGCGGACCAGGTCGCCGCGGCTCTGCGAGCAACGCCGGGCTCGGCTGACGTGCGGGTGGAGCAGGCGTCGGGTTTGCCGACGCTGACGGTCAGCGTCGACCGGTTCGCCGCCGCCAATTACGGGTTGTCAGCGGCCGATGTCAGCGAGGCCGTATCCGTGGGCGTCGGGGGGGCAGAAGCGGGTCGCATCTTCGAAGGCGATCGTCGCTTCGATGTGGTGGTCCGTCTGCCGGATGACGCTCGCAATGATCCCGCAGCCCTCGCCGCCTTGCCGATCGTCTCGTCGTCAGGCGTCGTCGTACCGCTCGCTTCGGTGGCCCGGATTCAGACCGCCGAAGGCCCCAACCAGATCAGCCGCGAGAACGGCAGCCGGCGGATGGTCGTCCAGGCCAATGTGCGGGGACGGGATCTGGGCGGTTTCGTCTCCGAGGCCCAGTCGCGGGTTGGAGAGATCGACCTGCCGGCGGCCGTGCATCTCGACTGGGGCGGCCAGTTTGAAAATCTCAAGCGCGCTGAGCAGCGCTTCGGCGTCGTCATTCCGATCGTCTTCATCCTGATCGGAGTCTTGCTGTTCCTGGCGTTGGGCTCCTTCGCCGAGGCTGGGTTGGTCTTCGCATGCGTGCCGCTTGCGCTCGTTGGCGGAGCCCTCGCTCTCTTTTTGCGCGGGATGCCGTTCTCCGTCTCGGCCGCCGTCGGTTTCATCGCGGTCTCGGGCGTGGCGACCCTCAACGGCCTGGTGCTGATGCAGGCTATTCGCGAGCGACTGACATCCGGCCTGCCGGCGATGGAGGCGGCGGTCGAAGGCGCCTCCAGTCGTCTGCGAGCGGTCCTGACGACCGCGCTCGTGGCGATCGTCGGTTTCATTCCGATGGCGCTGGCGCACGGGGCGGGCGCAGAGGTGCAAAAGCCCTTGGCCACCGTGGTCATCGGCGGCCTTTTGACCGCAACGGCGTTGACCCTTCTGGTCTTGCCGACCTTCGCCGCCAGGGCGGTCAGACACCGAGCCTCGGAAGGAATGGACGATTGACAGCCTTGAACGCGAAAGACCGCGAGCAGCGACGCACTCTGCTCGTCGTTTTGATCCTGAATGCGCTGCTTTTCGCAGCGCTCGGTATCGGCGGAGTGATCGCCGATTCCAGCGCCCTGCTGGCTAACGCGGTCGACAACGCCTCGGACTCGGTCGTCTATCTGATCAGTTTCCTGGCCGTGGGGCGCGCAATTGCGTGGAAGCGGCGGGCCGCCCGGGTCTCGGGCGTCCTTCTGCTGGTTTTCGCCGCCGGGGTGCTGATCGATGCGGGGCGGCGTTGGTGGTTCGGGGCGGAGCCAATCGGCTGGACCATGATCGGCCTTGCGGTCATCGCCGCGGTCGTGAACCTGATCTGCCTGCAGATGCTGCGGCGGCTGGACGGCGACGATGTCAATCTGCGCGCCGCCGAGACGTTCAGCTTCAACGACTTCGCCTCCAACGGCGGGATCATCGTCGCCGGCGGTCTGGTGCTTTGGCTTGGACAGTCGTGGCCGGATCTGGTGGTCGGAGTTCTGGTCGCTGGCGTCGCGGCCAAGGGCGGCCTGGAGATCCTGGAGGACGCGCGGGGCTCGGAAGCGGACGAGGCCTAGCCCGCTCGCCGACGGAGGGTCAGGCGCCGTTGTGCCGTCCAAACACCCGGGTGGAACCGTCGTTGAGGATCAGCATCGTGGTGTAGGGCTCGCGTCCTGCGGCCTCCATGCCCGGCGAGCCGGCGGGCATGCCGGGGGCGCTCAGGGCGCGAGCAGCCGGGCGTTCACGCAGCAAGCGATCGACGTCGCCGGCCGGCACATGACCCTCGACCGCATAGGCGCCGACGACGGCCGTGTGGCAGGAGGCCAATCGATCCGGGATCCCGTGTCGGGCCCGGATCGGCGCGAGGTCCTCATGCTCGATGACCTCGACCGTCCAACCGGCTTGACGCATGTGGCTGATCCAGCCGCCGCAGCAGCCGCACCAGGGCGTCTTGTAGGCGGTCAACCGATTCTCGGGTGCGGCCCAAGCGGTTCCAGCGGCAGTGAGAGCCGGCGCAGCGGCCAGCAGGACTCTGCGTGACAGGAAGATGGATGACATCGGACTTCCTTGAGAGGCTGACAAGGATGACTCTAGGCGGGGCGCGTCGTCGCCGCGACGTCCGTGATGTCGCGGCGACGACCGACCTTGACCGACCCGGACCGGTCTATTCCGGACGGATGGCGGTGATCTCGCTGGTCCCGCCCTTGATCACCAGGTCGAAGCGGACCCGGTCGCCGGTCTTGACCGTCGCCAGTAGCGCCGGATCCGCCTTGAAGCCCATCGTCATGGCCGGCCAGCCCACCTCCGGAATTGGGCCATGGTCGAGCGTGACGGTCCCGGCTGCAGGATCGACGGCGGTTACGACACCGGTTCCGTGGCCGGTCGTCTGCGCGGCGGGGGTCGGCGCCATGGGCACCATTGCTGCGTCCTCGGCGGGCGCGGCGGTGTCTGGCGCCGGTTCGGTCGGCTGGCCGCAGGCAGCGAGCAAGGCGGTCGAGGCGAAGGCGGTGAGGGTCAGAAAGCGCTTCAAGGGGTGTCTCCTTGGATTGAAGCAGTGGAGGGGGACGATCGGCGTCTCAGGAGCAGGTAGGCCGCGGGGATCACCAGCATCGAGAGCAGGGGGGCGGTCAGCATGCCGCCGATCATGGGCGCCGCGATGCGGCTCATGACCTCCGAGCCGGCGCCGTGGCCGACCAGGATGGGGAAGAGGCCGGCGAGGATCACCGCGACCGTCATGGCCTTGGGGCGCACCCGCAGCAGCGCGCCTTCGCGCACGGCCTCGGCGACCTGGTCCGGCGAGGGCGAAGGCCCCCGGTCGGCCAGAGCATGTTTGAGGTAGATCAGCATGACCACGCCGAACTCCGCCGAAACCCCGGCGAGGGCGATGAACCCCACACCGGTGGCGACAGACTGGTGATAGCCCAGCAAATAGAGGATCCAGATTCCGCCGGTCAGGGCGAACGGCAGGGTTCCCATGATGAGGGCGGCCTCGTCGAGTCGGCCGAAGGTCACGTAGAGCAGGACGAAGATGATCAGCAGGGTCGCGGGCACGACGATCATCAGCCGCGCCGCGGCCCGCTGCAGGTACTCGAACTGCCCGGCATAGGCGACGCTGACCCCGGGAGAGAACCGCACGTCCCGGGCCACGGCCGTCCTGAGGTCGGAAACGACCGACGCCAGGTCGCGCCCGCGGACGTCGACGTAGACCCATGTCGATGGCCGGCCGTTCTCGGTCTTCAGCATCGGCGGACCGTCAGCGATCCGGACCTCGGCGACCGTGCCGAGCGTGATCTGCTGTCCTGACGGCGTCAGCACAGACAAGGCGCGCAGCCCTTCGAGGCTGTCGCGCAGTTCGCGCGGATACCGGACGTTGATGGGGTAGCGGGCGAGTCCCTCGATGGTCTGTCCGATGGTCTCGCCGCCGATGGCGCCGGCGACGATGGACTGCACGTCGGCGATGTTGAGGCCGTAGCGCGCGGCGGCGGCGCGGTCGATGTCGACATCGATATAGCGGCCGCCGGTCAGCCGCTCGGCCAAGGCGGAGCTCACGCCCGGCACGCCCTTGGCCGCCCGTTCCACCTCGGCGGCGATCCGGTCGATCTCGGCCAGATCGGCCCCAGAAACCTTCACTCCGATGGGGCTCTTGATGCCGGTCGCCAGCATATCAATGCGGTTGCGGATCGGAGGCACCCAGACATTGGCCAGCCCCGGAACCTGGACGGCGCGGTCAAGCTCCTCGACCAGCTTCTCTGGCGTCATGCCCGGCCGCCACTGATCGCGCGGCTTGAACTGGATGGTGGTCTCGAACATCTCCAGCGGCGCGGGGTCGGTGGCCGTCTCGGCCCGCCCGGCCTTGCCGAACACCGTCTTCACCTCCGGCACGGTCGAGATCATCCGGTCGGTCTGTTGCAGCAGGTCCGAAGCCTTGGCCGCCGACAGGCCGGGCAGGGCCGAGGGCATGTAGAGCAGGTCGCCCTCGTCCATACTGGGCAGGAACTCGCCGCCCAGCTGGCTGAGCGGCCAGGCGGTGGTGGCGAAGGCCAGGGCCGCGAGCAGCAGCGTCAGCCGGGGTCGGCCCATCACCCAGTCCAGCGCGGGTTGGTAGGCTCGGGTCAACGCCCGGTTCAGCGGATTTTCCCGCTCGGCCGGGATGCGGCCGCGGATCAGATAGCCCATCAGCACCGGGACCAGCGTGACGGACAGGATGGCCGCCGCCGCCATTGCGTAGGACTTGGTGAAGGCCAGCGGCGCGAACAGCCGGCCTTCCTGGGCTTGCAGGCTGAACACCGGCACGAACGACAGGGTGATGATGACAAGGCTCAGGAACAGCGCCGGCCCGACCTCGGCGGCTGCGTCGGTGACGACCCGCCAGCGGGCCTCGCCTTGCAGACGCTCGTCTGGATGGTCGTGCTCCCAGCGCTCGATATGCTTATGAGCGTTCTCGATCATCACGACCGCGGCATCGACCATGGCCCCGACGGCGATGGCGATGCCGCCTAGCGACATGATGTTGGCGTCCACGCCCTGGACGCGCATGACGAGAAAGGCGGCCAGCACCCCCAGCGGCAGGGTCAGGATGGCGACCAGGGCCGAGCGCGCATGCCAGAGAAACAGGCCGCAGACCAGGGCCACGACCAGGAACTCTTCCAGGAGCTTGGTGCTGAGATTGGCGATGGCCCGGTCGATCAACTGAGAGCGGTCGTAGGTGGTCACCACCTCGACCCCGGCCGGCAGGCTCGCCTTCAGGCCTTCCAGCTTGTCCCGGACGGCGGCGATGGCGGCGCGGGCGTTTTCGCCGGAGCGCAGGATCACGATCCCACCCGCCACCTCACCCTGGCCGTTCAGTTCGGCGATGCCGCGGCGCATCTCCGGTCCGACCTGGATCGTCGCCACGTCGCCCAGCCGGACCGGCACGCCGCCTGCCGCCGTCCGGATCGGAACGGCCCGGAAATCGTCCAGGTCGGTCAGGTAGCCATTGGCCCGGACCATGTATTCGGCCTCGGCCAGTTCCAGCACCGAGCCGCCGGTCTCCTGATTGGCGCGCTGGATGGCCTCGACGACGGCTTGGTGGGTGACGCCGTAGCCGGCGAGCCGGGCCGGATCGAGGACCACCTGGTATTGCTTGACCATGCCGCCGACGCTGGCGACTTCAGCTACGCCCGGCACGGTCTTGAGCTCATAGCGCAAGAACCAGTCCTGCAGGGACCGCAGCTGCGACAGGTCGTGGCGGCCGGTCCGATCGACCAGGGCGTATTCGTAGATCCAGCCCACGCCGGTGGCGTCCGGCCCAAGCGCCGGTCGGGCGCTCTCGGGCAACCTGGACTGAGCCTGGTTGAGGTATTCCAGCACCCGTGAGCGGGCCCAGTAGAGGTCGGTCCCGTCGTCGAACAGCACATAGACGAAACTGTCGCCGAAGAAGGAATAGCCGCGCACCGTGCGCGCGCCCGGGACGGACATCATTGTCGTGGCCAACGGATAGGTGACCTGGTTCTCGACGATCTGGGGCGCCTGGCCCGGATAGCTCGTGCGGATGACGACCTGAACGTCGCTGAGGTCCGGCAGGGCGTCGACCGGGGTGCTGCGCGCGGCCCACAGACCGGCGGCGAGTAGGGCCAGCGCCGCAAGCAGGACGAAGACGCGGGCCTTGACCGAGGCGCGGATGACGGCGGCGATCACGGTCTGGCCTCGACGGGGGTGAGACGCAGGATCGTCGCCTTGCCGGCCTTCAGCTCGAAGTCGAGGCGGACCCGGTCGCCGACGGCCAGGCCGCGCGTACGGGCGGCGTCGGGAAGGTCGAAGGCCATGGTCATGGCCGGCCAGTTCAAGCTGGCGATCGGCGGATGCGAAATGGTGATTGACCCGGGCGTCAAGGCTTCGACCCGTCCCGTCGTCTGGTGGACTGTCGGAGCGGCCGCCGCCGTCGCGGCGCCGGGCGATCCGATCGGCCGCGCCTCGACCCCTGAGAGGCTGGCTTCGGAATCGATCAGGAACTGGCCGGAGGCCACCACCCGCTCCCCTTCGGCGAGGCCGGCGAGGACTTCGCTCTGGCCGGCGGCCTCGCGGCCGATACGGACCTCGGCCGGGCGGAACCGCCCGCCCGGCTCGGCCAGCATGACCAGCGTACGGGTTCCGGTGCGGATCACCGCTTCGGAAGGGACGACCAGGGCGTCAGTTCCGCCACCGCCGAGGGCGATCTGGCCGAACATCCCCGGCCGCAGCCGGCCGCCACGGTTGGCGAGTTCGACGCGCCCGGTGACCGTGCGACTCTCGCCGGCCACCTCGGGCAGCAGAGCCGTGAGACGACCGGTGAACCGCTCGCCCGGGAAGGCGGCGAGCGTGACGTCCACTATCTGACCGGTGCGCAGGCGGCCGGCTAGGGCTTCAGGAACGGCGGCGTTGAGCCAGACCGTCGACAGGCCGTTGATCTCAGCCAGGGTCGCGCCCGCCGGGACGCTCATGCCAGACCGGACGCCCAAGGTGCGGATCACGCCGCCGATGGGACTGGTGACGGTGATGACGGTGCGCGGCCGGCCGCTCCGCTCGACCGAAGTGATCAGGCTCTCGGGCATGCCCAGCAGCACCAGGCGCTGGCGCGCCGCCTCGATCAGGCGATCGTCGCCGCTGCGCCGCACCGCCAGATACTCGGTCTGGGCCCCGCCCCAGTCCGGGACGAGCAGATCGGCCAGCGGTGCCCCGGCGACGATGATGTCGCCGGGCGCGCGATTGTAGGTCCGCTGCACGAATCCGGCGGCTCGGACCTGGACGACGGCGATGTCGCGCTGGTTGAAATCGACCACGGCGGTGGCGGTCAGATCGTCCGCCAGCCGACCTTGTCGCGCCGTGGCGAAGCGGACGCCCAAGGCCTGAATTCGGGACGGGTCGATGCGGACGCCCGGCGCCGCGCCGGCCTCGTCGGCGTAGCGAGGAACCAGCTGCATATCCATGAAGGGCGATTTGCCAGGTGCGTCGAAATGCTGGTCCGGGACCATGGGATCGTACCAGTAGAGCACGGCGCGGCCGTCGCCCGAGGCGGCGGTCGGCGCCTTGGCGGCCGGCAGCCATCGGCCGGCCAGCAGGCCGCCGCCCAGGCCGACGGCGAGCAACAGGACGGCCGCCGCCGCCAGCCGGGCGCGGGGGGACATGAGGCGGGTCATTGATCGGCGCTCCCATAGATGAGCGTGAGCCGCACGGCGTCGCGGGCCACGGCGGCCTCGCGGTCCAACGCCTCCAGGCGGGCGTCGGCGACGGCGGTGAAGGCTTCCAGCACCTCGCCGATCCCGGCGCGGCCCGCGCCGTAGCTGGCGGTCTCCAGGTCCGCGCGCCGCAGGGCGTCAGGCAGGACCACGTCCCGCGCCCTCAGCCATTGGTCGTGATGCATGACATGGTCTGCGAGGTCGCTCTCGAGCTGAGCCCGCAGCGTCCGCAGCGCGGCCTCGCGCTCGACACGGACCCGGGCGGCGTCGGCGGACCGGGCGGCGATCACCGGAGCCTGTCGCTGGTCGGCGAACAGAGGCAACCTGACACGCGCGCCGACCGAGACCATGTCGCCGAACATCGGGTCGCGTCGGCCGTACTCGACCTCGAACGCCCAGTCGGGCCTTTGCCCGGCCTGGGCCATGGCGACATCGGCGTCGGCGCGCGTGCCCGCCGCGGCGTAGGCCTGCAGCATCGGCAGGCGGTCCAGGGCGGCCCGCAGGGTCGCAGGATCGACCTCGACGTGAGGCGGCGTCCCGGCGGTCGTGGGCGCGGGATCGTCAGTCCAGCGGGTCACCTCAGCGCGCGCCCGGGCCTCGTCGGCCCGCAGGCCCGCGAGTCGATCTTCCAGGGCGGCCCTGAGGCGGACGGGCGCCAGCCCCGTCGCCGGCCGGTCGGCGCCCGAGGCGACGCCGGCGGGGGCGGCCTCCCACAGCGGCTCCAGGGTCGCCAGGACCTCTTCGACCGCGCGGCGCTTGCGGTCGGCGTAGTGCAGGTCGATCCAGGCCAGCCCCGCCGCGAGGCGGACGTCGCGCCGGGCGATGCCCGCCCGGGCCTCGGCCACGCCGATGTCGGCGTCGGCGACCGCGCGTTCGGCGCGCCGCCGCTCGCCGCTCGGCACGCTCTGCATCAGGCCGATGCGGGCCATGGTCATCTCGTCGTCGCCGAAGCGGCCGGCCATCGGACCCGACACCGGAAAATTGTCGACGCCGAAGGTCAACTCCGGGTCCGGCAGTCGTCCGGCCGCGTCGGCGCCGGAGCGGGCGGCTGCGACCTCCAGGTCGCTGGCTCTCAGATCCGGCGCCGACTCGGCCCGGGTCAGGGCCTGGTCGAACGTAAGGGGGTCGGCGAGGGCGGGCCCGGACGCGTGGAGCAGGGCGATCAGGCTCGCCGCGAGGCCGGCGCGGCGCGGCGCGACGCCTGGCGCGGTCGGCCAAATGGGGTTCGACATGGGTCAAGGTCCGAAAGTTGACGAGGCTCGAGCGAGCGCGACGGACGGCGGCGCGACGCCAGACGGCGTCGGCAGTCGTTCAGGGCGTGGCTTCAGGCCTGGGGCTTTGGAGGACCTTGCAGCGGCGGCGGACCGACTCCGTCGCGGTCGGTGTCGGCCGGACGCAGGACGGCCAGACGATGTGGGGGAAACGGGGCGGCCAGCGCCGCCGGGCCGGGGAAGGGAACGGCCAGGCCGGCGCAGCCGACCTTGGCGAGGCAGGCGGAGCTCATGTCCCGGCACGGCGCCTTGGACTTGGAGGACGGGTCAGAAACCGGCGCGGCCGTTTCGGGGCAGTCCGGACAGCAGTCCGACATGTCCATCGTGGTCGCCGTCGCCGGCGTCATCGGGGGCGAAGGGGTCGCATGCGCCGTCGTCTGACCGACGAAGCCGGTCAGGGCCAAGGCGACGAGAAGGGAGCGGATCAGGGCCCACATGCGAACCCGACTAGGCTCCTCACGCCATGCCGAGTCAAGATCGACGGGTCTGGAGCAAGGCCCTCGCCGGCTCCGATGAGCCGAGTTCGGCGATGACCGGGCAGTGGATTCGCCGGCCCGCCTCGCAGGCGTCGACCGCTTGCTGGAGCACACCCCGCAATCTTTGAAGGTCGGCGATCCTGGCGTCGATGCCGGCGACATGCTCGCTCGCAAGGTCCCTGATCTGGGCGCAGGCTTGCAGGCCCGGTTCGCTAAGCGCGATCAGCTTGCGAATGGCGTCGACGCCGAATCCCAGCTCCCGCGAGCGGCGAATGAACCGCAGCCTCTCGAGATGTTCGGGGTCATAGCTGCGGTGGCCGCCGCGGGTGCGGCCCGGCTTCGGCATCAGGCCGATGCCTTCGTAGTAGCGCACCGTTTCGAGGTTCACGCCGGCGCCCGCCGCCAACTTTCCGATCGTCAAGACACTCGCCGACATTTCCGCTTGATCCCGTAGCCGCTACGGGTTGCATCCTAGCGATCGATCGAGCGAGGGAAAGCCATGGACGCGCCAGAAAACAAAAACGGAAACGTTCCGGAGATGGCGGTCAGCGTGTCAGCCGCCGCCGGCGCCGCCGCGTCCCTGTTCGCTTGGGCCGCCTGTTGCGTCCTGCCGCTCGCGCTCTCGCTCGCAGGGGTCACGTTCGCGGGAGCGGCGGTGATCGCCGGGATGCGCGGCTGGCTGACGCTCGTCGCGATCGCGGCCTTGCTCGCAGGATGGGCGCTTCACTGGCGGCGGCGCCAGCGATGTCGCCGCGATGCGTCGTGCCGGCGGCCGTCGCGTGTGGCGTTCTGGCTGCTCGTGGCGGCCACGGTGCTGGTCACGCTGTCTCTGGCCTGGCAACCCATCATCGAGCCGTGGGCGCTGCCCCGCCTGGCGGTGGCCCGATGACGGCCGCGGTGGAGTTGCAGTCCACGCTGGTGTGCCCGCACTGCGGCCACTCTGCGACCGAGACCATGCCCACGAACGCCTGCCTGTATTTCTATGACTGCCTGGGCTGCGGTCGAACGCTCAAGCCCAAGGCCGGTGACTGTTGCGTCTTCTGCTCCTACGCCGACGTGCCCTGTCCGCCGATCCAGGTGGATGGAAAGGGTTGCTGCGCTTAGTCTGGCGCGATGAGCGATCACGCAACCCCCAACCTCCCGTCCCGCGACTTCGAAGCGACCTCGCGCTTCTACATCGCCCTTGGCTTCGTCCAGGGTTGGCGCGACGACGGCTGGATGATCCTGACGCGTGGCGAACTGACGCTGGAGTTCTTCCCCCATCCCGACCTCGACCCGTCGACCAACGACTTCAGCTGCTGCCTGCGACTGGACGATCTCGACACTTTCTATGAGATCTGCAAGTCGACGGGACTCGCCGAAACCTGCTGGGGCCAGCCGCGCCTGCATGCGCCGAGGGTCGAGGACTGGGGCGGCTGGGTGGGCGCCCTGATCGATCCCGACGGAACGCTGCTTCGACTGATACAAAACTGAGGCCGCCGGAGATCCCGGCGCGACAATCGGCCGGGCGCAAAGTGTCCGCGCCACGCCCTTGCGACGCTTCAGGTCTGGAGGCGCGCGACCGCGCCGGCGACGCCGCCGCCAAGAGCTAAGGGCGCCGCCCTCGCGCAGGCCAGGGTAAAGCGGCTTCGCCGCCGGCCCGGCCGGTCTCCCCGACCTTCCGCGCAGGCGAAGGGCGTCATGCCAATCATCACGGTCAGGCTTGTGCAGGTCGGGCGATCCCCCTCCGGCCGGTCCGCCCTGGCCCTTGCTACCCCGGTCTCGCCGACGGGCAGGGTTTCAGGCGCGCGGTTCGCGTGCCTGCAACCCTTGCCCAAAGGAGGCAGAGACATGACTGCTCAATCCACCCAAACCGCCCCGACCGAAGCGACCGCGCCGCAGCATGGCGCGGAGGTGATCGTGCCGCTGAACCGGCTCAAGGCCTCGCCGAAGAATGCGAGGAAGACCCCGCACAGCCCGGCGACCATCGAGGCCTTCGCGGCCTCCATCAAGGCCAAGGGAGTGTTGCAGCCGCCTGTGGTCGAGGTCGAGCGGGACGGGGAGGGCGTTCCGACCGGGAACTACCTCGTGACCATCGGCGAGGGCCGCCGTCAGGGGCTGCGGCTGTTGGCCAAGCGCAAGGCGATCAAGCGGACCCATCCGGTGCGCTGCATCGTGGACGCCGAGAACGACGCCCACGAGATCAGTCTCGACGAGAACATGACGCGCGAGGCCATGCATCCCGCCGACCAGTTCGAGGCCTTCCAGCGGCTCGCCGAAGAGAGGGGTTACGGCGCCGAGGAGATCGGCGCCCGGTTCGGGGTGTCGGCCCATGTCGTGCGTCAGCGGCTGCGGCTGGGCGCGGCGGCGCCTGAATTGATGGCGGCCTATCGGGCCGGGGCGCTGGCCTTGGACCAGCTGATGGCCTTCTGCGTCAGCGAGGATCAGAACCGGCAGCGGCAGGTGTTCGAGCAGTTGGGCGAGTATCGTCCCGTCCACGCCATTCGCCGGGCCATGACCGAGGCCAAGGTGGCGGTGGGCGACCGGCGCGTCCGCTTCGTCGGCGTCGAGGCCTATGAGGCGGCGGGCGGGGGAATCCTCCGGGATTTGTTCACTGAGGATGGTGGGGGCTGGCTGGAGGACGTGGTCCTGCTCGACCGGCTCGTCGGCGAGAAGCTGACCGGTTTGGCTGACGAAGCGCGCGGGCGGGAGGGCTGGAAGTGGGCCGAAGCGGCTCTGGAGTATCCCGACCTGTCCGCGTTCGGTCGCGTCTATCCGGTCGCGGTCGAACGGTCGGAGGCTGACGCCGCCGAGATCGCGGCCCTGTCCGAGGAGTACGACGGCATCGTTTCGGAGGCCGGTGACGACGGCCTGTCCCCCGAGGCCGACGCGCGGCTGGAGGAGATCGACAAGGCCTTGCAGGCCTTCGGTCCCGACTTCGCCTACGCCCCCGAGGCCAGGGCGCGCGCCGGGGTCATGGTGATGCTCGGCCACGACGGCCTCGCCCGCTTCGAACGCGGTCTGGTCCGGGCCGAGGACGTGCCCGCCGATCCGCCGTCGCCGTGGTCGGAGGAAGAGGCGGCGGACGACGGTGCGGACGGTGGGGCGCAGGCAGGCGCGGACGCGCCCGACGAGGGCGGAGCGGCGTTGTCGGACCGGCTGCTGATCGACCTGACGGCCCACAGGACCATGGGGCTGCGTGACGCGGTGCAGGCCGATGTCAACGCGGCGCTCGCGACCGTGGTCCACGCCCTCGTCCTGCAGGTCTTCTATCCGGGCTACGGCGTCTGGACGCCCCTGCAGCTTCGGCTGACGACCACGGGGCTGGAGCGGCTGGCGCCGGGGGTGGACGACGGTCCCGCCGGTCGGCGAGTCCGCGACCGGTGCGAGGCGTGGGGCGCGCGTCTGCCCGAGCGCCCCCAAGACCTCTGGGGTGTCGTGGCCGCGCTGGCCCCGTCGGACCAGTTGGACCTGATGGCCTGTTGCGCCGGGGTCGGTCTCTACGCCGTGCGCGATCCGCACGACCGCAGGCCCGGCGCCTTGGCGCAGGCCGAGACGCTGGCCACGGCGGTCGGACTGGACATGACCGGCACATGGTCGGCGACGGCGGCCAGCTACTTCACCCGTGTCGCCAAACCCAAGGTGCTGGAGGCGGTGACGGAGGCGGCAGGCGCCCAAGAGGCCGGGCGGATCGCCGGGTTCAAGAAGGCGGACATGGCCGAGGCCGCCGAGCGGCTGGTCGAGGGCAAGGGGTGGTTGCCCGCGCCGCTGCGGACGGTGTCGGACGCGGCGGAGCCGGAAGAGCCGGGCGCCGAAGCGCCAAGTGATGACGACGCCTATTCGTTCGCCGCAGAATAGAACCGTCCGGGACGAAAACTCGCCGCGCGCCCTTTGGGGGCGCGCGGCTTTTTCGTTTCGCGAACACGGAAACAGATTTCAGAGGCTCACCCCGGGTCAATCTGACCGGGGGTCCGGGAGTCATGGGCGTCGTTCGACCCGGATGCTGGGCCACGGGTCATGCTTCGGGGGACATTCGTGGGGTGGCCGGAGGGACGAAAATGTCCCGGCCCCCTAGACCTGAATGACCTGGCATCTTACCCGTCGATTGCTGGAATTCCTCGGTCATCGACCGCATCTTCCTGCCACGGGCGCGGTGTCCGAGAGGAATACACAATGAGTGACGAAGAGGAAGAGGCCAAGGTGATCCGGCTGTCGGATCGTCGGGGCAAGCCCGAAACCGACAAGGTGCTGCGGCAGAAGTGGAAGTCTAGTCTCGACGGCGGCTTCACCGTCGTGCCGTCGGTCCTGTTGCAGACCCTTCCGGCCCTGGGCATCCGCGCATCTGAGCTCGCCGTGCTCGTCTGCTTGATCGACGCTTGGTGGAAGCCGAATGACATGCCTTGGCCCTCTAAGGCCAGGCTGGCCAGCCTGCTCGGGGTTTCCGACAAGACCATCCAGCGCGCGATCCGGCGGCTTGAGGCGCGGGGCCTGATCGTATCAGAGGCGCGCCATCGGTCGCACGGCGGCCAGACGTCAAACCGATACGATATGACGCCGCTCGTGGCCCGTCTGGAAGCGATCACCAAGGATTTGAAGGACGCCGAGGCCGAGGCGGAGAAGGCTCGCGGCATCGCCGTGCACAAGAGCGCCCCCCGGCGCCTCAAGCGCCCGAGCGGGAAGGCAAGCTAAAATGACGACCACCCCCACGCGCCGGAAAGCTGCCCGCGAAGAGATCGGGCGGGCCATGCAATCCCGGACGCATGCGTATGTGCTTCACTACGCCTGTGAAGGCTTCGAAACGCCGCAACGCCGGATTACCGCCATCGCGGCGCGTAATCTCGGCACCGGCGTGACGCAGAGCTTCGAACTGGACACCGCCCTGCGTCGGGCGGGCTGTGACCCGGCGCAGGCCACGGCGGCGGATCTCGACAGGGCTGAAAAAGCCGTCCTCGACGGCTTCTACGACTTCGTGGCGCACAATTTGAATGGCACCTACTGGCTGCACTGGAACATGCGCAACGCTACCTTCGGCTTCCTCGCGCTCGAGAACCGTCATCGCCTTCTCGGGGGCCGACCTCTAACCATCCCCGACGCGCAGCGAGTCGACCTCGCTGCACGTATGGTCGACCTTTATGGCGACGGCTACGCCGCAATCGACAACCGGCTCCGGTCCGTGGCGTCGCGGAACGGCCTGGCGATGAACCATCTGATCGACGGCGCGGACCAGGCCGCGGCGCTCGAAAGCCGTGACTTCGCGGCCGTGGATCGGTCCCTGCTGAACCGGGTCGATCTCATGTATGCGATCGCCACCAAGGCCAATGAGGGCACCCTGAAAACCCACGCGGGCACCTTCGACGGCTTGGGCGGCCTTTCCGGCGCGATCGCATGGATGAAGGAGCACCCGGTCGTCGCGGCATGCGCCGCCGCTGCGCCCGTGTTCGGCGCCGTGCTCGGGGCCGTAAAGCTGTGGGGCTTGTTCGGCGGGCACGCGTGACGGCGGCCGCGTTCGAGTTCCGCAAGGAATGGCAACGGCCGAGTCGAGCAGGTGCCCATAGTGGCGGCTACATGAACAGCCGGAACGGATAGGACCGAGGTTCAAGGGTCGGCATTCGGACCACGACCTTCGCCAACGTCTGGGCGAAGTTGAGGGTCACCGGGAGTCGGTCATACGGACCGTCGTTGTTCCAATCCATTTTCGTGAGCCCTAAGGTCTGGCGGCATAGGTCGTCCATCGATCCGTTGCCCGCGTACCGCACCAGCATCAGGGGCTCCGGGATTCCTTTGCCTTCCTTGAAGTAGTCTCGATCATTGGCGACCACTGGCAGGTTGCCCTGGGTCCAGAGCAGCGTCTCATAGGCACCCAGTTGCAGCGCCGTACCACGATGGACCGGATAACCGTGCGGCTTTCGCGGCTCGGGAATATGCATGCCGCGCCAGCCGCTGCTCTGCTGAACATGCACAAGGTCGATCGCGTCCGTGCGCGGGAGCGCATCGAAACAGCCCTCAACCTCTTCGGATTTAAACTCGGTGTTCTTGTGGACGACGATTCGACTCGGGGATTGGCCCGCGTGCTTGCGTTGATAAATCAGAAGGCTTCGGGAAATGACCTTCAGCATCTGATCGCGGCGCAGGAACGGGTTCTTGCCGAACATCCGCACGTCATTGGCTTCATAGGCGACGAACTCCATACCGGACCCCTCCGCGTCGAAAACCTGGCTGCAGCAGATTGCGTAGCGTGATGCTGGCCCCGCATCCGACCGCATGGCGTAGTCGATGCCGATAAAGGCGGTTCCCGGCTCGACATCGGCCAGAACCCAAGGCGTGCCGCCGGCCTTGGTGTACAGGGCCACGCCGAGGCGCCAAGCGACACTGCACCGGCAATAGTAGCCCAAAGCGCCTTCGTCCCGCACGATCTGGATGCAGATGCCTTCCGATGCAGCGATCGCCTTGAGGTGGTGCCGGAGGTCGAAGTCTTCGCCGTCGGTGCTCCGGAATCCGTCCGACCAGCGTCGATCGACATGGATCAAGACGATATCGAACTCTGTCCGGACGTTGCGCAGCGCAAAAAGGGCCCGGGTGATCGCGTCGGCCAGCACTTGGTGCGGACGCGGCGAGGCTGCCATCTGCCTTTGCAAGTCCTCCGGAAGTTCGATGGCGGTTGGCCCAACCGCCTTGGCGAGGCTGACGCCGAATAGCTTCGAGAAGCCAGGATAGTCCGGGAGATAGGCCTTCCGTTCTTTCGGCCGATGCGGTTGCTCCAACTCCTGCATCAACCGGTTCAAACGATCTACGCCCCCTGCCGGTGCGATCATCGCGATCCGGATGGGGTTAGCCACGCCCGACAGCCTGTCACGGCTGTATGGGCCAAACCGGGAAAGACCCAGCAGCGGATGCAGGTCTGTATTTCGATCGGACGCTCCGCCAAACCGTAGAGCGGGTTCAGGAAACTGAGTGTGACCCGGAAGCTTGTAGGCGACGGTCATTGCGGAGCCCTCCCGCTGAAACCGGTTGTCCGGGCTATCTCGAAGTCAGCGTCCGCACCGTCGGAAATCCCGAACGCGCGGAGGCGAAGTGAGTCCGAAGTGCCTGCGATCAGTTCAATCCAGCCGTCCAGCATGCTGTTTGCGTGCTTATTGCGTCGCTGCGCCCGGCGCTCTCGCACCCAATCTTTCGCTTTCGCAACCATGGCTTCGGCCGTGCCGTCCTCAAGCTCCAGGATGACGCGCGGCTCCAGAAGGAGCCAAAGGCTGTCGAGCTTCCAGTCCAGCCTGATTTCGCAGGCCTCGCTCCATGGAACGGTCGTCCCTGGAACGACACCGGTCAGGGTTTCAACGCAGGCGACCGTCCTGTTGAACGGTGCCGTACCGACTCCGGCTGCGGGTCGCAGCAGGATGCGGCGGCCCCGGCGGTCGATCGCAAGAGTCTCGCGATGGCCAAGCGACCGAACAAGGGCGTCTCGAATAAGCGTCCGCTCGCCACTCTCATATCGGAGACGCGCGGGAGAAATGGCATAGGTCTCGAGGCTGGTGACATCGCGATCAGCGAGGGCCGCACGAAGGTCAACATCCCTGCCGAAGGCCAGTACACCAGCGCGGACACGATTGACGTCGAGATCGACGCCGGCCTCCTTGACGGCCGCAACGACCTCCGACACGCCGCCGATGGTGCAGACCACCAGTCGGCAAGACGTGGGCCATGAGACGATAGGGAGCGCGTTGGTCCGGACCACTGGAAACTTCGTGCCGACGACGCGCAACGGCGCTTTGCCAAGCCGTGGCCGGTCGGCTTCGCCGATGGCGTCGACCTTGCCGGTGGTCGTCGGGAGGAACCGCACCAGGTCCGACATCAACTCGTCGAACGTTTCGACCTCGACGAAGAAAGCTTCGATCCCGGCGTCCGTAGCCGCCTTCATTAGCATGGTGACGCCCTCAAACGGCGTTTCGGTGGATCGCTTGAACCAGAACAGGCCGCCGGGAAATCCCGCGCCTTCGTTTATGGCGTCGGTCAGAGCCGCAATGATTGAGGCGTCGCGGCCGCTATAGCCGACCAGAGCCAAGCCGTTGCCTTGGCAAGCCCTGACGAAGGCCTGCCGCATGGCGGCGTCTTGGTCTCGAAGTTCTTCGCTGGTGTTCTTGAGGCGATCCGAATGGAAGTCGCCGTGAAGTTTGCCGAGTACCGGCCAGCGGCTTTCTTGCATGGCGCGCTGCAGTTTTGAGGGCTCGCCCAAATCGGCCACGGTCAGCCTGCCGGTGCTTCCGTAGATGTTGGCGGCGCTGTCCTCGACCAGCTTGTCGAAATTGGTTGTCCAGACCGTGTGAGTAAGGTTCTCGCGCATCAGCATGGCGAGCGCCCGATGGCCGAACGAAGGCTTCGCCTCCTCGATGATCCCGTCCAGATACTGTCGGCGGTCACGCGCGGACGGATAGGCGGCCTCGAAATAGGCGGAGTACTCGTCCTCTGCGCCCGCTGACGGGAATGATCCCAGACCGTCGAAGTGTTCTTGTATCTTCCTCTGGACCACCAGATCGCTGAGATCGGTGACCGCGGAGAGCGCGAGCTTCTTCTGCGAGCAATAGAGCTTGTGCTTGAGATCCCAGATGACGTCCCAAGCCGTCTTGACGCCGGCGGTGCGAGAGGCGCCCGCGCCAAGCAGCCACATGACCTGGGTGGAGCGCATCTGAAAGAGGCGCATGAATCGTGCGACATCCATCGTCGGCACGGCCGAGATGGAAGCGGACGCTTGGCCATCCGGCCGACTCGCTTCACTAACTGTCGATAGCGCCACGACGCTCCCTTCCTAGGTCCGTCGCGCGATAAGCTTGCCCCCACAGCTTTACGCGGCCTCGCAGGCTACCCGACACCAGATGTTGGGGCAAGGGGTGTTAACCTATCCACATATTGGGTGCCTGGTACCGCCGGTTGAGAGAGTGGCGGTGGAGACTTGCCGTCTGGCGTGCGTTCGGAGAGATGGACGGATGAAGAAAGACCTCGATCATTTGTCAGCGCGGAAGCAGGCCGTGCTGCGCCGCGTGGTCGAGGTGATTCAGAAGTCTGTAAGGCTCAGCTGGCCGTCGACCCGGTCGAACAGTGAAAAGCGTCACTGGCGATCGAGTGGGGGCGGGCGGTGACCGTCGCTGCGCTCCGGTCGTTGGGGTGTCCCATCCGGCGGCGCCGCCATAACGTTCTGCTCACTCTCCGCTGCGTGGGGACCGCAAGGGTGGTGCATTGCTCAGGCGAGCGGCCTCGGCCAAGTCGCACCTACGCCTTCAAGATGCCGAGTGCACCTTAGCTGCCTAGCCAGCGGTCCAACTCGGCGAACACACCGGCCTCGCGCCAAACCCTGCGATTGCCGATGACATAAAGGCGCTCCTGGGCGCGAGTGATCGCCACGTTCAACAGGTTCGGCTGACCGCCGGCCCAGCCTCGCGCGCCGCTCTGGTGGGCGAGGGGCGCGCCGAGAACGAAAATCACCGCCTCGGCTTCGCGCCCCTGAACGGTATGGACCGTTCCGACCCGGTCCAGCACCCATTGGCCAGGATCGGAAACCCAGTCGTGTAGGACGCCGCTCTCAAGGATGGCTCGCCGCAAGCCGTCCTTTGCGACGACGAAGGGAGTGACGATGAACAGGTCAGGCGTCACACCGCGCTCGCGCAGCGCGGCCAGCAACGACACCGTCGCCGCACCTTCTTCGGGGGACCATTTCTCGGTCGCGCCGCCGTCCACCTCGATCCAGCGTGACGGCCCCAAGACCTCGCCGATCGCTGAGAGCGTCGACCGCTTGGCCTGGACCATCTGTCGGTCATAGGCCACGACATTGGCGATGCCGAACATGGGTTCGGCGCACCGTCGATGAACCAGCAGGGGTACGCCCACTGATCGCGATCCAGCCCCGGTCGAGAACTCAGCGGTATAGGCTGTGGCGGCGTCCGCCAGCGTCTGCGCCGAGGCCACGGGCGCGTTGAAGCGGTCCGGATCGACCCCGAAATGGCGCTGGACCGCATCGGTCAAGGTGTCGGGCAGGGTCACGACCGGCGGAATCTGGATCGGATCGCCGACGACGACCGCCCGCCGGCTGCGGATCAGGCCGCCGACGGCCGACTGGGGCGTGGCTTGGCCCGCCTCATCGATCAGAAGCCAGCCCAAGCTGTCGGCCGGAAGGTCGGCCAACATAAGGTCCATCGAGGCGAAGGTCGTCGAGATCACAGGCGTGACCAAAAAGAGAGACGACCAAAGATCGGGTAAGGCGGCCTTCTTCTCCGGTGTCGTCAGGGCGCCCCCAGCGAACACATTCATCAGAGCCCCGATGTTGTGCCGGATAGGCCGGGCGGCGGCGTCGATGAAGACCTTGTGCAACTGGATCGCGGAGACAAACACCTCGTCTCGCAGGCGCTGGGTCGCCGGGTCCAGCCATGGCGTCGTCCGGTGTAGGTCCCCATGCGACTGATCGAAGAATGGGCGGTCGACGAAGCGCGCGCCTATCGCCTCGCGGCGATCGAGTGTCGTCTTCACCACTGTCGCCAGCGCTTCCAGGACCAGTCGGCCCTCATGGGCTGGAGGATCGCCGAGACTGCTCCAGAGCGTGAGCCGCCCCATTAGCGGGGCCGGCAGGGTCTCGCCCTCGGCCGTCGCGGCTAGCGGCATCTCCAGGCCCCTGCGGGCTTCAGCGAGCGCAGCGCGCCAATGTCGCCAGCCGCTCAGTCGGAACAGTCGGCTCCAGAAGCCGGGGCGCAACGCCGAAGCCGCCTGCAGGGCCCGCAATGCCTCCAGCAGGCGGGGCAGGGTGGCCCAACGGCGACGAACCTCCTCCAACTCCATCAGCGCCGTTTCGCTCTCGGCCACGGCGGTCCGGAACCGACGTCGGGCCTCGCCCCAGCGGCGCAGGGCATCGGCGCGGCTCGCCGGCGGATTCTCCGCCGTGACAATCCGGGGCGGCCGTTCCTTCACCACGCCTGTCTCGGGATCGGCCGCCTCTTCGATCACCTGCGGTGACCCGGCGGCCGCCGCCAGATAGGTCTGTAGTCCCACCTCCTTGTCCCACCAGAAGGTCTGGCGAAAGCGACTGCGGTTCGCGCCATTTCCGAGTACGGCCGAGATCAGGCCCCAGCTATCCCGTTGGAGCAATGCGTCGGAGGTCGTCTTGAAATAGCTGAGGTGCGGCGCGTCATCGGCCACCGCTGTCGCCACGGGGAGTTCAGCGCTGACGTTCTCCGCCGCCTTGTTGGTGTTGCAGGCGACCAGAAGCTCATGCCCGCGCAGCGAGGGCGCGAGCGCATAGAGGTGGATCCAGCCGTTGCCGGCACGCAGCTTCTGGTTCGTGCTCGAAAATCCTTTTTCGGGATCGTCGAAGGTCGCCATGGCGCGAGCGCGGTCGGTCACGACGGCGGCGACCAGATCGCGCAACAGGGTGGTCTTGCCAGTGCCGGGCGGGCCGTTGACGCCGAGGATGCCGCCGTCCTGAGTCTCGGACCGCGCGAGGTTCACGGCGGCTTGTTGGAGAAGCACCAGCGAATGCCGACCGCGACCCGGCCAGCGACCGGGCGGGTGCAAGTAGGGCGCGACGGCGCTGCTCAGCGCCGTGCGGCTGTGCAGCAGATTCTGGCGCGTCGCCGGCGCGAGGACGCCCAAATACTGTTGCAGCGTCAGCGGCGCCTTGCCTTCGCGGATCATGCCTTGGGCGATCGCAAGGTCGCGCAGGAAGAAGCTGTTGACCAACAGGGGCTCGGGGGTCTCCGAACTCTTGAAGCCGACGTAGCTGCGGACCGCGAACGCCGGCGGCGCCACGAGATCGGCGGGAAGGTCGAGCGCATCGACCAGTTTCCGCCAGGCCGACGTCAACATCTGGCCCGTCACGGGCGAAGGGTCGCCCGCGTCATCCTGGCGTCGGACAGCTTGTTCGACCAGTTCGACCAGCGACTGTTCCACGCCCGACCAGTCGGCCAACGATCCGACCCGTCCGGCCAGGGCCTGAGGCAGACCCCAGGCGAAACTGGCGACGACGACCGGATCAGCCTCGATCAGTCGACCCTTCTGGTCGACGATCAGGATGGCGAGCGGCACCTTGCCTCGCGCCGCCGGCCGCTCGACGCGACTGTCATTGAACGTCCGCGTCAGGCGCTCGATCGCCTTTGGCAGGTCCACGGTTCCCAGCACGATTTGGTAGTAGACCCGCGTGCCCGGCTTGGCCTTGTCGCCCCGGTCCCAAGGCAGACCGCGATCCAGTTGAGCGATGGATCGACGGTCGCCGCCCGCCAGTTGCTCAGGCCGGACGAAGGACGGCGGCGATAAGACCTCCAACGCGGTCCAGGCCCGCAGGATGTTCTCAGGGGCGTTGGTGATCGGCCGTGGTGGTTCCGGCTCGCGGATCGGCGCTTGTTGCGCCTCGGGCTGTGGCGGCGGCGGAGACGGAGGCACCGGTTCGGACTCGACGACCTCCAGCGGAACACGGAGGGCCCGCTCCACCCGTGCGGCCAAGGCCCGCGCTCGGTCGGTGGACCGATGCTTCAGTTCGTCGGCCAGAGCCTGGAGCCGCGCACGATCCCCCGCAGCGTTGTCAAACGCTCGTTCCAGATCAGCGATTCCGGCTTTGAAATAGGGCCGCGACACGAGGTCTCCCGAGGCGTCGATTACGTCTGGCGCGACGCGCCGTGGCTAGTTGCCCTCGGCGGCGCGGCGCAGCTCGACCAACCGGGCTTCACTCGCCTCCGTCACGATCTGGCGCAGCACCTCGATCCGCTCGGTCAGCCAAGCCAGTTCTTCGTCCGTGATGCGGTAATGACGCGAGTAGCGCGCCTTCACATAGGCGGCGCGGAGCAGTTCGAAGCAACGCTTCTGAAACTTGGTGTCCTGGGGCCAGACCTCGCGGAGCCGGGGCTCCAGTGGCTCGGTCATCTTCCGCAGGTTCACCAGGTTGTGGCTCTTGGGCGAGTAGAGCATCAGGACGAGGAGGAGGCCTTGATAGAGCGTCTCCACAGCTTGGTGGAGATTGAAGGCGGCGTTCTTTCGCCATTCTTCATCTTGTTGTCCCTCTTCAGCCGAGATCTTCGCTAGCTTCAGAAAGCGCGACGTCGCACCCGTCCATTCCTCAAAGTACTCGGTCGCCTCTTGCAAAGCCGTAGTTGGAGGGAGGGGCTGAGGTTCGGAGAACACGGCGCCACGGGTGTCCTTCAGGACGACGCCGTCGCGGAGGATGTCGATGAAGAAGCCGCGCCCGTGCTCGAGCTTCCAGTTGAAATCGTCGAGGCTGTGCACGATCAGGCTGACCGGAGTGCGCATGGCGCCGGCGGACAGTTCGGCAACGAGGCGCTTCTCGACATCCTCCCAGAATTCGAAGTCCGTCAGGTCTTCTTGGTCCACGACCACGATGATGTCGAAGTCCGAGAAATAGCGCCCGACCGGGTCGTGGACCCAGTCGCCGCGCGCATAGCTGCCGAACAGGATGATCTTGAGGATGCGGCCGTTCTTCAGTCGGTCGGCGCGCCGCGTGGAGATGGCCTTAGCGAACCCGGTCTCGATAATATCGACGGCGGCATCGAGTTCTCGTTGTTTGGCAGCAGGCAGTTGTCGGAGCGGGCGCTTCATGTGCGGAGTCTCCGAAATGCGAGGGCGGGGCGCAAGAGTCCAAACGCTGCGTAGAGGCAAAACCTATGCGCGCATGCGAGTCGCCGCTACGGTGACGATGCGGGCGCTGGTTCCATAGGGTGCCGTCGGTTCGCCGTAGGTCCGGTCCGCCGGGAAATCGTTGCGGCGTCGCCTGAATGCTCCAGGCCTTTTCGCAGAGGTTCCAACGCCCGCGCCTCTAAGCGACGCCCTTCTGCGAGAGGTTCAGAGTGTCATGGCCGGGTTTCTGAGAAAGCTATTCGGCGGGACCTCGTCGTCCGAGCCTGGGCCGCCGTCGTCCCGCAGTTCCGCCCCCGAGCCTGAAACGCTTGCGGTTTTGGCGAGGGATAGGCCGGACCGCGCGACGCCCGGCTACTTCGCCGCGATGGCGAGCCAGCAGACCGCGATGCGGGCCAACGACTTCAGCGAGGCGGCTGCCTTCGCCTTGGAAGGCCTACGCCTGCTGCCGGGCTTCGTCGCCGAGACCGCAGACACGTTCGGGCGCTTCGACATCGGATCGATCCCCTGTCTTGAGGAAGGCGGGCGGATGTTCGCTCTGACGGGCGATGCGATGGCGCAGGCCGAACTGGCCCGGGTCGTCAGACAGACCCCGGACTTGGCGCCGTGGTTGCCCCTGCTGGATCGTCTCGAGCATGAACAAGCCTTGGTTCCCCGAATCCTCGAGACCGTGGGCGCTCATCCGGGTTGTCTGCAGACCGATCTGAAGACGCTGCTTGACGAACCAGATGGGCGGCTGATTGCCACCCTCGTGAGCTTCCTAGAGCGCGCGGGCCGCATAGCCCGGATCCGTGAAGGTCGTTCATATGCGCTGCACGTCGGCGGCTCCGACCAGATTCCTCCGCCTCCGGTCCCTCGCGCCGCCTCGTCCCACAGGTCTGACTCGGCCGCGCCGCCTCTGATCGCACTAGACCTGACGCAAGCGCCTCTGGTCACCCTGCCGCGCTCGCCCTCACCTTGGGAGGCGCACGAAGAGGCGTCGGCCGATCCTGACATCGAGACCGATTTCGAAGTCCGGGACGCGGCTTGGACGATCCTCACGCTAGAGAAACTGTCGAAGAGCGATCGACCCGACGCCGCCTATCGTCTCATCCACCCGCAGGCCGACGGCACGCTGCTCATCGACGATCTGGGCAAGGCCGAGGGTCTGGGCGGGGTCTCGAGCGCGGCCATGTTCTACGACCCGGCGGGTCGGGTGGCGGCCCGGACGGGCTTCGACCGGGACCTGTATCGGATCGGCGTGCACCCTGTCGGCCGCGGCTTCATCGGAATGTCGCGGGATTGCATCCTGCATGCATACGGCGAGGACCTGAGGCCGTTGTTCGAAACGCCGCTGACGGAGGCGCCGGAGATCATCGCCGCCCGGCGTCGGCTGGGCATCGAAGACGAGGCGCTACGCAACCACATCCGCTGCGTCGCCCTGTCCCGGACTGCGGACCGCTATCTGTTCACGGTCGTCGACGAAGCCTGGTGTGTCAGCGCGGAGGGGGAGGGCCTCTGGGGGGTCCGATTTCCGATCAACGCCGGATGGGCGCGCCGAGCCCCGTTAGCTCGGTCCGGAGGGCGAATGGACGTGGACGCCGCCCTGACCTTGATGACGTTGTCCCTGCCGGTCACGCCCGTGGATATCAGAGCGCGGTACCGCCAGCTGGCGAAGCAGTGGCATCCGGACCTCAACCCGCGCGACCCCTCGGCCGCGCAGCGTATGCAGGCCCTGAACGACGCTTGCGAACTACTGACGGGCGTCGATGCTGCCAGCCTCGCGCAGGAGGCGGGCGTCAGATATTTCCGCGAGATCGATCGGCAAGAGATACAGGTCGGAGCGAGCACCGTCACCGTGACCATGGGGTTCGAAGGCGGTGAGCGGTCCGCTGCAGACTGGATTTACGCCGCCGGCTTCGCCGCGTCGAACGGCGTGTACCTAGCGGGGTACTCCGGCAGGATCGCGATGCTCGACGCCGAGGGACTTCTGGTCCGAGTCTACGACATCGGCGCTGTGCCGCGGCGTATCGCTGAAATGAACGATTATCTCTACATCCTCACGGACACGCGGCTCTATGTCGTCCGTGGCGATGAACTCCACGCCTTTATCAGTGTACCTCGCGCCGCTGAACTGATCCTGTCATCGACCGGCTTCGGACTGCTGGAAAACAAGCGGCTCCGCTGGTTCACGAGCGATGGGACATATTCGGGATCCCTCGTGTCGAAGACGCCGATCCGCCGGGTCTATCGGGCGCACGATAGGCTGGTCGTTGAAAGCCGCCAAACGCGGTGCGTGGTCGGTGGCCTCGATCGTTGAGCCTTTGACACAAGCGCCGGGGTTCCGGAGAGGCCTGACCGACCGTTTCGATCTCTTCCTTCGGCATCGGAGTTCGACAGTGGCCCCTGTCTCGTATCTTAGTCGCGCCAGCCGGCGCGGCCTCTCGATGAGGCGGATCTGACCGAACCCGGTCGGCTGGCGCAACCGCTCGCTCGACTTTCATCCCCGGCCTGACGGCCTTCCTCGCGAAACAAGAAAGTCTCTCATCGCGGTCCTTCGCTTCGCTGCGGGGCCTCGCTTCGCTCTCCCTGCGCGCCGCCCGGGCCCCGGTCTCCCGATCGCCATCGAGGCCGCGGCAGGCGTGGCCCGAAGCAAAGGAGAGACTGACATGGCCACCATCGGCACCTTCACCGCCCAAGGCGACGGCTACACCGGTTCGATCAAGACCCTCACCCTCAACGTCAAGGCGGCGGTCCTGCGTCCGAACGAGAAGACCGACGACAAGGCTCCCGACTTCCGGATCTTCGCCGGCCAGACCGAGTTCGGTGCCGCCTGGAAGAAGACGAGCCAGCAGAACCGCGAATACCTCTCGGTCAAGCTCGACGATCCCAGCTTCCCGGCGCCGATCTACGCCTCCTTGGTGGAGGTCGAGGGCGGACACAGCCTGATCTGGTCCCGCTGACCCAAAAGCCGCGGCGGCGCGGTGATCGCGCCGCCGCTCTTTCTTCCCAAAATCCATTCCGAGGAGGCCGCCATGACGCGCCCCGCCGATCCCGCACGCCCGGACATCCATAGCCGGATCACCCAACAGATCATCGCCCAGCTCGAAGCCGGGGTTCGCCCCTGGACCCAGCCGTGGAAAGCCAAGAGCTCCGTCAGCCGCCCGCTGCGCCATGACGGCACGCCCTACAACGGCATCAATGTCGTCCTACTCTGGGGCGAAGCCGCCAGCCGCAGCTTCACCCGATCAACCTGGATGACCTTTCGCCAGGCGTTGGCCCTCGGCGCCCACGTCCGCAAGGGCGAGCGCGGCGCGACGGTCGTCTACGCCAACCAGATCGTCCGCGAGGACGCCGACGAGACCCGCGAGGGCGTCGAACAGCGCATCCCGTTCCTGAAGGCCTACACCGTCTTCAACGTCGATCAGATAGAGGGCCTGCCGGATCGCTATGGCGAGCCCGAAGTCCAGGGCATCAATCCGGACGAACGGATCGCCCGCATCGACGCCTTCTTCAGGCACTGCGGCGCGTACATCCGTCACGGCGGTGGAAGCGCCTATTACGCCCCGGGGCCAGACCATGTGCAGATGCCGCCGTTTGAATGCTTCGAGACGGCTGACGCTTACTACAGCACTCTCGGTCACGAGATGACCCACTGGACCCGGCATCCCACCCGCCTCCACCGGGACTTCGGCCGCCAGCGTTTCGGCGATCCGGGCTACGCGCGCGAGGAACTTGTCGCGGAGCTCGGAGCCGCCTTCCTCTGCGCGGATCTCGGCCTGGCTCTCGAACCGCGAGAGGATCACGCTGCCTACATCGGCCACTGGCTCCAAGTCCTGAGGAGCGACAAGCGGTTCATCGTCTCGGCGGCCTCCCACGCGCAGAAGGCCGTTGATCATCTGCACCAACTCCAGCCTGATTGAACTGGAGCCTGCGTCCTCTCCGGGGCAGCCTCGGGGAGGACGCGGGATCATGGCCGACAACAAGAATCAACATTTCGTGCCCAAGGCCCATCTCAAACCCTTCTCGGTAGATGGAGGGGGCAAGGCCATTCACCTGTTCAACCTCGACAGGGACCGCGCGATCTCGAACGCCCCGGTGCGGAACCAGTGCTCGAGCGATTATTTCTATGGCCGGGACCCCCGGCTGGAGGCAGCCATTCAGAGCGTCGAAGGGCCCTATGGTCAGATGCTCGCGCGTATCCTTCCCGACAGCGCGGCCCCGGGCGCCCTAGACCAGACGGTGCTGAGGCGCTTCATCCTGCTCCAACATTTGAGGACGGAAGCCGCCGCCGCCAGCGCGAGCCAGGCCCTGGCCGCGATGGCCCAGCTGCCCGGCGTTCTGCCGCCTGGCGAAGACTTCGACATCAAGAAGGCCATGCGCGTAGCCGTCGAGGAGGCCATGCTGATCTATGCGCGTCAAATGCGGATGGTCGATGATCTGCGGGTGACGGTGATCCGCAACGAGAGCGGGACACCCTTCATCACGTCGGACGATCCCGCCGTTCTGACGAACCGGTGGCATCTG
Source organism: Pseudomonadota bacterium (assembly GCA_020161365.1). Taxonomy (GTDB): domain Bacteria; phylum Pseudomonadota; class Alphaproteobacteria; order Caulobacterales; family Caulobacteraceae; genus Caulobacter. The sequence goes on along the minus strand of JAIUNU010000001.1, from coordinate 205,430 downwards.
CAGAATCCAAAGGGGCGGCATCGGCCCTTCAGTCTGAGGCACGCGGGTCTGGTGATGCTGCTGCCCCTGTCGCCCCGCGTGCTCGCGATGCTCCACGATCCCGAGGTCTATACGGTCGCCCATCGCGAAGGCGTCGTGAGGATCGATCGCGATGGCGATGCCGACGCGCTCAATGCCCATCAGGTCCTCAACTGCGCCGCCAATGTCTTCTTTAAGGACTGGGCGCATCGGGATCGGATCGCCGACTTTGTTCGTGCGGCGGTGGGGGACCGTCCCGAGCGACGCCACCGGACTACCTACGCCGTGCAGGATCGGGTCGTCGGCGAGCACACTCGCTACGCCGTCGCGCCGCTTGCGGAGATTGAACCCGAGGCAGGGCGCAAGGTTCTGATCCACACCGAGGTCCTTCGCCCTCGACCCACGCGATGGCCGGGGTTCCTCGCGGTACGCCGGGATGCCCGGGCCATGTACAATGGAACGAGAACCGGTTTTGTGCGGCGCGCCTGCTTCGAGAATGGGTTCGTGACGGGCGAGGGATTCCGGCAGATCAGGCTTTAGGGACGGAAGATGCACGGGCCTTGCCCAGCGTTGCCTTCAGCTGCTGCTTCGCCTCCGCATCGGCCGCCTGCCCCAGCGCGTCGGCGAGGTTGTAGAAGGTCGTCGAGGTGACGCGCGCGGTGTAGGCGAGGTCGCCCTTTCCGGCCATCAGGCCACGCGCCGTCTCCGACCACTTCGCCTTGGGGAGACCATCGAAGGCCGGATGGTTGCGATGGTAGCGAAGCGTCCAGTCCTCGCTGCCGTTGTCCAGCCAGAGGTCTGCCGCGTAGTTGAGCGTATGTGGAGAGTGGACGGTGAGAAAGAGATTGGTGATCGGGAAGCCGTAGCCCTCGTCGCTGAGTTCGTCTCCCGAGGCGTAGCTGAGGAAGATTGCGTCCAGAGCCTCTCCCAGATCATGTCGACGCATAAACATCGGATGATCCTCGATCGGGCGGGCCGGTTCATCGGAATGCGACGACGCAGGATCGACCGAGGCCTTGCGCAGACGCTGGACGGCGATGTGCGCATCTTTCGCGGCGCCGCCTGACATCGCCGCCAGCAGAATATTCGTGAGGTCGCTCGCCTTCATCTCCGCCCCGCCGCGGCCGCGCCCCCCGCTGGAAATCAGACCGTGCTTGCGGAGGTGCATGGCGAGGACCCGTACCGACGCCAAGGCAAGGCCCAGAGTTTCAGAAACGACAGGCAGGAGGTCAATGAGCTTCATATTGAAACGAAATCAGATTTCGTTTCGGCGAACAAGTCAGAACGCCTGAGACTGTGGACCGGCGGCCGCAGTATTGTGGACCGCCCGGCTGGGGCGCCCTTCAGGGCGGCGGGCGAGCGGCCGGCTTCGGTCGCCGAGGGGAGGGCGGGCAGCACCGGAGGCCTACGGGGCGAAGGGGGTGACGGTCTAGGGCAGGATAGGCTTTGCGCCGGCAATGTCTGACAGACCCACTCTCCCATGGACCGCCTCACCCTTCGCGTTTCGCCCGATCTGATCCGCCGGTTCGACGCCGCCGCGGCCGGTCGAGGCGGACGCTCGCGACTTCTCCGGCGGCTCATGGACGGCGCCGCCCAGGCGGCTCTCCCGGCGCCGGAGGAAGCACCGGTGGCGGTGCGGTCGGGCAAGCTGACCCTGCGTCTTGGCGAAGCGGACCTGCGTCTCCTGGAGCGCGAGGCGGCGGCGATGGGGCTGTCTCGAACCCAGTGGAGCGTTGCGCTCATCCGTCGCCGCCTGCATGATCGACCGCAGTTCAGCCGGCTCGACGCTCTGGCCCTGATCGAGGTGCGCCGCGAGCTCAGGCGGATCGGCGTGAACATCAACCAGATCGCCCGCGCGCTGAACACCGCCGTAATGGACGGCGCGGTGCTGGATCTGGAACTGGCGCAACTCGGCGCCTTTCAGGCCGAAATCTCGGCTTGGGTCGAAGCGCTCGGCGAGGCCTTCGAGGGCAATCTCGCCTACTGGGCGCCGGCGTCGTGACCGACTTTCGGGCATCGCGCGGGTTCGAGGAGGTGCTGCGTCCGCCCGTCGAGATCCGGCGCGCCCGGATCACGCCTGCGGTGCTGCGCCCGTCTCGCGGGGATGGCGGCAATCCGTCCGTCCGGTTCGCTCGGGTGGCGCTCCGCGTACCCGAGGTGATGGTGAAGATCACTGGACGAACCCGGGACGGCGCCCATCTGAAGGCGCACCTGGACTACATCAGCCGCAACGGCGCCCTGGCGCTTGAAGGGCCCGACGGAGAGCGGCTGGACGGCAGTGGGCAAGTGCGGGAGCTGGCGCGCGACTGGGCCGAGGAGTTCGCGCTTGAGCCGGGGCGCAGGCGTGACGCCTCGATCACCCTCTCGATCGTGCTGAGCATGCCGGCCGGGACTGACGCCGTCCGCCTGGAGGACGCGGCGAGGGCCTTTGCAGCCGGGACGTTCGGCGAGCGCTTTCCCTATGTCTTCACCTTGCATGATGAAGGCCGCCATCCGCACGTCCATCTGGCGGTGCGAAGATTGGGGCGGGACGGCGAGCGGTTGAATCCCCGCAAGGCGGACCTGCAGGTTTGGCGGGAAGACTTCGCGCGCGCCCTTCGCGACCGGTCGATCGAGGCCGAGGCCACGCCGCGCCGGACGCGCGGCGTGACCCGCAAGGCCGAGCGCATCTCGGTGCGCAAGATGCGCGAGCGGTTCGTGGCGGGGCAGGGGCCGCTGCCCGAAGTGCTCGCCGCCGCCTATCGGGCCGCACTCACGGCGGGCGGCGGCGAAGCGCCCTGGCTGGACGCTATCCGGACGCGTGAGTGGGCCATCCGGCGAGTCTTGGTGGCTGAGGCGATGCGTCTGTCGCGATCGGAGCGGGCAGAGGATCGCGCTCTCGCCGCTCTGGTGGAGCGGTTCGTTCGGGACCGGCCAGCGCCGATGACGCGCGATCAGGCGCTACGGAAGAGAGGCGAGGCGCAACGCGATCCCGGCCGAACTCGTGAACGATAGGCGCCGGCCTTGACGCCCCGTTGGTCGCGTTTGCGAAGTGTCAGAAGTTATCCTATATTTCTGACACTGAGGTCATCATGCAAGTTCTCGCCGATCAGATCATGGAGCGGGCTTCGATGCTGCCGGAAGGCGCGCCGATCGCCGCCAAGGCATTGCTGCATCTGGGCAGCCGCGCGGCGGTGGACCAGGCTTTGTCTCGGCTGGTTCGTCGGGGGCGACTTTTGCGCGCCGGGCGCGGCGTGTACATGCGTCCGCTCGAAAGCCGGTTCGGCGCCCGCACGCCCTCGATCGAAAAGGTTGTGCGCGCCGTGAGCGAACAGCGCGGCGAGGTCGTCGCCTCCAATGGCGCGGCGGCGGCCAACGCCCTGGGCCTGACCACCCAGGTGCCGATCCGCATGGTCTATCTGACCAACGGGAAGAGCCGCACCTTCAGCGTCGGCAAGCAGACGGTGGAGTTCCAGCACGCGCCCGCATGGCAGCTGCTGCTGGCCGATCGTCCCGCCGGCGAGGCGGTTCGCGCCCTGGCGTGGCTGGGGCCGGAGAAGGCCGGAAAGGCGCTCGAAACCCTGAAGCGCAAGCTTGGGCCTTCGGCGTTCGGGGAGTTGGTGTCCGTCGGGCCGCGTCTGCCGACCTGGCTGGCGCGGTCGGTGAGCCAGGCGGCGCATGTCTGACGTCTTCCTGCAGCTGTCCGCCGAGGAGCGGATCGAGGCGCTCGCGACCGCGGCGGCCGAGTCCGGCCGTCCTGCGCATCTGCTGGAGAAGGACGTCTGGGTGGTGTGGGCGCTTCGGGCCCTGTTCGAGGCGCCCCTGGGCGAGGCGCTGGTGTTCAAGGGCGGCACGTCCCTGTCCAAGGCCTATGACGTCATCCAGCGCTTCTCCGAAGACATCGACCTGACCTATGACATCCGTCGCCTCCTTCCGGACCTGGCCGACGCGCCCGAAGACCCCGTGCCGGCGACCCGCGCCGAGGAGCGGCGTTGGTCGCGCGACGTTCAGCGGCTGTTGCCGCTCTGGGTCGAGGGCGAGGTTCGGCCGATGCTCGAGGCGCGGCTGGCCGCCGACGGCGTCGCCGCCGAGGTGCGGATCGAGGGGGCTAAGGCCTTCGTGGACTACGCCCCGACCAGCACCGGGACGGGCTATGTTTCTCCCAGCGTGATGCTCGAGTTCGGGGCCCGCGCGACCGGTGAACCGAGCGCGCCCCGTCCGGTGGTCTGCGATGCGGCCGCTCATCTGCCGGGGGTGGCGTTCCCGACCGCCACGCCGCGGGTGATGGCCGCCGAACGAACCTTCTGGGAGAAGGCCACGGCGGCCCATGTCTATTGCGTCCAGGGCCGTCTGCGCGGGGATCGCTTCTCGCGTCACTGGCACGATCTGGCCCGTCTGGACGCCGCCGGTTTCGCGGGGACGGCGATCACCGATCGCGCGGTCGCCGAGGCGGTCGCGCGGCACAAGGCGATGTTCTTCCGCGAGACCGCCGACGGCGCGGAGATCGACTACGGTCGGGCTGTCGCCGGCGGTCTTCAGTTGAAGCCGGAAGGCGCGTCCCTGGAGGCCTTGGGCGAGGACTATCGCCGGATGGTCGAGGATGGTCTGCTGGAGGCGGACGCCGAACCGTTCGAGGCCTTGATGGAGACCTGTGCGGATCTCGCCCGGCGCGCCAACGCCGCGGCGGCGTGACGATGACCTACGCCGCCATCGAGCAGGAGGCGATCCTGCTCAAGGCCGTCTGGGACATGATCGATGACATGGTCAATTTCGAGATCTTCCAGTATCCGGTGACGTCCCGGCCGACCAATCTGGTGTTCGAGTCCGGCTCGCACAAACGGGTCTTCGCGATCCTTCTGGCGGACTTTCTGGCCCAGCCGAAACCCTCGGCCCTGCCATTCGCCTTCGCGCCGTCGGGCCAAGCTCCGCGCGAAACCGACCGGACCTATCTCTTCTATCTCGAGGCCATCGGCCGCCAGCCGCAACTCGGTCCCGACGCCTCGGGGCTGGCGGCGGCGGCCTCGGCCTTCGCCGACTGGCTGAACGCCGAATGCTACTGTCCGGCCGTCTGGCTTTCCGAACTGGATCTGTCCCTGGACCTGCGTGTCTCACGGATCTGGCTGCTCAAGGTGGTCGGGGACGCCAACAAGCACAACTTTTCACGGCTGGGCGCGCGGGTGAAACAGATCCGCAAAATGCTCGCCCGGCACGGCCATGATGTCGATGAGGGCACGGTTTATCGCACCCTTCCGGACTTCCAGCACTGGTTCTACAGGGACGTCTTCTCCTATCACGCCAGCACCATCGCGGAGTTCCTGGACCAGATCCGGCGGGCCCTGTTCGACTATCTCTCGCCGGAATACGCCCGGGCGTGGCGGCGCGGCGATCGGTTCGACGGCGACTACAGCTTTGACGTTCCGGCGGAGATCCGCGACCCCCTGGCGCTCGGCATGTACTGGGACCTGATGAACCTGAAGCGCGGCGGCCTGGCGTTTCCCGCCTTCACGGTCTCGCCCTACTTGAAGAACCAGTTCTAGACAGGGCGCCTCTAACGCTGCCGGTCGCGTCCGCGCGCCGGTTCCCGTTCCGTCGGGCGGGAGCGGCCCGCGCGCGCCCAGGCGGCCTCGAGCAGGCGCGTCTGGATCGCGGCGTCAGGAATCAGGCGCGCCACCACGATGGCCGCCTTCGCCAAACGCTCGCCGAGCGCGTCGTGGCCCCTGGAGGCTTCGGCGTCTCGCCGGGGCGACGGACGGTCGAGGCCGGCGGCCTGACGATCCCGCTCTCGCGGTCGATGGCCTTGCACCTCCATCCCCAAAGCCTGGGCCTGGATCCAGACCTCGCGCCGAAAGGCCGGATCGCCGGAAACTCGAACCCGGTCCCAGCCGCGGTGGCGCGCGATCTTGAGCATGTCGACGACAGCGTCCGGATAGGCTTGGCTGGAGACGAGCGAGCCGCCGCGGTCGCGGAACATCGGTTCGGCCGCGCGATGATCGCGGAAGAAGCGCTCCGGCCGACCGCGCAGGTCGCGCTCGACCAGATAGCGGTCGAGCACCGCCTCGGGCACATCGCCCTTGGCGGTCGAACGCCGCGACCCCGTCGGGCCCGATGCGGGGCCGAGGCGGTTGGACGGGGCGGCGTCGGGCGTCTTCATGGCTCGTGCTCCAGCCCGGCCGTATCGACGACGCGATCCAGCCAGGCGCCGACGGCGCTCTCATCCGCGCCAGGCGGAGGGGGCGGCAGGCCCTCGGCGGCGAAGGCCCGGGCGATGACGTCGAAATCCATCGGATCCTCGTCCTGAACGGGGGGCAAAGAGGGCGTGGCGACCGAAGCGAGGGCCGGGGCGGGTCGCAGCCGGCGTTGGAAAATGCGTTCCCGGAAGTAGGCGATCTTCCGTCCCCGAACCGGCGGCAGGCCGGCTTTCAGCACGATCAGGGCCGTCTGCGGGAGCTGCATCAGCTCCTGGGGCAGCATCAGCGCCCGGCGCTGGTCCGACACCGTTGTGCTACGGCGGCCCTGGCTCAGTCCCGTCGGCCGGCTGCGGCTGCGGCCGTCCGTCGTATAGGCGCCCAGCCGATCACTGAGCTCCTGGGCGATCTTGAGCTCCTTGGGCGCGAAGACGATCTCCACCCCGCAGTTGGTCATCACCTCCTCGGCCACGTCCGGACCGTAGATGGCCCTCAGCTGGGACGGGCTCTGAAGCACGGCTAGCAGCCGCAGACCGTAGCCGGCGACCCAGGCGAAGGCGTGGGCCAGGACCGGCGCGGGCCCAAGACGGGCGAATTCGTCGAGCACGATCAGGGCGGGCCGGTCGGCGGGGCCGGGCAGGGCGCGGCTGTTCAGGTCGACCAACTGCTGGAAGAGCAGCGCATAGAGCGGCTGGATCCTCAGCATGTTATCCGGCGTGGCGCCCAGATAGAGGGAGAGCCGGCCGCCGCGCAGGTCGCGCAGGTCGAAATCCGAGGCGGCGGTGGCGGCGTCGACCCGGGGATTGAGCCATAGCCCCATCCGGGTGGTGATCGACTGGCGCACCGAAGCGAAGGTGTTCTCGCTGGAGCTGGTGAAGTCGGTGACCGCCGCCACGACCGGGTCCGGCAGCGGGCGACCCTCCCGGTTCCGGGCCGCGACGATCCGGGGCAGTTGGGCGCGGGCGTCCCCTGCGGTCAGCTGGCGAAAGATCTCGCCCAAGGTGAAGGGCCGGTCGGGCGTGGCCGCGACATAGCCGCCGACGCCGATGAACCCGGTTCGAGAAGCCTCCGCCCAGAAGGGATCGGCCCGCTCGTGGACCGGGAACAGCATCGCCGCCATGCGCTGCAGTTCGTCCAGCACCGCGATCGGGTCCGTGCGATCGACATGACCGAGCGGATTGAACCGCGCCGTGCGGCCGTCCCGCGCCAGCGGATCGAACAGATGGACCGTCTGGCCGGCCTCGGCGCGATAGCCGGCCGTGGCGAGGAAGTTCTCGCGTTTGATGTCCAGCACCACCACGGAGTCGGGCCAGGCCAGGAGGTTGGGGATGACCACGCCGACGCCCTTGCCGGTGCGGGTGGGGGCGTAGAGCATGACGTGGTCCGGTCCATCGGCGATGAGGAAGCCGCCGTCGGCCCGGCCGAGAACGACGCCGCGGTCGGCCCGCAGACCCGCGCGTCGCTGTTCGGATCCCGAGGCCCAGCGGGCGGCGCCGTGCAGGGGCTGGCGCCGGGCGAGCAGCGCGGCCGTGACGAGGACGCCGCCGAGCAGAGCCGAGACCGAAATGCCGACAGTCAGCCAGCGCCGCACCTCCGGATCCTGGCGATAGTACCAGAACCATCCGGGCACGCGGGCGGGATCGATGGCGCCGGAGAATTGGCCCAGGCCCATCAGAGCGATGAGGGCGGCGAGAACGGCCAGCAAGACCACGGCGGCCAGACCGCCGACGGCGAAGGCCGCCGCCCTAGCTCCCGGGCTGGCGCTTGCGAACCGGGTCATGCCAGACCTCCGTCACACGGAAACGCCCGTCGACCTTCTTCATCTGGATGACGACGTCGACGAGAAGATGCAGCAGGGCGCGGATGTCCTCGCGGGGCAGGTCGCGCCCGCCCTCGGATTCACGCACCAGCAGGGTGAGTTGCTCAAAGGCGAGGGCGGCGGAATCCGCGTGCACCGTGGTGATCGAGCCCGGGTGTCCCGAGTTGACGTTGCGCAGGTAGAAGAAGGCCGTGCCGTCGCGAAGCTCCTGCAGCAGGATGCGGTCCGGCCGCATGCGCAGGGCGCTTTCCAGAAGCTGCTTCGGGCCGATCCGGGCCAGCCCCTGTCCATCCTTGGAATAGACCAGATGGACGACGTTGCGGTGCGGCACGACGAACTCGCGGGTGTCCTCGATGGTCAGCAGCCGCTCATGGTCCGGGATGAGCTCGATCAGCCCTTTGGCCAAGGTCGTCTTGCCCGACCCGGTCGCGCCGGAGATGAGGATGTTGCGTCGGGCCGTGACCGCCAGGGTCAGAAAGCCCGGCCAGTCGCCGGCCCGGCGCAGACGCATCAGTTCGGCGTCGACGTGGTCCGTGGCGTCCGTCTGAGCGTCCGCGACCGCATCGAACAGGCCGGCGTCCGCGAACGCCTTCAGCCCCAGACGCCGCCGCGACGGCTTTCTCAGGGTCAGGGAAAGGCCCCCGTCCGCCGCCACCGGCGGCAGGACGATCTGGCAGCGCACGTCGCCGGGCAGGGTGGTCGAGCAGATCGGCTGCTCGGGGCCGACGTCCTGACGGGTGTAGGCCGCGGCGGCCACCGCCAGGGTGCGCAGCCAGGCCTCGGTCAGTTCGGGCGCCTCGGTCCACTGCCAGGCCCCGTCCGCCTCGACCCCCACCTCGCCCGGTCGGTTGATGACGACCTCGGTCACGGCGGCCGGTTCGAGGAAGGGGCGCAGCGGCGCAAGGTAATGATCCAGGACCGAGGTGTCGTCCATCAGCGGGACCGCAGCCGATAGACTCCGGCGAAATCCAGGTCCTGCGCGACGAAGATCGACACTTCCGCGCCCTGGCCCTTGCGCAGCGTCGGCGGGATCTCGACCGAGCCCTGTAGGGCGACGCTGGCGGCGTCCGACGGCACGCGCGCCAGGGAGGAGGCGCCTTCGCCTTGGCCTGCGGCGGCGTAAACGCCGTCGTCGACGATGGAGAGCAGCAGCGCCCCGCCGAACCGGTCCCAGAAATGGGTGTCGACCACGCCGTCGAACCCCGACCGGCCGAGAGCGTCGGCGGCGGGCGAGGCGAGGGCGACGGCGACCCCCGTTGGCGTCACCGCCCGGGTCCAGAGCACAAACAGCCGGCGGCGGCCCTGTTGGAGACCGCCGCGGTATTCTCCCAGAACCCGGGTGCCGCGCTCCATCAACACCACGGCGCCGTTGTCGGACCAGACGTCGCGCGGCAGGACGCAGGTGACATAGCCGGGCGTGGTGCTGTCCAGGGCCGTCTGCAGGACACAGGGCACGCTGGTTCCGGCGGTGACCAGCAGATTGCGGTCGGGCAGGCGGCCAGCGCGGGTCTGGCCCACGGGCGTGAGTTGACGGAGCTGGTCGAGCGACGGCGGTTCGCCTAGAGGCGTCGGGGTCGTCGGGGTCGTCGGGGTCGTCGGGATCGGCGGCGGGCCGGGCTGGCGGCCGGCCCGGCTATAGGCGAGCACGGGCGCCCGCCGGGCGCTTTCGGCCAGGGCGCGCCGCTGTTCCGCGGGACCGGGGCCGGAACGGGGCGGTGCTTCACCCCGGGGCGCGACTTCCAGGGGCGGGATGGCATCTTCGTCGCTCAAGACCGGCGCATCCGGATCGAAGGCGGCCTCGCTGAGCAGGGGCGGCGGCTCGCGACGGGCGGGCTCGAACGGCGTCGTCTGCCGGGCGGGCTCGTCGCGACGCGACGGTTCGCTGCCCTCGGCGTCGCCGCGATCCCAACTGGCGATCAGGAAGACGCCGCAGCCGACGGCCAGAGCGGCCAGGGTTATGACCTTGCCCTGCCGTCCGCCGAACCGCCCGGCGATCGGCGAGATCCCGCGATCGCCGGGCGCGGCGGGCGGAGGCGGCGGCCCTTCAATGGGCGGCATGGGATCGGGCGCGGTCATGACCGGCCTCCGAGGGGGGCGCGGTCAACGGCCGGAGAGGCCGTGCCCGTACCCACCGCGACGCCGCGCGCGTCATAGGCGTCGTTGAACAGGCACAGGACCGACTGCCCCCGCCGCAGCCGCAGGCCGCGCGTCACGCCGTGTATGACGACGAACTCGCCGCGGACGTCATAGGGGATAAGCCGTTCCGAGCCGTCGTCGCCGACCTCGAACACGGCCGGCAGGGGTTGGACGCCGGGGAAGCGCAGCACGGTGAAACGGCCGTTGTCGCTGACCTCGCTCGGCTGCAGAGCGGCGTCGCCCTGGGCCGACCAGGCGAGATTGCGGATCCCTTCAACCACGCCGCGCTCCAGCTCCAGCCCGATGAGGCGCTGCTCCACCGCCTCGGCCTGGACGGCCAGCGCCCGGGCCGCCTCGGCTTGGTCGTCGGCCGGGTAGCGGAACCGGACCTGATAGGTGATCGCGGTCCGATCACCGGGCTCGCGGGCGACGAGCTCGAAGGCGTAGTGGCGGATCGCGCCGGCGCGCTCGGTGACGACAAGGAGGTTGGTCGCCTGATGGCGTTCGCGCGGCTTGAGGAAGAGCACCGACCCCTCGGCGGCGACCTCCCAGGCGACGCTGTCGCCGATGGCGGCGTGACGGATCGTCTCCTCGGGCGAGAAGACGATCTGGGTCGCCGTGCGGAAGGCCCCGGCGATCCGGTAGACGGCGGCCGGATCATAGGCGAGCTCGCGGATGCGCGGGTCCTGAGGCGTCTGCGCCGCGACCGGGCATGCGAGGGCGAGGCCGGCGGCCAGGCAAAGGACGGCGAGGGGACGTTTCATCGGATGACCTCCGGATCGGCGCGGTAGGAGGTCACCTGGAAGCCGAGGGGATTCCTCAGCCGGTCCGGTTCCGACATCGGCGCGCGGGTGTAGGTGAAGGCGATGGTGGCGATCCAGTCGCTCTCCACCGTCTGCTGGGCCTGGCGGACCGTTCGGTGGAAGCGGACGTTGGCGACGCCGTCGTTAATGAAGCCGATGGCGCGGATCGAGATGACGGCCTCGCCGTCGCGGCCGTAGACGTTCTGCGGGCTGTCGGGATTGGAGCCGCGGAACAGATCAGCCCAGCGCCGCTGTTCGGCCGGCGCCGACAGAATGGAGACCAGACGGAACGCGTCCTCGGCGGCCGGATCGAGGTAGCCCTCGCGCTGGCGCACATATTGGCCGAGGAAATATTTGCTGACGGCCTCGTCGTAGCGGACCGGCCCGTCCTCGGCCGAGAGGCCACGCACGACGTCGACCGCGCCAGTCGTCCGGTCCACCCGGATGACGAAGGGTTCGGTGGACTTCAGCGGCGTCAGCATCGCCACCGCGCCGGTCGCGATCACCGCCAGACCCGTGGCCGTGGCCGCTATCGACCAGGCGAGCCGGCGCGACCGGAGCGCCGAGGCCAGGCGGTCCTGGTCCCAGCGCCGCGCTTCGGTGAAGTAGCGCTTCAGCTCGGAGGAGGGGACGCCGCTCATGCGCAGCCTCCCGTTCCGGCGTCGGGGCCGGCATCGACGGCGGCCTCGGCCGATCGTGGTCCGGCCTGGGGCGCGAGCACCGAGCCGTGGGGATTGGCCGGTCGCCGGGCCGAGCCGTCGCAGGTCGGCAGGGCCGGATCGCTCTGGTGGGCGCAGCCGCCCAACAGCATCAGGCCGGCGAACAGGAGGGAGCGATAGATCATGTCAGGCGCCTCTCGGTCGGATGGAGCCGCCGCCCCTGGGCGGTTGGCGGCTGGCTTCTTGCGGACCCTGGGAGCGACTTGAGCCGCTCCCGCCCAAGGCCGCGGCGTTGGCGAAGTCGGCGAGGCCAGCGCTGGCTCCGCCCGCGATGCCGGCGGCGATGGCCGGAGTCTGCAGGAAGAAGATCGCTCCCAGCAGGCATAGGGCGATGAAGATCAGCCCGCCGATCATCGGGTCGGCCCCCTGGATCGCGCCCCACTGGTCGCGCACGAGCGACAGGACGAGCTGGAAAATGACGATGATCAGGGCGAACAGGACGAGATAGTTCACCGCCTGGCTGAGCCAGCCGAAGAAGAAGCGGCGGGTCGCGTCGAACAGGGCGCAGGCGATGAAGATCGGGCCTAAGGTGACGAGCAGGGCCAGAGCCAGCTTGGCCACCAGCACCACGCCGAAGCCGAGGGCCGCGGCCAGGGCCCCGATGATGAAGACGGCGGCCGAGACCACCCAGGGGCCCGGATTGAAGGCGGAGCCGTCGCGCGAGATGTCCTCGCCCAGCCAGGCCGCATAGGCGAAGAACTGGTCGAAGGCCGCGCCGACGCTGGGGGTGTCCGCGCCGCTGACCGCCCGGGTCAGGGCGTTGGGCAGGCCGGTGAACAGCGGCTCGGTGACGAACGTGGAATAGGCGGCCGTGGTCGCCAGCAGATAGAGGAAGGCCAGCTTCAGCGACCGGACCGCGAAGTCCATCACCGGTTCGCTGATCGCGCCCCTCAGGATGGCGACGCCGTAGAGCACGACATAGAGGACCAGAGCGATGCGCAGCGGACCCTCGACTTCGGCGATCACCGACGACAGGCGGTCGCCCAGAAAGACGTTGAGCCGTTCGTCGATGAAGTCATAGCTGGGCTCGAAGACGCGAAAGCTCATCGTCGGGATCCTCAGAAGGCCCGCTCATAGACGCGCATCCGCGCCTGCCGACGCGCTTCGGCCAGGCCCTGACGCGCCGCTTCGCATTCGCGCTCGGCTCGACCGGCGTCGCAGGCCGCCACGATCGCTTCGGCCGCGTCGGGATCGGCGGCGAAGTCTTCTGCGGTCCGCTCGGGCGACCCGCAGCCGACCAGGCCGAGGGCGACGATCAGGGCGGAGCGTCTCACCGGAACGCCCTTTCATAGACGTCCATGCGCGCCGTCCGGGCGGCTTCGGCCCGTTCGCGGGCGCGCTGCTCCTCGAGGCGCGCCTCAGCCGCCTGGGTCAGGGCGAGACCCTGCAGCCGGACCTGCTCATTCTCGATCAACGCCTGCTCGGCCGCGAGGCGGGCCTCGAGGTCGAGGACGGCGCGGGCGTTGGGTGCTGTGTCGAGGGCGGAGCGGAGCGTCTCCAGACCCTGTAGACGCCGGTCCGCGGCGCCGCCGACCGCCTCGCCGACGGCCAGATCGCGCGCGGTGCGCGCGCCGGCGCGTTCGAGGCTGTCGCGGTAGTAGGCCTCCGCCGGATCGAGGTCGCCCGCCGGCGGCGTATAGAGCCGGGTGTCGCGGCGGATGGCGTCGGCGCGGTCGGCCAGGTCGCCGAGCGCGGACAGGTCGCCGTCGGCGGCGGCGCGAAGCGCGCGCATGTCGGGCAGCGGATTGCGCACCGTCGGCAAGCCGAGTTCGCCGGCCAGGGCGTTGACGCCGGACAGGTCGTTCAGGCTGTCGAACAACTGCCGGCCCTGTTCGACCTGGGTCTGCAGCGCCCTCAGCTGGTCCAGCGTCGTGCGCGCCTCCTCGATCATCTGGGCCAGGGCCCGGGGATCGTGGACGATCTGCTGCGCCTGGACCGTCGGGGCGGCGGCGAGGACGAGGGCGGCGGCCGCCGCGGCGAAGGGAATGCGGGCTCTCACAGGAACCTCCTCTGGTGATGGAAGGGGTCGCGCCAGCGCGCGTAGTCGTCGCCCATTTCGGCGCGCAGCCGGTCGAGCAGGGCGGTGGTCTCGGACCGGCCGGACAAGACCGACAGGGCGTCGTCCATGCCGCCGAGATCCAATTCCACCACCACGCTGTCGTGGCCCTGCTTCACCAGGAAGCGATGCGACTCCGGGGTCAGCACCTCGCGTACGAGGCGGAACTCCTCGTGGGTGAGGCCGAAACCGTCGACATAGTCGCGCGCCTGGCCGTGGGCGTTGGGCAGGAAGATTTTGGTTGCGCACTGCTCGAGGATGGCGTGGGCGATCGGGGAGCGCAGGGCGTCGGCCGGCGACTGGGTGCCGAACACCATCAGGGCATTCTGCTTGCGCCAGGTCTTGAGCCCGTCCTGAGCGAGATCGGTGAAGGCCGGGTCGCCCAGCACCTTCCAGAACTCGTCGATGTCGAGGACGAGCCGACGGCCGTCGACCCGCTCGGCGATGCGGTGGAAAAGATACATCATGGCCGGGGTGCGGACCTCGTCGTGGTCGAGCACCTGGGTGATATCGAAGCCGGCGAAGCGGGCCTCCAGGCTGAGGGCGTCGTCGTCATTGTCGAGCACCCAGCCGAGGGGGCCGCCGCGCTGCCAACGCTCCAGCCGGGCCCCGACGCCGCCGGCGTCGCCCTGGCCAAGCAGGCTGCGCAGGGCGGCGATGGAACGACGCTCGCGCGGCAAGGCCTCCAGGGCGGCGACGCCGTGGTCGATGGCGCGCGCCTCGGGCACGGTCAGGGTTTCATTGGGGCGATCGACGAGGGCGAGGACGAGGCGGACAAGGAAGGCGCGGTTGGCCGGGGTCGGCTCGAGGGCCTTGAAGGGCGCGAAGCCCGTGGGCTCGCCGTTGCGCAGGGCGAGGTAGGTCCCGCCGCAGGCGCGGACGAAGATCTCGGCACCGCGGTCCTTGTCGATGAACAACTGCTGGGCGTCGAACCGCTCCAGCTGCGCCAGCATGAAGTTCTGCACCACCGTCTTGCCCGACCCGGACGGCCCGCAAATGAAGGTGTGCCCGAGATCGCCGACATGGAAGTTGAACCAGAAGGGTGAACCGGCCGTGGTGCGCAGCACCGCGACGGCGTCGCCCCAATGGTTGCCCCGGGCCTTGCCGACGGGATGGGCGTGGAACGGCGCCAAGGCCGCGAAATTGCGCGAGGTGATGGCGGCGGGCCGGGTGCGGCGGGCGAAGGCGCCGGGGAACTGCGACCAGAAGGCCGCCTCCAGTCCGAGATCCTCGCGCGCCACCACCAGACCGGAGTCCGCCAGAATGGCCCGCGCCTTGGACAGGTGATCGGCCAGGGCCGACGGGGTGTCGCCGTGGACGAGGATCGACGCCTGGTGCTCGCCCATGACGAAGCGGTTGCTGACGAGGTCGTCGAGCGCCTCGGACAGGCCGTTGATCTGGGAAGCCGCACGATCGCGCGCGGACACCATCTGGTTCTGCTTGCGCTCCATCACCGTGCGGGCGGCGGCCTTGGACAGGAAGGCGAAGGACTGGCTGGCGACGAAGCCGAAGCGGACGCTCAACAGGTCGTCCCACAGGCCCGGACGGGTCGCCGCCGGGTATTCCTTCACGGCCAGGACGCCGGCGTAGCGGGCGTCGGCGACGTCCCGAAGCTCCAGGGTCTCGCGGCCGAAGATGATCCGCACGGTATGGATCGCCGCGCCGAGGTGGCCGAAGACGATCGGAACCGGGGAGCGCCGGCCCGTCAGGACCAGACGCATGATCTCCATCGGCTCCGAGAACCACAGGCCGCCCCGCTCATAGAGGTCCAGCCGGCGCGGCGCGTAGCGGTCGAGGTATTGAACCAGGTCGCGCCCCGCCTCCTCGATCCGCTGGATGTGGGCGATCTCCACCTCGGCGTTCGCCCGGCGCGCCGCCTTCAGCCGACGGGCCAGCGCGGCGGCCCGATCGCCAGCGTCGCGACCGGGGTGCAGGACGAGGGTGACGAAGAGCTCGTTGATCCAGAGCTGTCGCCCCGCGACACGGTCGTCGTAGAGGCCGCCCAGTTCGCCGGCGAAGTCCGAGCGGAATCCCGTCGACCGATCCAGCTCGACCGGACGCCGCACCACATGGTGCCAGACCGCCAGGCGGTCGTCGGCGAGGTTGCGCCAAGCCTGGTTCAGCTTGACGTGCCAGTCATTGAGGTCGCGCGCATCGGCGGTCTCGAAACTGGCCCCGTCGATCTGGAACACCATCATCAGGGCGCCGCTGTCGAGCGCGACCACGGCGTCCGAGACATGCCGCGCATAGGGCAGGTGCGGCCGGGCGTCGGCCTCGCGCCGGAGCCGAGCGGCGCTGACGCTTCCCTCAGCCACGGGACAACTCCACCGGCCGATAGCGCCGGACCAGGGAGAGCGGCGTCACCGAGCTGCCGCCCCAGAGCGCCGCGTTGCGCGACCGGCCCTTGGTGTCGACGTAGACGAACAGCAGTCGAAAGGCGTTGTGGTCGGCTCGGCAGATCGCCCGAAACACCAGATGCAGGCCCGGGGCGACTAGAAGATAAAGCAGGCTGCCGCCGACGAGGAAGACGACGCCCGACAGGATGACGTTGACGCCCATGGCCTCCATGGGCACGCCCAGGATCATCGCCGGCCGGGTGCAGGCCAGGAACAACGGATCCTCGGTCAGGCGTTCCTCAGCCATGCGCGCCTCCCGCTGGCAGACGCGACAGGGCGAGGCCGATGGCGAGGCCGGAGGTTAGGCCGGCGACGATCTGGGCGAAACGTTTGGGCGAGATCAGCTTCAGGCCGAGCATCAGGCCGAGGGCCAGGAGCGCCGTGATCGATCCGATCGTCAGCCAGGGGGGCGGGGCGTCCATCAGGCGCCGCCGGTGATCAGGTTGACGATTTCGGCCGCGCCGAAGACGACCACGATGCCGAGCACCACGATGGCCGCCCGTCGCAGATCGAACAGGCCGAACATCCACAGGATGCCCACCACCACGACCGCCAGGACGGCCAGCAGCCGGGCGGTGTTGCCGGTGAGCATGTCGACGACGTTCTGCAGCAGACCCTCGACATTGGCCGAGGCGAAGGCCGGCTGAACCAGGATGAGGCTGGAGGCGAGGGCGATGGCGCCGGCGGCGCCGAGCCTGCGAACGGTCGCGGGGGCGGTCATCGTGAAATCTCCCTGTCCGGGGTTGCGGTGAAGGTCAGGACGAGGCTCGTCCGGGCGCGCGAGAACACATCCCAATCCGGCGGCGGCGATGGCGGCGAGGGCTGGGGTGGTGGAGCGTCAGCGAGGGGTTCGACGGGTCGCAGCACCTGCAGGCCGAGGGTGGCGGCGGCGGCCTCGACCCTAGCGACGTAACCGTTGCGGAAGCCGCGCTCGGGATGGCCGGTGTTGTAGCGGGAGAGGGCGACCCTCAGCGTCGTCTGACGATCGACTCCCTCGACGGGACGGTATCCCGCGCGCAGGACGGTCCCGGCAGCGGCGAGGTTGCGGCACGGATCGAAGGCGGCCTCGACAGAGAGGCCGAGCCATCCAAGATTGTCGCTATTGATCTGGGCCACGCCGAGATCGAGGTTCGCGCCCCGGGCCAGAAGGCTCCGCGCCACACGGGCCGCCTCGGTCGCGTCGCGCGGCGCACGGGCGGGCCGGGGACCGCGGTTGACCCCTATGGCGTTCGGATTGAAGCGGCTTTCCGCATAGGCGACGGCCGCCAGGGTTTCCGGGGCCACCTGCGGGGCGCAGGCCTGGGACAGGCTGAGGATCAGGGCGAGGTCCAACAAGGCGGGCTCCAACGTGAGCCCCAAGCAAAACCGATGAGTCCCGACGACCGCGACCCGCGACCCTCCCGCCGGGAATCTACGGTAGGAAGGTTCGCGGTTCCGGCGGCCGCTGCGCGGCCGCCAGTTGCGCCACGGCCTGTACGCGGGTCCGGACGCCGAGAATCCGGCAGGCGGCCATGAGATGCTCGTCGACTGTTCGGGGCGACAGGCCGATACGATCGCCGATCATGGCGGAGGTCAGACCCAGAGCCGCCAGGTCCAAACATTCCCGTTGGCGAGCCGAAAGACGGTCGCAGGAAGAGGAGGCGGTGATGGGATGAGGCGTGACGACTTTCATCCCCGAATCCAACCGCGCAACCTGTCCCGCGCGCCAGTCCGCGACTCTCGGACCGCAAGTCTACGACCGTGGAGGAAGGTGCTAGGGGCCGTCGCCGGTCCCATCGTCCCGGGCGGGCGCTATCAACCGTCCGCGGCGGTGTTCAAGCCAGGCCTCGGCTTCGGCGTCGCGTCGAACGGACTGATCGGCGAGGTCCTTCAGGGTTCTAGTGAAGGCGTTGATGATGGTGCGGGCGTCCAGATCGCCGATGGCGTCTCCGGCCTCTTCGTCGAACTCCTGCAGCGCCACGGCGAGGATTGTCGCCAATTTGTTGTCGGCGCACCGCAAGGCGAAGGCGGGTGACCCGAGGGCCAGGGCGGCGAGGATCCCGTGCGGATCGCTCTCGGTGACTTCGGCAAAGCGGTGAATGCGCTCGAGATTGATCCGACCGGCGCCGGACTCGAAATGCTCATAGGAGCGCAGCGCCATGTTCATGCCCTGGGCGACGTCCGCGGCCCGCATCCGCCGGTGGGACCTGATCAGACGCAGGCTGGAGGAGAGCACCGCGTTCGCCGTCTGGGTGTGTCGGGCGTCCATGTCTCCAGTTACTCCCTCGCCTTCGGCGCTACACGACTACGAAGCGAGTGCACCCCTACAGGTTGAAAAATGCCTTAGCGATGCGTCAAATGAAAGCCTAGAAAGATCAACAGCATAAAAGCTACGGATACCACGCAACTTTCTTGCGGACATCAGTATAGGAGGCGCCCATGACGCGATCACCCCGAAGCTTGCCGGTCGTCGATCTGCATTGCGGGCGGGGCCGCAGGCGGTCGTGAGGCAGCGCGATCCCTTTGGCCAGGCGCTTGCCAGCCTGCGCGCCGCGCTCGAGGATGGCCTCGCGCCCGGCCAGCATCTGTCCGTGGTCGACATCGCCGCGTCGCTCGGGCTGAGCACCAGCCCGGTGCGCGAAGCCCTGTCCCGCCTGTGCGGCGAAGGTCTCGTCGAGGATCGCCGCGGTCTGGGTTATTTCACGCGCGCCACCCCTCTGGAGGATGTTCTGGGCCTCCTGGACCTGGAGGCCGCCCATGTGCGTCTTGCGGCGCTCTGCGTGCCGGCCGCCCAGCCTCGGGACGGCTCGGACGCGGCGGTCGAGGCGTGGATCGACGACCTGGCCGACGCCTGCGACAATCAGCCCTTGGTCGAGAGTCTCGTTCGCGTGCGGCGTCGCCTGGCGCCGCTCAGACGCCTGAATGGTCCGACCAAAGCCGCCGGTCCTGTGCCGGGGAGCGACGTCGAGGCCTACTACGCGCGGTGGCGGACCGCCGCCACGGGGCTCGCATCCCGGATCCGACGGATCGATCCAGATCAGTCGAAGTATACACGAAATATAGTTTGAATCGATTTGCTTTCAGGCGCTGATGGTTCGTCGTCGACGTTTTGTCGGCCTTCAAAACAGGAGACGACCATGACCAAGAGCACCTCGCGCCTCGTGCGCCTCGGGGCTGCCCGCACCCTGACCCGCGCGGTCTCGCGCGGCGAATTCGACGAGCTGAACCCGGTGCTGAAGTACACCATTCCGCCCAGCGAATGATCGGACGGGCCGCTTCGGCGGCCCGGACGTCCGGGCCCGGCCTTGCCCCGGACGCCGCACCAAGAGGCCATCCTGACATAGGAGAGGGATCCATGAAGATCCAAACCGCGACGCGAGTCCTGCGTCTGGGGGCCGCCCGTCGGCTGACTCGGGCGATCCTGATGGGGCCGTTTACCGAGTTGAACCCGGCCCGTCACTGGACGATGCCGCCGGAATGAGCCCAGGGGGCCGTCCGTATCGGACGGCCCCGCCGGGGCCTGCCGCAGAGCGGACTAGCCGAATTTAGCCGCAACAAGGAAGGGTCTAGGAATGGCCGATGCGCTCCGCGCCGATGACGGTGACTGCGGCTGGCTCGCCGAGGGAATTCACGCGGTCCGCGTCGGTGAAGATCTGGTCCTTCTCGATCTCGCCGCAGACGCCTATCTGTGCCTGCCGGAGTGCGGCGATCTCCGGATCGAAGGACGGCGCGCTCTGGGGTCGATGGACGATCTTCTTCGTCTGGCCGCCGAGGAACTGGTGCATCCGACGTCGGCGCCGGACGACCGGGTCCCGCCGCCGGCTCTGCGGTCCGCGCGCCTTCCGCCCGCGCCGCCGATCCGGCCGACCCTGCGGGACCTCGCAACCTTCGGCGTCATCTGGCTCGACGTGGTGCGGCGCCGGCCGACGCTCCTTGACCTTAGCCGGCGATACGCCCGGCGGCGGCGGCGCCGGTCGGATCCCGACGCGCTCGCCGCGCGGGTTGAAGTGTTCCGTCAGCTGCTGCCGCTGGCGCCTTGGACCGGCGCCTGTCTTCTCCAAGCGGAACTGCTGCTGCGTTTCCTCAATGCGGCGGATCTCGACGCGGACTGGGTGTTCGGGGTTCGCACGTTCCCCTTTCTCGCCCACTGTTGGCTACAGATCGGCGAACAGTGCGTCAGCGAGGCCCCGGAGACCCTGACCGTCTACCGGCCGATCATGGTGATCTGAGATGGGAGCGGACTGCGCGATCATTCTCGTCGGCGACGACCCGGCCGCGCTCGACGCCTTGGTCGCGCCCGTTCGGCAGCGCCTGAGCCGGAACGGCTGGTCGCGCAAGTCCCACGATCCCTTCATCCAGGTGTTCGCCCCGACCAGCGGGCGGCTCGAGGTCGCCCGGGGGCTCGACGGACACGGCGTGGTGATCGGCGAGGTCTACGACGGCGAGGGGCAGGCGCTGCCGTTGCGAGCGCGAGGCGCCTTGGGATGCCGACGTCTGGACGCGGCGCGCGCCCGCATCGTCTGCTCAGACCATTGGGGGCGATACCTTCTGGTCCGGCGGGTCGAGGGGGATGTCGCCGTGTTCCGCGATCCGTCGGGCGCGCTGGATTGCGTCGTCTGGCGCAAGGCTGGGGTGACCCTGATATCGACGAGCGCCGCAGCCGTCATCGATCCCTGGTTGCCAGACGGGATCGCGCTGGACTGGGACGCGGTCGCCGCCTTGGTGGCGCGCCCCGGCGAGCACCGGCACCGGCTGGCCTTGACCGGATTGCAGGCCGTCGCCGGAGGCGAACTGCGGGTCGTCGGGGAGGGCGTCAACCGGGCGCACCAGATTTGGCGACCCGCAGAGGTGTATCGCGACCGGGCCTCGCGTCCGGAGCCGGACCTTCGAGGGACAGTGGAACGGTCCGTGCGGGCCTTGGCGGGCGACAGGCGCTGGATCGCCGAGGTCAGCGGCGGCCTGGACTCCGCCATCGTGGCCGGCGTCATGACCCTCGACCAGCGCCGCAGCGTCGCTGAATGGGTCAATCACTACGTCGATCAGCCCGAGGGCGACGAAAGGGCTTACGCCCGCGCGGTCGCAGGGCTGCACGGCTTCAGCCTGACAGAGGTGCGGCGCGACGGCCTAAGGCTCGACGCCGCCCGTCTGGCCGCCTGCGCCGAGACCTTCCGGCCGGCCGCTAACGACATCGATCCAGACTACAACGACGACATCGCCGACCGGATCGAGGCGACGGGCGGATGGGGCTCGCTGACGGGGCAGGGCGGCGACGCGGTCTTCTTTCAGATGCCCAGCCTGCTGATCGGACTGGACGAGATCTGGGAGCGGCGAGGTCGGGCGCGGTGGACGGTCCTGCATCGGCTCTCGCGCTGGCTTCGGCGCCCCCTGTGGCCGACGGCGTTGGTCAAGGACTGGCGCGAAGAGGTCCGCCATCGGGCCGGCTGGGAGCATCCCTGGCTTGACGATCTGGACGGCGTGCCACCGGCCAAGGCCTTGCAGATGTCCGCCCTGGCCTTCTGTCAGACCTTTCAGGGGCCGGCGGTTCGCAACCGTCTCGGTCCCTGCATCAATCCGCTGCTTAGCCAGCCGGTGGTGGAGGCGGGGCTGGCCCTGTCGGCGGTCGATCTGACCTGGGGCGGACGCGACCGCGCCGCCGCGCGCGCCGCCTTCGCGGACGTCCTTCCACCTTCGATCCTGGATCGTCGCTCGAAGGGCGAACTGGGCGCCTACTATGGCGGCGCGGTCGCCAGGCATCTCGACTTCCTGCGTGATTATCTGCTCGGCGGAGCCTTGGCGGAGGCGGGGTTGATCGCTCCCGGCCTCGAGGACCGCCTCACCCGCGACGCCCTGCTGTGGCGCGGCGGGCATTCCCACCTGCTCAGTCTGGCGCTAACGGAGGCCTGGGTGCGTCGCTGGCGCGAGCGGCTGGACTGGCGGATCCCCTGAGATGCCGGTCGAACCAATCCCGGACCTGGTCGTAGTAGAGCCGGATGTTGCCCGGGCTCTGAACGCCGTGGTCCTCGCCGATCAGCAGGGTCAGCGCCACAGGGCGGTTCAGACGGTGCAGAGCGCCGTAGAGCTGCTCCGACTGCCCGAGCATCAAGTCGTACTCTCCCACCACCAGAAGCGTCGGCGCGGTGATGCGGTCCGCCTGCTCAAACGGACTGTTGCGGCGATACCGGTCCGGGGCCCGCCAGTAGGCGTCGCGCATATCGGCCTGGCCGGATTCCAGCCAGCGGGCGCTGGCCGTCGCGGCGAGAGAATGCCCGCCTTCCAGCCGCAGGGTCGAGCCGACGTCTCCGATGACCGTCGAGAAATTCATCGGCCCGTTCAGCGCCACCACAGCGTCGAAGCGAGGAGACTGGGCCGCACTCATCACCGCCGACCAGGCGCCGAAGCTCCAGCCCCACAGGCCGATGCGGTCCCCATCGACCAGCCCTTCCTTCGCCGCCGCATCGACGACCGACAGGATACGCTGGGCGAGGCCATCCGCCGGTTCCGGAGTTGCGGGGAGGTCCGGGATGAGGATGGCGTAGCCCGCCGCGACCATCAGCTGGGGCGCAAGGGACAGGCTGGTAGACTCCCGCCGCATCCACCACGGCGGGGCGGGGTAGGCCTCGCCCTGATAGGGCACCACGATCACGGGCGGCGGCGCCATCGGGTTCGGCGGGGGGTAGAGCCAGCCGTTCGCGCCGCCGACGCCGGTGATCCGTCGGGGCGCCGCGACCGCGATCCGGTCGAGTTCGGGGTTCAGCCGCCAGACCACCTCCCGGCGTTGGCCGCGCTGCAGGCGAAGTACGATGGGTCCCTCCTCGGGCCCACTCCGGTCGAGGCCGATCTTTCGGCTCCAGCTGATCGCGGCCCCGGGCGTCGCCTCGACGCATCGGGACTCCGCCTCAGGATCGGCCCAGACCTGGCACAGTCGCCCGTCTGGACGCGCGACCACGGCGAAGGTCGCCTTCAGCGGACCGCTCTGCGCCCGCAATCCGAAGGGACCACGGGAGTTTACGACCGACGCGGCGGTCCCGAGATCGGCGAGCTCGCCGCTTGCGCCAAGGCGCGTGACGCGACCGCCGCTGGTGAACAGAACCGAGGAGCGACCCTCGGCGACGAGCCGGGCGTCCGGAGACAGGCCCGTGAGCGGCAGGCTGTCGGCGCCGGCGACGAACCAGCCCTCGCGGGACCCGGAGCGGCCCTTGAAGATCGGGACGCCGCCCAGCCAACCGCCCTCGGCCGTCGCCATGCCCTGGAAGTCGATCGGCGTGATGGGGTGCGCCCCGGCCGGGGTCACGTCCCGCGTCGCGCCGTCCGGGGCCACGGTCAAAAGCCGGGCCGGTTCGTCGCCGATCGTCGCCACCAGAAGGGCGTCGGAGGCGGGCGACCAAGCCAGCAGGCTCGTCGAGATGTTGCCGGTCTCAGGCGGCCGGACGGCGGCCCCGGTTGTTAGATCAACGATCTCCAGCCCCCGGGCGCGGCGCACCTCGCTCGCGGTGTCGGCGGACGGCGGCGACAGGAGGGGACCATCCAGGAGCATCGCGGCGTATCGTCCGTCCGGAGAGGCCTCGAGGTCGAGGAAGGGACCGTCGGCGATCGCCGCGGCCTCCCCGGTGACGGCGTCGATCCGCCAGAGGCGTCGCGGCGACAGGGCCTCGGGCGGTCCGTCCCCGCCCACCGTGATCGCGGCCGGAAACCCAGCCGTCGCCGCCGCCCTCAACGCCAGCAGACGCGCCTGTTCCGCGCGGGGACCGGCCAGTCTCGGAGGAAGCGCCCCGTCCGGCATGCCAAGAACAACGAGGGTGTCGTCGGTTAGCCATTCCAGGGACCGGCCCCACAGGCCGAGTTCGGGCGCCACCTCAGTCCAGACCACGCGTCCGGTCGCGAATTCGACGATCCCGAGCCGCCATTCGTCGTTCCGAAGCCGAAGCACGGCCAGACGCCGGCCGCCCGGCGAGAAGGCGCCGAGGGAATAGCCGGTGTCTTCCGCCATCGGCAGGAGCGGTCGCGGACGGCCCGGGGCATCGAGGTCGATGCGGTAGAGCCGGGCGTACCGGTTGGCGCCTTCGGCCTCCAGATCATGGCGGGGAAGATCGCCTCGGGCGCGCCGCTCCTCAAAGACGGCGACCGCGCCGGACGGATCGATGGCGACCCGTCCGAAGCTCTCGAGCCCCAGAATGACATCCACCGTGAGCGGCTCTTGCCGGGCCAACGCCGGGCACGCCGTCGCGAGCAGGCCCGCGAGGGCCAAAGCGACCGTGCGCATGGACGATCACCAGCGCTTGACGAGCTGAAGGGAGATCTGCCGGCCCAGCACATTAGTGTTGGCGGCGTCGTAACCGATCCCCGCCGGCGCATCGTAGAAGGGCGGCTCCTCATTGGTCAGATTGAGCACATTCAGGGTGAGCGAAAGACCTTCACCCCATCCGTTCTGAAGGTCGTAGCGGACCTGGCCGTCGATGGTGATCCAGTCGTCGATCCCCCGACCGTTGACCCGATCGCGTCCTCCGCTGACATGATTGAGGGCGCCGCCGAGCGTGAGCGGACCCCGGAGCCACTGGGCGCCGAAGCGGCCCCGCCAGCGCGCCGGAAAGTTCGGGGCGCCGAGCAGGTCCTCGGTTGGGGATGCAGCGGTGACCGTCCGGTCGTTGGTCAGGAGATGGGTCACCGTCGCGTCGAGCGAGATGTCGTCCGAGCCCAGGGTGAAGCGATAGCGCGTCGAAAGGTCGAGCCCTTCGACCTCCAAGGCGGAGGCGTTGACGTACCGGTTGTCGATGACGGCGCCGTAGGCGGTCGCCGGGAAAACGTTCGGATTGAAGTTGCCCGGGTGGCTGAGAAGAGACTGGACATAGGCCAGGTCGTCTGCGTTGGAGCCGGGACTCACATAGCGGATGAAGGGGGCCAGGGTCGGGTCGTTGAGCGCGTTGATCAGGTTCTCCGCGACCGGGTTCGCGATCCGGTCCTCGAAGGTTGTCCGAAACCAGCCGGCCTCGATTCGCAGCCCTTCGGCGGCCGCGGGCGTCCAGACGAAGCCCGCCGTCCACGACTCCGCAGTCTCCGGGATGAGGTCGGGGTTGCCTCCATACTGGACGATGCTGATCACATTGGAGCCGGCGCGGTCCAGGAAGACCGGGCCGAGCCGGTAGGCGCTGTTCAACTCCCTTAGCGACGGGGCGCGGAACGAGGTGCCGTAGCTGGCGCGCACGAGCAGATCGGGCGTTGGGTTGTAGAGGACGCCGACCTTGGGATTGCTGGTCTGGCCGATCCCTTCATGGTCCTCGATACGACCGGCGAGCGACAGCTCCAGTCGCTGGAGGCCAGGCCTGGCGTTGTCGGGCCCCACGAGCGGGGCGCGCAGTTCGACGAAGGCGGCCGAGACATCGCGCTCGAACGTCGTCGGGGCGGCGATGCGCGGCGCCGCGCCGGAGATGAAATTCTCGCCGGAGGTTTCGAAGCGCTCCTGGCGATAGTCGAGGCCCACCGCCAAGCGCAGGTCGCCGCCCGGTAGGGCGAAGAGGACCCCGTCGGCCTTGAGGTTGAAGGAGCCGACCGTGCTGATGTTCTCGGATCGAAGGTAGCCGGACCCGATGAAGGCCAACAGGGCCGGGCTATGGTCGGCGGGATCGCCATAGGGATTGAAATAGCCGTCGACGGCGGGGTTGAAGGGTGTCGACGGATTGTTCGGCGTGGCGCCGAGGGCCTCGTCGAGCCGGGTCGTCTGCACCCGGTTCGAGGCCGTCAGCCCGGTGGTCTCGCGGCCGCCGCTCAAATAGGCCGCGATGTTCCATCCGGCGAGTTCGCCGGTGATCCCGACGGCGCCGCCGACGCTGCGGGAGAAGCCTTCGTCACGGCCCGGTCCCAAGTTGTTGATGAAGGAATAGGCGATCTCCTGGTACGGCTCGCCCGCCACCGGCACGAAGAAGGGATTGTCCGGCGTTACGAACAGGATGCCGATGTCGGCCACCGAGTCCTGGCTATAGGTCCGGTCGGTGTAGCGAAGGTCGCCGTCCAGACTGAAGCCGCCCGGAAGGTCCTGCCGGCCCGCCACAAACAGGCTGTGTCGGCGCTGGTGCGGCAGGCTCCAGAGGCCCTCCATCTGATTGGTCAGATTGACTTCGCCCGGGCGAAAGTCTCCGGGCGTGAGACCCACGCCGTTCTGGTTGCGAGGGATGGCGTAGACCGGTTCATAGGATCCGCTGACTGGATCGAACGCTATGAGGTTGCCCGGGGCCGCGTAGGTGAAGCGCCAGTCCGAGCCGCCCAGCGGGCGGAGGTCCGCATTCGCGGTCGCGCGACGGTCGGCGGCGCGCAACTCGCCGCGGTCGTGGAATTCGTAAGCGGCGATGAGCCCGCCGCTCGACCAGTTAAAGCCGCCGCTGTGAGACAGCAGCGTCTCCTCGGCCCCGCCGTCGCTGGTGCCGCCGACGCGCAGCCGGGTTTCGGCGCCATCGAATCGGGACTTCAGGATGATGTTGACCACGCCGCCGACTGCGTCCGCGCCATAGAGGGCGGACGCGCCGTCGAGCAGCACGTCCGCCCGGGCGATGGCGCTGCTGGGAAGATTGGAGATGTCCGAGAAGTCGCCGGCGCTGCCCGTGCCCGCGATCCGCCGTCCGTTGACCAGGACGAGGGTCGCATCCGCCCCGAGACCCCGCAGGTTCACCCCGGTCGCATAGGCCGAGTTGCGGCTCGTGCGGTCCGCACCCGTCCCGGCCGACCCCTCATAGGCCGCCCCCGTGAAGTTCTGCGGCAGGGCGGCGAGCGTCTCGGCAACCGTCGCGCGCCCCTGTCGGGCGATGTCGTCCTGGGTGATGACGGTGACCGGCGACGGACTGTCCGCGCCCCGCAGATAGGTCCCCGTGACCACGATTTCCTCAAGCTGGGTGGCCTGCGGTTCGGCTTCTGCGCGGACCGGATCAACGAGCACGAAGACTGTCGGACGGCTCTGATGATAGGTCAGGCCCGTCCCGCGCAGGAGCTCTGCGAGCGCGGCCTCAGGGGTGTATTCGCCGGTTAGGGCGCGGGCCTGTCGCCCGGCCACGAGCGCGCTGGGATAGAGAATCTGAAGGCCGCTCTGCTGGGCGAACACAGGCAGGCTGCGGTCGAGCGGACCGGCGCTGATGCTGAAAGTCCGGACGGCCTCGGTCGATTGCGCGATGACCGGCGTCGCGACACCCAGCATGAGCGCGGCGAGCGCGGTTGAAGTGAACTCTTGACCCATGATTTCCCCCTCTTTTCTACCCGCGGCTTTGCGGGGCGGGGAGGAGACGTTGGGTCGCGGTGCGTCCCCTAAGTCCGGACGCAGATTATTTTCACGCCGGCCCCGAGAGGATCAGATGGCCGTCGGCCGCCGTGACAGCCTCTAGGTGATAGAGGTCACGCAGCGCGGCCACGAAGCCGTCAATATCCCCGGCGTTGAAGACGCCGCTGACGTGGATCGACGAAACGCGTTGATCGCGAAGCTCGATCGGCTTGGCGCTGTAGCGGTTCACCTCCGCCACGGCCGCGGCGATCGGCGTGTTCTCGAACGTGAGCCGGCCCACCGTCCAGCTGGTTTCGGCCGGGACATTGACCGCGACGACCCGGGGCGTCGGACCTGAGGTGGTAAGCTGCTGGCCGGGCGCCAGGGTCCATTGGGCCGTCGTCGAAGACGGCTTGTGAACGTCGACGCGCCCTTCGACCAGGACGACACGAGCCCCGGAGCCGGATCGGCGAACGTCGAACCGCGTGCCCACGGCGGTGACCTCCGTGTCGCCGGCCAAGACGAGGAAAGGCCGCGCGGCGTCGCCCTCGACCTCGAACATGGCGCGTCCGGCGGCGAGCGTGACCAGGCGACGGGCGTCGGTGAAGCGAACAGTGACCCGGGAGTCCGTGTCGAGGACGATGCGGGAGCCGTCTTCCAGCCGCACGGTGCGTTGCTCGCCGATGGCCGTAGCGTAGGCGGCCGGCCGCTGCATAGACCACCAGGTCAGGCTTCCGGCTCCGATCACAAGCGCCAGGGCGCCCGCGACGCCGAGCGGGATCAGACGGCCGGCGTCGCGCATCCGACGCCGCGGGCGCGCCCTTTCAATCCGACCCAGGGTCTCGTCGGCGAGCCCCGCCATCGCCGGGCTTTGCGCCAGCGTTCCTGCCGCGTCCCACATGGCTTCGAGACGGCTGAAAGCGCGGGCGTTCTCCGGGTCTCGCCGCCATTCGCTGAAAGCCCTGATGTCGGCGGTCGTGACCTTGCGCTGGTTCAACTTGCTGAACCAGTCGGCGGTTTCCTTACGCCTGATGTCGGCTTCAGCCTCGATCATCATCCGTTGCCTACAGGTCCAGCCGAGACGTGCAGTACTCGAGCGCCCTCGACATTCGCCATTCCACCGTTTTCACGCTGATCTCGAGCGACACGGCAATCTCGGGATAAGTCATACCGCCAAAGCGGTTCAAGACGAAGACGTCGCGGTAGAGTTGCGGCATGGACCTGATAACCTGCTCGAGAAGGACTTGGTCGAACTGCGGCGCGGCCTCGGCCTCGGCAGGTCTTTGGAGCGCTTGGCTCTGGCGGCGGCGGCCCTCTCGTCGGCTTTCATCGCGGACCAGGTTGAGGGCGATCCGAAGCAGGAACGCCTTTGGATGTCGGATGTCCGACAGGGCGTAGGGCGCCGCTCGGAGATAGGTCTCCTGAACGACATCCGCCGCAGCGTCGGCCCCGATGTGAGAGCGCAACCGGCGATCTAGCCAGACGGCGTAGCGCCGGTAGAGACGGTTGATCCCGTCCTGCGCCTCCGCCACTAGCGGCTTCGTATCGGTCACCACGGATCTCCGACCCCTCGACGAGAGGGACGGGAATCCCGGCGTGGCCGCGCGATTCTGGGCAGGCGCGCGACGCGCGCCCTTAGAAGGCGGCAACCGGCTCACGCGCAGAGCGGAAGCCGTCGATGATTGATATCGCACAGGGGATTCCAGGCCCCTGCCGACGCGAAGGTCGGCTTGGTCAGCATGAATCAAACGGAATCCCGAAGCAAGCGGGAGGGGTCGGGCGTTGGAATCCTCTGCGATCGAGGCCCGTTAATTCAGCGGACAGCGCCGCCTCCGTCAGCGACGAACCCCGGCTCCTGCTGCGCGCCTATTTCGCGGCGCCCGACGCCTCCGCTGTAGGCCCAGCCTGTCTGCGGTTCAACCGGCGAGAGGGCCGCCAGACCGCAAGAAACCTGCGGGCGACCCGCAATTCATCGACGTTGCCCGCGTCCGAACTAGCCGTGTACGGAAGAAGTCGGACAACCGGTGGTGTAGTAATGGAAGCTGTCTCCGAAGATCCGGACCGTGGATCGCCCGCTGTCACCCTGAGCCCGCGCGAACAGGAATGCCTGCAATGGGTCTGTCGCGGAAAGAGCTCGTCCGACATCGGGGTCATTCTGTCCCTGTCGCCCCGCACCGTGGACAGTTATCTCGAGAAGGTCTGTTCGAAACTCCGGGTCCGCACCCGGATCGAGGCGGTCGCGTCAGGGGTGCGGCGCGGTCT
Source organism: Pseudomonadota bacterium (assembly GCA_020161365.1). Taxonomy (GTDB): domain Bacteria; phylum Pseudomonadota; class Alphaproteobacteria; order Caulobacterales; family Caulobacteraceae; genus Caulobacter. The sequence goes on along the minus strand of JAIUNU010000001.1, from coordinate 175,842 downwards.
GATCGACCCCGGATGAGGGAGGGGGCGGGCCAGGAACTTCTGTGATGAAGCCCGGCGTTTCACCGTCGATCGCCGCCGACACTCTCGCGTCCCCTGGCTCTCGATCGGCGGCTATCGATCCCGGAACCCGCCGCGCTTGATCCTATACCGCTTCCACGCACTTCGCGAGCAGCCTTGACCGGATGACCTTGAGGGGAAAAACACCCAGATGCCCAAGTACGCGCCCCTCGCCACATTCCTTCGCCGGCAAAAGCAGACGACTGTGACGCTGACGTTTCGGGACATCGAACGGATCGTCGGCGCCCTTCTCCCGAAAGCCGCAACCGCCGACGGCTGGTGGCGCGAGGGCCCGTCGGGGCCGTCGGCGCCTCAGCACATTGCCTTGGCAGAGGCAGGGTTCGTCGCTGAGCCGCAGGTACGCGGCGAAGTCGTGCGTTTCGTGGGGTCGCCTCAAAGTCGCGTCGTGCTGACGGATGTCGAGCCGAATCCGAAAGTGCTCGGTGATCGTACGGCTCCGGGTGACGCAGGAGACGACCGGCTTGCGTCAATGAGGGTCGGCGGGGCCCTGAAGCGCCGGCGCGTCTGACGGAGCTGCCGTCGGCGCCGGCTGGACCGGTTCCGCCGGAGCTTGATCGGACTTCATCTTGTCGCAACAACTCATGGCGGCATTGGCCGCCATCTCCGTGCAGCACTCGTCAGCTTGAGCGGCCAGGGCCGCTCCCGCGCTCAGAGCCAGGATCGCGCCGGCTGCGGCCAGCAGGTTGGAAACTCTCATTCGTTCCTTCCTAATCAACCATAAACCTGACCGAGCCAGTAGTCGTATGACCATTCAGACGCTCTGCGGCCCAAACCGCGGTATAGGTTCCTGAGGCGAGGCGCGGAAGCGCGGCGCTGGCTGTGGCTGCGGGCGGAACCAAACGACCGTTGACGACCACCGGGCCTGGCCTTCAGCGGTGAGGGTCACCGTCTTCAGCATCATGGGATGGACCATCGGGGCGTCGTTCACCCGGGTGACTTCCACCCGCTCGTAGTGTCCGAAGCGGATCGGCTCGAAACTGTATCTGAGCGGCACTAAACACTCGGACGTCTCGGACAGGAGGTGTCTCAGGTCGGGATGAAGCAGCTGCGGCTTTGTGTGATCTTGAAAAATCGAGGGGAAGATTTCCAAGGCGCGTAAGTGACAGTAGGGGCGTCCCTTCCAAGGAGTTTGAGTTGACCCGTTTCAAGATCGCATCACTCGCCGCGACCGTCGCGGCGCTTTCCCTGGTCGCCGGTCAGGCGGACGCGCACGCGCGTCTCGTGAGCGCCACGCCGGCCGCCGGCGCCGCGGTCGCGGCGCCGCGCACCATCAGTCTGACCTTCAGCGAGCGCGTGGCTCCGGCCTTCTCGGGGTTCGACCTCGTCAACGCCGCGGGCGCGACCATTCGTGTCCAGACGCGGGTGTCCGAGGACGGCAAGACGATCTCGGGCGCTCCGGCGAGGCCGTTGGCGGCCGGGGCCTATGTGGTCAACTGGCGGGTGGCGTCTCCGGACGGGCACCGGATGACGGGGTCCACCAACTTCTCGGTCCGCTGATCAGATGGAGACAACGGTCGTCCTGCTGAGGCTGGGGCAGTACATCGGCGCCGTCCTGCTGTTTGGCGTCCCCCTGTTCTTCGCGTTCAGGATGCCCATGTCGGACGCGGCCGCCGAAAGGTGGCCGCGAACGAAGCTGCTGGTCGCCGCCGTGGCGACCGTCCTGGCTGCTCTCGCCAACCTCGTGGTCCAAACCGCCGTGATGGCGGGATCGCTGACCGAGGCGCTGAAGCCGGAGTCGCTGTCCTACGTGGCATTCGGCACGGGCCTGGGCGTCGGCTTCCTGGTTCGCGCGGCGATGGCCCTTTTGGCCGCCGTTCTGCTGATCAGTCTGAAACCGGGACGCGGCGGCTGGATCGTGCTGACCGTCGTCGGCGCTGTGGTCAGCGCCAGCCTGGCCTGGACCGGTCACGGCGCGGCGACGGAAGGCGTGGGCCGCTGGCCGCATCTGATCGCCGATGTCGTTCACGCGCTCGCCGCCGGACTCTGGCTCGGCAGTCTGGTCGCGTTGTTCCTGATGCTGCGGACCCGCCACGGGCACGCGGCGGGCGCGCCGGTGACTCACGCCGCCCTGGAGGGGTTCGCCGGTCTGGGAACGCTCGCCGTCGTCCTGCTGACGATCACGGGTCTGGTGAACAGCGCCTATCTGATCGGGTTCAGCCGGCTCGGGAGCCTGTTGACGACGCCCTACGGCGTTCTTCTGATCCTGAAACTCGTCCTGTTCGCCGGCATGCTGGCCCTAGCGGCCTCGAACCGCTTTGTCCTGACCCCGCATCTCGGATCGGCGCTCGAAGACGATCACGCCCGTCCGCTCGCCTTGCGCCGCCTGCGGCGCAGCCTGGCGCTGGAGACCGTGCTGGCGGCCCTGCTGCTTCTGATCGTGGCGATCATGGGCACCCAGGCGCCCCCCGCCGCCATGATGTGAACCTCGCCGAGCTTTTGTGAAGGATCGGCCTGCAGCGCGGGAACGGGAGACTTGGCCGCGGGGGAGGTCGATCGCGACCCCGACTGCGGACGATTGAACCAGGCCTGGGTCGGTCGGTCGAAGGCGTAGCGGAAGACGGCGGCGCCGCCGAAAGCCGCGGCCAGGCCGACCGCCCAGGCGGTCCATTGCACTGACGGACTCCAACTCCGCCAATCGACGGCGTCGAGCACGCCGAACCACACGATCCGGATCACTTCGTTGGTCAGGAAGATCGCGAACGCCATCAAAGCGAGGTGCTCGACCAGCCTGGACGGGCTCCGAACCGGCAAGGCCCCGGTGGCGAAGATGATGACGGTCAGGAGGCCGAGGGTCGCCAGATTATGGGGTCCCAGAGCCTGCAGACCCGCCACAGCGACCACGGCGGAACCGCCCAGACCGGCGGCCAGACGGGGCGGGCAATAGACCTGCCGGGCGAACAGAGCCACGGCGACGCCGAGGGCGAACAGCGGAAAGGCCCGCAGGAAGCCGAGGCGCAACGGCATCTCGTAGATCGGCAACCCGAAGGCGGCGTGGGCGGACAGGTTGGCGGCGAGCAGCCCGCCCACCCCAAGAGCGAGGATCAGCCATGGGGACAGGCCGCGCGCCGCGCGAGCGAGGAAGGGCAGGCTGACGTAACAGCCCAGGAGCGCCGAGAGCGTCCAGGTCGGCGCGTTCCATCCCTCTCCGCCCGGCACCCCATAGGCCTGCACCAGAAAGAACTGGGCGGGAAACCGGGACCAGTCGAACCATTCCGGGTGGCTGGGTGTTTGGCCCAGGATCGCCGCCGTCAGCACCAGCCCCGCCAGGGCGAGGCTGACGGTCATGTGGGCCGGAACCACCCTGAGAAATCGCTGACGGTAGAAGACGGAAAGTGGAATTCGCCGGTTCGCGAGCCGCTCGCCGTAGACGCGGGCGAGAACGTAGCCGGAGTCGATGATGAAGAAGTCGGTCAGCAGATAGCCGCGGTCGAAGACCGGATGGAAGAGCGGCAAGGGGATCGGAGCGGCCTCGCGGAAGTGATAGAGGACGATCATCGCCCCCACGACGAAACGCAGAAGGTCGAGCCAGCCGCCGCGCGCGATCGGCGGCGGGCATCGGGGCTCATGGGATGCTGGATCTTCCGTCATCCGGCCATCATCCCTCACAGGTGCCAAGGAAGGCTTGCCCGACACGGTGAACGAGGCCTTGCACGCCGGTGCAGTCATGGCCGTCCAAGCGAGGCTCCCGCGAGCCCCGTCTGCGTACATTAGGCGTGGAACGGCGGTTAAGGGAGGGCAGGGATCGGGCAAGCCCGCATGTTCTTGCGCCCGTCCTCAGCGGGTCGGTCAGGACCGAGGCGAGCGGCGTCGGGGTTTTCCGAGGTAGGCCCAGGCGCCGACGCCTCCCAGGCCCGCCATTGCGACGCCGCAGAGCGCCGTCACCGCGCCATAGAGCCAGCCGCCAACCGAACTGGCGTGCAGGGGGTAGAAGGCGTTATAGACCCGAACGCCGGTCGGCAGGGCGTCGGCGTTCGAGGTCGCCACCACCCGGCTGTTGGCCGGATCGAAGAAACGGGTCGGCTCAGCGGTCGCCGGGGCCTAGGGCTCCGGCTGGGTGAGGGCGGCAGGATCGCGCGCGGCGCGACGCCCGTCGAAACGACGTCGGATCCAGTTTCTGCCGGGCTTCTCGACGAGCAGATGCAGCGCGGCCGCCATCAGGGCCGTGGCGATGAACAATCCGATCAGTTCGACCGGCGTGATGCGGAAGGTGCTGTCGACGCCGCGCAGTTCGGCCACGACGCCCTTCCAGGCCACGATCACCGGCATGTGCACCAGATAGAGGGCGAAGGACGCTTCTCCGGCGAAGACAAGGCCCGGGGCGGCGAGGGGGCCCTCGCAATCCGCCCGCGCGAGCAGGGACCAAGTCAGAATCACGGGGGCGGCGAGGGCGACGATGATGCGATCGTCCAGTGATAGCTGCATCGCGCCCAGCAGCAGGACGGTCGTGGACAGGGCGGCCGCGGCGGCCACGGGCGGGCTCCAGCGCCAGCGATGGCCCAGCCCGTAAAGCGCCATGCCGACCAGGAATTCCGGGGCGATCCGGAGAATGCCGAGCGAGTCCTCGGCTCGCGGAAGAACCTTGCCGAACGCCTGGACGTAGAAGGCGTCGAGGACGACGAACGCCGCGGCCCCGATCCCCAGCAGCACCCAGGGCCGCGTCCGCAGACGCAGGGCCAGCCAGGCGTAGGCGGGGAACAATAGGTAGGCGAACCACTCGGCAGACAACGACCAGCTCGGGCCGCTCCAGTTCACCTCTCCGTTGGTAGGAAACCACGATTGGATGAGAAACAGCGTCTGGAAGAAGCCCAGCACCCCATAGCCCTCGGCGTTGAACCGAACGCCTGCGGCGGTCGCGCCCAGGACCATTATCAAGGCGCCCGTCAGAACCGCGATGTGCAGGGGATAAAGCCGCGCCAGCCTGGCGACGATGAAACGCCGGTAATTGAAACCGCCGCTCGCGAAGGCTGGACCGTAGACGTGCGCCAGAATGAAGCCCGACAGCATGAAGAAGGCGTCCACCGCCAGCCGGCTTCGCTCGATGATCGGGCTGAAGCCCAGGGCCGGATCCCATTGGAGCTGATAGTGGAACAGCACCACCCCCAAGGCGAGGAACGCGCGCAGACTGGTCAGGGCCCTGAGATCGGCGGGATAGCCGTCTCGGGTCGGCGGTACGGATGTCATTCGCGATGGCCCCCCAAGGGCGGCGGATCAGCACCGCCGCCATATTGAGATACGCATCGGGCGGGAACATCCCTCATGCGCGACGCCAGACGGTGCCGGCCGGTCATACGGGACGTCCAAGTCTGGCTCGCGGCTCGGCATGCCCTCAGCCGGTTTGCCAGCCTGGACCGCTGCGGCTCTGGGTGAGGGCCGGCCCCCGAGACGTGAAGCGTCCATGTCCCTCAGCCGAACGAGAGGATGTCCAGGCCGACCGCCGGGCCTGGCGACCGGACGCCGAGAGTCGGTCCCCGGCTAGCGGGAAGCGCGGCCCAGAAGTTCGATCAGTTCGGTCGCCTTGGCCTTGCGGTCGGCGAGATCGTCACCCGCGATCGCGCCCATGACGCAGTGATCCATGTGGTCCTTCAAGACCTCGCTCTCGACGCGCGACAGCGCCGCCCGAACGGCCTGGAGCTGGGTCAGGACGTCGATGCAGTAGCGGTCCTCCTCGACCATTCTGGAAAGGCCACGCACCTGCCCCTCTATGCGGCTCAGGCGGTTCAACACCTTCGGCTTGATATCGGTCTGCATCCTGTTCCTCGTTCCGACCGTTCGATCCTACCTCACCGTCACACCTTGCGCGATACCCCCCGTGGGGTATATTTGGCAGTGAGGTCGTCCGAGGAGCCGTCATGGCTACGTCATCCCATTCCCATCCCGCCGGTCACGGCTGCTGTTCGAACAAGACGCCTCGGGACGCCGCGCAGGCGATCGATCCGGTTTGCGGCATGACCGTCGATCCGGCGACCACGGCGCATCGGGCCACCCACGAGGGGGAGGAGTATGTCTTCTGTTCGGCGGGCTGCCGGACCAAATTCGTGGACGATCCGGATCGCTATCTCGGCGAGCGGCCCGAACCGGCTCCCGTCACGCCCGGTGCGATCTACACCTGTCCGATGCATCCCGAGGTGCGCCAGGAGGGACCTGGCTCCTGTCCGATCTGCGGCATGGCGCTGGAGCCGGAGACCGTCACCGCCGAGGCTCCGGTCAATCACGAACTGATCGACTTCACCCGTCGCCTGTGGATCGGCGCGGTTCTGACGCTGCCGGTCTTCGCGCTTGAAATGGGCGGCCATCTGACCGGGCTGGCGATGCGGATACCCGGACAGACCTCCAACTGGATCCAGTTCGCCCTGGCGACGCCGGTCGTGCTGTGGTCCGGCTGGCCGTTCTTCCAGAGGGGCTGGGCATCCATCCGCAATCGCAGCCTCAACATGTTCACCCTGATCGCCATCGGCGTTGGTGCGGCCTGGATCTACAGCGTGGTCGCGGTTCTGGCGCCGCATCTGTTCCCGGCGGCGGTCCGGCGGATGGACGGCAGCGCGCCGGTCTATTTCGAGGCGGCGGCCATCATCACCGTCCTGGTGATGGTCGGCCAGATCCTGGAGCTTCGGGCGCGCGAACAGACGTCGGGGGCCATCAGGGCCCTGCTGGACCTCGCCCCGAAGACCGCGCGGCGCGTCCGCGACGACGGCGGCGACGAGGACGTCACCCTCGATCTGGTCGCTGTGGGAGACCGGCTGCGCGTCCGTCCCGGCGAGAAGGTGGCGGTCGACGGAGAGATCCTGGACGGCCGGGTCACCCTCGACGAGTCCCTCGTCACGGGTGAATCCATGCCGGTGACCAAGGACGTCGGCGACAAGGTCGTCGCCGGGTCGCTCAACAAGACCGGCTCGTTCGTCATGCGAGCCGACAAGGTGGGCGCCGACACCCTCCTGGCGCAGATCGTCCAGATGGTGGCGCAGGCCCAACGCAGCCGCGCGCCGATCCAGCGGCTGGCCGACAAGGTGTCGGGCTGGTTCGTTCCGGCCGTGATCGGGATCGCCGTTCTCGCCGCGATCGTCTGGGGCCTGGCCGGCCCCGAACCGCGGCTGTCCTACGCCCTCGTCGCAGCGGTCTCCGTGCTGATCATCGCCTGTCCGTGCGCCCTGGGCTTGGCCACGCCGATCTCCATCATGGTCGGGGTGGGGCGCGGCGCTCACGCCGGGGTGCTCATCAAGAACGCCGAGGCGCTGGAGCGCTTCGAGAAGGTGGACACCCTGGTGCTCGACAAAACCGGCACCCTGACGGAGGGGCGCCCCTCGGTGACGGCCGTCCGGCCAGCCGATGGGTTCGACGAGGCCGAGCTTCTGAGACTTTCCGCCAGTCTTGAGCGGAGCAGCGAGCATCCGCTGGCGGACGCCGTCGTTCGGGCGGCGAGCGACCAAAATCTGGTTCTGTCCGAGGCGTCGGACTTCGACAGCCCCGTCGGGCGCGGCGTCACCGGGGTCGTCGACGGCCGCCGCGTGGCGCTCGGCAACAGCCGTTATCTGGCCGAGATCGGCGTCGACGTCGGGCCTCTGGAAGCCGGGGCCGATACGCTTCGCCAAGACGGCGCGACCGCCATCTTCGTCGCCGTGGACGGGGCTGCGGGCGGCGTGCTGGGCATCGCCGATCCAGTCAAGGCGACGACCGCCGAGGCCATCCGCGATCTGAAGGCGTCGGGGCTGCGTCTGGTGATGATGACCGGCGACAACCGCACAACGGCCGAGGCGGTGGCGCGCCAGCTCGGCATAGACGACGTTCAGGCCGAGGTTCTGCCCCAGGACAAGGCGGCGGTCGTCGAGCGGCTGAGAGCGGAGGGTCGGATCGTCGCCATGGCCGGAGACGGTGTGAACGACGCCCCGGCCCTGGCCGCCGCCGACGTGGGGGTGGCCATGGGCGCCGGCTCGGACGTCGCGATCGAGAGCGCCGGGGTCACCCTTCTCGGCGGCGATCTCCAGGGCCTCGTCCGGGCGCGCAAACTGTCCCGTGCGGTGATGAGCAACATCCGCCAGAACCTGGTCTTCGCCTTCGGTTACAACACCCTCGGCATTCCGATCGCGGCGGGACTGCTCTACCCGGTCTTCGGCCTTCTGTTGTCGCCGGCCCTGGCGGCGTTGGCGATGGCCCTGTCCTCCGTCAGTGTTATCGCCAACGCGCTGCGGCTCCGGGCCGTCCGACTCTGATGGATGTCCCCTGGCCAGAAAGCCGTCGCAGACGAGAGCCGCGGGGGGCGCCAATACGCATTCCGGCGACCGATCCCTCGCCTGATCCAACGGCGTTCGGGAATATTTAATCACGGCGGAACCGTGGCGCCGGGGCTGGATTACGCTGGACGATGTCCGGCGTGGGCAGTCGGGGCAAGGGACCAAACTCGCACCCGCCGCAGCGTTGTCGGACGCATCGTTCGTCTGGCCGTCCGGCGATCCGCCGGCGACCCCCTCAAGCGGAGACGCCCTATGCTCATCCCGACTTTCACCCGCACGTCTCTCCTGGTCGCCGGCTGTTCCGCTCTCGTTCTGGCGGCCTGCAGCCCGTCGGCGGAACCGCCGGCGAACACGGAGGCCGAAGCCTCGGCTCAGACGCAGGAGCCGATGGCCATGGCGCGGACTCCGTTCTCCGCCGCCGAGGCCAAGATGCACGAGGCCATGATGTCCGCCATGGGCGCGGATGCGGGCGAGACATGGGCCCGCAAGATGATCCCTCACCACCAGGGCGCGCTGGACATGTCCGAGATCGTGCTGAGGGACACACAGGACGCGGATATCCGTCGCATGGCCCAGAAGACCATCGAGATGCAGCCCGGCGACATCGCCGAGCTGCGGCGCTGGCTTGAAACGAACGTGGGCGCCGCCGCCGGCGCGGCGGCTCCAGGCGGAAGCGCGGAAAATCCATACGCGACGGCCGAGGCCGAGATGAAGGACGCCATGATGGCCGCGACCGGGGCCGACACGGACCAGACCTGGGCTCGCAAGATGATCGCGCATCACCAGGGCGCCCTCGACATGGCCCAGGTGGTGTTGCGCGAAAGTCAGGACGCCGACATCCGGCGCATGGCGCAGATAACGATCGAGATGCAGACCGCCGACATCGCCGAGTTGCGCGCCTGGCTGGACTCCCATCCGGCCGGCGCTGCCTGATTGGCGATCGGAATGTGATTGAAGAGCGTTGTCGCGAAAGGACCGATCCATGGAAAAGATGAAGACGATGGACTCAAAGATGAAGACGATGGACTCGATGAAGGGGAGCTACCGTTCCTTCGGCGTCGAGCTCATCGTGGATTTCATCATCATGTACCTGGTGATGTACACGATGATCGCGTCCCTCAATCACTTCTATTTCAACCTCAACAACGTCTACATGACGCTGATGATGGTGTCGCCGATGGCCATCCTCATGCTGATCTTTATGCGATCGATGTATCCGTCGAAACGGACCAACCTTCTGATCGGCGGAGCCGCCGCCCTGGTGTTCGCGGTGAGCTTTTACGGCATGCGGACCCAGGCGGCGGTGGGCGACACCGAGTTCTTGAAATCGATGATCCCGCACCATTCCGGCGCCATCCTGATGTGTCAGCAGGCCTCGCTGACGGATCCGGAAGTGCTGGGTCTGTGCGAGGAGATCGTCAGCTCCCAGGAGAGGGAGATCGCCCAGATGAAAGCCATCCTGGCGAGGCGCTGATCCAGCGCTAGGCGACGGGAGTTTCCGGCCCGGTCGGCTCTGCGGCAGCGTGTCGCGAGGGCCGACCGGGTCGCCTGCGTAAAACCATATAGATCGTCGCCTCGCCGAGGCACGGTTCTGACTTTGAGGAGTATCTTATGAAGCTGGATCGTCGACTGCTGCTGCGCGGCGCCGTCGCGGGCGGCGGTCTCGCCGCCTTGCAGGGCCTGATGCCCGCCTGGGCGCAGACGGGCTCGCCGGGGCTGCGGTCGGACCTGCCTACCCTGACTGGGCCGAATATCGATCTGACCATCGGTCAGACGCCCTTCACCGTGAACGGGCGCACCGCGACGGCCACGACCATCAACGGCGTGCTGCCGGCGCCGGTGTTGCGGCTGCGCGAAGGCCAGAACGTCCGTCTGGCGGTGACGAACACCCTGGACGAAGACACCTCGATCCACTGGCATGGGATTCTTCTACCCTTCCAGATGGACGGGGTGCCCGGGATCAGCTTCCCAGGCATCAAGCCGCGCGAGACCTTCGTCTACGAGTTTCCGATCAGGCAGTCCGGCACCTTCTGGTATCACAGCCACTCCGGCCTGCAGGAGGCGCTCGGCCACTACGGGCCGATCGTCATCGATCCGGCCGGCGCCGATCCGGTCGCCTACGACCGCGAGCATGTGCTGGTCCTGTCGGACTGGAGTTTCATGCATCCGCACGAAATCCTCGACAAGCTGAAGAAGAGCCCCGGCTACTTCAACCGGCAGCGCACGACCCTGGCGGGCCTCTTCTCCGGCGAGGACCGCATGAGCCTGGAGGAACGGCGCATGTGGGGCCAGATGCGGATGGACCCGCGCGACATCCTCGACGTGAATGGGACGACCTACACCTATCTGATCAATGGACACGGCCCGCAGGAGAACTGGACCGGCCTGTTCCGACCCGGCGAACGGGTGCGGCTGCGCATCATCAACGCCTCGGCCATGTCGATCTTCAACGTCCGCATCCCCGGCCTGTCGATGACCGTGGTCCAGGCCGACGGCGAGAACGTGCGCCCGGTCGAGACCGATGAGTTCCAGATTTCGGTGGCGGAGACCTACGACGTCATCGTCCGGCCGACGGAAGATCGTGCCTACACAATCGTGTCCGAGGCGATCGACCGCTCAGGCATGGGCCGGGCGACCCTGGCGCCGCGTCTGGGCATGACGGCCGAGGTCCCGCCGCTTCGGGAGGTTCCTAATCTGACCATGCGCGACATGGGCATGGGCGGAATGGATCACGGTTCGATGGACGGCATGTCCGGAATGGATCATGGCGCGATGACCGGCATGGATCATGGAGCCTCGACGCAAGGCGGGGCTCCGATGGGAGACATGGGCGGCATGTCCATGAGCGGAATGAACATGCGCGACCCTGAAAACGCTCCGCCAGACATGGCGGTTGGCGTCGGCGTAGACGCCATCGCCATGGATCCGGCCAATCGCCTGGGTGAACGGCCGATGGGGCTGGAAGACGTCCCGCACCGGGTGCTGGTCTATACCGACTTGGTGTCGCTAGTCCCCAACAGGGACCAGCGCCCCCCGTCGCGCACGATGGAAATCCACCTGACCGGTAATATGGAGCGGTTCATGTGGGGCTTCGACGGCCGCAAGTTCAGTGAGTTGGTCGAGCCCATCCGTTTCGAGCGCAATGAGCGAGTGCGGGTGACCCTCGTCAACGACACCATGATGGCTCACCCAATCCACCTGCATGGCCACTTCTTTGAGTTGGTCACGGGCGGACCGGCCGGGCATCAGCCGCTCAAGCATACCGTCAACGTCGCCCCCGGCGGCAAGGTGACCTTCGATCTAACCGCCGACGCACCGGGCGACTGGGCCTTCCACTGCCACATGCTGATGCACATGCACGCGGGCATGTTCAACGTCGTCACCGTCCGCCCGATGTCAGGAGCCTCGTCATGATCCGTCGGTCCGTGGGTCTCGTCCCTCTGCTCCTCGCGGCCTCGGCCGGCCCGGTGTTCGCCCAGAGCCACGCCGGGCACGGCGCGGCGGCTAACGCCGTCCAGACCGCCGTCCAGCTGCCCGCCGGTTGCGTCCGGCGCGGCGCGCCGACGGCGGATCCGTCCCGCGTCGGAACGCCCGGGGCGCCGGTCTGCCCGACCGGCGCCGTGCCCGAGCGCGCGCCGGCGTCGGCGGATCCCCACGCCGGGCACGACATGTCGACGATGGGCCAGACCGCGCCCGCGCCGGCCATGCCGGCGGGACATGACATGTCGACCATGCAGAGCGGCCAACAGCCGGCCGCCGCCGGTCAGCCGGATCCCCACGCCGGGCACGACATGTCGACGATGCGGCAGACCGCGCCCGCGCCGGCCACGCCGGCGGGCCACGACATGTCGACCATGCAGAGCGGCCAGCGGCCGGCCGCCGCCGGTCAGCCGGATCCCCACGCCGGACATGACATGTCGACGATGGGCCAGACCGCGCCGGCGCCGGCCATGCCGGCGGGACATGACATGTCGACCATGCAGAGCGGCCAACAGCCGGCCACCGCCGCTCAGCCGGATCCCCACGCCGGGCACGACATGTCGACGATGCGGCAGACCGCGCCCGCGTCGGCCATGCCGGCGGGACATGACATGTCGACCATGGGGCAGATGCCCCCGGGTCATGACATGTCGGCCATGGCGATGCCGCCCGACGTGCCGACCAGCGCGGACAACCCGGGACGCCCTCCGGAAATGCCCCTTCCGCCCGGGGCGACCAGCGGCCCCGCTCACGCCGCCGATACCCTGTTCGATCCCGCGGAGATGGCGGCGGCCCGCGAACAGCTTCGCGTCGAGAATGGCGACGTGCGGACCACCGCGGTGATCATTGACCAGCTCGAAGCGAGTTTCGGAGACGGCGAAGAAGGCTACGCGCTGGACGCGCAGGGCTGGACCGGCGGCGACATCAACCGCTTCTGGTGGAAGTCGGAAGTCGAGGGCGACTTCGACGGCGAGGTCGAGGAAGCCGAGATCCAGGCCCTTTACAGCCGGGCGTTCCGGCCCTTCTTCGACTTCCAGACGGGTCTGCGACAGACCTACCGTCCGGAGGGCGATCGAACCGATCTGGTCGTGGGCGTTCAGGGCCTCGCGCCCTACTGGTTCGAGGTCGATGCGGCGGCCTTCCTCTCCAACAAGGGTGAACTCACGGCGAGGGCGGAGGCCGAATACGATCAGCGGATCACCAACCGCTGGATCGTGCAGCCTCGCGCTGAAGTCGTGCTGTCGGCCGAGGACATCCCCGAGCTCCGGATTGGATCCGGCCTGACGTCGCTCCAGATCGGGGCTCGGCTGCGGTACGAATTCCACAAGGAGTTCGCCCCCTATGTCGGCCTGGAATGGACCAAGAGCTTCGGGAATACGGCGGACTTCCTCGAAGCCGATGGGCGAAGCTCGGAAGACACGCGCCTCGTCGTCGGCATCCGGACGTGGTTCTAGCGAAGGTCGGCGGCGGCGGGCCTCGTCTGATCCTTGGCCCCGATAGGCGGTCGCGGATCGTCGCCGAGGCGCGGCGTCCCCGGTCTCGGCGGCTGGAAAGGACGGGGAGGTCTCGGTGAGGCCGCGGCCCCTCTCGGCCGTGGTCATCGACCTCGACGACACCCTACTCTCGGCCTACCGCCGGCCGGATCTGGCCTGGCGGAGCGTCTGCTTGACGATGCAAGCCGAGTTGGGCGGCCTCGCCCCGGATGTCGCGGCGCAGGCGCTGACGCGGGCCGGGCAGGCGTTCTGGCGCGACCCGCGGTGTCATGAGTTGGGTCGCGCCGACCCACAACACGCGCGGCGCCTCATCGCGACAGTGGCCTTCGAGACCCTGCTTCGGGAAGGCCATCCCGCACCGGCTTCCGAAACGGTCTCGAGCCTCGCCGACGCCTTCAGCCGGCGGCGGGACGAAGAGATGCGGCTCGAGGCGGGGGCTGAGGCCCTGCTGCTCGACTTGCGCGACGCGGGCTATCGCCTCGCGCTTCTCACCAACGGCGCCGGACCGTTGCAGCGCGCCAAGATCGAACGGTTCGGTCTCGAACCGTATTTCGATCACATTCAGATCGAGGGCGAAGTCGGCGTGGGAAAGCCCTTTCCCGACGCGTTCAGGCGTGCGTTCGCCGCCCTGGCCGTCGAGGCCCCCGAGGTCTGCGTGATCGGCGACAGCCTCGAATGGGACATCCGTCCGGCCAAGGCTCTGGGCTGTCGGACCGTGCTGTATGATCCGGAACGGGCCCTTGAGGCCGAACCCCGTCACGGGGACGCCGACGTGGTGGTCGGGACCTTGACGGGCCTGGCGCGTTGTCTGCCTGCGCTTCACACTCAGCGTGAATGAAGGGTTCGGCGTGCGGGATACCGCCGCGTCGCTTTTAAGCCGCCCGCGATCGAGGTGCGCCAGATCGACGATCCGATCGCGCAAGAAAAGCGCCGCGCGGCGAGCCGCGCGGCGTTCCCCACCTCGGTTTCGGCCCCTCAGGAGGCGGGAGGCCGCCTCCTCAGTGAACCATGAAACGGACAACGCCGTTCATCTGATGGCCGTCGGCGCCCTTCGCGGTCCAGGCGGCGGCGTAGGAGCCGGGCGCGAGGGCCGGAAGCGGCGCGCTGACCGTGACCGCGGGGGCGGTCTCCGCTGACACGGCCACATCGACCGCCTGGTTCGACGGTCCGCCGGTCAGACGAAGGGACGTCAGGACCATGGCGTGCGGGAAAGTCGCCGAGAAGGTGGTCGGGGCGGAGGACAGCATGGCGTTGTCCGCCGGAGTGGTCGCCACGCCATTGGCCGGCGCCTGCATGGCGGCGTGGTCCTGCGCCGACATGCCGGCATGCGACTGGCTCTGGGCCTGGGCGGCCGACAGAGGAGCCAGGGCCGCGAGGGCGGCGAGAGGGGCGAGTATTGAACGGTTCATCGAAAACTCCTGGACTTCAAGCGAACTACTGTTTGGGCGGCATGGTCATGCCGTCCATCTTCGACATGTCATGGCCGGCCATCGGATCGGCAGGCGGCGGTGTCGGCTCTGGCGCGGGCGCGGGCCGGGGGGCCGGGCGGGGCGCCGATGCCTTGGGAGGCGCGGCCGGGGTTGATGCGGCAGGGGCGGGCGTGGCGGCCTGCGGCGGCGTCGACTCGGGGGTTGCGGCCGGCACGGCTTCCATCGGAGCCATCGCTGAAGCGTCCGGCGTCGGCTCGGCGTCCACCGGTTGAGGCTCGGCGGCGGGCTGGCAGGCGCCCAGGGTGACCGCCGCGGCCGCGGCGAGGATCGGCAATCTCATGTGGCAAGCTCCTGATAAGAGGGCGACGGTCAGGTATTTCCATCGACGCCTTCATACTGGTTTACGCGGGCGAGCGCCGCAGCCCTCGCCGTCCGGCCTTCATCCGCGTCATTTCGGAGCCGGCGGGACGTCGCCCGCGCCGCCCAGGACATCGAACAGCTTGCGACGGGCGCGCGCCACGCGCGTCTCCACCGTCTTGACGGTCACGCCGAGAATTTCGGCCGCTTCCGCCTGGCTGCGCCCCTCGATCGCGGTGAGCAGCAGCGGGGCCTTGAGATGCGGCGGCAAAAGGCTGATCGCCTCGTTCAGACGGGCGAGTCGGTCGCCGGCCTCCATCCGTTCATCCGCCGGCTCGTCGCCGTTCGCCACGGCCAAGGCTTCCGGCGATGCCAGATCGACGTCGCCCCGGATCAGGCGTCGGACGAACCGGCGGCGGCTCCAGTCCCGGCATTTGTTGAGCGCTATGGTCCGGATCCAGGCTTCGAAGGGCCGGGTCGGGTCATAGCGGCGGATGTTGATCCACGCCGCCGCATAGGTCTCCTGCAACAGATCCCACGCATCCTGTTCGTCGCCGACATAGCGCCGGACGAAGCGGAACAGGGCCGTCTTGGTCTGCTGCATCAGCGCGCCGAAGGCCGCCCGATCGCCGCCGGCGGCGCGCGCTGACAGGTTCGCTGGACTCTCCACCCGGAACGCTAGCCTTCGTCGGGCGCGAGAGCCGCCACGATGCGGTCGTCGAAGACCTCGGCCTGGGCAGGGGTCAGCACCGACCGCATCTCGAAGACGTGGGCTATCGTCTCCTTCTGAAGGGCGCCCATGGCGACGTGGAAATGGTCGACCGCGGCCTGAACCGGGGGACCGTCGCCGTCGCTCTGTTCGATCGCGCGCGCCAGCTCGAGGTTGGCCGCGCGGACATCGGCTTCGAGCGCGGGCCGACGCGCTGCGAACCGGGCCTCGACCGCCTCGATGCGCGTCAACTGGTCAGGCGACAGCTTGAGATCGTGGTGCACGATGTCGTGCAGGGACGGCGGCTCGCGCCGGCTCAGCACCCAGCTGGCGCTGATCCAGGTGCCCGCGCCGCTGGCGACGGCCGCCAGCACGGCCGTCAGGACGATCGCGCGCCAGCCGCGCATCACCGCCCGGTTTCCAGTCTCACCAGAGGCGACAGGCCCGCATCGACCGTGAAGATGGCCATCTCTCCCGGCGGGCTCGGCGCGGCGGCCGCGCCGACGCCGCCCGCCGTCAGACCGGTGGCGAGGGCCACGGCGACCGCGCCGAGACGGACCTGCGTGGCCAGTCTTTCGCCGCGAAGCGTCTCGACCCGGCTCCAGACCAGCGGTTCGAGCCCGTCGAGCGACCGGCCGATGGGCGTCATCGCGGACTCGGCCAGAATGTCATCCAGTTTAAGCGACATCGAACACTCTCCTTGCGCCCCTACATCCTACTACGGCCAAGACCGTGACATCCCTCGGGCGAGGGGGCGGACCTCGCGCTGCGTAGATAGCAGAAGGGACAGGAGTGGAGAGGGTTTATGACATCACGCGGATTTTTCCCGGCATTGGGACTCGCGCTCGCCTTGTCGGTGAGCGCGCCCGCGATCGCGCACGAGGATCATGACGCCCCGGCGGTTCGCGGCCAGAGCGCCGCATCGACCGCCGAGGGGCCGCAATCGGACATGACGGCCATGCCCGGCATGGCGGCCGACATGGACCACGGGGCCATGATGGCGGACGAGGGTCCGAAACCCATGCCGCAGCGCCTGTACCGCTGGCTCGGCGCCATGCACCCGGCCGCGGTGCATTTTCCGATCGCCCTGTTCCTCGTCGCCGCCCTCCTCGAGATCGCCGCCCTGACCCTCCGGCGTCCGGTCCTGACCCAGGGCACGCGCGTCATCATCGCCTTGGCGGCCATCTCCGCGGTCGGCGCAGTGGCATTGGGCTGGTTCGCCATGGGGATGCCGGGACGGGACGACGCGACCCACGCCTCTCACAGATGGCTCGGCACTTCGATCGCCGCGCTGGGCCTCCTCAGCTGGTGGGCGAAGGAGCACTGGGTCCGCCGGCCGGGGCCCGGGCGCGAGAGAGTCTACATCGGCCTGTTGACGCTCACCGCCGTCGCCGTCGTGATCAACGGCCTCTTGGGCGGCATGCTGACCCACGGCGTGAGACATCTGATGTTCTGAAGGCCGCGCCGTCGTTCAACCTTCTCGTTTTTTCACCCACGCCCGTCCGACACACCTTTCGCGGCCGGCAAACAGGAGCCTCGCCCACGATGTTTCGTTCAACCTTCGCCGGACTGGCGGTCGCCGCTCTCCTCGCCACCGCCTCGCAGGCCCAGACCGCGGACGAACAACAGGTCCGCGCCGTGGTCACCGCCTACAAGACCGCCATCGAGCGGATGGATGTGTCGCAGACGCCGGCCCTGTTCTGGTCCGACTCCGAAATCTTCGAGAACGGCGGCGTGGAGGGATCGTTCGCCTACTATCTGGAGCACCATCTGGGTCCTGAGTTCGCCGATCTCGCTGGGTTCGACTTCCGCGACCACGACATGAAGATCGAGGTCGATGGCGATACGGCCTTCGTAAGCGAGACCTACACCTACCACATCACCTTCAAGGACGGCGCGCGAGCTCCCATAGAACGCCGCGGCGCCGCGACCAGCGTCCTGCGCAAGCGAGGTGACGAGTGGAGGTTCGACATCTATCATTCCTCGGCGCGGCCTTTCCGTCCGGCGGCCTGAGCGCGACCGCGACGGTCAGCGCCGTTTGCACATCGTTTTCTTGAGGTCTCATGGGGTCCCAGTCCATTCCACTCGCACGCCGCAGTCTCATCGCCATGGGAACGAGCGCCCTGGCGGTCGCGGCCTGCGCCCCGGTCGGTCGCGCGTCGAACGAGCTCGCCGTCTACAAGACGCCGACCTGCGCCTGTTGCACGGCCTGGGTGGATCACATGCGCGCCGCGGGCTTCGAGGCGCGGATCAGCGAGCTTCCCAGTCTCCGCTCGATCCGCAGCACCCAAGGCGTGCCCGAAGCCCTCGCGTCCTGTCACACCGCCCTGATCGGGGGCTATGTTCTGGAGGGCCATGTGCCGGCCGAGGACGTGAGACGGCTTCTGGCCGAGCGTCCCAAGGCCGTGGGCCTGGCGGTTCCGGCGATGCCCCTGGGGTCGCCGGGCATGGAGACGCCGGACGGCCAGCGCGAGCCCTATGAGACCCTGCTGATCCTCGAGGGCGGCGGCACACGCGTCTTCGCGCGTCACGGCTAGTCGGGTTCGTTCCATGAAGGTTCTCAGGCTGTCGACCCAGCTTCACAAATGGGTCGCCCTCGTGGTGGGGCTGCAGGTTCTGTTCTGGGTCGGCGGCGGTCTGGTCATGACCGTCATTCCGATCGAGACGGTGCGTAGCGAACATCGCGCGGCCGAACTCAAGCCGGCTCTGCTTGAGGTTGGAGCTCTTCCGACCCTCGCCGTCGTGGCCCGTCGCGCGGGCGTGGCCCCTGTCGAGGCGGAGCTGCGCACGACGCCGCGCGGACCCGCCTGGACTTTGAAACCGGCGGACGGAGAGCCCGTCGTCGTGTCCGCCGTCACGGGCCTTCCGTTCGGGCCGATGTCCGCTGGCGAGGCCTCGGCGTTCGCCCGGACGGGCTACAAGGGCGAGGCGAAGGTGTCCGACGCCGTGCTGCTGGCCACGGCGCCTCAGGAAACCGGCCGGACAGGACCGCTCTGGAGGGTCGATTTCGCCGACCGCGAACGGACGACCTTCTATCTGTCGCCGGCCACCGGAGAGGTCGTGACGCGCCGCTCGGGCGTCTGGCGGTTCTATGACTTCTTCTGGCGGCTCCACATCATGGACTGGAAGACCGGCGAGAACTTCAACCATCCGCTGATCATCATCACGACCTTCCTCACCCTGAGCATCGTGATCACCGGGATCATCCTGCTATGGATCCGCCTAGCGCGTGATCTGAAGGCTTTCCGGGCGTCTCGGCGGACGGGCGGTTCGAGTTGATGCGGGTTGCGGCCGGGCGCGGGCGGGTGGTCAGGTCAGGCGGTGAGAGATTTCGGTCAGGCCTCGCAGGTCGGAGCCGAAGCGCGCGATCGATCCCCGGTGCCGGTCCAACTCCCCATAGGGCAGATATCGGACGTCCAGGTCCGAGATCCGGCTGAAAGCCGGCCGCTGGAGCTGGGCCCGGACATCGCCTTCCCGGCTGTCCGGCGCCACCAGAAAGAGACCGGCGGACGTGTGGAGTTCACGCGAGAGCGCCAGATCCAGCATGCGCACCACGCCGGAATAGATGGTGGTGGAGTGCTCGACTTCGAAGGCCGCCGCCACGCGATCCGCCGCGGCGTCGAGCCAGAGGACGTCGATCAGACGGATCGACTCGGCGCCCGCGCCGTTCGCCAGCGCCGTCGGAAGTTGATCAAGACAGCCCTCGCCCAGACGCGCGCCGTCATGGAGCCGGCTCCGGTCGTTGGCGGCGATCCAGACCCGATAGCCGAGCGCGCGTCCCAGATCACGAAGCCAAGCCTGGATCTCCGTGTGCGTGCGATCCGTCTCGCGCTGCTGCGCCGTCGCCTTCTCGAACTTCACCGCTTCCGCGCGGGCCTGGGCGAGCCGTTCCTCCCACCCCTGGCGCGAAAGCGCGTCACCGTCGGGGGGCGGCGCCGGATACCGCCCGGAGCCGACATCGAACAGGAATCCCGCGAGGGCGCCCAGATCGTTCGACAGAAGGTCACGATATCGGGCGTTCAGCGCCAGGAGGCCTTCCCGCATGGCCAGATAATGTTCCCAGCTGCCGAGCTTCACCTTCGAGCCGGTGATCGCGTTGTAACCGTTGACGATGGCGGTGTTGAACGGGGGCGCATGCGTGGGGTGCAGGAAATAGATCAGGTTGGCGACGGCCGGCCCGAGGCCCTTGATCTTGAGTTGATCGATCGTGCGGATGCCGGAGAGAATCTCGTCGGCTGTGGAACAGCCGCTGCAATGATGCAGCAGGCGGCCGAAGGCGCGCTGGTTCGCCGGGTTCTCGTAGATGTCGGGGATCCTCAACTTGGGCTTCCACAGAAAGGCGTGGTCGGCGCCCTTGAAGATCTGTCGCTGCTCGGCGACGGAATGGACGATGGTCTCCAGGGACGAGCCGCGATAGGCGACACCGAAGCGGCCCGTCTCGATCTCCTCGACCACCTGGCCGATGCCCCGGCGGATCGACCGGAAATTCTTCAGCCGTTCATCCCACAGGAACCAGGTTTGGTAGGTCGCCGAGGGGTCTTCACGCCATTGCGCGATGAGGTCTCGATGTCTGTCCGGCACGCCATCCCTCAGTTCCTGGATCTTTCCATCCCAGCGTAAGCGGATATGCGCTGAAGCGCCACCGGCGCGACTCTTCTGCGGTCAGTTGTGCTCCTGAGGAGCAGCTATGCCGGCCATTCTTGACGATCGCGACCGAACTGATCGGCGCGCCGTCCGGTGCGGTCGCGTCTCGACTTGAAAGCCTGGAGGCGCCCATCTCGGGCACCATGTGCTTTAAGTCCGCGTCCTTCTGTCCGCCTCACCGTGGCCGGCCTCATCGGCTTCTAGGCGCACCCAACACTAGTATACGCTGGCCCAAGCTCACTACGATCTAGATAACGAGGAATCTTGATGTGTCCGGATGACAGCGGGAGTGAGGCGGAGCCATGTACATCCGGACGTGATCGTCGAGCGGCGTCGTCGGCGGCCGAACGAGCCGGGTAGGGCCGTGGGGACGAAGTTTGAGTTCTAAAAACGTCGGACTTCCAGTTCAGGCTTGCTCGCCCTGAAGCGTGGAAATGATCGGACACGGTCCGCTGTCGCTCGCCGCGCAGGCGCTCGCCAGTCGGCGCAACGCCGCTCTTGCCGCCTCGAGATCGGCGATGGTTCGATCCAAGGCCTCCAGCCTCTCGGCCGCCAGCATACGGGCGCGTGTGCGATCCTCACCGGCGTCGAGCGACAACAGCTCTTTGATCTGGTCGAGGGTGAAGCCGGCCGTCTGTGCGGAGCGGATGAACCTCAGCCGGCGTACATCCTCTTCGCCGTAGCGGCGAACGCCTGACCCCGCGCCGTCGCGCGACCAGCGGTCGGGCGTCGGAAGCAGACCGCGACGTTGGTAGAAGCGAACCGTCTCTACCCCGACGCCGCCGTCTCGCGCCAGTCCGGCGATCGTTCGAACACTCATGCTTGACTCCGTATCATGGTACGGAACTTAAGACGTGCGGCTCGGATTTGAAGATCAAGGAGACTGGCATGGCCAAGACCGCTGTCATCTATCGTATGGTCATGCCTGACCACACCTGTCCCTGGGGGCTGAAGGCCCGCCATCTGCTCAGGAGCCGGGGCTACAAGGTCGAAGACCATTGGCTGACCACGCGCGAGCAGACCGACGCCTTCAAGGCGGAACATGGGGTGAAGACCACGCCCCAGGTCTTCATCGACGGGCAGCGCATCGGCGGCCACGACGATCTGCGCCGCTTTCTGGGACTGAAGGTGCGCGACCCCGAGGCGACGACCTACACGCCGGTTCTGGTCGTTTTCCTGACCACCGCCGTCATGGCCGCGATGCTGAGCCTGACGGTCTATGGCACGCCCCTGACCGTCCGCTCGGGCGAGTGGTTCATCGCGCTGTCCATGATGGCGCTGGCGATGCTGAAGCTTCAGAACATCGAGAGCTTCTCGTCCATGTTCCTGAACTACGATCTTCTGGCCAAGCGGTGGGTGCCTTACGGCAAGGTCTATCCATTCGCCGAGTTCGGAGCGGGCGCCTTGATGGTCGCTGGCGTCCTGACCTGGCTGTCCGCGCCGGTCGCCCTGTTCATCGGAGGCATCGGCGCGGCCTCGGTGATCAAGGCCGTCTATATCGACAAGCGCGAGTTGAAATGCGCTTGCGTCGGGGGTGACAGCAATGTGCCGCTCGGCTTCCTGTCCCTGACCGAGAACCTGATGATGATCGCTATGGCGGTTTGGATGCTCGTCATGGGGTACGGCCGAGCCGCGTCGGCAATGGGGATGTAAGCGCTCGCCGGGGCGCTGGCTGCGCCGCCGGCGGAAAGTCGAATCATCTAGCCCGCCGGGTCCCGGCAAACCGGGGCCCGGTCAGCGCGATCCTGTCGGGGCTCGACGACAGCCCGGCGCAGGTAGGGTGGCGCGAGATCGAAGCGGCGACTTGGCAAGGCGCGCTAGGATAGGGTAGGGGGCTATCCTATGCACATAGCGAACTCCGAGGCTTTGACCAAAAGGGTCAAGCGGATCTCCGGTCAGGTCGGCGCGATCGAGCGGGCCTTGAGCGAAGGCGACGACTGCGCCTCGCTGCTCCACCTGATCGCGGCGACGCGCGGAGCCATCAACGGCCTCCTCGACGAGGTCATCGAGGAACACCTGCGGGAACACGTCGCCAGGCCGGGCCTGTCCGACGCCGAGCGCAAGCAGGCGGCGGACGATGTGATCGAAGCCATCCGCCGCTATTCCAAGTAGGACGACCATGACGACCCCAAGCGACCTCGACGCCTTCGCCCACGACCATGTCTTCTTGGGCGCCGGGCACGACGACAACGCCCGCCGGACGATGTGGGTCGTCGTCCTCACCGCCGTGACGATGCTGGGTGAAATCGCCGCCGGCTATTGGACCGGTTCGATGGCGCTTCTGGCCGACGGCTTCCACATGGCCACCCATGCCGGCGCGCTCGGCGTCGCGGCTGCGGCCTATGCCTACGCCAAGCGTCACGCCAGCAACCGTCGTTTCACTTTCGGGACCGGCAAGGTCGGAGACCTGGCCGGCTTCGCGTCCGCCCTGGTGCTGGGCCTGGTCGCGCTCGGCATCGGCGTCGAGTCCATCCGCCGGCTGTTCGAACCGTCCTCGGTCGCCTTCACCGAGGCGACGATCATCGCCGTGGTCGGCCTGGCCGTAAATGTGGTCAGCGCCCTTCTGCTGTCAGGTGGACATGGACATGGACATGGACATGGACACGGGCACGGGCACGGTCATGGGCACGGGCATCATCATGCCCATGACCACCACGATCACGATCATGAGCACGCGCACCATGACCACGAGACCGCTCTCGGGGCGATTCGCAGTCAGGACAACAATCTGCGCTCAGCCTATGTCCACGTCCTGGCCGACGCCCTGACGTCCGTGCTCGCCATTGCTGCTCTGCTGGCCGGTCGCTTCCTAGGCTGGACCTGGCTTGATCCGATGATGGGCATCGTCGGGGCGATCGTGATCGGACGCTGGTCCTGGGAGCTTATGCGAGACACCGGAGCCATCCTGCTCGACACGACCGACGATCACGTCGCGGAGGAGGTTCGGGAGCTGGTGGAAGGCCCCGGCGACGCCCGTATCGTCGATCTGCACGTTTGGCGGATCGGGCCGGAAGCGCACGCGGCCATCGTCTCGACTGTGGGGAGCGTTCCCGCGGCAACCATCCGAGCGCGCTTGAAGCCCGTCCACGAAATCCAGCACCTCACCGTCGAGACACGGTAGGTGGTCAATCGAAGCCCGTTTGAGGCGAACAGCCAAAACTCTAGCGTCCTGCTGGGTTAGAGGGGCCAGACTTCGCTAGGGTGGTCCGCCATGCTACTGAGGGCTGGCAGATGCACGCGATAGATTCGATTGCTGATCGAGATTTTCGATTGTCAATACATCTCGAAAGATGGCGCGATCACGCGTTTTTTACATTGGGTTATTTGTCTAATGTTTTCATCGGCCTTGCGATTAGTCGGGTTGCCAGTCGGTGCCGTGTGTGGCGTGATCCGAATTGCTTATTCCAAACAGATGCTTAGGCAAGCGCGAGCAATCGAGTGGGAATAGGCGGCTAGCGCGCCTGTTCGCGGAAAAAGCTCTGCGCTTCGTCTAGGAAGGCTGCGGCCAGGCGGTTCATCGGCGCCAGCGCCGAGGTCATGAACGCATATTCGTGCAGGATCTGAGGTCGAAACACGCGGATCGCGACGCCAGGGCGCGCGAAGTTGTCGGCCAGCAGGGCGTTGACGACCGCTATGCCGAGGCCTCCAGCAGCCAGGGCGCAGGCGGAGCCGACCGTATGGGTCTCCACGCGGACCTCGGGTCGGACGCCGCGCTCGCGGAAGGCGTCGTCGATCTGGCGGCGAGTCCAGGTGCCGGCGCCGAGCAGCACCAAGGGCTCGCCACGCAGCAGCTCAGGCGTCAGAACCTCGTGGGCGGCCAGGGGGTGCGCATCCGGCAGCACGCAGACCGTCTCGCTGGTTGAAAGCGTGACCGTGGAAATGTCGCTGCGCTCCAGTGGCAGCTTCACGAAGCCGCAGTCCACGGTGCGATTGGCCACCATCGCCCGGGCGGTCTCGGTGCTTCGCGACTCGATGGCGATCCGGACCTTCGGAAACTTGGCCATGAAGCGCGGGAGGATGGTCGAGAGCACGCTCTCTGACAGGCTTGGCGGGGCCACGATTTTCAGAAGACCGGTGTTGAAGGCGGCGATGTCTCGGGCCAGGGCGTCGACACGCTCCAGGCCGCCAAAGGCCAGGTCGATTTCGTCATAGATGATCAGGGCCTCAGGCGTAGGGCTAAGGCGGCCGCGCTCGCGATAGAAGAGTTCGAAGCCGACCTCTTGCTCCAGTTGGGCGATCAAGCGACTGACTGCGGGCTGTGTCAGGCCCATGCGGCCCGCTGCGGCCGTGGCCGAACCGCTCAGCATGGTCTCCCGAAAAGCTTCCAGGCTCCGCAGGTTCAGCTTCATTCGAGTTCTCGGACTAGCGCTTGACGATCGGCAGCAGCAGGCGCGATGGCCGCCGCGCATCCATATAGACCCGATTTCGCGCACGCCGAGGCGCAAAGCCATACCCCTCGGGCTCGTCCGTGTTCGGATTGACGTCGAAATGCGGGAAATTGCTCGACGCCACGTCAAGCCGGATACGATGACCCCTGACGAACCGGTTGGCCGTCGGGAAGGCTTCAACCTCGATGAGGTAGATCTCGCCGGGCGTCATCCAGGTCTCGCGGTCGAAGCCCTCGCGGTAGCGGGCGCGCAGGATGCCGTGAGACAGGTTCATGGCGAAGCCTTCGGGGTAGTCCTCGGATGGCGGATGGACATCGATCAGCTTGACCGTGAAGTCGGTGTCGACGCCGTCGGAACTGACGAAAAGCCGTGCGCAGATCGGGCCGATCACCTCGACATCGGACTCCAGCGGCGGTGTTTCAAAGACCAGAACGTCTTCACGATCGCGCAGCGCCCGGTAGGGTGCCTTGCAGCCGAAGATATGCGGCGCCTCGCGCTGGTCGTACGCGCCGGGCTCCATCAGAGGCGCGCCGGAAGCGATCGCGCCGCCGATGGTCGGCACGGGGTTCAGCGGATCGTGCACATACTCGCGGAAGGCCTCCTGCGCCGCTTGCGGCTTCGTCGTCAGGGCGCCCGCCTCGGAAAGGAAATAGTCGGTCACCAAGACGTCTTGCGGCGGCCATGAGGTCTCGCTGCGCCAATGCCCACCGTGGTCCAGCCGCCCCTCAGGCGTCTTGCGTCCGGATCCTCCGCCCATGACGAACAAACTCACAGACGGGAGAGGATCTTTGGCTTCGGCCCACGGTTTGAGCCAGGCGTCGAACCAGGCGAGTCTGAGGGCGACGTAGTTCTCGGCCAAGGCCCCGTCCAGCGTCGCCTCGGGCCCGAAGTCGACATCGCCGGCGTGGGTGACCGAGCGTTGGCCGTGGGTCCAGGGGCCCAGGATCAGCTTCACGCGCGAGCGCTTGCGGGCCGCCAAGCGGGTGAAGTTTTCCGTCGCGGTGACGGAGTAGGGGTCGTACCAGCTGCTCATATGCGCCATCGGCACGTCCGCGTAGCTATCATAGGCGCCGCGAGCGTAGATCCCGTTCTGGGTCCAGTAGGGGCCGAACAGGCCGTTGCGCCACTGTTCAAGCAGATACTTCTCGTACTCCGGCGCGGCGCTGAGGGGCGAGTGACCCTCGGACCAGGGCATCTGCTTGAACCACGCCTTCAGGTCCTGCGCCTCCAGCGCGGCGAGGCGGGCGGGATTGCGCTGAGTTTCCGGACTGAGCAGCGCGTGCTTGTACGCCCAGGTGGCCTGCTTCAGCTCGAAGGCGCCGCCCTGGCGAATGCCGGAGTGATAGGCGCTGGAGAAGCCGCCGGAATCCAGGAACATGGCCGCCAGCGCTGGGGGCGCGAGGCACGCTGCGGCGCTTTGGACATGGGCGCTGTACGACAGGCCATAGGTGGCCACCCGGCCGTCGCACCAAGGTTGATCGGCCAGCCACGCGATCGTGTCGTAACCGTCTGGACCTTCGCTCAGATACTTCTCGAAGACCCCTTCAGAGGCGTAGCGGCCGCGGCAGTCCTGGATGGCGACGACGTAGCCCCCCCGAACGAACGCCACCGCCAGTTCCGGCTTCGACTTCGGGATCGGGTCGTCGCGCGTCCGGTCGCCGTGGTTCGTGCCCAGCTTGTCATAGGGCGTTCGCTCCAGGAGCACAGGCAAAGGTGTTGCGATCGGCGCGCCCGCGACTGCGGGGCGATAGATGTCCATGGCCAGACGAACGCCGTCGCGCATGGTCACCATGACGTCGCGGGTCACATGCACGTCGGCGGGAGGCGTGAAGGTGGGAGCGACGTCAGGTTGGTCGATGAGATGGGCGGGGTTCAAGACCTGTCCTCGGCGTCGGACGGCGGCGCGGCGGCCGCCGTCCAGTCCAGTCTAGAACTTCGCCGACACACGGACGTATCCGAAGCGCCCGCGCGCGTCGTAGGTGTAGATGTCATAGTTGATCGGAGCGTTGGCGTAGGACGCCGGCGGCGCCTTGTCGAAGATGTTGCTGATCCCGACACTGATCGACGTGTCATAGCGTCCGAACTGATAGCCGCCTTCAAGATCGTTGTAGAAGATCGCCTTGGTCTTGGCGTCCTTCACGGTATTGGCGACGTCCGTCGTCGAACCGATGTAACGACCGCGCCACAGGGCGTTCCAGGATCCGCCGGTCCAGCTGAACGAGGCCTGGCCCTTCCAGTGAGGATAGGTCGAGCGCGGTTGGTCGCCCTTGCCGGCGCGTTCGTCGACGATCGGCGCGCCCCCCGCCGGGTTGGGGCTCGTGGTTTTGAAGCTCTCAAGATACGAGGCGTCGACCACGGCGGCGAACTTGCCGAGATCATTGCTGAAGTCGTAGCGCAGCGTGGTGTCGACGCCCGAGGTCTTGATCTCGGCGAGGTTCAGCACCCCCTGCAGCAGGTTGGTGATGGCGCCCGTCGAGGCGTCGCGGGTGACCAGATTGCAGAACACCCCGCCGCGCTGGGCGCAAAGGCTGAGGATCTGCGTGGCGGACTGGCTCGAGATCGCGTCGCGGACCGTGATTTCGTACCAGTCGACCGTCAGGCTGAGGCCAGGCGCGAAGCGCGGCTTGATAGCGACGCCGGCGCTGTAGGTGTCGGCGGTTTCGGCCTTTAGCTTGGTGTTTCCCGAGATGGTGCCCGGGATCAGGCCGTTCAGGTTGTAGTTGATCTGGTTATAGCCGGTGGGCACGCCGACGCAGCCGGGCAGGCCAGCGTTGGCGGTCGCGCCGCCATTGCACGGGTCGGTACCCTGGAAGCTCGTCTGGCGCCCCCCTTGGAAGAGCTCCAGGATCGACGGCGCGCGGAAGCCCTGCGCATAGGTGCCACGCACGAGGATGTCCTCGATCGGACGCCAGCCCACGCCCACCTTCACGGTGCTGTCGCCGCCGACGGTGTCGTAGTCCGAATAGCGGGCCGCCAGGCTGATATCGAGCGTCTTGGCCAAAGCCACGTCCTTCAGCAGCGGGATGGCCGCTTCGGCGTAGATTTCGTTCAGGCTGTACTGGCCGACGGTGCCGATCCGGGTCTGTGCGGTCGTGGTGGTGTTGCTGGCGAACGCCGCCCCGGAGGCGGGGGTCGGGATATTGGTCGGCAGGGCGTTGACGAAGGGATCGGGGCTGTCGGAGGCCTTGTTCTTCCGGTGCTCGACGCCGGCGGCGATCGCCAACGGACCGGCGGGGAGTTGGAAGAGTTCGCCGGTGATATTGGCCGTGAAGTCGTAGACTTCCGTCTGGTTCGACTCGCGCGCGGTGAAGCGGATGTAGTCCGCCTGCGCGGCGGTCATCGGCGAGAAGAGGTTGATCGCCACACAGCCCGACGTCGTCGCGCAGTTGGGGCCCAGACCCAGGGCCAGCCGGTCATAATTCACGCCGTTAAGCGCCTGGGTGTCGATCTTGTTCTTGGAATAGAGGCCGTAGACGTCCCAGCTCCATTCGCGGCCGAACAGGTTCAGTTCGCCGTCGAAGCCGCCGGCGATGCGCCAGGTCTTCACGTCCTGGATGTTGTCGCGGTTGCCGACCTCGGTCATCACCTTGCGAACGCGCCAGGCCGAGTTGGCGGCGAAGGCCAGAGCGTTGGCGGCTGGAACCCCGTTTGCCGTGCCGAAGGGGTTGAAGGGTTGGTTGTTCGGGATTGCGAAACCCCGAATGGTGCCGGCCGAGCCGCCGATGTCCAGCAGGACCGGCGAGAAGAGCTGGTCGGACTTTCGCTCGTTGAACAGGCCTTCGACCTTGAAGCGAACGCTGTCGCTGAGATCGGCGGTCCAGCGGGCGTAGATCCCGTAACGCTCACTCGGACCGGCGGAATAGATGCCTTGGGCCTGGGTGTTGTAGTAATCGCCCGGCAGAGCGGCCGGGTGATAGGCGTTGTCGGCAAATGCGCCCGCGCCGATCGTCGCGCCGGCGTTGAAGGCGACAGGGCTGGTCGACGAGGCGAAGCCCGTCGGTGTTCCGAAGTAGGCGTTGTTGGACAGACCCGGCAGGATGTAGAGCCCGTTGGGGCTGGTGCCCGGCGCCGTCACCGGGACCAGGGTCACTCGGGTCAGATCCCGCGACGTCGTCAGGATCGGCTTGTCCTTGACGTAGCTGGCCGAGATCAGGATCGCGCTCTTGTCGAAGCGCTTTCCGAAGTTGGCGATCGCCGAATAGGACTGGCCGTCACCATGGGTCGTGCCGCCGTACTTCGCCGTAAGTTTGAGGCCGTCGAAGTCGCGCGCCGTCTTGATGTTGACCACGCCGGCGATGGCGTCAGAGCCGTAGATCGCCGAGGCGCCGTCCTTGAGCACTTCGACGCCTTCGATCATGCCCAGCGGCATGGTGTTGAGATCCACGAAGTCGCGGAAGCCGCGCTGTCCGACGCCGTCGACCCAGCGGTGGCCGTCGACCAGCACCAGCACGCGGTTGCCGCTGCCTTCGGCCCCGCCAAGATAGCGCAGGTTGATCGAGCTGGCGCCGTAGGAGGTGCCCTGGGTGCCGTTGCTGCTGAGGCTGACGCCGGCGGCGGGCAGCTTCTGAAGCAGTTCGCCCACCGAGCCGGCGCCGGAGTTCTTGAGGTCCTGCTCGGTGATCGTGGTGACGACGCCCACCGCGTCGGCGTCCTTGCGCTGGATGCGCGAGCCGACGACGATGATCTCCTCGACCGCGTCCGAGGCCTGGGCGGCCGGCGCTGCGGCGGACTGGGCGAACGCGGGCGTGGCCAGGGCTCCGGCCAACAGGGCGGCGTAGGCGGTTCCGGCGCGAAGCGCGCGCAGGTTCATTACGGGCATAGGATGAGGTCCCCTCGTCATGGCTTGTTCGGCGAGGCTCTGTCGGCCTGCTCCCCTTGATTTTGGAAGCCTAGGGGCGGGCGGTTTTGGCGCGCAACGCTATTGGTTCGGCGCATCCCCCTATGCGTTGAGGGCATGGTCGCCGACCGATGGTCGCTGAAATGCATGACGCCGCCGCCTGCAAGACAGGCGACGGCGAACACGGATGGTAGGCGGCCGATCGATTATCGGGGGGCGGCGGCCGGAACGGTGACCGAAGTGGAATAGGTGCTTGGTGCGCCCGGTCCGACGGGAAGGCTCAACCCCACCCAGGTCAGGACGAGCAGCATGCCCGCCAGCGCGAAACCGATCGTATAGGGCAGCATCAGCGCCACCATGGAGCCGACACCAAACCGGGACCGCCACTTCTGCGCCAGGATCAGCACCAGCGGGAAGTTCGAGGCCAACGGAGTGACGATGTTGAAGATCGAGTCGCCCATCCGATAGGCGGCTGTGGTCATCTCCGGCGACACGCCCAGAAGCATAAGCATGGGCACGACGATCGGCGCCATGGCGCTCCACTTCGCTGACGCCGAGCCGATCAGGAGGTCCAGAAATGACGACATGATCAGCAGCGAGAGCAGCAAAAGCGGCTTGGGCAGGCCAAGCCCCCGCAAGGCTTCGGCGCCCTGCACCGCCATCACCGGACCCATCTTGGACCAGGCGAACATCGCCACGAAATGCGCGGCGAAGAAGGCCAGCACCAGATAGGGCGCCATGGCGCGCATGCCTTCGGCCATCATCGCCACGATGTCTCGGTGCGACTTCACCGTGCCCGTCGCCGAGCCGTAGGCCCAGCCTGTCGCCAGGAACAGCAGCATGAAGGCGGCGATGAGGGATTGGTAGAAGGGGGTCATGCGCTTGGCCCCGACGGCCTCGTGATCCAGCAACGGCGCGCCGGGCCAGAGCGTCAGGGCCGCGAAAAGACCGATCACGATCAAGGCCGCCACGCCCGCTCGCCGCAGGCCCTTCTTTTGCGCCTCACCGATCGTGTCTAGGGCAAGGTCGGGCGCCGCCGCTGCGGTGTCCGCGCGGGTCCAGGACCCCAGGCGGGGTTCCACCACCCGGTCGGTCACCCACCAGGCAATTGGCGTGAACAGGGTTCCGATGGCCAGGGTGAACCACCAATTGCCCAGCGGGTTCATCACGAAGTTCGGATCAATCAGTTGGGCCGCAGGGGCGGTGATGCCCAGGATCAACACGTCGAACTGGCCCGGCAGCATGTTGCCAGCGAAGGCGCCGGAGATGCCGGCATAGGCGATGGCGATTCCCGCGAGCGGATGGCGTCCGGCCTCAGCATAGATCAGCGCCGCCATCGGGATCAGCACCACATAGGCCGCGTCGGCCGCATGGTGCGACATGACCCCAATCACGAAGATCGCCGGGCTGAGAATGGCCTTGGGCAGCTTGCGGATCGCATCGCCGAGCAGGGCGCCGAACAGTCCCGATCGCTCGGCCACCGCCGCTCCCAGCATGACCACCAGCACCAGACCGAGCGGCGGAAACTTGGTCATGGTCTCGGGCATGTCGACGAACAGCTTCGCCAGGTTCTCGCGCGAGAGGAGGCTTTCGGCCTCAAGGTGCTTGCCTGTGACGGGGTTCACCGCGCTCCAGCCCAGCGTCGAGGCGATGACGGAGGCCGCGACCAGCACGGCGATACAGCCGATGAAGATGAAGACCGGATCGGGCAGGGCGTCGCCGACGCGTTCGATACGATCCAGCAGGCGTCGCCAGCCGCGCTCACCCGCGCTTTGCGGCTCGGTGCTTTCGTTCATTTGGGCCCCCTCGCGTCGAAAGACCCTGGCAGCGCCCTTGATCGCCGACAATGGTATAGCCGCCGGTCATCAAGCCATGTCGCGCGCGCATGATGTGGTTGGTGTCTGGCGGTTCGGCTTAAGGTTCCCAGCGAAGAGGATCGGGGGCTGTGATGGATCGACGGAACCTGTTGCTTGGGGCGCTGGCCTTGACCGCGGCGCCGGCGGTCGCAAAGCCAGGTCGCGTCCGTCTGGCGCTGCTTGGCCAAGCCTTGATCGAACACGCCCTGCCAGAGGATCAGTGGCCGGGGCGGCGAGCGGTCGCACGCGAACTCGCCAAGGCCGATCTTGGCTTTACCAACCTTGAGACCGTCATCAAGGGGGCGCGGGCGGGCGCGCCGACGCGCGAGGTCCTCACCCTGCATACCGCCCAACCGCCGGTGCTCGATGCGCTCAGGGCGATGAACATCCGCCTGCTAGCGACCGCAAACAACCATGCCTTCGACCTGGGAAGCGGCGGCATTCTCGATACGGTCGACGCGATCGAGCGGGCCGGCCTGATATCGGCCGGGTCGGGGATCGACCTCGCGCGCGCCGCCGCGCCGGCCTATGCCCAGACGGCGGGCGGGCCCGTCGCCCTCGTCGCCTTCGCGACCGGCAAGGTTCGCGATGGCGGCGCGGCGACGAACTCGCGACCTGGGGTCAACGAGCTACGCCGAGACTCCGCGGGGCTACCGCTCGAGGAGGACGTCGCGCGGGTTTTGACGGCTATCGCCGAGGCGAAGCGCCGGGCCGAGGTCGTTATCGCCTATCAGCATAACCACGACTGGGAGCCAGAACAGGCTGACGTCCCGACATGGCAAAGAGCGCTTGCGCGTCGATGCGTCGATGCTGGCGCCTCGGTCTTCGTGGGGCATGGCGTGCCCCTGCTGCAGGGTGTCGAGATCTACGGTGGCGCGCCCCTGTTCTACGGACTTGGCAATTTCGTGTTCCAGACTGAAAAGCCGCCCGGAGCCTATGCCGCCGAGTGCTGGGAAAGCGTGATCGTGAAAGCTTCGTTCGACCGCGGGCGCTGCCAGGCCTTCGAGCTGACGCCGATCGCGATGAACGAAATTGGATTGGGCGGCCCGGACGATATGGTCACGCGCGGAATGCCTGCTCTTGCGTCGCTTGACCAGGCGCGGGTCATCCTGGAGCGCATCAACGCTCGCTCTGCGGTCTTGGGTTCAGTCGCCCTCGCCGTGCGAGAAGGGCGCGCGGTCTGGGCGGCTCCCGTCAAGGGCTGAACCGCTCCCTCGCTTGCGGTGAAGCACGGGCTGGTCAATGTTCAGCGCTTTGCTGGTCAAAGAACGCCAGCGTCAGGGAGCGGGACGGATGGCGATCAAGCAGCTTTCGAGTCTGATGAGCCTGGCGTTCATGACGTTGATGAGCTCCGCCGTCTCAGCCCAGACGCGTCCCGAAGACACCGAGGTCTGGAAGCCCGTTCCTCCGGTCGTGGCGCCTGCCGCCGTTTCGGGCGGCGCGCCGTCGGACGCCATCGTGCTGTTCAACGGCCGCGACCTCGATCAGTGGGTCACCGCAGCCGACAAGTCTCCGGCCGGCTGGACTGTCGCCGACGGGGTCATCACCGTCGACAAGGCGCGGGGCAATATCGAGACCAGGCGGACGTTCCGCGACTACCAGTTGCATCTGGAATGGCGCATCCCCGCAGACATCGCAGGCTCTGGCCAAGGCCGCGGCAACAGCGGCGTTTTCCTCGCGTCCACCGGGCTGCGGGACGAGGGTTACGAGGTGCAGATCCTCGACAGTTATCAGAGCGCGACCTACGTCAACGGCCAAGCCGGAGCGGTGTACAAGCAGCATCCGCCGCTCGCCAACGCCAACCGCAAGCCGGGCGAGTGGCAGACCTATGACATCGTCTGGCGCGCGCCGGTGTTCGGCCCTGATGGCGCGCTGACCAGGCCCGCTTCGGTGACGGTGCTGCACAATGGCGTGCTGGTGCAGGACACTGCGGTGCTCGCTGGCGAAACCGTCTATATCGGCAAGGCCCGCTACAAGGCGCACGGCCCGTCGCCGATCAAGCTGCAGGCGCATGGCGACCCCAGCGCGCCGATCAGCTTCCGCAACATCTGGGTGCGAGAGCTGTCGCCCCGCTAAGCTTGCGGCGCGGCGGTGCTGTTCCTGACGACCAGCTGGTGGGGCAGGGTGATGTTCTGCAGCGCGGTTGACCGGCCCGCCAGGATGTCGAGCAGCAGGCGCACGACCTCGTGACCGATCTGTTCCTTGGGCTGGCGCACCGTGGTGAGCTGGGGGTGCAGGTATTGGGCGAAGCGGATGTCGTCGAAGCCGACCAGCGAGATGTCGCGCGGGCAGTCCAGGCCGCGCTGGCGGATCGCCTCCATGGCGCCCATGGCCATCTCGTCGCTGAAACAGAAGATCGCCGTCGGCCGGCCGGGTTCGTCTAACAGTTCGCCGGTTTGCCGGACGCCGGACTCGATCGAGAAGTCGCCGATGGCAATGCGCAGCGCGCTGGCGCGGCCATGACGTTGAGCGGCCGAGAGCACGCCCGCCAGGCGATCGCTGCTGATCGGGCTGGCCAGCGGCCCTGTCACGACGCCGACTCGGACATGGCCTAGGCCATAGAGGTGGTCCATGACCTCGGCGGCGGCCCGCTCGTTGTCGATATGGGCGCTGGAGACCGCCAGTCCCGGGCGAAACTCGCAGCCGTTGACGATGGGCGTGCGTGGACCCTTGGCGGCGACCATCTCGGCCAGGATGTCTGGAAGGCGATGCCCCAGGAAAATCAGGCCATCGGCTTCCTTGCGCCGGAACATCAGCGCGTATTGCTCTTCGCGCGCCTCTTCGTGGCGGGTGTCGCCCAGGAGCACTGAGTAACCGGCCGCCAGGGCGGCTTCCTCGACGCCGCGGATCACGGCCGAGAAGAAGGGGTTGGAGATGTCGGGCACCGTGACCAGGATCTTCTCGGTCCGCAGAGTGCGCAGGCTCTTGGCCGCGAAGTTGGGCTCGTAGCCCAGACGATGAACGGCCTCCATCACCTTCTGACGCGTCGGCTCCAGCACCAGATCGGGCGCGCTGAAGACCCGTGACACGGTTGCGGTCGAGACCCCGGCTTCGCGGGCGACATCTTGAATGGTGGCCATTGGCCGGACACTGGCGGCTCGCCGAAAGCTTGGCAAGGGCGGCGAAACCCTGGCTGTCGTGTCCGGGCAGTTGCCGGTTTTGCGCACCCCTGTTATCGATGAATTCGATTACATTGGAGCGGCGCGCGTCCAAGCGGGCGAAAAGGGAGCCGCCCAGGTGTCGGGGAGGACAAGGGCATGGCGACGAGTTTGCGTCTGTTCGTGATGATGGTGCTGCAACTAGCGATCTGGGGCGCCTGGGCGCCCAAGATCTTCCCCTACATGGGCATGTTGGGTTTCGCGCCCTGGCAGCAGTCTCTGGTCGGCAGCGCCTGGGGCGTGGCCGCGCTGGTGGGCATCTTCTTTTCGAACCAGTTCGCGGATCGCAATTTCTCGGCCGAGCGGTTTTTGGCGGTCAGCCACCTGATCGGCGGCCTAGCGTTGCTGGGCACGGCCTTCTCGACGACCTTCTGGCCGTTCTTCGCGTGTTATCTGGTCTTCAGCCTCGTCTATGTCCCGACGCTGTCGGTCACCAACTCCATCGCCTTCGCTAATCTGCGCGACCCGGCGGCCGGATTTGGCGGCGTACGCATGGGCGGCACCGTGGGATGGGTGCTGGTCAGCTGGCCCTTCGTATTTCTGCTGGGCGCTCAGGCGACCGTCGAGCAGGTGCGCTGGATCTTCCTCGTGGCGGCGCTCATCTCGTTTGTCTTCGCCGGCTACGCCCTGACCTTGCCGCACACCCCGCCGCGCAAGGCGGATGATGCGGTCGACAAGCTGGCCTGGCGCCGGGCGTTCAAGCTGCTGGGCGCGCCCTTCGTGCTGGTGCTGTTCATCGTCACCTTCATCGATTCCGTGATCCACAACGGCTACTTCGTGATGGCCGACGCCTTCCTGACCAATCGGGTCGGGATCGCGGGCAACCTCAGCATGGTCGTGTTGAGCCTCGGCCAGGTGGCTGAGATCGTCACCATGCTGGTGCTAGGGCGCGTCTTGGCCAAGCTGGGCTGGAAGATCACCATGATCGTCGGCGTCCTGGGCCACGCCGCGCGCTTTGCAGTGTTCGCCTACTTCGCCGACAGCGTGCCGGTGATCGTGGCGGTGCAGTTGCTGCATGGCGTCTGCTACGCCTTCTTCTTCGCCACGGTGTACATCTTCGTCGACGCCGTCTTCCCCAAGGATGTCCGCTCCAGCGCGCAGGGTCTCTTCAACCTGCTGATCCTCGGCGTCGGCAACGTCGCCGCCAGCTTCATTTTCCCGGAACTGGTGGGGCGTCTGACCACCAATGGAGCGGTGGACTACACGACCCTGTTCCTCGTGCCGACCGGCATGGCTCTCGCCGCCGTCTGCCTGCTGGCGCTGTTTTTCCGGCCGCCGACGCGGGGCCCGGTTTCTGAACCGGATTCCGCCTCATCCGCCGCCAGCCCGGCCCAAGTCTAGACGTCAGGAAAGGTGAGCCTCATGCGCATGACCGCTTTCGATAAGCCGAACTTGGCGCTGTCCCGTCGCGGCCTGCTGGCCGCCGGCGCCGCCGCGATGGGCGCGGGCGTCGCCGGAACGGCGGGCGCGAACGCTTCGCCGTTCTTTCAGCGGCGCAAGCAGCCGGTCGGCATCCAGCTTTACAGCCTGGGCCCCGATCTCGCGAAGGAGCTCGACACCCAGCTGGCGACGGTGGCCAAGATCGGCTTCAAGACGGTCGAATTGGCCGGCTATCTGGGCCGAACTCCTGCGGAACTGCGCGCCGCCTTCGACAAGCATGGGCTTGCCTGCCCCAGCGCGCACATCTCGCCCAAGGGGCCCAACGGCTTTAGCGGCGACCTCGCCAAGCTGGCCGACGAGCTGCACGTCATCGGCGTGAAGTCGGCGATCATGCCGATCTTCTATATCCCCGAGCGGATGGGCGCCGCAGACCTGCGTCAGGCCGGCGTGCAGATGACCGCCGATGAATGGAAGTGGAACGCCGACTTCCTCAATGAGAAGGCCGCCGTCCTGAAGAAGGCGGGTATCCTCGCCGGCTATCACAACCACAACTTCGAGTTCGCGCCCCTGACGGACGCCAAGGGCGGCGAGACCACCGGCATGGATATTCTATTGAAGGGGACCGACCCGTCGTTGGTCACCTTCGAGATGGACGCCGGCTGGGTGACGGCGGCCGGGCGTGACCCGTTCGCTTTGCTGAAGGCCTATCCGGGGCGCTTCACGCAGATGCACGTCAAGGACGTCAAGCCGACGACCAAGCCCAACTTCGAGCTGCGGCAAGATCCAACCGAGGTGGGCTCTGGCATGATCGACTGGAAGCGCCTGCTTCCGGCGGCGTACGACGCGGGCGTCCGGGGCTTTTACTACGAGCAGGAGCCGCCGTTCGCTCATACGCGTCTGGAGTCGGCCAAGATCAGCTTCGACTATCTCGCGAAGGTAGTCGCCTGATGGCGCTGCGCATGGCCATGGTGGGCGGCGGTCCGGGCTCGTTCATCGGGCCGGTGCACCGCATGGCCGCAGAGCTGGACGGCCGTATCCGGCTGGTGGCGGGCGTCTTCAGCCGCGACCCGGCCAAGAGCGCTCAGGCCGCCGCCGCCTGGGGCGTTGCGCCCGATCGCGTCTATCCGGACCATCATACGATGTTCGTGGCCGAGCGGGCGCGCGCCGATGGCGTGCAGCTGGTCTCGGTCGTGACGCCAAACCACCTGCATTTCGAGGTTTCCGCAGCAGCCCTGAAGGCCGGGCTGCACGTGATCAGCGACAAGCCCGCGACGCTGAACCTCGCCGAGGCGCAGGCCCTGGCCGAGATTGTCGCCGCCTCGGCCAAGCAGTACGGCCTGACCTATACCTATACCGGCTATCCCATGGTCCGCGAGGCGCGCGAGATCGTGGCGCGCGGCGACCTGGGTGCGGTCCGGAAGGTCGTCGTCGAGTATTCGCAAGGCTGGCTCTCGACCCCCTTGGAGCGCGACGGCGAGAACAAGCAGGCCAGCTGGCGCGCCGATCCCAAGCAGTCGGGCGTCGGCGGCTGTATCGGCGACATCGGCGTTCATGCGTTCAACATCGCCGAGTTCATTACCGGGCGGCGGGTCGCGCGGCTTTGCGCCGACGTCGCCACGGTCGTGCCCGGGCGCGGGTTGGACGACGACTGCAACGTGCTGCTTCGCTTTGAGGGGGGCGCGCGCGGCGTGTTGATCGCCTCGCAGATCTCTGCCGGCGCGCGCAACGGTCTGACGATCAGCATCTATGGCGAGAAGGGCGGGCTGACCTGGTCGCACGAGAACCCCAACGTGCTGACCCTGGATTGGCTGGAGGGCCCTAGCCACGTGCTGCACGCCGGTTCCGGCTATCTCGGGTCGGCGGCGCGGGCGGTGACTCGTCTGCCAACCGGCCATCCCGAGGGCTTCATCGAGGCCTTCGCCACGATCTACCGCGATTTCGCCGACGCCATCGAAGGTCGTGGCGGGGGTCTTGTGCCGGACATCACCGAAGGCGTGCGCGGGATGGCCTTCGTCGAGCGCGCTGTCGCCGCCAGCCGCGACGATGCGGGTTGGGTGTCGCTGCAGGGAGAAGGCTGATGAAGACGCTCAAGGGGCCGGCCATCTTCCTGGCCCAGTTCATCGGCGACACGCCGCCGTTCGATAAGCTGGAGACCATGGCCGCCTGGGTGTCGAGCCTCGGCTACGCCGGCGTGCAGATGCCGACCGGCGGCGCAGACTCGTTCTTCGATCTGGCCCTGGCCGCCGAGAGCCAGACCTATTGCGACGACATTGCGGGGCTGCTGGCCGAGTACGGCCTGGAGATCACCGAGCTGTCGACCCACCTGCAAGGGCAGCTCGTCGCCGTGCATCCGGCCTATGACGAGTTGTTCGACGGCTTCGCGCCGCCGGAGCTGCGCGGCAAGCCGCAGGAAAGGCAGGCTTGGGCGGTGGAGCAGGTGAAGGCCGCCGCCGTGGCCAGTCGGCGACTGGGGCTAAAGGCGCATGCGACGTTCTCGGGCTCGCTCGCCTGGCCCTATCTCTATCCCTGGCCCCAGCGGCCGGTGGGGCTGATCGAAGAGGCGTTCGCCGAACTGGGGCGTCGCTGGAAGCCGATCCTGGACGTCTTCGATGAGAACGGCGTCGACGCCGCCTACGAGATTCATCCGGGCGAAGACCTGCACGATGGAGCGACGTTCGAGCGCTTTCTGGATGAGGTCGATGGTCACCCTCGGGCCAACATCCTCTATGACCCCAGCCACTTCGTTCTGCAGCAGCTGGACTATCTGGCCTATATCGATCGCTACCACGAGCGGATCAAGGCGTTCCACGTCAAGGACGCCGAGTTCCGTCCGTCCGCGCGCTCCGGCGTCTATGGCGGCTATCAGGGCTGGGTGGATCGGCCGGGGCGGTTCCGCTCGCTGGGCGACGGGCAGGTGGACTTCAAGGCGATCTTTTCAAAGCTGGCGCAGTACGACTATGACGGCTGGGCGGTCCTGGAGTGGGAATGCGCGCTCAAGCATCCCGAGCAGGGAGCTGCAGAGGGCGCGCCGTTCATCCGGGATCACATAATCCGGGTGACCGAAAAGGCGTTCGACGATTTTGCGAGCGCCGGCTTGGACGCCGGGCGTAATCGAAAGCTGCTCGGCCTATAGTCGACGCGCGTGTTCTGACGGAGTTGCTTGATGAAGGTTCGGCTTATCCTCGCGACGGCGCTTGCGGGCTTGGCGTCCAACGCGGCCGCGGCGCCGTCGGGACAGCAGCTGTTCGAGCAGCGTTGCGGCATGTGCCATTCGCTGCAGGCCGCCCCGGGCAAGATGGGGCCGCCTTTGGCGGGCGTTGTCGGGCGCAAGGCTGCGAGCGTCCCGGGCTACGCCTACAGCGCCGCCATGAAGGGCTCGGGGATCACCTGGACCGCCGACAAGCTCGACGCCTATCTGAAGGCCCCCAGCAAGACGGTGCCAGGCACCAAGATGCTGCTCGGCGCGCCTAACGACGCCGAGCGCGCGGCGGTGATCGCCTACCTGACGAGCGCCAAGAAGTAGCGGCCAGCTAGCGGCGCTTGAGCTCCTGGATCTCGATGTCCTTGAACTCAATCGGCGCGCCCTCGCTCTGCAAGGCGATATAGCCGCCGGTGACCGGCTGTGCGCCGCGCGCCAGGATGTAGGGCTTGGCGCCGCCCGCGACGGTGTCTTCGGGATCCAACGCCGCGCCGGCGTAGCGATGAACCACGACGCCGTTGATCTTCTGGGTGATCACGCCGCTCGGCAGCACCTCAAGTTCGGCCTGCACCCAGGTGCCATTGGCGATGGTCGGAGCGTTGGCGGGCGGCGTGCAGTGCTCCTTCACCTTCGCGCCGTCGATCGTGATGGTGATCCCTGGGGTGCAGACTGCGCCGGTGGGGCGGGGCGCGTCGCCGTCCTTGCCCAACAGCTGGAACTCGATGGACACCGGGAACGGCTGATCCACCGTCATGCTCTCGGCGCTCTGGCTGTGGAACATGATCCCGCTGTTCCCGCGCGCCCAGTTTGGCGTGTCGGGCAGGCCGCCCTCGGTCAGGAACCGATAGGTGAACCGCAGCCTGTAGGCGCTGTAGGGCGTCTTGTAGAACAGATGACCGAACTGGTTATCGAACTTGTCGTAGCCGGCGTACGAGACGCGAAGCACGCCGTGATCGGCGACAAAGGTCTCCCGATAGTTCTCACCGGCCGGATGCCTGGCGATCTTCGCGGTCCACCCGCTCAGCGTCTTGCCGTCGAAAAGCGACCGCCACGGGCCGGCGTGGACCTCTTCAGCGCTTGCGGCGCCGGTCACGCAGAACCAGAGCGCCGCCAATCCCAAGGTCGCGGATCGCCGCAGCGGCTTCGTCCAGAGCATGGCCGCTCCTCCCGTTATCGTGTCGCTGCGGTCGGAACGCCGAGCTTTGTTGCAATGTAACCCATTTCATGGAAGCCTCCAGGCAAGAATGAGGGGGTCGCCGGGGAGGGCGTCGTGTTGCTTGGGGCATCTCGACGCGGTCCACCAAGCGGTCGCGAAGGGAGTGAACATGGCCAACCTGAACGGCCGCGCGCGTCGTAAGAACACTTACGACGCCATCGTGGTGGGCAGCGGCATTACGGGCGGCATCGCGGCCAAGGAACTGACCGAGAAAGGTCTGAAGGTCCTGGTTCTCGAGCGGGGGCGAATGGTCCGCCACCTTGAGGACTATCCGACCGCGACCCTTGATCCCTGGCAGACCAAGTATCCCCAAGGCAAACTCCCCGAGGCCGAACTGAACGCGCACTACAAGGTGCAGCGCCGCACCGGCTATACGATGACGGAACAGACCCAGCACTTCTTCGTGCGGGATGACGAGCATCCTTACACCGAGGAGAACCGCTTCGACTGGATCCGGGGCTATCACGTCGGCGGGCGCTCGTTGACGTGGGGGCGGCAGAGCTATCGCCACAGCCCGATCGACTTCGAGGCCAACGCCCGGGAGGGGATCGCGGTCGACTGGCCCATCCGCTATGAGGATCTCGCGCCGTGGTACGACCACGTCGAGCGCTTCATTGGGGTTTCGGGACAGGCCGAGGGCCTGCCGCATTTCCCGGACGGCCAATATCAGCCGCCGATGGAGCTGAACTGCGTCGAGAAAGCCTTTAAGGCCCGGTCCGAGGCGCGCTTCCCCGAGCGACGCATCACGATCGGGCGCACAGCGCACCTGACCGCCCCCACTGAAGAGCAACTGTCGCTGGGGCGGACCAAGTGCCAGTACCGCAACATGTGCATCCGCGGCTGCCCGTTCGGCGGCTACTACAGCTCCAACTCCGGCGGGCTCATCGCGGCCGAGCGCACTGGCAACCTGGTCATCCGGCCAAATTCAATCGTTACCGAACTGATCTATGACGACCGCAAGGGGCGGGCCAGCGGGGTTAGGATCCTCGATGCGGAGACCCTGAAGGACGAGGAGTTCCACGCCGAGGTGATCTTCCTCTGCGCCTCGGCGCTGAACTCGGCCTGGATCATGATGAACTCCACGAGTTCGCGCTTCCCCAACGGCTTCGGCAACGCCAGCGACCAGCTCGGCCGCAACGTGATGGATCACCATCTGGGCGTTGGCGCTTCGGGCGAAGCGCCGGAATTCGCCGAGATGTACTTCTCCGGACGCCGGCCGAACGGCATCTATGTGCCGCGCTTCCGCAATCTGGGCGACGACGCCACCAAGCGCTCCGACTATCTGCGAGGCTTCGGCTATCAGGGCGGCGCCGGCCGCGCGACCTGGGAGCGTGATCGTGGCCAGGGCGGTCGAGGCTTCGGCGCGGCGCGCAAGGCCGCGCTCAGCCAGCCGGGGCCCTGGACCATGGGGTTGGGCGGCTTTGGCGAGATGCTCCCGTATGCCGACAATCGGGTCACCTTGAACCGCGCTGTGAAGGACAAGTTCGGCCTGCCGACCCTGACCATGAACGTCACCATGCGCGACAACGAGATGGCGATGCGACGCGACATGCAGTCCGCTGCGGCCGAGATGCTCGAGGCCGCCGGCTTCAAGAACGTGCGCGGCTATGACGGTGGCTTCGCGCCAGGCCTTGGCATCCATGAGATGGGGACAGCCCGCATGGGCCGGGATCCCAAAACGTCGGTGCTGAACGCGCACAACCAGGTTCACGAGTGCAAGAACGTCTACGTCACCGACGGCGCGGCCATGACCTCGGCCTCGTGCGTGAACCCATCCCTGACCTATATGGCCCTGACGGCCCGCGCCGCCGACCACGCCGTGCGAGCCCGGAAGCGGGGAGAGCTGTGATGCTGAACCGACGCGACACCCTGCGCGGCCTGGCCCTGACGGTCGGGGCCGCCGCCACCGGATGGGCCGGAACCGCCGCCGCGACGACCGCTCTGAGTTGGACCCCGACGGCGCTCACGCCCGAGCAGGCTCAGATCCTCGACGTGGTCGCCGAGCTGATTATTCCCGCCACCGATACACCCGGCGCCCGCGAAGCGGGCGTGCCGCAGTTCATAGACCGCGCCATGGCCAACTATTGCGAGACATGGCAGGTCGAGCAGCTGACGGGCGGGCTCGCCCGCATGGACGCCGACGCCAAGGCCGCGCACGGTCGCCTGTTCGTGTCTCTGACCCCAGAGCAGCAGGTGACGATCCTCAGCGTCTACGATCGCGAGACGGCGACCTCGACCAGCGGTCATTTCTTCCCCTTGCTCGAGGATATGGTCACCGTCGGCTATTTCACTTCCGAGCCGGGGGCGACAAAGGCGCTGCGCTACGATCCCGTGCCCGGGGAGTATCGCGGATGCGTCCCGCTCGCTGAAATCGGGCGAGCCTGGGCGACACGCTAGGCCCGTACGGTCACTCGATGGTTGGCAGGCGTACGGTGAAGGTGCTGCCCTGGCCCTCGCCGTCGCTGTGGACGGTGACCTCGCCGCCATGTAGCGCGACCAGTTGCCTAACGAGCGCGAGGCCAATGCCCAGCCCGCCCTGCGACTGGCCAAGATGGTCCTCCACCTGGGCAAAGATCTCGAAGATCCTTGACTGCATCGCTTCGGGAATCCCGACGCCCGTATCGCTGACCGTGATGGTGGCCATGCCGCCTTCGGCCATGGCCCTGAGCGTCACGACGCCACCGGGCGGAGTGTATTTCGCCGCGTTGTTGAGGAGGTTAGCCACGATCTGCGCCAGGCGGGTGTGGTCGGCTTCGAGCCAAATGGGCGCGTCGGAGAGCTCGACCTCGAACTGGTGCTTGGCCGCCTCGATGGTGTGCTGACTGGCCTCGATCGCCGATTGCAGCACCTCGCCCAGTTCAACCCGCGCCTTCTTCAGCGAAATCTTGCCCTGGCTGACCCGTGAGACGTCCAGAAGATCATCGATCAGATGTGCGAGATGGTCGAGCATCCGGTCCATGCGGCCGCGGATGTCTTTGGCGCGTTCGGGATCGATGTCCTTGCCGAGCAGATGTAGCCCGCCGCTGAGCGCCGCAACAGGATTGCGTAGTTCATGCGCGAGCACCGCCAGGAAGCTGTCCTTATGGCGGTCGGCGCGCCGCAGAGCCTGCGCTGCAGCTTCCAGCTCGTCGCGCTGCGCCTCGATCTGTCGGCGCTGCTGGTGCAGGTCGAAAAAGACGTTGGCCTTGCTCCGCAGCACGTCCGGCTCGATCGGCTTCTGGATAAAATCCACGGCGCCAGCCTCGTAGCCGCGGAACCGCCGCTGGCCATCGGCCCCGCCGGCGGTGACGAAGATGATCGGGATGTGGCGCGCGCGCTCGCTGCCGCGCATGAACTCGGCGAGCTCGAAGCCGTCCATCCCGGGCATCTGCACGTCGAGAAGCGCCAGGGCGACCTCATGGGTCAACAGCAATTCAAGGGCTTCTTCGCCGCCGCGCGCCTTCAGACAAACCAGACCTTCCCGCTGCAGCAGCGCTTCGAGGGCCAGAAGATTTTCCTCGAGATCGTCGACCAGCAAGAAATGGATAGGCTTGTCCGCGTGGGTCATGCGGCCCCCAAACTGGTCAGGTACGTCGTGATGGCGTCGATAGTCATGGTGCGTGCGGCGGGACAGGCTCGCAGCGCCGCGTCCGGCATCGCCGTGGCGTAGGCTTCGGCGCGATCCTGGACGATCGCCATGCCGCCGGCGGCGTGGATCTTTCGTAGTCCGGCTGCGCCGTCATGGTTTGCTCCCGTCAGGATCACACCCACAACCTCGGCCCCAAAGGCGTCGGCCGCGCTTTCGAAAAGGACATCGATGGAGGGGCGGGAGAAGTTCACGGCCTCGTCGGTGGACAGGGCCAAGGATTGGTTCGTTTCGACGAGCATATGGTAATCGGAGGGCGCGAAATAGACGACGCCGTCCTCTATGGGCTCCTTGTCCTCAGCTTCCTTGACAGTGATCCGGCATTTCGACTGAAGCAGCGGCACCAGCATGTTGTCGCGGTCGGGCGGAATGTGCACGACAACCAGTACCGGCAGCGCGAACCTGGCGGGCAGGGCGGGTAGAATGGTCAGAAGAGCCTGGACCGCTCCGGCGGAGGCTCCGACCACGACCACTTTGCGAGGCTCGCCGG
This sequence comes from Pseudomonadota bacterium, assembly GCA_020161365.1. Classification (GTDB taxonomy): domain Bacteria; phylum Pseudomonadota; class Alphaproteobacteria; order Caulobacterales; family Caulobacteraceae; genus Caulobacter. The sequence continues at coordinate 131,277 of JAIUNU010000001.1, read as the reverse complement.
TCACGGCTCCCGCCTCTGGTAGATCTTGTCCTCGGGTACGAAGTCCGCGAACGCGGGCGCATGGGTGGAGAACCGCAGGCTCTCCTTCGAGCCGAGGCCCAAGAAGCCTTTTCGGGCCAGCGACTCGCGAAACAAACCGATCGCCCGATCCTGGAGTGGACGATCGAAATAGATCATCACATTGCGGCACGAGATCAGATGCATCTCGGCGAAGACGGCGTCGGTGACCAGGCTGTGGTCCGAGAACACCACCCGATTGCGCAGGCTGCTATCGAAGACCGCTCGGCCATAGGCGGCGGTGTAGTGATCCGACAGCGAGGATTTGCCGCCCGATCGCTGGTGGTTCTCGGTGAATTTGCGAACCCGATCCACGGCATAGACGCCAGCTTCCGCGGCCGCGAGCGCGTCGGGGTTTATGTCCGTGGCGTAGAAGATCGTGCGGTCGTAGAGCCCTTCTTCCTTGAACAGGATCGCCAGGGAATAGACCTCTTCGCCGGTGCTGCAGCCGGCGATCCAGACCCTGAGCGAGGGGTAGGTGCTCAGGTGCGGCAGCACCTTTTCCCGTAGCGCCTTGAAGTAGCTCGGGTCACGGAACATCTCGCTGACCTGCACAGTGAGGAAGTCCAGCAGGCGAGGAAGCATCTTCGGATCGTGCAGCACGCGATCTTGCAGCGCCGATAGCGTGGTGAAGCCCAGCTGCGTGAGCGCCTGGGCGAGGCGGCGCTTGATCGAGGCCCGGGCGTAGTTCCGGAAATCGTAATGATAGCGCTGGAACAGAGCTTCCAGAAGCAGCTCGATCTCGATGTCTTCGGTCGTGTCGGACATAGGGCTATCGCGGCATCCACACGCGCACGAGCGAGAGCAGTTTGTCGACGTCGATCGGCTTGGCCATGTAGTCGTTGGCCCCCGCCGCGATACAGCGCGCCTGATCGTCGGGCATGGCCTTGGCGGTCAGCATCAGGATCGGGAGCTTTGACCAGCGGTTGTCCTGGCGGATCTGGCGGGCGGCGGTCAGGCCGTCCATCACCGGCATCATGACGTCCATCAGGACAAGATCGATGGCTTGGGCCGGATCCTCCGCCGAGCGGTCCAGAGCATCGATGGCTTCTTGGCCATTCCGAGCGATCTCGACCACGGCGCCGCGCGGCTCGAGCACATTGGTCAGCGAATAGACGTTGCGGATATCGTCCTCGACAATCAGCACCCGCCGGCCCTCCAGCACGGCGTCGCGATGGCGGGCCTTCTGGATCATCTTCTGCTGTTCGGCCGGGAGCTTCGACACCACCTGGTGCAGGAACAGCGAGACCTCGTCGAGCAGCCGTTCGGGCGACTTCGCGCCCTTGATGATGATCGAGCTGGAGTAGCGGCGCAGACGCTGTTCGTCGTCGGCCGACAGGTCGTGGCCCGTATAGACGATGACCGGCGGGAAGGCGTGGTCGCCGTCCTGGCTCAGGGTTTCCAGCAGAGAGTAGCCCGAAGCATCGGGCAGGGACAGGTCCAGCACCATGCAGTCGAAGGTCTGCTCGCGCAGCATCTGCAGGCATTCAGCCGCAGTGCCGACGCCGACCGTTTCCACGTCGCCGGAGGACAGCAACTGGCCAACCGCTTCGCGTTGAACCAGATCGTCCTCGACGATCAGCACGCGCCGGACTGTGCTCGACAGCTTGGCCTCCAGCGACTTCAACACCTCGGCCAACGCCTCGCGCTGGACCGGCTTGACCAGATAGCCAATCGCCCCCAGCGAGAGCGCGGTCTGGCTGTGGTCGGCGGCCGAGACCACGTGAATGGGAATGTGGCGGGTCGCGTCGTCCCGTTTCAGGCGATCCAGCACCATGAGGCCGGACTCGTCGGGGAGTCCCACGTCCAGCACAACCGCGCTGGGCTTGAACCGGCGGGCCAGCTTCAGCGCTTCCTCGGCTGTTCCAGCGACGAGGCACTGGAAGCCCAGTTCGTGCGACAGGTCGCGGACGATAGCGGCGAACTTGTCGTCGTCCTCAATGACCAGCAGGACCCGCCGCCCGCTGCCGATCTGGTCCCGATCATCCTCGACAGCTGCGTGGGCGACGGAGGGTTTGGATCCCTTCGCGCGCGGCAAGAGACCTGGCGCCTTGACCGCGAGCTGTTGGTCACGTGGGGCCACGCGGGCCGGATCGTAGATCTGAGGGATGGTGATCGTGAACGTGCTACCCTCGCCGGGCTTGCTTTCCAACGCGATCGTCCCGCCCAGCAGGCGTGAAAGTTCTCTGGAAATCGACAGGCCCAGGCCCGTTCCGCCGTACTTGCGGCTGATCGTGCCGTCTGCCTGGCGGAACGCCTCGAAAATCATGTCCTGCTGCTCGCGAGACACGCCGATCCCGGTGTCCGTCACCGAGAAGGCGATATCCCGCTCCCCAGACGGCCTGATCTCCAGCCGCACCTTGCCCTTTTCCGTGAACTTGAAGGCGTTCGAGAGCAGGTTCTTCAAGACCTGTTCCAGGCGCTGGCGATCGGTCTCGATACGGGAAGGGCAGTCGGCGGCGATCTTGATCTCGAAGTTGAGGCCGCGCTCAGAGGCGACCGGCTGGAACAGTTGCGCGAGATCACCCTTGAGGCGCTGTAGCGGCAGGGGTTCGGCGCGGACCTCCACATGGCCCGCCTCGATCTTCGACAGATCCAGGATGTCGTTGATCAAGGTGAGCAGGTCGTTGCCTGAGGACGCAATGGTCTGGGCGAACTTGACCTGTTCTGCGGTGAGGTTGCCCTGCGGATTGTCGCTGAGCAGCTTGGAGAGAATGAGCAGGGAATTGAGCGGCGTGCGCAGCTCGTGGGACATGTTGGCCAGGAAGTCGGACTTGTACTGGCTGGCTTGCTCCAGTTCGCGGGCCTTCAGCGTGACGGCGGCTGTGGTGCGCTCCAGCTCGTCGCGCTGGGTCTCAAGCGTCTGGGCCTGTTCTTCAAGCTGGCTGTTGGTCTGTTCAAGCTCGGCCTGCTGCTGCTCGAGGCGGATCTGGGACTCTTTGAGCGCGCGGCCCTGTTCCTCCAATTCCTCGTTCGAGACCCGGAGCTCCTCGCTCTGCACCTGCAGTTCTTCGGCCTGGCGCTGGGTTTCCTCCAGCGCCTTCTGCAGCTCCGAGCGATAGCGCGCCGAGCGCAGGGTGATCCCGATGGCCGGCGCGGCCTGCTTGAGCAGGTCGACAACGAGGTCGTCGACGGGGTGAAGAAAGCCCAGTTCGATGACGGCGTTGACGACATCGTCGGCTTGGGTGGGCACGATCACCAGATGCCTTGGCTTATCCTCGCCAAGCGCCGAGCCGATGGTCATATAGCCTTCTGGAACGTCGCGGATGATGGTCGCCTCACCCTCGGCGGCCACCTTGCCCAACAGGCCTTCTTTCAGATTGAAATGCGTCGGCGAATTGGCCTCAGCCGAGAGCCCAAGCGCGGCGGTTCGATGGAAGCGCCCATTCTCGCCCTTGAACAGGACGCCAGCCTGGAAGTCGAGGTGGCGCGCCAGATAGGTCAGGATGCTGTCCGAGAGCGCCTCGACAGACTTGTCGCCCATCATCGCTTCCGACAGGCCAACCTGACGGGTTTGCAGCCAGTCTTCCCGCGCCTGCGCTCTGTTGGCGCGGCGGATCAGATAGAAGACGACCAGCGTCAGAAGCGCGCCGAGCAAGCCGGAGAGTACGCCGCTTAACAGCGCAGTCTGGTAGGCGACGCCCATCTCCGAGAGACGGAGGTCGCGCTGGCGATCTTCCTCCTGCCTCATTGTCTCGACCTGCTGGCGGATCGAGTCCATCTCGATCTTGCCGCGGTCGGTGCCGACGATGGCGAGCGCGGCCGCCTGGCTTCCCGCGCGGCGGAGGCTGATCGTCTCTTCCAGTTCCTCGAACTTGGCCTCGATCTGCTTCCGCAAGACCTTGATGTTCGCCTGCTGGGTCGGGTTGTCGCGGGTCAGGGTCTGGACCGTCTGAATGCGGGTGTCGGCCTGGGTCTTGGCCACCTCATACGGGTTGAGGTAGTCGGCCTTGCCGGTCAGCAGATAGCCGCGCTGGCCGGTCTCGGCGTCCTGCGTCATCGACATCAGCTCATTCAGCGCCATCATGACGTCGTGGGTGTGCCAGATCTTTTGGCTGTTGCTCCGCAGCATCTGGACGTTCCGGTAGGCGATCACCCCGCTCGTCACGAAGAAGATCAGCACCACGGCCAGGCCAAGCGTGGTCCATAGCTCCGACCGAGAAAGGGTGAGGGACGAGAAACGCTGTTTTTTAAGCGACATTCTGCACGGGCCGGCTGGAAGGGTTGAACCGATAGGGTGGCGATGAAAGCGTGGCGAAGCGTTCGCTAGCAGTAGACAGCCGTCCCGTCGACGAGAGCTCCGTCATGCGCCCGTTCGGCGCAAAGTCTGCATTCAAGAATGACACGAAGCCCCCGGTGACGCGAAACAACGCGTGGCGTTCCAACGCGCTCACGTTGACAAGGTTCCTCCATCGCCGCTGCATTTTTGCGGCGGAGGCAGGCCGCCACATTTCCGACGGCTTCACCTCGTCCCCTTGAACGTCTAGCCTCGGGCGGAATGTGTTTTGTGATTGCGAGAAGGCCTCCGCGATGAGCCGATTTTTGTCTATGGCGTCCATCGTCGCGGTGATGAGCGTGTCCGGGCCGGCGCTGGCGGCCGATGCAGGTCCTGCGCGTCCTGGGGACATCTTCGGCGTCTGGCGCAATCCCAAAGGCAGCGTCCACATCGAGATCAAGCCCTGTGGCCCCGGCACCTGCGGCTATGTGGTTTGGGCGAACGCCGAAGCGCAGGCGGATGTCAAAAAGGGCAGCAATCAAGGGCTGGTCGGGATGCAGCTCCTTCGCGACTTTTCGGCGTCGGGCGAGAACGAATGGAAGGGCAAGGTGTTCGTCCCTGACCTCAATATGACCTTCTCGGGCCAAGTGCGCCTGCTGGACCGCGCTGCGCTCCGCGCCAAGGGATGCCTGCTGCCCAACTTCCTGTGCAAGTCGCAGGTCTGGACCCGCGTCGAGACGGCCTCTGCGGTGAGCGGCCGGAGCTTCTGAGGGCCAAGTGTCACTCGGGCCTTGGGTTTGGGCTCCGGCGCTTGGCGCTGCGATTAAGCCTCCATGGCCAGGAGCGCGAAAAGCGCGCCCTCGGTGTCGGAAAGCCGCCAGCCGCGATGGACGAAAAGTCTCCCGGCCCGGAAATCAGCGGCCACCGCTGCGCGTAGCGCGGGCAGGGCCTCCGGCCCGCGGCCGGTAGGAAATAGCCTCGCCGAGAGCGTCCGGCTGGTCGCTCCGGGGTGGCTGTCGCGCCAAGCCTGACCGATGCGGCGCACCGCGTCGCGATCAAGGTCGGAGAAGGGCGCCGCAACGACACCCAGCCCGGGCGCTGCGGCCAAAGCGATAAGAGCGGTCAGAAGATCGCGTCGGGTGCTCATGTCAGGCGGCCTTCTTTTCGGACTTGAGGTGATCGGCCAGGCGAAGGGTCAGGGCCAGGATGGTGAGGGTCGGGTTGACGATCCCGGAGGTCGGAAACACCGAACTGCCGGCGACATAGAGGTTGCGAGCTTCATGCAGCCGTCCGTTGCTGTCGACGACGCCCTGTCGCGGATCCCGGTGCATTCGCGTCGTCCCCATGTGGTGACGCGAGGCGCTGGACACGGCCAGCAGTTCATCGCGTCGGAGCGACCAGCAAAGGCGCCCCTCGCCGGACGCGCCCAAGGCGTTGGCGAGCCCGTCGATGGAACGCTCCAGATCTTCATGGTCCTTTCGACCATGAACCCAGGTCAAGCGCACCCGCGGCATGCCCAGCGCGTCTCTCTGGCTAGGGTCCAGGGTGATCCGGCTATCGGGGTTGGGAAAGTGCTCGGTCATGGCGAAGAAGCCGAGCAGGTTTGACTGTTCTTGGCCCTGGTCCAGCTTGGTCGCCGTCTTCGCCAAAGTCTGGGTGTCCGCCCCAACCGTGGCGTCTGCGTTCGAGAAGTTCGCGCGGAAAAGCGTGGCGGTAAAGTTGCCCGTTTTCATTCGCTTCTGCGCCGGCAGGCCGGCGCCGATCACGCAGTGCGGCTCGAATCGTTGCGCAGTCGCATAGAGATCCAGAGGCGCGGCCCTGGACGCGGCGAAGGTTGAGCCCTCGCGCTGGGTGTCGCTGTCGTTGGAGTAGGTCAGGTGTCCCTGAAAGAAACGACCGACGAGATCATGGCGATTGCCAAGATTTTCGGAGGCCAGCAGCAGGCGGACGTTCTCGATGCCGCCGGTCGCCAGCACGTATCGCGCGGCCTTGGCTGTGTGGCGTTTGCCATCGAGGCAGGCCACGTCCAAGCCTGTGACGACGTCGCCCTCCCGTCGAATCCGGATGACGTTGGCGTAGAGATAGACCGTAATGTTCGGCGCTTCGGCGAACTGGGTGCGAAAGCGGTCGAACGCCGGCTTGTCCGTTCGACCCGAGATGCGGGTGAACACGCGCGGGGCGGGGAAGAACCCGTCCTCATCGTCAAGCGCCAGAGGCTGCAAGGCTTGGTCCGTCGGGGTCGGCCACTCCAGGGGAAAGCGGTCGATCTCCAGCAGGTCGCAGGCCCGGTCGTAGTAGTCCTGCATCTGTGCGCGCGTGACGGGCCAGCCGCTGTACGGAATCCAGGGGCGTTCGGCGAAGTCGGCCGGATCCAGCGGACCGCACTTGCCGCCCCAGACGTGCCCGGAGCCGCCAAGGGCGCGAATGCGCGACTGGGCCGGATAACTGTCCAGAGGGCGGTCCTTCGCGCCGTCGGCCTTCTGCACGCAGGAGCCGGCATAGAGCGCCTGGGTCTCGGGCTCGATTTCAAGGCCGCCGCTTTCCAGGACAATGACCTTCAAGGGGCCGCCGGCCAGCTCTCTTGCCAGGGTTATTCCGGCCAGGCCGCCGCCGATGATCACCATATCGGCCTCAAGGGGGCTGGCGTCAGGCAAAGTTCGGGCGTCGATGATCGCCATCGTTGAAAAACTCGCTGATTTTCAGGGAGGAGAGGCGTGCGCGCGGCCCGGCCGCGCGTCGGGCGGGCTAGAGCGTGAGGCCGAAAGTGGAAACCGGTTTCGGCTGTTCTCACGCTCTAGCTATCTGATTTAGAGCCCTTAGCTACGAGCGCCGCGGCCCATCAGATAGGCCACGACCGCGCCGTGCCCGTTCTTGCGGGCCATGCCGAGCGGAGACCGCATCTCGCCTGGATTGGCCAGCACCGCGCGGTTCACGTCAGCGCCACGCTCGACGAGATACTTCACGACCGCGAGGTCGCCCCGGCGCGCAGCGCCGATCAGGGGCGTTTCGTCGCCGGGCACGAAGGATTCCACGTTCGCGCCGCTCTCGACCAGGGCGCGGACGATATCGAGACGGCCGGCCTGAGAGGCCTGGATCAGCGGGTCGCCGTCGCCGCGCACGGCTAGGCTGGGATCGGCGCCGGCGGCGAGGAGCGCTTTGACCGCCTCGGCCTGGCCGGTCCTGGCGGCTTCGATCAACGGGGAGCCGTCGCCCCGCGAGATGTAATTGACGTTGGCGCCGAGCGCGATCAGCTCACGAACGCTTCCCAGGTCGTGGCGGCGGACCGCGTCGAACAGCGGCTGGCCCAGGTGGCGGGACACGGCGCGACGGGCGTCTTCGGCTGGTTGTTGCACGATGCGGGCGGGCTGCGCGGCCCAGGTCGCGGCGGCGCCGCTCAGGCTGAGCAGCACCACGGCGGCGGCCCCGGCCAGATGACGTCGACGATCGGTGTGGTGGTGCGCGAGCATGATGAAACGCTCCTTCAATTGTTTGTTGGCGGAGGCTGGCCAATGGCAGCCCAGGGGGGGAGCGCAGGCGGCCAGCTGGGTCTTCAGCATGGCTTCGCCATAGGCGCGGCGGGTCGTTGGGTGGCGGGCGAGCACGGCTTCGTCACAGGCGATCTCCTGATCGACGCGCAGCGCGGCCGCGCCCAGATGGACGATGGGATTGAGCCAGAAGAGGCACTGTAGGCCCGTGACCAGTGCGTTGATCTGCGCGTCTCCGACAGCGAGATGGTTGCGCTCGTGAGCCAGGATCAGCGCCTGTTCCTCGGCGGTGTATCGCAGGTGGAAATCGGCGGGCAGGACGACGCGGGGCGTCAGGGCGCCGATAACGGCGGGGCCGACCCCAGGCTTCTCTGAACGCAGCAGGCGGGGTTCATCGGCAATGTTCAACGCGCCCAGGCCGCGAACGAACCGACGTTGCCGCTCGGCTTGCAACAGGAGGCCGCCGCCCGCCACGACCAACCACAACGTCAGCAAACTCTCGGCAATGGGGAGGCTTGGCGATGAGCGATCGGAGTGCTTCTGCGCCACCGGCTCCGGCGGGCGCGCGGTCGAGGACTGCAGCGGCGTCGTTGCGGCCGCCGCCGGGCCGGTTGGCGCTGGCAGCATGATGGTTCGTGGCGGGATCAGCAGGGCGACGATCGAGAGCGGCGCGATCAGCCATAGCGCGTAGGCGCTTTGTGCGCCGAACGCCTTGCGGACCGGCCTTCGCAGCGCCAGCACTAGAAGCACGGCCGCCGCGAGCGCGATATTGGCCTTCCCCAGGAAGAGCAGGATGTCACTGGCCATCGTCGATCTTCTCCAGCAGACGGCGGAGTTCCGCGACATCTTCGGGATTGAGCTTCTCGCGCTTGGAGAAGTGACTGACGAGAGGGGCGAGCCGGCCGTCGAACAGGCGGTCCAGCAAGCCCTGGCTCTCGGCGTCGACATAGTCTTCGCGGCCGATGAGCGGACGGTAGAGGAAGCGGCGGCCATCCTTGTCGGCGGCGATGGCGCCCTTCTTCAGAAGACGGTTCAGCAGGGTCTTTACCGTGCCTTCCGCCCAGCCTTGCTCCTTGGCCAGAATGGCCAATACCTCTTCGGCGGGTTTGGGGCTGTCGGTCCACAGGACCTTCATGACTTCGCTCTCGGCGGCGCTGATGCGGTGTGGGCTCGTTTCCATGACATGACGATTACGCACGTAAACGATCGCGTCAAGACATCGATTACGCATGTAAACGAAATGTAATGCGGCGTTGGAACTGCGGTCGAAGCGCCTTAGGGGTGCAGGCAAAAGGAGGGCGCGATGCCAGAGGCGCTGCAGTTGGGTCTGCCGGGATTTGATCCGCCGACGCCGACGGATCGATTGATGTTTCTGCTGTATCCCGACGCCCCGACGGCCGCGCGGATCGCGGACGAGGCGGGTCGCCTGAAAGAACGGCTGGGCCTGCGAGGCGCGCTGTTGCAGACCGAGCGCCTCCACGTCACGCTGCACCACCTCGGCGACTATGTCGGCCTGCCGCAGGATATTGTCGCCAAGGGCGCTTTGGCCGGCGACGCGCTATGCGCCTCGCCCTTCGAGGTGATCTTCGATCGCGCCCTCAGCTTCGCCAACCGCCCGGGCAACAACCCCTTCACCTTGCAGGGCGGCCAAGGGCTGGCTGCGCTGATCGCGTTCCAGAAGGCGTTGGGCGAGAAGATGGCCGGGGCCGCTCTGCGACCCGACCGGAGCTTCACGCCACACGTCACCTTGCTCTATGACGAGCGCATCGTGGCCGAACAGTCGATCGCGCCCATCTCCTGGTCCGTCGATCGCTTCACATTGGTGCGGAGCAAACTGGGCAGAACCCAGCATGTGATCCTTCGCGAATGGGTGTTGCGCTGAGGCCGACCGATATGGCCGCGATGAGCCGGATCGATCTGTTACGCTGGTCGAGCCGATGGCAGTAAGGGCCAACTCAAAGATTCGACGCGGCAGGACGCCATGACCCCCACCCTGTACGGCATCAAGAACTGCGACACGGTCGCCAAGGCCCGCAAGTGGCTGGATGACCACGGGCGGACCTATCTGTTTCACGACTACAAGACCGCCGGCGTCGACCGCGCGCGGCTTGAGGCCTGGGTCGCCGAGCATGGCTGGGAAATCGTTCTGAACCGGGCGGGAACCACCTTCCGCAAGCTCCCGGAGGCCGATCGCCTGGGTGTCGACGCGAGCAAGGCCGTGGACTTGATGCTGGCCCAGCCGTCGATGATCAAACGCCCCATCCTGGACCTGGGTGAGCGCCGGCTTGTTGGCTTCAAGCCCGATCTCTACGCCGCAGCGTTTGCCTAGCCTGCGCCTCGCCGCGCCTTGTCGAGCGAAGTTTAAGACGACATCCGGCGGCGGATCAGTCTATCAGTGGCGTGTAGCTCGTCGGATGCGAGCTGATGGAGGACATTGCGCGCGTGGGGAAGAACGCCGTCTCGCGATACGAGTTGGTCATCTTCGACTTCGACGGCACGCTGGCTGACAGCGCCGCGTGGATGATGCGCGCCGTCAATCCCATGGCCCGCCGCTACGGCTTCAAGACGGTCACCGACGAAGAGATCGAGATGCTGCGGGGACGCAGTACGCGCGAGGTCATCCGCTATCTGGGCGTTTCGCCGTGGAAGCTCCCGCTGATCGCGCGCGCCGGCAAGAAGCTGATGGCCGCCGACGCCCACACGATCCCGCTATTCCCTGAGACGGAGAAGATGCTCCGCGCCCTGCACGCCGCCGGCGTCAAGATCGCGGTGGTCAGCTCCAACAGCGAGACGGTGATCCGGCGCGTCCTGGGTGAGGAGCTGGGAAACCTGATCAGCCTCTATGCCTGCGGCGCGTCGCTGTTTGGCAAGGCGCGCAAGTTCAAGCAGGTCACCCGGCAGGGCGTCGCGCGCGACAAGATCATCTGCATCGGCGACGAGACTCGCGACATCGAAGCCGCCCGGGCTGTCGGCCTGGACTGCGGCGCGGTCGGTTGGGGTTATGCCAAGCCTTCGATCCTGGCGCAGCATGGGCCGACCGTGTCGTTCAACTCGATGTCTGAAATTATTTCGTACGTTGGCGCATCCAAGACGGCGGTCGGTGGCGACTAACCTTCGAAAGCGCGAAAGATCGCGCCCAACGAAGGATGAGTTCGATGGCCGACCTGTTCCAAGCGTTCTGGTGGCTTCTGTTTCCGGTGGGTTTCGGAGTGATGGGCGCGCTTCGGCTGTGGCTGGACCAGCGTGAGCGCCTGGAGCTGACCAGGACTTTGCGGGCGTTCGCCGAGAAGGGGCTGGAACCCCCGGCCGCGCTCCTGAACCAACTGAATCGATAGGGGGCTGCGATGTTTGAGCTCTTCAATCGTTATTGGTGGCTGCTGTTCCCGATCGCCTTCTTCGTCTACGGCGCCTTCCAGAGCTGGCTGTCGTACCGATCGAACCGCGAAACGCTGGAACTGATCAAGACCTATGCCGCAGCAGGGCGCGACCCGCCGCCCGAGTTGCTCAACCGCCTGAGCAAGCGCCAGAACTTTGACGCCGATGATCATGGCGAGCGTCATCGCCCTCGCAGCAACTACGATGGCTGGTACCAGGTGGTGCTGTTCGGCATGCTCTGCGCCGGCTTCGCCTATGCGGCCTTCGCCGACATCTATGGTGCAGGCGAGGCGTTCACGATTGTCGCCTTCGTAATGGCGGCCCTGAGTGCGGCCTCGCTGGCGCAGGTGCTCTTCAGCGGTAAGAAGCGGAGCGACTGATGGACGCCGCGCTCGTCAGGCAGGCGCGCGCGGGCTCCCAGATCGCCTTCGCCAGGTTGGTCGCGATCCACGAAAAGCCGCTTCGAGGATTCCTTCGCAAAAGCGGCTGGATCGACGCCGATGACATCGCCCAGGAAGCCTTTGTGGCGGCTTGGAGCCAACTGCCGAGGCTTCGCGATGACGCTGGCTTTCGGGCTTGGCTTTATGGCGTGGCCTGGAAAAAGGCCCTGTCCCAGCGGCGTGGCGCCCAGCGCGCCGCCGCCCGGGACGAGGCCTGGCGTGGCGAGCAGGATCTGGAGGCCGCCGCAGAGGTGGCCGCCGAGGACCGCCTGGCGCTGGAGACGGCTCTGGCGACCTTGCCAGAAGACCAGCGAGCCTGCGTTACGCTCTGCTTGGGTCAGGCTTGGTCGCACGCCGAGGTTTCCGACGCTTTGGGCATTCCCTTGGGCACCGTGAAATCGCATGTTACCCGTGGTCGCGAGCGGCTTTTGGCGGTTCTGGGAGGATCTCAATGACCCCTGACGATCAGCTTTCTGCTTTTCTCGGTGAGCAGCCGACCGCCCGCCGAGCCGACCTCATGATCGCCGCGGTCATGGAGAGAATCGAGCGCCGCGCATTCGTGCAGCGCGTCGCCGCCGCCGCCGGCTGGGCAGGCGTTGTGGGCCTGATTTCCTGGGCCTTGGCGCCTGCGCTGAAAGTTCTGGTCGGGGCCCTGGCGCCCGAGCTGGCGCCGGCGGCGGGGGCTCTGGCGCTTGTGGCGGTCACTCTACTCGCCAGCAGTCCCGTTGTCCGGCGTCGTTTGGGCCTAAGCCTGCCTTAGGCCGCCTTACGAAAGTTTCATGGCGCGGGGCGCCTCCAAACGGAGCCTTGGACGCCTCTTACCAGTGAAGGCGGCGCTGAGCGTCGTCGAACGAAACTGGAGGACTAGAAAATGGATGCTGAAGTCATCGTCCCGATCGGCGCCTTCGCCATGGTCGCCGCCATCGTCTGCCTGCCGTTCTACTTCAAGAGCAAGGAACGCCGCGAACTCCAAGCCACGCTTCGGGTCGCCATTGAGAAGGGGCAGCCGGTTCCGCCCGAAGTGATCGAGGCCATGACGCGCTCGGTGAAGACGCCGCCGACCCGGCTGCGCGATCTGCGGACCGGCGTCATCTGGCTGGCGATCGGCATCGGCGTGGCGCTCGCGACCTATTTCGGCGATTTCCTGGAAGGCGACGCCGACTTCGATGGTTTCGGCATCGCCTGCATTCCCGCCGTCATTGGCGTCGCGTTCATCGTTCTGAGCTTCTTTAATCCGAACAAGGAAGAGCGGGTCTAGCGCTCGAAGCCTTGGGAGGGGCTTGTATCCAATGGGCATGGAACGCCCGCCGACCGGTCACGACGTAGAACTCGCCGCGCAAGCGGCGGCGGGTGACCGGCGGGCCTATGGGGAGCTCGTTCGACGGCACGGCTCAGCCGTCCGGGGTCTCCTGCGTCGCCTGGGCGCGGACTCCGCAATGGCCGACGACCTAGCTCAGGACGCCTTCATGACCGGCTTTGAGCAGGTGGCCGAGTTTCGGGGCGAAGGGACCTTCGGCGCCTGGATCAAGAAGATCGCCGCACGGCTGTATCTCAAGCGCGTAAAGCGTGAGGCGCGGCTGATCTTCTCAGACAATGTCGAGCCCTTTGAAGAGATTTCCATACGGGATGCATCCGGCGACGCCGCCAGCCGTATCGATCTCGACGAGGCGCTGAAGAGCCTGTCTCGGGGCGAGCGTCTGTGCGTTTCGCTTTGCTATGGGGCCGACTGGTCCCACGGCGAAGCGGCCGAAGCGCTCAGCATCCCGATCGGCACGGTGAAATCCCATGTCAAACGTGGTTTGGACAAACTTCGGGCTAAACTCGCCCGACCGGATGAGGGCGCGAGGAGGGAAGCTCATGGCTGAACCCGATTTCGAAGCGCAACTGACCCGCATGTTCGCCGAACCGCCGTCGTTTCCGGACGCGGCGCTGTTCAACGCGGAGGTGGCGGCCAAGTTGGACCGAGGCTGGGCCATGCGGCGCATGTTCATCGCCGTCGCGGGAACGGGCGCGGGCCTGATCGGCGCGGTGCAGATTTTCGGCAGCCGGTTCTCGAGCGAGCTGGCGCAGCTCTCTCGCGAAGGCAGCCACGGCCTGGAGGCCGAGATCAATGGCGGATGGGCCAAGCTCACGGCGCTGCTGAGCACGCCGTCAAGCGCCGAGGCGGTCTGGCTGGCCGCCGGTCTGGCGGTTGTCGCTCTGGCCTTCGCTGTCACGCGCGTGGTCGAGGATTTCTGAGCGGTTCTCGCGGCCTGATCGCTGTTCATGTTGCGGTGCGGCGCGATCTCGCCCACAAACGGCGCCCAAGAGCGTCTTAGGGAGGGTTCGCCCTGTCCGCCCATCGTGAAGAGACGGTTCGCCGTCTGGCCGCCCCCGACATCGCCGCGCGCAAGGGCGGCGTGCCCATTGTCTGCCTGACCGCCTACACCGCCCCGGTCGCCTCCGCGCTGGACGAGGCTTGCGACGTTCTGCTGGTGGGCGACTCCGTCGGCATGGTCGTGCACGGCCTGCCCAACACCGTCGGCGTGACGATGGAGATGATGATCTTGCACGGCCAGGCCGTGATGCGGGGCTCCCGTAAGGCGATGGTCGTGGTCGACATGCCGTTCGGCTCGTATGAGGCCTCGCCCGAAGAGGCCTACGCCAACGCCGTCCGCATCATGAAGGAGACGGGCGCGCAGGCGGTTAAGGTCGAGAGCGGGCCGACCGTCCCCGACACCATCGCCTATCTGACCCGGCGCGGCGTGCCGGTCATGGGTCATGTGGGTCTGCGGCCGCAGGCGGTGCTGCTGGAAGGCGGCTTCAAGGCCAAGGGCAAGGACGACGCCGGCCGCGCCAAGGTGCTGGAAGAGGCTCGCTTGACGGCTGAGGCTGGCGCCTTCGCCATTGTGGTCGAAGGAGTCGCCGAAAGCCTGGCGCGCGAAGTGACCGAGTCGGTCTCGGCGCCCACGATCGGTATCGGCGCCTCGGCCGGTTGCGACGGCCAAGTGCTGGTCGTCGACGACATGCTTGGCCTGTTCGACTGGACGCCGAAGTTCGTGCGTCGCTACGCTGATCTGAAGAACCAGATCGAGCGGGCGGCCGCGCAATACGCCAGTGACGTGCGCGACCGCAGTTTCCCCGGGCCGGCGGAAACCTACTACGCCAAGAAGCCTTGAAACGGCGCGTTGCGACCGCGCGCGGCACGCTATAGGTTCGCCGCCTCGGTTGGACGGCCCTTCGTCCGCCACAATCTGTCCTAAACCCGACGGGGTTCTTCGCAGTCGCGTAGAGCGCCCAAGGGCCAGCGCCTGTTTTCGGAGCCTCGTTTCGTGGTCGATGTTTTTGACGAAGTCGAAGAACAGCTTCGGGCGGAGCGGTATCGCACGCTAGCCAAGAAGTCGCTGCCCTGGGTGGCGGCGGCCGCGGCGGCGGCGGTGATCGGCGTGGGCGGCTTCTGGGGATGGCGCGCCTATCAGACTGATCAGGCCGACAAGGCTTCGCAGGCTTACCAGGCTGCGTTGGAAACCGCTCAGAAGCAGGGACCGGCCAAGGCGTTCGAAGGCTTCAAGAGCGTCGCCGACATCAACGCCAAGGGCTACAAGTCCCTGGCGCTGATGCAGATGGGCGCCATCCGCCTCGAGGAAAGCAAGACCAAGGAAGCCGTCGCGTATTTCGACGAGGCCGCCAAGGTCGCGCCGAACGCGATGATCGGCGATCTGGCGCGCCTCAAATCCGCCTTCGCATTGATGGACACCGCCTCATACAAGGATATCGAGACGAGGTTGACGCCTTTGGCGGGGGAAAAGAGCCCGTACCGCGTGTACGCCAAGGAGGCCCTGGCCTTCGCCAAGCTGCAGGCCGGTGACCTGGCCGGCGCGCGGTCTGACTTCGTGATTCTGGCCAATTCCCTCGACGCCAACACTTCCGAGGCCGTTCGGCAGCGCGCCCAGGCGGCGATGCAGCTGATCGACTCCGGTTCGGCCAAGGCCCTGCCGGGCGCGGTGAAGGCCGCCGCGACCCTGCCGAAGACTCCGCCGATGATGCAATTGCCGCCCGCCGTCGCCCCGAACGCCGCCCAATGAGCCGTAAGATGATTTCCAAGCGTTCCGTGGCGCTGGTCGCGCTGATGTCGACCGCGATGGCTGTTTCCGGCTGTTCGACGGTCTCCAAACTCAACCCCTTCGACAAGGGGGAGAAGAACAAGAGCACGGCCAGCCAGGGCCAGCGCATCTCGATCATCGCCTTCGACCAGAAGGTTGAGGCCAATGAGTCGCTGAAGGGCGCCGACTTCTTCCTGCCCGATCCTGCGGTGCAGGCGGAGTGGCGGCTGCCGGGCGGAAACGCCGAGCAGTCCATCGAGCACGTGGACGCCGGCAAGGCGTTCGAGATCGCCTGGAAGAAGGGTTTCGGCAAAAAGGCCGGCGCCAAGTTCCACGTCACCGCGCCGCCGGTGGCGTCCGCCGACCGCATCTTCGTCATGGACGGGGAGGCCGACGTGGTGGCGCTGGACGCCCGTTCGGGCGCCACGATCTGGCGCAAGGACCTTCGTCCCGCCGCGGGTCCGACCCGCAAGGGCGGCTTCATGGGCTTGATCCCCAAGAAGAACGACCGCCTGGGCTTTGGCGGCGGCCTCGCTCTCAGCCCCGACAACAAGCTCTACGTCGCTTCGGGCTTCCGCTTCGTCGCACAGATCGACGCCGCGACCGGCGCTTTGGGCTGGAGCCAGCCGACCTCGACCCCGGTCCACGCCGCGCCCACCGTTGTCGACGGGCGAGTGTTCGTCGTCTCGACCGACAACGAACTCTTGACCTTTGCCGCCGAAACGGGCGTGCCGGGTTGGACCTATCAGGCCCTGAGCGAACCTGCTCGGATCCTGGCGGCCTCGACTCCGGCCGTCAGCGGCGACACCGTAGTGTCGGGCTTCGCCTCGGGCGAACTGATCGCGCTGCGCGCCGCCAACGGCAACGACCTGTGGAGCGAGGCGCTCAGCCGCGCCAGCCGCACCAATGCGCTGTCGGAAATCCGCGACATTCCCGGACGTCCGGTCATCTACAAGGGTGACGTGTTCGCGGTCAGCCACTCTGGCGTGTTCGCAGCGACCGATCTGCGTTCGGGCCAGGCGCGCTGGAGCCTTCCGGTGACGGCCATCACGACGCCCTGGGCGGCCGGTGACGTCGTCTACGTGGTCGACAAGGCGGGTCAGGTCATCTGTGTCTCGCGCGAGAACGGCGCGGTCTACTGGATCCAGGACCTCAACGACTCGGCGAATCTTTCCAAGAAGCAAAAGAAGAAGCGCGCCAAGAAGCCGCGTCTCTGGTCGACCCCCATCCTGGCCAACGGCCGGCTGATCACGGTCTCCAGCGAAGGTGAAGCGGTCGCTCTGAACGCCAAGACGGGCGCCAAGGAAAAGACGCTGAAGATCGGCTCGCCGGTGCTGCTGAACCCGATCGCCGTGGGCGACATGATCTACCTCGTCACCGACGACGCGGAGCTCGTCGCCATCCGCTAGCCATCTGGTCCCATGCGGGACCTGAGGCCAAAACCCTTGAAGCCCGGGTCGGCGAAAGCCGGCCCGGGCCTTCGCTTTTTCGGCTCCCTTTTGCGATAGGGGCGAAAATCGACTACTGGACGCCTATGCCTTTGAAACTTGCCATCGTCGGCCGCCCTAATGTGGGCAAGTCCACGCTGTTCAACCGTCTGGCCGGCAAGAAGCTGGCGATCGTCGACGACCAGCCGGGCGTCACGCGCGACCGCCGCTACGCCTCCGGCAATCTCGGAGATCTTGAGCTCGAGCTCATCGACACCGCCGGCTTCGAGGATGTCGACGACTCCAGCCTCGAAGCGCGGATGCGCGCCCAGACAGAAGCCGCGATCGAAGAGGCGGACGTCTCGCTGTTCGTGTTCGACAGCCGCGAGGGCGTGACTGCGCTCGACGAGGTGTTCGCGGCCATTCTGCGCAAGCGCGACAAGCCGGTGATCGTCGCGGCCAACAAGGCCGAGGGCAAGGCGGGCGAGGCCGGCGCCGGAGAAGCGTTCCGCCTCGGCCTGGGCGAACCGATCCCGATTTCCGGTGAGCACGGCGAGGGCATGGCGGAACTTTACGCCGCGCTTTTGGCCTTCGAGCCGCAGGCGGAAGAAACCGACGACGAGGACGACGACAGCAAGCCGATCCGTATTGCGATCATCGGTCGCCCGAACGCGGGTAAGTCGACGCTCGTTAACCGCCTGCTGGGCGAGGATCGCCTGCTGACCGGCCCCGAGGCCGGCATCACGCGCGACTCCATCTCGGTGGACTGGGAGTGGGATGGTCGCAAGATCCGTCTGGTCGACACCGCCGGCCTGCGCCGCAAGGCCAAGGTCCAGGACAAGCTCGAGAAGCTGTCGACCGCCGACACCATCCGCGCGATCACCTTCGCCGAGGTGGTGTTGCTGGTGATGGACGCCACCCATCCGTTCGAGATCCAGGACCTGCAGATCGCCGACCTGGCGGAGCGGGAAGGGCGGGCCGTGGTGTTCGTGCTGGCCAAGTGGGACCTGATCGAGGATCAGGCCGCGCACCTGACGGCCTTCCGCGAGCACGCTGAGCGCATGCTGCCTCAGTTGCGCGGCGCGCCCGTCGTGGCGCTATCAGGCGAGACGGGCAAGGGCATCGGCCACCTGATGCCGGCCGTGATCAAGACGCATCGCGACTGGTCGACCAAGGTCAAGACCCGCGACCTCAACGACTGGCTGCAGATGGCCATGCAGCGGCACCCGCCACCCGCCGTCAACGGCAAGCGGGTCAAGCCCAAGTACATGGCCCAGACCAAGGCGCGTCCGCCGACCTTCGTGCTGTTTTCCAGCCGCGCCGACCAGATGCCGGATCACTACCGGCGCTATCTGGTCAACAGCCTTCGCGAGAGCTTCGACCTGCCCGGGGTGCCGCTGCGCATCACCGTCAAGTCGGGCGCCAACCCTTATGCGGACGGCGAAGCCAAGGGCCATAGCGGCCGTGGTAAGCGCGAGTTCGAACGTCGCGAGCGGGAAGAAGAGCGCATCCGCGCGTCGCGCAACACGGTCAAGAAGTCCAAGCGCCTGGCTGAAGAGGCCGCCGCGAAGGCGGCGGAAGCCGCCGGGCTGCCGGATCCGGGCAAGGCTGCGGTAAAGCCTGTGAAAAAGAAGGGCCCCGCCGCCGCTAAGGCCGTCGCTAGCGACGGCGCCGTTGCGGCCGAGCCCGGCAAGGCCGCGGTCAAGTCCGTGAAGGCCAAGGGGCCACGCGCTCAGAAGAAGGTCTCCACCACGCCGAGCTACAAGGTCGGCGCGAAGGCGGCCGGCGGCAAGGCGGCCGGGCCAAAGCGTCCGACGGCGGGGGCGCGCACTGTGCGCGGCAATACTGGTCCGAAGTCGAAGGGGCGCTAGCAGGCCGCAGCCGCCCCCTTCGGGCCGCCGTTCTCCGGTCAGGCGTCGATCGACGCCGACTCTTGCCCGCGTTCCTTGAAGCGGACCACGCCCTTGGGCGCGGGCCGGTCGGTGCGCAGCAGGTCGACGATAAACGGCGCGATCGTCTCCGGCGCCGGGACGGTCGAGGGATCTTCGCCAGGGAACGCGGCTGAGCGCATCTTGGTGCGCATCGCGCCGGGATCGACGCAGAAGGCGCGCACCGTGGTGTTCTCCATCTCGTCGGCATAGACGTCGACGATCGCCTCCAGAGCCGCCTTGGTGGCCGTATAGGCCCCCCAGAACGCCGGACGCGTCTTGGCGACGCTGCTGGAGAAGAACACGGCGCGGCCGGCGTCCGCCGCTCGCAGCAGCGGGTCCATGGCGCGGATCAGGCGCCAGTTGGCCGTCAGGTTGGTGGACAGGATCATGTCCCAACCCTTCGGCTCAAGATGGCTGACGGGCGTCAAGGGACCGAGGACACCGGCCGCGCCGACCAGGATGTCGAGCTTGCCCCAGCGCTGATGGATGGCAGCGCCCAGATGGTCCAGGCCGTCGGGCTCGCGCAGGTCCAGCGGCACCAGCGTAGCGCGTTCACCTGTCGCCTGAAGGATGGCGTCGTCCAGCGCCTCCAGCGCGCCTTGGGTGCGGCCCACCGCGATGACATGCGCGCCGGCCTTGGCCAAGCCCAGGGCGACGGCCGCCCCGATGCCGCGCGTGGCGCCGGTGACGAGAGCGATGCGGCCGGCCAGCGGCTTGGAGGAGTCGGAGATCATAGGGGGCGTTCTAGTGCAGGGAAGTCGAAACGAAAACCAGCGGAAGCCCTTAAGCTTCTGCTTCCTGACGCGGCCGCGTCGCGTAGTGTTGGGCGATCACCGAACAGGCCATCAGCTGGATCTGGTGGAAGATCATCAACGGCAGCACGATGATCCCGGCGGTCGCGCCCGGAAACAGGATGCCGGCCATCGGTACGCCCGTGGCCATGCTCTTCTTCGAGCCGCAGAAGATGATGGTGATCTCGTCTTCCTTCGAGAACCCCAGCGCCCGCGCGCCATAGGTCGTCGCCGCCAACACGACCGCCAGCAGCGCGCAGCAGGTGATGAAGAGGGCGACCATCTCCAGCGCCGAAACCTTGCTCCAGATGCCGCCGACCACCGCTTCGCTGAAGGCGGCGTAGACGACCAGCAGGATTGAGCCGCGATCGACGTAGCCGACCAACTGCTTGTGCTTTTCGATCCATTTGGAGACCAGCGGACGGGCCAACTGGCCCACGATGAAGGGCAGCAGCAGTTGGACAACGATGTCCTGGATGGATTTCCAGCCGCCGGCCGCACCGCCTTGGGTGTGCATCAGCACGCCGACCAAGACGGGTGTGATGAAGATACCAAAAAGGTTTGAGGCCGAAGCCGCGCAGACCGCTGCGGCGACGTTGCCGCGGGCGATCGAGGTGAAGGCGATCGAGGACTGCACCGTCGAGGGCAGGCAGCACAGGAACAGCATCCCCGCCGCCAGGGTCGACGACAGGACGCCCAGCTTGCTGGCGACCAGGCCCAGAACCGGGAACATCACGAAGGTGAAGGCCAGGATCGTCAGATGCAGACGCCAGTGGGTGACGCCGGCCACCACGGCTTCGCGCGACAGCTTGGCCCCGTGCAGGAAGAACAGCAGGGCGATCGCCAGCTTGACGATGATCGACAGCCCCTCGGCCGCCACGCCGCGCACGGGCAGGACCGACGCCAGGACGACCATGCTGAACAGGGCGATGACGTAGGGCTCGATCTTCAGCTTATCGAGCAGGCGTTTGAAACCCATGGACAAAATCCTCGTCCCACCCGGTGATGGCGGGACGAGGGGTATGTCACGCGCTGACCAGCAGCGAAAGCTGCTTGTCGTTGGTTTCGTTGCGGCCTTCGGCGATCTCGCGGTCCGTCAGGCGGGTCGGATAGTCGCCGGTGAAATAGTGGTCGGTGAACTGCGGCGTCGCCGGATCGCGCTGACCGGCTTCCAGGGCGTCATAGAGGCCGTCCACCGACAGGAAGCCCAGCGAGTCGACCTCCAGGAACTTGGCCATTTCCTCCAGCGACTTGTTGGCCGCCAGCAGCTGCTCGCGCTCGGGCATGTCGATCCCGTAAAAGTCGGGCCACTTGATGGGCGGGCTGGCTGAGCGGAGGTGAACCTCCTTGGCGCCGGCCTCGCGGACCATGCGGACGATCTTCAGGGAGGTGGTGCCCCGCACGATCGAGTCGTCGATCAGCACCACGCGCTTTCCGGACAGGATCGCGCGGTTGGGGCTGTGCTTCATGCGCACGCCCAGCTCGCGCACGCCCTGCGTCGGCTGGATGAAGGTGCGGCCCACATAGTGGTTGCGGATGATGCCCATCTCGAACGGCAGGCCGCTCTGCTGGGCGTAGCCGAGCGCGGCCGGCACGCCGCTGTCGGGCACCGGGACTACGACGTCAGCCTCAACGCCGGTCTCCTTGGCCAGGTTCATGCCCATGCGCTTGCGCACGCCATAGACCGAGCGGCCGTTCACGACGCTGTCCGGGCGGGCGAAATAGACGTACTCGAACACGCAGGGGCGCGCCGGGGCGGTCTGGAACGGCTTGGTCGAGGTGATGCCGGTCTCTTCGATCACCACCATCTCGCCGTGCTCGATGTCGCGCACGAAACGGGCGCCGATCATGTCGAGGGCGCAGGTTTCCGAGGCCAGGACCGGCTTGCCGTCCAGGTCGCCCAGAACCAGCGGGCGGATGCCCAGTGGGTCGCGCACGCCGATCATCTTCTTGTTGGTGATGGCCACCAGGGCGTAGCCGCCCTCGATCTGGCTGATCGCGTCGACGAAACGGTCGACGATCTTGGCCTTCCGCGAGCGGGCGATCAGGTGAAGGATCGCTTCGCTGTCCGAGGTCGACTGGAAGATCGCGCCTTCCTGCACCAGGCGCTCGCGCAGGGTCAGGAAGTTGGTCAGGTTGCCGTTGTGGGCGATAGCGACGCCGCCGGTCTCCAGATCGGCGAACATCGGCTGGACGTTGCGGATGAAGCTGCCGCCGGCCGTCGAATAGCGCGTGTGGCCGATCGCCATGTTGCCGGGCAGGCGCTGGACGAGGTCGGAGCCCGTGAAGGCGTCGCCAACGTGGCCCATGTGGCGTTCGGTGTGGAAGCGGTTGCCGTCAAACGCCGCGATGCCGCAGGCCTCCTGGCCGCGATGCTGCAGGGCGTGCAGGCCCAGGGCCGCGATGGCGGCGGCGTCACGCGCGCCGAAGACGCCGAAGACGCCGCATTCCAAACGGAGGGTGTCGTCCTCCGGATCGCGCCAGGGCGCGGAAGAGTAGCGGTCGGTCGACTGGCCCAGGAAGGTCATCGCGATTTCTCCACCAGGTCGTCGAGGTTCCGACGCTGGTTTGCATCATAGCCTTTTCCGGACGATTCCTCGCCGGACGTATTGTCGCCGCCGTCCTTGACGGCGTCCTTGATCGCAGGGGCGATCTTGCCGGCCAGCGCCTTGCCCTTGGGGGCGAAGACCTTCAGCACGGTCCCGCTCACTTCCGACAACGGATAGAAGATCGAGTCCTCGACCCAGCGCGGCATGCGATCCGGCGGCGTCGCCAGATGCAGCAGAAGGTTGAAGACGCCGAGGATCACGAAAGCGCGGATCAGGCCGAAGCCGGCGCCGACGGCCTGATCGAGAACGCCGGCCGAGGTGTCGTGCAGGTTGGCGGTGATGCGTCCGCCGATCAGCCGGACGATCAGGAAAACGATCACGAACACGACCAGCACCGCCGTTGCCGTCGCGGCCCAGTCCGGATCCATCATCGACCGGAACAGTGGGCCGGTGATGCGCAGCCCGAAAAGGGCGATGGCGGCGGCGAAGATGAAGGACAGCGCCGAGGTCAGCTCGCGCGAGGCGCCCCGCATCCAGCCTGTGACGCCGGAGATCAGCAGCAGGAGGCCGGCGATGATGTCGAACGGCGTCACGTGAGGCTGGTCCAGATTTCGTCGCCGATCCGGCGCACGGCGTCCGTCAGGCGCGCTACGCCGGCCACGGGCAAGGCGCCGCCGCCTTCCGGCAGACCGGCCAACGGCCCGAGGGCGCGGCCAAACCCGAGTTTCGCGGCTTCCTTCAAACGGGTCTCCATCCGGCTGACGGGGCGGACTTCGCCCGACAGACTGAGTTCGCCGAACACGACGCAGTCCTGGGGCAGGGCGACGTCCAAGGCGGAAGAGGCCAGGGCCGCCGCCGCCGCGAGATCCGCCGCCGGTTCGGTAATGCGCAGGCCGCCGGCGACGTTCAGATAGACGTCCTTGTCGCCAAAACCAAGGCCGCATCGGGCCTCGAGTACGGCGAGCACCATGGCCAGGCGCCCGGAGTCCCAGCCGACCACCGCGCGACGGGGCGTTCCGTAGGCCGATGGGGCGACCAGGGCCTGGAATTCCACGAGCACCGGCCGAGAGCCCTCGATGCCGGCGAACACCGCCGCGCCGGCCGCGCGCTCGCCGCCTTCGTTCAGGAATAGGGCCGAGGGGTTCTTGACCTCGCGCAGTCCCACATCACCCATCTCGAACACGCCGATCTCGTCGGTCGCGCCGAAGCGGTTCTTGGCGCCGCGCAGGATGCGGAACGGATAGCCGCGCTCGCCCTCGAACGAGAGCACGGCGTCGACCAGGTGTTCGACGACGCGCGGGCCGGCGATCTGGCCGTCCTTGGTGACGTGACCCACGAGCAGGATCGCCACGCCCTTCTTCTTGGCCAGGCGCACCAGCTCTGTGGCGCAGGCGCGGACCTGGGTGACCGTGCCGGGGCCTGCCTCGTGGGCGTCGCTCCATAGGGTCTGGATCGAATCGATGACCACCAGGTCAAAGCTGTCACGCTTCAAGCCATCGAGGATGTCGCGTAGCGCGGTCTCGGCGGCCAGGCTAACATTGGCCTTGGCCAGACCCATGCGATCGGCGCGGCCCCGAATCTGCTCGACGGCCTCTTCGCCAGAAATATAGGCGCAGGCGACGCCGCGCGCGGCGGCGCTGGCGCAGACCTGCAGCAGCAGGGTGGACTTGCCGACGCCCGGGTCGCCGCCGATCAACAGGGCCGAGCCGGGCACGACGCCGCCGCCGCAGACGCGGTCGAACTCGTCGACGCCGGTCAGGATCCGGGGAGGGGGCGCTGTCTCGCTTTCCAGCCCGGTGAACTGCAGGCCGCGTACGCGGGTGGCCTTGGTCGCCGACAGGGCGCCGGGCGGCTTGGCGCTGATCTCCTCGACCAGGGTGTTCCAGCTTTGGCAGGCCGAGCACTGTCCGGACCACTTGGTCTGGACCGCGCCGCAGGACTGGCAGGCGTAGACGGCGCCGTCGCGGGCCATGAAGTCTCCTGATTCTCGAATGCTGGGAGACTACAGGCTCGCCGTGCGCTGCGCCAAAGACGGACGCATGCGCGTCAGCGCGAGGCGCCGACGTATCGCCGAACGCCGCGCGGGGTCAGCCGTGTCAGGCGCTCGTAGGCGGTCGTTCCCGCTGCATCCGCCGCGTCGTCGACCGGCAGGTTCGCGCCGAACAGCTCGACCATGGCGCCCGGGCGAGCCGGGTCGCAGTCGGTGACGTCTACGGCGATGAGGTCCATGGAGACGCGGCCCAGCATCGGCCGTCGCGCGCCGTCGAACCAGACTTCGCCACGCGGGAAGGCGGCGCGCGGCACACCGTCGGCATAGCCGGCCGCGACGATGGCGACGCGGGTGTTGTCGCTGGCTGTCCAGCCTGCGCCGTAGCCGATGCTCTCGCCGCGCGGCACGACGCGGACCTGCAGGATGGGAGCCTCCACCTTGGCGACCGCGCGGATTTCGGGGTGTGGGCGGCCTTGCGGACCGCCGCCGTAGAGGCTGACGCCGGGCCGCGCCTGATCGAACCTGTAGGCTTCGCCCAGAAACAGACCGCCCGAGTTGGCCAGACTGCGTCGCACGCCCGGCAACAGACGGGACGCCTCTTCAAAGCGGTCGCGTTGCTGAGCGTTGAGCGGATGCTCGGGATCGTCGGCGCAGGCCAGGTGGCTGACCACGAGGTCCAGGTCCAGCCGCTTGAGGCGGTCGGTGGACGCCAGGAGCACCTTCAGTTCTTCCGGGCGCAGGCCCAGCCGGTTCATCCCGGTGTCGACGTGCAGCGCGGCGCGGAGGCGTCCCGAACGCGCCTGAGCGTTCCAGGCCTCCACCTGGGGCAGGCTGTTCAGGACGGGGATCAGGTTCGCGCCTTCCAGCGCGTCACCCGCGCCCGGCGTCGCGCCGTCGAGCACATAGATATTGGCCAAGCGGTCGCCCAGCGAACGGCGCAAAGCCACGCCCTCGGCGAGACGCGCGACGTAGAAGCTCCGCGCGCCCTCCGACCAAAGGCGATCGACTACCGGGGCGGCTCCAAGGCCATAGGCGTCGGCCTTCACGGCGGGCGCGATCTCGGAGTCGCCTGCGCGCGCGCGCAGCGCAGCGTAGTTTAGCGCCAGGGCGTCAAGGTCGATGGTTACGCGGATGTCGTGCGGGTCGGTCACCTCTTGGGCCTAGCCGACACCGCCCTTGCGTTCAACGGATTAACCGGGGTGGGCGAGCAGGAACTTGGCCACGAGGTTCTCCACGCCCGAAGCGATGATCTGCACGCCGATGCAAAGCAGCAGGAACGCCACCAGCCGCGACAGCACCCGGGCGCCGGACGGGCCCAGCATGCGCATGACCTGGCCCGAGGCGCTGTAGCAGAGCCAGACGAGGATCGCGACGAGCGCCGCCGCCAGGCTGGCCCCGATGAAGAACGGCGCCACCGCGTCGCCTTCGGTCGGGCGTTGCGAGGACAGGGCGATCGCCACCGAGATCGAACCCGGGCCTGTAGTGAACGGCATGGTGAGCGGGAAGAAGGCCACGTCGTGGTGGCTCTGCGCCGGCTCGGTCTGGTTGGCCTTGCGGTCCTCGTTCTGCTCGGGGTCCATCAGGAGGCCCCAGGCCCGGATCGCCACGACCAGCCCGCCCGCGACCCGCAGCGCCCCGATGCTCACGCCGAAGAAGTTGAGGATATAGCCGCCGAGCAGCAGCGACCCCAGCAGCACCAGAAACGCGTAGAAGCCGATGGCGCGCGCCAGCTTCAGGCGCTCGGGCCGCGATCGGTTGCCCATGGCCTGATCGAAGATCAGGGCCGCCCCGACCGGGTTGACGATCGAGAACAGCGCCGGAAACGCCAGCAGGAAGGCGCCGATCAGGCTGGAGGTGGGCAGGGGGCTGAAGTCCATGCGACTCGTCGGGCTAGGAAACTCGGCGGCGACGGTGACCTGTCGAGGCTTGCTTCGTCAAACCGGCTATTCGTCCGAGGGAATGTTCCGCGCCTGGGCGAAGTAGTGGTCGCGGGCCAGGTTGCCGAAGCGGGTGGTGTCGCTGTTGAACGACAGGCGCACGGTACCGATCGGCCCGTGGCGCTGCTTGGCGATGATGACTTCGGCCAGGCCCTGGAGTCGATCCATCTCTTCCTGCCAGGTCAGGTGCTCGGGCGTGCCTTCGCGTGGTTCGGCGCGGCCCACATAGTAGGCCTCGCGGTACACGAACCAGACCATGTCGGCGTCCTGTTCGATCGAGCCCGACTCGCGAAGGTCGGAGAGCTGGGGACGCTTGTCCTCGCGCTGTTCCACCTGACGCGACAGCTGCGACAAGGCGATGACCGGAACGCTGAGCTCCTTGGCCAGGGCCTTGAGGCCCATGGTGATCTGAGAGACTTCCTGTACGCGGTTGGCGTTGGCGCCGAGGTCGGAGCCGGTGACCAGCTGCAGGTAGTCGACCACGATCAGGTCAAGACCGACTTGGCGTTTCAGGCGACGGGCCCGCGCGGTCAGCTTGGCGATCGAGATACCGCCGGTGGCGTCGATATAGAGCGGGGCGTTCTGCAGCTCCATGGCGGCGTCGCGAACGCGTCCGAACTCGCTGGCGTCGATCTCCCCCTTGCGCAGGCGGTCGCCCGACACGCCCGAGGCGTCGGCCAGCATACGCAGGGCCAGCTGCTCGGCGCTCATTTCCAGCGAGTAGAACGCCACCACGCCGCCCTGGACGGTCTTTTTCGTCCCGTCGGGCTGGATTTCGTAGGCGTACTTCTTGGCGATATTGAAGGCGATGTTCGTCGCCAGGGCCGTCTTACCCATCGAGGGACGGCCGGCCAGGATGATCAAGTCGGACGGGTGCAGGCCGCCGATCTTCTGGTCGAGGTCCATCAGGTCAGTGGAGACGCCCGACATGCCGCCGTCACGGCTGTAGGCCTCGGCGGTCATCTCGACCGCGCCGCGCAGGGCGTCGCCGAAGGACACGAAGCCCGAGGAGGCCGCGCCGCTTTCGGCGAGGCTGTAGAGGCTCTGTTCGGCGGCCTCGATCTGGTCGCGGGCGTTGCGTTTCTCGTCATTGCCGCCCTGGGCGGCCGTCGCGATATCGCCGCCGATGCGGATCAGCTCGCGTCGCAACGACAGATCGAAAATCACCCGGGCGTAGTCGCCGACATTGGCGGCGGGCGGGGCGCGATCGACGAGGTCGGCCAGATAGCGCAGGCCGCCCAGTTCCTCGAATGCGGGGTCTTTCTTGAACTCGTCGGCCAGCAGGATCGGCTCGGCCAGCTGGCCCTTGCGGACGTGGGTCTCAATCGCCTGGAACAGCCGCTGGTGGAAGGGCTCGTAGAAGCAGCGCGCCTGCAGGTTGTCGCTCAGGCGCTCGTAGGCGGCGTTGTCGTAAAGCAGGATGCCGAGCAGCGCCTGTTCGGCCTCCATGTTGTGCGGCGCCACGTTGATGGTGGGCTCGGGAAGGCCGGGGAGAACGAGGTCGAGCGCAGGAACGAGAGACATCGGCATAAGTTAACGCGACGCGCCTTGAGACGCGCGGGCCAGTTGACCGCCGTCCCAAGATGAACGGGGATGTTCTGTGTATGTTTCAAACGGGTCGGTCCGCAAGCCGGTACGCCCGACGGGGCGTCCGGTTCTGACGTTGCCGCTAAGAAGACGGGCGCGGAGATCGTTCTCCGCGCCCGCTCGTCAGATCCTGAGACCCGATCAGCCTACCAGTTGACGCTGACGCGGCCGTAGAAGAAGCGGCCGTTGAAGCCGAACGGCGAGAAGCCGGTGAAGGCCGTGGCGTTGGTGGTGTTGATGTTCGCCGGCGTCCGGTTGGGATACTCGTCGAACAGGTTGTTGGCGCCGAGCGCCAGGTTGACGCGCTCATTGATCGCGTAGCGACCTTCCAGATCGACGACCGCCTTCGCCCCCGTGCGCACGTCGAACGCCCCGGTGGGGTCGTTGTTGGGCGACAGGACCGAGCCGTAGAAGGTCGTCTTCAGTGTCGCGCCCCAGGCCTCGCGGCTCCAGTCGCCGGCCAGGGTGATCTTCCGCTTGGGCGTGCCTTCCTCGAAGGTCAGCACGTTGGCGCGGGCGAACAGGGACGGCGGCACGGGCAGCGACGAGATCGTGTTGGTCGTCGGCAGCTTGGTGACGTCGGTCTTGTTGAAGTTCGCCGCGGCGGTCAGGTCGAAGCGACCGGCCTGCTCGTCGTCGATGCGATAGCGGGCCACCACGTCGACGCCCTTGGTCTTGGTGTCGACGCCGTTCAGGAAGAACCGCGCGGCCGTCACGTTGAACGGAGCCAGCAGGTTGTAGATCGCCGTCGCCGTGGCCGTGCCGGTGGCCGAGCCTTGGATGTTCTCCGAGAGCACGATACGGTTTTCGATCTTGATCTGGTAGGCGTCCACCGTCAGCTCGAACGGTCCGCGGTGGAAAACGAGGCCGGCCGAGTAGTTGTTGGACTTTTCGGCTTCCAGCGGCTTGGCGCCGAGCACCTTGGCCACGGCGCTGGTGGCCGGGAAGGTGCCGACTTCCACCGGCGTCGAAACGCCGTTGACGATGATGAAGTTCGTCGAGGTGGTGGTGAAGAACTGCTGCTGTAGCGCCGGGGCGCGGAAGCCGGTCGAGGCTGCGCCGCGGATGGCGAAGCCGTCGGACAGCTCATAGCGCGCGGCCAGCTTGCCGGTCGTCGTCGAACCAAAGTCCGAATAGTCCTCATAGCGGATCGCCGCCGAAGCGGTGAAGCGCTCGGTCAGGCGCGATTCCAGGTCGAGGTAGAGGCCGATGTTGTCGCGGTCACGCGACAGCACGTTCGACGGCTGGAAGCCGGGGAAGCCTTGTGCGCCTGCGGCGGCCGTGGTGATCGGGCCGCGGTTGTACGAGGTCGGCTCACCGGCGCGGATCGAGTAGCCTTCCCAGCGCGCTTCAGCGCCGAAGGCGACGTTCAGCGGCTCATAGGCGCCGATATCGATACCGCGCGACACGTCCAGGCCGACGACGGTCTGGTCGTAGGTCATGCCGCCGGAGTTGAAGCTGGTCTGGCTGGCCGCGCCGTAGGAGGCGTTGGCCGAGCTCTCGGTGCGGTAGTCGATCTTGTTCTTGCCGTAGACAACGTTCAGGTCGACCTTGAAGCCCGCCAGATCGCCCTTCAGGCCGAAGGCGGCCGTCGAGTCCTCGATGTCGGTGGCGATGATCGGCAGATAGCCGTTCGGATAGATCGAAGCGACGGGCGTCTGGCGGGCGTCGCCGACGATCCGCGGGAAGGCCGCGCTGCCGCCCTCGCGCGTCTGGTAACCGGCCCAGCCATAGGCTTCCCAGCCCGAACCGACCGGCAGGCCGGCGTTCAGATAGACGGTCTTGTCCTTCACCTCGGCGTCCCCGTAGCGCGAGGTCACGCGGGCCGGGGTGACGCGGGTGTCGATATCGCCGCGGCTGGTGGGATTGCGGTCACGATACTCGGCCGAGACGGTCAGGAAGCCGTCGGGACCCAGCGGCAGGCCTTGCCAGGCCTGGACCGTCACGGTCTCACCGTCGCGCTCACGTCGGCCGTCGGTGTTCCGGGCGGTTTTGACCAGGGTGTTATAGCCGCCGTAGGTGATCGTCGCACCGCCGCCCGAGCGGGCTTCGCGCAGGCGCAGGTTGATCACGCCGGCGATGGCGTCCGAGCCATATTGCGCCGAGGCGCCGTCGCGCAGGACTTCGACGCGATCGAGCGCGATAGTCGGGATGGCGTTCAGGTCGACGGCGGCCGAGCCGCGACCGATCGAGCCGTTGACGTTGACCAGGGCCGACGAATGGCGGCGAGCGCCGTTGACGAGCACCAGGGTCTGGTCGGGCGCCAGGCCGCGCAGCGTCGCCGGGCGAATGTGGTCGGTGCCGTCCGTGATGGCCGGGCGCGGGAAGTTGATCGACGGCGCCAGGGTCGACAGCGACTGGGCGAGCTCGGTGGTGCCGGTTCGGGTCAGCGCCTTTTCGCTGACGACATCGACGGGCGCGACGGTGTCGAGACGCGAGCGGCCGGCGGTGCGGGTGCCCGTGACGACCAGTTCTTCGACGGAGGTCTGGTCAGTATCACGGGCCGTCTGGGCCTGGGCCATGGTGGCGATGCTCGCGACCGAGACGGCGGCGAGTAGGAAGGTCTTGTAGCGCATCGATTACCCCTCTCGTGATCGGAGCGCTCTACGCTATCGCGCCGCGCTCCGGACGGGGTCTAGTCGCCCCGCACCCAGAACATGGGTCGTTCATAATTTAGACACAAGGCGCCTACGCTCGAAGCGTTCTCATAACGGGCGCAGAAAAAAACGGCGCGGATTGCTCCGCGCCGTTCTCAATTCGGAAGATCCGAGCCCCGGAGGGATCAGCCTTCGTAGTCGCCCTCTTGCGAGCCGGCGCCGCCTTCCAGGAGGTCCTGGGCGGCTTCGGCTTCGGCGGCGCGTTCTTCTTCGAACTGCGAGGCGATGACGTTTTCGCCGCGCGCTTGGCGCTCGGCTTCGTCTTGGCTGCGCGCGATGTTCAGGGTGACCGTGATGGTCACTTCAGCGTGCAGCTTCACCTTCACTTCGTGGACGCCGAGCGTCTTGATCGGCTTGTCCAGAACGACCATCGAGCGGTCGACCTTGCCGCCTTCGGCGCGGATGGCGTCAGCCACGTCGCGACCGGCGACCGAACCGTACAGCTGGCCGCTTTCGCCGGCTTGACGGATCAGGATGTACTGGGTGCCGTCCAGTTCTTCGCCGTTCTTGGCGGCCGCTTCGCGGTTCTTCACGTTGCGGGCTTCGATCTCAGCGCGCTGAGCTTCGAAGTGTGCCAGGTTGGCCTTGGTGGCGCGCAGGGCCTTGCCGCGGGGCAGCAGGTAGTTACGGGCGAAGCCGTCCTTGACGGTGACTTCGTCGCCGAGGACGCCGGTGCCTTCAACGCGTTCGAGCAGAATGACTTTCATCGTGGCGTCTCCCTTACTTCACGACGTAGGGGAGCAGAGCCAGGAAGCGGGCGCGCTTGATGGCCTTGGCCAGTTCGCGTTGCTTCTTGGCCGACACCGCGGTGATGCGCGACGGGACGATCTTGCCGCGTTCGGAGACGTAGCGCTGCAGCAGCTTCACGTCCTTGTAATCGATCTTCGGCGCGTTGGCGCCCGAGAACGGGCAAACCTTGCGGCGACGGAAGAACGGGCGGCGGGCGCCGCCAGCGGCGGCGGCCGGAGCGCCGGCTTCGGGAGCAGTCGTATCGGTCATGATCTATCTCTCCCTTACGCCTGAGCCGCGAAGTCTTCGCGCGGACGTTCCGGGCGATCGCCACGGTCACGACGGGCGAGAACCGGCGACAGTTCCAGGTCCAGCTCCTCGACGCGGATGGTCATGAAGCGCAGCACATCTTCGTTGATGAGCAGCTGGCGCTCCATTTCCTTCACGGCCGGCGCCGGAGCGTCGATCGCGAGCAGGGAATAGTGGCCCTTGCGGTTCTTCTTGATGCGGTAGGTGAGGTTACGCAGGCCCCAGTACTCGATCTTGGCGATGTGACCGCCATTCTCTTCGATGAGGGCTTTGAGTTGCTCGTTCAGAGCTTCGGCCTGTTGCGGCGAGATGTCCTGCCGCGCGATGACCACGTGTTCGTAGAACGCCATGTTTTCCTTCTTCCATTGTGGAAGGCGGCGCAGACGACGATGGAAGTTCGTCGACCACGATGGATCCTGCAAGCCGAGCGGGGCGAACCCCGGTCCCGGATGGGTGCGTGCAAGACCGCCTTCCGTGAGAGCGCGCGCTATTACAGGAGAAGGGCGATAAACGCAAGCTAGGGCTCGGTTTGCCGCCAGATCAGGCGCCCGCGCGAACTGTCCTACAAAAGGCCTGCAAGGCTTCCAAGGCCAAGCGCAACTATGCTAGCAGGCGAACATGCGGAACGGTGCTCGTCTTTGGATCGTGCTCGCGGCGGTTTTCGCCGCCGGGATCGCGCGCGCCGAGATCGTCCAGAAGCCCGCGATGTCGGTTTCGGCCAAGGACGGCCGCTTCGCCGGTTACTACGCAGCCTTGCCGCTGGATCTTTCCACCGACAATGAGAAGGTCGCCCTGACGGTGAAGTCGTCAGGTCGGCTTGGAAATCCGACCTACGACGTCGATCTCAACTTCGTGCAAAAGCCGGATGATGAGCGCGTGGGCCAGCGCTCTTTGGCGCTAGGCGCCTCTTGGAACGAAAATGAGGCGCGGCTTCGCTCGTCGATGTCCAAGCTGTTCGGTTTCGGCCTGCTGCCGCGCGCCAACTACATTCGCGTTTCGATGGATATGAACGCCAGCCAGTCGATCACGGCGCAAGGGGTGGCGCCGGTGGCGCGGGCGAATATCCGCTCGTCTCTGACACTGGATGGCAAGCCGATCGGGTCCATTGCACTGGGCGGCGGCACCACGGGCGATGAAGGCGTCGATCTGAGCCTGATGCGGCCCTTCGATCTGCCGGCCGAATTCACGGTCAGCCTGCGAGGCGTCAATAACCCGCGGGAATCGTGGCGGCTTCAAGACGCCCGCGCCATGGTCAAGCTGGTGAAGGCGAGCTGGTAGCAGCCGGCTTATGGTTCTTTCTGGCCGTCACCGCGGCGAACCGCGTCAGATACTCAGGGTGCTCGGTGCCCATAATCTTGTCCCACCAGGTAAAATAGAGACCGTAATTCCAACCGGCTTGCGCATGGTGCAGGTCGTGATGGGTCACGGTGGTCAGCCACGGGATGCCGGGCCGCCCGTCACTGCGCGCGGGGAATAGCTCATATCCCGAGTGGCCAATCGTGTTTCGGACGATCTGGTGCAGCATGAAGAGGCCGAGCACCGGCCACGGGGTCGGGACCAGGATCATCCATAGCGGCACGAACAGCCCGTTGATCGCCGCCTCGCCGAGGTCGAAGCTGTAAGCGGTGAACGGCGAGGGGTTGTTGGACCGGTGATGCCGACGGTGGAAGGTCCGAAACAGCCGCCGATCATGGATCAGCCGGTGCGTCCAGTAGAACCAGGCGTCGTGGGCGATGATCATCAGGACGAGGCTGGTCCAGAACCAGACCGGTCCCCAGCTCTTGGCGATCAACGGTCCGGGTAGCCAGCCGGCTCTGAACAGGCCGAACGTGAGCAGGCCGATCGTCGAGAAGATCGCGATCGAGCGGATCGAGACCGCAAACTCGATGAGAAGCTGTCGCGCGGGCGGGCGGCTGTCGCGGATCTTGCGGCGGGCGAGCGGTCCGGCCAGCACGACCCACAGGGTCAGCCAGACGCCGACCGAGAAGATGACGTAGCGCATGACGTCGATCTGCATGCCACCCAGCCAATGCTGGCCGAAGGCGAAGAGGGTCTCGAGCATGGAGAGGTTCCTTGGCGTTGAACCCCGCCAGGAGAAGGGCGTTCGGGCCGACGGTCTCGCCGCCTGCGAATTCAGGCCCGTTTGTCGGTTTTCGGCGCGGCTTGACCAGTTTCGACCAGTCGCAGATAAGCGACCGGCGGGGTGGCTTCCTGACGCCAGGCGGTCGGCGTGACGCCGACGACGCTTCGGAAGGCGCGGTTGAACGGCCCCAGCGAGGCGAACCCCAGCTCGTAGGCGATGGTCGACACAGATTTGAGCGCCTGTTCGGGATCGGCCAGCGCGACCTTGGCCGCCTCGATCCGACGGCCGTTGACATAGTCGGCGAAGTTGCGGTGTCCCAGTGTGCCGTTGATCAGCTTGCGAAGCCGATGCTCCGGCGCGCCGACCAGGGCGGCGAGACTCCCGATCGACAGATCCTCGCCCCGCCAGACCTCGTTCTCGTTCATCGCCGTGTCCAGCCGCGCCAGAATCAGGCGATCTGCGGGGGTAAGGTCGAAGGTTTCGGCGGCTTTCGGGGGCGGCGCTAGACCGACGGCCGGCGAGGCCTGAACGAGGACCGGCTCGGCGCGCAGCAGCGCCAGGGCTGAGCCGACGCCAAGGGCGGCTGTTCCCAAAGCCTGGACCAAGCTCGGCAGGACCGGCCCTTGGCCAAAGCCGAAGTCGCACAGCGTTTGCACGAACATATAGCCCGTCGCCGCGGCCGCGATCGGCGCGCGAAGGTGGCGGCGGCGCTCGACGAGGTCGATCCGCCATCCGCGCCAGGCCATCAGCAGGATATGGCAATGGATCGCGACAGAGACGGCGGCGAAGCTCCACCAGACGGCGGCCCGCGTCGGTGAGGGCGGCAGAAACGCGCCGGCCGCCCACTGAATAATGACGAACGCTGGCACAGCGAACCGCCAGGTCGGGATCTTCGGCTCGTCCTCGAACAGAACCGAACAGAACAGCCAGAACACTGCGGCGGTCCAGGCGGACAAGGCCCAGGTCAGCACGCTGAAGTGGCGACGCTCGGTGTAGAAGAAGTGGCTTTCGATCACGTGGGAGATCGCGCAGGCCATCAGCAGGACGCCTAGCCATCGAACCGGAGTCATCTTCCGGCTGGCGGCGAGCGAAACGCCTGTGGCGGCGAAGGCGCCGACGGCGAGGCCGCGCACCGCGAGTTCGACTTGCGCGAGATCGGTCATGGCCGATCATGGCGGCCAGCGTGCGCGCGCTTCAACCCGCGCCGCTGGCCGAAATCCGAAAACGCTCTCTACTTCTTGGCCTTGTAGGCCTTCACCGCGCCCATGGTCTGCTGGACGTGGCCCATGAAGTTGCCGTCGGTGTGGCTGAGCAGGATCTTGCCGTCGGGCGCGATCACATATGAGGTGCGATTGGACCAGTCCGGCTTCACCGCCAGGGCCACGTCATAGGCCTTGATCAGCGCCTTGTCGGCGGCGGCCACCGCGAACTTGTCGCGGCAGTGCTCCTTGGAGAAGTCCTTCAGGCGATCGATGTTGCCGGCCGTCACGCCGATGACTGTCGCGCCCAGCTTTTCGAACTCAGGCGTCGCCTCGGCGAATTCGTGCGCTTCGGCCGTGCAGCCCGAGGTGTAGGCGGCAGGGAAGAAGTACAGCACGACCGGGCCCTTCTTCAGCGCCTTGGCCAGGCTGAAGTCGAAGTCCTTGCCGGCCAGCGCGCCCTTGGCGCTGAAGTCCGGAGCCTTGTCGCCGGCCTTGAGGGCGGCGAGGGCGGGAGAGGCGGCGGCGAAGGCAAGGGCTGCCGCAGCGACGCCGGCGATAACGGATTTCATGGCGCGACTCCAAAGTGCGTGGGTGCTTCGGCTACGGAAGCCGACGCACTTTGGACGTGGTCGCGATGATTGCAAGCCTCGCGCGCCTCACCGCGCCGCACTTGCCCGCCCGGCGGCTTTACCCTAACCCTCCCGGCCTTGAATCTCTTTAGAAACGGAGCGGGCTTCGATGAGCATCGCCTTCATTTTCCCGGGGCAGGGAAGCCAGTCGGTCGGTATGGGCGCCGATCTCGCCGAGGCCTTTTCGGCCGCGCGCGAAGTCTTCCAGGAAGTCGATGACGCCCTGGGGCAGAAGCTGTTCGCCCTGATGAAGGAAGGTCCCGAAGGCGACCTGACTCTGACCGAGAACGCCCAGCCGGCCCTGATGGCGGTGAGCCTGGCCGTCACCCGGACCCTGGAGAAGGAATTCGGCGTCGGCATCGACAAGGCCGCCTTCGTTGCCGGTCACTCGCTGGGTGAGTACTCGGCCCTAGCCGCCGCCGGCGCCATCAGCCTTTCCGACACCGCGCGCCTCCTGAAACTGCGCGGCCAGGCCATGCAGCGCGCCGTGCCGGTGGGCGAGGGCGCCATGGCTTCGCTGATTGGCCCTAAGACGGACCTGGCCCTGGCCGAAGCCGCCGCCGCCGCCGGCTCGGAGGTGGGGGTCTGTGTTGTCGCCAACGACAACAACAACGGCAACGTCGTGATCTCCGGCGCCAAGGCCGCCGTCGACAAGGCCATCGAGAAGGCCAAGGAGCTCGGCGCGCGAGCCATTCCGCTGAACGTCTCGGCTCCGTTCCACTGCCCGCTGATGCAGCCGGCCGCCGACGAGATGGCCGCCGCCCTGGCTGCAGCGACGATCGTCGCGCCCCGCGCTCCGCTGGTGGCCAATGTCACCGCCGCGCCAATCCACGACCCCGACATGATCCGCAAGCTGCTGGTCGAGCAGGTCACTGGACGCGTTCGCTGGCGCGAAAGCATGACTTGGATGGCCACCGAAGGCGGCGTCACCCGCTTCGCCGAAGCCGGCGCGGGTAAGGTGCTGTCGGGCATGGCCAAGCGCATCGCCCCCGACGCCGAAGCCGTCCCCCTCAACACGCCGGCGGACCTCGAAGCGTTCGCCAAGTCGCTCTAAGCCCCAAGGAAGTCCGAGCATGTTTGATCTCACCGGCAAGACCGCGCTCGTCACCGGCGCTACGGGCGGCATCGGCGGCGCCATCGCCCGCGCTCTGCACGCCCAGGGCGCGCATGTTGTGCTCTCGGGCACGCGGGAATCGGCTCTGGCCGAACTGAAGGCCGAACTGGGCGAGCGCGCCTCGACCGTGGTTGCGAACCTCTCCGACGCCGAGCAAGTCGACGGCCTGGTCGCCAAGGCCGAGGAGGCCGCCGGCGCGCCGCTGGACATCGTGATCGCCAACGCTGGCGTCACTCGCGACGGTCTGATCGTCCGCATGAAGGATGAGGACTGGGACACCGTCATCAAGGTGAACCTGGAAGGCTATTTCCGCCTGGCGCGCGCCGCCGCCAAGGGCATGATGAAGCGCCGCGCAGGTCGCATAATCGGCATCACCTCGGTGGTCGGCGTCACCGGCAACCCCGGCCAGACCAACTACGCCGCCTCGAAGGCCGGCATGATCGGCT
Source organism: Pseudomonadota bacterium (assembly GCA_020161365.1). GTDB lineage: Bacteria > Pseudomonadota > Alphaproteobacteria > Caulobacterales > Caulobacteraceae > Caulobacter. The sequence continues at coordinate 94,241 of JAIUNU010000001.1, read as the reverse complement.
TCTCCAAGGCCCTGGCCCAGGAACTGGCTAGCCGCGGCGTGACCGTCAACTGCGTCGCGCCCGGCTTCATCGCCAGCCCGATGACCGACGCGCTGAACGAGCAGCAGAAGGCTGGCATCCTGTCGACCATCCCCGCCGGCAAGCTGGGCGAGGGCGCCGATATCGCGGCCGCCTGCGTCTATCTCGCCAGCGACCAGGCCGGCTACGTCACCGGTCAGACCTTGCACGTCAACGGCGGCATGGCGATGATCTAGGCGCCTTAAGTTCCAGCCGCTTTGTCGAGGCTTCCCAACTCAACGTCCTCCACGCGCCGTTGAAGCCCGGCGCAAAGATGGCGCACGCTTCGCCTTGCTACGACGACTGCTTTGCCTTCACGCGGTTTCATCCGGTCTTCCTGCTAGGCAGGTCACCGCATGTTTTGGCTAAGCGGACCGGTTTCACGGTTGTTGATAGCGAGCGCGATGGCGAATACATCAACTACGTGTTTCAACGAGTCTGAATTCATCGACCTTTGAAGCCGCCCGCCGCCGGAGCGCTTCGCGGGAGACCGGCGCCGCTGGTCACCCGAAAAAGAACGTGATAGGCGGTGGCCCGACGAGCCGTAGTGATCTCCCTGGGAGGGGGCTGCGGCTTCTGAATTTGATCAAGAGGGACTGAACAGAATGTCCGACATTCTCGAGCGCGTGCGTAAGATCGTCATCGAGCACCTGGATGCCGATCCCGAGAAGGTCACCGAGAAGGCTTCCTTCATCGACGACCTGGGCGCCGACAGCCTCGACAACGTTGAGCTGGTGATGGCGTTCGAAGAAGAGTTCGACATCGAAATTCCGGACGACGCCGCCGAGCACATCCAAACGGTCGGCGACGCCGTGAAGTTCATCACGGAAAAGACCGCCTAAGGTCTTCGGGTTCGCCTTGTTCGCGAACCGGAGTATTTCCGCCGCGCCGCACGGGCTCTTGCCATCGTGCGCGCGGCGGTTTTCGTTTTAGGCCAAGATTCGCGGTGGCGCGGAGCGGGGGTCTTTCCCACATCCGGCGTCCCGCATCGAAGGTTGGGAGTGAACCATGCGTAGAGTCGTCGTCACGGGTATCGGCCTGCTGACCCCGCTCGGCCAAGGTGTCGACATCACCTGGAAGAACATCCTCGCCGGAAAGTCCGGCGCGAATCGCATCAGCGCGTTCGATCCCACCGACTATTCCTGCCAGGTCGCCTGCGAGGTTCCGCGGGTCGATGGGCGTGGCGGCGGCGGTCCCGATGTCGAAGGTTCGTTCGACCCCGACCAGACCATGAGTCCGCGCGATCAGAAGCGTGTCGACGACTTCATCCTCTACGGCGTCGCCGCCGCTGACGAAGCGATCAAGGACTCGGGCTGGGTTCCCGAAACCGACGAGGATAAGTGGCGCACCGGCGTCATTCTGGGGTCGGGAATCGGCGGCCTGTCGACGATCGCTGACACGGCGCTGGAACTGGAGGCCAAGGGCCCCCGTCGCGTCAGCCCGTTCTTCATCTCCTCGGCCCTGATCAACCTGATTTCGGGTCAGGTCTCGATCAAGTACGGCTTCAAGGGCCCGAACCACGCCGTCGTGACCGCCTGCGCCACGGGCGCCCATGCGATCGGCGACGCTGCGCGCCTTATCAAGTACGGCGACGCCGATGTGATGGTCGCCGGCGGCGCCGAAGCTGCGGTCTGCAAGGTCGGCATCGCGGGCTTCCAGGCCTGTCGCGCCGTGGCCACTGCTTTCAACGACACGCCTGAGAAGGCCTCGCGCCCCTACGACAAGGACCGCGACGGCTTCGTCATGGGCGAGGGCGCGGGCGTGCTGGTGCTGGAAGAGTACGAACACGCCAAGGCCCGCGGCGCGAAGATCTACGCCGAAGTCGCCGGCTACGGCCTCTCGGGCGACGCCTACCACATCACCGCGCCGTCGGAAGACGGCGAGGGCGGCGCGCGCGCCCTGGCCGCCGCCGTGCGCGACGCCGGCCTGAAGCCCTCGGACATCGACTACGTCAACGCCCATGGTACTTCGACCATGGCTGACGGCATCGAGGCCAAGGCTGTGGAGCGCTTCCTCGGCGATCATGCCAAGAACGTCGTCATGTCCTCGACCAAGTCGATGACGGGTCACTTGCTCGGCGCGGCCGGCGCCATCGAGGCGGCGTTCTCGATCCTGGCCATCCGCGACCAGATCGCCCCGCCGACCATCAATCTCGATAATCCGGATGTCGAGGTCGCCATGAACCTGGCCCCGCACAAGGCCGTGCCGATGAAGATCGACGTGGCCGTGTCCAACAGCTTCGGCTTTGGCGGCACCAACGCCTCCGTCGTGTTCAAGAAGGTCTCGTGAGCAAAAAGTCGCCGCCCCGCGCCCGTGCTCCCAAGGGAGCGGGCTCCCGCCGTGAGACGGCCTCCGCCGGTCGTCGCATGATCAGGGCGCTGCTGGGGGCCGCCGCCACGCTGGTCGTGGTCGGTTTGGTCGCCCTGATCGGCGCGACCTGGGTCTACAACGGTCCGGGACCGGCGGCTAAGGAAGGCGACAAGACCACCGTGGTCCTGCGCAAGGGCGCGAGCCTGCCTGAAATCGCTTCCAGCCTGGAGCGGGGCGGGGTGATCCGCTCCTCCTCGATCTTCATGACCGCCGCCAAGGTCACTGGCGCGGCGCGAACGCTCAAGGCCGGGGAGTACGAGTTCAAAAGCCGCGCCTCGATGGCCCAGGTCCTGGACGCCGTGCGTCGCGGCCGTATCGTCCGCCACTGGATCACCATCCCCGAGGGGCTGACCTCGGACATGGTCATGGACATCCTCAACAAGTCGACCGTGCTGACCGGCAATGCGGCCACGCCGCCCGAGGGCGCGATCCTCCCCGAGACCTACGAGGTCCAGCGCGGCGAGGATCGGGCGGCGGTGCTACAACGCATGATGGATGACCGTGACGCGGTGCTGAACGCCCTGTGGGCCAATCGGGCGTCTGACCTGCCGTTCCGAACCAAGGAGGAAGCGGTCACCCTGGCCTCGATCGTCGAGAAGGAAACGGGCCTCGCCGAGGAGCGGCCGCGCGTGGCCGCCGTGTTCGTGAACCGGCTTCGCACCGGTATGCGCCTGGGATCGGATCCGACGATCATCTACGGAATTTCCAGGGGCCGCCCCCTGGGACGCGGGATCTTCCTGTCGGAGCTTCGCCGTCCGACGCCCTACAACACCTATTTGATCGATGGCCTGCCGCCGACTCCGATCGCGAACCCCGGTCGCGCGGCGCTGGCGGCGGTGATGAACCCGCCCAAGAGCGACGATCTCTACTTCGTGGCCGATGGGACGGGTGGACACGTCTTCGCCTCGACCCTGGAGCAGCACAACGCCAACGTCGTCAAATGGCGTCAGATCGAACGCGAACGGGCTGGAAAGGCCCCGGCCCAGCCGACGGCTCCGCCGCTCGCGGGGGGCTGAGGCGTGGCGCTGTCGGGAATGACGGGCTTCGCGCGGGCCGAGGGCGCGCACGGAGCGTGGTCCTGGGCCGTGGAGGCGCGCAGCGTCAATGGCCGGAACCTCGAGACCCGCTTTCGGGGTCCCCCGGGCTTCGAGAGCCTGGAACGTGTCGCGCGAGATGGCGCCCAGGCGCGGTTCCAGCGCGGCCAACTGACCGTCAACGTCCAGGCCAAGCGCGCGGAAACTTCGGGTGAAACCCAGGTCAACATCGCCACGCTTGAGCGCTATCTCACCGCTGGCGGGCCGTATGTGGCCACCGGTATGGTCGCCAAGCCCAGCCTGGACGGACTGCTGTCCTTGAAGGGCGTGATCGAGGCGCGGGAAGACGTCGATGACGCCGAAGCCCGGGCGGCCGTCGAAACCGCCATGAGCATTTCGATCAACGACGCGCTCGACGGCCTGAAGGCGGCGCGCCTGGAAGAGGGCGCGGCGCTGGATCCGGTGCTCGGCGGCCTCGTAACCCGCATCGAGCATCTGTCGGCGCAGGCCGAACGGGAGGCCGCGGGCCAGCCTACGGTCATCAAGGAACGCTTCGCGCGTCGGATGGCCGAACTCGTCGGCGAGGCCGCCAGCGAGGAGCGCATCGTTCAGGAAGCCGCCGCTCAGGCCGTCAAGGCCGACGTGCGTGAGGAACTTGATCGCCTGGCCAGTCATGTCGCCGCCGCGCGGGGGCTGCTGTCGGGAGAGGGGGCCTCGGGGCGCCGTCTCGACTTCCTGTCTCAGGAATTCATGCGAGAATCCAATACCCTCTGCTCGAAGTCGGCATTGACCAGCCTGACCGCGATCGGTCTGGAGTTGAAGGCCGTGATCGAGCAGTTCCGCGAGCAGGTTCAGAACGTTGAATAAGTCCCACCACCCTCATCGCGGCCTACTGCTGATGGTCGTTGCGCCCTCGGGCGTTGGCAAGACCTCGCTGACCCGCCGTCTCGTCTCCGATCACGGCGACTTGCACCTGTCGATCAGCGCCACGACCCGCGAACCGCGCCCGGGCGAGCACGATGGTCGCGACTATCACTTCGTCTCTCGCGACAAGTTTCAGAGCATGTTGTCGGAAGACGCGTTTCTGGAATGGGCGGAAGTCTACGGGAACTTCTACGGTAGCCCCAAGGCGCCGATCATGGACGCTCTGAATCGCGGCGAAAGCGTGCTGTTCGACATCGACTTTCAAGGCGCGATGAAGGTTCACAAGCAGGCCGGGCCGGACAGCGTCCTCGTCTACATCCTGCCACCGTCACTGGCCGAGATGAGCCGTCGCCTCCACACGCGAAGCCAGGACAGCGAAGAGGTGATTCACCGCCGCCTTTCCCGCGCGAAGGACGAGGTCGCGGCTTGGGAGCAGTTCGACTACGTGATCCTGAATGACGATTTCGATCGGGCCTACGCCGATCTGGCGCACATTTATCACGCTGAGCGACTTAAGCGTGCGCGTAATCCGTGGATCGGTGATCTGGTCAACGATCTGTTGCGGGAAGAGATCTGAGGCTGAGCGGCGGGTCAGCGACCCGCCGCTCAGACTGAGTTAGACGGCGCGTCGGCCAAAGATCAGGTGGTACAAGGCCAGGATGACGACCGCGCCGACCGTGGCGACCAGCAGGCTGTACAGGTTGAAGCCCGAGACGCCGGCGTTGCCGAACTGGTTGAACAGCCAGCCGCCGACAAACGCGCCGACGATGCCGAGGACGATATCCAGCAGCACGCCGCTGCCGGTGCGGTTGACGAGCTTGCTGGCGATGAAGCCGGCGATCAGGCCCAGAAGCAGCCAGGCGAGAATAGACATCGGTGGAACTCCGTGAGCGGTCGCCCCTTTGCGACCCTGCCCAAACAAGAGCTCAACGGCGCCGTTAGTTCCCTGCGCGAAACCGGTCTTGAACGTAGGCGATCAGTTTTTCGGCCGGTGGACGGCCAAGGGCGATAAAGACGCCCGAGCCCAACACCGCGCCAATCAGGAATTCCAGGCTCATCGCGATACGCTCCTACGATCACGCGAGCTATTGCAGGCGTCGCATGGCGAAGCCAAGGCGACATCGGGGCGCTGCGACGATCGGTCCCGAGCATCGACGTCAGGAGGTCGCGCGTGTCGGCGTGTGCAGCGTGAAGACGCAGGTCAGGCCTTCCGGCGCATAGTCGAACGTGGCGGCGCCCGCCAGGTCGCCGCGCAGGCTGGATGTGATCAGGCGTGATCCAAAGCCCTTGCGGACGGGCGGCTGTGCAGGTGGACCGCCGCGCTCTCGCCAGGTCAGGGTCAGCCGCGAGCGCCCCTCGTGCGACCAGACGATTTCGATCGATCCTGCGTCGGTTGAGAGCGCGCCGTACTTTGAGGCGTTCGTCGCCAGTTCATGGAAGATCATGGCCAGCGCCACGGCCGCGTTCGGGGCCAGTGGGGTGGGCGGCCCCTCGATGCTGACCTGGGTTGCATAGGGCTGCAAGGCTTCCAGCAAGAGCTCGCCGAGATCGGCGCCCTCCCAACTGCGCCGGGTGAGGAGGTCATGGGCGCCGGCCAACGCCATCAGGCGTTCGTTGAACTGCGCCAAGCCGTCCTCGCCGCCGTCCTTGAGGCTGTGCCGCGCCAGCGACTGGACCACTACAAGCGTGTTTTTCACGCGATGGTTCAGTTCGTTGATCATCAACTGCTGGCGCTCGGCGGCCGCACGGGCTTCGTCGTCGCGGCGGCGCAGAATATCCGCCGCGGCGCGGAGGGAGCCGCGAACCTCGGCGATCTCCTGCAAGTGCGACGGCGCGGGGGCCAGCGGGCGGCCGGCCGCGAGGGCCTCGGCTTCGTCGACCAGTCCGCGCACGTCCCGCGAGATTGGTCGGGCGAAGGCCAGGGCGGCCATCACGCCAAGCGCGATCATCAGCGCCGAGCCCAGCATCGCCGGGCCCAGCGAGCCCAGGATGGTTCGGTTCAACTCGTCGCGCGGTACGCCCACGATGAAGGTCCAGCCATAGGTCGGCGATCGGCTGAAGGCTGAAAGCGTCTCGACGCCATCAAGCGTGTGGGTGTTGACCACCCCGTCCTGCGCCTTGGCCATGGCGATGCGCATTTCGCGGCTCGCATGCCGGCCCAGCATCTTGTCCTGATCGCGGGATCGCGCCAGCAGGGCGGCGTCACGATCGACGATACTGGCGGTCCAGGTGTCTGGCAGGCCCTGGCCGCTCACCAGCGCCTGGAAGACGGCGGGGTGTTGCATGTAGCCCAGAACGAAAATCCGCCCCCTCACCAGCACCGGAACATTCACGCCGATGATCGGGCCTGCGTAGGGGCGCGGTATCAGGTTGCTGACGTTGGATTTGCCGGTCGTCATCTCGCGCCAGGTCGCGTCGGTGATCGGGGCGCGCGGCGGTGGCGCGCCGGGCGCCATACGCGTGTTGATCCACTGCTGGTCCTGGCTCATCAGCACGACCCAGCCATCTCGACCCTGCACGGCTTCTCGGGCCTGTTTCTCGAAGGTGGCCAAGTCGCCCTGCGACAGGGCCGGAGACACCGACAGGCCTTGCAGAACGCTTTGGCCCTGACCGATCTGGCGGTCAGTGGCCAGAGACAAGGCGCGTGTCGTGGTGACCAACTGGGTGGCGAAGCGGCGCTGCCCTTCGCTGTACTGCATGGCGACCAGGGCGCCCATCAACAGGATGGCGGGCGCAGCCAGCGTAAGCGCCATGAACAGCAGCCGACGCGTAACGGTGGAAGGCGCCTTTGTTACGCGTTCGATGGTCACTTCCACTCCGTTCTAAGCCGGGTGGAAGCTGGCGGGGCGGGCGTGTGGCGTCAATAGGAGTCGGCAGCGCCGGCGCGCGTTTAACCCGCTGTGGCGGCCGGCGCGCGGGATGCATGACTGGCCGGACGCCGCCCGTCGACAAGAACGGACAATGCGGCCAGGGACAGCAGGGTGCAGATCAGGATCAGGCGGATGGCCACGGCGGTCTCCTCGGCTAGCCGCCCCATCAAGCGGCGCCGTGGATGAACCGGACCTGAAGGGACCTAGAGGGGCGCGGCGTCGAGCGTCGCCTGGGCCAGGGCGAGGAAGCCCGCAAGATCGATCACCTCGGCGCGGGCGTCGGGGCTGATGCCGGCGCGCTCGCACAGCGCAGCGCCCCCCAGCGCCTTCAAGCTTGAGCGGAGCATCTTGCGCCTCTGGCCGAAGGCGGCGGCGGTCACACGCTCCAGGGCCGCCACGACCTCGACAGGCGGCGGATCGGCCTTGGGGACCAGTCGTACGACGGCGGACGCCACCTTCGGCGGCGGCGTGAAGGCCTTGGCGGGAAGGTCCATGACGGTCCGGGCCTCGCACAGCGTCTGGGCGATCACCGCAAGGCGTCCATAGGCGTCGTCATCGGGCTGCGCCACGATGCGGTCGGCGACCTCCTTCTGGAACATCAAGGTCATCGACAGCGGCCGGAACGGGCCCGTGAGCCAGTTGATCAGCAGTTGGGTGCCGACATTATAGGGCAGGTTCGAGACCACATGCGCGGGACCGCCTGCAGCTTGCGCGGCGTCGACCTTCAACGCATCGCCCTCGACAAGCTCAAGGCGCCCGTCCGCCACCTCGGCGACCTCCGCCAGCAAGGGGAGGAAGCGGCTGTCCTTCTCGATCGCGACCACCCGTGCGCCGGTCTCGAGCAGGGCGCGGGTCAGGCCGCCGGGGCCGGGACCGACCTCGACGACAGTGTCGCCCTCGGTGACCTGCGCCAGCCGCGCGATCTTACGCGTGACGTTGAGGTCCAGCAGGAAGTGCTGGCCAAAGCTCTTGCGCGCCATCAGGTCGTGGCGTTCAAGGGCCTCGCGCAAGGGCGGCAGATCGGCCAGGCTCATGGTCTTCGCGTCTCTCAGGCGCCGCGACGGGCGGCGATATCGGCCGCCAGCTTGATGGCGGCGATCAGGCTATCGGGACGGGCGATCCCGCGTCCAGCGATGTCGAAGCCCGTGCCGTGGTCGGGCGAGGTCCGAACGATCGGCAGGCCGAGCGTGATGTTCACGCCGCCCCAGAAATCCAGCATCTTCACGGGGATCAAGGCCTGGTCATGATACATGCAGAGCACGCCGTCGAAGCGCGCGCGGGCCTCGGGGTGGAACAGGGTGTCAGCCGGCGCCGGGCCAGAGGCGTCAACGCCCAGGTCGACCAGGGCGCGCACGGCGGGGCCGATGAGCTCGATCTCCTCGCGCCCCAGAGCTCCGCCTTCGCCGGCGTGCGGGTTGAGCGCGGCGACGGCCAGACGCGGCTTCGCGACGCCAAAATCGCGGCGAAGCGCCTGGGCGGTGACGAGCCCGCTGTTGACGATGCTCTCCAGGCTCAGCGCCGACGGAACGAGGCTCAGCGCGGTATGGATCGTGACGAGGGTGGCCCGGAGATCACCTGCCGCCAGCATCATTACGGGCCCACGCGCGCCATCCATGCTGGCCGCCGCCGTTAGCTCAGCCAGGAACTCGGTGTGGCCGGGAAACGCAAAACCGGCCTCGTAGAGCGGCGCCTTGGCGATCGGCGCCGTGACGAGGCCGCTGACTGCGCCCGAGAGCGCGAGGCCGACCCCGGTCTCGATCCAGCGAATGATCTGAGGCGCGTGAGCGGGGGAGGGGCGGCCGGAAACGACCGGCGACAGCAGCGGAATGTCGATGACGGGCAAGGCGTCGGCGAACACCCCTGGCGCTTCCTGCGGGCCCGTCACGGCGCGCACCTTCACCCCGCCGCCAGCGGAGCCCAAAAGCTGGGCGTCGCCGATGACCACGAAGGCGGGCCCTTCATGGCGGAGCGCGCGCCAGGCCTTGGCGATGATCTCCGCGCCGACGCCCGCCGGATCGCCGGCGCTGATGGCGAGCGGTCGATGCGTCACCGGGTTTCGATGGTCGCCTGGTTGCGCAGGTCGCGCAGGTAGCGCTTCGCGATCAGGGCCAGTTGCTGGCCGCGCAGGCGGTTCTCGATCTGGTCGTGGGTCGGGGCGTTGGCGCCGCCCTGACGCTTGCCGCAGACAGCGATCAGATGCAGGCCGGCGTCCGTACGGATCGGGTCGGAAACCTGACCGACCTCAAGCTTGTTGGCCGCTTCCTGGAACGCCGGGGCGAGATCGGTGATCTCAGCTTCGCCAAGGTCGCCGGCGACGAGGCCGTCGACCTTGCCGGCGGTGGCTTCCAGCGTCTGGCAGCTGGTGATCTTGGGTTTCAGGTCCGCGAGCGTCTTCATCGCGGCGTCGATCTGGGCCTGGGTCGCGTCGGCCGCCAGCGGCGCGGCGACCTGCTTGAGATCGACGATCGCGGTCTTGGAGCCGGCCCGCTTGTCGCGCAGGTAGATGATATAGACGCCGTCCCGGACCTGGATCGGTCGCGAGAGCTGGCCGGGGCGCAGCTGTTCCAGGGCGGCGTCGACTTCGGGCGGCATCTCGCCCTGGCTGACCCAGCCGACCTCACCGCCGTTGGCGGCGGTGGCCGAACCGGAGAACTGGCGAGCGACGGCCGCGAACGGCGCGCCTTGCTGCATCTGGGTGATCAGCTGGGCGGCGCCGTTCTGGGCGACCTCCATCCCGCCGACGCGGGCCGCGTCGAGGAAGACTTCGCTGATCTGGTACTGCGGCTTCGCTGCGGCGTCGGCCAGGCGACGCTGGTAGGCCTTGATCTGGTCTTCGCCGATCCGAAGACGCGAGCCGTAGCGACCCTGAATCCAGGACTGCCAGCTCGACTCGGCGCGCAACTGCGCGCGCCAGGTTTCGAGGCCGATCCCCTGTGCGACCAGCTGTTGCTTCAGTTGGTCGGCACTGACCCGGTTGGACTGGGCGATTTCGCCGATCTGCTCTTCGACTTCCTTGTCGGTCGAGATGATCGTGATCTTCTGCTGCTTCTCGACGCGCTTGAGCTCCTGCATCTGCAGGCGCTCGTCGATCAGGGAGCGCAGCGCCTCCTGTTCGATCTGCGGCAGGTTCTCCTGAGTCGGCTGCATGCCGGACGTCGCCATCAGCAGGCGCATCCGTTGCATCAGATCGTAGCTGGAGATGATGTCGTCGTTGACCACCGCCGCCACGCTTTCGGACAGCGGCTGCGGACCAGCCGGGCGCTCGGCCGGGGGCGCGGCGACCTGAGGGGCCTGGGCCATCGCGGCCGAGCCGAGGCTCGCCACGGTCAGGGCCAGAATGGACGCGGCCCCGGCCGCGAAAGTCGTCACGCTACGCGCAGACCGCATGGATAGTGTCGTTCCTCTAGGCCCAGCCGCTCCGTTCGGAGCGCGGTCGATTATCACGATTTCGGAGTCGGCGGTCGCCCTACCGGCGTTTCCTTTCGGCCGTCGCCCCCGATAGACGCGCCTGTCTGGCCTGCGGGCCCGCCCGCACGCCCCCCAGACGTGGTCCGTTACTTGCTGCTGTACCCTGTATCACCCAATGTGGCGAGCGTTAGGCGGAAGACGATCGTTCGATCGGGCTGCAGTCGCAGGCCGCTGGCCGTCGAGGCGTAACGGTCTTCTTGTTGGTAGATCACATCGATCCGGATGCAGTCGTCCTGATAGGCCACGCCGAGATCGCGACGACGCCACACATCCTGCACCATGTCGCGCTGACCAAAGGCGGTCAGCGAGAAGCGCTGCGTCAGTTTCAGCTCGCCCCGCGCTTCGAAGTTCTCCTGGCGGTTGCCGTTGGCGTCCAGTTCGTCCTTCAGATAGCGGATAGACCCGCTGCCGCGCTTAGTGAAGGCGTCGACCCCCGTCTCGATGCGGTGAATCTCTTGGGTCTTGGAGTCGAGGCGCGTACGAACGAAGGCGTTGATCCCGCGAACCGGCGTGACGGTCGCCGCCACGATCCAGTCGGACGACTTGGTCTGGAGACCCGTGCGGGTCGGCAGAAGCGGATCGAATTCGGAGCGGAAGCTGCGTCCAACCAGGATGCTGCCGCCACGACCGTCCGGTCGCGCGAAGGTCGCACGGCCGCCGACGTTCAGGCGCTGGCCGCCCTCGTAAAGGTCGAAGCCGGGCGACTTGTTGGCCTGGAAGAGATTGGTCTCGTCGAATTCCAGCGTGGCGCTGTCTTCGTTGTAGAGGTAGCGCCGGGTTCCGTCTCGGGCCACGACCACCGGCACGCGCGAGCTGTCAGAACCCACCGCCAGCTGGGCCAGGGGTTCGAGCACCACGCTGCCGCCCTTCGCCAGCGGCTTGTAGAAGGGCAGGCTGAAGTCCACGCCGCCGACGCCGAGCGCCCGCGTGTAGGTTTCCTTGGTGTCGTCGCCCAGCGCGCGCGCGGCGGGCGTGACATAGGTCTTGATGGCGTAGGCGTCGCCGCGCGCCTGCACGAACGGCGAGACCTTCAGGCCCGGCCCCACGATCGTGCTGCTGCGCCAGTCGGCCTTGACGCTGGCACGGCTGGAGTCGACGCCGTTCTGGCCCTTGTAGGCGCCCAGGAAATAGGGCGCTTCGCCGAACTGGGATTCCGAGCGGTTCAGCATCACGCCGGAGCCTTGGAGACGAAGACGGCCGCCCAGCACCGGGCTTTGCGGTTCCCAGCGGGCTTCGACCAGCGGTCCGATCAGCGGAAACGCGCCGCTGTTTTCAAAGGCGTTCGCCGCGTTCGTGGCGGCGTTGATGCCGACGACGCGCAGGCCTTGCACGGACACCGCCGAAACCGAGAGCCAGGAGCGTTGCGCTTGGCGGGTGGCGTAGAGTTGCGAGACCAGACGATGGTCGTCGCTCGTGAACAGCCCGCGCTGCTGATAGACGTCGTTGACCTTGTACTTGTCGAACAGCAGGGCGTCCGAAACCCGCTCGGCCGAGAAGCCCCACTTCCAGTGCTGGTCGATGTCGAACTTGCCGCTGGCGAGGATGTAGCTGCGGAGCGTTTCTTCGCCGAAGCGGTCGCCCTTGATGTCGAATTCCTTGTCGTACGTGAAGCCGCCACGCGCCTCGAGCATCCCGGAGTAGAAGCGCTTGCGATAGTTCACGTTCAGGAACGGATTGACGTGACTGTTGATCTGCGGCGCGACGATGACGTCCGACGACGGCGAGATCACGTAGTAGTAGGGCTGGTTGTACGAGACGCCGCGGCCCTTGGAGAAGTCGAGCTTGGGCGCCAGGAAGCCCGAACTGCGCTTGGCCTGCGGATCAGGGTGCCAGAACAGCGGCAGGTAGAGCACCGGCGCGCCCCACATCCGGATTACGGCGTTCTTGTAGTAGATGAGCTGCTTGGGCTTATCCTGCACGATCTTGTCGGCCGAGACCGACCAGGTCGGCGTCGGCTTTTCGGCGCAGACTTCGCAGGGGGTGTAGATCGCCCTGTTCAGCTCCTGAATGTTCTCGTTGCGGCGCACGGCGCTCGCCGCGGCGATCTTCATGTTCTGCTCGAGCCTGGCCGAGAAGTTGCGGGCGAAGCCCGCCTTCATGTCGCGGTCCAGTTCCAGATGGTCGGCGAACTCGGCCGTGCCGTCCGGATTGATCAGCTGCACGTGCCCATCAGCCGTGATCGCGCCGGTCTTGCTGTTGTAGACCACTTTGTCGGCGCGCAGCGTGCGGCCTTGGTACCGCGCTTCCACCGAGCCCTCGGCGGTCATGATCTGGTTCTGGTCGTCCCGGATCAGCAGGTCGGATTCAAGGTAGTAACCGTCATCGCCCAGGCCGTCGGCCGGGGGCGCCTTCACAAGCGGCGCTTGCGGGATGGTCGCGAGACTTTGCTGGTCCTGTGCTTGGGCCGCGCCCGCGCAGGCCAGCGCCAGCCACGCCGCGCCGGTCATCAGCAGCGCGCGGCACACGGACGGGACGCTGGAACGCGTTTCAGACATGGACGACCCTGGAAACAATGACTCACCCATCTTCCGTATAGCAAAGCAAAGTGAAGCCCACCAAAAGCGCGACGGTCGGCGGGGTCCAGGCGGCGATGAACGGGGCCAGAACGTCGGCCTTGCCCAATGTGCTGCACAGCTCGTTGAAGAAAAAGAACCCAAAGCCCAACGCGACGCCTGAGCCGGCCAGCATGGCCAGGCCGCCCAGGCGCATCAGGCGCAGCGAGAAGGCGGCCGCCAGCACCGACATCGCCGCGAAGAGAAGCGGCGTCGCCATGTCCTGTTGCAGGCGCAGCTTGAAGGGCGCGGCCGAGAAGCCGGCGTCCTCGGTTCGCTTGATCGTGGCGGGGAGCCGCCATAGCGCCACCGCCTGAGGCGAGTTGAAGCGCTCTGACGCCGTGCGGTCGTCCAGGTTCGACGGGATGGACAGGCTGTCCGAGCGAATGGCGCCGGCCCCCGGCGTCGCCTCGCGCACGCCGCTCAGGCGCCAGAAGCCGGGCTCTAGCTTCGCTTCATTGGCCTCGATGCGGCGCGTGAAATCCATCACGCCCTTGGCGTTCAGCGTATAGACGAACAGCGACACCCCTCGCAGGCGCACAGAGCCGTCGACGACGTCGCGGGCGCGGGCGCGGATGACGATCTGGGTCTTGTCGTCCCCCTGACGCAGCCACGTGCCCTTCGGCGCCTCCTTCAGGTAGCCGTTCATGGTGCGGTCGCGCTCGGTCTCGAACTTGGCGGTCATCGCCGTGGTGAGCGGGTTCAGCAGCGTGATGGTCAGAAGGCCGATGACGAAAGACGCTGCGGCCGCGGGCATGATGAACCGCCACGCCGAGATGCCCGCCGCCCGCATGGCGATCAGCTCGCTACGTCGGTTCAGTTCGACAAACGCCCACATGGTCCCGAACAGAAAGACGAACGGCGCCAGGACCAGGATCGTCGCCGGGGCCTGGAGGAGGGTGAGGTAGAGCAGGCGCAGGAAGCTCGCATCGGCCCGGGTGCCGACATTGCGCGCGATGTCGACGAACGCGATCAGCATCACCATCGCGCCGAGAACCGCCAGGGCGGCCACCAGCGCGCCCATCGTGCGTCTCAGGACGTACCGCTCCACCATGCCCATGGTCAGCATCAGGCGGCTCCCGTCATGACGGGGACAGCCTTGGAAGGCTTGGCCTTGGAGCGCGAGGTGACCTTCTGCCGGAAGATCTGGGACATGCTCCACCAGACGGCGGCCATCGGCACCAGGTACTGCAACACGTTAAGCCAAGGGTCGTCCTCGCAGGCGGCCTGAACGCCGAACCCGACGATGCGGACGATGGCGGCGGCCGCGCCGACAGCGGCGATGCGCTTGCCATAGCCCATGCGGCTGAACGATCCGCCCAGCACCGCCGCCAGAGCCATGCTCATCAGGGCGATGTTGTAGAGCGGGCCGGCGAAGCGCGAATGGCCCTCGGCCAGCAGCTTGTCCTTGTTACGCTGCTCCCACTCCTGGGTCAGGTCCGGGAAGAACAGCTCGTGGGGGTAGCGGTCGGCGATCTTGTAGTGCAGCAGCTCGTCGCTGTTGAAGAGGCTGGACAGGTCGAAGGTGTACTCGTCGAACGAGGTGTATTGCAGCACGCCTTCGCGAGAGAACTGCTGGTTGCTCCCGTGTCGCATGATCAGGACCGGCTCGCCCTTGCGGGTGGCGATCTCGGCCTCGCGCGAGGAATAGGTCGACGCTGCGCCGTTGGGCAGATCCTGGTGGATGAAAAGGTTCTGGATCTTGTTGTCGCGGTCGATTGACTGCGCATAGACCGTCAGGCCCGGTCCAGGTTCGGTGAACTGGCCGGGCTGGACCAGGGTCGAAGCGACATCGGTCTTGATCTGGAAAGCCGTCTCGCGGATCTGGCGGGCGCTCCAAGGCTGCAGCCAGAGGCCTGAAACCAGTGAAATCAGAGCCGCGATGACCGCTAGGCGGATGGCCGGCGAAATCACGCTCCAGCGGCTCATGCCGCCGGCGAAGCAGACCACGATCTCCTGCTCGGTATGCAAGCGGTTCAGAGCCACCAGCGCCGCAACGAACAAGGCCAGCGGCATCATGATGCCCAGCAGCTGGGGCAGGGCCAGCAGGATGATCTTCAGGAACACCATCGCGCTCTGACGCTGCTCCACCAGCACGTCGAATTCCGACAGGCTGCGCGCCAGCAGGGCGAGCGCCACCAGGGCCGCAGTCGCCAGAAGCGTCGGGCCGAGCAACTGCCGGAAGAGATAGCGTTCGATGAGGCGCATGAAGACGGGGTCGGGGCGGATGGATTCGTGGGACGAACCCCGAAGATGCGTCGTTCTACACGGCGCCCTCGCGCCAGCACAACCGGGGACCTGACTTGAGTGTTCCGACTGGAGCCGAACGGAGCCTTTTCTAAGGCGCTGCATTGGACTATGCCGCGATGAAGAGAAGAGCCGGCGCACGGTCTGTCGCGCGGCTTCGGTCGCCCAAAATACAGGAGCGCGGCATGCGTATCGAGTTCGTCCCCGTAGACACCCAGGCTGGCGCCACCGCCGCGCTCGCGGTTCTGGCCCACGAAGGCGCGGCCCTGTCGCCGGAGGCTCGCGCGGCCAATGAAGCCACGGGCGGCGCGCTGGCTCGCGCTATCGCCGGCGGTCGTTTCACCGGGGCCAAGGGCCAGACGCTGGACATCGTCGCGCCGCACGGTCTGGAGGCCGCGCGCGTGGTTCTGGTTGGGGTCGATGGTTCGGGCGCGGTCGAGCCGGAAGCCGTCGAACTGGCCGCCGCTTCGGCCTTTCACGCAATCAAGACCTCGGGTGTCGTCGAACTGGTTCTGAAGCTGGGCGCCGACGCCGAGAGCGCCGCCCGCGCGGCCTTCGGCGCTCGCTTGGCCGCCTATCGATTCGACAAATATCGCACGACTGAGAAGGCCGAGAAGAAACCGTCTGTCCAAGTGATCAAGATCGCCGCCGCCGACCCGGTCAAGGCGCAGAAGGCCTACGAGCCGCTGGCCGCCCTGGCCGACGCCATTGTCTTCAGCCGCGACCTCGTCTCGGAGCCAGCGAACATCCTGCATCCGGAAGAGTTCGCCGCTCGCGCTAAGGGGCTGGAGAGCCTCGGCCTCGAGGTCGAGATCCTCGGCGAGGCCGAGATGGCCAAGCTGGGCATGGGCAGCCTGCTGGGTGTGGGTCAAGGCAGCGTCCGCGAAAGCCAGCTTGTCATCATGAAGTGGATGGGCGCGGCCGATAAATCCGCCCAGCCGATCGCCTTCGTGGGCAAGGGCGTCTGCTTCGACACCGGCGGCATCTCGATCAAGCCGGCCGACGGCATGGAAGACATGAAGTGGGACATGGGCGGCGCGGCCGCCGTGGCCGGCGTCATGCACGCTCTGGCCGGGCGCAAGGCCAGGGTCAACGCCATCGGCGTTCTGGGCCTCGTCGAGAACATGCCCGACGGTAACGCCCAACGCCCGGGCGATGTCGTCACCTCGATGTCGGGCCAGACGATCGAGGTCATCAACACCGACGCCGAGGGTCGCCTCGTGCTCGCTGACGCGCTTTGGTACACGCAGGAGCGCTTCAAGCCTCAGTTCATGATCGACCTGGCCACCTTGACCGGCGCGATCATCATCTCGCTGGGTCATGACTACGCCGGTTTGTTCAGCAATAACGATGGTTTGTCGGAGAAACTTCTCACCGCCGGCAAGGCCGAGCGCGAGACCCTGTGGCGCCTGCCGCTGCCAGCGGCGTATGAAAAGCAGATCGAAAGCCCGATCGCCGACATGAAGAACATCGGCGGTCGTCCGGCCGGCTCGATCACTGCGGGTCTGTTCCTGCAGCGCTTCGTCAACAACGTGCCGTGGGCCCACCTCGACATCGCCTCGGTCGCCTGGAAGAAGCCGTCCGCCGATCCGACCGTGCCCGACGGCGCAGTGGGCTTCGGCGTGCGCCTGCTCAACCGCCTCGTCGCCGACGCCTACGAAGGCTGAGCGTGACGGCCGCGCCCTGCGAGGTCTGGTTCTACCACCTGGAGCGCTCGCCGCTCGAGGCGGTGCTGCCCGAGCTTCTGGAGAAGACGCTCGGACGGGGCTGGAAGGCGCTGGTGCGCGGCGGTGATCCGCGCCGGATCGAGGCGCTGGACCAACATCTGTGGATCTGGCGCGAAGACAGCTTTCTGCCGCACGGCCTGGCCAGCGAACCCATGGCCGAGCGTCAGCCGGTTTTGCTGACCGCCGGCGACGGGAACCCTAACGGCGGCGACGCGCTGTTCCTGATCGACGGGGCAGAACCTGGAGATCTTTCAGGTGTTTCGCGCTGCATCCTGTTGTTCGACGGCCGGGACGATCAGGCCCTGGCGCAGGCGCGCGGGCGCTGGTCGATGTTCAAGAAGGCCGGTCATCCGGTGTCCTACTGGCGCCAAGGCGCCGAGCGCGGTTGGGAGAAACAGGCATGAAACGGTTCGCGTCCGTGTTGGTCCTGGGTCTGGTCTTGGCCTCATGCTCCAGCGCGCCGGAGCCCGCGCCGCCTCCGCCGCCCACGACACCGACGGCGCCGCCCGCCATCGCTCTGCCGGCGACCCCGCCGCGCAACGAACCCAAGGACGAGTGCGGCGTGAAGGACGCTCAGCGTTTCGTCGGCCAGCCGCGCACCAGCCTCCCGGCGCCGGTCGACCCGTCGCGCTGGCGCGTGGCCTGCACAACCTGTCCGGTGACCATGGACTATCGCCCCGACCGCCTCAATATCCTGTTCAACGCCGACACAGGCGTTGTTCAGCAAGTGAAGTGCGGCTGAACGGACAGTCCTACCAAGCTTTTCTGGCGTGTCGTCGAAGCGCATGAAATAACGGAATCAGCCGTCTCGAAGGCTGGTTCAAAAGAATGGTTGTCAAACCGACGTCGGAGGCAGGATCACAAGGTGATCTAGGCGGAGCGGCCTTGGCCGCTCTGGTCGCTGCCGTCGGCTTCGCTCTTCTGGCCTATCTGTGCGTCGAGGTGCCGCGCGTTTACGACCATGTGACGCCGATCTGGCTGTCGAATGGGTTTCTCGCGGCTTTCCTCCTGTCCTCCCCGTCACGCCGCTGGCCGGCGATCATCCTGGGTGGGGTCGTCGGCGCGCTGACCGCCGGCGCGCACGCCGGCGACAGTCCCTTGGTCAACGGGATCCTGGTGACCATGAACGTCTCGCAGGCGGTGCTGGCGGCGTTTCTGGTCCGCAGGGCCGTCGGCGAGGCGATCGACCTGGGGCGCCCGCGCGACATGTTGGCCTTTGTCCTGCTGGCGGGTGGGGTGGCGCCGCTGGTCATCGGTCCGGTCGCGGCGTCGATCCACACCGCCTTGCGGGGCGGAGCGTTGGCGCACAACGTCATCGCCTGGGCGCTCAACGATATCCTGGGCATGCTCTGCGTCGGCCCGGCGGTCTTGGTGTTCCTGAGGGCCAGGCATTACCTGCGGGAAAAGCCGCTGACCCGGGACGGTGTGCTGTCGATCCTGGCCTGTTGCGCGATGGCCCTGATCGTCTTCGCCCAGACCCGCTACCCGCTGTTGTTCCTCGTGCCGCCGATGATGCTGATCGCGGCCTGGCGCCAGGAGGTGTTCGGCGCGGCGCTCTGCTCGGTGTTGGTGGCCGCGATCGCTTTGGTGCTCACGCTCGCGGGGCGAGGCCCGATCAACCTTATCAGCGGCGGCGCCTACGATCAGTCGTCGGTGCTGCAGTTCTTCCTGGCCGTTTCGACCTTCGTCAGCCTCCCGGCGGCGGCGCTCCAGCGGCAACGCCGCGAGATCGTGGCCAAGCTGGTCACGGCGCGCGCCGAAGCCGAGTTGAGCGAGGCGCGCTACCGTCTCCTCGCCGAGAATGCTCTCGATATCATCGCCCACAGCGACCTTGAGGGCCGGATGACCTACATGTCGCCGGCGACGCGCACGATCCTTGGATACGGCGCCGAGGAACTCCTGGGGTGGGCCTATGTGAAGGTGCTCCATCAGGAGGATGCTCCACGTATTGCTGATCTCGTGAGGGCTCAGCGCGAGGCGAGCGGCCGCGGCGAGGTGATGAGCATCACCATAGAATACCGCGCCTTTCGCAAGGACGGCGCGATGCTCTGGCTGGAGTCGCGCCCGACCTTGGCTTACGACGCGCACACCGGCCATCCGGTAGGGGTCACCGACATCATCCGCGACATCACCGCGCGCAAGACGCTGGAAATGGAGTTGCGGGCCGCGCGCGCGGAGGCCGAGGCCGCCGCCGCCGTGAAGGGCGAGTTCCTGGCCAATATGAGCCATGAACTGCGAACGCCGCTGACGGCGGTTATCGGGTTCGCCAACCTGCTGTCCGAGGAGCCTGGTCTGGGCGATCGGTCTAAGCGTTATGTCGACCGTATCGCCACTGGCGGTCAGACCCTGCTGACGACGATCAACGACATCCTGGACTTCTCTCGGCTGGAACAGGGGCGCATTTCCCTGCAGCCGCGCCCGGTCGCCATCGCGGATATCGTCGCTGATGTCCTGGAGATCCTGACGCCGTCCGCCCAGAAGAAGCAGCTGACGCTGCGGTCGGTGGGTGATGAAGCCATCTCTGAGCGCGTGATCCTTGATCCCGAGCGGGTGCGTCAGGTGCTGCTGAACCTCGTCGGCAACGCGGTGAAGTTCACCGAGGTCGGCGAGGTGATGCTGGAGGCGGCCTACGACAACCAGAGAGGCCGCTTGCGCATCAGCGTGATCGACACCGGCCCCGGGGTTGGTGAAGCCGATCAGGCGCTGATCTTCACCCGCTTCGCACAGATCGACGCGGCCCTTAATCGCAAGCACGGCGGCGCCGGTCTGGGCCTGGCCATTTCGCGCGGGCTGGTAGAGCTGATGAGTGGCGAGATAGGCGTGGAGAGCAGCCCGGGGCAGGGCGCGCGCTTCTGGTTTGAGATCCCGGCGCCAATCGTTTCGACGCACACCGCCGCAGACGATGACGACGCCCCCGGCGTTCCCATGCCGCCGCCGGGGCGTCGCGTCCTTGTCGTCGACGATAACGCTGGTAACCGCGAACTGGTCCGTTCGGTGCTCGAGGCCGTCGGGGTCGAGGTCACCGAAGCCGTTGACGGCGAAGACGGCGTCGCCGCCGCGCGCGCGGCGGCTTATGACGCCATCTTGATGGATCTGCGGATGCCGCGCCTCGACGGCGTAGCGGCGGCGCTGCGGATCCGTGCGGAGAGCGGCCCCAGCGCCAAGGCGCCGATCATCGCCTTTTCGGCTGACGTGCGCGCTGGGCCCTTGGACCCGGTGTTCGATGGCGCCACGCCCAAGCCGCTGACCGTCATGTCGCTGCTCTCGACGCTGGCCCAGGCCTTGGAGCCGCCCGAGCCAGTTACCGTCTTAGACGGCTGACCGGACCCCTGTAGCCCGGACCTTACGCGGTCGTCCGGAGTTGGTGGCGTCAGGGCGAGCAGGCATCGTCGTCGCGACGGGAGTGACCCACATGCGAAAGCTACTGATAAGCGCCCTGGCGATGGTGGCCCTGATGCCCCCGGCTATGTCATCGGCCCAGGCGGCGCGATCCGCCGGCGTCGCTGATGACGCTATTCCCGGTTCGCCAGCCCGAGGCGCGGCCTTCGCGGCCAAGCAATGCGCCAGTTGCCATGCGATCACCGCCGACGGCGTCAGCCCACGGTCCGACGCTCCGCCTTTCGGAGAGGTCGCCAGGAAGTACGCTGACTACCGGTTGGATTGGGAGCTGGAGGCGATCGCGTCCGTCGGTCACTACGCCATGCCGCCCAAGGCGATGACAGCGATCCAGATCGCCGACGTCACTGCCTATCTGCGCAGTCTGTATGATAAGCCGCGCGACGATCGCCATCGCCGCTGAGACTTGCGGTCAGCGCTTGCCCACGCCGGGGAACTGCGCGACGCCGTCCTCGAATACGCCAAGGTAACCGAGCTCGCCCAGCAGCGGCGTCAGGTCTTCGACCAGATCGCCGGACTTCGGCAGGTGGACCGGCCGGTCATTCTGGTCATGCAGACGATAGACCGTCCACATCTTGCCCCTCGGTGCGGGCGCGCCGGGCTGAATGAACCTGTGCTCCCAGCCGACGAGAGCGGGTGACCGTCCGACCTCGACATCAAACGGTCGGTCGCGGAAGGCCAGGTCCATCTCGATCCGCAGGGCCTCGCCGATCCGGGTGTTCACCCACTCGGCGAACGCCTCCAGCACGACGTGCGACGACAGCCCCTCGGGGTTGGCGACGACATGATTGCGGGGGTGGCCTGTGCTCATAGGCCGCACCATGCGCTTTCAGACGTTCGGGAAGCGCTAAACGACATGGTTTAGCGCGCGTTCACCCTGAGACGTCTCAACCCTCGGCTTCGGCCAGTTCCTCCGCCAGGGTCATCCAGGCCTCCTCGGCCTCGCTCAGCTTGGCCTGGGCGTTGTCGCGGCGCTTGGTGAGTTCGGCGACCTTGCCGGGGTTCTTCACATAGAGTTCCGGATCGCTGAGTTGCGCTTCCAGCTCTGCGAGGTCGCGCGTCCGCCGGTTCATCACCTGCTCTGCGGCTTCGACCTTGCGGCGAAGCGGTTCGACGGCGACCTTCTTGGGGCCGGGGGGCGCCGGCGCGGCGGCCTTGGTGGCCTCGCGGGCCACCTGGGTCGGCTTCACCGCCAGCTTGGCGCGCTCCAGAACGAATTTGGCATAGTCGTCCATGTCGCCATCGAACGGCTTGATCGTGCCGTCGGCCGCCAGCCACAGGCGGTCGGCGACCAGCTCCATCAGCGAGCGGTCGTGGGTGATCAGGATCACCGCGCCCATGTAGTCGTTCAGCGCGTCCAGGAGGGCCCTACGGCTGTCGATGTCGAGGTGGTTGGTCGGCTCGTCCAGGATCAGCAGGTGGGGCGCGTCCATCGCCACCAGGTTCAGCAACAGGCGGGCCCGCTCGCCGCCGGACAGCGACTCGACGCGGGTCTCCTGCTTCTCGAACGGCAGGCCAAACTGCGCCAGGCGCGAGCGGCGCGAAGCCTCGGAAGCTTCAGGCATGGCGCGGCGAATGATTTCCAGCGGCGTGTCGTTGGGATCCATCGCCTCGATCTGGTGCTGGTGGAACCAGCCGACCTTCATCTTCTTGTCGCGGTGGAACTCGCCGCTCTGCACGTCCAGCGCGCCGGCGATCAGCTTGGCGAAGGTCGACTTGCCCGCGCCGTTGACGCCCAAGAGGCCGATGCGGTCGTCCAGGTCCATCCGCAGGCCCAGGCGCTTGAGGATCGGCCGACCTTCCTCGTAGCCCACATTGGCCTTCTCCAGCCGGATCAGCGGCGGCGGCAGCGGCTTTTCAGGCGAGGGCAGGGTGAAGGGCGCAACGCGCTCCTCGATGGTCACCGACACCGGCTCCATCTTGGCCAGGCGCTTCATCCGCGACTGAGCCTGGGTCGCCTTGGACGCCTTGGCCTTGAACCGGTCGATGAAGGCCTGCAGGTGGGCGCGCTCGGCGTCCTGCTTGGCCTTGGTGGCCACCTGCAGCCTGGCCTTCTCGGCGCGGCGCTTTTCGAAGTCGTCGTAGCCGCCGGTGTAGAGTTCCAGCTTGGCGTTGGCCATGTGCAGGATGTGCGTGCAGCTGTTGTTCAACAGCTCACGATCGTGGCTGATGATCAGCGCGGTGTGCGGATACTTGACCAGCCTGGCTTCCAGCCAGAGCGCGCCTTCCAGGTCGAGATAGTTGGTCGGCTCGTCCAGCAGCAGCATGTCAGGCTCGGCGAACAGCGCCGCCGCCAGGGCCACGCGCATGCGCCAGCCGCCCGAGAACTCGCTCATCGGCCGCGCCAGGTCTTCCTGAGTAAAGCCCAGGCCCACCAGGATCTCCGAGGCGCGCGAGGGGGCCGCGTCGGAGTCGATCTCGATCAGCCGCGCCCAGATCTCGCCCATCTCCTCGGGATTGGCCGTCTCCAGGCGGGTCAGCAGGCTGTGACGCTCCTCGTCGGCCTCCAGGACGGTGTCGAGCAGCGATACGGGCGTGGCCGGGTGTTCCTGGTCGACCGAACCGATGCGGGCGTTCTTGGGCAGGCTGATCTCGTCGTCATTGGCGTGCAGATGACCCAGGATCAGCTTGAACAGAGTCGACTTGCCCACGCCATTGCGGCCCACCAGGCCGACCTTCGCGCCGGGCGGCAGACTCACGCTGGCCTTGTCGAAGAACCGCCGGCCCCACGCATCGAAAGTCAGGTCGTTGATCTGAAGCATTTTTGTGAAGGTTACGCGGCGGGGTTGGCGGGGGCGGGGCGCACGGCTATAAGCCCGCAACCTCCCAATTCACAACTTTTCTGTGAGATCACTACCGTGACCGAACGCACCTTCTCGATCATCAAGCCGGACGCCACCCGTCGCAACCTGACCGGCGCCATCAACGCTGTGATCGAGGCCGCCGGCCTGCGCATCGTCGCTCAGCGTCGCGTGAAGCTGACCGAAGCCCAAGCCAAGAAGTTCTACGAAGTCCACGCCGAGCGTCCGTTCTACGGCGAACTGGTGGCCCAGATGACCGCCGAGCCGGTCGTCGTCCAGGTCCTGCAAGGCGACAACGCCGTCGCGAAGTACCGCGAAGTCATGGGCGCCACCAACCCGGCCAACGCCGACGAAGGCACCATCCGCAAGCAGTTCGCCCTGTCGATCGGCGAAAACTCGGTCCACGGCTCGGACAGCCTGGAGAACGCGGGCATCGAAATCGCCCAGTTCTTCACGGAAGAAGAAATCGTCGGCTAATCGCCCGCGACTTTTTCGGATGACCAGAAGCGGTCGGATCGGTGACGATCCGGCCGTTTTCTTTTGCGCGGGAGTCGGGACGTGCAGCACTACGGGCGCGGCGAGGTGGCGCTGGCGGTCACGCTGTCAGCAGTGGCGGGCTATGTCGACGCGATTGGCTTTCTGAAGTTGGGCGGATTCTTCGTCTCGTTCATGAGCGGCAACTCCACCCGGCTGGGCGTGGCGCTGGCCACCGCGCACTGGGCTGCGTCGCTGACGGTTTTCGGTCTGGTGACGGCTTTCGTTACCGGTGTGGTGCTAGGCGCGCTGACCGCGAGGGCCTTTCGAGAAGAGCGGCGCTCGCCGGTGCTCATCCTTGAGGCCACACTCCTGGCCGCCGGAGCGATCCTGATGGCCCTAGGCCAAGATCGAGCCGGTATCGCTGCGGTCGCCATGGCCATGGGCGCGGAGAACGCTGTCTTTCAGCGCAACGGCGATGTGGTGGTCGGATTGACCTACATGACCGGCGCCCTGGTGAAGGCCGGACAGCGCATCGCGGGCGCTCTGGTGGGGCGCGAACCACGCGACTGGCTCCGCTACGTGCTCCTGTGGACGGGACTTGCATCCGGCGGCGCGCTTGGCGCGCTGGCCTATCTGACGGTTGGCGCGGCTTCGCTTTGGGTGGCTGTGACGGTGGTGCTGGGGGGCGCCTTGTGGGCCGAGCATCGCTGGCGTTCAGCGTAGGCGGCAACTCTCTTCGTATTCGGGCGCTCTGCCCTATGGCCCAACCCGCCAGACGGAGACGAGACACCGATGAGCCTCACCAAAAGCAACGACATCCTCGGCATGGACCTGACCGGCGAGGGCGGCGCGAAGCTGGGAACCGTTCGCGAGACGTTCATCGACCTCGCGTCGGGTCAGATCGGCTACCTGATTGTCGAGGCCCCAGGGCTGTTGGGTGGTTCGGGCAAGTATCATCCGGTGCCCTGGCCGCGGGTCCGCTTCGATCCAGTCGCCAAGACCTTCCAGGCCGACATCAGCAAG
The DNA here is from genome assembly GCA_020161365.1 of Pseudomonadota bacterium. GTDB lineage: Bacteria > Pseudomonadota > Alphaproteobacteria > Caulobacterales > Caulobacteraceae > Caulobacter. The sequence continues at coordinate 69,295 of JAIUNU010000001.1, read as the reverse complement.
GAGCAGTTCAAAGGCTCTCCCAGCTACGACCGGACCCAGCTAGCCAATCGGGACTATGCCTGGGACGAACTTTCGGAGCGCTATTTCAACGCCGCCAAGGCGGACGTTGGAGACTAGACGCCCAGGGCGCGGGTCGCCGGACGTCGCATCATCATCCAGCCTGTCGCCACGACGATCATCGCGGCGACCGCCAGGGGACCCGCAATGCCAGGGTCGAGGTTCAAGCGCTGCAGGTTGCTGACCGCCAGATAGCCCGGGGCCATCAGCGAGACGACCCAGATCGGCGCTGTCAGCGCGCTGGCGACGTGGAAGCGCCAAGGGCGCGCACGGCTCATGCCGGCCAGGATCGGGATCATCGGGCGCACGGGGCCAAGATAGCGAGCGGCGATGATCGCCACAGCGCCGTGGCGACGGGCCAGCAGCTTGGCGCGCGCGAAAAGGCGTCGGCGTCCAGAGAACAGCATCCGCGCGCCGTTACGGCCGCCCAGACGGTGACCAAGCATGTAGGAGAGGGCGTCACCCGCGGCCGCGCCGGCGCTGCACCACAGCACCGCCTCGACCGGATGCATGACGCCTTGGGCCACCAGCGCGCCCGCCGCGAGCATCACGCCGACGATCGGGATCAGCACGCCCACGACCAGCAGCGCTTCCAGCAGGGTCAGGACGAACAGCACGCCGCCCGCCAGCAGGCTGTTGTCGGCCGCGAGGGCGAAGGTCTGAGTCAGGAAGGCGTCCATGGCGGCATTATCGTTACCGACTGTGACGAATCTCTGACCCAGCGTCGTAAACGCGCGTGAACCTTAGTCTTTTGCGGCGCCAAGGCCGCGGCAGAAGGTCGCCAGGGTCTCGCCGTACAACCGGTGTTCTTCCGCCAGGACCCGCGCGGCCAGGGCGTGCTCATCGTCGCCGGGCAGGATCGGCACGCGGGCCTGGCCCAGGATCGGGCCCTCGTCGACGCCTGCCGTGACCAGATGGACCGTACAGCCTGCCTCGACCTCGCCGCCTGCCAGCGCGCGGGCGTGGGTGTCCAGGCCCGGATAGGCGGGCAGCAGGGAGGGGTGGATGTTCAGCATCCGACCTTCCCAGGCGTCCACCAGGAACGGCGTGAGGATCCGCATGTAGCCGGCCAGGGCGATCACTTCGATCCCGCGCGCACGCAGAGCCGCATCAATGGCGCGCTCGTGCGCCTCGCGGTCCTTACCGAACGGCTTCTGGTCGACGCAGAGCGCCTCGACCCCGGCTGCGGCGGCGATCTCCAGGCCCTTGGCGTCCGGCTTGTTGGCCAAGACGAGGGCGATCTCGAACGGGCAGCCGGGCGCCTGGGCGGCGCGGACCAGGGCTTCCATGTTGGAGCCCCGACCCGAAACCAGGACGGCGACCTTGGTCCTGGGACCCATTAGGCCTTGACCAACTGGCCGCAGATGAAGGCGTCCTCGCCGGCGTTCAGCAGGGCCGCCAACACAGGTTCGGCGTCGGCTTGCGCCACGATGATGATGAAGCCGACGCCGCAATTGAACGTGCGGCGCATCTCGTGCTCGGTGATCCCGCCGGTCTTGGCCAGCCAGTCGAACACGGGCGGCAGGGCCCAGCTGTTCCAGTCGAACTCAGCTGCCAGGCCCTCGGCGATGGCACGCGGCGGGTTCTCGATCAGGCCGCCGCCGGTGATGTGGGCGCCGCCCTTGACGCGGCCCGACTTCAGCAGGGGCAGCAGCGACTTCACATAGATGCGGGTCGGGGCCATCAGGGCTTCGGCGAGCGTCTTGCCGTCCTCGAACGGGCAGGGCGCGTCCCAGGCCAGGCCCGAACGCTCGACCACGCGGCGCACCAGCGAATAGCCGTTCGAGTGCGGCCCCGAGGAGCCGAGGCCGATGATGATGTCGCCGGCGCGCTGTTGGTCCAGCTTCGGCAGGACCGCGTCGCGATTGACCGCGCCGACCGAGAAGCCCGCCAGGTCGTACTCGCCGTCGGCGTACATGCCCGGCATTTCGGCGGTCTCGCCGCCCACCAGGGCGGAGCCGGAGATCTTGCAGCCCTCGGCGATGCCGGCGACGACGCTCTTGGCCGTCTCGACGTCGAGCTTGCCGGTGGCGAAGTAGTCGAGGAACATCAGCGGCTCAGCGCCCTGGGCCAGCAGGTCGTTGACGCACATGGCCACCAGGTCGATGCCCACCGTGGCGTGCATGCCGGTGTCGATGGCGATCCGCAGCTTGGTGCCGACGCCATCGGTGGTCGTGACCAGCAGCGGATCATCGTAGCCGGCGGCCTTCAGGTCGAACAAGGCGCCAAAGCCCCCGAGGCTGGCTTCCGCGCCCGGACGACGGGTCGCCTTGGCCAGCGGCTTGATCGCGTCCACCAGGGCGTTGCCCGCATCGATGTCGACACCCGCCTGGGCGTAGGTGAGGCCGTTGGGCAGATCGCTCATTCGCTCGCTCTGGTCTGTCGGAAGGCGGTGACGCCGACCGCACTCGCGGAAAATTTGCTTCCCGGCCACGCTTGGCGCGTCTTGACGCTTGCAGACTCGGGGGTGCGCGAGGCTATTAGCAGCGGATGAAGCCGATCACCACCACCGCCGAGTTGGCGGCGTTCTGTAATAGCCTTGCGGGCGAGCCTTTCGTCGCCGTGGACACCGAGTTCATGCGCGAGACGACCTATTGGCCCATGCTATGCTTGATTCAGGTCGCGTCTCCTACGCAGGAAGCCGTCATCGACCCGTTGGCCGACGGCATCGATCTGGAACCGCTGCTGGCCGTGATGCGCGACGAGCGCATCCTGAAGGTCTTCCACGCGGCGCGTCAGGACGTCGAAATTTTCAACAACCTCAAGGCGATGCCCAGGCCGCTGTTCGATACGCAGGTGGCGGGCATGGCGGCCGGCTTCGGCGAGCAGATCGCTTACGACGCCCTTGTCCGCCAGATGCTTCGGATCGAGATCGACAAGTCGAGCCGTTTCACCGACTGGGCGCGTCGCCCGCTGACCGACGCGCAGCTGAGCTACGCTCTGGCCGACGTGACCCACCTGGCCAAGCTGTTCCCGATCCTGCGCGAACGCCTGGAGACCTCCGGCCGTCTGGCTTGGGTGGAAGAGGAGATGACCGCCATCTCCGATCCGGCCGCCTATGACGTGGACCCGGAAAAGGCCTGGCGTCGCCTTCGCCCGCGCAAGACGCAGGCCAAGTATCTCGCGGTGTTCAAGGCCGTCGCCGCCTGGCGCGAGCGCACCGCCCAGAACCGCGACCAGCCGCGCGGCCGAATCCTGAAGGACGAGGCTATCGACGAACTGGCCACCCAGGCCCCGACCAGCCTGGAGGCGCTGAACAACCTGCGTGGCGTGCCAAAGGGTTTCGGCGGCAGCAAGTTCGGTCCGGATCTCCTGGCCGCCATCAAGGCCGCCCTGGCCGATCCTGAGGGTTACGCGCCGGTCGTCGACAAGCCTGGTCCGCCGCCGCCGCAGAACGCCGGCGCCGTCGTCGAGCTTCTGAAGGTCCTGCTCAAGGCGCGCGCCGAAGAGGCCGGCGTGGCGTCCAAGCTGATCGCCACGGTGTCGGACCTCGAGAAGATCGCCGCCGACGACAACGCCGCGACGCCCGCCCTGGCCGGGTGGCGGCGCGAGGCTTTCGGGTCGGACGCCCTGAAGATCAAGCGGGGCGAGCTGGCGTTGGTGCTGGATGGCGCGCGCGTGCGCGTGGTCGAGGTGCGTCGCGCCCCCAAGGGCGAGTAGTTCTCCCCAGTCTCGGGTCAGCGCCCCGGTTGGGGCGTGTTGCGAGTCTGCCTAAAAGGGACGGGATCGCGCATTCGCCGCGATCCCGTCCCTTTTAGGTTTCAAGAGTGCCCGCGTGTTTGACCCCGGAGAACAGAGCGACTGGGAGCGGCGGCGACGCCTGAAGTGGCTCGCCGCGGGCGTCGCAGGCTTGGCGCTGGTCGGACTGGCCACCATGCCACTTCTCAAGAGCTTCGCGCCCAAGGCCCTGCCGCCGGAGCTGTCCAAGATCGTCTCCCCGATCCCGGAGCAGCCTTCCGACTGGCGCGGTCGGATCGACTATCGCGGGATCGATGCGCGGTTGCGGGCGATGATGACCGATCGCTCGATGCAGGGCCTGGCGGTGGCGATCGTGGAGGATGGACGCCTGGCCTTCGTTCACGGCTATGGCTTCACCGCCGCCGACAACGCCGAGCGGGTCGACTCCAAGACCGTCTTCCGATGGGCGTCGCTATCCAAGACCGTCGCCGGCACGCTGACGGCCCGCTTGGCGGCGGACGGTGCGCTGTCGCTGCAGGACCCGCTGTCGATCTTCAACACCAGTCTGCGGCTTCCCGGGGACGCGCAGGTCGGTCTGACGGTCGAGCAGTTGCTGTCGCAAAGGACGGGTCTGGGGCGCAACGCCTATGACGGCCGGCTTGAAGACGGTGAGGATCCCACGGTCATTCGCGGCTCCTTCGCCGCCCTGAAGCCGGTCTGTCCGCCGGGCACTTGTCATACCTATCAGAACATCGCCTACGACACCGTCACCGAGGTGATCCATGCCCGCACGGGCCTGGACTACGCCGAGGCGGTGAAACGTCGCCTGTTCGAGCCGCTGGGCATGAAGGGGGCCACCTTCGGCGAGGTGGGTTTGAAGTCAGCGGCCCATTGGGCGAAGCCGTCGCGGCACGGGCGGGCGTTGCCGTTCTCCGACGCGTATTACCACGTGCCCGCGGCCGCAGGGGTCAACTCGACGATCGTCGACCTGGCGATCTGGATGCAGGCGCAGATGGGGCTGAGGCCCGACGTTCTGTCGCCGTCGGTGTTGGGCGATGTCCAGCGCTCCCGGGTCGGCACCGGCCGGCCCTATGGCCGACTCAACATTGCGCGGGAGCTCAAGAGTCCTGGCTACGGCCTTGGCATGCGCAGCTTCACCTACAAGGGCCACGACCTAGTCGGGCATAGTGGCGGCGTTGCGGGCTATCGCTCGACCATGATGTTCGACCCGGCGACGCGGACGGGCATCGTGATGCTGTGGAACAGCGACGCCAACCTGCCATTCCGATACCAGGCCGAGTTCTTCGACCGCGTCTATGGGCAGCCGTTCACCGACTTCCTGGAGCTCGAACGGGGAGACCCGATCACGAGCGGCGCGGAACTGGCGGACTGACACGGCTAGAGCACTGCCCGATCTTTCGGGATCGGAGAAATGCTCTAGGCGCGGTCAGAGGCTTTTGGTGTTCAGTGGGCGAACTGCGCCAGGGCGCCGCCAGCGGCCAGGCCCAGGGCGCAGAAGACGCCGAGGTGGAAGACGACGCCGATCGCGACCGTGCGGCGAACCGACCAGGTGCTTTCCTGGGCGAACACACGACCCAGTTCCGATTGCAGGGTGCGCGCGGCGCTGGTCACCGGCGCGTCGTGGTCATTGGCGACACGCAGTTCCGGGCGCTTGCGAGCGGCAGGAGCCGGAGCGATCGCGTCGAGATAGTCGAACTTACGCTGCAACATCACTGACCTCCACATTTGTTGTTGAGGGCAGGTTGCGCGAGGTAGGGCTAACAAACCGTGCGCATTCTGCGCGTCTTAGCTATGAAACACGATCATCTCCCCCCCGTAATGGGGAAATTCAGATGCAGTTAAGGATGATCTATACTTGTGTTGTAGACGGAGATTAAGCGGCGATAATCTTTGTCTTCAGGCCAAGGTGCTGAGCGGCGGTGTTGGCGCGCTTATTGGTCTGTTCACCAAGAAGTAGATCGGCAAAGCCAGGCTCGGCAGCCAGGATCAGATGGCTCCTGTCGAGGCTGAGGGTCGAGCGCGCCAGAAGGCTGGGGCTCCGGCCCGACAGATCGCACGCCAATCGGATCGTGGCGCCGAGCGCGCGGGCGCGCTTCAACTGCGCCGGGCTCAGCAGGCGCTCCAGCGTCTCGAGTTCCGGCGGATGGAAGTTGGTCGCATGGCGCGCGTGGGCGGCCGTGGCCAGGAAACACCGCTCGGCATGACCCTGACCCGCGATCGGCGCGCGCAGCACCTGTTCGAAGACGAGGTCCGCCCGATGGTCGGGGTGCAGGCGAACGCCCATGTCGGCCAGGCGGCAGGCGGCTGAGATCAAGATCGGGTCCCGGTCGCCGAACAGGGGCGGCAGGTCGGCGAAGGCGGGCGAGATCCAGGCATCCAGCGCCGGTCCCAACTCGTCGGCGACGCCTTGACGGTGGCCCAGCGCACCGCAGCCTTCGATCAGGGGGTCCAGTCCGCGAACGCGCGGCGGCATGGCCTCGAACAGCAGGCCTTCGCGCACGCCATAGGCCGAGATCTCGATCCGCTTCAGGTGAAGCTGTTCGATCAGCGTCTCCAGGACGATCGCGGCGTAGGGCAGGGTCTCCGAGCGCTTCTTGCTCATGCCCTCGATCCGCTCCAGCGAGCTCTTGGACTGGTGGGCGACCAGGCGGGCGGCCTCGAGCGCCTCGGCGGCCGTGATCTCGTACTGATGGACGACGTGCAGCGGATAGCCCGACAAGCGCATGTGCAGCAGGGCCAGATTGCGCCAGGCGCCGCCCACGGCGTGGAAGGTCTCGGTCCGGAAATCGGCCGCGACAGGCAGAAGGCGGTCCTGGGCCAGGCGTCGCACCCGGTCCGGATCGAAGCCGTTGGCGGTTCCCGCCGGTCCGGCCAGGCTGAAGGGCCCCAGCGGCAGGGTGACGCCCCGGCCTGCGCCCGTGCTCGACAGGTGGACGAGTTCCAGGCTGGCGCCCCCCAGATCGCCGACCACGCCGGTGGCGTTCGGGGCGCCCGCCAGTACGCCCACGGCGGCGTAGTGCGCTTCTTCCTCGCCGGAGAGGACGCGGACCTTGAAGCCCGTCTCGTCGCGGACGCGGGCGATGAAGTCCGGACCGTCTTCGGCGTCGCGGGCCGCAGCGGTGGCGACCACGAAGGTCTCGGCCGGGGTCACCGCCTCCAGCACCGCCCGGAAGCGCTTCAGGGCCTGCAGGGTCTGGATGACGCCTTCGGGCGACAGGCGGCCGGTCTTTGAGAGGTCGCGGCCAAGGCCGGCCAGCACCTTCTCGTTGAACACGGTCCAGATGGCGCGGCCTTCCAGTCGGTACACCACCAGGCGGACCGAGTTAGAGCCGATATCGATGACAGCCGCGTCGCGCGGGGCCTGGAAGGGCATGGGCGTCCTTTAGCCTATTCCCGGCGTCGGGAAAGCGGGACCAAGGGTCTCTGGTCGATTTTCCATGGGGATGAACGCGCGGCGGTTCCTTTGGGCGCATTCGGCGCCGCCAACGTCTGAAATATAATCCGGGTAATATTGACTCCTATTTTATCCGGGTAAATAAGATGGCGCCAAATGGAGCCACGCCATGACCTGCATTCCCCACGAACGACCGGCGGTCCGAAGAGGCCTTGAAGCGGCTTTCGGCGCCGCGCGTCTCGACGCTTTCCGGCCCTTGTCCGGCGGGCTCTCCGGAGCGCTGCTGTTCAAGATCCGGGTTGGCGGGATCGACTATCTGTTGCGGATCGAGCCGGAGCGCGATGCGCTGCGCGAACCCCATCGCGGCTATCTCTGTCTGGCGCTGGCGTCGGAAGCCTGTCTGGCGCCTCGCGTTCGTTACGCCGATCCCGAGTCAGGTGTCCTGATCACCGACTTCATCGCGACGGCGGACCCACAGGCAGGACGGTGCGCTCGACGCGAGCCGATCGAGGTTGAGCTGGGCCAGACCTTGCGGGCTCTGCACAGCCTCCCGGAATTTCCACCCTTGATCGACTATCTGGACGGTCTGGCGGAACTGATCGGACGGGCGGCGCGAAGCGGGGTGCTGCCCAAGGGCGCGTTCGCGGCCTGGCCCGCGCTGTTCGCCGTCTGTCAGGGGCTGGAGCCTCAGCCGGTCTCGAGCCACAACGACCTCAATCCAGGCAATATCCTCGATGATGGCCGACGCCTCTGGCTGATCGACTGGGAGGCGGCGTTCAGGGCCGACCGTTATGTCGACCTGGCGGCGATCGCGAATATCTACGCGGCGGACCAGGCGGCCGAGGCGCAGTTGCTGCGGACCTATTTCGGGCGCCCAGCCGATCGTTGCGAGCAGGCGCGGCTATATCTCTTCCGGCAGGTCAACCACATGTTCCATGCCGCGATCTTCGTGGTGGGCGTGGCCGGAGAGGCGTCCGCGTCCAGTCTGGAGGGGCCGTCGCTGGAGGCGATCCATCAGCGTCTGGCCGCCGGAGAGCCGGTCTTCGGCGCCCCGCAAGGGCGGTTGGACTACGCCGTGGCCCGGCTGCGGACGGCGACGGCCAATATCGAGAACCTAGCCTTCGCCGAAGCCGCCGGGATCGCCCGTTAGCGGTTGATCCGGCAGGCCACGGTGCGCCAGCCGTCGGCTTCGCGCCGGTGGTAGCAGGTGCCGTAGGCGACCTGGTGGCCGTCGGCGCGCGGACCGCCCTTGGTCAGGGCCCACGGGGCGGGACCCAGCAGCAGCATGTCGGTGGAGCTGGCGCTGGGACCGCAGGGACCCCACCAGCGCACGCCGTAGCCGCCGGCGATCCCGGGGCCATAGACCTCGGCCGTGGCCTGGGCCAGTTTCTCCACGCCGGGCGGCGGGGCGCCGAACCGGTCGAAGCCGGGGCGGGCGGGCAGGGCCTGGATCGCGCAGATGTCAGCCCGCTGCTCGCCCTTGGGCGCGCAGGCGCTGAGCACCGGCAGCAGGGCTAGGACGACGAGGGCGGCGCGGCTCACCGCTTGCGCTTGGGGCCCACGTGGTCGAAGGCGCGCGGCAGGTCGCGGGCCCCATGACCGCGTCCCGACAGGCTGGGATTGGTCATGAAGTAGTCGTGCGCCGAGAACGCGCCCTTGCTGTTCCAGGCCGGATCGCGGGCGTAGTCGCCTTCGCTGTCCAGCTTCCAGCTCTGGGCCTCGTCATTGAGGTTGGCGACCATGATCTGGTCCAGCACCTGCTGGTGGACGGTCGGGTTCTCGATCGGCACCAGGCTCTCGACCCGGCGGTCGAGATTGCGCGGCATCCAGTCGGCCGAGCTCATATAGAGCCGCGTCTGGGCGCTGGGCATCGGCGCGCCGTTGGCGAAGGCCACGATGCGCGAGTGCTCCAGGAACCGGCCGACGATCGACTTGACCCGGATGTTCTCCGACAGGCCCTTGATGCCCGGACGCAGGCAGCAGATGCCGCGCACCACGAGGTCGATTTGCACCCCGGCCTGGCTGGCCGCGTAGAGGGCGTCGATGATCTGCGGATCCACGACCGCGTTCATCTTGGCCCAGATCGCCGCCGGACGTCCGGCGCGGGCGGCGTCGGCCTCCAGCGCGATCATCCGCAGCAGATCCGGCTTCAGCGTCTGGGGCGAGAACGACAGCTTCTCCAGTCGGCCCGGCTGGGCGTAGCCGGTGATGAAGTTGAACAGCTTGCCGCCGTCGCGCCCCAGGGCCGGGTCGCAGGTGAACAGCGAAAGGTCGGTGTAAACCCGCGCCGTCTGCGGGTGATAGTTGCCGGTGCCGAAGTGACAGTAGGTGCGCAGGGCCTCGCCCTCGCGGCGCACCACCACCGACAGCTTGGCGTGGGTCTTCCAGTCGACGAAGCCGAACACCACGTGCACGCCCGCCCGCTCCAGGTCGCGCGCCCACTTGAGGTTATTCTCCTCGTCGAAGCGGGCCTTGATCTCGACCAGCGCCGTGACGTTCTTGCCGTTGTCAGCCGCCTCGATCAGGGCCGCCACGATCGGGCTGTCCTTGGAGGTGCGGTACAGGGTCTGCTTGATCGCCAGCACGTTGGGATCGCGCGCGGCCTGGCGCAGGAACTGCACCACCACGTCGAAGCTTTCGAACGGGTGGTGAACGAGAATGTCCTTCTCGCGGATCGCGGCGAAGCAGTCGCCGCCGTGGTCGCGGATGCGCTCGGGGAAGCGGGCGTTGAAGGGCGGGAACTTCAGGTCCGGACGGTCCGGCGGGATCAGCTCCGACATCTGGGCCAAACCGAGCTTGCCGTCGACCAGCACCACGTCCTCGGGCTCGGCGCGCAGGCCCTCGATGATGAACTCGCGCAGGTCGGCCGGCATGGTGGTCTGGATCTTGACCCGCACCACCTGGCCCAGGCGACGCTTCTTCAGCCGCGCCTCGAACTCGCGCACCAGGTCTTCGGCCTCTTCCTCGATTTCGAGGTCGCTGTCGCGGATCAGGCGGAACAGACCCCGGCCCTCGACCTCGTAGCCGGGGAACAGGTGCTCCAGGAACAGGATGATCATGCTCTCCAGGGCGACGATCTTGCGCTGGCGCTTGCGGCCGCGCGCCACCACCGAGGAGAGCTCCCAGAACCGCCGCACCTGCGAGGGGATCGGCGCCAGGGCGTAGAGATGCTTGTCGTCGGCGATCCGCCGCAGCTTCAGCGCCAGGCAGAAGCCCAGGTTCGGGATGAACGGGAACGGATGCGCCGGATCGATCGCCAGCGGCGTCATCACCGGGAAGATCTGGTTGAGGAAGATCTCCTCGGCCCGCTTGCGGTCCTCGCCGTCGACGTCCTTGGCGTCCAGCAGCTTCAGGCCCTCGTCCCACAGCTCGGTGCGGACCTGGCGCCAGATCTTCTGCTGCTCGGCCATCAGCTCGAAGGCCGAGGCGTTGATGCGGGTCAGCTGCTCGCTGGGGATCAGGCCGTCCTGGCTGATCACTCGCACGCCCTCGCGCACCTGACCTTTCAGGCCGGCCACGCGCACCATGTAGAATTCGTCGAGATTGTTGGCGCTGATCGACAGGAACCGCAGCCGCTCCAGCAGCGGGTGGCGCGGATTGCCGCTCTCCTCCAGCACCCGCTGGTTGAAGGCCAGCCACGAAAGCTCGCGGTTGAAGAACCGCTCGGGCGAGGCCATCAGCTCGGCGTCGAGCGTCAGCGGGTCGGCGTTTGCGGCGACAGGAGCGTTGGCGGCGATCGGCAGGGCGTCGGTCATGGACTCTATATAGGCGAACTTTGTTCCGTCATGGTGAACGCGGCAAGTGACGCGGTGACGACAGCGCGGGTTTCCTTCTCCCCTTGCGGGAGAAGGTGGCGCGACAGCGCCGGATGAGGGGTTTCTCGGCGTCGGGCGGAAAGGGCTTTCGACCCCTCATCCGACCCGCTTCGCGGGCCACCTTCTCCCACAAGGGGAGAAGGGACCATCATCCCGCCTCATCCTCCCCCTCGAACCCCTCCAGCACCTCCCGCGCCAGGGCCTTGTTCAGCTCGCGCCGGCGCGAGGCGGCTTCCTCGTCCAGCAGGTCCGCCGCCGCGATGGCTTCGGCGGCCGAGCGGGGCAGGCGAGCGACGAGGTAGGGATAGAGGTCCGGCTCGGGCTTCAGGAGCCGCTGGGCGAAGGCTCGCCGCAGCACCGCCTCCAGCACCCCATCGTCGGGCTCGTCGAGGACCGCCACCGACAGGGCGTTCAGCCGCGAGCGCAGGTCCGGCACCGCCGTCTCCCAAGCCAGGGGCGCGACCCGGCCGGTCAGCAGCACGGTCCCGCCGTCCACCCCGGCCATGTTCAGAAGATGAAACAGCGCCTCGTCGCTCAGCGCGCCGCCCTGCGCGCGGCGGTCGGCGTCCTCGACCAGCACCGGCCGGCCGCGCAGGGCCGCCAGGTCCAGCGGCGCGGCGGCCGGATCGGCCGCGTCCACCACCACGGCCCCGACCTCTTGGGCCCAGGCCCGCGCCAGATGCGTCTTGCCGCTCCCCGCCGGCCCCACCAGGGCCAGCCGCCCCTCCGGCCAGGCCGGCCACGCATCGACCCGCGCCACCGCCTCGGCGTTGACCGGCGAGACGGCGAAGTCCTCCCGGCCATAGCTGGGGGTGAGGGACAGCGGCAGTCGAAACTGGGTGGACAAGCCCTTGGGGTCCGGCGTGGTGAACGTCAGGGCAAGGATATAGGCCGCTTCGGCTGGGCGGGGGAGGTGGCGGGGCTGGGGATGATGGGGATGGAAGGTTAGTGGGTGTGGATGGGGGCGTGCTATTTGCGCCAGAGTGACCTTGTTTGTTGTATAGCCAAGGTCGCTACGCCCTCCGCAGCCTTTCGGCTTGCTCCATTCTTTATCGCCTTCTTTTCGAGGATACGGCGATAGCGCTTCTCCCAAATAGTACAGAATCCCGTATCGGGAACCTCGAGTATCAGCGCCGGAGAGGTCAAAATACTATATTTTCCACCGGCCGGGGTGCCGGTTTGCAGGTATAGAGCGCGAGTCTGAGCGATGTGGTCAATTGCCTGTGCAAATATCCTGGCATCAAAATTAATTGAGAATTCAATACTTGCTGGATTTATAGCTGTGATGTGAAGGCTAATTATATTGCTGTCATTTATAGCTCCTCCCCACTCTGTCTTTACGTCGCCAAATTCGTAGTGCTTATGATTTAATATGTAATCGGAAACTTCCTTGTGTCCGGTATCGTCGACAACAATATGAGGTATCGGTTTCCCATCCATAACTTTTGGGTTGGACGAAACTCCGTACTGAAACACCGGTACGTTGGTGATTGTCGATTTAAATCTAGGTATTATTTTGGGCATCGGTCTTATCTTGAAGAATTATCGGATCGAAAGACGAAATATTTCCATCTGAGTCGATTGCAATCACGGTTGTTTGCGTGATTGATATCTTGGATAGAATCTCCTTTGGGACTCTAAATCTAACATTTCCGCTATGAATTTGCTTGGCTTCAATCTTAAGGGGCGGCTGGAGAAATCTGTCTTTACTTTCTTCATATATATATGAATCAAACGTAATTGACTGATCCGTTGATCCGCTTTTGTATTTAATTAGATATCTAATATTTTCTATAGATATATTCGAATCTGATGGATTCTTTATGCTTACTGAAAATATATAGTATCGGTGCGGGTCATCTTTTTCGTTCAAGTAATGGCCAGACTCGTACCGAATAGAGAATTTCTTCTTTATCCTATCTTCCTTCGCTTTATTAATTGCGAAGGTTCTCGCCGAATAAAAGGCGTTGAGAGCCGAAATCGCGAGAGCAATCCAAGCCGCAATGCAGCTAGCGATAACTGCCCAATTCGGAGGGTCTGGGATGGATTCGGTAGGTGCAGGCAAAAGTGAAATCGCATGTTTAAGCGGTTGACCGATGAACCAAGCTATCGCGAGAGATGTGATATGCAACAGTCATTGCAAGTTGGTCCGGCTGGCGTGATTGCCCGCGTCCTCTCGCGGTCCCATCCTTAAATCTCTCGAAGGCTGCAGCGTGCAGGACTGACCAAGTCAGTCAAGGACCGCCCTCCGGGCGGCCGCGCGGCGGCGACGCGGAGCGTCGTCCTTGAGTGACTTGGACAGCCCTGCGATCGTCTCGCCGTGAGATGTAAGGATGGCGCCTTCTCGGGCGAGAAGGGGCGGAACTGGGTCCAACCAAACCCCCGACCTCCCCGGCGAACGCCGGGGCCCAGATTCATCCCGAACGGTTTGGGTGGGCGCGCCCTGCGGCCTTGCGAGCGCTTCCACGGCGGCGGGTTCGATCTGGACCCCGGCGTTCGCCGGGGAGGTCGGAGTTTCCGGAACCCTTCTCCCCTTGCGGGAGAAGGTGGCCCGCGCAGCGGGTCGGATGAGGGGTTTCTCGACGGGGCAGCGGGCGAAGGGGCGGGCGAGGGCGGTGCGACCCCTCATCCGGCGCTCCGCGCCACCTTCTCCCACAAGGGGAGAAGGAAGACCGCGCGCCTTCACCCGCGCGCCCCAAACCCCTATCTCCACCCCATGACCCTCTCCCCAGACCTCCTCGCCTGGCGCGCCGATCTGATCCAGCCGCCGGGGCCGCTCAACGGGCTGGCGCGGGCCGCGCAACAGCGGATCAACCGGATCATCCCCGAGAAGGTCCACGCCGCCATCACCACGGCCATCGAGGGCATGACGCGGGCGATGCTGACCGGGGCCGATTTTGCGACGGGCTCGCCGCTTTATGACCTGACGCTGGACGAGCGCCGGGCGCGGGCGGCCAAGGCGATCGACGGCTGGAAGAAGACGGCCGCCGTCGAGGGCGGCGTCACCGGGGCCGGGGGCTTCCTGATGGCGGCGGCCGATTTCCCGCTGCTGATGAGCTTCAAGATCAAGCTGCTGTTCGAGATCGCCGCCATCTTCGGCCATGACGGGACGGCGCTGCCCGAGCGGCTCTTTATCCTGCACGTCTTCGAGCTGGCCTTTTCCGACGGTGAGCACCGAGCCGGGGCGCTGGCGGCGCTGGACCATTGGGACGGGAGGCCCCATCCCCAGCACCTGGACGACTTCGACTGGCGGGCCTTCCAGCAGCAGTACCGCGACCACATCGACCTCGCGAAACTGGCCCAGTTCCTCCCCGTGGTCGGCGCGCCGCTGGGGGCCATCGTCAACTGGCGGCTCGTCGAGAAGCTGGGCCACACCGCCGTGATGGCCTATCGCATGCGGGCCGAGCAGGGGGCTTATCCCCAGATCGGGACGGGCGCCGAAATCCCTCACCTTTAGGGAGAGGGAGGGGGCCGCCGTGCAGCGGCGGGAGGGTGAGGGGTTACGGTGTCAGCCGTGAAAGCCTCTCCTTTTCAGTTGCTTGTCAGGGCCTGCCCGGTCCGGAAAGGGTGAAACCCCTCACCCTCCCAAGCTTTGCTTGGGGCCCTCCCTCTCCCTCTGGGAGAGGGGATTGGGTGGGCGTCTTCCCGCTTTCGTCCCCGGCCTGAAAACCTGTCGTAGTCTCTATCCACCTCGTCGCGAGGAAAGGGCGCATGGCCAGCGACCATTTGCGGCGAAGGGGGGCGGTCGAGCGGGGACAGGTTCGAGGGGGATACTCGAACGGTCCGGGGATCTGGTTGCTGGCCAGACCCGCCCGCCGTCGGCGTGGTTGAGGGCAAAGGGATGTGTCTTAGCCTGGAGTGGCTCGTCCTCCTCGACCGTCGGGACTTTCCGGAAACGGAAGGCTCGGGTCCCGGTAAGGCCTGAACAGGGCCACCTGACGGGACGCTGGCGGATAACGGCTGCGCGGAGCGTTCGGGCTTCGTCGAAACGGTATCTACAAACTCACACTCCGGACGAATGTCCGGCGCTCCGCGTCCCTTTCCATCACCTCGGCGCATGATCGCGTGAGGGAGCAGCGGCGCGCCCGTAGAAGCGCCCCCTCCGTCGCGTCGCCTCACGGCGCCGCGCCACCTCCCCCGCAAGCGGGGCAGGAGGGCTGCGGTGTCCTCCTCACCCGTGAAACGGGGGAGGTGGCGCGCGGCGCAGCCGCGTGACGGAGGGGGCGCTCGGTGCGGCTATACCCTAAAGCCTCAGTCCATAGACCCGCCGGTCGCGGCGTTCGCCGTCGCGGTGCACGGCGCCGACGATGTAGCCGTCGGGGCGGAAGCCCAGCTTGGCCAGCAGGCGTTCGGCGGCGGTGTCGCCGACGTGGACGCGGGCGGTGATGGTCTTGAGGTCGTCGGCGGCGATCTGGGCGAGCAGGGCGCTCAGGGCCTCCAGGCCAAGGCCCTGGCCCCAGCCCTCGCGGGCGATGGCGAAGCGGATCTCCGCGCTGTCGCGGCGGCGGTCGATGTCGAACAGCTCGCAGAAGCCGATGAAGGCGCCGTCGGCCGCGCGGCGGATGGCCCAGTAGGCGGCTTTCCCGCCGGCCATTTCCTCGACCTGGGCCGTCACGCGGGCGGCGACCTCGTCGGGATCCTCGATCGGCTCCTGGTCGAGGCTGGACATCACCTCGGCGTCGCTGAGGAACGGATACAGCAGCGGGGCGTCGTCGGCCGCCAAGGGGGCGATGATCAGGCGTTCGGTCTCGAGGATCATGCGGTCCTTCGGTGGAGCTTGCGGGCTTGCGTTCGCGACGACACTTCCCAGCTATGGCGTGCAGCCGCCTCTAGTGGTAGAGGGGCCGCTTCGTTTTTCGCGCGGGCGTGGCTCGCGCCCGGACCGAGAATACATTCGCATGCTCATCGGCGTTCTGCTGGCCATCAACATCATCGTCTGCCTCGGCCTGATCGGGGTGGTGCTGCTGCAGCGCTCCGAGGGCGGCGCGCTGGGCATGGGCGGCAACTCGGGCGGCCTGATGACCGCGCGCGGCGCCGGCGATCTGCTGACCCGCATCACCTGGATCCTGTTCTCGATCTTCCTGATCATCAGCCTGGCCCTGACCATCCTGACGGGTCGTCTGGACAAGAGCGGCTCGGTCGCCGACAGCATCAAGGGCCTCGACGCCAAGACGCTGCAGAACGTGCCGGCCCCGGCGCCGGCTCCGGGCTCGCTGAACTCGCTGCCGGCGGCGCCGCAGCCGGGCGGCATCCAGGCCCCCGCGCCGCAGATCAACACGCCGGCCCCGGCCGCTCAGCAGCCGGCGCTCCTGGCCCCCGCAGAGCCGACCCCGGCTCCGGCGAGCCAGCCCAAGCCCTAACCGTCCCCGACGGCGCTTTCACCGACCCCCGAGGGCCACCTCGGGGGTTTAATCTTGTTGATGAACGCGGGTCTTTCTCCCCGCGTCCACGAATCACGGGTAATCTGGTCGCCCATGACGCGGTACATCTTCATCACCGGCGGCGTGGTTTCCTCGCTTGGCAAAGGTCTGGCCTCGGCGGCGCTCGGCGCGCTGCTGCAAGCGCGCGGCTACAAGGTCCGCCTCCGGAAGCTCGACCCCTATCTCAACGTCGATCCGGGCACGATGAGCCCGTATCAGCACGGCGAGGTCTTCGTCACCGACGACGGGGCCGAGACGGACCTCGACCTTGGCCACTACGAGCGCTTCACCGGCGTGTCGGCGACCAAGGCCGACAACATCACCACCGGCCAGATCTACAAGACGATCATCGAGAAGGAGCGCCGCGGCGACTATCTGGGCGCGACCGTCCAGGTGATCCCGCACGTGACCAACGAGATCAAGGACTTCGTCCTGTCGCCGGCCATGGACGAGACGGGCGAGAAGCCGGTCGACTTCGTGCTGGTCGAGATCGGCGGCACCGTCGGCGACATCGAGGGCCTGCCGTTCTTCGAGGCCATCCGCCAGCTGCGCCAGGACCTGCCGCGCGGCCAGAGCTGCTACGTGCACCTGACCCTGCTGCCGTTCATCAAGACGGCCGGCGAGATGAAGACCAAGCCGACCCAGCACTCGGTCAAAGAACTGCGCTCGATCGGCATCCAGCCGGACATCCTGCTGTGCCGCTGCGAGCAGGAGATCCCGCCCGAGGAAAAGCGCAAGATCGCCCAGTTCTGCAACGTGCGGCCCAGCGCGGTGATCCAGGCGATGGACTCCTCGTCGATCTACGCCGTGCCGATCGACTATCACGAGCAGGGGCTGGACGCCGAGGTGCTGGACGTGTTCGGCATGCGCGACGCGCCGGCCCCGGACCTGTCGCGCTGGAAGACGATCGACGAGACCGTCCAGCATCCCGACGGCGAGGTCACCATCGCCGTGGTCGGCAAGTACACGGTGCTGAAGGACGCCTACAAGTCGCTGATCGAGGCCCTGCATCACGGGGGCCTGGCCAACAAGGTCAAGGTCAATCTCGACTGGGTCGAGAGCGAGACCTTCGAAGGCGACGAGGGGGCCGCTGCGGCGCGCCTGGAGAACGCTCACGCCATCATGGTGCCCGGCGGCTTCGGCGAGCGGGGGGCCGAGGGCAAGATCCGCGCGGCCCAGTTCGCCCGCGAACGCAAGGTGCCGTACTTCGGCATCTGCTTCGGCATGCAGATGGCCGTGATCGAGACCCTGAGGAACGTCGCCGGGATCAAGGACGCCAGCTCCAGCGAATTTGGCCCCACCGAGCGCCCGGTCGTCGGCATCATGACCGAGTGGATCAAGGGCAACGAGACCGTCCAGCGCCGCGCCAATGACGACCTGGGCGGCACCATGCGCCTGGGGGCCTATGACGCGGTCCTGACGGCCGGCTCGAAGGTCGCCGAGATCTATGGCCAAACCGAGATCAGCGAGCGCCACCGCCACCGCTACGAGGTCAATATCGGCTACGTCCACCTGATGGAGGACGCGGGCCTGAAACTGACCGGTCGCTCGCCCAACGGCGTGCTCCCTGAGATCGTCGAGCGGGACGACCATCCTTGGTTCATCGGGGTGCAGTATCACCCCGAGCTGAAGAGCCGTCCGTTCGCCCCGCACCCGCTTTTCGCCAGCTTTATCGCGGCCGCGAAGGAGCATGGACGCCTCGTCTGATCACGAGGTTGCATCTTCCAACAGATTCGGGCATAAGCCCGCCCTCACGCGGCGGCTCGGGCGCTCCCAAGCCGCCGCTCTCGATTTTCACGCTCAGCGAGCAGAGTCACTTCGATGGCCGTTCCTAAAAGAAAAACTTCGCCTTCTCGCCGGAACATGCGCCGGTCGCACCACGCCCTGGGCGCTAACTCGTTCATCGAGGACAAGGACACGGGCGAGCTGCGCCGTCCGCACCATGTCGATCTGAAGACCGGCATGTACAACGGCAAGCAGATCCTGACGCCGAAGGAAGACTAAGTCTCCTTTCGCTTCTGACGACTCGAAAGCGCCGCCGGGCTCGTTCCGGCGGCGCTTTTCGTCGTATCTTTGTCGTCCGCGTCGAAACGGTGCTAGCCTCCCGTCGGGAGGACAAAGCCGATGTTCACGCGTCGTATGTTGGCCGGAGGGCTGGGATCGATCCTCGCCGCGCCCGGCGTCGCCGGGGCTTCCGCGCTGATCTCGATTCCCAGCCAAGCGCCGGCGCTGCCTCAGCCCGGCAGCGACGTCCCGCAGGTCGCCGAGGATCCGCTGGTGATTCTCGACGCGACCCTCGACAGCGACGCCAGGCTGACCGTCGCGACCAGCGTCAACGACACGGGCGGCTTCCGCTTCGTGGTCGACACCGGCGCCGACAAGACGGTGCTCACGCCTGCAATTGCGGAACGCCTGAACCTGCCGCGCGGTCCGGATGTCCTGGTGCATGGCGCTTCGGGCTCCATGACGTGCCCCACCGCGTTGGTGCGTGACCTCAGGGCCGGAGAGACCGGCCTGACCAACAGCATACTCCCGGTGCTACCCTACGACCGGGTCGGCGCGGATGGGCTCCTGGGTGTCGACGCGCTGGAGGGCCGCAACGTGGTCATCGATTTTCAGCGCAAGCAGCTGGAGGTGCGACGCAGCGCCCCCAGCTTTGAGCCGTACAAGACCTCGCGTGAAGTCAATGTCGCCGCCAACGCCCGGTATGGTCGTCTGACCTTGGCGGACTCCCGGATCGGCGGCGCCCGCTCGCTGGCGTTCATCGACTCCGGCGGCGGGGTCAGCATCGGGAACATGGCTCTGGCCCGCGCCATCGCCGCCAAGCGCCGTCGTTCGCCGGATCGTGTCCAGCGCATCCGACTGCTGACGGCCAGCGGCGAGATCCAGCTGGGCGAGTTCCGGATCATTCCGACGATCGCAATGGGCGATTTGCGCCTCAGCAACACGCCGATGGCGTTCGCCGACCTGCACGTCTTCAACCACTGGGGTCTGAACGATCGACCGGCGGCGCTGTTAGGGGTCGACGTGTTGCGGCTGTTCGCCCGGGTCGAACTGGACTTCGGCGCAGGCAAGGTGCTCTTCAGGCTAGGGCAGGGCGGGTTTGCGCCTGTGCTCCAAGCCTGACGATGGCGGCCCTATTGTCCGCGACCACGCTCCATGACCTGGCGACGGCGCTGCTCGACACGTTCTGGGGTGACCTCGGCGTTGTGGGCGCTGGATCGCTCATGCTCAAGGTTCAAGCCCTGGCGGAAGGCCATGCCGTAGCCATCGTCGATCAGCCCCTTGTAGAACGCAAGCGTCTCGACGGGGATGGAGGCCATGTCGTCCGCCAGCCTTAGCGCCTCCTCCAGAAGCCTGTCGGCTGGTACGACGCGATTGACGAGACCCCAGTCAGCCGCAGTCCGGGCGTCCAGGAAGTTTCCGGTCAGGGACAGTTCCTTGGCGCGATAGGGGCCGATCAGCCGTGAGAGCTTCTGGGACAACCCCCAACCGGGCATGATGCCGACGCGGGCATGGGTGTCAGCGAACCGGGCGTTTTCAGACGCGATCAGCACGTCGCAGGCCAGGGCCAGTTCAAAGCCGCCCGTGATGGCGACCCCGTTGATCGCGCCGATCACCGGCTTTCGGCATGTTTCGACGGCGCGAACCGGGTTTGAGCGAGCGTCCTGATCGTTGGCCGCGCCCATGGCGGCCGGATCGCCGCCAAGTTCCTTCAGATCAAGGCCCGCAGTGAAGGCGCGCTCCCCTGCGCCGGTCAGAACCACCACGCTGACGTCCGGCTCCTGGTCAAGTTGCACCATCGCCGCGTGAAGCGCCGACCTCAGCGCCTTGGAGAGCGCGTTCATCGCTTCCGGGCGATTGAGCGTCACAAGAGCCACAGGCCCCCGTCGTTCGATGAGCAGCATTTCGTCCTCCTCCGGGTTATCGACGTTCACGCGCCCTCCCAAAGGGAAGTCAAGTTGCGCCGAGGGCGCTTGGGGGCTAAGGCTCCCGCGCCTTTGGCCTTGAGGAGCAGTCCATGACCGAGATCGTCGACATCATCGCCCGCGAAATTCTCGACAGCCGGGGTAACCCGACCGTCGAAGTCGACGTCGTTCTGGAAGACGGCGCGTTCGGTCGCGCCGCCGTGCCGTCTGGCGCCTCGACCGGCGCGCACGAGGCCAATGAAAAGCGGGACGGCGACCAGGCGCGCTACCTGGGCAAGGGCGTCCAGCAGGCCGTCGACGCCGTGAACGGCGAGATCTTTGACGCGCTGTCGGGCGTGGACGCGGAGGATCAGCGTCGGGTCGACAACCTGCTGATCGAACTGGACGGCACGCCGAACAAGGCGCGCCTCGGCGCCAACGCCATCCTGGGTGTCTCGCTGGCTACGGCAAAGGCCGCCGCCGAGTCCGCCGGCCTGCCGCTCTACAAGTACGTCGGTGGCGTCAACGCCCGCGTCCTGCCGACGCCGATGATGAACATCATCAACGGCGGCGCCCATGCCGACAATCCGATCGACATCCAGGAATTCATGATCCTGCCGACCGGCGCCAAGGACTTCCGCGAAGGCCTGCGCATGGGCGCCGAGATCTTCCACGCCCTGAAGAAGGCTCTGAAGGACGCGGGTCACAACACCAACGTCGGCGATGAAGGCGGTTTCGCTCCGAACCTCGCGTCGGCGGAAGCTGCGCTCGAGTTCATCGTCAAGGCGGGCGAAAAGGCCGGCTACAAGGCCGGTGACGACTTCGTCCTGGGCCTGGACGTCGCCTCGACCGAGTTCTTCAAGAACGGCAAGTACGAACTCGAAGGCGAAGGCAAGTCCCTCGATCCCGCCGCCATGGTCGACTACCTGGCCGGCCTGGTCGCCAAGTTCCCGATCCTGACGATCGAAGACGGCATGGCCGAGGACGACTTCGAGGGCTGGAAGCTGCTGACGGACACCTTGGGCAAGAAGGTCCAACTGGTCGGCGACGACCTGTTCGTGACCAACCCCAAGCGTCTGCAGATCGGGCTCGACAAGGGTCTGGCCAATTCGATCCTGGTGAAGGTCAACCAGATCGGTACGCTCTCGGAGACGATCGACGCGGTCGAGCTGGCGCATCGCCATGGCTACACCAGCGTGATGAGCCACCGTTCGGGTGAAACCGAGGACAGCACCATCGCCGACCTGGCCGTGGCGCTGAACTGCGGCCAGATCAAGACCGGGTCTCTGGCGCGCTCGGACCGTACCGCCAAGTACAACCAGCTGCTCCGCATCGAGGAAATGCTGGACGACCAAGGAGTTTACGCAGGTCGCGCGGCGCTCAAGGGGCGTTAATACGCCCTTGGACCTATGATTTCAGGGGGCGCGACCGCAGAAGTGGCCGCGCCCTTTTCGCATCCGATTCCCGCAGAAGCGTTGCCGAACGCCGCGGGAAAAGACGGTCCGGGACGGTGTTAACCCACAAATTTTCTAAAAGCCCTGGAGTGGTTTCAAACGAGACCAACTTCTCGCTGTTCGCCGCCGCGAAATCACTTCGGCGTCGCGGTATCTAGATGCGCTTGAAACCATCTCAGCTGAAAGCATCGCTCGCCTGTCGCGCGATCGGCGGGAGAGCCTGCGCAAGACCTAGATTTAGAAGGCGTTAAGGCTGGTCGGCGATCCTGCGAATCCCTCTCTGGGACACCAAGATGTTCGCCCGACTGCAACCTTTCCTGCCGACTGCGGCGATCTTTTTCCTGATTTTCTACTTCGCCTTTCACGCTCTGACGGGCGATCGGGGGCTGTTGTCCATTTCGCAGCGCAACGCGGACCTCGCAGCAAAAACCAGAGAACTCAGGAAGATACACGCCGAGAGGATGGACCTGGAGGCCCGCGCTCGTCTATTACGCAGCGGCAGTCTGTCGGCTGATCTTCTGGAGGAGCGCGCGCGTTCCCTCCTGGGATATGCTGACCCGAGGGACTATGTGATCAGGGTCAAGCGTTCGCGCTGATCCGGCGCTATATCTCGGAACATGCTGCCGGTCGTTCGTGGATCGTCAGGATCCATGCTCGATCGCAACGGACAGCAAGGCGTTTCCTTCGCGGAACCGACGAATTTTCGGCGGGAAGCGCTTTTAGCACGAAGGCCGCGATGAAGATTGGCCAGGGAGATTTGAATGGCGCGCACGCGCAAGGCTGACGCCTCCGAGGGCAAGGCGCCGGAAACCGGTGTCAACGCCTTCGTCGGCAAGGACGAACTCCTGAAATTCTATCAGGACATGCTGCTGATCCGCCGCTTCGAGGAGCGCGCCGGCCAGTTGTACGGCATGGGCCTGATCGGCGGCTTCTGCCACCTGTACATCGGTCAGGAAGCCATCGCGGTCGGCATGCAGTCGATCTCGCAGAAGGGCGACCAGATCATCACGGGCTACCGTGACCACGGCCACATGCTGGCCGCTGGCATGGATCCCCGTGAAGTCATGGCTGAACTCACCGGCCGCGCCGGCGGTTCGTCCAAGGGCAAGGGCGGGTCGATGCACATGTTCGACATCGCCACCGGCTTCTACGGCGGCCACGGCATTGTCGGCGCGCAGGTCGCGCTCGGCACCGGTCTGGCGCTGGCCAACAGCTACAAGGGCAACGGCAACGTCTCTTACGCCTACATGGGCGATGGCGCGGCCAACCAGGGCCAGGTCTACGAGAGCTTCAACATGGCCCAGCTGTGGAAGCTGCCGGTCGTGTATGTGATCGAGAACAACCAGTACGCCATGGGCACGGCCGTCGAGCGCGCCGCGTCGGAAACCGCCTTCCACAAGCGCGGCGTCTCGTTCCGTATCCCGGGCGAGGAAGTCGACGGCATGGATGTCATCGCCGTCCGCGAAGCCGGCGCCCGCGCCACCGAGCACGCCCGCAGCGGCCAAGGTCCCTACATCCTCGAGATGAAGACCTATCGCTATCGTGGTCACTCGATGTCCGATCCGGCCAAGTACCGGACCAAGGAAGAGGTCGACGAGGTGAAGACCACCCGCGATCCGATCGACCACATCAAGGAACGCCTGGCCAAGGCTGGCGTCACCGAAGACGACCTGAAGGGCGTCGACGCGGAAGTGAAGCGCATCGTCGCCGAAGCCGCCGAGTTCGCCCGCACGAGCCCCGAGCCCGATCCCTCGGAACTGTATACCGACGTCTACCTGGAGGCCGCCGAGTGACGGACATCCTGATGCCCGCGCTTTCCCCCACGATGGAGGAAGGCACCCTGGCCAAGTGGCTGGTGAAGGAAGGCGACACCATCAAGGCCGGCGATGTCATCGCCGAGATCGAAACCGACAAGGCGACGATGGAGGTCGAAGCCGTCGACGAGGGCGTGATCGAGGCCATCCTGGTTCCGGCCGGCAGCGAGAACGTCAAGGTCAACACGCTGATCGCGCGCCTGAAGGGCGAAGGCGAAGCTGCGGCGCCTGCCGCTGCCGCTCCCGCTGCAGAAGCCGCGCCGGCCCCGGTCGCGCCGGCTCCGGCTGCCGGCGGTCCGATCTCCGCCGCATCGACCTTCGCCGATCCCGAGATCGACGGTAAGCCGCTGAAGAAGATCACGGTCCGGGACGCCCTGCGCGACGCCATGGCCGAAGAGATGCGCCGTGACGACCGCGTATTCCTGATGGGCGAGGAAGTCGCCCAGTACCAGGGCGCCTACAAGGTCAGCCGCGAGCTGCTGCAGGAGTTCGGCGACCGCCGCGTCATCGACACCCCGATCACTGAGCACGGCTTCGCCGGCATGGGCGTCGGGGCGGCCATGGCCGGCCTGAAGCCGATCGTCGAGTTCATGACCTGGAACTTCGCCATGCAGGCGATCGACCACATCATCAACTCGGCCGCCAAGACGCTCTACATGTCGGGCGGTCAGATCAAGTCGTCGATCGTGTTCCGCGGCCCGAACGGCGCGGCTTCGCGCGTCGGCGCCCAGCACAGCCAGGACTACGCCGCGTGGTACGGCAACGTTCCGGGCCTGAAAGTCATCGCGCCCTACGACGCCGCTGACGCCAAGGGCCTCTTGAAGGCTGCGATCCGCGATCCGAACCCGGTCGTCTTCCTCGAGCACGAGATGATGTACGGCCACGAGTTCGACATCCCGGACGTCGAGGATTGGGTCGTGCCGATCGGCAAGGCCAAGGTTCGCCGCCTGGGTTCGGACGTCACGCTGGTCGCCTACAGCCGCATGGTCGGTTTCGCTCTGAAGGCCGCCGAAGAGCTGGAGAAGGAAGGCATCCAGGCGGAGGTCGTCGACCTGCGCACGATCCGTCCGATGGACCACGCGACCATCCTGGAAAGCGTCAAGAAGACCAACCGCCTGGTGACGGTTGAGGAAGGCTGGGGCCCGATGGGCGTCGGCGCCGAGATCGTGGCGCGCATCACCGAGCACGGCTTCGACTACCTGGACGCCCCGCCGCTGCGGGTGCACCAGGAAGACGTTCCGCTGCCCTATGCGGCCAACCTGGAAGCGATGAGCCTGCCGTCGGTCGAGAAGATCGTGAAGGCGGCCAAGGCGGTCTGCTACCGCTAGGAGATCGCGGCCCTCGCCCCGGGCGGGGGCCGCTGCTCTTGGCCAAGATATTCATCCCGCTCAAACGCGGGGTATCGCGGACGCCGGCCCCCTGAGACAAAAAGGGGCTCGCTAACGTCCCGAACGATTGAGGAAAAAGCTCAATGTCGATCGACATTCTGATGCCCGCCCTGTCGCCCACCATGGAGGAGGGGACCCTCGCCAAGTGGCACGTCAAGGTCGGCGACACCGTCAAGGCCGGCGACGTGATCGCTGAGATCGAGACCGACAAGGCGACGATGGAAGTCGAAGCCGTCGACGAAGGCGTCGTGGAAGCCATCCTGGTCGAGGCCGGGACCGAGAACGTCAAGGTCAACGCTCTGATCGCCAAGCTGGCGGGCGAGGGTGAGAGCCCGGCGCCGGCTCCCAAGGCCGAAGCGCCCAAGGCCGCTGCTGCGGCGGCTCCGGCGGCTGCTGCTCCCGCCGCTGCTCCGGCTGCTCCCGCACCGGCCGCTCCCGTCGCCGCCGACGGCTCGCGCGTGTTCGCGTCGCCGCTGGCCCGTCGCCTGGCTTCGGCCGCCGGCCTGGACCTCAAGGCCATCAAGGGCACGGGTCCGCATGGCCGCGTCGTGAAATCGGACGTCGAGGCCGCCAAGTCGGGCGCTCCGGCCGCCAAGGCCGCTCCGGCTTCGGCGCCCGCCGCTGCAGCTCCGGCCGCCGCCGCGCCGCGTCAGGTCCAGTCGCTGGAGCAGATGGGCATTCCCGCCGGTTCCTACGACCTCGTGCCGCTGGACGGCATGCGCAAGACGATCGCCCGTCGCATGACGGAGAGCTTCCGTGACGTTCCGCACTTCCCGCTGACGATCGATCTCGAGATCGACGCGCTGCTGGCCGCTCGCGCCAAGATCAACGGCCTGCTGGAGAAGCAAGGCGTGAAGGTCTCGGTGAACGACATCGTCATCAAGGCTGCCGCCGTGGCCCTGAAGCAGGTTCCCGAAGCCAACGCGAGCTACACGCCGGAAGGCATCGCCATGCACCACCATGCCGACATCGCCGTCGCCGTGGCGGTCGATGGCGGGCTGATCACGCCGATCATCCGCAAGGCCGAGACGAAGGGCCTGGCTCAGATCTCCGCCGAGATGAAGGACCTGGCCCAGCGCGCCAAGGACAAGAAGCTGAAGCCCGAGGAATTCCAGGGCGGCACCTTCTCGATCTCAAACCTTGGCATGTTCGGCATCAAGTCGTTCGCCTCGATCATCAACGAGCCGCAAGGCGCGATCATGAGTGTCGGCGCGGGCGAGCAGCGTCCGGTCGTCAAGAACGGCCAGCTGGCCGTGGCCACGGTTATGACCGTGACCCTGACCTGCGATCACCGCGTGGTCGACGGCTCGGTCGGCGCCAAGTTCCTGGCGGCCTTCAAGCCGCTGATCGAAGAACCGCTGACCCTGATCGTCTGATCAGGCGCGGGAGGGGATGGCCATGTCGGTCTACGACTATTCCGCCAAGACGCTGGACGGCCAGGACGTGAGCCTGGCCGACTATCGCGGGCAGGTGCTGCTGATCGTGAACACCGCCAGCAAGTGCGGGTTCACGCCTCAGTACGAAGGCCTGGAGGCGCTCTACAAGGCGTACAAGGATCGTGGCTTCACGGTGCTGGCCTTCCCCTGCAACCAGTTCGGCGCTCAGGAGCCGGGCGACGCCGCCGAGATCGCGAACTTCTGCTCGCTGACCTACGACGTCAGTTTCCCGGTCATGAGCAAGATCGACGTCAACGGCGCCGACGCGCATCCGCTTTATCGCTTCCTCAAAAAGGAACAGAAGGGCGTGCTGGGCACCGAGGCCATCAAGTGGAACTTCACCAAGTTCCTCATCGGCAAGGACGGTCAGGTCGTCGATCGCTTTGCGCCGACCGTGAAGCCGGAAGACCTGAAGGTCGCGGTCGAGGCGCTGCTTTAGTTTCTCCCAGACCGGTTTGCGGACTGGTCGATCGGCGCCGCGCGCTCCCTCGTGCGGCCGCCAAAGTCAGGGTTAGAAGAACATGTCCACGGAATTCGATGTTGTCGTCATCGGCGCCGGTCCTGGCGGCTATGTGGCCGCGATCCGCGCCAGCCAGCTGGGCCTGAAGACGGCCATCGTCGAGCGTGAAAACCTGGGCGGCATCTGCCTGAACTGGGGGTGTATCCCGACCAAGGCGCTGCTGAAGTCCGGAGAGGTTTACGAGCAGCTGTCGCACCTGGGCGGCTATGGCCTGTCGGTCGAGAAGGCCTCGTTCGACTTCGGCAAGATCATCGAGCGCTCGCGCGGCGTGGCCAAGAACATGTCGGGCGGCATTGCCTTCCTGATGAAGAAGCACAAGATCGAGGTGATCGAAGGCGAGGCCAAGCTCGAGAAGGGCGCCCCGGCGCCAAAGGTCGTCATCGCCCTGAAGGCCGGCGGCAGCCGCACCGTGCAGGCCAAGAACGTGATCCTGGCCAGCGGCGCCCGCGCCCGTGAAATTCCGGCCATTGGCGCGGTTTCGGACGGCGACAAGATTTGGACCTATCGCGACGCCCTGGCCCCGAAGTCGATGCCCAAGTCGCTAGTTGTGATCGGCTCCGGCGCCATCGGCATCGAGTTCGCGAGCTTCTATCGCGCCCTGGGCGCCGAAGTGACCGTCGTCGAAGCCATCGACCGCATCATGCCGGTCGAGGACGAGGAAGTCTCGAAGGCCGCCCAGAAGGCGTTCGAAAAACGCGGCATCAAGTTCCGCGTCGGCGCCAAGGTCAGCAAGATCGAGAAGACCAAGGACGGCGTCGCCGTCACCGTGGAAGCCGGCGGCAAGATCGAACAGCTGACGGCCGAGAAGTGCATCGTCGCCGTCGGCATCGCGCCGAACAACGACGGCCTCGAAGCTCTGGGCGTCAGCCTGGATCGCGGCCATGTCGTCACCGACAAGCACGGCCGCACCAATGTGCCCGGCCTCTACGCCATCGGTGACATCGCCGGCGCGCCCTGGCTCGCCCACAAGGCCAGCCACGAAGGCATCCACGCGGCGGAAGCCATCGCCGGCTACAAGACGCCCAACGTCCACTCGCCGATCCCGGGCTGCACCTACGCCAACCCGCAGGTCGCCTCGGTCGGCTACACCGAAGCCGGCGCCAAGGCGGCGGGCATCGAGGTCAAGGCCGGCCGCTTCCCGTTCCGCGTCAACGGCAAGGCCGTGGCCGCAGGCGAGGTCGAAGGCTTCGTGAAGACCGTGTTCGACGCTAAGACTGGCGCCCTGATCGGCGCCCACATGATCGGCCACGAAGTCACCGAGATGATCCAGGGCTTCGTCACCGCCATCACCCTGGAAGCGACCGAGGAAGACCTGCACGGCGTCGTCTACGCCCACCCGACCATGTCGGAAGCGATGCACGAGGCGGCTCTGGACGCCTACGGGCGAGTCCTGCACATCTAGGGCCGACCTAGGAGACTGGATGGCGCGCAAGGCTGCTGCGACGACGACCGAGAAGCCAAAGGCTCGGAAAGGGTCCAAGACGACCCTTTCCGAGGCCAATCTGGTAGAGCTTGGCGCGGAGCGGCTTGCCGCCATCCTGCTCGACCTGTCCAGTGACAGCCACGTCAAGCGGGTGCTGCGGCTTGAGCTGTTCGCTGAGGCCAGCGCCGAAGGGCTTGCTCTGGAAATCTCCAAGCGCCTGGCGACGATCGGCAAGTCGTCTTCCCGAATCCACTGGCGCAAGCGTCCAGCGTTCGCTCGGGACCTCGATTTGCATCGCCGGATGATCGAACGGCTGTCGCAGGACGATGCGACCGCCGCCCTCGACCTCATGCTGGACCTCTTGGACCTGGCGTCTCCGACGCTGGATCGGCTCAGTCAGCCCGACGGTCCGATCGGCGATGTCTTCCTGGCGGCGCGTGACTCCATCGGCGCCATTGCCGAGAAGGCCGTGCCCGAGCCGATCGCTTTGGCGGAGCGGACCGCCAAAATCCTGGCCACCGACTATCACGCCCAGATGGGCCCGCTCGCCAGTGCGCTCGGGCCTGCGATGGGGCCCCAGGGGCGCGCCCATCTGCGGCAGGTGCTGGAAACCGTTCTGGCGATGAACGCCAAGAGGCTGCGCGGCGCGGACCCCATGGCGGCGGTTTACAAGGACGCACTGCGGCGCCTAGCCGACGCCAGCGGTGATATCGACGCCTTTGAAGCGACCTTCGCGCCGGAGCTTCGTCGCACGCCGCTCGTTTCGGCCGAGATCGCCCGGCGACTGCTTGCGGCTGGCCGTGGCGAGGACGCCTTGGCCACGCTACAGGCCGGCGCGCCCGGCGAAGTGCGGGGACGCCATCCCACGTCCGTCGAGGAGCGGGCCGCCTGGGAAGAGATGATGTTGGAGGCGCTGGAGGCGACCGGGCATCAACAGGAGGCTCAAAAGCGCCGCTGGGCTGAATTCGAGCGCACGCTCTCCATTCCGCTGCTGAGAACCTACCTGAAGGGCCTTCCTGACTTCGACGACGTCGAGGCCGAGGATCAGGCCAAGGCGGTCGCGCGACGCTTTCCGCGCTTTGACACCGCGCTGGCGTTCTTCGTGTCTTGGCCCGACTTTCCGGCGGCCTCGCGTCTGGTGTTGTCGCGCTCGGGCGAGATCAACGGCGCCGACGAGGTCCTCATCACCGAGGCGGCGCGGCGGCTGGAGGGGAGCTATCCGCTGGCGGCCTCGCTGCTGCTGCGCGCCTCCATCCAGCATGTGCTGACCTACGGCGTCGCGACTCGCTACGCCGACGCCGCGCGCCAGTTGCTGGAGGCCGAGTCGCTCGCCGTCATGGTCGGCGACTTCGGCGAATATCCAGACCACGCGAGCTTCGTCGTCGATCTTCGAGCGGCGCACGCCCGCAAGCAGGGCTTCCGCGCCGAGCTTGAAGCGCTCGGGGCGACGTTCTAGCCGCCTTAGCCTGTTCAGGCGGCCTGGGTGTCGGTTTCGGCCATGCGCTGGATCGCGACGTAGTCGGTCTTGCCGCTGCCGAGCACGGGAACTTCCGTGACCTTGAGGATCTTCCGCGGCACCGCCAGTTCGGGCGCGCCGATCGTCTGAGCGTGCGCGACAAGCGGCGCGACGTCAGCGTCATGGCGGTCGGTGACCAGAATGAGCTTTTCGCCCTTCTTCTTGTCGGGCATCGAGATCACCGCGTGGCGACCGTCCGGCCAGACGGCTGAGGCGAGATCCTCGGCGGCGGTCAGCGAGACCATCTCCCCGCCGATCTTGGCGAAGCGTTTCACCCGCCCCTTGATCGTAATCCACTGGTCGTCGGTCATGCTGACGACATCGCCGGTGTCGTGCCAGCCGCCTTCCGGCGCGTCTACGCCGCCGTCCTCGCGCAGGTAGCCGGCCATGATGTTGGGACCGCGCACGAAAAGGCGTCCGCCTTCGGGAATGCCCTCGACCGGCTCGATGCGAACCTCCTGGCCCGGAAGGAGGCCGCCGACGGTGCCGGGACGGTTGTCGGTCGGCTTGTTCACGGCAATGACGGGCGAGGCCTCGGTCGCGCCATAGCCTTCGAGCAGCGGTACGCCGCCGAAGCGCTCCTTGATCAGGGTGTGGGTCTCATCGCGAACCTTCTCGGCGCCGCAGACCACGAACTCAAGACCCGCCAGCTCATCAGACTCGGCCGCGCGCGCGTACTGGTTCACGAAGGTGTCGGTGGCCAGCAGGATCGAGGCCTTGGAGTCCTTGATCAGCGGCGGGATCTGCTTGGTGTGAAGCGGCGAGGGGTACTGGAACGCCTTCATGCCGGTCAGGATCGGCAGGATCACACCGCCGGTCAGGCCAAAGCAATGGAAGACGGGCAGGGGGTTGAACATCACCCAGTCCGGGTCGAGCTCGATGTGAGCGGCGACCTGCATGGCGTTCTGCACCAAGTTTTCCTGCGTCAGCACCACGCCACGCGGGGCGCCGAAGCTGCCGGAGGTGAACAGCACGACGCCTTTGTCCGAGGGCTTGGCGGGGGCGCGGAAATGGCGCGGGAACATGCCTGCGGCGGCGGCGAACAGCTTGTCCGGCAGGCCGATCGTTCCGCGAACGTCTTCCAGATAGGTCACCTGGGCGTGCTCGCCGATCGCATCGACGATATCGTGCAGCTTCCCGAGTTCGACGAACTTGTGCGCGGTCAGGACCCGTGTCACCTGGGCCAGCTTGCAGGCCGCTTTGATGTTCCGAATGCCAGCCGTGAAGTTGAGCATCGTCGGCACGCGGCCGAACGCATGCAGGGCGAAGAAGGTGACGACAGAGCCCGCGCCGGAGGGCAGCAGGACGCCGACGTTCTCGCCAGGCTTGGTCATCGCGGCGATCTTGCGACCCAGGGCGAAGCTGGCCCGGATGAGATCGGTGTAGGTCAGCGGATTGCGATCCTGATCTTCCAGGATCGGTTTTTTGGCGCCGAACTTGTCGCGGGCGTCAATGAGGGCGTCGAAGATGGCCTTTTGGCCGTTCCGCACGTCGTAAGCTACCGGCATCCCGGCGAAACCTCCCCGAAGAGCGGTGAGCGCTCTCGTTCTTAAACGTCGAGTCTGCCGAGGAAGGTCCAGCTTTGCAAGAAAGAGTCACAATCCGTGACGATGATCCTTGCCAGACTGGGCTTTGGCGGTCGCCGGAGGCGCGGCGAAGACCGCGATCTCGCCGAGCCAAGCGTTGCGGACTCGGTCCGATTCCATATGCAAATCATGACCTGCTACCGGGTAGCGGATCTCGCGACAGGCCTTCATCGCCTCGCAAAGACGCGCTTGGGCCGTCGGCGTCACAATGGTGTCTCGCCCCGCATTGAGCATGAGAACAGGGACCGTGACCTTTCGAATGTCCTGGGCGGCGGCGTCTGAGGCGTCGAAGAAAGCGGCGAACCAGCCAAGGCTCCTGCCGCCCATGCGGAGATCCGGGTTCGCGAGCATCCATGCGGCCTGCACCTTGCCGCGGGCCGCGTCCTGGGTGAGCCCCTGCGCCTTGCCGTCAGGCGCGTCTCGCCGCCAGGGCTGCTGGTCCGGCGATCGGATCCAGCCGAGCTTTAGAGCCCTGAGCGCGGGTGCGAACCGAGCGAAGTCGGATCGCGGGCGGGGCAGGGTTTTCAGGCCAAACGCGGGCGAAGACAGAACCATCCCCTTCATCGGCAAGCCGGCTTGCGCCGCTCTCAGGGCGACGAGACCGCCCTCGCCATGACCAAGCACGATCAGGGGAACGTCTCCCGCCGGGCGGACGACGGCTGCGACCAAGGCTTTGACCGCCGCGACGTCGGGGTCGAAGCTGTCGACATGGCCCAGGTCACGCCATGGGGTCAGCCTTTCCGAACCCCCTTGTCCCTGGCGCTCCAGCACCCAGACGCTGAAGCCTTGCTGCGCAAGATCCGACACCGTCTCGAACCACTTTTCCGCCGTTTCGCCGTAGCCCGGCAGAATCAGGATGGTGGCGCGAGGCGCGACGGGCGGTGAGGCGACGCCGTAGCGCTGAGCGGTCGAATCTCCGGTCTTCACATAGCCCCACGCCCAGCCCTGGGGCGGGTAGAAGCGTGAGGTCACCGCCGGTGGCGTTCGACTCTCCGCGAACGGCGCGCGCGAGACTCCGTCGCCGCACGCGGAAACGGCCAGGCAGAGCGCGATAGCCGGGGCGGCTTTGAGGAGGCGGCGACGCATACGCCCCAGTCATTTCGCGCCTTGGGGCCTTACGCAAGATCAAGCGCTTGATCCTGAGGGCAAGAAGACCGATTTAGGCGCCATGGCTACGGTGATCGACACGCTGAAGGCTCGCGGCTCGGAAGACCGGGCGGCGCGCCATCCCGAAAAGCAGAACCGCCCCGATACGCCGGTGCTTCGCAAACCGGAGTGGCTGCGCGTGCGCGCGCCGGGCTCGGGACAGTACAACGAAACCAAGGGCATTGTGCGCGAGCACAAGCTGCACACGGTCTGCGAGGAAGCGGCCTGCCCGAACATCGGCGAGTGCTGGAGCCAGAAGCACGCGACCATGATGATCATGGGCGAGATCTGCACCCGCGCCTGCGCCTTCTGCAACGTCACCACAGGCCTTCCGACCCAGCTGGATCCCGACGAGCCGCGCCGGGTGGCTGAGGCCGTCGCCAAGATGGGCCTCAAGCATGTGGTTATCACCTCGGTGGACCGGGATGACCTTCTGGACGGTGGCGCCCGCCACTTCGCCGAGGTCGTCACGTCCATCCGGGCCGCCGCTCCGGGGACGACGATCGAGATCCTGACGCCGGACTTCCTGCGTAAGGAGGGCGCCGAGAACGTCGTCATCGACTCCAAGCCGGACGTCTTCAACCACAACCTCGAGACCGTTCCCCGCCTTTATCTGAAGATCCGCCCGGGCGCGCGCTACTACAACTCGCTACGCCTCCTCGATCGCGTCAAGCAACGAGACCCTTCCCAGTTCACCAAGTCCGGCCTGATGGTCGGTCTGGGTGAGACCAAGGAAGAAGTCATGCAAGTGATGGATGATATGCGCTCGGCGGGCGTCGACTTCATCACGATCGGCCAATACCTGCAGCCCACGCGCAAGCATGCTGCGATCGACCGTTTCGTGACACCGGAAGAGTTCAAGGCTTACGAGGCCATCGCGCGCGCCAAAGGCTTCCTGATGGTGTCGTCCAGCCCGCTGACGCGTTCGTCGCACCATGCCGGTGACGACTTCGCCAAGCTACAGGCGGCGCGTCGCGCTCTCGACGCCCGCACGGCTTAAAGCTTGCATCGCCACGTCGTTACGAAGCTGCTGCCTTACACGCCCGATCAGCTGTTCGAGCTGGTCGGGGACGTCGAGGCCTATCCTAAGTTCGTGCCCTGGATTACCGGCATGCGGACTTGGAACGCGCGCGTCGACGGCTCGGTGAGCACGGTGGACGCCGAAGCCCAGGTCGGCTTTTCGTTTCTGCGTGAAAAGTTCGCGACGCGCGTTCGACGCGACCGGGATGCTCGAGCGATCGACGTGAGTCTGCTCTACGGACCCTTCAAGCGCCTGAACAACGGGTGGCGCTTTATCCCCGAGGGGGACGCGACGCGAGTCGAGTTCGTCATCGAGTTCGCGTTCAAGTCAGCCCTTCTTGACGCCATGCTCGCCGCCAATATGGACCGAGCGGCGGGCAAGCTGATCGCCTGTTTCGAGGCGCGTGCGCAGCAACTCCACGGGGCTTAAGAGACGGCGTCTCGAAGCATCTCCAGCGCGGTGCGGACGGCGGCGAGCTGGACGGCTTCGCGCGTCTCGCCATCAAAACGCTCATGGCGGTGCGTCACCGAGCGGTTTGCGCGCGCCACCGCAAAATGGACCGTACCCACAGGCTTCATGGGGGTCCCGCCCCCTGGGCCAGCGACGCCGGTAATGGCGACCGCCACATGGCCATGACTCTCCCGCAGGGCGCCCTCGGCCATCGCACGCGCTACCGGTTCGGAAACCGCGCCGTAGTCGGCGAGGAGATCACCAGCAACGCCCAGCATCTCGGACTTGGCGCGGTTGGTATAGGTCACGAAGCCCCGCTCGAAGACATCCGAAGCGCCAGAGATCGAGCAGATCGCACCGGCTACAAGACCACCGGTGCAGCTTTCCGCCGTCACAAGCCGCAGCGATCGCGCGCGCGCCTCGTCGATAAGCAGGCGCGACAGGGTCTGGATTTCGAGGGGGAACATGGGGGTCTCCGATCTCGCGAGCTTTCAGCCTAACTCAATCAGGCCGGCGTCTCGACGGCGACGACGACCGAGGCGGCCAGGCCTTCGCCACGACCGGTGAAGCCCATTTTCTCGGTCGTGGTCGCCTTGACGCTCACACGATCGACGGGGAGCGAAAGGATGTCGGCCAGACGTTCTCGCATCGCCTGCCGGTGCGGCTTGATCTTGGGCCGTTCGCAGATCAGCGTGACGTCGACATTGACCAGCGCGCCGCCCCTCGCCGTGACCAGATCGACCGCGTGTTTCAGGAACTGGTCCGAGGCCGCGCCCTTCCACTTCGGATCCGTAGGCGGGAAATGGTCGCCGATGTCGCCTTCGCCGATCGCGCCCAGGATGGCGTCGGTCAGTGCGTGCAGGCCCGCGTCGGCGTCGGAGTGTCCGATCAGCGTTTCGTCATGCTTGATGGCGACGCCGCAGAGCCAGACCTCTTCGCCCGGTCCCCAGCGATGCGCATCGAAGCCTTGGCCAATACGGGTCGCGCGCGCCGCGCCGGCAAGACGTTCAGCCATGGCGAAATCCTCTGGGTAGGTGAGTTTGGTCAGAAGCGGATCGCCTGGCGTGATTACGACGCGGCCACCCGCCGCCTCGACCACTTGGGCGTCGTCGGTGGGCTCTGGGCCAGACCAGGCGGCGTAGGCGGCCAACAATCGATCACGCCGCGCCGCCTGAGGCGTTTGGGCGCGCCAGAGATGGTCGCGAGACGTGGTCTGTATCTCATCGCCGGGCCCCTGGCGCTTGAGGGTGTCGGCGACGGCCAGGGCGGGGAGGGCGAGATCCGCCGTCGCCAGCGCGCTCAATAGATTCTCGATGACCGCGCGCGTCACGAACGGCCGCGCCGCATCGTGGATCATGACGGCTTCGTCCGCGGGGCGCTCTGACAGCGCCGCGAGCCCAGCCTGAACCGATAAGGCGCGGGTGTGGCCGCCTCGCGCCGTCCGCCATCCTGCAAGGCCAGCGAGTAAAGAAGGCAGGGCCTTCTCGCCGTCCTCCGTCGTAACGATCACGACTTCAGCCGCGCCCGACGCCAGAAAGGCTTCGACCGACCAGCGCAGCACGGGCTTTCCGGCGAGAAGCCGCCATTGTTTGGCCTGGCCCGGGCCGGCCCTGGTCCCTGAGCCGGCGGCGACGATCACGACGGAGAAGGTCATGCCCGGGTGTTTAGACTGGCGGGATCGCTTGTCCAGTCGATCCGGGCTTTACTGCGGCGCACAATATGCCTAAAAAGACGGCTTCGGGGATGATTACAAAATGAGCATCAAGCTCGATATCG
This sequence comes from Pseudomonadota bacterium, assembly GCA_020161365.1. Lineage (GTDB taxonomy): Bacteria > Pseudomonadota > Alphaproteobacteria > Caulobacterales > Caulobacteraceae > Caulobacter. The sequence goes on along the minus strand of JAIUNU010000001.1, from coordinate 33,472 downwards.
GTGGCGTCGAGGTTCCGGGGCGGGTGTGGATTGCGCCCATGACCGGTGTGTCAGACCTGCCGTTCCGAGAGACGGCCTCGGCGCTCGGCGCGCCTTATGTGGCCACGGAAATGGTCGCCAGCGCGGAATTCGCGAGGGGAAGGCCCGACGTCGTGCGTCGCGCGGCGGTTGGAGACGGGCTCCCGTTGACGGTCATCCAACTGGTCGGGCGCGATGTCGCGTTCATGGCGCAGGGCGCGCGCATGGCTCAAGAGGCCGGTGCGGAGATTGTCGATCTGAACTTTGGTTGTCCCGCCAAGGAAGTCGCGGCCGGTGCGGCTTGCGGATCTGCGCTGATGCGCGAGCCCGAACTCGCCGAGGCCTTGGTGGCCGCGGCGGTGGAGGCGGTCGACGTTCCCGTGACGGTGAAGATGCGGCTCGGTTGGGACAGCGACAGCCTCAACGCCCCGGATATCGCGCGGCGCGCCGAAGCCGCTGGGGCTAAGGCCATCACGGTGCACGGCCGTACGCGCAATCAGTTCTACAAGGGTGTCGCCGACTGGTCCGCCGTGGCGGCGGTCAAGGAGGCGGTTTCGGTGCCGGTTCTGGTCAACGGCGACATTATCGACGGCGACAGCGCTAAGATGGCGCTCGAGCAGTCCGGCGCCGACGGGGTCATGATCGGGCGGGGGGTCTATGGCCGCCCTTGGATCGCGAGCGCGATTGAGGCGGCGTTGAACGGCGAGGGCTTCAAGGAGCCGGACGCCGAGGAGCGTTTTGCGATCGCACTCACGCATTTCCGGCGAAGCCTGTCCTTCTATGGCGAGCGCCTGGGTCTGAAAATGTTCCGCAAGCACCTGGCGTCCTACATCGAGGCCGCGCCTTGGCCAGAAACGTCCGAGGCGCGCCGCGCCGCCCGCGCCAGCCTGTGTCGCCTTGAAGATCCTGCAGCGGTCGAAAGTGCGCTCCGGGATCTGTGGCTAGCCGAGCGGAGGCACGCAGCATGACAGATCGCGCTCGCGTTCTAACTGGCGTCGCCACCGAAGCGCTGAAGGCAGCGGCTTTCGAGCTCAGCCCCGAACCCGCCTTGGTGGTGGATCATGACGGTGGATTGATCGCGGTCAACGAGGCCGCCGAAGCCCTATTCGGACATGGTCTTTCCCTTCTGGCGCGCGGACGTTTCCGCGCCGCGCTGCCGCCCGGATCGGTCCTGGTCTCGTTGCTGGACAGGGCCGTGTTCGAGGGCGCGCTGGTTCGAGAACATGGGGTCGAGGTCAACCTCTTTGGCCAGCCCCCGTTCGAAGCCGATGGCGCAGCGGTTCCGCTCGGTGACGGCTCTGTTCTTCTGACCTTGCACGTCAAAGGCGTGCTTGGGGTGGATCGAAGCGCAGAAGCCGCCGGGCTTCGCTCCGTGGTCGGCCTTGGAAAGATGCTGGCCCACGAGATCAAGAACCCGCTCGCGGGCATTCGCGGCGCGGCTCAGCTCCTGAAGACGGGGGCCAGCGCGGTAGATCAGCCACTGGCGCAACTGATTGTCGATGAAACGGACCGGATTCGGCGTCTCGTCGACCGGATGGAGGCCTTCTCGGAACAGGCTCCGACGTCACGCGAGCCGGTCAATATTCACCAGGTGCTGGACCGTGTTCGCGCTTTGGTGGCCAACGGCGTGGCCGACGGCCTGACGCTGAAGGAAAGCTACGACCCGTCGTTGCCGCCGGTGTGGGGCGACGAGGATCACCTGATCCAGATCTTCCTGAACCTGATGAAGAACGCGGCCGAGGCGGCCCATATGCGGGGCGATGATCGCGGCGTGCTCTCGATCCAGACGGCCTGGCGTCCGGGCGTTCGCGTGCGTGGCGCCGATGGCAAGGCCGCCAGCGGAGCACCGATCGAGGTGCGGGTGATCGACAACGGTCCGGGCGTGCCCGCAAGCCTGCGCGACCACCTGTTTCAACCGTTTGTCACCACCAAATCGAATGGCACCGGCCTGGGACTGGCCTTGGTCACAAAATTAGTCACCGCCCATGGCGGACTGATCGATTTCGAGTCCGAACCCGGTCGTACGGTGTTTCGCGTGCTGTTGCCTGTTGCCCCTGAAGCCGCTTCCGGAGACGTCCGAGCATGAACGCCGCGAGCAAGAAAATCCTGATCGCCGACGACGACAGCTCGGTTCGTCTGGTCCTCAGTCAAGCCTTCACGCGCCTGGGCTATCAAGTGCGCGCCACGGGCAACGCCACCACGCTCCTCAAGTGGGTGACCGACGGCGAGGGCGATCTGGTCGTCACGGACGTGATGATGCCCGACGAGAACGTCTTCGACGTTCTCCCGCGTATCCGCAAGGAGCGCCCCAAGCTCCCGATCATCGTGATGAGCGCTCAGAACACGCTCCTGACCGCCGTCAACGCCGCCGACGCGGGCGCGTTCGAGTATGTTTCCAAGCCGTTCGATCTCGACGACGTGACCGCTGCGGCGCGGCGGGCGCTTTCACGACCGGCGGACACCGAAGCGTCGAAGGCGCAGGCGCGCGCCATGCGCGACGAGCGCCTGCCGCTGATCGGCCGCTCTGCGCCGATGCAGGAGGTGTATCGCACCATCGCGCGCTTGGTTGGGGCCGACCTGACGGTGCTGATCCTGGGCGAGAGCGGCACGGGCAAGGAGCTGGTGGCGAGAGCGCTCCACGAGCTCGGCCGCCGCCGTGACGGCAAGTTCGTGGTGATCAATCTCGCCGCCGTACCCAGAGAGCGGGTGGAGGCTGAACTCTTCGGCCGAGGCGAGGGCGACAACGGGCGACTTATCGAAGCTGACGGCGGCACGTTGTTTCTCGATGAGATCGGAGACATGCCGCTCGATGCTCAGACGCGTCTCCTTCGCGTGATCGACGGCACCGAGCCTGTCATCAACCCGAAGACCGGGCGTCGCCCCAATGTGCGGATCATCGCCGCAACGAATCGCGACTTGCGCGGCCTTATCCAGCAAGGCCTGTTCCGCGAGGATCTTTTCTTCCGCCTCAATGTGGCGCCGGTTCGCTTACCGCCGCTGCGTGATCGGTCCGAGGATATTCCGGACCTGGCGCGGACCTTCCTGCTGCGCGCCGCGCGCGAGGGGCTGCCCGCCAAGACGATCGACCAGGGCGCTCTGGATCGCCTGAAGAGCCACCCCTGGCCCGGCAATGTTCGCGAGCTGGAAAACCTGATGCGCCGGATGTGCGCGCTGTATGCGGAAGAGCTGATCACCGCGCGCATTGTCGATCGAGAGCTTCAGGATCACACGCCAGCCGTACGATCCGAGGAGGGGCCGGTGACGCTGTCGACGCTCGTCGAGCGACACCTGGCTTCGCACTTCGCCGACCAGCCCGATGGCGTTCCTGCGCCGGGCCTGTATGACCGTATTCTGGAAGAGGTCGAGCGTCCCCTCATTCAACTGACGTTGTCGGCGACGCGCGGTAACCAGGTTCGCGCGGCTGAGATCCTGGGCCTTAACCGCAATACCCTGCGCAAGAAGATCCAGGACCTCGGCGTGGAGATGACGCGCGGCCGCCGCTGACGCTGCAGCTTTCGCGGCACATAACTGTTGAATTTGAGCCACACGCTCCTAAACTCCGGAGCGATGTCTTCAGTGGCTTACGCGACGGGATCCGAAGGTCCGCCAGCCCGGTTCAGCCGGGCCTGGTGGCGGGGTCTCCTGCGGTCACGCTACCTTACCGGCGGCGGCTACGCCTTGGCCGTGATCTTGACGGTCGCAGGCGTCGCTTTGGCTTCGTCGCCACCGCGCACCGACTCGATCGGCACAGCCAGCACGGTCATCCTTGTCGTGCTCGGCTTCAACCTCGTGCTGATCCTCGGTGTGGCCACCATTGTCGGTCTGCGGCTGTATGATCTGATCGACGCCCGGGCCAGTGATGCGGGGGCCCGTCTTCACCTTCGCTTCGTGGGTCTTTTCTCGCTGGCTGCCGTCGCGCCGGCCGTGATCGTCGCCTTGTTCTTCGGCGTGCTCGTCAATCGTGGGGTCGACGGCTGGTTCAGCCAGCGGGTGCAGACGGTGGTCGGTAACTCGGCGAAGGTCGCCAACTCCTACGTCGAGCAGCAAAAGAACTATATTTCCGAACACATCGGGCCAATGGCGGCGAGCCTTAATCAAGCCGCGCCTGCTCTGGCGCAGTCGCCGGTCGCCTTCGGTCACTTTCTCGCCGGTCTGACGCAGGACAACGGCTTCTCGGCCGCCTATGTGCTGGACCGCGATGGACGCATTCTGGCTCGCACCGAGTCGGAAGGCGCGCCACCCTTTCTGGCGCCGCCGCCGGCGAGCTTCGATTGGGCGGACGGCGGCGAGGCTAGCGCCCAACGGTTCGTCTCGACCGATCTTTTTCGGACGCTCTACAAGCTGAAGGGGTTCGAAGACGGCTACCTTTATGTGGTGCGCCCGATCGAGAAGGGCATCCTGACCCATCTGATCGAGACGCAGGACGCGCTGATCTCCTATCGCGACGCCGAGCGGAGCCGGGGTCGGATTCAGGCGATCTTCGGGTTGAGCTACCTGGAGACGGCGCTGCTCGTGCTGGTGGCGGCGATCTGGGTGGGCATAGCCGCCGCCAACTCCATCGCGGGGCCGGTAGCCGGCCTTGTGGAGGCTGCGGGTCGAGTCTCTGGCGGCGATCTCGACGCGCGGGTCGAGGCGGACCGCGGCCCGGAAGAAATACGGGCCCTGTCCAACGCCTTCAACATGATGACCAGCGAACTGCAATTGCAGCAGGCGGCGCTGAAGGCGGCCAGTCTGGACGCCGAGAGCCGGCGTCAGTTCATCGAAACCATCCTGTCCGGGGTCAGTGCAGGCGTGGTCAGCCTCGACGATCGTGGAATGATCTCGGCGGTCAATCGACGAGCGGTCGCTCTACTGGGCTTGCCTGACGACGCGCTCGGGGTGGATTTGATCCATCTGGCGCCTGAATTCGCGACGGTGATGACGGCGCTCGCGGAAAGCCGGCCCGACACCGATGTCGAGGTGGACATCATGCGCGAGGGCGAAACGCGCCGATTGAGGGTGCGCGCCGCCGGCCATGTGGCGCAGGGCCTCGTGCTCACCTTCGACGACATCACGCGTCTCGTCGCCGCCCAGCGCAACGCCGCCTGGAAGGATGTCGCCCGTCGGATCGCGCACGAGATCAAGAACCCGCTTACGCCCATCCAGCTGTCTGCGGAGCGGCTTCGTCGCAAGTATCGCAAGGAGATCGCGAGCGATCTTGAGACTTTTGATCGCTGCACCGACACCATCATCCGGCAGGTTGGGGACATCGGTCGGATGGTCGACGAGTTCTCCGCCTTCGCGCGCATGCCGGCGCCGCGGTTCGAACCTGGTAACCTAACCGAGATGCTCCGCCAGGCGGTTTTCGCCCAACGGTTCCAGGACGCCGAGATCGAGGTGACCCTCGAAGAAGCAGGCGATGCGGACGTCTGGGTCACCTGCGACGCCCGGATGATCGGCCAGGCCTTGACCAACATTCTGAAGAACGCCGGCGAAGCTGTTGGCGCGCGGCGTTCGGCCGAGCCGGGGCTTCGAGGTCGTATCACCGCGACGCTGGTCTGCGGCCCGGACGACCTCTGCGTGAGCATCGAGGACAACGGGGTTGGCCTGCCCGCCAAGGATCGGGATCGCTTGACCGAGCCCTATGTGACGACCCGCGAGAAAGGCACGGGCCTTGGCCTGGCCATCGTCAAGCGGATCATGGAGGACCATGGCGGCAGCCTGGCCCTCGTCGATGCGCGCGAGCCGCCTGGCGCGCGCGTGATCATGAAGTTTCCAACGACCGCGCGCCTGCCTGTCGCGGCCCAGAGTGGCGTTGAGGAGATGATATGAGCGCCGACGTTCTTGTGGTGGATGACGAAGCCGACATCCGCGAACTCGTGGCCGGAATCCTCGAGGACGAAGGCTACGCCGTGCGCACGGCCGCGGACTCCGACCAAGCGCTCGCTGCGATCCGCGCGCGAAAGCCAGCGCTACTGGTCCTGGACATCTGGATGCAGGGCGGGGGCATGGACGGGCTGGAGTTGCTCGACATGGTCAAGGCGTTGGACGCCGATCTGCCCGTCATCATGATTTCGGGTCACGGCAATATCGAAACCGCCGTCAGCGCCATCAAGCGGGGGGCCTACGAGTTCCTGGAAAAGCCGTTCAAGTCGGATCGGCTGTTGCTGGTTGTCGAGCGCGCTCTGGAGGCCGCCGGCCTGCGTCGTGAAAACCGGCGCCTGCGGGCGCAGACGCTTGCGCCAGACGGCCTGATCGGAAAGTCCGCACCCGCCCAGGCCTTGCGCCAGCTGATCCTGAAGGTCGCGCCGGCCAACAGCCGGGTGCTGGTCTCGGGTCCGCCCGGCTCGGGCAAGGAATTGGTCGCCCGGCTCATCCACGGCGCCAGCACCCGCGCCCGCCAGGAGTTCGTCGCCGTCAGCGCCGCCGGCATGGCGCCGGAACGCCTCGACGTCGAGCTCTTCGGCGAGGAAGGCGAGGGCGGTCGCCCACGTAAGATCGGTGTCTTCGAGCGGGCGCACGGCGGGACGCTCTATCTGGACGAGGTCGCGGACATGCCTCGCGAGACGCAGGGGCGGATTCTCCGGGTTCTGGTCGAGCAGCGCTTCCGGCGCGTGGGCGGCGATAATGACGTCCAGGTCGATGTGCGCGTGATCTCGTCCAGTTCGCGTGATCTGCGCGATGAGATCGCCGCTGGCCGTTTCCGTGAAGATCTTTTCCACCGCTTGAACGTCGTGCCCGTGCGTGTGCCCGGACTGGCCGAACGCCGTGAGGACATTCCTGAGCTGATCAACTACTTCGTCGAACGCATCAGCGAGGCTACGGGCTTGGCCCGGCGGCGGTTGGGCGAAGACGCCTTGGCCACTCTGCAAGTGCAGGCCTGGCCGGGGAATGTTCGCCAGCTTCGCAACAACGTCGAACGGATGCTGATTCTGGCTTCCGGCGAGCCGGGCGACGTGATCACCGCCGAGATGCTGTCGGGAACCGAACAGCCCAGCGCCGGCAACGCCGGGGCGATCGGCGCCGAACGCATCATCGCCTTGCCGCTTCGGGAGGCCCGGGAGCTGTTCGAGCGAGAGTATCTGAACGCTCAGATCCTGCGGTTCGGCGGCAATATCTCGCGGACCGCCAACTTCATCGGGATGGAGCGGTCGGCGCTGCACCGAAAGCTGAAATCCCTGGGCGTGTCCGGCGCCCGCGGCGAAGAGGAAGAGTAGATGTCGCGTTTTGCCTATGTGAACGGCCGCTTTGTCCGGCACGGCGAAGCTGCGGTGCATATCGAGGATCGCGGCTATCAGCTCGCCGACGGGGTCTACGAGGTCTGGGCCGTGTTCGACGGCAAACTCGCCGATGCGGAGGGGCATTTCGCGCGTCTATGGCGTAGCCTGGACGAGTTGCGCATCGCTCATCCGATGACGGAAGCCGCGCTGACGATGGTGCTGCGTGAGGCGGTGCGCCGCAACAAGGTGCGGGATGGCCTCTGCTACCTGCAAGTCACCCGGGGTGTGGCGCGCCGCGATCACGCGTTCCCGAACCCGCCCGTGCTTCCGTCCGTCGTCGTGACAGCCAAATCGATCGACCGGGCGGCGACCGAGGCTAAGGCGGCCCAAGGCGCGTCGGTCATTTCCGTCCCCGAGAACCGCTGGGGGCGTTGCGACATCAAGTCGATCGGCCTGCTGCCGAACGCCCTGGCCAAGCAGGCCGCGCGTGAGCGTGGCGCGATTGAGGCCTGGTTCGTCGATGACATGGGCCTTGTGACGGAGGGCGCGTCCTCCAACGCCTGGATCATAGACGCCGAGGGGGCGCTTCGGACTCGGGACACCAACGCCAACATCCTGCGCGGCGTCACGCGCTTTACGCTTCTGGATGTGATCCGTGAGAGCGGCATGACGGTGAACGAGAAGCCTTTCACCATCGCTGAGGCCCAGGCCGCGAAAGAGGCTTTCATCACCGGCGCCGGCTCGCTGGTGACGCCCATCGTGCAGATCGACGGCGTTAAGCTGGGCGATGGAAAGCCGGGCCCGGTGGCGAAACGCCTGCGGGCTCTCTATATCGAGCGCGCGCGCCAGAAGGCCGTCTAGTTCGGAGCGATTTCGGGCAGGGCGGCTTTCGGTCGCGAGGTTGGGTGGAATTTTTCGCTGCCGGCGTGTCGCTTTCGACGAAAATTCCTCTAGCATGACCTTGTTTGTGTGGGGGGCGTGTGGCCCTCCGAAAACAATGAGAGGGGAACCCCCGTATGTCCGCCGAAAAGAAGCAGAATCTTCAGGACACCTTCCTGAACAGCGTTCGCAAGTCGAAGACGCCGCTCACCATTTTCCTCGTCAACGGCGTCAAGCTGCAGGGCGTGGTCAGCTGGTTCGACAATTTCTGCGTCCTGCTGCGCCGCGATGGCCAGTCGCAACTGGTCTACAAGCACGCCATTTCCACCATCATGCCGGCTCAGCCTGTTCAGCTCTACGAGCCCAGCGCCGACGCCGACGACTGACCCTAGAGCCGTTTGTCCAAATCCAGTTCCAAGTCGATTGACCACGCTGCGCCGATCCTGAAGGCGCTCGTGATCCATCCGTCGCGTCCGTTGCGGGGCCAGGCGGCCCTCGAAGCCCGGGATCCCAACGCCCGGCTCGAGGAGGCTGTCGGCCTTGCGATCGCGCTTGATCTCGAGGTCGTCGAGGCGCTCGTGGCGCCACTGCGCGTCGTCACGCCCGCCACCTTGTTCGGCAAGGGCAAGATCGAAGAGTTCGCCTCGATCTGCGAGGTCGAGCACATCGACGTCGCCGTCTTCGACGATCAGCTGACGCCGATCCAGCAGCGCAATCTTGAAAAGGCGCTGGAGGTCAAGGTCGTCGATCGCACTGGCCTGATCCTCGAGATCTTCGCCCGCCGGGCCCGGACCCGCGAGGGGCGCCTGCAGGTCGAGCTGGCCAGGCTCGAGTACGAACGCTCGCGCCTCGTCCGCACCTGGACCCACCTGGAGCGTCAGCGCGGCGGCACCGGTTCGACCGGCGGTCCGGGCGAGACCCAGATCGAAATCGACCGCCGTCTGATCGCCGGCACGATCGTCAAGCTCAAGAAGGAGCTCGATGAGGTTCGGCGCACGCGGACGCTGCATCGGAGCGCCCGCAAGAAGGTCCCGTACCCCACCGTCGCTCTGGTGGGCTACACGAACGCGGGCAAGTCGACCCTGTTCAACCGCCTGACCGAGGCCGAGGTGCTGGCCAAGGACATGCTGTTCGCGACGCTGGATCCGACGCTTCGCACCGTGAAGCTGCCGGACGGTCGCCCGGCCATCATGTCCGACACCGTGGGATTTATCTCTGACCTGCCGCACGAACTGGTCGAGGCCTTCCGCGCCACCCTTGAGGAGGTGCAGGAGGCCGACGTCGTGCTGCACGTCCGAGACGTCGCCAATCCCGACAGCGAGGCCCAGGCCCGGGACGTCGAGACGGTGCTTTCCGAACTGGGCGTCACGCTCGACGAGGGCAAGACCGTCGTCGAGGTCTGGAACAAGGTGGACCTGCTGTCGGAGGACGATCGCGAGATCGTCGGGGGTCAGGCGCGGCGCAACGACGCTTCGCCGGTTTCGGCGGTCACGGGCGAGGGCTGCGAAGCTCTGCTGCGCCGGATCGCCGGCCTCATCGACGATTCGCCGCCGGTTGAGGTGAGCCTCGCCGCGGAGGACGGGCAGGCGCTGGCCTGGATCTACCGCAACGGTCGCGTGCTCAGCCGCTATGACGGCCCAGGCGGGGAGGTGACCCTGGTCGCCCGCCTCGACGCCCAGGCCCTCGGACGCTTCGAACGCCAGTTCCCCGGCGCTCAGGTCAGCGCGGCTGTGCAGTCGTTGTAGCGCCAGGCGGAGCTCCGAGTTTCTCGACCCTCAGGGCATGACGACCATGCGCGAAATCAGTCGCTAAAAACGCTTCTATGCAAGCCTTGGCCATTTCGATTTCGACAAGGCGCGCCCCCATCGCGATGACGTTGGCGTCGTTATGCTCGCGGCTCAGGCGCGCGGCGACCGGATCGCTCACCAAGGCGCATCGGCACCCGGGGTGCCGGTTGACGGCGATCGAGATACCAATGCCCGACCCGCAAAGCGCGACGCCATATTCCGATCGTCCGCCAGCGATGTGCTCGGCCAGGCCATAGCCGTAGTCTGGATAGTCGACTTGCTCGCCCTCTTGGCCTCCGAGGTCGGTCACCTCATGGCCACCGGCCTCAAGCCACGTCGCCAGCTTCGCCTTTAGCTCAAGGCCGGCGTGGTCCGAAGTGATGGCGATACGCGCCATCAGCGCTTCTTCTCCACCGCTTTCGCGTCGTTCCAAAGCGCGTCCATTTCGGCGAGATCGGACTGATCGGGCGTCTTGCCGCGCTTGGCCAGCTCGGTCTCGACGAAGCCGAAGCGGCGCGTGAACTTGGCGTTGGTGGCCCGCAGGGCGTCCTCGGGATCAACGTCGAGCTTACGGGCGAGGTTGGCGCAGACGAACAGGATGTCGCCCAGCTCCTCGCGGGCCTTGGCCAGATCGCCGGCTTCGATCTCGACCGCGATCTCGTCGGTCTCCTCGCGTAGCTTGTCGAGCACCTCTTTGGCGGTCGGCCAGTCGAAGCCGACGCGGGCGGCGCGTTTGGTCAGTTTCACCGCGCGGGTCAGGGCGGGCAGGCCGGTCGGCACGTCATCGAGCACGCCCGTCTTGGCCTTGGCCTGACGCTCCTGGGCCTTCAACTGCTCCCAACCAGCGACCTGGGCGGAGAGGTCTTCATAGGCGTGGTCGCCGAAGACATGCGGGTGGCGGCGGATCATCTTGTCGGAGATGGCGCGCGCCACGTCCGTGATGTCGAACGCCCCTTGCTCCTGAGCCATGCGTGAGTGGAACACGACCTGCAGCAGCAGATCGCCCAGTTCCTCCTTGAGGTCCGAAAGATCGCCACGCTCGATGGCGTCGGCGACCTCATAGGCTTCCTCGACCGTATAGGGCGCGATGGTCGCGAAGGTCTGTTCCAGGTCCCAGGGGCAGCCGCCCTCAGGGTCCCGCAGCTTCGCCATGATCTCGATCAGGGCGAAGAGTGGGTGCTGGTCGTCACTCGGCGGGGCCAAGGGCGGCGTTTGAGGGGACATGCGAATCCGACGGGGCTGAGGACTTGGAAGCGTCCGCCGCCGCCGCGTCCCGCGCCGCGAGCTGGCGCTGGATCTCGGCGAGGCGGGTCGCGTCCAGCGGATAGCGCATCATGATCGCGGCGACCACCAGTCCCAGCGCGGCCGGGGCGAAGGCGTATAGCCCAATGAGGGCGGCATCGCCTTCGGGCGTGGGCACCTTGGGGTCGAAACCCATCCAGCCCAGGGCGATGAACACCGCCACCGCCAGGGCGTAGCCCAGCTTCACCGTGCCGGTGACGATGGCGTAGAGCAGGCCGGTCTTGTCGACGCCGCTCTCCAGGCGCTCTTCGTCGCCGATATCGGCCATCATCGAGCGCACCAGCACCGGCGCGGCGGAGTAGGGGAGCCCCGCCAGGACCAGCACGATCATCCCGATCCCGGAATTACCCGCCGGCGTGAACACAGCAGCGACCTGAACCACAGCGTACGCCACTGCCGCCAGGACCAGCGCTTTGTGCTTGCCCAGCTTCTTGGCCAGCATCGGCCAAAGCGGAGCGCCGGCCAGGGCGGCCAGGAAATAGACCAGCAGCAGTACGCCGGCCTGGGTCTTGTCGAAGCCCTTGATCCGCTCGAAGAAGAACAGGAACAGCGTGCCGGCGATTCCGGGGGCCAGCCCCATCAGCAGGTCGGCGAACAGCAGGCGCTGAACCGACGGACGCAGCAGCAGGTTCCAGTACTGTTTGAGGCCCGTTTGGCCATGACGCGGCGGCGCCTCGGGCTCCTTCACGGTCGCGACCGCGAGCAGCACCGTGATCGGCAGCAGGATGACGATGAACCAGCCCATGGCGCGAACGCTGTCGATATGGTCGCCCTTCAGCACGCCGGTGATGAACGGCGGCAGGCACAGCACCAGGATCATCCCGACGACGTTGGCGGCCTGCCACCAGCCGTAGACGCGCGAACGCTGCTGATAGTCGCTGGAGAGCACCGCGCCCCAGGCCGTCTGGGACAGCACGACGATCGAGTATCCGCCGTACAGCACCGCGAGCCAGAACCAGAGATAGATCGGGCCGACCCCGGGCTTGGCCATGAACAGCGCGAAGCAGCCGGCGGTCAGAATCGGCGCGCCGATCAGCATCCAGGGGCGGAATCGCCCCATGCGCATGCGGGTGCGATCCAGAAGACCGCCGAACAGCGGGTCGAACAGGATGTCGATCAGCTTGACGATCAGGAACGCTGAACCCACGACGGTCAGCGAGAGGCCAAGGGAGTTGATGTAATATTCTGGGAGATAGACCACCAGCGGCAGGCCCATGGCCGCGACTGGAATGCAGGGCGCCGCGAACGCCGCCAGCGTCCATGATGACGCCTTCTGAGGAGACTGGGCCTCGGACATACTGAAACTTCTCCCCGCGCCGTTGATCGCGCTTCGAACAGGCCTTGCACGGCCGTTTCAAACGAGTGTGCGAGGAATATGCGGCGAGCGCTAGCCTGTTCCTCGATATGGGCGTGCCGCCGCCGCTTCACGCGGCTCGCCGCTGAAGGTTCGGAAAGGGACGCGGAGCGCCGGACATCCGTCCGGAGTGTGAGTTTGTAGATACCGTTTCGACGAAGCCCGACGCTCCGCGCAGCCGTTATCCGCCAGCCTCCCGTCAGGTGGCCCTGTTCAGGCCTTACCGGGACCCGGGCTCTCCGTTTCCGGAAAGTCCCGACGGTCGAGGAGGACGAGCCACTCCAGGCTAAGACACATCCCTTTGCCCTCGACCACGCCGACGGCGGGCGGGTCTGGCCAGCAACCAGATCCCCGGACCGTTCGAGTATCCCCCTCGAACCTGTCCCCGCTCGACCGCCCCCCGCCGCCGCAACTGGTCGCTGGCCATGCGCCCTTTCCTCGCGACGAGGTGGGACCATTGTGCGGGTGGTTTTGCGGGGGATGCGTCGATTTCGGATAGGCCCGAGGTAAATCGGGCTAAGACGTTGATTGTGTTGCGAGCGGGAGACGGCAATCCCTTGTGGAAACGGGGATTGATGCGCTCGGAAGGCGCCGTTCGGTCGCAATCCTGCGCGCTGACTTTGGCGGTTCTTCAAACGGGGAAGTCGGGCAGGCCGCAGGCCCCCACCGGACCATGCTTCGCATGGTCGTCCGCCCCTAAGGGGGGGCAGAAGGTGCGCTTCCTTCTTCCCCCTCCGGGGGAGGAGCGCCGAAGGCGCGGAGGGGGCAAGTATGGGTCGCGAGCTGCCTGGCGCCGTCCCCCAAAACCCGACCGTCCCGGCGAATGCCGGGATCCAGATCGAGCCCACCAGCATCGTTCCGACAGACGCCGCGTGATGCCGCATCATCCCCAGCTGCTCCGGATGAATCTGGGCCCCGGCATTCGCCGGGGAGGTCGGTTCTTGAAGTATCCGCGAGAGGGCGTGAACCGGACCAAGACCAGCGCTCAAACTCAACCTCCACATTGACCGTGTGCGGTGCAGCATGTAGCTCTGGCCCTGCGTCAGGTTCCTCGCGAGAGGATGAATAGGGAACGAGGTTCAAGACCTCGGCTGCCCCCGCAACTGTAAGCGGCGAGCTTCGCGTCACATGCCACTGGGCCCGCAAGGGCCTGGGAAGGCGACGCCCAGAAGCATTGACCCGCGAGCCAGGAGACCTGCCCGGCGCAGTCGTTCATCGCTCGGCCGGGGTGCGCCGAACGAACGGGATCTCCCGAGAAACGACAGTCAACAGGCCGCGTGGCGGCCTGGGCGTTCGCGTCTTCGCGGGCGCTCGGGATGTCGCGTGGGTCGTTCATAACGGGAAGACTGAACATGATCCGAGCCCTTTTGAGCTCCACCGCCCTGGCCACCGCGCTGATCGCCGCGCCCGCCTTCGCTGACGACCAGAAGGCCCCCGAGGCCGATGTCGCCGGCGCGACCGGCGCCAACGGCGTCGCCGAACTGGTGGTCACCGCCACCCGCACCGCGCAACCCATCGAGAAGGTCGGCGCGTCGGTGACCGTGCTGACCCAGCCCGTGATCGAGGCCAGCCAGGCGATTTCGATCACCGAACTGCTGGCGCAGACGCCCAGCGTGACGTTCGCGCGCAATGGTGGCGTCGGCAACGCGACCAGCCTCTATATTCGGGGCGCTGAGAGCCAGCACACCGTCGTTCTGATCGACGGCGTCAAGCTGAACGATCCGTCGTCCACCCAGGGCGGCTTCAACAGCGGCAACCTCCTGGTCGGAGACATCTCGCGGATCGAAGTGCTGCGCGGCGCCCAATCCACCCTGTGGGGCAGCCAGGCGATCGGCGGCGTCGTCAACATCGTCACCGCCGAGCCGACCACACCGTTCACGAGCACGCTGTCGGCCGAAGCCGGCGCGCGCAAGACCGGCTATCTGCGCGGCGCCGTCGGCGGCGCGTCGGACAAGGTCACTTGGCGCGTGGCGGGGAGCTACTACACCACCGACGGCTTCTCTTCGTACAAGCTGGGCCAGGAGAAGGACGGCTATCAGAACGCCGGCGCCTCGGGCCGCCTGCGGGTGAAGCTGACCGACGCGGTCTCGGTCGAGACCCGGGCGGTCTATTCGCGGGGCAAGAACGACTTCGACGGCTTCAACGTCGACAGCCCCGAGTTTGGCCGCACCAAGGAGCTGGTGGTCTATCAGGGCCTGAACGCCGCCCTGCTGGACGGCCGTTGGAACAACCGCGTCGGCTTCGCCTACACCGACACCGACCGCCAGAACTACAACCCCGCCCGCGCCGCCGTGCCGATGACCTTCGACGCCGCCGGCAAGAACAAGCGCTGGGAGTATCAAGGCGTCTTCGCCATCACCGAGACCTGGACCGCCACCTTCGGCGCCGAGAGCGAGCGCTCGCGCATGCGCACCCGTTCGCCGTCGGTCGCCAATCCGAACGTGGCGTTCCGCACCGGCAAGATCAGCGCCGACAGCCTGTATGGCCAGCTCCAGGGCGAGATCGCGCCGGGCCTGACCGTGACCGGCGGTCTGCGCTACGAAGATCACGACACCTATGGAACCCACACGCTGGGCCAGGTGGGCGCGGCCTGGGCGCTGAACGACGGCGCCACCGTGCTTCGCGCCGGTTATGGCCAGGGTTTCCGTGCGCCGGGTCTCTACGAGTTGTTCAGCGAGTACGGCAACGTCGCGTTGTCGCCAGAAGAGTTCGACAGCTGGGAGGCCGGCGTGGAACAGCGGTTCCTGGAGGGTAAGGTCCGGGCGTCGGCGACGGTCTTCCACCGCGAGGCCGACAACGAGATCCGCTTCTTCTCGTGCTCGTTCGGCGCAACGGATTCGCTCTGCGCGCCCGGTGGCGTCTTCCGTTTCGGCTATTACCGCAACCTGCAGAAGACCAAGGCGCAAGGCCTTGAGCTGATCGCCGAGGCGCGTCCGATCGAGCGCCTGACGATCACCGGCAACTACACCTACACTCAGGCTGAACTGGCGGCGGGAGCCAATGACGGCAAGCAGCTGTCGCGCCGTCCCAAGAACCTGGGCAATCTCTCGGCGACCTATCGCTGGCCGGTGGGTCTCTCCACGACGGTGGCGGTCCGCTATGTCGGGAAGACCTACAACAACGAGGCCAACACGGTCGCGGTCTCGGACTACGCCACCGTGGACCTGCGGGCGTCCTATCCGATCAACGACACGCTCGAAGTCTATGGCCGGGTCGAGAACGCCTTGGACAAGGACTACCAGACCATCCTGAACTACGGCACGCCGGGCCGTGGCGCGTTCCTGGGTCTGCGGGCGCGCTTCTAAACGGGCTGGGGCGGCGGACCGGTCCGTCGCCCCACCTTGCAGGCGAGCGCACGCTGACTCACCGCTTCGGCGCTAGCGCGTGGGCGCGATATCGATCTGGACCAGCTTCCAGCGGAAGAAACCCTGGCGGGCCAGGGTGAGGCCAAACCCTGGCTCGTTTGGCTTGGCCTTGTCGCGATAGGTGGCCCTGAAACGATCCAGGTTCTGATAGCCGTAGTGGAGTTCGGTTTCCGATTTGGGGCTCGGCTTGGCGGTCTCGAGCTGCGGGCGTGGTTCGGCGGGCGAAATCCGTGATGGCGCGCGGCGGGTCGCCACCATCTGGGAGATGGCCTCCGGCGTGGCATAGGCGTCGACCGCCTTGTCGATGACGCCGATCATCAGGATTTGGCCGAACGCGGAGAAGGGATTGTCGCGAAGCTCAGGGTCTTCGGCGACAGATTGGGCCATCGCTTCCTTGAGCTGCGCCTTCAGGCCGCCGCGAACCGCTGGGAAGTCGACGAGACGTTCAAGCTTCGCCCGGTCCCCCGTCTTCGCCGCCGCGTTCAGGCTGTTGAGAGCGAACAGCGGCGAGGCCAGATAGGCCCCGACCAAGGCGGCGCCGGCGAGGCCGCCGGCGGTCCAGGTCAGGATACGCTTGGTACGAGTCATCACGTCCTCCGCATCCATAGGGGCAAACCCGAAGGAGACGGTCAACCAACAGCTGTCACCGCGCCGGCGTGCTCGATGCCCGCTGGATCTCGGTCCAGACGGGCGGCGACTTGCGGGTCTTGTGGACCAGATCGTCACGCAGGGGCAGGAAGCGCGCGTCTAGCAGGCTGGCCAGGCTGTAAGTGCCCACGGCGTTGGCGACGTCCCAGGGGTGCGGCGCGTATTCCTTCTGGCCCGAAGCGGCGCGGTCGCGGTCGAACTGGATCTTGGACCTGGCGAACTCGATATGGGTCTTCTCGCCGCGGGCATAGGCCGACAGCCAGTCCAGCGATCGCGGCAGGCTGGCCCCCTTGGGGCTGGTCCAGGCGTACCAGTCTTCGCCGTGCGCCTGGGCGGCCAGCGCCGCCATCATCAGAGGGTCGAGATTGTAGGTGACGTAGTGCAGGGCGTCGCGCTCGTGGAAATCATACATCGATCCGTCGGCATGGAGGTTGACGGTCACCTGCTTGCGAAACGCCTTGCGCGCACGATCGATGATCGCCGCGTCGCCGGTCTGGAAGGCGCTCAGGGTCGCGAGCTTGACCCGATGGCTCTGCCAGTTGGTTTCGGCGTTGCGCGGCCCCGCGTCCATGGCGTCGAGATAGCCCACAGCCATGGCCCGCCAGAACCGATCCAGCTTGACGCGAACTGGCGCGGGCAGGTCGTTCTCCGTCAGATCGTAGGCCATGACCAGGGTGTCAAAGCCCGTCTCGTCGATCGGATTGAACGACATCTGATAGATGTCGGCCCAGGCCTCCAGATAGCGGCCGGCGGCGTCAAGAAAGCGTCGGTCCCCCGTCAGCCGCCAGGCGATGGCCAGGTTCAGCACGATCGGCTGGTCCTGCTTGGCCTTGATGCTGATGTCCCGGATGCCTTGGCCGGGCAGGGTGCCTTCGGTATGCAGCCGCGCAATGGCGCCGGGCGGGCGATCCAGAGCTTCGGTCGCGCGGGCGATGACCGGGTCTCTCACGGTCACGGCCATAGGGCCACGACCAAACGATGGCCCTAGAAGGGCGTAGTCGGTGGCGTGAGCGGTCGATGCGACCAACGCTAGGATCAAGGCGGCGAGCCAGGGGGTCTTCACGGCGGTCTCCAAAGCGATGCGTCACGACCCGCGTGCGCGCAAAAGTTATTTGGCCAATGGCGACAGTTGTCAATTATTGGTCATGCCAATAATCTGATACTGGTCTGCCCGGCCTGGGCCGAGATCGCGTCGCCGTTGAGCGGCTTGTGTTGCTCTGCTTTCCTGACCATCTTCCCGACGCTCGAAAGGGGCGCCCATTGACGACCAAGAGACCCACTATCGACGATGTCGCCCGCCTATCGGGGGTGGCGCGCGTCACGGTCTCACGGGTGCTGAATGGCGGGCCCAATGTGCGCGACGAGGTTCGGGCGCGCGTGATGCAGGCGGTCGAAGCGCTTGACTACAAGGTCAATCCGCAAGCCCGCAGCCTCGCTGGCGGCGCCAGCCGGCTCCTGGCCTTCGTCTTTGCCTCCGACCCCGAGAACGAGCCGAACTCCTACTACGAATCCGCGCTTGAGTTGGGCGCGCTGCGGGCCTGCCTGGCGCTGGGCTACCAGGTGCTGGTCCAGAATGTTCCCCAGCAGACGCCCGACCGGGAGAAGCGGGTGCTGGACCTGATCCAGACCCAGCGCTGCGAGGGGCTGATCCTGTCGCCGCCCTACAGCGACGACGTGGCCTTGATCGAGGCCGCCCTGGCGCAGGGCTGCAAGGTCGTGACCGTCTCGCCCGGCGGCCCCGGGCGTGGCAAGGCTGACGCCGTCGGAGTCGACGACGAGGCGGGCGGCTATGACGTGACGCGGGAGCTTCTCCGCCTGGGGCACCGTCGATTCGGCTTCATCGCCGGCCTTGAGGGCCACCTTTCGGCGGATCGCCGTCTTCGCGGCTTCCATCGCGCGCTGGCAGAGCAGGGGCTGGGGGAGGGCGATTGTGTGGTCCGGCGCGGAGACTTCACGTTTCGCGCCGGCGTTCAGCTGGCGCCGCAACTCCTTGATCATCCGCTCAAGCCGACTGCGCTGGTCTGCGCCAATGACGACATGGCGGCCGGCGTGCTTTCCGCCGCCCACGCGCGCGGCTTGAGCATCCCTCGGGACCTGTCGATTACCGGCTTTGACGATGCGCCGGTTGCGGCGATCGTGTGGCCGCCCCTGACTACGGTCCACCAGCCGGTCAAGGTCTTGGGGCAGCGCGCTGTGGAATTGCTGGTCGCTCGGCTTACCGGAGCAAATGTGTCGGCGACGCCTGTCTTCGAGGAGCTTGAGCACGCCGTCGTCTCGCGCCAGACGACCTCCGTCGTCTAACCTTACAAGCCGGGCGACCTTGACAACCTTGTCGCCTTGAGCGCTATTGGAAGCGCTTCCATCGGGCGATTTGCGTTCGATGACGTGACAACAAGAACGAGATCTCGCCGCGGCAAGGCGAATTCAGAGGGGAGAGCCTATGCGAAACCGCACGACACGCGGCGCGCGTCCGTCAAACAACCGATTCTACGCCACGGCCTCGATGGCTGCGATGACCCTGGCGCTCGCCGGTCACGGCGCGGCGTGGGCGCAGTCGACCGCCCAGACGCCCAAGGCTGACGACGACACCGTCGAGGCCATCGTGGTCACCGGCATCAAGGCCGGTATCCAGAACTCGATCAACATCAAGAAGAACGAGACCTCGATCGTCGAGGCTGTCTCGGCCGAAGACATCGGCAAGCTTCCGGACGTGTCGATCGGCGAGTCGATCGCGCGGCTGCCGGGCTTGGCCGCTCAGCGCGTCAACGGTCGCGCCCAAGTGATCTCGATCCGCGGCTTGGCCCCGGACTTCACGACGACGCTGCTCAACGGCCGCCCGCAGGCCAGCTCCGGCGACAACCGCGCCGTCGAGTTCGACCAATACCCGTCGGAACTGCTGTCCAGCGTCGTGATCTACAAGACGCCGGAC
This sequence comes from Pseudomonadota bacterium, assembly GCA_020161365.1. Classification (GTDB taxonomy): domain Bacteria; phylum Pseudomonadota; class Alphaproteobacteria; order Caulobacterales; family Caulobacteraceae; genus Caulobacter. The sequence continues at coordinate 13,991 of JAIUNU010000001.1, read as the reverse complement.
GCCCAGGTCTCGGGCATGGGCCTGTCGGGCACCGCGGACCTGCGCACCGTGCGCCCGCTCGAGTTCGGCAAGCGCGCCGTCGCCGTCAACATTCGCGGTGAGAAGACCGCCGGCAAGAAGCTCAACGACGACGTCAGCAACTGGGGCGGCCGCTACAGCGCCAGCTATATCAACCAGTTCGCCGACGGCACGTTCGGCGTCGCGCTGGGCTATGCGCACCTGGACTCGCCCTCTCAGGTGAAACACTACAAGGCCTACGGCTACGAGACCTTCGACTTCGCGGTGTCGCCCGACAGCGCCGACAAGGCGCTGATGCTGAACGGCCAGGAGCTTTTCGCAACCTCGCGCCTCAACAAGCGCGACGCCGTCATCGGCATCTTCGAGTACCAGCCCAACGACCAGATCCACTCCACCCTGGATCTCTACTATTCGACCTTCCGCCAGAAGGAGACCACGCGCGGGGCGCAGTGGTTCTCAAACGGCTGGGCCGACAACGCGACCTTCACCAATGTGAAGACTGACGAGCTGGGCGGTTCGCAGTTCGCGCGCAGCGGTGTGCTCAACAACGCCGTTCCGCAGCTGCGCAACGACTACAACACCCGCATGGACCAGCTGTTCGCGGCCGGTCTGAACAACGAGTTCCAGCTCTCCGAGCGCACCAAGCTGGTCGCCGATCTGTCCTACTCTTCCAACAAGCGGAAAGAGCAGATCATGGAGACGTATGCGGGCTATGGTCGCGGCGTCGGCGGCGTGACCCCGGCCACGCCGGACATCGGCCGGGTCTTCGACAAGATCGGCTTCCAGGTCGCCGACGACGGCTTCTCGCAATACGACGAAGGCTTCAATTACGCCGACGCCAGCAAGGTCACGCTGGGCGACCGCGCGCCTTGGGGCGGCTGGGGCCATGACGGCGCGATCCGCTTCCCGCACGTGAAGGAAGACGTCACGACGATCGACGTGCGCCTTGAGCACGAGCTGGACGGCTTCATCACCCAGGTCAGCGCGGGCGTGAACTACACCAAGCGCGACAAGGGCAAGACCGTCTCCGACAACGACCTGTTCCTGAAGAACGGCCGCCAGCAGGTCTATGTCGACGCGGGCGACCTGGTTGATCCCACCCAACTGGGCTTCGCCGGGTTCGGCGGCGTGCTGAGCGTCAAGATCGGCGACGTCTGGCGCAAGTACTACAACTGGGCGCCGATCCTCGACGCCAACTACTACGACAAGACCTGGGACATCACCGAGAAGGTCACGACCTTCTTCGCCCGCGCCAACTTCCAGACCGGCGACCTGCGCGGCAACCTCGGCGTCCAGGTGGTCAAGCAGGAGCAGGCCTCGTCCGGCGTCGTCATCAACGGCACCGAACCGGGCAAGCCGATCACCCCGACCAAGATCAATTCGAAGGACGACTACACCGACGTCCTGCCCAGCCTGAACCTGATCTACGACCTGGGTGGCGGTCATCGCATCCGTTTCGCGCTGTCCAAGACCATGGCGCGCCCGCGCATGGATGACCTGCGCGCCAACGTGACGCCTGGCTTCAACTCGCTGGTGTGCTCGGGTCAGCCCTGCGCGCCCGGTACGACCGTCAATCCGTGGTCGGCCAGCGGCGGCAATCCCAAGCTGAAGCCTTGGATGGCCAAGGCGGCCGACCTTGCCTACGAGTGGTACGTCAGCCCCGCGACCTATGTGTCGGTGGCCGGCTTCTACAAGAAGCTCGACACCTACATCTATTCGCAGACCGGGAAGTTCGACTTCACCGGCATTCCGCTGCCGACGACGGCGACCGCGATTCCCGCCGGCATCACCATCAGCCCCATCGGCCAGATCACCCTGCCGGCCAACGGCAACGGCGGCGTGGTCAAGGGTCTGGAGTTCAGCGGCGCGGTCGATCTTGGTCAGTTCGCCGACCTGCTGAAGGGCTTCGGCATGCAGGGCAGCCTGTCGCTGACCAAGTCGAACCTGAACCCGACCACCAGCACCGATCCCAAGCAAAAGGTCCGTATTCCGGGCCTGTCGGGCACCGTCTACAACGTGACCGGCTACTACGAGCGGGGCGGCTTCCAGGCCCGGATCAGCCAGCGCTACCGTTCGGCCTTCAAGGGTGAAGTGGTGCAGTTGTTCGCCACGCGCGGCTTCACGGAAATCCTGGCCGACAAACAGGTCGACGCCCAGATCGGCTACACCTTCCAGGATGGGCCGATGGAAAACCTGGGCTTGTTGCTGCAGGTCAACAACCTGACCAACTCTCCGTATCGCACGCGCCTTGGCCTGGACGGCGGCGGCACGAAGACCAGCGGCGGCGGCTCTCTGCCCGAAACCTACGAAAAGTACGGCCGTCAGATCCTGTTCGGCGTGAACTATCGGTTCTAAGCAAGAGGCTGAACGGGCGGCTCTCCCCAGCGGCCTTGTTCGCCAAGCAAGAACCAATCGGGGCGGGGTCGTCGAAAGACGGCCCCAGCCTTCGACCTAACGGGAGGCGGGTGGTTGCAACCGCTCAAGACAATATTGATCGCCGGCGGCGGCTCCGCCGGATGGATGACGGCCGCGCTGTGCTCGCGCCTGTTTCACGGGCTCTACGAGATCGTGCTCGTCGAGTCCGAGGAGATCGGCACGGTCGGGGTAGGGGAGGCCACCATCCCCGCCATCAAGAAGTTCAACGAGCTGCTGGGTCTCGATGAGGACGACTTCCTGCGCAAGACGCAGGGCTCGTTCAAGCTGGGCATCCAGTTCAAGAACTGGTGGCGCCAGGGCGAAAGCTATCTGCACGGCTTTGGTGTCATCGGTCAGGACCTGGGCTGGCTGCGCTGCCACCAGTACTGGCTGCGGATGCGCGAGCTGGGTCGCGCGGGCGATTTCGACAACCTGTCGATCAACAATGCGATGGCGTTGAGCAACAAGTTCATGCGCGCCCGGGCCGACATGGCGGAGTCGCCGATCGGCCACATCGCCCACGCCTTCCATTTCGATGCGGGCCTCTACGCCAAGCACCTGTCGACCTACGCTCAGGCGCGGGGCGTCAAGCGGCGCGAGGGCAAGATCGTCGACGTGTCGCTGCGGGCCGAGGACGGCTTCGTGCAGTCAGTGACGATGGACGACGGCGAGGTGATCGCCGCCGATCTGTTCGTCGATTGCTCAGGCTTCCGGGGCCTGATCATCGAGCAGGCGCTCAAGACCGGTTACGAGGACTGGACGCACTGGCTGCCCTGCGACCGCGCCGTCGCTGTGCCGTGCGACCGCTCGGCGCACTTCACGCCCTACACGCGCTCCACCGCGCACTCGGCTGGTTGGCAGTGGCGGATCCCGCTGCAGCACCGCACCGGCAACGGGCACGTCTATTCCAGCCAGTATATCGACGATGACGAGGCCGAGCGCGTCCTGCTGTCGAACCTCGACGGCGCCCAGCGCGCCGACCCGCTGCGCATCCGCTTCAAGACCGGCAAGCGCAAGAAGATCTGGAACAAGAACTGCGTCGCGATCGGCCTGGCCAGCGGCTTTCTGGAGCCTTTGGAGTCGACCAGCCTGCACCTGATCCAGTCGGCCGTGATCCGCATGGTGCGGCTGCTACCGGACGCCGGCTTCGATCAGGCGACGATCGATGAGTTCAATCGCCAGACCGATTTCGAATACGAGCGGATCCGCGACTTCATCATCCTGCACTACAAGGCCACCGAACGCGACGACAGCCCGTTCTGGCGCTACTGCCGCGACATGGAGATTCCCGCCACGCTGCAGCGGAAGATGGATCTCTTCCGCGCCAATGGTCGCGTGTTCCGCGAGGACGACGAGCTCTTCACGGAGGAGAGCTGGATCCAGGTGTTCCTCGGTCAGGGCGTCATTCCCCGCGCCTATGACCCTCTGGTCCACGTCCAGTCCGACGACGAAATCGCCCGCTTCCTCGGGAACATCGAAACCGTCATCGGCAAGTGCCTGAACGTCATGCCCTCCCACGCCGAGTTCGTCGCGCACGCCTGCCAGGCGCCGCCGCTCGCGCCCGTTCCCACCTCATAGCCACGCTTATCCGGAGTATCGCCATGACGACCGCCGCCCAGCCTTCATCCGCGTTGCGGATCCTGAGCCGGACCACCGCCGCCGTGGCGTTGCTCGCGCTTCTGCCGCTGTCGGGCGCGAGCGCGCAGGTCATGCCGACGCAGGACAGCGCGCCCCTGGCCGCCCGGACGTACGATCCGACGTGGGTGCGCGCCGACGCCCTCGTCAAGCAGATGACGCTCGACGAGAAGATCACCTACCTGCACGGCCTGTTTCCGCCCAACACCAAGCCGGCCCCGGCCGACATGATCCCGTCGGCGGGCTATGTGCCGGGCGTGCCGCGCCTGAAGATCCCGACCCTGCGTGAAAGCGACGCCAGCCTGGGCGTCGCCAACCAGGTGGAGCAGCGTAAGGGCGACGTGGCCACGGCCCTGCCGTCCGGCCTCGCCCTGGCTTCGACCTTCGAGCCGAAGCTGGCCTATGACGGCGGCGCGATGATCGGCGCCGAGGCGCGCGCCAAGACCTTCAATGTGTTGCTGGCCGGCGGCGTCAACCTGACCCGCGACCCTTGGGCGGGCCGTAACTTCGAGTATCTGGGCGAGGATCCGCTACTGGCCGGCGAGATGGTCGCCGAGCAGATCAACGGCGTGCAGTCCAACAAGATTGTCTCGACGATCAAGCACTTCGCGCTCAACGCCCAGGAGACGGGACGTCACGTGATGGACGCCCAGATCGACGAGGCCGACCTGCGAGAAAGCGACCTCCTGGCCTTCCAGATCGCCATCGAGAAGAGCAACCCCGCCTCGGTCATGTGCGCCTACAACAAGGTCAATGGCGACTGGGCGTGCCAGAACGACTTCCTGCTCAACAAGGTGCTGAAGCGCGACTGGAATTATCCGGGTTGGGTGATGTCGGACTGGGGCGCGGTGCACAGCACGGTCAAGGCCGCGCTGGCGGGACTGGACCAACAGTCGGGTCAGGAACTCGACACCCAGATCTTCTTCGGCGACGACCTGAAGGCCGCCGTGGCCAAGGGCGAGGTCAGCCCGGCGCGCCTGGACGACATGGTCCGGCGGATCCTGCACGGGGTGATCAGCTCAGGCCTGATGGACAACCCGACCCCGACGAGCGCCCAGCCGATCGACTATGACGCCCACGCCAAGGTCGCCCAGACCGTCGCCGAGCGCGGCTCGGTGCTGCTGAAGAACGATCGCGGGCTGCTGCCTCTGGCCAAGACCGCCAAGAAGATCGTGCTGATCGGCGCCCATGCCGATGTCGGCGTACTCTCGGGCGGCGGCTCCTCGCAGGTCCGCTCGGTAGGGGGCGCGCCGGTCGAGATCCCGCTGAACGGCGGCGAGGCGGCCTCGTTCGTGCGCGTAACCTGGCACGCTTCTTCGCCGCTCCAGGCGATAAAGGCCGCTAACCCCGGCGCCGAAGTCACCTATGTCGACGGCAAGGACCTCGTCGCCGCCGCGGCCGCCGCCAAGGACGCCGACGTCGCCATCGTCTTTGCCTGGCACTGGCAAACCGAGGCCCAGGACGCGCCGTCGATCGCGCTGCCCGACAACCAGGACGCCCTGATCGACGCGGTCGCAGCGGCGAACAAGAACGCGGTCGTCGTGCTCGAAACCGGCGGTCCGGTGCTGATGCCCTGGCTGGATAAGGTCGGCGCGGTGCTGCAGGCCTGGTACCCGGGCCAGCGCGGCGGCCAGGCGATCGCCCGCCTGCTGTTTGGCGAGGTCAATCCGTCTGGCCGTCTGGCCATGACCTTCCCGAAGACGGAGGGTCAGGCGCCGCGCGCCAGCGCTCCGGGCTTCGCAGAGCAGGCGGCCATCGATGACGCCCGCCGCGCCGGCCAGAAGGCGGGCCCGATCAAGGGCTTCCCGGTGCGCTACGTCGAAGGCGCGGCGGTCGGCTACCGTTGGTACGCCCAGGAAAAGCGCCAGCCGCTCTATCCGTTCGGCTACGGCCTTTCCTACACGAGCTTTGGCTACAAGAACCTCAAGGTGGAGGACGGCGACGGCCTGAAGGTCAGCTTCGACGTCACCAACACCGGCAAGGTCGCCGGCGCTGACACGCCGCAGCTCTATGTCACCTCGGGCCAGCGCAAGGCCATGCTGCGGCTGGCCGGCTACCAGAAGGTGGATCTGGCGCCGGGCGAGACCAAGCGCGTCATCCTCAGCGTCGAGCCGCGCATCCTGGCCGACTACGACACCGTCAAGCCGGGCTGGACCATCGCGCCGGGAACCTATCCCCTGTATGTGGGCCGCAATGCGGGCGAGCCGGTCCTGACCGGTAGCGCCACGCTGAAGGCCTGGTCGAGGAAGCCCTGATGCGTCTGCGCCTTTTGTCCCTGACAGTCGTGGCCATGGCTGCGACCTCGCCGACCCTGGCGGCGCCCAAGCTCCGCGCCTGGGTCACGACCGGCGACAAGAGCCAGTTGCTGAACGCGCAGGCGCCCGTATCGGCCTCGCGCGCCGGTGCGGTGGCCGGATTGCCAGTGATCACGGTCGACACGAACGAGCGCCACCAGTCGATGGTCGGCTTCGGCGCGGCCGTCACCGATTCCTCGGCCTGGCTGATCCAGAACAAGCTCAATCCCGCAGACCGCGACTCGCTTTTGCGTGAACTGTTCGGACGCGGGCAGGGTGGTCTGGGCTTCAGCTTCACCCGCGTGACGATCGGCGCGTCCGACTTCTCGCTGGACCATTACAGCCTCAACGACACGCCAGGCGGCGCGCCGGATCCGGACCTGAAGCACTTCTCGCTGGCGCGGCCCCAGCAGTATGTATTCCCCACCGTCCGGGCGGCCTTGACGATCAATCCCGACCTGAAGGTGATGGCCTCGCCCTGGAGCGCGCCGGCCTGGATGAAGACCACGGGCTCGCTGGTCAAAGGCCAGCTCAAGCCGGAGGCCTATCCGGTCTACGCCCGCTTCTTCGCCCGCTATATCCGAGAGGCCGCCGAGGTCGGCGTGCCGACCGACTATCTCAGCATCCAGAACGAACCGGATTTCGAGCCCGACAACTATCCGGGCATGCGGTGGCCGCCGCAGGACCGCGCGCGGTTCTTTGGCGAGCATCTGGCCCCGGTTTTCCAACGCGAGAAGATCAAGACCCGCGTTCTGGACTGGGACCACAACTGGGACCAGCCGCAGCAGCCGCTGACGGTGCTCGCCGACGCGAAGGCCCGGGCGTTCCTGACCGGCGTGGCCTGGCACTGCTACGCGGGCGACGTCTCGGCGCAGGACAAGGTGCGCGGGGCCTATCCGGACAAGGAGGTGTTCTTCACCGAGTGTTCGGGCGGGGAGTGGGCGCCCAAGTTCGACGACAGCTTCTCGTGGATGGTCGAGCAGCTGATCATCGGCTCGACGCGCGGCGGCGCGCGCGGCGTGCTGATGTGGAACCTGGCGCTGGACGAAAAATTCGGACCGCACGCCGGCGGCTGCGGCGACTGTCGCGGGGTAGTTTCGATCGACAGCCAGACGGGCGCGGTGACCCGCACGCAGGAGTACTACGCCTTCGGCCACGCCAGCCGGTTCGTGAAGCCCGGCGCGGTGCGGATCGGCTCGCCAGCCAAGGTCGAGGGCCTGCGGACCGTTGCGTTCCAGAACCCGGACGGCCAACGCGTCTTGATTGTGTTGAACGTGTCGACCGGCCCGGCGGACTTCGCCATCGCGTCGGCCAAAACCCGGTTCAAGGCGTCTCTGCCCGCAAGATCCGTCGGCACCTTCGTCTGGTAGCCAACGGCCGGCGTCCTAAGGCGCCGGCCGCGCTTTTGGTTCAGCCCTTGGGCTTCAGCATGCCGTGCATGCCGATCCAGCGCACATAGGCGTCGAACCAGCCGGTGCTGGTAGTGGTCTTCGGATACATGCCAAAGCCGTGACCGCCCTGTTCGTACAGGTGGAACTCGGCCGGACGCTTGGCCGCGCGCCAACTGTCGATCAGGCCAAAGCCACTGTTGGCGAAGAAAGGATCATCGGCGGCCAGCGCCACGAACATCGGCGGCGCGTCGGCCGGGGTGGTGACCGGCGACAGCGGGCCATAGATCAGTCCGATGAAGGCCGGCTTGGCGTCGCTGCCGCTCAGGGTCGTCGCCAGGGTCAGCATGGCGCCGGCCGAGAAGCCCAGCATGCCGATCCGGTCCGGATCCACCCGCCACTCAGCCGCGCGCTTGCGCACCAGCGCGAAGGCGGCGCGAGAGTCAGCCAGTTGCGGGGCCAGGCCGGCCATCGCCGCCTGCGGGTCAGGCCGGGGCCGTTGCGCCGTTCCCGAGAACATCTCCTGCATCGACCGCTCGAAGCCCGCCATGTCCGGCGGCGTCTGGTTGAGACGGTACTTCAGGACGAAGGCTGCGACACCCTTGTCAGCGAGCGCGCGGGCGGCGTCCCAGCCCTCGTTCTCCATCGAGAGGGTTCGGAAGCCGCCCCCCGGCGCAATGATCACCGCCGCGCCCGTGGCTTTCGCGGGATCGGGCAGGAATGGCGTCAACGTCGCTTCCGTGACGTTCCGGGCGAAGACGCTGCCATACTGGCTGTGCCAGGACTCCGGCGCCGTCGCGCCGGGGAGGGGGCCCGTACCGAGCGCGATCGCATTCGGCTGCGCCGGCGTTGAAATCGGGGTCATCTTGTCGTTCTGAGCCGCCGCAGGCCCCGCCGTGGCAACGCTCAGCGCAAAAGCGGCCAGAGCTACGCCCATTGATCCCCGCAGCCCGCGCGAGCGCTGCATCTTGCTGTTCATGCGTCTCTCCCTTTCGCATGCCGACCGCGCGCCAAGCCCGGTTTGCCACCGTTTGCTTTGAACTGGCGTGTGATCTCTGTTTCATCATGTCTGACAAAAGAATCCGCGGCGCGCCAGGGGTACCGCTCACATTGAATGGTCGACTCCGCCATTTCGCGGCGTTGACGGTTGAATTTGTCCGAGTAAATGTCGTGCGGCGTTTGGGAGGCGCATCATGAAACTGAAGCTCGCCGCGGCCGCGTTGGCCTTGATCGCAGGCCTGAGCGGGCCAAGCCTCGCGGCAGAGGAGGGCGGCCGGCTGCCTCTGAGCGCCAATCCGATCTTCCGAGACAAGTTCACGGCGGATCCCGCGCCGCTTGTCGTCGGCGAACGCCTGTATCTCTACGTCGGTAGAGATGAGGCCCAGCGCGACGAGATGTTCAACATGCGCGAATGGCTGGTCTATTCGACCACCGACATGAAGACGTGGACGTCGCACCCGCCGATCATGAAGGTCGCCGACTTCAAGTGGGCGGAGAAGGACGCCTGGGCGTCGCAAGCGATCCAGAAGAACGGCAAGTTCTATTTCTACGCCGCCGTCGAGCACGACAAGACGCGGCCCGGCAAGGCGATCGCCGTGGCGGTGTCCGACCGCCCGACCGGGCCGTTCGTGGACGCGCGCGGCTCGGCGCTGATCACCAACGACATGACGCCCAAGGGCACGCATAGCTGGGAGGACATCGATCCGACCGTCTGGACGGACGACGACGGCACGACGTGGATCGCCTGGGGCAATCGCCAGTGCTACATCGCCAAGCTCAAGCCCAACATGATCGAGATCGACGGCCCGATCACCGAGATCACCCCGCCGCATTTCGAGGAAGGGCCCTGGCTGCACAAGCGCGACGGGCTGTATTACCTGACCTACGCCTCGCTGGATCGCGCCACGCAGCGCGACGAGCACGTTTCCTACGCCACCGCGCCGGCCATTACCGGGCCTTGGACCTATCGCGGGCTGTTGACGGGCTCAGGCAAGTACAGCTTCACGATCCACCCCGGCATCGTGCAGTTCAAGGGCGCCTGGTACATCTTCCTGCACAACGCGACTCTGACGATCGGCGACCTGAACGGCGCGATCGGCCGACGCGCGGTCACGGTGGAGCCGCTGAGCTACAATCCCGACGGCACGATGAAGCCGGTGGTGCAGACCGATCGCGCGGACTCCTTCGTGGCGAAGGTCGTCCCGGCAAAGTGATTGAAGCCGCTCCTGCGGGGCGCTAGTCGCCCCGCAGAACTGGCGCGGGCCTTTGCGCAAGCGCCAGGCTGGCGGCGATCAGGCCGCCCAAGGTCGCCAGGCCCGTCGCGCCCGCCAGCAGCGCCAGCACGCCGCTCCAGTCGACGCTCCACGTCGCCTCAAAGACCTTGACCACCACAGGCCAGGCGGCGGCGAAGCCGAACAGCACGCCGGCTGCGCCAGCGATCAAACCGACCGCGCCGTACTCGATGACATAGGCCAACAGGATCTGGCCCCGGGTGGCGCCCAGCACCTTCAGGGTAGCCGCTTCGCGCGCCCGCGCCCGTGCGCCAGCGGCGATAGCGCCGGCCAAAACCAGGAGTCCCGCCAGACCTGCGACCGCCGCGGCGCCGCGAACCGCCAGGGCCAAGCGGTCGAAGAGGGCGGCCGCTGACTCCAGTTGCTCGCGGACGCTGATGACGTTGACCGTGGGAAGGGTCTGACCGAGCTTGCGGGTGAGGGCGGCTTCCTGGCTCTTGTCGAGGCGCGCGATGGCCACGCTGCGAAGCTCGGCGCCCTCCAGTGTCGCGGGGTTGAGGATCAGGTTGAAGTTGGGACCAAAACCCCCGAACTCCACCTTGCGCAGCACCGTGATCCGCGCCTCGATCTCCTGACCTAGGACCTGCAGCGTCACGGTGTCGCCCAGCTTGAGGCCTGCGGCCTCGGCGATCTCGGCGCTCATCGCCAGCTTGGGCGGACCCGCATCATTGGTCGCCCACCAGCGCCCGGCGACCACGCCGGCGTTCTTCGGTTCATTCGCCAAGGTCGAAAGGCTGATGTCGTTATCGAACGCCCATCGCGCCGAAGGCTTGACCGTCTTCGGATCGATCGGCTTGCCCTTCACCGCGATGATGCGCCCCGTGACGAACGGCATGCGCAGATAGGTGTCTTCATTCAGCGGGCCCATGACCGAGGCCACCGTGGCGTCGAAGGTTGCGGCCTGGTCGGCTGGAATCTCAGTGAACACCATGGCCGGCGCGGTGCGCGGGGCCACGTCGCTGACCTGGGCCAGAAGCGCTGATTGAATCAGCACGACACACGCCAACAGGGCGACGCCGAGGCCGATCGCCGGGCTCGCCGTGCGCGCGGCGGAGCGAGGACCGGCGAGATTGGCGAGGCCAAGCTTGGCGGGGCCCCGGGTGAGCCCGCGCGCCTTGCCCGCCGCCCAGGCGGCCGCCCGGCCCAGCGCGGCGAGCAGACCGAACGACACCGCCACCCCGGCGATCATGATCGCGGCGGCCATCGGGGTCGGGGCGGTGGCGACCGCCAGCGCGGCCAGACCCAGGCCGGCCAGACCCGCGCCGACGGTCTCAACGCCCAGAGGCAGCCGTCCCTTGGGCGCACGCCGGAACAAAGCCGACGGCGGCGTGGTTCGCGCCCGCGCCAGGGGCAGCAACGAGAAGGCCGCCGCAGCCAGCAGCCCGAACAGCGCCGACTTGGCCAGGGGCAGGGGATAGAACCTGAAAAGCGCCGGCACCGGCAGGCTGGAGCCCGCCAGCTGCCCCAGGATCAGCGGCGCGGCGCCGCCGACGACCAGGCCGATGGCGATCCCCAGCAGAGCCAGCACCGCGATCTGGATCAGGTGCAAATCGCGGATCAGGCCGCTCTGCGCGCCCAAGGCCTTCAGCACGGCGATCGCGGGCTCTCGCGCCGACAAATAGGCCGAGACGGCCCCCGCTACGCCCAGCCCGCCCGCGACCAGCGAGGCCAAGCCGATGAAACCCAGGAAGTACTCCAGCTGGTCGATCAGGCGGCGTGCGCCCGGTGCGGCGTCCAGCCGGTCGCGCACCCGCATCCGCGACTCCGGAAGCGAGGCCTGAACCGCCTTGCCGATGGCGCGAGGGTCCTGACCGGGCGAAAGCGCGACACGCACCGTCCTGCTCGTCAGGCCGCCGGGGGCCAGAAGGCCGGATTGCTCCAGCACCTCGCCGCGGACCAGGACACGGGGCGCGATGGCGAAGCCGCGTGACAGGCCGTCGGGCTCGCCGGTCAATCGCGCGCCCACGACCAGCGTCATGGGCCCGGCCTCGAACCGGTCGCCGATCTTGAGGTTCAGACGGTCCAGAAGCGCCGGCTCGACCGCCGCGCCCGGCACACCGTTTCGATCGGCCAGGGCGGCTTGCAGGTTCGGCGCGCCTTCCAGGGTCACGGCGCCGGCGAGCGGAAACTGTCCGTCCACCCCACGCAGGTTGACCAGCCGCCGCTCGCCGCTGGGGGCCTGCGCCATGGCGCGCGCGGTCGCGGCGTAGGTGGTCACGCCCAGCTTGTCGAAGGTCTGGCGCTCCTTGGGCGTGAAATCGCGGTTCTCGATCGAGAACGCCAGGTCACCGCCCAGGATCTCGCGCGCCTGGCTGGCCAGCCCCTGGCGGAAGGCTTCCGCTGTCGAGCCGGCGGCCGCGATGGCGGCGACGCCCAGCGCAAGGCAGGCCAGGAAAATACGAAAACCGCGCACGCCCGAGCGCAGTTCGCGGGCGGTGAGGCGGAAGGCGAGGGGCATACCGCTCACGAGACGATCCGTCCGTCGGCCATCCGCACGATCCGGTCGGCGCGGGTGGCCAGCACCGGGTCATGGGTAACCATGACCATCGCCGCGCCAACCTCGGACACCAGGTTGAACATCAGGTCCGCCACTGACGTCGCCGTGGCGCCGTCGAGATTGCCTGTAGGTTCATCCGCGAAGAGCAGCGCGGGGCGGGCAGCCAAGGCGCGAGCCAGGGCCACGCGCTGTTGCTCGCCCCCCGAAAGTTGATGGGGATAGTGGGTGAGGCGGCCGGCCAGGCCGACCCGGGCCAACCAATCGCGCGCCGTGGTCATCGCGTCCCGCGCACCGTCGATTTCGAGCGGCGTCGCGACGTTCTCCTCGGCGGTCATGTTGGGCAGCAGGTGGAACGACTGGAAGACCAGAGCCGCGCGACCGCGTCGCAGGCGCGCGCGACCATCCTCGTTCAGCTTGGCCAGATCCTGGCCGAACAGCCGAACCTGCCCCGCCGTCGGCTCTTCAAGCCCCGCGCCCACGGCGATCAGCGACGACTTGCCCGAGCCCGACGGACCGATAATCGCGACCCGCTCGCCCGGGTTCACGACGAGGTCGACGCCGCGCAGGATGTTCACGGGGCCGGCGGAGGAGGGCAGTGTCAGGGCGACGGCGTCGAGGACCAGGGGCGCGGCGGGCTTAGCGTCGTCGGACATGGGTTTTCCTGTGGAGCCGGTCCTTGTTTGGCCGGCGGCTAAACTACATAGGAAGGCATGAGCCAGACCGCACAGCGTTTTCCCAATCGTCGACGTTTTTTGCTGGGGATCGGCCTGCTGAGCCAGATCGCGGCCGCCCCGAAGCCGGTTGTGATCACGGTTCTGGGCGATTCGATCACCGCCGGGCTGGGTTTGTCCGCGCGTGACGCCATGCCCGCGCAGCTGCAAACGGCGCTGGGTCGTCTGGGTGTTTCAGCGGTCGTCAAGCCCGCCGGGGTCTCGGGCGACACGAGCGGCGGGGGCCTGGCGCGCGTCGGCTTCAGCGTCTCGAAGGATACTCAGCTGTGTGTCGTGGCCCTCGGCGGCAATGACTTGCTGCAAGGCGTTGATCCGGCCCAGACCAAGGCCAATCTGCGCGGCATTCTCCAGAAGCTGAAAGCGCGCGGGGTTCGGACCGTGCTGGTCGGTGTGGCGGCGCCGCCCAGGATCGGCGCCAGCTACGCACGTGAGTTCAATGCGATTTATCCGAGCCTGGCCAAGGAGTTCGGCGTGCCGCTGTACGCGAATATCCTGGCGGGCGTAGGCGGCAATTCCACGCTGATGCAGAGGGACGGCATCCATCCCAACGCCCAGGGCGCCAGGAAGATTGGCGAAGCGTTGGCCGCAGTCGTCGCCAGGGCGGTCAGATAGGCGTCGAAGCCAGGCATGGGTGCGCGCTGCTTCTGCGGGTTCTAGCTGAAGTGCGACGGAGAGCCTGGGCAGGATGACGGGGAGGGGGCCTCCTGTCACGTCAGGGTTCT